>NZ_CP174605.1:2167500-3367500 GCF_051016085.1 Formosa bonchosmolovskayae
GACCGGAATGGACCAACCTCTGGTGTATCAGTTGTTCCGCCAGGAGCATTGCTGAGTAGCTACGTTGGGAAGGGATAAGCGCTGAAAGCATATAAGCGCGAAACCCACCACAAGATGAGATTTCTTTAAAGGGTCGTGGGAGATGACCACGTTGATAGGCTATAGGTGTAAAGGCAGTAATGTCATAGCCGAGTAGTACTAATAACCCATAGGCTTATTGTATGGAAGCCCCCTCTAACTTTATAGTAATATAGAGGACAGTTACTTGCAAGAGTAATGAGGGGCGCATGTTTTTTTATTAAGTTAAAAAGAATTATTATTATAAAGTATTTTTAAAATAAAGACTATTAAGGTCCTTTTTCAATATGTTAAGATATTTGCGCATTAGCGCGGTTGATTAGATTGTAATTAATTACATCTAACGATCAACAATTTAAGGTGATTATTGCGATAGGGCTCACCTCTTACCATTCCGAACAGAGAAGTTAAGCCTATTAGCGCCGATGGTACTGCATTTGTGGGAGAGTAGGTCGTCGCCTTTTTTAAAACTAAATCCTCAACATTTATATGTTGAGGATTTTTTTGTTTATATACTTTTGGGGAATTTAAAATTTACAATATTCCTTTAAAGGGCGTTCGAGCGGAGCCGAGAACAAAACGTAGCAAAATTTTGTTCAATTACCCATATTATTCTCATCAATACCATGATTAAGTAAGATATTATATTCCTATAATAAACGACTTCTGTATTGCAATAATTATAAATTCTTCTTCTAAAAAGTAAATAAATATAGTACCTTCAAAATATATTTTTTAAAACGTTTATATAATGGCTGTCAATAAGGAACTGGATTTAGCATGGGAATTTGTGAATAATACAAACCGTTCTTTGTTCTTAACAGGTAAAGCTGGTACTGGAAAAACTACATTTTTACATAAGTTAAAAATGGATAGTTTAAAACGTCTAGTAGTTGTTGCCCCTACAGGAGTTGCAGCGATTAATGCAAAAGGAGTAACTATTCATTCTTTTTTTCAGCTTCCTTTTGGTCCTATTTTACCGGATGCTGATTTAAATAATCCAAGTGGTTTTAACAGAAGGTTCAATAAAACTAAAATCAATATTATTAAATCCATGGATTTATTGGTCATTGATGAAATTAGTATGGTTCGAGCCGATTTATTGGATGGTATAGATAAAACCTTACGTCGCTTTCGAAATAGAAATAAAGTTTTTGGTGGTGTTCAGGTACTAATGATTGGAGATTTACAGCAATTATCTCCCGTTATTAAGGACTCAGATTGGCAATTGTTAAGATCTCATTATTCGAATGGTTTCTTTTTTAGTAGTCATGCTTACCATCAATGTGATGCGATAACCATTGAATTGAAACACATTTATAGACAGGAAAATCCAACATTCATTCAAATTCTTAATGAAATTAGGAATAATCAGCTTAGTCCTGCAGGTGCTGAAGAATTAAATAAAAGGTTCATTTCAGATTTTACTCCAGAGGCTAATTCAGGGTATATTTCATTAACAACTCATAATAATAAGGCAGAAGCCACAAATACACTAGAATTAGATAAACTTGATACCAAGGTATTTACTTATAACGCTATTGTAGAAGGTAAGTTCCCAGAGTTTTCATATCCAAATAGTGAGTCTTTAAAGCTTAAAGTTGGAGCACAAGTCATGTTTATTAAGAATGATAGTAGTCAGGACAAACGCTATTTTAATGGTAAAATCGGGAAGGTAATTGAATTAACTAAGGGTGAAGTTACCGTAAAATGTCCTGATGATGATTTTAATATAGTAACCAAGGCTGAAACCTGGGAAAATATAAATTACGGTGTAGATAAAGAAAGCAAAGCCATTACCGAAGAGAAAATTGGCGCTTTCACTCAAATTCCGCTACGATTGGCCTGGTCAATAACGATACATAAAAGTCAAGGGCTAACGTTTGAAAAAGCAATTATAGATGCTGGTGCGGCATTTGCCCACGGACAAACCTATGTGGCATTAAGTCGTTGTAAATCTCTTGATGGTTTGGTGCTTAAGAGTAAAATTAGTTCCAACCAGATTATAACAGATAATCACGTTTTAACCTTTAATAAAAACGCTGAAGAAAATGAACCGGATCAATATATTCTAGAACGTTCTCAAAAATTATTTCAACTAGATTTGATCGCAGAAGTATTCGGTTTCTATGAATTTCTATATCCTGTAAATCGTATTCTAGATATCTTTTATAAAAATAGGAATAGTATTCAGGGAAAGGTCGAACATGAGATGGTCACCATTAAAAATACCATAACCAACCTGCTAAAAGTAAGTAATGGTTTTAATGCACAACTCAGACAATTGTCGGAAGATGAATCCAACTCGTTAGAATCTAATGATACCATTCAAGAGCGTTTTAAAAAGGCTATTTCTTATTTTAAACAAGAAACAGAAATGAATATCGGTGGTCCGCTAAAAGCGTTTAGTTTTACTACAGACAATAAAGCAGTGGGAGGAGATATTACTAAAAATATGGATATTATAGAGGAGCTGTATGATTCTAAGTGTTTTTATTTTAATGCTCTAACCGATAATTTTACGACCAAAAGACTTTTAGAGTTACGCGCTAAATCTGTTTTCTTGGCAAAAGAAAAGCCTCGAAAGTCTAGAAAATCTGTTGTAGACGGAACTATTAATGTGGAGTTATTTGAATTATTACGTGTTTTAAGGAACGAAATTGCTACTGAAAATGATTTGGTCCATTTCCAGGTTTTTACTCAAAAATCGTTGTATGAAATCTGTGAAGTACTCCCGGTAACTAAAGATGAGCTTTTGTTAGTAAATGGTATGGGGAAGACTAGGGTTGAAAAGTATGGAAGTGCAATTTTAAAGGTTATACGTGATTACTGTGACGAAAATGATATACAAACGGAATCTGACGAAACTATCTTTACAGATGAAGATACTAAAGATAATAAAATAAATACTAAAGATCTGTCTCTAGACTTATTCAAATCTGGCAAATCGATTAGTGAAATCGCTCAGGAACGGGACTTAAATGAAAACACCATCTTCGGACATTTGGCACATTTTATACCTGAAGGGGTTGTCAAAATGACGGATGTAATGAGTAAACAAACTTACAACGAATTGTATGAGATTATCCCTAAAACTAAGTTTGAAAATCTATCTGATTTAAAGATGAAATTAGATGATAAATATAGTTATGGGGAAATACGCTTGGTATTAGAAGCTATTAATAGGAAAAGTTAAGCTACTAATTTAATTGGATTAAAGAACGAACATATTGTTTGTGAATAATTCTTAACTTTTTAAGTTCTATTCGAAGTAATTTTATAAAATCTGAGCCATTGGTTCTAGTCGTTTCTAAATGTCTCGTATTATAATATAATCGATCTATGAAAAACCGTAAAGACTTTGCGCGTTTTACCTTCTTAATTTGATCTGTTTCATTTTCGGTTTCCACAATTTTAGGTACTAAACCTAGCGCATCAATAACCAATTTATCTGCATACTTATCTACGTAATGTTTAGAATTGTGCATAGAAAGGATATCTTTATCGTATGTGATATAGGAGGCAATATGTCTAGATAATTTAAATACATCTAGAGACTTTTGGTAGATGATTAGATTTTTTATGTTAGTATTACTAGAGTGTGTCATTTTATAATATAAAGTGCACAAAATTAGTCACTAATTTGTAATAATGTGTTGAGAATTCAAAGTTTAACACCTATTTAGCCATTATTATTCTGCTTTAATATTGTGGAAACAATAAATTAAACTTCGGATAATTTGTGTTATATTCTACCAAGCGAAAAAAATATAGATTTTTTGTATAATGTGATTTCAAATAGCACTTTGATTAACGAAACTATTGTAAAACAATCATTAAGTTATCTAAAATTTAATAATTAATAAAAATTTAGACTTTTTAAATTCATAAATTTATTATAATTTTATCTTTTTAATTTTTTACTCTCAAAATCAAATTCACTAATAAATTAATAGCAATTTTCATGAAAAAAACGACCTTAAAAGATATTGCGAAAGCATTAAATGTATCCGTTTCAACAGTATCTAAAGCGCTTCATGATATTCCTGAAATTAGTGAGGAAACTCGGATTTTAATTCAGAATTACGCTAAAGAAAAAAATTACAGACCCAATTATAATGCCTTAAGTTTAAAAAATAAACGTACTAAAAGTATAGGTGTAATTATCCCTAATATGCTTAACTATTTCTATATGCAAGTGTTGCAAGGTATAGAAAAGGAAGCCGCAAAGAATGGGTATAGAATTATTACGTGTATTTCTAACGAGTCCTACCAGAAAGAGGCAGAAATATTAGATATGCTTTCAACGGGAAGTATTGATGGTTTCTTGCTGTCTATTTCTAAAGAGACTGAAGAAAATGGTGCGTATAGTCATTTTGAAGATTCTGTAAAATTTGGATTTCCTATAGTGATGTTCGATCGTGTTTCCGACCACATTGAGTGTGATAAAATTATTAACGACGATTTTAACGGTTCGGTTAATGCCGTTACAGATTTGGCTAAGCAAGGATGTAAGCGTATTGCTTTTGTTTCCCCATTTAAAAATCTAAGTAAAGGTAAGATTCGTTTCGAAGGTTATAAAAAAGGATTGGCTCTAAATAATTTACCTTTTGATGAAAATTTGGTGATAAATGAATCAGAAGCCGATTACAAACAATATGCATCTATGATAAGTCCTTTATTTAAACAAACCATAGATGGTATTATTTCTACTAACGAGTCTACGGCTGTTGCAGCAATGAAGTTAGCAAATGAAAATGGATATAAAATTCCAGAAGACTTAGCGGTTATTTCTTTTTCTAATGGATTATTAGCACGTCATTCTAATCCGAAACTAACATGTGTGAGTCAGCATGGAGAAATTATGGGAGCAACAGCGGTTAAAAAATTAATAGAAAAGCTAGAACAAAAAGCAGACTCTAATACATTTGCTACAGAGCTTGTAGAGACCGATATTGTTGTACGTGATTCTACGCGTTAATAACTGTATTTACTGTTTGTCTTTCTGTTGTATCATTCTCCATTTAAGATAGTATAATATTGCAACACATACAATCATCACAACTGTGGTGATGTACCATGTTATTTGGTACCCATATTTTTCGATAAGGTGCATACCCGAGTTGTGGGCAATAATATGTGCTATAGAAAAAGCGATACTGTATAGTGCCATGTATTCACCCTGATTTCCTTTTTTGGCACGTTCTAAAGCAAATGCATTCGAGAATGGAAAAGCTATCATTTCACCTATGGTCATAAACAACATACCAATTACTAAAACGCCAGCCCATTCGCTTATATTTAAAAATACAAAACTTAGGCCCGTTAATACAGCTCCAAAAACAACCAAGCCTGTTTTAGAATATGTAGGCTTCTCTAAGGATTTTACTAACGGCATTTCTAAGGCAAAAATTATAAATCCGTTCATTCCCATTAATAATCCAATCTCAAATTCCGATAAGTGATGTACTTCTTTGTAGAACAAAGGAACGGTAGAGAAGTACTGTAAAAATGCAATTCCGAATAATAACATGGCGAATAAAAAGATAATATAGTTTACATCGCTGTAAGCCGATTTTGGATTTGTAACCAAAATCTCATCTGCTATTCTTGCTTTTTTAGGGTGTAAAACATTGAGTAATAAAATACCTGCTAAGAAGCATGTAATACCATCTACCCAAAATAAGCCACCGTAACTTAAGGTGACTATAATTAACCCACCAATAGCGGGTCCAGCAGAAAATCCTAGATTTATTGCTAATCGTATTAATGTTACCGATCTTACTTTGTTTTCAGGTTTACTGTATGCACTTAAAGCCACAAACATGGCAGGTCTAAACATATCTGCCACGATCATTAATATAAAAACACCAATAGAAATGCTTAAAAACGTATTTAAAAACTGAAGTGATATAAACAAGAATCCTGAAAGCACAAGACTAAAAACCATGACTTTGTAGTATCCAATTTTATCGGTTAATTTACCACCTAACCAAGAGCCTACAACAGAGCCTGCGCCAAATGCACTCATAATCCAACCCACATCAGATAACGTAAAGTGTAAATTTTTTGTAAGATATAAGGATAAAAAAGGGATCACCATGGTTCCCGCTCGGTTTATCAATGTTATTAAAGCTAACCACCATACCTCGGTAGAAAGGCCTTTAAAGGTGTTCACGTAAGCTCTAAAAATAGTTTTCATTGGTTTTGGTTGATTAGTACAAAAAAAAACGTCCAACTTAAAAAAGGTTGGACGTTTATTATATAAAATAGTAAAATGTTATATACAGAGAGTCCAGTATCTCGATTTAGATACACGGGTAAGTTTATAATTTACTTTTCTGCTTAACATGATTTGTATATTTATAAGTTCAAATCTAGATAAAAAAAGTATAAGTTGTATTTTTGAAACTCAAATTTTATTCAAATGAAATCATTCTTATATATCTGTCTATTTTTCTGTTTGTGTTCGTGTTTTCAAAATAAAAAACCTTTGCTAGGAGATACACCTTTTCAAAAATCGTTAAACGCAAGTTTTAAAGATGCGAGTACGTCTCCATTAAAAAAGAAGGATCGTAAAGCTTTTAGAGGTTTAGATTTTTTTGAATTTGATTCGGCCTACGTTGTGCAAGCAAGGTTAAAACATACACCAGATAGTACATTTTTTGAAATGCCAACAACTACCGATCGTATGTCTAAAGAACGTGTTTTTGGTGTGGTAAATTTTAAGATTAAGGGAGAGGATTTTGAACTTAAAATATATGAAAGTCAAGATTTACTAGACGAAGAAGGTGAAGAAGATTATTTATTTCTACCTTTTTTAGATAATACCAATGGTGACTCTACTTATGGTGGCGGCCGTTATATTGAAGTTCTAGTTCATGATAAGGAACGCGATAGTATTATAACTATAGATTTTAATACCGCCTATAATCCGTATTGCGCTTACGACGAAAAATATTCTTGTCCGATTGTGCCAAGAGCAAATTATTTAAATACCGAGATAAAAGCAGGAGTAAAAGCTTTTGTAAAGAATTAAATAGCTTTAATTATATAAACGCCAAGAAATACA
The DNA here is from genome assembly GCF_051016085.1 of Formosa bonchosmolovskayae. Classification (GTDB taxonomy): domain Bacteria; phylum Bacteroidota; class Bacteroidia; order Flavobacteriales; family Flavobacteriaceae; genus Formosa. The sequence goes on from NZ_CP174605.1 coordinate 2,174,651, forward strand.
GCGAAAAATCCAAGTGTGAAAGTTGTAAAGGTGTACATGGTAAAATTTAGAAAGTCACCCATTTTTAAAAACATATGATTTTCGTAAGCAAAGGTAGAAAAGGTTGTTAATCCGCCACAAAATCCTGTCGCTAGTAATAAAGTGTGATTCTGAGTGATAAAATGGTTTTTAGAAGCCAAGCCTAGAATAATTCCTATTAACAAACTCCCAAGAATATTAGCTAAAAAAGTTCCGTAAGGAATACCTGTATTGGGACTGTTTAAATATTTACTGATTAAAAACCGTAGAACACTACCAGAACCTCCACCAATAAACACTAAGAGCAATTGTTTCATCTGTGCTTGTAGCTTTTAGTTATCATTATCCAATGGCAGTTTTAATCCTTTTAAATCTAACGGAAGGGTATCCGATTCCTCTTTTAATGCAACGTAAATTTCAGTAACCCAATCGGCAGGGTTTATTTTATATTTCGGATTTGTAATATACGTTTCTAGCATAATATTACTTTGTGCGGTTTCCAGGTTATTCGTTTTTATATGCTCGAACGTAGTTTCCCTTGCTTCGTCTAAATAATTATAATCTCCTTTTAGGGTTGTTTTAAGTGTTTTAAAAGCAGGTAAGGAGCCTGTTAGAATATCGCTATTTGTTGTGAGAACTTGTGTACTAGTAGGGACACAACACGAGAAAATTACGGCATTGTTTGCTTCATCCCATTTATGATATAGTACAAAAGGAAAACCAGCCATCGGAATATTGTTTTTAGCAACATAATCAGTAATTTCAGGCATCATAACCTTTATTTTATCCTGAAAATTATCCATTTTACTGGATGTTGTATTGTATAAATAATAACCACCACTGTGATTTGTTATGCCGTTTATGGTAATACTATAAACTTTCATGCTTTTAGAAACAGCAGAATCTAACTGCATAAGACTGGTTTCGAATTTTGGCGCTAGATTTTCTTCAGGAGTGCCGAATAGCGCATAATAGGCTTTCTTTTTAAATGGTATATTATCACTACGCATACTAAACGTTACAGTTGATGTCTGTGGAGATAATGAATCTATCTTCCAATCTAATTGAGATTTTGGATAGTCTGGAAATGTAAGTTTTTGCTTAATTTCTGAAGGTTTATAAACTTCGGTAGTTGTAATTCTTCCAATGGCATTATCTTCTAACCAAGTGTATTCTTTATCATTTAAAATGGAGTCTGAAGTGCTTGTTTTTTTCCAAGGCGCCCAAGATTTCCAATGGTTTAAATCTTTAACATAATTAAAGATTACTTCTTGTGGCGCGTGTATCGTTCTTGTTTTAGAAAAGCTAATTTCGTTAGGTTGTACCGCAATGTAAATTGCAGAACCAATGAACGCAATTAGTAATATGAATAGTATATATTTGGTAGATTTCATTAGTGTAAGTTGTATGAAATCAAAGGTAATCAATTTTATTTCAATTTTTTAAAAAGCAGATTCGTTCTTTAAATATGCAGAACTTTTTCTGTTTTTTTTAGCGAAAGACAACTGAATTTTACGCGATTTATAGAAGGTATGTCTTCAGATTTAGTAGACCTAAAGGTGTTTTAAATAGGATGGTTTACTCGTGAAAATCAAGAGCTATTGAAAAGCGTTACAGAGACGTAAAATTTATAAAGGAAATCGGGTAATTATTAACCTTTAAATATTAATTTTATGCAGATAATAAATAATAGGAACGCTATAAAACCTACAAGAACCCATATACTACCGCTATAATATTTCTTGTGTAATGCAAAATCTTTTTTATAAGTATAAAATATTGAGATAGCAAAAACTATAAAAAATATGACTCCAAAAATTAATTGACCTTCTGTAAACATGCGGCACTGTAAGAATTAATTAAAAATAAGCTGATTTAATTTTAAAAACTTAATAATTAGCTTAAAAACTAGGGTTTGTATATAAAATTATCAAGTCTGTAAATGTAATCAAAATAATAATATTTTTATAATATGAAGAATAAAATAGAGTCTGTAAAAGCATTTCATACTGCTTATAAATTAGGATTTAGCGAAGTAGAACGTGCCGATTTAGGTGAGAGTAAGAATTTGTTGCGTTATAATTTAATGAAAGAGGAAAATGAAGAATATTTAGAAGCTGTTAATAATAAAGATCTTGTAGAAGTTGCAGATGCCTTAGGCGATATGCTATACATATTATGTGGTACTATTATAGAACATGGTTTACAGCATAAAATAGAAGCCGTGTTTAATGAGATACAACGAAGTAATATGAGTAAATTGGGGAGCGACGGAGAACCAATTTATAGAGAAGATGGGAAAGTATTAAAAGGGCCTAATTACTTTGCCCCGGATATTGCTTCCATTTTAAAGAAGTAAAAAAAAGAGCGACTATTTTAAAATAATCGCTCTTTTATGTTTTATATACTTTGTCTCCAACCGTAAGGGTCTTCAAGTGTATTGTATTGAATTCCGTTAAGTAATTTTTTAAATTTATCGGAGTATTTATCGTCTTGTTTAGGAATTTCGAATAGTTCTCCCTTATGTGAGAAAGCAGATATCGGACTAACAACAGCCGCTGTTCCTGAACCAAAAATTTCTTTTAGGGAACCATTTTTACTAGCTTCAACAATTTCGCTAACTTTAATTGGTCTAATTTCTACTGTAATACCTGCATCTTGAGCAATTTGAATGATACTTTTACGTGTAATACCATCTAATATACGTTCGCTTGTTGGTGCCGTATATAAAGTGTCGTTAATTCTAAAAAAGACATTCATTGTTCCGGCTTCTTCTAGGAATTCATGCGTATTGGCATCTGTCCAAATAATTTGTTGGAAACCTTCTTTGTTTGCTAAGCTTGTAGGATAAAACTGAGCAGCATAGTTGCCAGCAGCTTTAGCAAAACCAACACCACCATTTGCCGAACGGCTAAACTGTTCTGCCACCAATACACGAACATCTCCAGAATAGTAAGATTGTGCTGGCGAACAAATAATTAAAAATTTATATTCTGAAGAAGGAGAAGCTGCAATTTCAGGTTCTGTAGCAATTACAAAAGGCCTAATATAAAGCGAGTTTCCAAAACCTGGTTTTACCCAATCCTGATCTAAATTAATTAGTTTTTTTAAACCATCCATAAAGAGATCGTGAGGAAATGCTGGCATAGCCAGACGCTCTGCAGATTTGTTTATACGTGCAAGATTATCTTCTGGTCTAAATAACCAGACCTTACCAGCATCGTCTTTATATGCTTTCATTCCTTCAAAAACAGCTTGGCCGTAATGAAAAACACGTGCCGAAGGATCTAAAGTTAGTGGAGCATATGGCGTAATTTCAGGCTTCTGCCATTCACCATTTTTAAAATCACAAGTAAACATGTGATCTGTAAAAACCTTTCCAAAAGACAAATTTTCAAAATCTACATCTTGTATCTTGCTCGTTTTTGCTTTTGTAATTTCAATCGAATTTGTCAAAATATTACAATTTACTTAATTAAACAGTATATTAAATTATAGTATAAAAGTAGTATAAAAATTCCAAAAGTGATTTAAAAATCGTGTATATTTACGTCTTGTTTTAACTGCTAATTTAGATTCGCAGTACCTTCTATTAGATTTTAGTATTTTAATTAATCTATCTCAATTTTCAGTGTTTTGGAACGTAAAATTATTACTACAGCCGATGGTTCTTCAACCATATATTTGCCAGATTTAGACGAAACCTATCATTCGCGACATGGTGCAATTCAAGAAGCACTACATGTATTTATTACTTCTGGATTAGATTACTGGAGTGATAAGTACCCTGAAAAACAAGAGCTTTCAGTTTTAGAAATAGGATTTGGGACAGGCTTAAATGCCTTTTTAACGTGTTTACACGCAGAAAGTTTACATTGTAAAATTAAGTATACAGGTGTAGAGGCTTATCCTGTAACCTCCGAACATTTACAACATATAAATTATTCTAAAGAAATTTTATCTGGTACGCAAGAATCGGTTTTTAATACACTTCACGATGTATCTTGGGAGGTTATGCACGATATAACTTCTAAATTTTCATTATTAAAACAAGAAAAAATATTTAATGATATTACCGATGTAGCATTATATGACCTCGTGTTTTTTGATGCATTCGGGCCAAGGGTACAACCTGAATTATGGGGAGAAGCTGTATTTAAAATTATGTATAAAGCTTTAAAACCCGGTGGTGTTTTAGTTACTTATTCTGCGCAGGGAAATGCCAGACGTGCTATGCAAACCGTAGGTTTTTTAGTAGATCGCATTCCTGGTCCTCCTGGAAAAAGAGAAATGTTAAGAGCCAATAAACCGTTATAAAACCGTATTATGAGTCCTATTATTGAAGACGAGTTATTTAAAAAAGAAAATTTTAGTCGTAGTCCGTTGCCAATTGGGAATTACGAAAGTTGTTCATTCGAGCAATGCGACTTTTCTAACGGAAACCTCTCTGGTATTGTATTTAACGAATGTGAATTTATAGATTGTAATTTAAGTAATGCAACACTTAAAAATACAACCTTAAATGATGTCACGTTTTCAGGTTGTAAATTATTGGGTCTAAATTTTAAATCTGTAAGTACCTTTTTAATGCGATTTAATTTTACCAATTGTAATTTACAAATGGCGCAATTCGATTTTTTAAAACTGAAACAGACTTTATTTATTAATTGCGAATTACAACAAGCTACTTTTAATGAAACCGATTTGTCTCAAGCTGTGTTTGACGAATGTAATTTACTAGAAACTCAGTTTTTTAACTCCAATTTAGAAGGAGCACATTTTCAGACGGCTTACAATTTTATAATCGATCCGGAACTTAATAAAATGAAAGGTGCTAAATTCTCAAGTTCCGATCTAGAAGGTTTATTGCAGAAATATAAACTTCAAATTGATTAGAAAAATATAATTATTTACTAAAGTTTAGGCAGATTACTGTTAAACCTTACTTAATGTAGTGTCTTGACACTCTTGTATTTGGTATTTTTGCTTAAAAATTAGAATATGGGTGTTTTAATTACTGGCGCTACTGGACTTTTGGGAAGTAAAATCGTGGAACTTTGTCTCCAGAAGGATGTGAGTGTCAAATATTTAACAACCTCAAAAGAAAAAATAGTCAGTAAAGAAAACTATCAGGGGTATTATTGGAATCCGTATACTAACGAAATTGATACCGATTGCTTTCAGGATGTTGAAGTTATTATTCATTTAGCAGGAAGTACTGTTTCAAAACGTTGGACGGCTTCAAATAAAAAAGATATTATAGATAGTCGTGTGTTATCTGCGCGATTACTGCATAAAGGTCTCCGATCGGTGCCTAACCATAATGTATTACAAATTATTTCTGCTAGTGGTATAAGTGTTTATCCAGATTCACTAACGCGCTTATATAACGAGACAGAAACAGAAGTAGACGATTCGTTTTTAGGCGATGTGGTTAAAGCTTGGGAAACCGAAGTAGATACGTTTTTTGGACTTAACATAAAGGTTGCAAAAGTTAGAATTGGTCTTGTGCTTTCTGAAAAAGGTGGCGTTTTAAGCGAATTAAAAAAGCCTACCGAGATGGGATTAGGAGCCGTGTTTGGAACCGGAGAACAGTGGCAATCATGGATACACGTAGACGATGTGGTGCGTGTGTTTGTGTACTTGTTAAAGTATTGTGGAGAAGGTACTTTTAACGCAGTAGCTCCAAACCCTGTTACACAAGGCGAACTGGTAAAGTCTATTGCCAAGACTTTAAATAAACCTATGTTCTTGCCAAATATTCCAAAAGTAGCGATGAAACTGATATTGGGGGAAATGTCTTATTTATTATTTTCGAGTCAGCGTGTAAGCTGTAAAAAGCTTGTCGGAGAAGGTTTTGTGTTTAAGTACCCTAACTTACAGCCCGCTTTATTAGAATTGCTGAAATAAAAAAAGACTATCTTTTCAGATAGTCTTCTTACTAAATTAAATCTATGATTGTATTAAGATTTTGTAGCGTTAACTTTAATCGTTAACTCAATTTCGTCATTAATAAATTTGTCTCCTAGATTATCGAAAACAGATTTAGAACCGTAATTAATTCCCCAAACCGTTCTGTCAATTTCAAAAGTTTCACTGACTATACTAAGCGAGTCGTCACTTACAGAAACCGTTACAGGGAACGATACATTTTTCTTGATTCCACGCATTGTTAAATTTCCAGCTAACATGGTTTTTCCTATTTCATTTTTAGATACACCAGTGATTTCAAATCCTGCTGTAGGAAATTCGTTTACGTTAAAAAAGTCTCCCTCTTTACCTTCAACAGTTCCTTTTAAGTGAGCTTCTAAATTCTCTTTTTTGTCACCGTCAACATCCAATGCAACAATACTTTTCATATCTATTACTATGCTTCCGCTCTGTATACTGTTATTGTCGGTGGTAAGTTCTCCAGACTCAATATTTACAGTTCCAAAGTGTGTTCCTGTAGGTTTAAATCCTTTCCACTCGATAGAAGAATTCGCTACATCTACATTGTATGTCTCAGATGCTTGAGCACTTTCTGCTACCGGTTCGGCTGCTTTAGCATCAACTTCTTTACCTTTGTCTTTACAAGAAGTAGTTGCTATTCCCATTGATAATACGCACATTAGCGTTAAAATTTTATTTTTCATGTTGTAGTGTTTTATGGTTAATTTCAAAATTAATTAAAATAGAATGACTTATGAATAAAAGATAAAATTTATTTGTGACATTTTGGCAAATTCAGAAAGATGGCAGTACTTTTGCCTTTCATTGGTAGTGTTTATTTAAATATGTAAGACATGAGTAAAGAAGAGATACAAAACGACGTTGAGAACGAAAATATAGAGGAGCAAGTAGTTGAAAATCAGGAAATATCTGTTGAAGAAGATTTGCAAATTAAACTAAAAGAGGAAAAAGATAAATTTTTAAGATTGTTTGCGGAGTTCGAGAACTACAAAAAACGAACTTCAAAAGAGCGTATTGAGTTGTTTAAAACTGCCAACCAGGATGTCATGGTTGCGTTGTTACCTGTATTAGACGATTTTGATCGTGCTTATGGCGAAATTTCAAAAACCAAAGAAAAGGACCTTTTAAAAGGTGTCGAGTTAATTAGTAATAAACTTAAAAATTTGTTACAAAATAAAGGTTTAGAAATTGTAGAAGTACAAGCCGGTGATACGTTTGATGCAGATCATCATGAAGCTATTACTCAAATTCCTGCTCCAACACCAGATTTAAAAGGAAAAATTATTGATGTAATTGAAAAGGGATACAAATTAGGAGAAAAGGTAATCCGGTTTCCTAAAGTTGTAATTGGGCAATAAGACATTTACTTACTAAATTATAGTGTAAAAAAATATTAACGGTCGAAAGGGACACATATACAATGAAGAGAGATTATTACGAAATTCTAGGAGTTAGCAAAAATGCAACTGGGGCTGAAATTAAAAAGGCTTACAGAAAGAAAGCTATTGAATTCCACCCAGATAAGAATCCAGATAACAAGGAAGCAGAAACCAAGTTTAAGGAAGCAGCAGAAGCTTACGAAATTTTAAGTAACCAAGATAAAAAAGCACGATACGATCAATTCGGTCACCAAGCCTTCGAAGGTGGTGGCGGAGGTGGCTTTGGAGGTGGTGGCCATATGAACATGGACGACATCTTTAGCCAATTCGGTGATATCTTTGGTGGCGGCGGTTTCGGCGGTGGCGGATTTTCAGGATTTGGTGGTGGCGGAGGCCAACGCCGAGTTAAAGGAAGTAACCTTAGAATTCGTGTAAAATTAACGTTAGAAGAAATTGCTAACGGCGTAGAAAAGAAAGTTAAAGTAAGACGTAAAGTTCAGGCTGAGGGTACTACTTATAATACGTGTCCTACTTGTCAGGGTTCTGGTCAGGTTACACGTATTGCAAATACTATTCTAGGTCGTATGCAAACAGCGGCACCTTGTACGGCTTGTGGTGGTTCTGGTCAGACTATAGATAAAAAACCTAAAGATGCAGATGCTCAAGGGTTAATTGTTAAAGAAGAAACAGTTTCCATTAAAATACCAGCAGGTGTTGTAGATGGCATGCAATTAAAAGTGACTGGCAAAGGTAACGAGGCTCCTGGTTCAATGGGAATTTCTGGAGATCTTTTAGTGGCGATAGAAGAAGAAGCACATAGCAGTTTACAACGTGAAGGTGACAATCTTCATTTCGATTTATACGTAACTATACCAGATGCTGTTTTAGGAACATCTCAGGAAATTGAAACCGTTACAGGTAAAGTGCGTATTAAAATTGAAGCCGGTACACAATCGGGTAAGATTTTACGTTTACGAGGTAAAGGTATACCAAATATTAATGGTTACGCCAAAGGAGATTTATTAGTACATGTAAATGTATGGACTCCTAAAACATTGAATAAACAACAAAAAGATTTTTTCGAAGCCATGCGTGAAGACGAACATTTTTCACCAAAACCGGAAAGTTCTGATAAATCGTTTTTTGAGAAAGTAAAAGATATGTTTTCTTAAAAAAAAACAATAATTAAGTACACCTTAAACATCCGTCATATATGGCGGATGTTTTTGTTTTTATGTAATTCGTAAAAATTATAATAAAAAATTAAGGGTTATTTAATATAAAGTACTATATTTGGATTATTACTAATTGAAATTAGTAAATTTTTCTTTTTCATAGCAATTTTTTTCCCATCCTTATGTTTATCTAAGGGTGGGTTTTGTGATTTTAGCGATTATTGCTTTTTATGCATATAATTAAACTTGTTGTCTTACATTTAATATCTTTACATCCTAATTAACTAAACTCACGAATGCATAACATTTTAGAGGCGCATAATATTTCTAAAAAATTTGGAGATTTTACAGCGCTTAACCAAGTTTCTATAGACGTTCCTAAAGGCAGTATTTTTGGTTTGTTAGGACCAAATGGTGCTGGAAAAACCACTTTAATTCGTATCATAAATCAAATTACCATGCCCGATTCCGGACATGTAATTTTAGATGGAGAACCTTTAAAGAATCACCATGTTAGAGATATTGGATATTTACCAGAAGAACGGGGTTTATATAAATCTATGAAGGTTGGCGAGCAAGCGCTATATCTAGCACAATTAAAAGGCTTAAGTAAAGCTGAAGCCAAAAAGCGATTGCACTATTGGTTCGAACGTTTAGAAATTGGAGATTGGTGGAATAAAAAAATTCAAGAGCTATCTAAAGGAATGGCGCAAAAAATTCAGTTTGTAGTCACCGTTTTACACGAACCTAAACTGTTAATTTTCGATGAGCCTTTTTCTGGATTCGATCCTATAAATGCTAACCTTATAAAAGACGAAATCTTACGTTTACGCGATAATGGCGCAACTGTTATTTTTTCGACACACCGTATGGAGTCTGTCGAAGAATTATGCGATCATATTGCATTAATTAATAAGTCTAATAAAATATTAGACGGTAGGTTAACAGATATAAAAAGAGCGTATAAAGATAACTCTTACGAAATCGGAGTAAAAACGTCAAATATCGATGCTTTACACAAAGAGTTAACCGATAAATTTGATGTGTCTCCAGCACAATTCAAAACAATAGACGAGCAATTAAAGTTAAATGTAAAATTAGGAGCGATAGAGAAGCCTAACGATTTTTTGCAGTATTTAACTACTAAAGGAGAAGTGTCTCACTTTATTGAATTACTGCCAAGCACAAACGATATTTTTATAAAAGCCATTCAGAATAATAGTTAAACATGAATCATTTACCACTCATAATTAAAAGAGAGTATTTAACGAAGGTTAAAAATAAAGCATTTATTGTGATGACTATTTTAAGTCCGATTGTACTAATTGCACTTATTGCAACGGTAGCTTATTTGTCGCAAATCAGTAATAATAAAGTAAGAACTATAGCCATTTTAGACGAATCAGGTTTGGTAACCAACGCGTTTAAAGATACCGAAACTACAAAATATAGATTCTTAACCAACATAGATTTAGAGGCCGCTAAATTACTGGTTAACGCCCAAGAAGATTATGGTTTATTACATATAGAAAAGGGCAATGATGTAAATTATTTAAAGAAACATGTCAAGTTTTACTCAGAAGAATCACCTTCCTTGTCGGTTGTTACCACTTTAGAGAGTAAAGTTGAAAAATCTCTTACCGATGTGAAATTGGTACAAGTTGGCGTCGACTTAGATAAAATAGAATCTGCTAAAATTGAAGTTAGTATTGTACAAGAAAATTTTTCGGGAGAGAAAACCTCTAAGGTCGAAAGTATCATTAAACTTGCATTTGGTGGTGCCGCAGGGTATTTGTTATTTATGTTTATCATTATTTATGGTAACATGATCATGCGTAGTGTGATTGAAGAAAAAACCAGTCGCGTTATCGAAGTAATTATTTCGTCTGTGAAACCCATGCAACTCATGTTGGGTAAAATTATAGGCACATCGTTAGCAGGAATAACACAAATTATTATTTGGATTATTTTAGGAGGGATTTTAACAGCCTTAGTTGGGGTTGTTTTCGGAATAGATATGTCTCAATCTCCCCAAAAGCAAGTTATAGAACAATCTCTAGTCGATCAGCAATTAAACGGTCAGATAGAAACTATTCTGTCAGGCTTTTATCATCTGCCATTAGCCAATTTAATCATAGCATTTGTATTGTTCTTTATCGCAGGGTATTTACTATACAGCTCAATGTATGCGGCAATTGGTGCTGCAGTAGATAATGAAACCGATACACAACAGTTTGTATTTCCTATATTAATGCCATTGGTATTATCTGTTTATATTGGTTTCTTTACCGTTATCGAAGATCCGCACGGCATTGTGTCTACAATATTTTCATTTATTCCTTTAACTTCTCCGGTAGTTATGCTAATGCGAATACCGTTTGGTGTTCCTATATGGCAACAGCTATTATCGCTGTTACTTTTAATAGGATCTTTTTTACTTACCGTTTGGTTCGCTGCGAAAATTTATCGTGTTGGGATTCTAATGTATGGTAAAAAACCGACGTACAAGGAGCTTATTAAATGGATTAAATATTAAAAATTATATTTCGTTCTTTATTTTTATGATTCATTTTTCTTACAAAGCTAACGTAGGATATATGTACTAGCGTTAGAAAGAAAATGAAATAGATTAAAGAATTTAAAACAAAGTTGATATGTTGTCAACATCATTATAAAAAAAATGTTATGCCAAAAATTTTAATTATTGAAGATGAAGCAGCAATTCGAAGAGTTTTAATTAAAATTCTTTCCGAAGAAAACGAAACATATCATTTAGAAGAAGCTGAAGACGGTTTAGTTGGAATCGAAAAGATTAAAAACGAGGATTACGACTTAGTATTATGCGATATTAAAATGCCTAAAATGGATGGTGTCGAAGTTTTAGAAGCCACTAAGCTTATAAAACCAGAAATTCCGATGGTCATGATTTCGGGGCATGGAGATTTAGATACTGCCGTGCATACTATGCGTTTGGGCGCGTTCGATTACATATCAAAACCGCCAGATTTAAACCGATTATTAAATACGGTTAGAAATGCTTTAGATAGAAAAGAGTTGGTGGTGCAAAATAAGATTCTTAAAACTAAGGTGAGTAAGAATTACCAAATGATCGGGGAGAGTGATGCCATTTCTAATATAAAAGATATTATAGATAAAGTAGCACCAACAGAAGCTCGTGTGCTTATTACGGGAGCTAATGGAACAGGGAAGGAGCTTGTGGCGCATTGGTTGCACCAAAAGAGTGAACGTGCTGGCGGACCGATGGTAGAAGTGAATTGTGCTGCGATTCCGGGTGAATTAATAGAAAGCGAATTATTCGGTCATGTTAAAGGTGCTTTTACAAGTGCAAATAAAGATCGAGCGGGTAAGTTTGAAGCTGCTAATGGTGGAACTATTTTCTTAGATGAAATTGGTGATATGAGTTTGTCGGCTCAAGCAAAAGTTCTAAGAGCACTTCAAGAAAATCGCGTACAACGTGTAGGAAGCGATAAAGATATTAAGGTTGATGTTCGGGTTTTAGCAGCAACAAATAAGAATTTAAAAACAGAAATTGAAGAAGGTCGTTTTCGAGAAGATTTATATCACAGGTTGGCGGTTATTCTCATTCAGGTACCAGCCTTAAACGATAGACGAGACGATATTCCTTTGTTAATTAATTATTTCTCCGAAAAGATTGCAGGAGAACAAGGCACTGTTAAAAAGGAATTTTCGGACGGCGCTTTAAAACTATTAAAATCTTACGATTGGTCTGGGAATATTCGTGAACTTCGAAATGTGGTGGAACGCTTAATTATTTTAAGTGGTGATACTGTCGAGGAAAACGATGTAAAATTATATGCGACTAAATAAAAGAATTCATTCTTAAAAAAGTAAGGCTCTAATCATATCGATTAGAGCCTTACTTTTTTACTTACTCGAATACATTTTATATTATTAATGACTTTATGACTTTATGACTTTATGATTTAATGAATTTAAAAGTCTCATGCTCTATATGCAATACATATACACCAGCTTGTAAATAATCGACAGAAATATAATTACTTTCAATTATACCTTCCCCAGAAAGTTGACCAAGGGTATTGTAAATCTTAAAAGGTTTACCAAATATCCGACTGTAATTAGGTATGTTTAGTTTGTGTATTGCTGGATTAGGATATATAGTGAGGCTGTTTATATGCGTTTCTTCTGATGATAATACGTTTTCAAAATAGGTGTCTAAAAAATCTAATCTGTTTTCTAGCCAATTTAGAGTGTATAATAAATCGTCTTCACCAAAGGTGTAATTGGGGTAGACAAGGGCTTCTCGTTATTGATTTTTTGGTATTAAAAAAACGATAGAATTTAAAGATAATAATTAGGTGTAAAGATAGAAAAGAATGGTTTGCGAAATATGACTGTAAATCCTATGTTTTACTTAAATTTTTATAGTTAAAAATTCTAAAAAACTTCACAATTATGCTATTAATACAAACCATTTTTGTTTTTTAGTAGTACTATAAGCCAAAATCCTATTCGTACTATGAAAGATATTCACTTAAAAGACTTTAAAATTGATTCTAAAATCGACATCAAAAATCTAAAAACTAAAGTCGATTTAGATGCCTCGGAGAAAAAGATTGAAAAGCAATTAGAAAAGATTAGGGTTAAATTAGGCGAATGGCAAAACACGATGTATGCGCATGGGAAGTATTCGGTTTTAGTATGTTTTCAGGGTATGGATACCGCTGGAAAAGACAGTTTAATTCGCGAAGTATTTAAAGATTTTAATGTAAGAGGTATAGATTGTCATAGTTTTAAATCGCCTACAGAATTAGAATTAAAACACGATTATTTATGGCGTCATTATGTGCGTTTACCAGCCCGAGGAAAGTTTGGTATATTTAATAGAACACATTACGAGAATGTTCTAGTTACACGTGTGCATCCAAATTATATTTTAGGAGAAAACATTCCTACGGTTACCGAATTGTCTGAAGTAAATGAGGCCTTTTGGGATAATCGTTTTAATGAAATTGTGAATTTTGAGAAAACAATTTCAAATAGTGGAACCATTATATTTAAGTTCTTTTTAAATCTTTCTAAAGACGAACAACGTGATAGACTGATTCGTAGATTAGAAAAGAAAAATAAAAACTGGAAGTTCTCGGCAGACGATCTTAAGGAACGCGCGTTATGGGATAATTATCAGACATGTTACGAAGATGCCATAAACAGAACCTCTACAGCTAATGCACCCTGGTATAATATTCCTGCAGACGATAAGCCCACAGCACGTTTAATTGTGGCTAACATTCTTTACGAAACACTTAAAAAGTATGACGATATTAAAGAACCTCAATTAGATCCTGAAACTGAATCGAATATAGAAGCTTATAAAAAGCAATTAAAAAGCGAGTAGTTATATCCTATTAATATCATTATTACAGTATAGATAAAAAATTATATGAAAAAATTAATTGTTCTGATTGCCTTATGTTTAAGTTGTCAAGTTTTTAGTCAAACAGATGAAGACGTCTTAAAACAAATTTACAAAACCGCTTTAGTCGATGGTAAAAGTTATACTTGGCTAGAAACATTATCCATGGATATTGGAGGACGTTTATCCGGGTCTTTAAATGCAGAACGCGCTGTAGAATGGGGAAAAGCAGAGTTGGATTCCTTGGGATTAGACAAAGTTTGGTTACAACCTGTTATGGTGCCTAAATGGGTGCGAGGAGCGAAGGAATTTGCATACATAAAAGCAGGAAGCGGCGAAACGACAAACGTTAACATTTGTGCACTAGGCGGATCTGTATCTACTAATCCATTAGGTGTTACTGCAAGCGTAGTAGAAGTTAAAAGTTTTGAAGAGTTAAAAGCTTTAGGCGAGGAAGGTGTTAAAGGAAAAATAGTGTTTTATAATCGTCCAATGCAAGCCGATTTAATTAATACATTCTCTGCGTATGGCGGCTGTGTCGATCAGCGTTACATGGGAGCTGTAGAGGCTGCTAAATATGGTGCTGTAGGCGTTATTGTAAGATCTATGACTTTAAATATAGACAACCTACCACACGCCGGAAGTATGACCTACGAGGATTTACCAGTGTCTAAGCGTATTCCTTCAGCGGCAATTAGTACCAAGGATGCGAATTTATTAAGTACCATGCTAAAGTTAGATACATCGCTTCAGTTTTATTTTAAGCAAAATTGTAAGCAATTAGAAGACGTGAAATCTTATAATGTTATCGGAGAGATTACAGGTTCTCAATTTCCAAATGAATATATTATCGTTGGAGGCCACTTAGATTCTTGGGATTTAGGCGATGGGTCTCACGATGATGGAGCAGGAATTGTACAATCTATGGAAGTACTTCGATTATTTAAAACCTTAAAAATTAAACCGAAACACAGTATACGTGTGGTTATGTTTATGAATGAAGAAAACGGATTGCGAGGAGCAACCGAATATGCTAAAGAAGCCAAGTCTAAAGGTGAGAAACATGTGGTGTCTCTAGAAAGTGACGCAGGTGGTTTTACTCCAAGAGGATTTTCTTTCGATTGTACCGAGGCATCTTTTAATAAGATATTAGGTTGGAAGCCATTATTCGAGCCTTATCTTATTCATTATTTTATTCAAGGTGGTGCTGGAGCAGATGTACGTCCGTTAAAAACCGATACCAATATTACAGCAGGTTTAAGACCAGATTCTCAGCGCTATTTCGACCATCATCATGCGGCAAACGATACGTTTGATGCTGTTAATAAACGCGAATTAGAATTAGGAGCCGCTTCTATGACGGCATTGGTTTATTTGTTCGATACTCACGGGATATAATTCTATTTTAAATGAAATCTTTACCAATATTATTTTTTTTACTTTTTAATATGTCAATAGTAGCACAAACGGATTCTAAGTTGCCGTATTACGAAATTCCCGAGCATTCAGAAACATACACAGCAGGAACAGTTGTTGGTCGCGCAATTGATGGCCTAGGATTCCGATTCTATTGGGCAACTGAAGGTTTGTCTGCAACAGATTTAGATTTTAAATTAAATACAGAAATGCGATCTCCATTAGAGCTTATGACGCACATTCATGGTTTATCGGCTATACTTCGCGATGCAGCCTTAAAGGTACCTCATGTAAATGAAACCTTAAAACGGCCGTTAACCTATAGTGAATTAAGAGCGCAAACATTAAACAACCTAAAAACGGCTTCGGATATTTTAAAAGAAGCAAACGATTTAAAACCTTTCGATATGATTTTTAAAAGTCCGAAGGGAGAGCGAACTGTTCCGTTCTGGAATGCGATTAACGGACCAATTGAAGATTCTGTTTGGCATTGTGGTCAAATAGTTACCATTAGAAGAATGAGTGGGAATCCTATAAACCCTAATATAAATCATTTTTCAGGTACTGTGAGAGAGTAGGTTGTTTTAATACTTAACTCTTGAATAGCGTTTAAAAGGAAGCTAAATATCAATAAACCAAAACACCTCTAAATCTAGGTTTAGAGGTGTTTTATTTTTTTATATATGAGGTTCTCTAATTCCTGACTTAGAATATATTGTGTTTTCTAAATAATTTCAACTAATCTATTCTTTAATACTATACCAGAATTATCTTCATTTTTCTATAATTTACAATTTGCTTTCTAAATGTGTTGTGAATCATTAGGTTAGTGTTTTATTTAGCGTTAAACGGATTACATATCAGTTTAAAGTATTCTAAATTTTTTCAATTTCAGGAAATATATCATTGGGTTTTAACTTTACATTGAAATCATATTCTTACAAAAAAGAAAATATGCTATTAAAACATTAAATAAACATTATAAAATTCATTAATTTTACCGTTCAATTTTAATAATGATTATGGATTCTGTAAAAGAAAGTATTGAGAAGTTGGGATATATTCCTGTATCGGAAGATGCAAAGAATATAGATTATGTGGCGGAGATTAAAAGGCTGAAAAAAGAGAAGAATGCTGTGATTTTAGCGCATTATTATCAGGAACCAGTGATTCAAGATTTAGCAGATTATGTTGGAGATAGTTTAGGGTTGTCTTATAAAGCGGCAGAAACCGATGCTGACTTAATTGTATTTGCAGGGGTTCATTTTATGGCGGAGACTGCAAAAATTTTAAATCCGACTAAGAAAGTTATTCTACCCGATTTAAATGCGGGTTGCTCTTTAGCAGACTCTTGTAGTGCCGAAGATCTTGCAACATTTAAGAAAAAATATCCAGGTCATATTGTTATTACTTATGTAAATACATCGGCAGAGGTAAAGGCTCTTAGTGATTTATGTTGTACATCGTCTAATGCTAAAAAAATAGTAGATTCGGTACCATTAGATCAGCCTATTATATTTGCTCCAGACAAAAATTTAGGCGCTTGGATTCAAAAGGAAACAGGTCGTGATATGGTATTGTGGGACGGTGCTTGTATTGTGCATGAAGCATTTTCAATGGATAAACTATTAGCGGTTCATAAAGAAAATCCGAATGCTAAAATTATTGCTCACCCAGAATCTGAAGCTCATTTATTAAAAATAGCTGAGTATGTAGGCTCTACAGCGGGACTTATTAATTATGTAAAAACCAATCCTGCAAACGAATTTATTGTAGCTACCGAAGCTGGTATTTTACATGAAATGCAAAAAGAAGTTCCTAATAAAATTTTAATTCCGGCACCAGCAAAAGAGAATAATACATGTGCATGTAGCGAATGTGCTTATATGAAAATGAATACACTCGAAAAGCTTTATACATGTATGAAGCATGAATTGCCAGAAGTTCATGTAGACGAAGCAATTCAGAAACGTGCTTTACTTCCTATTCAACGCATGTTAGACATCTCATAAAATAAAAAATGAGTCAAAATAATACAGATTATTTAATATTAGGATCGGGAGTTGCAGGTCTTACTACAGCCATTCGTTTGGCAAAATCTTTACCAAATAAAGAAATTTTAGTTGTTACTAAAGCCAATAAAAGTGAATCGAATACAAAATATGCTCAAGGCGGTATCGCCGTAGTTTGGGATAAATTAGATTCGTTCGAGGATCATATTGAGGATACGATGATTGCGGGAGAATACCATAACGATCGTGAAGTTGTAAAAATGGTAATTGAAGAAGCTCCAGATTGTATGAGGCAATTAATGTCTTGGGGAGCCGATTTTGATTACGATGGAACTGGCGCATTCGACTTAGGTAAAGAAGGAGGTCATTCTGCGAATCGTATTATTCACCACAAAGATATTACAGGGTTAGAAATAGAACGTACGCTTTTAGATCAGGTAGCAAGTCTGGAGAATATTAAAGTGTTACCGTATCATTTTGCTATCGATTTAATAACCGATCACCAATTAAAAGATTCTGGAGAAGATATAAATAATATTCGTTGCTATGGGGCATACATAATGAACCAGAAGACAAATGCAATCGAACCTTATATTGCTAATAAAACCATTTTATGCGCTGGTGGAATCGGACAAGTTTATGCGTCTACAACCAACCCGTTAATTGCAACAGGAGATGGAATTGCTATGGCGTATCGCGCTTTGGCAAAAATTAGAGGAATGGAGTTTGTGCAATTTCACCCTACGGCTTTATTTGAACCAGAACAAAGTCCGTCGTTTTTAATTTCTGAAGCTGTTCGCGGATTTGGAGCACACCTTAAAAACAAGAAAGGCGAACGTTTTATGTTAGCCATCGATGAACGCGGAGAATTAGCACCCCGAGATATTGTTGCCAGAGCTATAGATAACGAAATACATACTACCGGAGAACGTCACGTATATTTAGATTGTACACATTTAGATTATGAGGCTTTTATAAAACATTTTCCTAATATAAATGAAAAGTGTTTAGGCATTGGTATAGATATTAGAAAGCATATGATTCCTGTTGTTCCTGCATGTCACTATGCTTGTGGCGGTGTAGAAGTGAATAAGAACGGAGAGTCTACTATAGAAGATTTATACGCGGCAGGAGAATGTACAAGTACAGGTTTGCACGGTGCGAACAGACTAGCGTCTAATTCTTTGTTGGAAGCCTTAGTGTATGCCAATCACATTGCCGATCATATTATAGAAAATGTAGATGAGGTAAAACCAGTAAATGTCAATGCGCCAGATTGGAACGACGATGGGACATCTACACCTAAAGAGCTTATATTAATTACACATTACAGAAACACAATTCAGCATATCATGTCCGATTTAGTCGCTATTGTAAGAACCAATAGTAAGCTAAAAGAAGCCGCGAAACACTTGCGCTATGTGGAAGATTCTACTCAAGATTTATATGTGGGATCTAAGTTATCCGTTCAGATTTGTGAACTACGTAATTTAAATACTATTGCAAATTTAATAGTAGAGCAATCTGCAAAACGTAAAAAGAATATGGGAGGTTTCTACAATTCAGATCTTGTATTTGTAGAATAGAAATACACCAAGTTAATACTAGATATCCTGCTTTATAAAACGAACTTTTATTCTGCAGGATATTTTTATTTAAAGACGTTTGTAATAAGCCATAAAAAAAGCGCTAACTGTTTAGGTTAACGCTTTTGGTTGTTATATGGTAACTTCGATTTGATTTTTTAAAATGTCCTCTATAGTTTCTCGCTCTCTAATTAGCAATGCTTTGTCTTTATGCCAAAGCACTTCGGCAGGACGAAAACGTGAGTTATAGTTAGAAGCCATAGAATAACAGTAGGCTCCAGCATTTTGGAATCCAATAATGTCGCCTTCCGTAATTTCTGAAATTCTACGGTTGTTTGCGAATGTATCTGTTTCGCATATATACCCAACAACAGAATAAAAACGCTCGCGTCCTTTAGGATTAGATATGTTTGTAATTACATGTTGTGAGCCGTAAAGCATCGGACGAATTAAATGATTAAAACCTGAGTCGATTTGTGCAAATACAGTCGATGTGGTTTGTTTCACAGAGTTTACTTTAGCTAAAAATACTCCAGATTCACTTACTAAAAACTTACCTGGTTCGAAACCTAAGGTTAATTCTTTGCCGTATTCTTTACAGAATTCGTTAAAGCGTTTAGATAATTTTGTTCCGAATTCTTCAATATTAGTTTCAATATCACCTTTAGAATAAGGGACTTTAAAACCAGATCCGAAATCTAAAAAGTCTAAATCTTTAAAATGTTTAGCTGTATCAAATAAGATTTCACTCGCATATAAAAAGACATCGATATCTAAAATATCACTACCTGTATGCATGTGAATTCCGTTAATATGCATCCCTGTGTTTTCTACAATTCTTAAGATATGCGGAATCTGATGTACAGAAATACCAAACTTAGAATCTATATGTCCAACAGAAATATTAGCATTTCCTCCAGCCATAACATGCGGATTAATACGAATACAAACAGGAACATTAGGATGTTTTGTTCCGAATTGCTCTAAGATAGATAAGCTATCAATATTTATTTGAACTCCTAATTTAGATGCTTCTTCAATTTCTTCAAGAGACACACCGTTAGGCGTAAATATAATTTGGTCTGCAGAAAATCCTGCTTTTAAACCCAATTGAACTTCCTGAATAGATACAGTATCAAGGCCAGCACCTAAGGTTTTCATTAATTTCAGTATAGAAATATTAGATAACGCTTTTACGGCATAATTCACCTTTACCTGTTTCACCTTATTAAATGCAGATGTTAAACGTTTATACTGTGATACTATTTTTTCAGAGTCGTACACATACACCGGACTTCCAAAGTCACTTGCAATTTTTAATAAAGTGTTATTATTCATTTTATGATAAATTAAATTTGCCGCAAATCTATAAAGTTTTTGTCAGTTTAAGACTTATTATTTGTCAAAAAAACAAAGAAAAGAATGCGGTATTGATATTATCTTTATATAGATGATAAAAAATATTGGTTAAAACATATTCGTTGATTACATTTGTGAAGCAATAAATTAAAATACTAATGAACTTACACGAATATCAAGGAAAAGAAATTTTAAATAGTTTTGGCGTACGTATTCAACGCGGTATTGTAGCACAAAGTGCTCAAGACGCAGTTGTAGCAGCAAAACAATTAACATCGGAAACAGGTACGAGCTGGTTCGTAGTTAAAGCCCAAGTTCACGCTGGTGGACGAGGTAAAGGTGGTGGTGTTAAATTAGCCAAGAATTTACAAGAAGTAGAACAAATTTCTGGTGAGATTATAGGTATGGACCTTGTCACTCCACAAACATCTGCAGAAGGTAAAAGAGTACACCAAGTATTAGTTGCTGAAGATGTATACTATCCTGGAGAAGTTGAAACAGAAGAGTTTTACGTATCGGTTTTATTAAATCGTGCGACTGGCCGTAACATGATTATGTATTCTACTGAAGGTGGAATGGATATTGAAACTGTTGCAGAAGAAACACCACATTTAATTTTTACAGAAGAAATCGATCCTACAGTAGGTATCTTACCTTTCCAAGCAAGACGTGTTGCGTTTAACTTAGGATTATCTGGGAATGCGTTTAAAGAAATGACGAAATTCGTTACAAACCTTTACAAAGCTTATGTAGAGTCTGATTCTTCTTTATTTGAAATTAACCCAGTTTTAAAAACTAGCGATAATAAGATTCTTGCTGTAGATGCTAAAGTTACTATTGATGACAATGCATTATACAGACATAAAAATTACCTTGATTTACGTGATATACGTGAAGAAAGTGCTATTGAAGTTGAAGCAGGAAAATTAGGATTAAACTATGTAGACTTAGACGGTAATGTTGGGTGTATGGTTAATGGTGCTGGTTTAGCAATGGCAACAATGGATTTAATTAAGCAAGCAGGTGGAGAACCAGCTAACTTTTTAGATGTTGGAGGTACTGCTGATGCTGCACGTGTAGAGGCTGCTTTTAAAATTATTTTAAAAGACCCTAACGTAAAAGCCATCCTTATTAACATTTTTGGAGGTATTGTACGTTGCGATAGAGTAGCGCAAGGTGTTATCGATGCTTACAAAAACATGGGGAATATTAATGTACCAATTATTGTACGTTTACAAGGAACCAATGCAGACATTGCTAAAGAATTAATCGATAATTCTGGATTAGATGTAATGAGTGCTACACAATTCCAAGAAGCAGCAGATAAAGTACAACAGGTTTTAGCATAATCTAAAACACAGTTTACTGTTATATAAAATAAAAGCGTCTAATCTTAAGGATTAGACGCTTTTTTTATGGGTGTATAAGAAGAGATGTTCTTACGATGTTTTCTTAGTTTCAGATTTCTTAACAGCCTTTTTACCCGTTTCACTTTTTTTAGGGGCATCTTTTTTAGGCAATGGCCCTCGTAAATGAATCACTAATCCGTTTAAAAAGTTCCTTAAAATCTGATCGCCACATTCCATGTATTTTGGATGATCTTCCTTTCTGAAAAAAGCTCCCAATTCACTTTTACTGATTCTAAAATCTACTAATTCTAAAATCTTCACGATATCATCGTCTCTTAATTTAAGAGCAACTCGTAATTTTTTAAGAACATCATTATTTGTCATATTTCAATTTTTTATATTTCTAAAATCTATATTTTCGGTAGTAGTACAAAACTACGGTATCTTTTTAATGTGACCTTTTCTGGTATTTAAAAGTAGTTAAATGTATGTTGTTATTTTGTTTTTATTCAAAATTTCAGGAGATACAGTGTTTAACTTGCAAATAGTGAGTATGTTATGATGTGTTGGTGTAGGTAATAACATATTAAAATTATTAAATTTTCGACAAGTTACATTATATATGCGATTATAAAATACCTATTATAATTAACTTTAGAACAATAATAATCAAGATTCCTTTACATGTTAAATCGCATTGAGAAATTGAGCTTGCTTTCTGAAATGATTGCATTCGCCAAAACGGATGAAATAATATCTTTAAAATATAATTTTCTTTTAAGTGTTTCTAAACAGCTGAATATTTCTCGATCAGATTTCGAATATCTTATTAACAATCCTATTATTTATAAAAATCTAGAGTCTTATAGTGAGCGCATTGTGCAATTTTACCGTTTGGTGCTGTTATTAAACTTAGATAATAAACGGCTGCAAAAAGACGATATTTTATTCTTTAACTATGGGCTTCGTATGGGATTAAGTCATGATTCTACAAATAAAGTCTTACACTTAATGGATGGTTTTCCCAATAATATGGTACCAGCAGATGTGTTAATCGATATATTTAAAGTTCAGTACAATTAAATAACCACCTGTAATTGCTATTGTTTTAATTTCTCAAGCTTTTCTTGATAAACTTTTATTTCGTCACGGAATTTAGCTGCATTAACAAAGTCTAATTCTTTTGCGGCCGCTTCCATTAATTTACGTCTATCGCGAATGTTTTGTTCCAATTGAGGCTTCGTTAAATATTCGCTTTCAGGTTCTGCAGCTTTAAGCGCTTCCAATTCATAACTATACGTGCTTACAGAGTTTTTGGCTAGAGCACTATCTAAACTTTTGTTTAGTGCGGTTGGCACCATATTATTTGCCGTGTTGTAATTGATTTGTTTTGCGCGTCTATACTCAGTTTCATCAATTGTTTTCTGCATACTCTTTGTAATCTTATCGGCATACATAATGGCTTTACCATTTAAGTTCCTTGCTGCACGACCTACAGTTTGAGTTAAAGATCTTGCCGAACGTAAAAAACCTTCCTTATCGGCGTCTAAAATGGCCACTAAAGACACTTCAGGTAAATCTAAACCTTCACGTAATAGGTTTACTCCAACCAATACATCAAATAATCCTTTTCTTAAATCTTGCATGATTTCTACGCGCTCCAAAGTATCGACATCACTATGGATGTAACGACAGCGAATCTGAATGCGGTCTAGATACTTAGTAAGCTCCTCTGCCATACGCT
Source organism: Formosa bonchosmolovskayae (assembly GCF_051016085.1). Classification (GTDB taxonomy): domain Bacteria; phylum Bacteroidota; class Bacteroidia; order Flavobacteriales; family Flavobacteriaceae; genus Formosa. The sequence continues at coordinate 2,198,060 of NZ_CP174605.1, forward strand.
TAGTAAGGGTCGTAACTAGCGTACGCTCGTCTTTTTCTATACGAAGCTGAATCTCTTCAATTAAATCATCTATCTGGTTTAAGCTAGGACGTACTTCGATTATAGGATCTAAAAGCCCTGTCGGACGAATAACTTGCTCGACAAAAATACCATCACTCTTTTCTAATTCGTAATCTGCGGGTGTCGCACTAACATAAATGACTTGATTCTGCAAGGCTTCGAATTCTTCGAATTTAAGTGGACGGTTATCCATAGCGGCTGGCAATCTAAAGCCATAATCTACTAAGTTTTCTTTTCTGCTTCTATCGCCTCCATACATGGCATGTACTTGCGAAATGGTCACGTGACTTTCATCTACCACCATTAAAAAATCATCTGGGAAATAATCTAATAAACAGAATGGCCGTGTTCCCGGCTGTCTTCCATCTAAATATCTAGAATAGTTTTCTATTCCAGAACAGTACCCTAATTCTCGAATCATCTCTAGGTCAAATTCGGTACGTTCTTTTAAACGTTTCGCTTCTAAATGTTTTCCGATGTCCTTAAAGTAATCGTGTTGTTTTACTAAATCATCTTGAATATTCTTTATGGCTCCCTGAAGTACATCTGGAGAGGTTACAAACATATTCGCTGGATAGATGGTAAGACGATCGTACTTCTCTATAATTTCGTTGGTTTGCACATTAAAAGCTTCAATTTCTTCAATTTCATCTCCGAAAAAATGAATTCTAAAAGCATCATCGGCATAGCTCGGAAATATATCTACGGTATCTCCTTTAATTCTAAAACTTCCGTGATTAAATTCTGCTTCGGTTCTAGAATACAAACTTTGTACTAAACGATGTAATAATTTGGTTCTGGAGATGACTTGATCGCGTTCCAAAGAAATTACGTTTTTCTGAAACTCTACAGGGTTACCAATACCATATAAACAGGATACGGAAGCCACTACTAATACATCGCGTCTTCCAGAAAGTAGGGATGAGGTAGTGCTTAATCGTAATTTTTCTATTTCTTCGTTTATAGATAAATCCTTTTCAATATACGTTCCGGAAACCGGAATGTAAGCTTCAGGCTGATAATAATCGTAGTAAGACACAAAATATTCTACAGCATTATCTGGGAAAAACTGTTTGAACTCTGAGTACAGCTGTGCTGCTAAAGTTTTGTTGTGTGCCAAAACTAGGGTAGGACGTTGTACTTCTTGGATAACATTAGCAACGGTAAAGGTTTTCCCTGAGCCCGTAACACCTAAAAGTGTTTGGTATTTCTCGTCGTTGTTAATGCCTTCTGTTAATTGTTTAATTGCAGAAGGCTGATCTCCGGTAGGTTCGAATTCTGATTTTATTTTAAATCGCATATCACAAATTTAAACATTTTGAATGGAGAAAAATAAAAGTAATGTGCAGTTTTATTATCGTTTTAACGTGAAATGGCCACTACGTTCAAAATCTTGAGTTCCGTTATTAATTCTTGCCACATACCAATAATCGTCTGTAGGCATTGGTGCTCCATTAAACGATCCATTCCAGCCATCTTCAAATGTGGGATTGTTATTTTTATTAAGCACTGTGAGCAGTTTACCAAAGCGATCGAAAATTTGTACTTCAACCTCAGCTAAGTTTTCAATTCCGATAATGTGCCAAGTATCATTATAACCATCTTGGTTAGGTGTGAAAAACTTTGGAATATCTACAACGGTTACTGTTGTAACTCCTTCAGAACAACCTAAGTCGTTACTTACAAATACGGTGTGACTTCCAATAGTTACATCTGTAAAAATGTTAGATGTCTGAAAATCTCCATGATCTAAGCTGTATACATAATTTCCGGTTCCTCCAAGGACATCTACCGTAATGGTATTTGTATTTTGGAAAAAAGAAGCACTGGCAGTTACATTTAACGCTGTACCATTGGAGTTAGGTTGTAACGTTATAGGTTTTGTAAAATAACAACCTGTAGCTATACTGCTAATTCTAGCATGAATCTCAGTGCCATTAATTGGAGTTGTATAATCGTAAATATCGCTTAACGGATTAGTTCCAGAAGTTGCATCTGCCTGTGTTTTGTGATATGTAATGTTACTTGAGTTTAGATCGTAAACTAAACGGTTGTCTATTTCTTTTAAAAATAGTGTGCCAGAGCCATCATCGCAGAATTCAAAATCTGTTAAATCTTTTGTGTCAGGAGGGTAATTAACAACTAATGCTAATGTTTGTACTTCGAAACAATCGGTATCTGGATCTTTAGCCACCACGTAAATAGTATCAACATTAACAGGTTTTACATAGATCTGATCTGGTTCTAAAGAATTGGTAATCTGATTTGAAATGTTGAGTGAGTAAGCATCATCAATATCTTCAAAAAAGTAAATTAAAGGAGCATTATAACCGGTTTTATAAGTAATGTCTGTAACGGTATTTTGCAAATTAAATACAATGTTATCACCAATATAGTCAGTTGCACACATAGGTTCAATATATGCACTAGTGAAATTAGGTGTATTGTTAATCCTAATTAATAGTGTTTGAACAATAAAGCACTCTGTTCCTGGGTTTTTTATTTGGACAAAAAGATTATGCCTTGATGGAGTTGTAGGAATTTGATAAGCATTTGTGTTTAATATAAAAGTATTCAAAGAGGCTTCGGCTTCGGCTTCGTTTTCATAAAATGAAACATCTAGAGATACGCCTGTAAGCGATTCTAACTCCGCTTCAATATTGTCTAAATTAATTTCGGTGTAAGTTTGGCCAGGAATCACACATACCGATAAATCGAAAGGTATTGGGGCTGGTGTTTCTCCTGTTCTTAAAGTAATTGCCTGCCTAACCGGATTGTCGCATAGTGTATTATTCTTATTTCTGGCAATCGCATAAATTGTTATGGTCTCGTTGTATGGTACAGATATTTGAGAATTAATAGTATAGGGATTATTATCCCCATCATAGAAAGTCACCTCAATCTCAGATGCTATATAATGGTTAAACAATTGATCTAAATGTATATTTCTTACTGGTACAACTTCGATATCGCATTCAAAAAAATCTATTTTATTAAATTCGGGTTGTAGAAATACAGCGATATTTATAGGATCTATTACTGGGCAAATCGATATATCTCTCTTATTAGTAACTCGACTATAAATTGTATTAGTAGTTGTTGTATAAACATTAGGATCTAAAAAATTAGAATTTCCTGCTTCGGCATCACTTAGGTTTTCGTAAAATTTTATATCGATATCCTGAGCCGCAATATGTGAATTTACAGTATCGTTATTAATAATATCTGTTAATTCTGCTTCGACTAAATCTAGGGTAACTTCTAACTCGGGATTAGTAACGCAATATTGGAAATCTGTGTAGGTTAAATTAACCTGAGGCATATCTACCACGTCAATAACTATGTCTATAGCATCAAAACAATTACCAATAAGAATTCCGTCCGTAACACCTATTTTAGTGACTCTAGCATATAATATACCATTTATAATATCTGTATGATCTAGATAATCTATAGGAAGTTCGTTCTCGTCTAAGTCACGATTTTCTTCAGTTAGATAATATTGGATTTCGATGCTATCATCATTACTATTATCAATTATTAAATCTTTATACGTTTTTAAATCGATTACCCTATCGTTATAACAAATTAAAGGTATAAATGGTCGGTCCCTGTAGACTATTCCTGGTGCTTTAAAAATTTCGAAATTGGTCGAAATTTGACCGCAATCTGGATCTTCCACTTTAACATAGATGGTTTGGGAGTCGTCTTCTATGCCATCTCCATTTAAATCTGGAATGGTATAATCTGCTATTTGTGCAATTACACTAGACGTACTACTACTAGGGTTGCCATCGTAAAAAGTTACTGTAAGATTTTGAATCTTGCTTTTAATATCATTGGCAATCTGAATTAAGTTAAAGGAGTTTCCTCCACATACCGCATAATTTTCAATAGCCGAAAAATTTAATGAAATAGTTGGATAAATATCGATGTGAGCAATAGCAGGACAGCCACCTCCAAGAGGTTCTACACGAATAAAAATTATTGTAGGCTCGTTATCTAGGTAAGCGTCTAGATTAGCGCCTTCTAGTTTATTTATATTATCTGTGGCATCTTGTTCATACTTAAAATAGGATATAATGAGTTGGCTTCGATCTTGACCGTTTAATAATTCATCTGTAGCTATATCTAATTCTGCTGTGGTAATTCCTCCTCCAGGAGTAGAGGTACACCCCGAAATTACAGTACTACTAGCATTGTAAAGTTCTATGCTATCAGTTTCATCTAAAGTTAATGTTGTTGTTCCTGCACATGAGGTGCTGTTACTGGTAACTCTAACATATAACTGAGTTCTACTTCCTACATAAGGAGAGGAAATAGGTTGCGAACCTTGTTCGGCTTGATATTGGGTGTAGTGATAGGTAACAGTGAAATCTGTAGCATTACCTGAGTTAAATAAGTTGTTGTATGATGCCAAATTAAACTCTAAATCATTATCACATCGGGTTATAGTTTGAGGTTGAGGATTTGGTATTTCGTTTACCGATAACGGAAAGGTAAAGGTATATGCACATGCTGTACTTGATCTAGTAGCAATGGCTGTAATGGTTTCGGTGTTCCCTGGAGCAATATCTATATCTCTTATATTGTTTCCATTACGATAATATTTAATGCTATACGAATTAGCATTATTAGGAATTTGCGCTTTAATATAATTGTTGAATTCGTCTAGAATAAATTGTTCTGTTATAGAACTGCAACGTTCAAATTCATCTTGAAGTCCAAGTGCAATGGATGTATTTGGAATATAATCGATTGTTATATCGTCGGAAATTGTAAATACATTAATGTTGCTTCGTCCGTTTAAACAGTCTGGTTCGTAAACTTTAACCTCTACCTTGTAATTCCCAGCAGTCGTTGCTGTATAAGTAGAGGCATTGGATACATTAACGCCATCTTTATACCATGTATACGTAAGGCCTGTAAGGTTAGCCGTGTTTACTGTGTCATTTGAATTTAGATTAGGAGTCAATTCTACATCAGAACACGTACTTATATTGTCACCTAAGTCTACATCAATATTAACTTCACTTTGTTTTATAAATACAGCCGTATCAAAATTAACATCCTTTTGGTCGGCAACAATAAATTTAATTTTATACTTTGTGTAAGGCTCAATCGTATGTGATGCCGTTAATGTTTTAGTACGTCCATAAAAGTTGGTGCTCTCTAGTTGCGAAACCGTATTTTCGTAATATTCTATATGATTTGAGCAAGCCGTACCGTTAATTTCTTTGGTACTTACATTGGTATTTGTATCTGGAATTACGGCCATATTTTGAAAACTAGTTTCTCCTTCTTTTTGGATTAAAATAGCAAAACCATCGGCATAATTACAAATGGTATGATTTTTTTCGTATTCGTGAGAGGCTAACACATAATCGAAAGAAATTGTTTCTGTAAGCGCTACAAAATCGAATTCTAATACAGTGGCATTATAGGTGTTAGATATCCCCAGTTGTGCCTCTAATTCTGAATCTCCTTCCCATGAAGTCGATCCTGAGTTTAACGCTTCTACTACCGAATTTCCTGCTTCACTTGCATTTCCTGTAGACAGAAAAATACCATTAGTGAATGGGAAATTATTTGCACGCCTCTCGAACGCACCATAACTAGAAAAAGATTCTCCTGAAACTGAAGCATTCTTTGGCGAGGAAGGATCGCAAATTACAATTCCATTTCCGGATAGTAAATTCGTATTAATTAAGCTTTCGGCATTGTTAGATGGAGTTACAGAAAGTAAATCAGCATCTGTTTGTGAATACATCACATTGCATAGAAGGACAAAAGCACAGGTTATATAAAAAGTTAATTTCATCGAGCTACAATCAAATATTATTAGTTCATACACGAATATTTTGCAAAATTTTGGGAGGGCAAAAGTATTCTATCTGCAAAATAAAGCATTTCATCGGTAAAATGTGCATTTCATTGATATAAAATGAAATATTAACGTTTTAAAGTGAAATGAGAACTAAATATTTGACCATTAGAGAGTGTTGTTGTTTATATTTTCAACTTTAGCAATTATTACTTGATTGATAACCGTGATTTGGAAACGTGTGGGATTGGAAATAAGAATCTCAATCCCATTGGTAATCTGCTCCAACAATTTCATCGGCGTTTAAAGTGTAAGTACTTCCGGTACATAAGGACAAATTGCTAGTTACTATGCCAGTGCTAGCATTAATAATGTCAATAGTTTGGTCGAAAAATGATTGTATAAATGGAGGTAAACCTTAGGTAGAGTTGTTTCTTCTTAAATTAATAGCATTATGCTCATATTGTGCAGATACACCTTGCACATTAGAATTAATTATAACACCTACATAAGGTAATATATTATATGTTGACGCAAGAGCTCTATAAATTTTACCATCAGGTCCTAATTTTAAGGCACCGCGATATAAATTTCTGTTATCTAAAATAATTTGGGGTCTCCATACAAATAAGCACCATTATCCATGATGTCGTGATTCTTATTGTAAACGGTAATACCAGCGGTATAAAATAGTAAGTTTCCATTCGCATCAGAAATAGAAGAAGACCCTTCCTTTATATTTAATTGTCCATTTAATATGGCAGTAACCTCATTCGTATTCGAATTAAAATTTATTCCTGCATATTTACCAAAATACCAATTGGCGGCTTCCTATTGCGCATACACAATACCAAGTAATAAAAACAAAATGGCAATTAAATAATTCTTCATTTATGGGAGGACTTTTCGAGTAGTCTCCCGAAAGATATTATAAATCTCTTTTCTCTAATAATTTAAATGACAAAAAGATAAAAATTGCTGTCCACGCTGTAACGATAATAATATCCGACGTGTGCACAGAATAGTCGTAAAACATCTCGGACTTCTCTGGAAATTTCGTCATCATTACACGCTGAAAAGGTTGTTTTATAAGATTATACATGGATTTTAGTGGAAAAAACCGCTGTATTTTCTCTGCAATTTCTGAATTTATTTGCCAAGTTAAAATCCCGAAAACCACCCATTCTACAATAAATAAAACAAATAGACCTCCTAATGCAAAAGCAGAGCGTTTTACCAACATGGCTAAAAATAAGCACAAACTAAAAAATCCAACAAGTTTTACAAAGTAAGCAAGTAAGAAATTAGTCTCTCTAAAAATAATACTTAACTCGTTATAACTTGAGTAATATAACCCAATACAAAGTGTTGCAACTCCAATTAAAACGGTAGCAATTAAAGAGAAAAATACAATGGTATAAAATTTAGATAAGATAAATTCTTTCTTACTCAGCCCATCGATTAGGTTCTGTTTAATGGTTTTATTACTGTATTCGTTCCCAATCATACTGACCACAACTATGGCAAAGAAAAATTTAAATTGCGAGGCGAAAAAAGTGGTGATATGCCAAATTATAGGGAAATTAAAAATGCCTAGTTCGCCTAATTCAAGCGTAAATAAGCCAAAGAAGTTTATTTTTATAGATGATAATATTAATACAGTAAACGGTAAAATAAATGAAATAAAAATCAACACTTTACTCGCGCGATTAAGTAGAAGTTTTTGTAATTCTAAATTTAAAAGTCGTAACATGGTCTTGATTTTTGGCTTATTGGTTGTCGGTTAATTGTAAAAATTGTTCTTCTAAACTCTGTTTACGTTTTACTAAATGTGATAAAAGAATACCTCTTTCAAATAACATTTTGTTTAATTCTAAGGCTTCCATAGGTTTGTTTAAAAGCACTTTTAAAATGGAGTTTTCTTCAGTGATGGCTCCAAATGCATCATTAAGTTCTAAGAACCCTTTTAGTAAAGTGTTGTCTTCCGCTTTTAATTCGAAGAAGCCATGGCTGGCAATCATCTCGTCTACGCGGCCAGAATATAATTTTACACCTTTTCGTAATACAACAACATGCGAACACACTTTTTCTACTTCATCTAATAAGTGGGAGGCTAATAATATAGTGGTTCCTTTCTGAGCAATTTGACGGATAATTTCTCTAATTTGATGAATTCCTTGCGGATCTAAACCGTTAGTAGGTTCGTCTAAAATTAAAATTTCAGGGTCATTTAATAGGGCTGAAGCTATAGCTAAACGTTGTTTCATCCCTAAAGAAAAAGATTGAAACTTACTGTGTTTTCTGTCTAACAGTCCAACAACGTCCAGTTTTTCTTCAATTTTACTATAAGTGATGCCTTTTATTTTACATACCAATTTTAGGTTTTGGTAAGCCGTCATATACGGGTAAAAATTAGGACGCTCAATAATAGCGCCTACTTTTTTTAAGGCATCGTGTGTAGAAACATCGCCACCAAACCAACTAAAATCGCCGGATGTTTTGTTAACCACATTTAAAACGATTCCGAGCGTGGTTGATTTTCCGCTTCCGTTGGGTCCTAAAATCCCGTAAACATTGCCTTTATTTATAGTAAAGGAAAGATTATTTACGGCGGTAAGTGGACCGAATTTTTTTGTAAGATTGGTAATTGTAAGTATGCCTGCCAAAATGGATGGTTTTAGTTGTTATATTAATAAGACGAATATCAATTAAATTTGTTACAAGCTAATAAAATAAAGCAGAAAATTGAGTAAATTTGTGAATATGGATGATTTAAAAATTTCAAAGAAGAAGCCTTCATTTCCTGTTATTAAGAAGTTAGACCGATATCTTTCTGAGTATAACAGAAATTTTGAACTGCCTATTTTTTACGATGATTTATTACGTTTTCAAGGCGCTATATCCGTTTTCGATAAGGACGATGAAGACACACTTTGGCTTCGGGTATATTATAATGAATACGACCGAAAGGAAATAGATTTAGCGTTAAAGCGGGTGTATTCAAACTTGGTTTCTGATGGTAGTGAAAAGATATTTCAATTCCTAAATGTAGATAGTATTGATTTTTGCACCTTTGGTAATTCGCAACCCTTCCGTATTAAAGTGCGTAATATTTTAAACGATAACTACACGCATTTCTACATTAAAAAGGCCGATGCTTCTCGTATCTATGGCTTAGAACTCGAGCATATGCTATCTCCAAATAGTCTTAACTTTTTGGTGTATAAAGATACGTTGATTGAAGAGCATATTGCAGGTATTCCTGGAGATGTGTTTATAAAAGATATGTTACCAAACTGTACAAAGCCAGAAAAAGCACAAATTGCCAAAGAGTTTGTAAAATTTAACGAACGTTGTATGATTCGTTTATTAGGGGATATGCGTTCTTATAACTATGTTGTAATTCCGACTCACGATTTCGATCAGATTGTATATAAAGTACGCGCTATAGATTTTGACCAACAATGTTACGAAGGTAAATTTAATATTTACCGACCACAGTTTTTTAAGGAAAACTATCAAATGGTTAAACTCGTCAAAGAAAAAATTAGTGAAGCCTCTATAGATCAATATAAAGTTGAAGAGCGTTCTATTATAGCTAAACGTGTAATTAGTTATAACAAACGCCTTACAAAGTTAATTGACTGTATGATGCATGATAAAATTTCTACAGATGAAAATTTAGAGCAATTAAAATCTGTTATCTACGATTATACCTTAGATATGAATTTTAAATACTGTAAGACTATGGGCGAAATTTTAAAACATGCTTTAGCCTTCGTAAAACGTAATTACGAAGACGTTAACATGAAAAAGATATTGTAATTAATTCCAATTTTCGTCGAAATCCAAATCGTCGTAATCTTCTAAATCCATATCGTCTTCAAACTCATTGAAGTCGTCAAAATCATCCTCAGCTTCGAAGTTTCGTTCAGGAACTTCGGCTGGAATTTGACCGTGAACAAACATTAAATTAGGATAATCTACGCCTTCTACTTCGCTTGCAATTTCTCCTAACTCTACGAAGAAAGTCCACATATTAAAGAAATCGTACACATAGATTAGTTTGGTGTTTTCACTATTTACAATCGTATCTAAAACGGTTTCATTCATTAAGCTTACAGCTTCTTGACCGTCGCTTAAATCGAATAAAGAAAATTCTTCACCCTGATTCCACTCATCGTCACTTTTGTAAAATGATGCCATTTCAGTTCCGTCAAAACCAAAAGCTTGGGTAATAATATTGTGTAAATCTTCTAAGGTGTCTGTTTTACGAAGTTCTAAATCGCGAAAGACATCCTCTTCTGTATCGTTATCTAAGATTACTCTAAATCTATAAATCATGCTAAAAAATTAAGGGGTAAAGATACTATTTTTATGATTATTTGCTAAAGCGATGTAACATAAATGTCATTGCCGATAATAAGAAAAATGCACCAACTTGATGCAATACGCCAAGCCAAACTGGAACGTATAAAAGTAGAGTAGAAACACCTAAAATAAATTGAAATACAACCAATATAAGTAAGGCATTTATAGCTGTTTTCTGATTATTTGTGACTTGTAATTTCTTCGATTTGTACCAAAGTAAAACAATTAAACCAACTACTACATAGGCTAGCATGCGGTGTACAAACTGAATACCACTAGGGTTTTCAATTAGATTTTTATAAAAAGGTTCCATTACGTATACCGTAGGGTGCATAAATTTACCTTCGTTCATTAATGGCCAATGATTGTGCACCAATCCAGCTTTTAATCCCGCAATAAAGGCGCCATAAATGATCTGAATTAATAGTACGATATAAGTGACTATGATGAGGTTTCTATATTTAGAATTAACCCATTTTTTACTCGGATAAATTAAATCTAAGGCTACCCAAAGTGTTGCAGCGAATGTTAAAAAGGCCGCAGTTAAGTGTGCGGCTAGTCTAAAATGACTAACATCTGGCATATCTACCAAGCCACTTTTTACCATGTACCAACCTAAAAAGCCTTGAAAACCACCCATGCATAATAAAATGATGCATTTTTTTATAGTCGATTTTTTTAGCTGTTTTGTTATTAAAAAATATACAAAAGGGAAAAAGAACACCAAGCCAATAACACGGCCTATTAAGCGGTGAAACCACTCCCAGAAGTAAATGCTTTTAAAATCGTCTATAGTAAAGTGCGAATTGTAATGTTTAAATTCGGGATGTTGTTTATACAATTCGAAAGCATCATGCCACTCTGCATCTCCCATAGGGGGCAAGGTACCCGTGATAAGTTTGTAGTTAGAAATTGAAAGGCCAGAATCTGTAAGGCGCGTTATACCGCCCACTATAACCATGATAAAGATTAAAACACATCCGGTTAATAACCAGTAAATTACGTTTTTGTTGTCTTTTGTTTTCATTCTAACACATTTATAATTACGACTTAAGGCTAGCTGTTAATCCCATTTTCTTTCCAACCTTTAACATTAATTGAAAGGCGGCTTCGTATTCATTTGGAATGTCTCCTTCTAAGATGGCTTCTTTAATAACATCTTTTATCATGCCTATTTCTTTAGAAGGTTTTAAACTAAATGTTGCCATAATCTCTTCTCCGGAAATTGGAGGTTGAAAATTACGTACATGATCTCGTGCTTCAACTTCAACAATTTTATCTCTTACAATTTTAAAATTGTTGTGATATTTCTTGAATTTTTTCGGATTCTTAGTGGTGATATCTGCCTCACATAACGTCATTAAATCTTCTACAGCATCTCCTGCATCGAATACTAAGCGTCTAACGGCAGAATCTGTTACAATATCTTGAGCTAGAACAATAGGACGGGAGCTCATAAAGACCATTTTCTGAACAAACTTCATCTTGTCATTTAATGGCAGTTTTAAACGCTTGAATAAATGATAAGTCATTTTAGAACCTTCAAATTCATGTCCGTGGAATGTCCAACCTACTTTTTTACTAAATCGTTTTGTTGGTGCTTTTCCAATGTCGTGTAGTAACGCAGCCCAACGTAACCAAAGATTGTCGGTGTGTTTAGCAATATTGTCTACAACCTCTAATGTATGATAGAAATTGTCTTTATGGCGTTGGCCTTCAACTTCATCAATACCCTTTAAGGCTGTTAATTCTGGTAAAATAAAATCAAGAAGTCCTGTTTTTTCTAACAATAAAAATCCGACAGATGGGGTTTTGCTTTCTAGAATTTTATTTAGCTCGACAATAATACGCTCCTTTGTAATAATTTTTAAACGCTCACTATTTCTAGTAATCGCATCTAAAGATTTTTCTTCAATTACAAAGTTTAATTGCGATGCAAATCGCACAGCACGCATCATACGTAAAGGGTCGTCGCTATATGTAATATCTGGATTTAAAGGTGTTCGGATAATTTGATCTTTTAAATCTTGAATACCTTCAAACGGATCTAACAAATCTCCAAACCGATTTTCGTTTAAATCGAGAGCCAAGGCATTTATAGTAAAATCACGACGGTTTTGGTCGTCTTCCAGTGTGCCGTTCTCTACAACAGGATTTCTACTATCTTCGTTGTAAGATTCTTTTCTAGCGCCTACAAATTCAATTTCAATTCCGTCGTAACGCAACATGGCGGTACCGTAGGTTTTAAAAACTTGAACTTTAGGTTTGTTCGGTAAATTTTTTGCGACTTGTCTAGCTAAGTTAATACCGCTACCAATGGCAACGACATCAATATCTTTTACACGGCCACGATTTAAGATAAAATCGCGAACAAATCCGCCAATTACATAACTATCGAGATCTAATTCTTTTGCAGATTTAGAAATGATTTTAAAAATTGGGTTCTGTAGTGCTTCTTTGTAATTCATTTATGAAATTCCAATGTTCGAGCATCAAATTTTAAACTTAAATAGCGTAACATTTGATGCTCGAAATCTGAGATATTACTCTCGTATAACTTTCACAACACCACTATTACTCAACTTAATAATAGACGACGGTTTTGTGTTCTTTTTTTCGTGGTGCAAATTTACGACATAGTCTACACCTTTTAAAATCTCGGGAGTGATTTCTTTAAATGATTTTGGAGTGGGTTGTTTACTAATATTTGCAGAAGTAGACACGATTGCTCCATTAAATCTTCTCGATAACTGAAAGCAAAATTCGTCATCAGGAATACGAATCGCGATGGTGTTATCTTCTGCAATTAAATTCGGAGCCAGATTTTGTGGTTCGTCGTAAATAATAGTAATCGGTGTTTCGTGTATGTCGAATAAACTATAAGCGGCTTCTGGAATTTCTTTTACATATTTCTTCAGCATACGGTCGTCTGCAACAAGACAAATTAAAGCTTTGCTATCCTGGCGTTGCTTTAGTTTAAAAATTTTATTTACAGCCTCTTCATTGTTTGCGTCGCAACCAATGCCCCAAACCGTATCTGTAGGATAAAGTATGAGTCCACCTTCTCTTAATATTTTTAACGCGGTTGTAATTTCTTTTTGCATTATATGTTCAAATAATTAAAAACAATTTCTGCAAATTTAGGATTAATCTCGGTACATTTTTGAAATAATCTGAATTAGGATTATGTATATCGTTATAAAATTTTGAGTGGTACAAATCAAGATGCTTCATTTTAGCTAGCTAAACCGATATATTAGACTTATTTATAGTTCGTCTCAATGGTGTTAAACATATATATTGTTAAATAGAGGTTCTTATAATTGGAAGCGTGGAATGGGAAGTAGTGCTATTTTTTGTTCTTAGTTTTATCGAGTTTGCTGGTGGAGCGATAGATTTCTAAGATTGGAATTTAGTATTGCCACTATAAATGTTGTAATTTTGTTGCGCAATTTAAGTGACTTATAAAGCGTGCTTAATTTTAATTAATAGGGATTAAAAAAATGAAAGAGAAAAAAGTATTTAATGAATCATTTACTGATGCGCAAGGTGTTATAAATGAATTTATAAAGAATTTTTCTAGCTTAGGAGAAGAACGGATACATCAAGAGCGAAATACAATTAAGGTATTTCCTTTACACGATGGCTTAATTAATATAAAAGCGTTTAAGGTTCCTAATGTCATTAATCAAATTGCTTATAAGTTTTTTAGAAAGAGCAAGGCACAACGCTCTTTCGAATATGCCAATATTCTTAAAGAAAAAGGAGTAGGGACGCCAGAGCCTATTGGGTATTATGAGTATACTTCACCGTTAGTTTTTAAAAGTAGTTATTATATAAGTGAACAATTAGAAAGTGAATTTACATTTCGCGAGCTGTGTCGCGATTTAAATTATCCCGATCATGAAGCGATTCTTCGCGGATTTACACGGTTTACATTCGATTTACACGAAAAACAAATTAACTTTTTAGACCATTCGCCAGGAAATACTTTAATTAAAAAAATAGGAGAAAATTACCAGTATTATTTAGTCGATTTAAATAGAATGGAATTTGGCCCAATGAATTTTGAAACGCGCATGAAAAATTTTGGAAGATTAACGACTCATAAATCTATGATAGAGGTAATGAGCGACGAGTACGCAAAATGCTCTGGAGAATCTTTCGACAAAATTTATACCGCTATGCAAGGGTATACCGATACCTTTCAGGAACATTTTCATAAAAAGAAACGACTGAAGAAGAAATTAAAATTCTGGAAAAAATAGCATGCTCCTCAAGTGTGTGATTGGGTTCGGTAAACAGCCATACTTTTGAATAGGAGGAGTCTAAAATCAAGCTTTAATTTTAAAAGCAAGTGGACGGACTACTATTTGTAAAATCCTAATTGCTTTTTAAGTTTTCGACGGTAATATTTATAATTCGATAGCATTTTGTTTTTAGTACTTAATAGCGTCCAATGCGATTGATCTTGAAAATCGTGTCGGATAGATTCTTCTGTTGTAGACGAAAAAGTAAACCGCTTGAAAAAGTGCTCTAAATTTACCGCGTCATAACCCGTGAACTCATTCACCTTATTTTCGGTATGAATTATAGAACACCATATGCGGTGATCTTTAATTTGAATTAAGTTTTTTTCCTTTTTCCAGTTGCCATGTGTTTTACTCCACACCGTCATCGGATTATCGTTTTTTTCGATTAAAGATATAAACGGGTTAAATTGATGTAGTTTTTTACCTAAACGGTAAGGTTTTGAGGTGTTAAGTGTATACCCGTTAATAAAATCTATAGCGAGAAATGGCTTTTCTATAAATTGTTGCTGAATAATATCGATATAATCCTTACTAACCGAGTCGTCA
Source organism: Formosa bonchosmolovskayae (assembly GCF_051016085.1). Taxonomy (GTDB): domain Bacteria; phylum Bacteroidota; class Bacteroidia; order Flavobacteriales; family Flavobacteriaceae; genus Formosa. The sequence continues at coordinate 2,213,174 of NZ_CP174605.1, forward strand.
TTGTCCAGTCTAGACGTAATGACATAATCAGCATCGCTGGCTTTTATATAGCTCTGGATAGCGGGTAAATACGCATCCATACCATCTACAAAAAACGGCTTGAAATTTGGAAGCTTAGCTTCAATATCCGAAATAATAGCTCTAAACTCTGCTTTTGTAGAGGAGTCGAAATACACTAACCATTCAAAATTTTTATTAGTTTGGTTAGAAATAGTAGATAAACAGAAATCGTTAAATAACCTAAATCTGTTGTAATGCCATTCATCTGTAAGTACTTCAACGTTATTTTTATTGGTGACCCAATCCTTCTTTTTAAGATTAAAACGTGTAATTACAAAATGTTTAAACATGACTTTTTTGTGTAAAAATAAAATAATAAATGTGTTATAAGGCGTAAAATTTTTAGGACGCTAAGACCTTCCTTTTCGTAATAACCAAAGTTTTACATACCTCATAAAAATAACATAGCCTTGGATATATCCTATGGTTAACCCAACTACACCATCTCTAAACCCGCTTTGGATAATATAATGTTTAAAAAAGCCCCAGAATGGTTTTATAACAAAATGATAGGGTGTAAGCTTGCCTGTTTTCTTATCGTAATCTTTAGCTTGCCACCAAGCGTAGCGATTCATTTTCTCGATGTACTTATCAAAAGTTATATAGGTATTGTGATATAACTTATTCTTTAGGCGTCCTACATTACCATTTGTTTTAATTTCGGCATGAACACGTTTGTCTTGGTAGACGCAAAAATCACGTTTAAACAGACGAATAACACTATCGTTTCTCCAGCCACTATAATGTACGCGTTCACCCATAAAATGATTCATTCTACCAATCCAATATGCCACAACATCAGGTTCTGGTTGTTTTAGGATGTCTAAAATTTCAGCTTGTAATTCTGGTGTTACGCGCTCGTCTGCATCTACTAACAAAATCCATTCATATGTCGCTTGCGGAATCGCCCAGTTTTTTTGAGATGCCGAATATTCATATTCTCTTCGTATTACTTTAGTCGCTAAAGTAAGTGCTTTTTCGTACGTACCATCGGTACTAAAACTATCTACGACTAGAATTTCATCTGCGAATTTCACCGATTTAATAACGGCTTCAATATTATGTATTTCGTTACCCGTAGGGATAATTGCAGTAAGTTTGGTCATGAAATTTTATTAAGTACAAAATAAGCGTTCTGTAAGAGTAATAGTAATTAAAAAAAGTTGCTCTTTTTGTTTACTATTGCAAAATTAATTTTAATTCGTCTGAAACAAAGGGAATAGCAATATTTAAGGTGAAATTAGTCGTAAATACTTCTTAACTTCCAGAAATTATGGTGCTTTTTAATACTTTTACATTTTAAACCACTATTTAATAGATGCTATTATGTAGCCTTGGTTTATTGTTTATTAAATTAATCAAAACTTTACATCTGTGAAACAACCCAATATATCTATTATTATAAGTACTTATAATTCTGAAGCCTGGTTAGAAAAGGTATTATGGAGTTATGAAGCTCAAAATTATAAAGATTTTGAAATTGTTATCGCAGACGATGGCTCTAAAGAACCCACGTTAAATTTAATTGAAAAGATGAAAAAAGAGGTGTCTTTTCCTATAGTTCATGTGTGGCATGAAGATCGCGGATTTCAAAAATCACAAATTTTGAATAAAGCTGTTTTAGCATGTTCGTCAGATTATATTTTAATGAGTGATGGTGATTGTTTGGCAAGAGAAGATTATGTGAAAGTACATATAGATTTCAGAGAAAAAGGCTATTTCTTATCTGGTGGATATTATATGCTTCCTATGGATATTTCAAATAAAATCACCAAAGAAGATATCTTATCGCAGTCATGTTTTAATCTATTTTGGTTAAAACAACACGGTTTAAAATCGTCTTTTAAAAATAATAAACTAACAGCTTCAGGTGTAATAAGTAAATTATTAAATAGATTTACTCCTACCACTGCAAGTTGGAACGGACATAATGCTTCTGGATGGAAAGCAGACATTATTGCAGTGAACGGTCTCGATGAACGTATGCAATATGGTGGACAGGATAGAGAATTAGGGGAGCGTTTATTTAATTATGGTATAAAGTCTAAGCAAATTCGTTACAGTGCGATTTGCTTGCATTTAGATCATCCTCGAGGTTATAAAAATCAGGAATCTATAAATAAAAATTTAGCTATTCGAGCGAAGGTGAAATCGGAAAACTTAAAGTGGACTGAATTCGGAATTAAAAAAGGTTAATGTAATCTCTTTAAGAATGTTTCTAAATCATTCTCAAAATAGGCTAGCTTAAAGTCTAAATATAATGCAGTTGCCCTAGATTTTAATTTTTTAGGATGATCAGTATCTAGGTAAACATTTGGCTGGTAATCTTTAAGATGTACAGATACGTGTTTTTGTCCGTCGTCAAACATATTCCAAGCTTCTTTTTTTATCCAAGGAGAGAATATAGTAAAGGTTGGTATATTTAGGGCTTTTGCCATATTAATAGCACCACCTTCGTTACCAATAAGAGCATCACAATGTGAGGTAATACCTAAGAAATCTCTAAGATTTTGTCCGAGAATATTAAAGTAAATATGTTTTTTGGCAAAGTCAGAACATAAAGAAAAAATGGCCTGCGCATCTGCCTCTTGATTGGGGATGTAATTAAATAAGATCTGACTTTCGGGTGTTGTTAAAACAATGTTATCGATGACTTTTGCCATATATTCAAACGGATAGGTTTTATTAGCTCCGCTTCCTAAAACACCAATCATAAATAGTGGTTTCTTTAAATCTATGCCGTTAGATTCTAAAAATTGTTTGGCACCGTGCTGTTCTTTTTCGGCAAGATAGATCTTTGGTCGCACAATTCTTAAAGGGTCTAAATCTAAAGGTTTTAATAATTGTAAACGATTCTCTATAGCTAATCCCGCATTTGTGTTAGCCGTGAGCTTATTTTTAAAAGTATAATTGTAAATAAAAGATTTTCGACCTTTATCTATAGAAATTTTAGTGTTTGCACGCGATAAGAATGTGATAAGCTTACTCGATAATTTAGAATACACATCAATTACAATATCAAACTTTTCTTTGCTTAATTGCTTTGCAAAATTATAAAGTTGGAATTTACTTTTTTCCTGTTCAGAAGTAAAAAAATGAAAGTAATCTATAAACGGATTGTTCATAACCACAGGATATGTATGTGAGTTAATTACATAATGTAATTCGGCTGTAGGGTATGTATGCTTTATGGCTTCAAACATAATACTTGTGGCCAATACATCGCCAATCATTTTCTGCTGTATGATTAAAACTTTCAAATTAAAATTAATAGTTTAGTTAAAAAAAGTTGACCCCGATATATTTCATGTTTCTGAAAATTATCGAGGTCAAAAAATAAATTATTTTATTTATACAGCCACGTTATTATCACGAAGTGCATCATTTAAAGACGTTTTCTTATCTGTACTCTCTTTACGTTTTCCGATAATTAAAGCACAAGGTACTTGAAATTCTCCAGCAGGGAATTTTTTAGTATAACTACCAGGGATAACAACAGAACGTGCAGGAACTCTACCTTTTGTTTCTACGGGAGTATCTCCAGTAACATCAATAATCTTAGTACTCATAGTTAATACAACATTGGCACCTAAAACAGCTTCTGTTTCTACGTGAACACCTTCAACAACAATACAACGTGATCCAACAAAAACATTATCTTCTATAATAACCGGAGCCGCTTGTAAAGGTTCTAAAACACCACCAATACCAACACCACCAGAAAGGTGAACATTTTTACCTATCTGAGCACAACTACCAACAGTTGCCCAAGTATCTACCATAGTTCCTTCGGCTACATATGCACCAATATTTACGTAACTAGGCATTAAAATTACACCAGAAGAAATGTAAGCACCATGACGTGCTACAGCATGAGGTACAACACGAATTCCTTTTTCTGCATACCCTGTTTTTAACGGAATTTTATCGTGAAATTCTAAAGGACCACATTCTATAGTTTCCATTTTCTGGATAGGGAAATACAGCACAACACCTTTCTTTACCCATTCGTTAACTTGCCATCCATTCTCGGTTGGTTCTGCAACGCGTAATTCTCCAGAATCTAAAAGAGAAATTACTTTTCTTATCGCTTCGATGGTTTTAGTTTCTGACAATAGAGCTCTGTTTTCCCAGGCTTCTTCTATGATAGACTGTAATGCTTTCATTCTAAATTTTTTTATTTTTTCAAATATACTTTTATAATTCATCACCTTAAAATGGAAATCATAAAAAATATCTAATTCTTTATCAGACTAATCTATATTAATATGTACATGAAATAGTAACTTTGTAAAAAAAATTAAGATGGCAAGAATTTTAGCAATAGATTTTGGAAAGGTAAGAACAGGATTAGCGATAACCGACGAACTTCAGATAATAGCCTCTGGACTTACAACGGTAAACACTAAAGAGTTAATTCCGTTTTTAAAAGATTATATCGCTAAAGAACATGTCGAGCTGTTTGTTGTTGGAGAACCCAAACAAATGGATGCCACGGCCTCGGAAAGTGAAGCTTTAATTATCCCATTTCTTCAAAAATTGACTAAAGCTATTCCGCAAATCCCTGTTATACGTGTAGACGAACGGTTTACCTCTAAAATGGCTTTTCAAACTATGATAGATGGCGGTCTGAAAAAAAAGCAACGAAAAAATAAAGCTTTAATAGACGAAATTAGTGCGACTCTAATTTTACAGAGTTATTTATATTCTAAGTAAAAGGTTTTTTTACCGATAAAAATACTGGTTTTTAGCTATTTGTCGAGTATTCGTAGGACTTTGACTAAATTTTTTATAGAAACTAAAGTTAGCGAGTATATTCGTTTCAAATTAGTTAATGCTATGAACTATAATAAGTTAATGTTTCTTGTAATTATATTGGGGCTTAGTTCTATCTCGCTTAAGGCACAGAACGAAAATATTAAGGAAATAAATCCGGTTGTTTTAAACAAAACACTAGATGTTAATTCCATTCTTGAAGACACTCAAGTTCCTGCTAAACTTAAAGATTTACAAATCGCAAACAGACATCTTGATTTAATAAAAGCTACGGTGAGAGCTAAAATTAAGTGTACTTCGGACTTATTCATTATTATAAATAATAAAGTAGCTTGCTAAAAGCTAAAATCTTCTTAAAATTTGAAACTCCTAACTAAAGGAGTTTTTTTATTATAGGCTATTAACGGTAAGAATTGTATTTTTGCATTTCAATTTTTACAACGCACAAAAATGATATTACCAATAGTCGCATATGGCGATCCCGTATTAAAAAAAGTTGGACAAGATATAGATCCGGATTATCCGAAATTAGATGAACTTTTGGATAATATGTTCGAAACCATGTACAATGCATATGGCGTAGGACTTGCCGCGCCACAAATAGGCTTGCCAATTCGTTTATTTGTTATAGATGCCGCTCCTTTTGCAGACGATGAAGATTTGTCTGAAGAAGAACAAAAAGAATTAACGGGATTTAAAAAAGTGTTTATTAATGCAAAAATTACCGCTGAGGAAGGGGACGAATGGGCATTTAATGAAGGCTGTTTAAGTATTCCTGATGTTCGTGAAGATGTTTTTAGAAAATCTAAGGTAACTATTGAATATCAAGATGAAAACTTCGAAAAGCATGTCGATACTTACGACGGGCTTGTAGCACGCGTTATTCAGCATGAATACGACCATATTGACGGAATTTTATTCACAGAAAAACTATCGACCTTAAAAAAACGTTTAATTAAAGGACGTTTAGAGAACATCTCTAAAGGAAAAGTCAACGTGGAATACAAAATGAAATTTCCAAAACAAAAAAAGAAACGATAATATTTGTAATACCCACACAAACACAAGATATTTGCCATCTTTTAAAAATTAATTTATGAGCTTAGATAAAGTATTAGCTATTTCAGGAAAACCAGGATTATACAAGTTAATCATGCAAACGCGTAACGGATTTATTGCAGAATCTTTATTAGATAATAAAAGACTGTCTGTAACAATGAATCATAACGTAAGTGTGTTAAGCGAAATTGCTATTTATACGTTAACAGAAGAAGTACCTTTAAAAGTGGTTCTTCAAACTATTGCAACAAAAGAAAACAACGGACCTTCAAGTATTAGTCATAAAGACAGTAAAGATAAATTAGAAGAATATTTCTTTGGAATTTTACCTGAATACGATGAAGACCGTGTATATCCAAGCGATATTAAAAAAGTAATTCAGTGGTATAACTTACTTCAAAAAAATGATTTATTAGATTTTGAAAGTGAATCTGAAGCATTAGAAAATGAAGAAGCAAATGAAAATGCTGTTTCTGAAAAAGAATAAAATCACACATTAAACAAACATATTAAAGTCCGACCTAGAGTCGGACTTTTGTTTTTATTACCTTTAAACTAATAAAAAGTCTATAAACCTATCTTATGAATACACGTGCCAAACAATTAGAAGCTTTCGATAGATTATTAACTATTATGGATGAATTACGCGAGCAATGTCCGTGGGATAAAAAGCAAACTATGGAAACCTTAAGACATTTAACCATAGAAGAAACTTACGAGCTTGGCGATGCTATTCTAGACAACGATTTACAAGAAATTAAAAAGGAATTGGGAGACGTACTACTTCATATCGTGTTTTATTCTAAAATAGGAAGCGAAACTAATGATTTTGATATAGCCGATGTATGTAACGGTATATGCGACAAATTAATAAACAGACATCCACATATATATGGCGACGTAAAAGTTGAGAATGAAGAGGATGTTAAACGTAATTGGGAAAACTTAAAGCTAAAAGAAGGGAATAAAAGTGTTTTACAAGGCGTTCCAAACAGTTTACCGGCATTAGTAAAAGCAAGCCGTATACAGGAAAAAGTTGCTGGTGTTGGTTTCGATTGGGAAGAGCCACAACAAGTATGGGAAAAAGTAGAAGAAGAACTTGAAGAATTTAAAGTTGAAATTGCCTCTGGAAATCAGGATGCTATGGAAGACGAGTTTGGAGATGTGCTGTTTTCACTCGTGAATTATGCTAGATTTCTTAAAATTAATCCAGAGAATGCATTAGAACGCACCAATAAAAAATTTAAAAAACGCTTTGAATATTTGGAAGCAAAAGCTAATCTTTTAAATACGTCTTTAGCAGATATGACGCTCTCTGAAATGGATGTCTTTTGGGAAGAAGCAAAGAAACTTTAGCCTTTTAAAAAATGTTCGTAGTCCAAAAGTTGGTTTTATGCGTATATATTATTAGAATGACATAATTCTTCATAGATTAAGATTAATAGCATAATCCTTATAATTAAAAGGATGTCGTTCTTTTAAGTTATTTCTTTATAGGTTAGGGAATAATAATAAGTTTAGTACGTAATACAATCCTACTTGAATTTAATTTCAGGTAGGATTGTGTTTTTTATAAGGTACTGTTTATTCCGATTTTTTCTCTTTAGGTCTAATAATCATTCTAAACGATTGATCTTTATTTATGTAGTATCCCATCCAATCGTAAAAGGCACGCATTCTGTTTCTAAAACTAACCAGTGACATAATATGAACAAAAATCCATACAAACCATGCGATAAATCCTTTTAAAAAGAACTTTTGGTCTGGACCATCTGTTACCGCTTTATTACTTCCTATTATGGCCATCGAGCCTTTATCAGAATATTTAAATGGTTCCCAAGCGTTAGATTTTAAGTTTTTACCTAAATTTTTAGCTTGTTGAATGGCTACTTGAGCCAATTGTGGATGTCCGTTAGGATAATCTTTATCACCAATTACAATGGCTGTATCACCTAATGCATATATATTAGTATAACCTTCTACTAAATTATGACTGTTGGTTTTTAAACGTTTTCCTCTACCATAATTGTCCTCCTTAAAACCGTCAAAAGTTCGAGCCGAAATTCCCGCTGCCCAAATTAAGTTTCTAGAATGTATTTCTGTACCGTCGGAAAGGGAAACAACATCATCCTTAAAATCTTTTACAAAGGTGTTAAGCTTAATAATTACCCCATACTCTTGTAACTTTTCGTAAGTGTAATTTTGAGTCCTTTTAGACATTGCTGCAAGTACAGCATCCTGCCCGTCTATCAAATATATGTTTCCTAAATCTTTAGGATTAAGTTCTGGATAATCTTTTTCTAAAATATGTAAACGCATTTCAGAAAATAAACCAGAAAGCTCTACACCTGTAGGACCAGCTCCTGCAATTACAAAGGATAGTAATTTTTTACGTGTATTTGGGTCTTCAATTCGTGTAGCACGTTCTAGACGCGTAAAAACGAGGTTACGTAATGCCAACGAATCCGATATTGTTTTCATTGGTAAGCTTAATTCTTCAATGTTTTTATTACCAAAGAAATTGGTTTCTGCCCCCGAAGCCATTACTAGAATATCGTAATGCAATTCCCCATTACTCAGAATAATTTTATTCTCTTCTGGAATAACTCTTTGCAATTCTCCCATTCTAAATTTTACATTTTCATGCTTTCTTAAAATTTTTCTGAACGGGTAACTAATTGCAGATGGTTCCATAAAACCTGCAGCAACCTGATATAATAAAGGTGGGAAAAAATTATAATTATTTAAGTCGACTAGTATCACATTAAATTGGTGCGCATGCTTCATTTGATTAATGAATTCTAAGCCTGCAAAACCACCACCAACAACAATAATTGTTTTCTTATTTTCCATAGTAATAAGGTTTGATTTGGATGTATTAGCGTCAAAGATAATGTGGTTTTTTCTAATAAAACAGTAACTAGCGCATTAGATTTTTCGCAATCGTTTTCGAACGTAAACTTATCTGTATAAGTAGGTATTTGCTTTATTATTAACCTCAAAGCACAAAAAAAGACCACTCAAAATAAATATGAATGGTCTTAAATTATATCAGCTTATGTTTAGTATAAAGCTTTTATTTTACTCAGTTTTGTTTTCCAAAGTTTTAAAGAATCTTTATGTCTTGCAATATTTGCATGTACTTCTTTAACCAATGGATTGTCGGCTTTTACATTTGTAAAAAACTGTAAGTTGTTTTCTAACTGATTAATTTCAGCTTTAACTTCGTCAATCTTTTTTCTAATAAATAAACGTTCGTTGTCTAAATGTCTAGAGTCGTCTGCATTGCTTAGCTCGTCTAATTTGTTTTCAAATTTAATAAGTTCGGCTTCATTTTTACTCACTTTTACTTGTTTGAAAAGATCGTCTAATGCTTTATTAAATTTACCTTCAATAAAACGTTTATTACTTGGTACACGCCCAATTTCTTTCCAAGCAGAGATTTGGGTTTTTATAAGTTCTAGATCGCTTTCTTTTTCTCCGGTAAATTCTACTGTTTTTAAACTGTCTAATAATTCCGATTTAGCCTTAAATGCCTCAACTTCAACTTCGTTTTCTGCATTCTTTTTAGAGTGCATTTTATCGAAATACGCATTACACGCTGCTTTAAATTGCTTCCAAATTTTATCGCTATCCTTACGTGGCACATGACCGATTTTTTTCCAATCGTTCTGTATACGTTTCATAAGAGGTGTGGTCGCTTCAGTATCTGTGCTATCTTTGTGCTCTTCGGCAATTTTAATTAGCTCTAATTTTTTCTGAAGATTATCGAATTGTTCTTTCTTTAAATCTTTATAGAACACATTCTTTTTGCGATTAAAAGATCGTACCGCTTCTTTAAATTTAGCCCAAGTAGATTCGTTTACCTTTAACGGAACTTTTCCAGCACTAAAAAATGCTTCTCTTAATTGTTCAATTTCTTTAATTTTTGCTTGCCAACCGTTGTGAGATTTTGCTCCTTCGTTAGTTAAGCTTTCTATTTTTTGAATGATTAAAGTCTTCTTCTCTAAATTTACTTCGTAAACTTTATCCAACTCGTCGTAATAGGCCTGACGCTTATTATGTATAATTTTTGTAGCCGCTTTAAATCGGTTCCAAATTTCTTCTCGGTGTTCTTTAGAAACAGGGCCTAACTCTTCCTTCCACATTTTATGAAGCACTTGTAATTCTCTAAACGAGCGATTAGTATCGTCGTCTTGAGCTAATTCTTCAGCACGTTCAATAATTTTTAATTTTAAATCGAGGTTATGTTTGAAATCTAAATCTCTTAAATCGCGATTTAAATGAAGAAAATCGTAGAAGATTTCGACATGGTGGTGGTAACTGTTCCAAGCATTATTGTATTTATCTCTTGGGATAGGACCCGCCGTACGCCACTGTTCTTGTAAATCTTTAAAATGTTTATAGGTGGTGTTTATGTTTTCTTCGACACCAATTAGGCTTTTAATCTCTTCGATAATACGAAGTCTATTTTCAAGGTTTCCTTTTAGATTGGTTTCAATTTTTTTATAATGCTGATGTAACTGACCTTTATAGTCTTTATACGCATCTTTAAATCGTTTTTGCACTGGGCTAGAGTAGTAGAAGTCTATTTCGTTTCCGCCGTCGTTTAAAAATTCTTCCTTTTTTTCGTCGATTAACGTATTAAATTTAGAATTAAATTCGTTTTTAATACCATCTACATGTTCTTTAATCGCTTGAACTTTTTCTGTAGAGACCAATTTTTCAAGCTCGATAACTAACGCTTCTAACGACATGGTGTCGTATTCTTTAAACGGAATAGTGTGTCGCTCGTTGTTGCCTTCATCTTCAGCATCTTCAGCATTTGAAGCTTCTATTTCCTCAAATACTACATCTTCATTATTAGGATCAACTTCAGATATAGGAGTTGTTTCTGTTTGCGATGTTTCTTCGGTAGTTGTTTCTATCGGTTTTTTTTCTTCGTTTCCGTCTACAGGTTGTAGGTTATCTTGCTCTGACATTTAAAAAATGTTTTGGTTCGTAATTATAAGTCTCTAAAGATACTAACAACTCGCATAATTACAAAGTGTTGTATAATTTTAATGAGACCGTTTGTTTGAATTATAAATTCCAGATTTTCCAAGCTTTTTCGGCTTGATAAACCAGCATTTTTAGTCCGTTTAAAGTGGTCGCTTTTTGCTCCCGTCCTTTTCTTAAAAATGTGGTTTCACTGGGGTTGTAAATTAAATCGAAAAGTAAATGTTCGTCTGTAAGTAGTTGATAGGGAATGTTTGGGCAATCTTCTACATTTGGAAATGTACCCACAGGAGAACAATTAATTATTACTTTATAAGTATCCATAACGTCAGACGTTAAGGCGTCGTAACTTATAGTCTGATCGTTTTTAGGCGATCTTGATACGTATTTAAATTTTATTTTTAATTTTTTTAAAGCAAATGCAATGGCTTTGCTGGCTCCTCCGGTACCTAAAATTAAAGCATGATTGTGGTAAGGTTTTAAATAGGGTTCGATCGATTTTTTAAAGCCGTAATAATCGGTGTTACTCCCAATTAGCTTACCTTTTTTAGTGACTTTAATTGTATTTACAGCTCCAATTTTTTTGGCTTTTTTATCTAATTTGTCTAAAAATGGAATCACTTGTTCCTTATAAGGAATGGTAACATTTAAACCTTTTACTTCGGGATGATTTGTAAATATGAGAGGGAATTCTGAAATATTGTCTAAGTCAAAATTTTGATATGTGGTGTCTGTAATTTTTAAATCTTCAAACTTTTGCTTGAAATAAGAATTAGAAAACGAATACGAAATTTGCTTTCCAACTAGTCCTAATTTATTCATGATTGGTTCGTGTTTTTTCGCCATAAATTTCCAACATTAAAACAATGCCAATGCCAACAATAATGAGCGCAATAGCAATTAATGTTTCCGAATTTAAATCGGGTATATAGCGTATATAATTGGTAACAACTTTAGATCCTGTAGAATCTAAAGCTACTTCACCAGATTCTAAAGTTTTATAAATGGTTTGTTTCCATGGCCAAACAACGCCCAAAGAGCCAACAATAAATCCTATAATAGAGGCCATTGTAATACTCTTGTAATGTTTTAAAATATAACTTAAAAGATGAGAAAATGTAACAAGACCAGCAAAAGATCCTAAAGTAAATACAGCCAATACTTTTAACAACTGAATGCGGGCAAGATTTGTCATGAAACTAAAATCCCACCGAATAATATCTGCAATGGTATCGTATAATGCGTTAACCGAGTCGACTAAAAGTAGCACATAATTCCCGAGTAAAATTAATATAAATGATCCCGAAAAGCCAGGAAGCGTCATTCCTGAAACACTAATTATACCGCAGAAAAAGACAAACCAAAGATTGTCGTTTTCCTTCGCCGGGTCTAGAAAACTAATGCTAATCCCGAGCACAGTACCAATTAGTAAGGCGATTATGGTTTTATAATTCCAATCTTCAAAATCTTTACTAATGTAGTATATAGAACCTACTATCATCCCGAAAAACACACTCCAAACAAAAAGCTCGTAATGTTGAATTAAGAAATCTAAAATTTTAGAAATACTGAAATAACTAATAATCATTCCTAAGAACAATAGACTTAAGAATTTACCATTGATATACTGATAAAACAATCTAAATCTACCGTTAATAAGGAGCTTAAAAGCTTTTCCGTTAAATTTCTGGAGCGAGTATATAAACTCTTCATAAAAGCCAGAAACAAAAGCTACAACACCACCAGAAATTCCAGGAACCTTATTCGCGGCACCCATACCTAATCCTTTAAGGACTAAGAAAATTTTATCGGATAATGTTCTTGTGCTCTCCATTAACTCTTTTTATTTCCTATTTTTTCTAAAATAAAGATAGTTAAAAAACCAAATACCATAAGAGCTATGGCAGGTATTAAATGCGAATCTATTTGATTCATTTCTGAATACACAGAAGGTATCGTACTGCTTTCGGAAACCGTTTTATAGGCATCTGTAATTTGAGATTGTTTTTCGAAGATGGAAAGTGTTCCTAAGTTCGATACATCAGAAAAAGGAATAATATTACCGGTCTCTTTATCTATAACGGTATCGGTTAATTTCCAAGGCCATACTTTGTTTAAAGATCCAAAAATAAATCCTGTTAATACCGCTAAGGTTGTATTGTGATAGTTTTTAAATAACCATTTTAATAAATGACTAAAACTTAATAATCCGATGACTGCTCCTCCAGCAAATAATGCAATTTTCTTAAAATCGAAATCATGGAAAGCATCGCTTAATGTTTTATAAGCGCCCAAAATAACAAGTATAAACGAACCTGAAATTCCTGGTAAAATCATTGCACATATGGCAATAGCTCCTGCGAAAAATAAAAACCACGGACTGCCGTTGTTGTTTAAAGAGGGTAGGGTAGTAATGTAAAATGCAAGAACAGCACCAATAACTAAGCTCACCGTAGTGCCTAAATCCCACCGATTTATTTGTTTTCCAACAAAGTAAATACTTGCTATTATTAAACCGAAGAAAAACGACCATATTAGAACAGGATGGTGCTCAAGTAAGTATTTAGCAACACGCATAAAAGAAACAAAACTTACAATTATACCTGTAAGTAACGCCATTAGAAAGTTACCGTTTAATTGTTTCCAGAATGCAGAAAAACCGTCTGTTCTTAAGGTTTTAAATAATGATAGGTTTACATTACTAATTGTAGAAATAAGTTCTTCGTAAATTCCAGAAATAAAGGCTATTGTTCCGCCGGAAACTCCAGGAACTGCATCTGCAGCACCCATTGCCATTCCTTTAAGAGAAATTATAAGATAGTCTTTTAATTGTCGTTGCATTTTCAGGTTTTAAAATAGAAACCCAAAGGTATGAATTTTACCTAGATAGCCTGAACTAATCTTTTGCTTTAAGTGCTTTTTTTACGAGCTTAGATTTGTAAGTTTCTGGAAAAAGCTCTTCAATAATAAATACGTATTCTGGATTATAATGCAAGCCATTTTTTAAGTGAAACGATGCTTTTTCAACTTCATTACCTTTAAAGTACAAACCCGCTAGTCTGTATTCTATTTCTGCATTTTCAGGATAAAATTCTGCTGCTTGTAAAAGATTATAAATAGCCGCTTCAGGTTCACCAATTTTTATTAAAATATCGCAACGAGAGATCCAAGTGTTTAACTCGTAATTTCCTAACTCAATGGCTCTTTTGTAACCTTCTTCGGCCTCTTCTAAGAAGTTTAAACGATGATTAATTTGCGCATACAGTTTCCAATATTTTACATTTTCACCATCAATATGTATAGCCTTGTTAATATAGTACAAGGCTTTTTGAAAGTTCTTTTGTTTACTGTAAAAACGTGTAATAGCAACCCAACCTTTATCTAATAACGGATCTTCATGTACGGTTCTGTAAAAATATTTAACCGCTAAATCTTTTTTGCCTAATTTCTCATAACAATGTCCAATACGTAACAAAGCAAAAGATGTAGGGTCTTCTAAAGATAAAGAGGTTGTATAACTCTCTATAGCATCTTCAAAACGTTTTAATTTTTCAAGAACCTTTCCTTTTTCAATATAGGCGCCAACAAATGTATCGTCGGATATAATAGCGAAATCGTAAGCAGCAATAGCTTTCTTGTATTTTTTTAAGGCAAAATATTGTTTACCTAATTGATGCCAAGCCACTTCACTGTATGGGTTTTTATCTAAATACATATTAAGGTATTCGATAGCCTCATCGTATTGCTCTAGGAATTCGAAACAATAAATCATATTATATAATGCAGAATAATCATCAAGATCTTCTTCCAAGCATTTTATAAAACTATCTTTTGCTTCTTCAAATTTATCAAGGAATAAATACTCCATGCCTATTAATGAGTATAAATCTGCAGTTTCTTCAGATAACTGAATCGCTTTTTTTAAGACATCAATCGCTTCTTCATGCAAATCTCTTTTAGATAAAATATTTGCTTTCTGAATATAAATTTCTTCGTTTTGAGGTTCTAACGTATATAAATCATTTAGCATCGTATCGGCTTGCTCCAATTTGTTTTCGAAGACAAATACTTCAATTTTAAACAATTTTAAATTGGTAGACGACGGATGTTGGTCTAGGCCTAATTTTATAGCTTTTTTGGCTAAAGTAATTTTACCTAAATCTAAATAATAATGAATGATATTCTCGAACTCTTCCGAATCAAAAAACAAAACATGATTTGTTTTGAGCATAGATTCAAACTTAGTTAAAGATAATTCGTTGTTGTTAGGACTGAACTCCATAGGCAGCTATATATGGTTTCTTATACCATTAAATGTAATGACCAAATTTACGCATTATTAAAAAACGATATGAATCTTTTCAACAAAGTAATCAACAGTAGGAAATTATGAAAAGATTAATTTGGATTAATGTGTTGTTGTTTAGTTGTTTATGTTGCTTAGGATGTTGATAATAATCTCGCAACCTTCCTCTATTTCTGCTTTAGAAATGGTTAAAGGTGGTGTTATCCGGATGGCTTTGGGTTCGAAAAGTAACCAAAACGCTATTAAGCCTTTATTTTGAGCTTCTAAAATGACCTGATTTGTAATTTCGGCACTAGGTGTTAAGGCGGCTAGCATTAAGCCTTTTCCTCGAATTTCGGTGATTAAAGGGTGTTTTAATAACTGCCTAATGAGTTGTTCTTTTTCTAAAGCTTCGGCCATTAAATTACTTTCTGTAATTTCTTTTAAGGTTGCTAAAGCGGCAGCGGCAATTACAGGGTGCCCGCCAAAAGTTGTGATGTGTCCCATTTTAGGATCATCTTTTAATTGCTGCATGAGTTTGGTCGATGCTGTAAATGCTCCGATAGGCATACCACCTCCCAAACCTTTGCCAGTAACTAGGATATCTGGGGTGCAATTGTAATTTTCAAATCCGAAAAGTTTTCCCGTTCTCCCTATTCCAGGCTGAATTTCGTCTAAAATTAACAGGGCGCCAACAGCTTCGCATTTTGCTTTTACTTTAGATAAATATCCGTTTAAAGGCTCTAAAAATCCTGCACCACCTTGGATAGTTTCTAAAATAACAGCCGCTGTTTTAGTTGTAATCTCCTTTAAATCGTCTACATTATTAAATGTAATTAATTTTGTGCCTGGCACTAATGGGCGATAAGCTTGTTTGCGCTCTTCGTATCCCATAACACTCATAGAACCCATGGTGTTACCGTGATACGCATGTTTTGCTGCTATTATTTCCGCACGTCCTGTAGCACGTTTCGCTAACTTTAAAGCCCCTTCAATAGCTTCTGTTCCTGAATTTACGAGGTAAGTTTGTTCTAAAGGTTCTGGTGTATGACTTGCAAAAAACTGAGCCAATTCTACTGCAGGTTTCTGAATATATTCTCCATACACCATAACATGCATATATTTATCTAACTGATCTTTGATGGCATTAACAACTTTAGGATGACTATGTCCTAAACTACATGCCGATACACCTGCTACAAAATCTAAATACGCTTTATTATTAGTGTCGTAAATATAAGATCCTTTTGCGTGCGAAATTTCCATGGCTAAAGGAAAAGGTGATGTTTGAGCTTGATATTTGAAAAAGGCGTCTTTCATAATATTAAGGTGTTTTTTTAGGACTAACAGGTTGTTTTATTGGCGTCTTTAAAGGCGTGTTTAGATTGGGAATGGAATCCTGCGTAGGCAAATGTCGTGAGGCCTTAGCGGGATCCTGAACGTTTTTAGATTTATTACTTTCTTCTGCGCTTTCTGCTCGTTCTATTAAGGCTTCATCGAAAAATTCGTCTTGAGGTATATAAGGTTCTAATCCTTTTATAACAGGAAGATTTAGTGGCGGATCGTCTTTAAATAAATCTTCTACACTTAAGGGACGCTCGTCTTCGCGCCAATCGAATCCTCGTAATTTTTTTGCGTTGGCAGGGTACTTGGATTCCGGGTATAGGGTGCCATCTACTTCTGTAATTTTCCGTAACTCAACAATTTCGTTACCATCAAAAAACATGGAAATACTTGCCGATTTAGACTTTTCAATCCCAATTAACTCTTGTTTTTCGTTTCTTGCATAGTAAATCGATTCTGCATTTCGGATAATATCGACCTGTCTCAATTGGTTTTGTTCATTAAACAGACCATATAATCTCAGTCCAGAAATCTGATTAAAACCAGAACCAACTGTATCTTTACTAATAATAAAGGCATTGTCGAAAACAATAAGGGAATCTAATTTTTCTTCTTTCGCATTCGATTTTATGTGAATGGTATCTCCTGTCATTTGGCTACCTACATTCCAAATAATTGGGCGGCGTTTTACAGCAAAATTGTCTTTTGGCGCTAATCTGGAAAGGTTAATAAGCTGCGTTAAACCAGAGGATTGATCTACATGTATAGAATCTGCTTTCCCACTCATATCCGATTTATACATCTTAACATTTCTAAACGCCCTTGTAATTCTATGTTCTGGTTTCCCCGTCACCATTAAGGTATCTCCATGAATGTATAGCGAATCTTTTTCTTGAACAGAAATAGCTAAGGCACGTTTGGTGATAAATACAGAATCTTTTTCACGATAGACCTCTGCATAATGTCCTTTAATTACACTGCTGTTTAATGTGTCGATTACTGTTATATTATTCGTTGCAGAAGCAAAACTCGTATTTCTATTAAAATATAAACTATCTCCTTTAATGGTTCGATTGTCGTAATCGATTCTTGAATTTTTAATAAAGTACCCGATATCATTGGTAGTGTCGTAAAAACCACGCTCGCAATATATTTTAGATGCATCACCAGTAATTGTGCTAGGTCCGTACATATAGGCTAGTGCGTTTTCGGTATAGTAATCTAGTTGTTCGGTTTCCAGAACGTATTGCGGATTTACGAGTTTGACATCTTTAACAAACTGATATTTTTGAATATCCATATAATAGCGACCAATTCGGCTAGTAATAGTCCCTGACGAATCCCTAACAACTGTACCTCCAGATTTATAAAATGCTTGTTGTTTAGTACGGTCAAAGTACAAAGTGTCAGTTTTTAATACAGAACTCGGCTCTGTTAATACAACATCGCCACTCGCAAAGGCTAATTTGGTTTTTCCGCTATATTCTACATATTTAGCATCCATATTTATGGTGTCGCCTTGTTTCATTTTTACATGACCATAAGCTTCAATGAAATCTTCTTTTCCGTAGTGTATGGCTTGGTCACACCACATGTTTATCCCTTCGTGTATAATGTGAATCTGACCAGAATCGTCTCGGGTTAAAACTTTTGCATCCGGATATTTGACTTCGTCGTAAGATAGGAATCCTGAATATTCAATTTCAATTCGCTTTTGTTGTTGCGCATGAAGTTGCATACACGAAATGAAAAGAAGTAATATAGATATAAAGCGTAGTTGAGCTGTTTTCAAATTAAAATATTTGGCACAAAAATAAGGATAATTATATTGCATAATTGTTTGTATAACAAAAAACGCTCCAAATTATTATGGAGCATCGGTTAATTTGTGTTAGACAATCGCGATCAATAATTTAATGTAGTTACATTTTGTAAATACATTATAACATTCTTGTAGAAGCGGAAACTAAAATTTAAAACGTAATTAATAAAAAAGCCTGCTTAAATATATTTAAGCAGGCTTTTTAAAATTTAGTATGATTTAACTATTTTATCTAAAAATAGTTTCTTTTCTATCTGGACCAACAGAAACAACAGTAATAGGTGTTTCTAGGGCTTTTTCTAAGAAAACGATATATTCGTTTAGTGCTTGTGGAAGTTCAGAGTCGTTAGACATTTTTGTAAGATCTTCACTCCAACCATTAAATTCGGTATAAATTGGCTCTACGTTTTCAGGTTCGATGTTATACGGGAAATGTTCGATAACTTCACCTTTATATTTATACGCAGTACAGATTTGTAACTTATCAAAACCAGATAATACATCGGCTTTCATCATCATAAGTTGCGTTACACCATTCACTTGACAAGCATATTTTAATGCTACAAGATCTAACCAACCACAACGACGTGCACGTCCTGTTGTTGCTCCGAATTCGTGTCCTACTTTTGCCATAGTTGCACCATCTTCGTCGAATAATTCGGTAGGGAATGGTCCAGAACCTACACGTGTCGTGTATGCTTTGAAAATTCCGAAAACCTCTCCAATTTGATTTGGAGCAACTCCTAATCCTGTACAAGCTCCAGCAGCAGTTGTGTTACTAGAAGTTACAAAAGGATATGTTCCGAAGTCGATATCTAAAAGAGAACCTTGAGCTCCTTCTGCAAGAATTGTTCTACCTAACTTTTGAGCTTGGTACACATATTCTTCAGAATCGATGAATTTTAAAGATTTTAAAACTTTTACAGCCTCAAAAAATTCAGTTTCAAGTTCTTTTAAATCGTATTGAATTTCAACATTGTAAAAATCGATCATAGCTTCGTGCTTATCTGCTAAAGCTCTATAACGTTCTTTCCAATCGCTTAATTCTAAGTCTCCAACACGTAAACCATTACGGCCAGTTTTATCCATGTAAGTTGGACCAATACCTTTTAAAGTCGAACCAATTTTGGCTTTTCCTTTAGCCGTTTCACTAGCAGCGTCTAATAAACGGTGTGTTGGTAATATAATGTGTGCTTTACGAGAAATAAGAAGTGATTTTCTGTAATCCACATCTTGCTCTTCAAGCTTATCTAATTCTTTTTTGAAAATTACTGGGTCAATAACAACACCATTACCTACTAAGTTCATAGCCTCGTCGTGGAAAATTCCAGAAGGAATGGTATGTAAAACATGTTTTTTGCCGTTAAAAACTAAAGTATGTCCTGCGTTTGGACCACCTTGAAAACGTGCTATGATATTGTATTTAGAAGTAAGTACATCGACAATTTTTCCCTTGCCTTCATCACCCCATTGTAACCCTAGTAGTAAGTCTACTGCCATTATAAAAGTATATTATTTGGTTGTTGTTTTTCTGTTGCCATAAAAGTATAGCGAATGATTTTTAATTTCAATGTCAAAAACCTCTTCAATAGTTTTTTTTATGGATTGAATACGTGGATCGCAAAATTCGATCACTTCACCGGTATCTGTAAGGATAACATGATCGTGTTGTTTATCGAAATACGATTTTTCGTAATGTGCTTGATTTTGACCAAACTGATGTTTTCTAACTAAGTTGCAACCTAAAAGAAGCTCTATAGTATTGTAAAGCGTTGCACGACTAACACGATATTTTTTGTTTTTCATATTCAGATATAGAGATTCTATATCGAAGTGAACTTCACTATCGTAAATTTCTTGAAGTATAGCATAACGTTCAGGTGTTTTACGGTGCCCGTTATCTTCTAGAAATTTCGTGAAGACATTCTTTACAATGTCCTGATTTTTTGTATCTGATTTTAAACTCATAATTTCAACGACAAATTTACATATAATTTTAGATTCTAGACACCTTATCTATACCATTAATTTTTTTAAGATTTGTAACCAACTTATTAAGCATCGAATTATTCTTAACAATTACGTTAATTTTTCCAAAAAACAGTCCGTCGTCGGTTTGAAAACTTATGCTTTTAATATTAACATGCATATTGTTTGAGATAACTTTAGTTATGGCATTTACTAATCCCATATTATCTAAACCAGATATTTTCAATTGAGCAGAAAATTCTTGTTGAGAAGAATCAATCCATTTCGCTTGAATAATACGGTAGGCATAATTAGATTGCAAAGATACGGCATTTGGACAGTTCTTCTTATGCACTTTAATACCTTCGTTAACGGTTATAAATCCGAACACTTGGTCTCCAGGTATAGGGTTACAACAGTTGGCTAGTTTATAGTCCAGTTGTTCTTCTTCTTTTCCAAAAACTAGTAAATCGTATTTTGCAATGACTTCGTCTTTTTCAAGATCTTCTTTAGTGACATTAGAACGACGTGTAATTTTATTTTTAAAGAAACTAACCAAAGCGTTGCTTCTAGACGATGCATATGCTTTTAGCTGTGTGTTATCTATAGCACCAATACCAATGCGGTAAAATAAATCTAAACTTGTTTTTAATTTGAAATAGTGAACCAACTCATTAACAGATTTTTCATTTAAATCTATTTTAAGTTGCTTTAATTTTCGTCTTAAAATTTCTTTCCCGTCTTCACCTATGCGTTTTTTATCTTCTTTTAAAGCCGATTTTATTTTGCTTCTTGCTTTGGCTGTAGTTGCATAATCTAACCAGTTTGCATTAGGTTTAGCGCTGTCGGATGTTAAAATATCTACCTGATCTCCACTGTGAAGCTTGTAACTAAGCGGTACTAATTTACCGTTTACTTTGGCACCTCGAGTTCGCATGCCTACCTCGGTATGTATGTTAAATGCAAAATCTAAAGGTGTCGCATCTTTTGGTAACGATTTTAAATCTCCTTTAGGAGTAAAGACAAAAATTTCTTTTGCATATAAGCTGAGTTTAAACTGCTCTACAAAATCGACGGCATTAGTTTCGTTATTTTCTAAAGCATCTTGAAGTTTCGCTACCCAAGAATCTAAACTGTCTTCTTTTTCGGTCCCTTGTTTGTATTTATAGTGTGCAGCATATCCTTTTTCTGCAATTTCATTCATTCGTTCACTACGAATTTGAACTTCTACCCAACGTCCTTTTGGCCCCATAACCGTAATATGCAAGGCTTCGTATCCTGTAGATTTAGGTGAAGAAATCCAGTCTCTTAATCGGATTGGGTTTGGCCTAAAGTGATCTGTAACTATAGAGTAAATTTTCCAAGCAATAAATTTCTCATTCGCAGGATCGCTTTTATAAATAATTCTAACCGCGAATTTGTCGTAAACTTCATCAAAAGATACGCCTTGTTTCATCATTTTTCTACGGATAGAGAAAATGGATTTTGGGCGTCCTTTTATGGTGTATTCTAAACCTTCTTTATCGAGCGATTTTTCGATTAATTCGTTAAATTCTCTAATGTATTCGTCTTGTTCCTCTTTACTGTCTTTTATTTTATTTAGAATATCTAAATACACTTCCGGTTCGGTGTATTTTAAACTTAAATCTTCTAACTCCGTTTTAATATTATACAGTCCGATACGGTGCGCTAAAGGCGCATAAATATAAAGTGTTTCGCTTGCAATTTTAATTTGCTTATCGGCTCGCATAGAGTCCATAGTCTGCATATTGTGCAAACGGTCTGCGATTTTAATAATGATAACACGTACATCATCATTTAAAGTAAGCAACATTTTTCTGAAATTCTCTGCTTGCAAGGATACGTCTTCCATATCTTTAGACATGGACGAAATCTTGGTTAAACCTTCTACAATTAATGCAACAGTTTCTCCAAAAAGTTCTCTAATATCGTCTACAGTATATCTAGGGCAATCTTCTACAACATCGTGTAGCAAAGCGGCCGCAATACATGTGGCATCCAAACCAATTTCTTGTGCTACCAATCGGGCTACAGCAATCGGGTGAAATATATAGGCTTCGCCAGATTTTCGGCGTTGGTCTTTATGGGCATCAACAGCAATTTCGAATGCCTTTCGAATCAGTTTTTTATCATCATCAGAAAGGGTTCGGTAACTTACCTTTAAAAGGTCTTTATAAGCTTTTGCAATCGTTGCATTTTCTTGTTCTATCTCGGCATCTGTCATAAAACTAAAAGTAGTTTAAAGAATGTTAACTTACAAAAGTAATACTGTTTTTCGGTAACAGTGAAACTATATAATGTTTACTTTAAAGATAATGTTTTTAATACAGTTTTCATGCCAGAAGTTGCATTTTCGCGAATCGTGGTTACCTGCTTGTTTTTCATTGCTGCGGGATTAGGGTCTATGTAATATACAGGTGTTTGTTCTTCAACATAATGCATTAAACTCGCCGCCGGATATACTTGCATAGAGGTACCAATAATAATTAAAATATCGGCAGTTTTACACTGTTCAATAGCAACATCTATCATAGGTACAGCTTCTCCGAACCAAACTATGTGTGGCCTAATTTGATGTCCGTTTTCGCATACATCTCCAAGTTTTATATCTGTATTCCAAGGTAGAATGTTCTCGTTATTAACACTTTTGGCTTTAAGTAATTCGCCATGTAAATGAATAACTTGTGTACTACCGGCACGTTCGTGCAAGTCGTCTACATTTTGAGTGATAATTGTAACCTTATAATTTTCCTCTAAAGCCACTAAATCGAAATGCGCAGAATTAGGTTCTACTTCACCTAATTGCTTTCGGCGCTCGTTATAAAATTGTAAGACTAATTCTGGATTTTTAGCAAAACCTTCAGGAGTTGCTACTTCCATAACATCATGGCCTTCCCATAAACCATCACTATCTCTAAAGGTTTTTAACCCACTTTCGGCACTAATTCCTGCACCACTAAGTACAACTATATGTTTCATTAGTTAAAAATAAGAAATCATTTTTATAAATTCGAAGATTCTAACTAGCAAACTATTTTAATGATCGATTTAAAGCTTCTTGAACACTTAGAAAACATAATTACGCCAGAGCGTAAAGCAAGATTTGATACGGTTTTACCCGAACGCACCAAGTACTTTACAGTAGCTACGGAAGATGTATATCAACTACACAACACCAGTGCGGTAATTAGAAGTTGCGATGTATTTGGTATTCAGGAAGTGAATATTGTTGAAGAGAAAAACTCAAAACGCATTGACCGGGAAATTGCTATGGGAGCGCAGAAGTGGGTCGATTTAAATCGCTATAATCATGTAAAAGATTGTATAACGGATTTAAAACAAAAAGGCTATCAAATTGTAGCTACAACACCTCATGAAAACGATTGTGAATTGCATGATTTTGATGTTTCAAAACCAGCGTGTTTTTTCTTTGGAAGAGAAACAGAAGGGTTGTCGCAAGCTGTTTTGGATGAAGCGGATTCGTTTTTAAAAATTCCTATGGTGGGGTTTACAGAAAGTTTAAACATTTCTGTTTCGGCGGCCATTATTTTACAACATGTAACGACTAAGCTCAAGCGCACTGATATTGATTGGAGACTTACCGAGCAAGAGCAGTTAGAAAAACGAATGGATTGGATAAAAAGTACAATTAAAAGTTACGATGAAATTGTAGAACATTTTTATTCAAACCAGGAAAAATAGTAAATACATACCTGATTTTAAAGTCAAACTCATTAAAATGGTTATATATAAGCTTAGTTATAGCTTTATTCCTCTTGCGCTTTAAATATGTCGTTTAGGTTGGTGTAACTCGCTTTTAAAATGCTTTTATATTGTTGAAAAGACATGCCTAAATTCTTTTTAAATAAATAATTAATTTTAAGATGAGTACATTGGTAATGTTTTTTAAGCGCTGTTAAGGAGGCATTTTCGTTAGCATGTAAATGCATCACGATATTGTCTAGGACTGTAGGGCTTATAGATTTAAATTTAACCGATGACAAACTTTCTAAAAAATCATTTGGTTTTGCAGGCGTCATCTTAATATTTTGCATCTTTAAGTATCCTACATAGGTCGGCCGACATTTGGCGATATAATAATTGGTGCTTTTGGATTTAAGTATTAATGGTATAGCGTCAGGTTTGTAATAATTCACAGAGTGTGCCTTATCCGGCGTATAAATAATGTAACTATATCCATCTGGCTGTATTATATGGGTATCATCGTTATCACGTAATTCCACCGAAAAAACGTTAAGAATCCAATAATTAATAGGCGTGTAATATGTGTGCTTGTTTTGTATAAGGCGTTGTATTTAAGTTGTCTAATGTAAATATTGTCGCAGTTTTATACTATTAGTAAGCTTACGTATTAAAAATATTAGGGTTGTTTTTTAGCCACAAGAATAAGGCGTTTTGGCTAGTCGTGTCAATATCTAATTTTTTTATAATATTACTCCTATGTTTTTCGACTGTACGCTTTGAAATAAATAATTCTTCTGCGATTTGCGGACTGCTTAAATTCTTATTTAAATACTTCAAAATTTTTAGTTCGGTGGGAGTAAGTTGTTCTACGCAAGAATCTGGACTGCTATTTAAATGGATGCTACTTTGCAATTTTTTACCAATGTAATTTATGTTGTTTTTTAGACTCTCTAGGCAGGCTTCTAGCTCTTCTAAAGCACAGTCTTTTGTAACGTATCCATGTATAGATTTTCCAATTTCATTTAAAATGGATTCTTGTTTATGTAAGGTTAAAATAACAACTTTTGTGGTTAATAAATTACGTTTAATTTCTAGCGCAATTTCTAAACCGTTTAGTTTAGGCATATCAAAATCTAAAATAGCAATATCGGGCTGTAACTCTACAATTCTGTTGTAAGCTGCATTACCATCGGTCGCGGTGGCAACAATTTTAAACCATTTTTTTTCTAAAAATTCTTTAGTCCCATTTAATAGTAAAGGGTGGTCGTCGGCAAGAAGAATAGTGGTCGCCATAATTTAGTCTTTTTGAATTTTTATCTGAATTGTTGTTCCTTTACCTTTTATAGAATCAATGCTTAGCTGTGCACCAATTAACTGCGCACGTTCTTTTAAGGTTTTCATACCTAAACTATTTAATAATTTGGTGTTTTCGGTAACATCAAAACCAACACCATTATCTTTTATTTCAAACAGTATCGCGTCTTTTAAATTTTCTATGCGGATTATGCAGGCTTTTGCTTCAGAGTGTTTTTCAACATTGTTTAAGCATTCTTGAAGTATTCTATAAATAAATATTTCTTTGTCTTTTGAAACCTCTAAAGATTCGACCTCTATATCTTCTGAATAGAAAATATTAGAATGCTTCTGAAAATTTTCTATTGTATTTTTTATCGAGTTTATTAAGCCTAATTTCTCAAACTGAAAAGGATGTAATTGCTGGGATATTGTTCTAATCTCATCAATAGCGCCATCAACCAAAGCGGTGTCTGTTTTGTTATCGCTTTCTAAAAATATTTTGTTCTTAATAAGTAATAAGCTTTGTCCAACACTATCATGAAGCTCACTAGAAATGCGTTTGCGCTCTGCTTCGACACTATGAATTAAATCTTGAGCAAATACTTTTTGAAGCTGTGCATTCTTTTGTGAATATTTACGAGAACGCCATAAATAGATAATCGAAAATAGAGCAATAAGCAAAATAATGCTTAGCCATAGTAGTTGGGCCTTACGTGTGTTTTGTTCGTCTAGTAGTTGTATTTCACTGTTCTGATCTTTTATTTTCTGATCGCGTTTACTGGTTTCGTAAAGCGTTTGGTAATAACTTAATGCGTTGTTTTTCTGAATAGATTTTAAGGAATCTTCAATCTTTTTAGAAGCTTTTAGGTGGGTGTAAGCATCCTCATATAAATTTAATTTCTCGTATACTTTAGCTAATAAAGCCTCTGCGTCTTCTATGTTTTCTATATTGTTAGATGTTTTTACAAGATCCAAATATTTTAAATTCCATTGTAAAGCGGTACGATAATCTTTTTCGGCATACGCTAAATGACTGCGTGCTCTGTAGTAATAATTCTCGTAAATACCTTCCATGTTTCTCTGGTCTTGTTTTAAAGTAGTTAAATACGATTTGGCTTTAGCTATGCTGTCGTTTTCTGCATATGCAATTACTAGAACGTTTAAAAGTATCGGATTAAAAAACTCGTAGTTATCCGATTTCTTATTTACGGCAACTGCTTTGTGTAAGTTTTCTAAGCGTTCTTTTTGGAGGTTTTGTTTTTTATAATCTGATGCTGTATTTACATATAAAGACACGAGTAACCCATAATTTTGAGTCTGTTTTGCTAGTGCAATGGCTTGTTCGCGCTCTTCTCTGGCTTCTTTTAAAAACCCATTAGCACTGTATAATATAGATAGAGCATTTTTAGAAGCAATAATATTAAAGGTGTCTTTAACCGTGACAAAAATTTTAGACGCTTCTTGCAAATGTTGAGATGCTTTGGGAAACTGACCTTCGTCCATAAAAGCATAACCTTGGTTTAATATCGCAAAGGCTTTAACACGATCGTTACCGGCTTGTTCTGCATATTTTATCGCCTTATTGTAATAAGATAGCGCTGTGTCTACAGCTTTAGAAAAATAAAAACTATCTCCAACATCTATATAAATGCCAGCTAAGTTCCTATCGGTTATATGATCTTTTAGTGTATTAAAATACGTATTGAAAACGGTAATACCGTCTTCTGGTTTTCCTAACACATTATTGTAATAATTAATTAAGCCTTGTGTATTTCGAGAGGCAATACTAAAAGAGTCTAACTGTATAGCATACTCTATAGTTACTCTGCAAATGGAGTCGAATCCTAGTTTGGTATCGTGATAGATTAGGTCGGTTAAGGTGTCTAGAAGTTGTAGTTTCTGACCTTTATGCTTTTCGGAGGAAATACGCGCTTTTAACGCATCAACTTTATGTTGATGCGTTATATCTTGCGCAAAAGTAATAGTATAGGTAAATAGTAATAATACTATGTAAGTAATTCTCATTTAGGCTGTTTAAAAAACCTAAATTAGTGAAAATTTACTCTTTAATGCCATCAATCCATTTTTTAGCATTTTCAAATGCTTCTAACCAAGGAGAAACCTCGTCTTTTCTGCCTTCTGGATAGTTCGCCCAGTTCCATTGAAAGGTAGAACGTTCTATGTGTGGCATTGTTACTAAGTGTCTTCCTGAAGCGTCACACATCATGGCCGTGTTAAAGATGGAACCATTAGGATTTGCTGGATACCCTTCGTAACCGTATTTCGCTACAATGTTGTATTGGCTTTCTTCTTTAGGAAGGTTAAATTTTCCTTCTCCGTGAGAAATCCAAACTCCAAGTGTGCTGCCTTCTAAACTCGATAACATTACCGAATTGTTTTTCTGAATTTTCACAGAAGTAAATGAACTCTCGTGTTTATGCGAGTCGTTATGTAACATTTTTCCGTGAACGTCGTGTTCTGGATTAATTAATTCTAATTCCATCCATAGCTGGCATCCGTTACAGATTCCAACAGACAGTGTGTCTTCTCTTTTAAAGAAGTTTTCTAATGCTGTTTTTGCTTTTTCATTATACATAAAAGCACCAGCCCAACCTTTAGCAGAGCCTAAAACATCCGAGTTTGAGAAACCACCAACAGCACCAATAAACTGAATATCTTCAAGCGTTTCACGACCAGAAATTAAATCGGTCATGTGTACATCTTTCACATCAAAACCAGCTAAATACATCGCGTTAGCCATTTCACGTTCAGAATTACTTCCCTTTTCACGAATAATAGCCGCTTTTGGTTTAGGCTGACTAGCATCTATGGTAGGACGCTTACCTGTAAAATGTTTAGGGAAAGTATATTGAAGTGGCTGATTTTTATAGTTCTCGTAACGCGCGTCTGCAACGTTATTTGCCGTTTGCTTTTTATCTAATAAATACGATGTTTTGTACCACACATCTCTTAATTCGGCAACATCAAAAGCAAATACATCTTCGTTGTTTTTAATGTTTATTTTTCCAGAAGCATTAGCCGTTCCAATTTTAAATACTTCAATATTGTTTTCAGCTAAAATAGATTCTACAGAAGCATCTGCTTGAAAAACAAGTCCTGCATTTTCAGAGAATAATATCTTAAGTGAATCTTCTTCATTTAAAGCTGTGAAATCATAATCGGCTCCCAAGTTTACATCAGCAAAACACAATTCTAATAGAGTTGTGATTAACCCACCTGAAGCAACATCGTGTCCAGCCTCAATTTTATCTGCTTTAATTAAGTCCTGAATCGCATTAAACGCATTCTTAACAAAGTCTGTATTCTTAACATCAGGGGTATCGTTTCCAATAGCGTTTAATGCTTGGAAGAATGAACTACCACCTAATTTAAAGTCGTCTTGAGAAATGTTGATGTAATAAATATTTCCACCATCAGCTTTTAAAAGCGGTTCTACAACTTTAGAAATTTCAGAACAATTTCCTGCAGCAGAAATAATTACTGTTCCAGGAGCAATAACGTCTTCGTTAGGATATTTTTGCTTCATAGAAAGCGAATCTTTTCCTGTAGGTACGTTAATTCCTAAGTCGATTGCAAATTCTGAAACGGCTTGAACTGCTTTGTATAATCTCGCATCTTCACCTTCATTTTTACAAGGCCACATCCAGTTTGCAGATAATGATACACTTTTTAAATTATCTTTTAAAGGAGCCCAAACAATATTGGTAAGCGATTCTGTAATGGCATTTCTACTTCCAGCATCTGGGTGTATTAAAGCCGAAATAGGCGCGTGCCCAATAGAGGTTGCGATACCTTCTTTTCCGTTAAAATCTAGTGCCATAACACCAACGTTGTTTAACGGAATTTGTAAAGGTCCAACACATTGTTGTTTGGCTACTTTACCACCAACACATCTATCGACCTTGTTTGTTAACCAATCTTTACAAGCCACAGCTTCTAACTGCAACACTTGCTCTAAATAGATTTTTAAGTTTTTAGATTTGTAACGCGGATTTTTATATTTTCTGACAATGGTATTGTCGGTCATTATGGTTTTAGGCGAACTTCCAAACATATCTTCTAATGCTAAATCCATTGGCTTTTCACCAGTAGTTTTAGACTCGAAAGTAAAGCGGTCGTTTCCTGTAACTTCTCCAACATCGTAAATAGGAGAACGTTCTCTATCTGCAATTTTATGAAGCGTTTCTAAATGTTTCTCTGCAATAACTAATCCCATACGTTCTTGAGATTCGTTACCAATAATTTCTTTAGCCGATAGGGTAGGGTCTCCAACAGGTAAACTGTCTAAATTGATTTTCCCTCCTGTATCTTCTACCAATTCTGAAAGACAATTTAAATGTCCTCCAGCTCCATGATCGTGGATAGATACAATAAAGTTTTCGTCACTTTCTACCATACCACGCACAGCGTTAGCAGCACGTTTTTGCATTTCTGGATTAGAACGTTGTACCGCATTTAACTCGATACCCGATTCGAATTCTCCAGTATCTGCAGAAGACACTGCGGCACCACCCATTCCTATACGGTAGTTTTCACCACCAAGAATAACAATTTTATCGCCTTCTTTAGGCGTATCCTTTAAGGCTTGGTCTGCTTTACCGTAACCAATACCACCAGCTTGCATAATAACTTTATCGAAACCTAATTTTCTAGGGTTTGCTGTACTAGACGATGCATTCTCGTCGTGTTCGAAGGTAAGTACAGAACCTGTAATTAACGGTTGTCCGAATTTGTTTCCAAAGTCGGATGCACCATTACTGGCTTTTATTAAAATATCCATTGGTGTTTGGTATAACCAAGGACGTGCTTGCGTTTTTTGTTCCCACGGACGGTTTTCTTCTAAGCGCGAATACGACGTCATGTAAACTGCTGTTCCTGCTAGAGGTAAAGAGCCTTTTCCTCCTGCAAGTCTATCGCGAATCTCTCCTCCAGAACCAGTTGCAGCACCATTAAAAGGCTCTACTGTGGTTGGGAAATTGTGAGTTTCTGCTTTTAATGAAATTACAGATTCGTAATTTTTTGTTTCGTAAAAATCTGGCTTGTCTGCCGTTTTAGGAGCAAATTGTTCTACAATAGGACCTTTTACAAACGCGACATTATCTTTATAAGCCGATACAATATCGTTAGGATTTTTGTTTGATGTTTCACGAATCATTTTAAATAATGACACCTCTTTTTCTTCACCATCGATAACAAATGTTCCGTTGAAAATTTTATGACGACAGTGCTCTGAATTGACTTGCGAAAATCCGAAGACTTCAGAATCTGTTAGCGGACGCCCAATTTTCTTAGCAACACCTTCTAGATACGTCACTTCTTCGTCGCTTAAAGACAACCCTTCTTGTGCATTGTAAGCGGCAATATCTTCAATGTTTAAAACCGGTTCTGGTTTAATATCAATTGTAAATGACTCTTGATTTAATTCGTTGAATTTTTGAGAAATCATCGGATCGAAATCTGAAAAATCTTCAGCGACAGCTTCAAATTCTTCAATTCTAATAATGTCTGTGATACCCATATTTTGAGTAATTTCAACAGCATTTGTACTCCAAGGTGTAATCATAGCGGCACGAGGACCAACAAAAAAAGCATCGATTGATGCTTGTTCTAACTTAGGCTGGTTGCCAAAAAGCCACGATAATTTTGAAATAGTTTCAGTCGATAATTCTTTAACTGTTTGTACAGCAAATAATTTGCCGTTTACGTTTCCAAAGAAATGAATCATATAATGAGGTTTGTATTATTTTTTAAGAAAGGACAAAATTAGTGTTTTTTAGCGATATTTTTTCAAAAAAAGATAGAGTCTTTTTTCAGGGCTACAGCAGAATTTGTTTCATAAAAAAAGCGACCCAATTGGGTCGCTTTTCAAAATGAATTTTCAAGAAATTAATTCTTAACTAATTTTTTGCTAATCGTTTTGTTGTTTTGAGTCACTCTTAAAATATAAACACCCGATTGTAAGTTTTGAGTGCTAATACTAGTGCTGTTTTGTATGGTTTTAGAAAGTACTAATTTTCCTAACATATTGTAAATGTCAACCTGAGATGCTTCTCCGTTTGGCATTGCAATGTTTAGTAAATCTTCCATTGGGTTAGGATAGATTTTAACAGCATTTAGACTGTCGTCTTCAATACTTAAAGATGCATCGTAACACGTCCAAGCAAGGTTTTCAATAATAACACGGTCTGACGATGTTGATTTGTTATTTAATTCTAACGCTACTTCACCTTCAATATTAATGTTTTCAACAGTTATAGTTTGTACCACGTCGCTATAAGCAATTTGCCCAACTACATTTCCGTTTACTACCACATCAAAAGTTCCAGAACCACCACCAAATACACGTTGTGTCGTAACTGTTAATGTTCCGATACCTCCAGTTGTTTTAGGCGCAGTTAAGACACCATTTCTAATGGTGATAACTTTACTTAATTCGATATTCTGATCTATTCTAGCATCTGTAGCAGTCCATACTAAACCATTATCTCCAGTCCAAGTACGTTCTGTGTATGAACTGTCAGGAGCATCTTGAATAGGTGTAAGATTTGTAAATGTTTCTTCTGTACAGTAATCAGAATTTGTGTTTTCGTAACATGTCCAAGCCAGATTATCGATAACGATACGGTCACGATTATCTGAAGTAATATTATTTAATTCTACAGTTACGTTACCCGCAATATTAATGTTTTCAATAGTTGTAGTTTGTTCAAATTCATTGTAAGGAATTTGTCCCACAACCTCACCATTAACAACTAAATCTAGAGTTCCAGATCCACCACCAAAAACGCGTAGTGTTGTTACTGTTAAAGCACCTATACCATTACTAGTCGTTGGAGCGGTTAAAGATCCTGAATTGTTTTTGTCGATTGCTACGGCTTTTGATCCATCAATATTTTGGTCTATTCTAGCTCCAGTTGCAGTCCATTCTAAACCATTATCTCCAGTCCATGTACGATCTGCATATGAGCTGTCATTTACGTCTATAGTTGATGATAGGTTTTCAAAACTTTCAGACGTACAATAATCCATTACAATTTCTCCTGTAGTGGTTGCTGAAATTGATTCTGATACTGCAGAAACATTATTAGACGCATCTTCGGCTGTTATTGTAAACGCATAAGTTGTATCTGCATCTAAATCTGAAATTGTAATTGTATTTGTATACGCTTTTGTTAAGAACGTTCCATCCATGTATACATTGTAAGAGGCAACAGCAATATTGTCTGTAGACGCTGTCCATGTTAATGTTATGCTAGACGCTGTAATATCGCTTGAAGCAAGAGCTGTAGGTACAGTTGGTGCTTCGGTATCGTCTTCAGCGACGTTACCATCCCATAAATTCTGTGCATCTGCACCTCCCCAAATAGCAGTTGCTAAATATGGATTATCGATAAATGGGTTTCTGTTACCTTGGGCGTACGTATTAGATGTGTTTCCGTGGTACGTGTTTCTTTGTTTTTCAAATTCTGAAACAGGATCTTCAATATTCCATTCTAAGAATAAATCAATCATGTCGTCAGGCGTTTGAGCAGCATCACCAAAACCTACATTAGTTGGTAAACAACGCTCACCATATCTAATGTACATGTACATCACGATACGAGCACAGTCGCCTTTCCACTCGTCGCCAGGATACCAGCCACCGTTTGAAAAGTTTGAATTACCACTACCATCTGCAAATTTTAAATTATTACGGTCTGCATTTCTACCAATGTCACTCGGACGTAGCATTTGGGCATCAGATCCAGGACCTTCTGTTCCTAAATTCGGAGTTCCTAAAGATTTTGCATAGATATGCTCACGATTCCACTCGCCTTGATTTCCTCCATTTTTGTTTTTATCTCTACTTCTGTCTGTAGAAATATTGTTATCCGTATCGTCATAACCATACATTAAAAGTACGTTATTACTATTGTCAGGATCAAGATCTGTAACTTTTAACGCTTCCCATACTTCTGGAGTATACGTTAGTTCTTTAACATGTTTTGCAATGGTAACGGCGCTTAAGTCTTCTTTAAGTTCTACGCCGGTTTTAGAAAAGTTTACGGTGTTGTAATATGCTTGTAAGTCTTCAGGTGGATTTATTTGAGCAAAGCCAAATAGTGTTGAAAAGGTTAAGCATACTGATAAGTAAAAGTGTTTCATAGGGTATTATTTAAGTTGTTTTTGATTTGCGCCCAATTTACAAAATAAAAAAAGCTAGTAAAGAAAAATCTCTACTAGCTTTTAAACATTTTTGAATATTATTTATAGTCTTACTTTCTCTTAAGTAACGCCATATAAAATCCGTCAAATCCTGTTTTGTGCGCGTAGATATTTTCGTCGCGCACTAAGGTAAAATCTTTTCCGAACTCCGATGTTAAGAAAGTGTCAACTTGTTGTCTGTTTTCAGATGGTAATACTGAACAAGTTGCATAAACCAACTGTCCTTCAGCTTTTACCATTCTAGAATACGTTTGAAGAATTTCTTGCTGTGTAGCACGAATTCTATCTAAAAACTCCGGTTGTAATTTCCACTTCGCATCTGGATTTCTTCTTAATACACCTAAGCCTGAGCATGGTGCATCAATTAAAACACGATCGGCTTTATCGTATAATTTTTTAATCACTTTAGTCGATTCGATATGGCGAGGTTCAATATTATGAGCTCCATCGCGTTTTGCACGACGTTTTAATTCATGCAATTTGTGAGCATAAATATCTAAGGCTATAATTTGACCTTTGTTTTCCATTAAAGAGGCCAAGTGTAATGTTTTACCACCAGCACCAGCGCATGTATCTACAACACGCATTCCTGGTTCTACTTCTAAGTATTTAGCCACTAATTGAGAAGAGGCATCTTGCACTTCAAAATGTCCGTTTTTAAAACCTTCTGTGGTAAATACGTTAGCACGCTCTTTTAATTTAAGCGCATCAGGATATCCTTTTATAAACTCAGTTTCAATATCCAAGTCAAATAAATCGGCTTGTAATTTGTCTTTAGTAATTTTTAAGGTGTTTGTTCTTAGAACAACATCGGCTTGTTGGTTTAAAGCAGCAATTTCTTTGGTCCAAAGTTCTTCGCCTAGTTCTTTAACACCAATTTCATCCATCCAATCAGGAATAGATTCTTTGAATTTTCTGATTTGAGACAATTCATCAAAACGTCCTTTAATTTTACGTGTTGGTGTGTTTTCAAAATATTTCCAATCTGGTAATTTAATACCTTTTAGAGTGGCCCAAACGGCAAATATTCTCCAAATATTATCTCTGTCGTAAGGCTCTTTTACTTCTGCTATTTCAGCATATAGGCGTTTCCAGCGAACGATCTCGTAAGTCGTTTCGGCTACAAAACCGCGGTCGCGACTTCCCCAGCGTTTATCGCGTTTTAATAATTGTTGAACAACTTTGTCGGCATAAACCCCTTCGTTAAAAATAAGCATTAACCCATCTACTACCGCAAAGCATAAATTTCTATGTAATCGCATTTTGTGTATTTAAGGCCACAAAGGTAAGTTTAATTAATTATTTTTAGCCAAAATTTTAATAAATGAGACTAATAACGAGCCTTTTACTTTTTGTTTTAATCAGTTCTTGCAAACAAGATGTTCCAAAACCTTCCAAAACTTATAAATCTGTCGAAATTCAAGATATATATAACGACTCTTTAAGTATTCGTGCTATCGAGCTAATGGGAGATGGTACCCTGGCTTTTGCAGCCAATAAAGGAACTTACGGACTCTATTTTCCGAAAAAAGAACAATGGGCAACATCTAAGCAATTGTACGATTCTATTCCTTTACATTTTAGAGCGGTTGCACATACATCTAACGATTTTTTTATGTTGAGTATAGAAAATCCTGCGCTCTTATATAAAACGGGCGACGACGGATCTATGAAATTGGTATATAAGGAAGAAGGGGAAGGTGTGTTTTACGACGCCATGACCTTTTGGAACGACACAGATGGTATAGCGGTAGGAGATAAGATAGGTGATTGTATATCTGTAATTATAACCAGAGATGGCGGAGAGACGTGGACTAAATTAGCATGCGACGTATTACCAAAGGCGGTAGAGGGAGAAGGAGCATTTGCTGCGAGTAACACTAATATTAAAGTGTTAGGAGATAAAGCATGGATTGTTACTACAAGTGGCACCATTTATTATACCGAAGATAAAGGAGACTCATGGATTAATATAGACACACCAATGATAAATACAGTGGCTAATCAAGGAATCTTCTCTATAGATTTTTACGATGACCAACACGGATTTGCTGTTGGAGGCGATTATACAAAGCCTACCGTGAATACAAGTAATAAAATGAGAACCGCAGATGGAGGGAAAACATGGGAATTAGTTGCCGATGGCGAATTACCGGGACATAAAAGTTGTGTGCAGTATATGCCAAATAGTGACGCTAAAACATTAGTCTCAGTAAGTAATAGCGGTATAGATTTGTCTAATAATAGTGGAGATTCATGGACGCATATAAGCGATGTGTCATTCTATACCATTCGATTTCTAAATGATTCTACGGCTTATGCTGCCGGAAAAGGTCGAATTTCAAAACTAATATTTAAAAAGTAAGGACCTTTTACAGGTTGTAATTTCCATTTCTAGCACTTTTTTCAGAGTAAAAGGTGCTATTTCTCACAGAAAATGATGCGATTTGCAAAAAAAATCAATTAAAAAACTGTTAAAATTAAGATTTTTAAATGGTCAAATGTCCCTGACTGAGCACTCATTTTTTCACCTACAGTTTTTATTCATTTTGGAAAAAATTAACAATTTTTAGATTTGTAAAATGAGGATGCATCCTAGACAGTATAAGGGAAAAACATCGACGAAGTGATTAATTTATCGGTCAACAAACACTATAGTCTAGGTGTGGGTTTTTATTAAATAACGCGATTAAGATGTCCTTGACGCCTTTTCGAATTTCATTAAAATGACTTTTATGCTGTCTTTTTCTGAATTTATTTTCACGAAATATTGATTATTATTTATATCTTGCAGCGGTATAAGTGACTTAACCTAAATTACATATCTTATTTATACGATAAATTTTTAAATAGTAAAATTATTTTCTTGTCTTCCTACTAAGACGCTTAATTTATAGCTGTTTAAATATTTTTAAAGCGTAATAATTGTCATAATGTATTACCAAATAAATATTTAAATTTATAAATGAGTTAAAAGGAATTAAATTATATATTTATAACATAGTATTAACACAAAAAAAGAGAATTACATAGTGCCTAAAACCATCTAGTAGCTTTAAGCTTATTTTTAACCTGATTTATACTTATTTCCCACCCAAAAGGAATGTAGTAGCTAGAAAAGTTTTAGAAAGATTATTATATCAACCCCAAATCGATAATAAAATGAAAAAATTTAACTTCAGATCATGGCGTGTAGCCATACTATTCCTAGTTTGCGCCTCTTTATTTGTTTCTTGTGCCAAAGACTATGCAGATTTTCGTGTTGCAGCTCCCGAATTAAACATGACAGAATTATCGTTTAAAGACGGTATTAAAGTTGGAGATCGTGTTACTTTTGAAGCTCAGAGAGTTACAGAAGTAGATAGTATTTATGCTAATGAATGGAGTTTAGATGATATCGTGGTATCTGCCGAAAGCTCTTATGAATTTGTTGCTGAAGCTCCAGGAAATTATGTATTATCTTACAGAGCATATAACATCGCAGGAGAATTTAATTTTGAATACGATATTTTAGTAGAAGAATAGACTTGTCTTTAAGAGGGAGGTATATTCTAAGACTATTTAGTATTGCTAAATGGTTTTAAAACTTTTTTTAAACATTATACTTTATACATAAAATTACATTTTAAGCATGAAAAGGCTGGGATATTATATATTCTAGCCTTTTTAATTTTATAAATGTGGCTGGTGTCATTTATGTTAATTCAAATTTTGATTAATATCATATAGAAAAGCGACCGGGGAAAGGTCAGTTTTATTTGCTAACCACTTCTTCTTTCAATGTATCTTCCATGATAGTTGTCATGAATTATATGCGTCTTCCCAATTATATTTGTTGCCACATATTACATACCAATTTCTACTTTATAGTATAGAAAATATTTAAATGAAATGAAATGTGAAATAGATGGTTTGCAATCTGTGTTTTTTGTCTAAATTTGCATTTTTAAATAATAAGGGAAATGGTTGTTGTGTTTAATTTAAACATTAACATTAAAAGAGAATTCGGTGTAAGTCCGAAACTGTCCCGCAGCTGTAAGCTCATAACTGAAGCCTAATTTATGGTCACTTTTCAATAGAAAGGGAAGGCCAGGTGAAAGGAGTAAGTCAGAAGACCTGCCATTTTTTAGTAATTCAAATAGCTTTCGGGGATAAAAGCTGGGATTAGAATCGTTTTATTCTTCTCTTTAGGAGTAACTGTGTCTAGAACCGGTTAGTCTGCCCTCGATTGCCATAAATTAATTGAGGTGAAATTTTCAAAATTGTTATATAAATATATTTTAATTACGTGCGTCACGTGTTCGAGTTCGGTGTCTGTTTATGCACAAGAACAGGATAGTGTTGCCGCTACCTCTTTAAAAGAAGTGGTCTTAAAATATAATATTACACAGCATAAAAAACATGTCTCTCCAGCTCCTGTACAAACCTTGGATGGCGAGACTTTAACGCGATTAAATAGTTTAAATGTAGCCGATGCTATTCGGTTTTTTAGTGGCGTGCAGCTTAAAGATTATGGAGGTGTTGGTGGTATTAAAACCGTGAATATTCGTAGTATGGGCTCGCAACATACAGGTGTGTTTTACGATGGTGTTAAATTAGGGAATGCCCAAAATGGTCAAGTCGATTTGGGTAAATATTCCTTAAGTAACATGGAGCAAGTGAGTTTGTACCAAGGACAACGTACAGATTTAGACCAATCGGCAAATGCGTATGCATCTGCGAATAGCATTTATTTAAAGTCGAAAACACCAGATTTTAATGCTGATAAAAAATACGAGGCCGATGTAACATTTAAAACAGGTTCTTTCGGCCTGGTTAATCCTTCGTTAGCTTTAGATTATAAATTATCCGATAACATCGCTGCACGAGTAAGTGCAGAAATGGTCTCTGCAGACGGCGAATATAAATTTAGATATACCAATGGTAATTACGATACAACAGCAGTTAGAAAAAATGCCGATATAAAATCTTACCGTGTAGAAACAGCTTTGTATGGAAAGCCATCTGAAAGAACGAGTTGGCATGTAAAATACTACCATTTCGATTCCGAACGTGGTTTACCTGGTGCCATTGTCGCAAATCGTTTTAGTAGGCCACAGCGTTTGTGGGATCAGAATAATTTTATTCAAGGGGAATTTAAGCATCAAGTAAACGATTCTTATTTTTTTGTGATTAGAGGAAAATATGCAGACGATCACACCCGTTATGTCGATCCCGAAATTGTATCTCTGGACGGAATTTTAGACAACAGATACAATCAAAAAAAATATTATACTTCAATAGTTAATACCATTAAACTAAAACCTTTCTGGGAAGTGTCTCTGGCCTCAGATTTTGAAGAAAATACTCTCGATGCCAACCTCTATCGTTTTGCGTACCCTAAGCGTTTTTCGATGTTGAATGCCTTAGCGAATAACTTTCATTTTAAACGACTTAATGTGCAACTAAGTGTATTAAGTACAACGGTAAATGAAACTGTTGAGGCTTACGATTCGGCCGACGATCTTCAGGAATTTACCCCTTCAGTATTTGTTAATGTACAGCCTTTTCAGAATTCAGATCTAAGATTACGAGCGTTTTATAAAAACATTTTTAGGATGCCCACGTTTAACGATCTGTACTATACATTTATAGGGAATACATTTTTAAACCCAGAATATTCCGAACAAATCGATTTTGGCTTGTCGTATCAGCATTCAAATCAGAGTACATTTTTTGAAGTCCAAGCCGATGTATATAAAGTATGGATTACCGATAAAATTGTGGCTGTTCCTGGCGCTAATTTATTCCGTTGGACCATGTTAAATCTCGGTAAAGTAGAGACTACAGGTGTGGAAGTCGGATTAAAATCTACCGTTAAATTTTCTCAAGAAATAGATGTTACGGGTATGGTAAATTATGCTTATCAGAAAGCCATTGATGTAACTCCGGGTAGTAATACCTATGGCGATCAAATCCCGTATTTACCACTACATAGTGGTAGTGCAACAGTTATGGGCGCTTATAAGGCATTGCAACTTAATTATAGTTTCATTTATACAGGAGAGCGTTATAGCCAAACGGCAAACATAACATCTAATTATTTGCAACCTTGGTATACTCATGATTTATCGGCGAATTATACGTTCCAATGTTTTAAAAATCCTTTAAAACTAGGTCTAGAGGTTAATAATGTATTCGATCAACAATACGATGTGGTTAAGAATTTCCCAATGCCAGGGCGTTCGTATCGCTTCACACTTAATTATAAACTTTAAAAATTAAATTTTCACTAATGAAAAAGTATCTACTTATTTTGGTTACTGTTGTCTCTGTCTTTTCGTGTAGAACAGACGACGCAATTGTCGCAGATGATGATTCTCAAACACCAGAAGTACCAGATGTAAACACTGTTTTAAAAGGGTTTTACCTTGTAAATGAAGGAAATATGTCTATGAACAAAGCCTCTTTAGATTACATGGATTTTGAAACAGGAGAGTACAAGCACGAGCGCTTTAAAGCTAACAACCCAACCGAAGTTGGTGGATTAGGAGATGTTGCGAACGATATAGGTATTTATGGTTCTAAAATGTATATTGTAGTAAATGCATCGAATAAAGTTGAGGTGTTAGATGTAAATACAGGTGTTAGATTAAAACAAATAAATGTAGATAATTGTCGCTACATAACCTTTTACGAAGGCAAAGCCTATTTAAGTACTTATTTAGGTACTATAGGCGACCCAAATTCTCCATTAGGACAAGTTAACGAAATTGATACCACGAGTTTAACCATAACGCGTAAGGTAGATGTTGGGCGCCAGCCAGAAGAATTGGTGGCCTACGATAACAAAATTTATGTGGCTAATTCCGGAGGTTATAGTCCGCCAGAATACGAATCTACAATTTCTGTAATCGATATTCCAAGCTTTACAGAAACGAAGCGCATTGAAGTGGCTAAGAATTTACACCGCTTAAAAATAGATAGCGAAGGCGATTTATATGTGTCTTCTAGAGGTGATTATTTTGAAACTCCATCTAATCTTTTTGTTGTAGATACTAAAACAGACCAAGTCAAGAAAACTTTCAATTTGGCGGCTAGCAACTTTACCATTCATAACGATATTGCATACATCTACAGTACAGAATTTAGTTACTTAACCGGAGGTTTTGTTATTTCTTATAACATGCTCGATACTAAGACGGAAACTGTTTTAGAGGGCTCGTTTATAGCAGAAGGAAACGAAGATCTTATCCAAACACCATACGGAATTGCTATAAATCCGGATAACGAAGATATTTACATTACAGATGCCAAAGATTACTTTTCTCCAGGTGATTTGTACTGTTTCGATTCGGAAGGCGAATTTAAATGGAAAGTAGAAACCGGAGATATTCCATCGAAAATTCAATTTGTATATCAACCAGAATAATTATTATAAAAAGAAGAAAATGAAAAGATTAAATTTTTTAAAACAAAACAAAGTCGCCTTATTATTTGGGTGCAGTGCTTTATTTTTTGCGTGTTCAAGCGATGATGAAGATCCTATTTTAGCGCCAGAAATAGAACTTTCTGTACCAGATCAAGCGGTTTCAATGACTATGACGGATTCGAAGGTCTTTGAGGCAAGCAATTTAAACGACGATATGTATACAAGCGAATGGATGCTTGGAGATAGTTTGGTATCAACTACAGATACTTACGAATTTATTCCAGAATCATCAGGGAATTACGAACTATCTTATCGTGCATCTAATATTAGTGGCGAGTTTTCTTTCAATTATAATATTACAGTAGATGCTTTTATTCGTCCAGTGTCTTCAGAAAGTACGGCTTACGTTACAGAATTACTTGAGTACTTACCAGCACCGGGACAATTCTTAAACAAGAATGTAGGAAATTTTGAAAGTGCAGAAGGTGTTTTAAATGGA
The DNA here is from genome assembly GCF_051016085.1 of Formosa bonchosmolovskayae. Classification (GTDB taxonomy): domain Bacteria; phylum Bacteroidota; class Bacteroidia; order Flavobacteriales; family Flavobacteriaceae; genus Formosa. Next base: position 2,254,644 of record NZ_CP174605.1, read on the forward strand.
AAAAGCGGATTAGTTACTTTAGGAGCCTGGGGAGGTTCTATAACGTTAGCATTCGACCATACGGTTGTAAATTCTTCCGATTCTAGTGATTTCATTATCTATGGTAACGGTTTCTCTGGCGCAGCAGAACCTGGTATTATTTGGGTTATGCAGGACGAAAATGCAAATGGTATTGCCGATGATACGTGGTATGAAATTAAAGGGTCTGGACATGACTTAGAAGGAACAAAACGTAATTATAGTGTTACTTATTTTAAGCCAGCAAGTGATGAAGATGATGTGTCTTGGGAAAATAATGACGGTGAAACTGGAGTTGTAAAAAAGAACAATTTTCATTCACAGGCGTATTACCCAGAATGGATTACCGAAGATTCTTATACGCTTACAGGAACACTTTTATCTGATGTAAATGTAGATTTAAGTAACCCAACTTTTATAAAGAGTAATTCTTTCGATTATGGGTATGCCGATAATACTGCAGGTGGAGATAACATTGATATTGCAGATGCTATGGACGCAGACGGAGAAGCAGTGTCTCTAACAGGAATCGATTTTATTAAAATCCAAACCGGAGTTCAAGCAGATTTAGGTTGGTTAGGAGAATTATCTACCGAAGTAAAAGGTGTTGCAGATTTAAGTTTATTAGAGTAAGTTCTACACTTAAAATATATTATAAAAGGCTTCAAAATTTTAAATTTTGAAGCCTTTTTTAGTTATTATCCGATTTAGATTTAAGCGATTACATTACTTTTTCTCCTAAATACTTTTGTACTTCGTACACGTTTATACTTTTATTAAATTTCTTACTCACGGAAGGTGTATTTTCACTAGAAATCCAAATTTTTAATTCGGCATCTAAATCAAATGTCCCAGCAGTTTCTAAAGAAAATCTAGAAATACTTTTATAAGGCATGGATCTATATTCTTGTTTGCTCCCTGTAAGCCCTTGCACATCTATTAAAATTAAACGCTTGTTGGTAAACATAAAAGTATCCCGTAATAATTTAAATCCTAATTCTACGTGCTCTCCATTGATAAGTAATCTACTATACTTCTCATTTAATTGTTCAGGAGATACTTCTGAAGCATTTCCTAATATTTTATTGAATATTCCCATTTGTATCTAGTTTCTAATTAAAATGAATCGTAATTGTAACGACTGCTTATTTAAATTTTAATCACAAAGATATTTTGAATAGAAATAAAACGTGTCTTTTTTATAAATAAAAAATAACCGAATCGCTCTTATTGTTAATAATTCGATAGTTTCAACCTTATATTTTTAAAGATTTTTATATGATATGCCTTAGTTTTTGGAAGGTATAAAAACAGTATAATCAATTGGTTTTCTAGCGTTTTTTAGTCTTATAATAGTTATTTTTGAAGGACCATAATATAGGTTGTGTTTTATTGTTTTTCTAGATGTAAATGTTTCTGAAAAGGAAATTACTTACATCGGTATTTATAAATTTAAATAAGGCACTGTCAGGAAATAATAGTTGTAGATGAGACAAGTTGTAATAATTTTGGGGTGTTTACTCTTTGGGGAGGTATTTGTTTATTTTACAGGCATAAAAATGCCTGCTAGTATAATAGGGATGTTAGCGTTAACCGTGTCTTTAGAATTGCGTTGGATTAAATTGGAATGGGTGCGTGGTTTAAGTAATTTTTTAACCAAGAATATGGCCTTCTTTTTCGTGCCACCTGGCGTCGCCATTATGTTATATCTAGATCTTATTAAAGCTTCATTTTGGCCCATAATTGTAGCTTCAACTCTAGCTACAGTAATTGTTTTTGCTTGTACGGGTTGGACGCACCAATTGTTTATGAGACACAAAAAGATCTTCAAGAAAAATAAAACTCCTCAAGCTTAGGGTATGGATACTATTTTAAACTCAGAAATTTTCATTCTTACTTTGACTTTTGTCGCTTATTTTTTAGCTCAAGGGATTCGAAGAAAGACTAAAATGATATTACTTAACCCGGTATTAGTTGCCATTATTTTAATAATAGTTGTGTTAACTATTTTTAAAATCGATTTTGAATCTTACCATCAGGGGAGTAGGATGATCGAATTTTTACTAAAACCAGCCATTGTAGCCTTGGGTGTACCTTTGTATCAGCAATTAGGAAAAATAAAAAAACAAGCGATTCCTATTGTTGTTTCTCAGTTGGTAGGGTGTATTGCAGGTGTGGTGTCTGTTGTATTAATTTCACATGTTCTAGGCGCTCCAAAAGAAATTGTACTGTCTTTAGCTCCAAAATCGGTGACAACACCTATTGCCATGGAGGTGTCTAAAACTTTAGGAGGAATTCCTCCTCTTACCGCTTCGGTGGTGGTATTATTCGGAATTCTAGGGTCTATATTCGGATACGAGATTATGAAAATTACACGTATTAAAAGCACGATTGCTCAAGGAATTTCTATGGGAACAGCGGCTCACGTTTTAGGGGCTTCAAAATCTATGGAAATAAGTGGTAATTTTGGTGCTTTATCTAGTATTGGGTTAATAGTAAATGGTGTGTTTACAGCCTTATTAGCTCCTTATATTATTGCCTTTATGGGAATTTGGATTGATTTCTAGATCTAAAAATAACACGTTTATAAAACTATAATTCAATAAAAAAGGCTCTACAGTTATGTTGTAGAGCCTTATTTATAAGGGTAAAAAATATGTTTAGTTTTTCTTGACGTCTGCTATATAAGCATCTAATTGCTTACCATATTTAGATGCTTTAACCTCTGGAGTTAAAGACGAATTAATAGTATCTAACCATTTCACATTGGCATTGTATATTTCTGATAACGCCAAATACGGAGCTACTTCTGCATCCTTATGGTTTATGGCATAATTAACCGTATATAAATATTTACGTTTTATTAAGTTATTATCTAATTTAGTAATACTATCTAATTTAATAGAATCTTGAGCTTGATTTGCTTGAAATTTAGCTACAACTAAATCTAGTCGTGCATTATTTATTTTAGCATTTAATTGATTGTATTCCTCTAAAAGTTCTTGGTTTTTAGACCCTGAAATTTTAGCATCTACCACAAAGTTTTTAAGCGTACTATTAATATTGATTATACCTTCTTCTGCGAAAAACGGAATGCGCTCATACGATTTATCGTGCTTATTTAATACGAGGTAATAAATTTCAGGAGAATCTACTTGTCCGTGTAATTCAAAACTTTCGTTTCCATTAATAGTTAAAGAGTCTACAGAAATTAAAAGAGAATCGTCTTCTATTTTTTGAAGATAAACAGTTCCTTTTTTTAAGCCTTTAACGTGTGCATTTACAGTTAAATTTCCATGGTCTTTACCACAAGATACTACGATTAATAAAAGGAGTAAAATAGATAGATTTTTCATTTGTATAATTAAATTTTGGTGCGCAAATATCTTATAAATATTTATTAAAAACTAGTTGGTTGCTACGATTTTCATTAACTCCGTACATAGAATCGCACCATAGGTACCCACAACATATCCAAACACGGCTAAAAGGGCGCCAACAGTGGCTAACGATGGATGAAACGCAGCGGCGACAACAGGGGCAGAGGCAGCACCTCCAACATTAGCTTGACTTCCTACAGCTAAGAAAAAATAAGGAGCTTTTATAAGTTTAGCGACTATAATTAGTAATACGGCATGTATTAACATCCAAACTAATCCGATTAATATTAGACCTGGATTCTCGAATATTTTGGTTAAATCCATTTTCATTCCGATAGTTGCTACCAATATATAAATAAAAATACTTCCTATTTTACTAGCGCCTGCACCTTCGTAATTTTTTGCCTTGGTAAAGGATAGTAGAATACCGATAATGGTCGCTATAGTTATTAGCCAGAAAAAACTACTTCCAAAAGAAGATAAAGGGCTTCTAGGATCACTCACAGCTGTGAAATTTGTGGTTAGGAATGCAGAAATTTCTTCAGATCCAAAGTGTGCAATTCCAACTGCGACAAAGGCGAAACCTAAAATCATCATATAATCGGTTAGCGTAGGCACTCGTGTAATTTTATCGCTAAAATTTTGAACTTTGGCTTGTAATTCGTCAATAGCAGTATTATCGGCTTTAAGCCAATTATCTATTTTTTTACGTTTTCCAATGCCTAATAGAATAATGGCCATCCAGATATTCGCAACAACAATATCAACTAAAACCATCCCGCCGTACAGCTCCTGATTGTACTCGTAAATTTCTAACATGGCAGCTTGGTTTGCGCCTCCACCAATCCAGCTTCCTGCTAGAGTAGAGAGACCTCTCCATACTGCATCGAAGCCAGCTCCTCCTACAGTTTCTGGAGAAAATGTTGAAATTAATAATATCGCTATGGGCCCACCAATAATAATTCCTACTGTTCCAGTAAAAAACATAATTAAAGCTTTCCAACCTAAATTAAAAATGGCTTTTAAGTCGATGCTTATAGTCATTAATACCAAAGCCGCTGGTAATAAATAACGACTCGCAATAAAATAGGTTTGTGAGGTATCTGCCGAAATTATATTTAAAGAATTAAATATTGCAGGTATTAAATAACACATTAATAATCCTGGAATATATTTATAAAATGTGGTCCAGAATTTGGATTTTTTTGATTCTGTATAAAAGACTAATCCTAATGATAGCATGAGAATACCAAAAACTATGGCATCGTTAGTGAATAAAGGGGCGTTTTCCATAAAAAATTGTTAAAAGATGCAAAATAACAATTTTAGGCTTCAAAAAGAAAGAGTTTGTTTTAAAGTTTGGCACGATGATTGCATTTTAGTTTGTAATTATTATGATAACAAATATTAGAGTGTGGTTACTTTAATATTGAGAGTAATAATTTTCATATTGGTTGGTTAGTTAGTGAAAAAGCATCTCGAAAGGATGCTTTTTCTTTTGCCTTTTTTTGAAATTATGTATTAAACATCTCATATTCATTACAAAGGATAGCTTTGCCTTATAATAGTTTTGTACATGCAAATTAATGGAGGTAATGCGATTTGAGTTATTTTAACGTCCTTAAATTCTATTGATATTAAAAAATATAGTGCAGCGCCGGATAAAATTTAAATTAATAGCTTTTATTTAAATTTAATTTTTACTTTTGTGGCCTCTAAAGAGTATTTTAGAAGAGGATTAATTAATTTTTTGCATTTAATTGTTGATACTAGATTCCCAAATCTAACATCTTTATATAAAATGCAGCAAGAAACCGATGTTGAGGGACTTCGGTTTTTTTTTGCTCTAATAAATCGTCCTAAACGTTAAACTCATGCGTTTTCCAGTCGGTTTTTTTGTCTTTGGAATTTGGTGTAACCAATGCTGTTGGGTCTTACCTTTCATTATTAGTAAGCTTCCATGTTGTAAAGTGATTTTCTGCTTTAAATTGGTGTCCGTTCGGTGCTTTAAATGAAATACACGTGTCGCGCCAAAAGAAACAGAAGCAATTACAGGATTCGCTCCAAGCTCCTTTTCGTTATCTGCATGCCAGCCAATACTGTCACTTCCGTTTCTGTATAAATTACATAAACAAGTCGTGAATTTATGATGAGTTTCAGATTCAATTTTTGTTTTAATATTCGCAAGCGAATCGGTAAACTTCTGGGGCATCATGGTAATTCCTGAATATGAATACGGCTTTTCATTATTAGCATACAAAGCGGTAAGACGGGGCTGCGGAATCGATTTTCCGAAAATTGTAATATCGTCTTGTTGCCAATCCAACGTGGTTAAAAGGGTGTTGAAATAGGTATCAGCTTCAATAGGATCGAAGAATGCAGGATAGTATATAATTTCTGCATCCTTAATATCTAATAGTATAGGTTCATTATTAAAAAGCATCATATTAAAGTGTTAAATAGGAATATGCCCAATACATTAATACAAATTGCAGTGGTATCCGGGAAATTAAAATCCATTTCGGAATTCCTGCTCCAGTTTTTTCATTTTTAAGCATATAAAAATGAACGAGTAAAAATACTGCTAGCATGGCAATTAACCCATAAATGGCCACAGTTTTTAAAACTGGAATACAAATAGCAATCCCTAGTGCGATTTCAAAAACACCACTTAGAGCAACCATTGCTTTATGATTTGGAATATAGTCAGGCATAATTCTTAAATATGTTTTTGGGTTTACAAAATGTAAAATACCAGCCACAATATAAAGTAAAGCCATAAAATATAAATGCCAAGGATACAACATAGGAGAAAAATATTTTATCTAAATTAGCCTTTAATGTCGATGCTATGAAATTTAAAATTACCTTTTTCTGTTTTCTTATTAGTTTTTATGCGTTTTCGCAGTTACCTAAAGGCTTCGTGTACGTACAAGATGTTGTGCCAAGCATTCAGTTAGAATTGCGATATTGTACAGATTATAACTTTGTAGGTCAGCCTATTTACGGCTATAATAATGCTGTGGGAATTGTAACGAGTGAAACGGCTAATGCTTTAAAAAAGGTGCAAACGGAATTGGAAACTCAGAATTTATCTCTTAAGATTTATGATGCTTACCGCCCTCAAGAAGCAGTGAATCATTTTATAACTTGGGCAAAGCATATAAATGATACGTTAATGAAACCTCATTTTTATCCGGATGTTAATAAACGTGATTTATTTAAAGATGGCTATATCGCATCAAAATCTAGGCACAGCAGTGGGAGCACAGTCGATTTAACTATTGTGAATGCAGAAACGGGCGAACATTTAGACATGGGATCTCCATTCGACTTTTTTGGAGAGCCATCTTGGGTAGCCTATGCTAATTTGACTGAAGTACAAAAACACAACAGAATGTTGCTACAACGGGTTATGCAAAAACACGGGTTTAGAAGCTATAGTAAAGAGTGGTGGCACTTTACTCTAAGAAACGAGCCGTTTAAAAATCAGTATTTTAATTTTCCTGTAGAATAAAAGTTGGGATTAATACCAACGTTTCTTTTTCTTCTTAGAAGCCTCAGATTTTCTACCTTTTTTATTCTTGCTTCCACCTTGTTTTTTATGCACCTCTGGTTTGGCCTTAGGGTCTAATAAATAAGGATGGTCTTGTTCTACCGCTATTTCTTTTTGAATTAACTGTTGAATGGTTTTTATATATAATTTTTCGTCTGCCGAACAGAAGGAATAAGACATTCCTAAATGTCCTGCACGTCCGGTACGACCAATACGATGTACATAGGTTTCAGGAATATTTGGAATATCGAAATTTATAACCGTATCTAATTCGTCTATATCTATACCACGAGCGGCAACGTCTGTTGCAATTAGAATATTCGAATCACCATTTTTAAAATTAGCTAAAGCGGCTTGTCTGTCTGCTTGAGTTTTATCGCCGTGAAAGCTTTCAACTTTATAACCATTTTTAGTTAACGTTTGTTCTAATTTATCGACTCCAAATTTTGTGCGTCTAAAAATTAGCATATTTCCTTTAATGGTGTTTCGTAGTAAATGCAAACACAATTCTATTTTCTTAGGTTTTGGAACATAAAATAAGAGTTGAGATACACTTTTTGCGGCAGAAGATGTTGGAGACACCTCAATACGTTCAGGATCTTTTAAAATTGTTTTAGCCAGTTGTTCCACCTTAAATGGCATGGTTGCAGAAAACAATAAAATTTGCTTGTCTTTAGAACACAGACGTTCAATTTTCTTAACATCGTCTATAAATCCCATGTCTAACATTAAGTCAGCTTCGTCTAAGACTAACGTTTCAACAAAATCTAAATTCACAACATCTTGTTTATGTAAATCGAGCAAACGTCCAGGTGTAGCGATTAGAATGTCGACACCTTTTTTTAGAATAGCAATTTGAGGTTCTATAGCCGTTCCTCCAAAAACAACCGCACTGCTTAAATTAGTGTATTTGCTATACTTATTAAAGTTTTCCTCAATTTGTATGGCTAGTTCACGTGTCGGACTTATAATTAGAGCCTTAATTTTCTTACCACGTTTTGGCGCATCTTGATTATCGAAAAATAATTGAAGAATTGGTAATGCAAAAGCAGCTGTTTTTCCTGTACCAGTTTGTGCTGAAGCAATAACATCCTTCCTTTGTAAAACAAAAGGAATGGTTTTTTCTTGAATCAGAGTTGGTTCGTTATAACCAGATTCGGCAATAGCCCGTAAAAGCGGTCTGTTAAGTTGTAAGTCTTTAAACGACATGATATAAATAAATAAGATTGGGACAAAGATAGTGTAAAAGCCAACAGTATTAACCACTTTGTGTTTTTACCTCTAAGGTTTAAGTATTAATAAAAGGCATTCACGTATTTTTCGGTAGATTTTTTCAAACTTTCAGAAAGTCCTTTTAACCAAAGCAGTTGGTTGTAAATTAAATGGGCTTCCTGCAAATCGTTAAGCATGCTTTTATCTATAATTTTCTTCCCTTTTTCAATTTCCTTGTTTCGCTTTTTTGATAACTTTTGAAAGTTGAGTAGGAGCTTGTCTTCTGCGTCAGAAATATCTGCTCCAGGATGTAGAGGTTTTATCTCGTCTTTATGCAATAAGGCAAAGGTGTAATCTAAATTGTTTTTAATATGGTTGATAAATACATCAAACTGCTCTGAAGCTTCTCGCGTTTTGTGGTGCTGAATAAAACTTCCTAAAGACGCTACTGCCGCTAAAAATGTATGATTTAAAGTCACAATTTTATAGATTAAATCCAATTCGATTTGCTTCGATTTTGGATCTTGTGTCATGCGTTGGAATGCAGCGTTTAAGTTCCCAACCGCTAAAAACGCTTCTTTTCTAGAGAGTTTGTAATTAAGATTATCTCTATTTCTATTATGCGATAAATCTTGGGTTGCTAACAAGTAAATGGTACTATTTTTAACTACCGATTCAATTACCTCGTTTAGGTTTTTATACTCCCAATTAGGCCATAAAAAATAGGTGGTGCACAGCGAAATTAAAGCCCCTATAAGGGTATCAATCACTCTAAATTTTATTACCGTCATCGCATTTGGATCAAGTAATGCGTATACAAATATGATGTAGGTAGTAATAAATGTAGCGCCAACTCTATAGTTTTGCTGAATTAAAGAAAACGCAAATGTTAATGATAATGCGGCTAATATGGCGTAGACAATAGTATTGGTTGTAAGCATAATTATCGCAATGGCGAAAACCGCACCAATTAAGGTCCCTATAATTCTGTTTTTGGTACGCTCCTTTGTCAATCCATAATTTGGGCGCATAATAACTATTACGGTTAGCATAATCCAATAGGCATTTCTAATTTCGAAAAACTCACCAAACAGAAAGGCTGCTAGCATAGATATCATTAAACGTAAGGTATGTCTGAAAATAGGAGATTTAAAACTCATATTTTCTACATATATGGTAGGAGAATATTCCTGATGTGTGATGAACTGAATGGCCTCTGTATCTTGTAATTTTAAGCTAGAAGCATTTTTCACATTCGCCATGACCCGTCTTATTGAACGAATTTCATAGAGTAATTTTTCTTGATAATCGTATAAATTATGAAGCATCATAGCGCCTTCCCTTGCTTTAGGAAGTTGTACATCGTCTACATAATGTTTTATCCCTTTCGAGGCTTTATTTAAAGCTTTAAGAAGTTTGTTTTTAGTGGGTATTTTATTCCCTTTTATTACCGATTCTGATAACATTATTAGGTGATTACCCATCACAAAATTTAAATTTTTGAAGGGTTTTAAATGCTGTTTACGTTCGCTAAAATGGGTGTCAATTTTGGTATAATCCAGATTGTTTGCTAATGCCAGTTCAAATATATCGACTAGAGAAATAAAAATAAGTAGACGCTTTTCGTCGAAGTGAGAACGTCCAGAACGTTTACGTTCTGTTAGTAACATTTCTCTTAAGGTTTCATGCTTTTCGCTAATTTGCGTTTGAAGCAAAAACAGTTCATTTTGGAGTTTTGTTCTGTTGTTCTTTTTGGTTATTAGTTTAGCGCGAACTTTAAGATATTTACCTGTTAAAAGTAAGGTTTCCGAAATAACTTGGTCCTCATCTTTTTTAGGGATTAACCTATTTACTAATAAGGTGTACAGTAAATACCAAAGTCCACCACAAGCAATTAAGGCACTATGAATTAAAATTTGTGAAGGCGTGTCGTAATGCACACCCAAACCAATAACCATAGCTAATAAACCTGAGAAAGCTATTAAAGAGCCTCTAAATCCGTATGCAGATAGTAGCGATATTAAGAAGGTTAATAGGGGAATAAAAACAATTAATAGGTAAAAGTAGGGTTTTGCAAATAGTATAATGCAAGTTGTTGTCGCTGTAAGCAAGATACTTAGTAATGTCCCATTTATTTTACGTTTTAAACTTCCTGGGATATCGCTAGGTGCGTTTAAAAAAACACCAATAGCTATAGAAGGTGCATAAGAGAATATACCAAGAAAATAGAATAAAACTAGAGGAATTAAAATGGAGGTCGTAAGTATTACTCCCCTATAAAAGTGAGAGCCTTTAAAGAATAATTCGATCGATTTTAAATTGTCTTTTATCATGAGCTAGCTTCACAGTAAAGATAATCTAAAAGTCTTAATTGGGATAAATATTAATTAATGTTTTACGTATTCAATTTTACGAAAACGTAGGGCATTCCAGTCCGAATTAAGTTCGATTTGGCGGATGGGTTGTAGCCTGTAATCCATAATTTCGTCCCAAGCTTCATCATTGTATAACTCAATAATATGAGACTTAGATGTTTTATTCGGGTAAGCAATCCAAAGCATAGAGTCGTCCGTAAGTTTCGGAAAAAGCGTGAGCATTTGGTCTACAAGCTCTTTTTTAGAGGTGATAAATAACAAGGCACAAGAGACGCTAGAAGTCTTTAACAGCGACCCTAAAACATTACAATCTAATTGGCCCACAAGAGCCGTGAATTCTTTAGGTTCGTTTAACACAAGTATTTCGTTGTGTTTATGAAGTTTTAATTTCTGAATAATAGTTTTCATAACTTTAATGTGCTGATTGTTTTAAAGTTAATGAAAATATAGGTGATAGCCTAAAGAATTTTAATACGGTCTAATTCTATTATCTCTTATCTATGTGTGGTGATTTTTCAGGAATAACTTTGGTTACAAAGTGTTTACTATCTCCCCAAATAAAGAAGGTTCTATAACGTTCTGTATATTCTAATTTCACGTATTGACCTTGTAACTCGTTTAATTGTTCGATAACTTCTTGATCGTCGTCCATTATAGAAAAAGAAAAAATTTGAGCCCCGCTAATACCTTGACTAATTTCGCCTTCCCAGGTTTTAAAAACCACACCTTTCTGACTCACTTTTATAAGTTCTCCAGCACGTGTCCCTGTACTATAAGGCACGTAATAAACAAAGGCCATATAGGCACCAATAAGTATTCCTAAGCCTAAAAGAACAAGAAATATCGTTTTTTTTATCATAACTATTGTGTGTAATAATAGGGCGTGAAATTAATATAAATTTTATAAAATAGAACGGAATTATTAAAAAAGTGACTATTAATGCTACTTGTTTTAAAAACAAAAAAAATCCGTCACCTTGTTTTATAAGGTAACGGATTTTATAAGTATGCTAGTCGATTAATTATTTAATCATACTATAACTACGTTTTATGAATTTAGTTAATTCTTCTCCTTTTAATAAACCTTGAGATAAACGAGCTAAATCTAAACTTTGTGTAATTAAACGTTTTTGGTCGTCTCCAGCTTCTGTATTTAATATCTCAGATACTAAAGGCGCGTTTGTATTAACAATAAGATTGTACATTTCTGGCATAGAACCAAACATGTTCATACCGCCACCACCAGTTTGTTGCATCTCTTTCATACGACGCATAAATTCTGGTTGCGTGATAATAAATGGTGAAGCATCACTATCAGACGTTTCTAATTGTACCATAAATTTATCTGCAGGAATCGCTTCTTTTAGAATCTCTTCTAATTTCTTCTTTTCGTCGTCACTTAATTTAGAAATCTGAGTTTCTTCTTTCTTAATTAAATTATTAATATGATCTGCATCGACTCTAGAGAACGTAATGTTTTCTTTAGAACCTTCTAATTTTTGCATTAAATGCGATACAATAGGAGAGTCTAATAAAAGTACTTCGTAACCTTTAGCTTTTGCATCTTCAATATAGCTATGCTGTGCATCTTTATCTGAAGCATATAAAATAACTAACTTACCATCTTTATCGGTTTGGTTCGCTTTTATTTTTTCAGAAAGCTCTTCGTAAGTGTAAAATGCTCCATCTACCGTTGGGTATAAAGCGAATGCATCTGCTTTGTCGAAGAATTTATCTTCAGAAAGCATTCCGTATTCAATTACAATTTTAATATCGTTCCATTTCGCTTCAAAATCTTCACGATTTTCATTGAATAACGATTTTAATTTATCTGCTACTTTTCTAGTAATGTAAGACGAAATTTTCTTAACAGCACCGTCTGCTTGTAAGTAACTACGAGATACGTTTAGCGGAATGTCTGGAGAATCGATAACACCTCTTAACATGGTTAAGAATTCAGGAACAATACCTTCTACATTATCTGTAACGAACACTTGGTTTTGGTACAATTGGATTTTATCCTTTTGCGCTCCCATATCGTTAGTCATCTTAGGGAAGTATAAAATTCCGGTAAGATTAAACGGATAATCTACATTTAAATGAATGTGGAATAACGGCTCTTCGAATTGCATTGGATATAACTCGCGGTAGAAATTCTGATAATCTTCAGTTTCTAAATCTGCCGGTTGTTTTGTCCACGCTGGATTCGGGTTGTTTATAATGTTATCGACAGTAATTTTACGTTGAGGCTCTTTAGTTTCCTTTCCGTCTTTATCTGTGATAGTCGCAGGCTCGTGTTCTGGATCATTAATTTCTTTAGTACCAAATTTAATAGGCACAGGCATAAATTTGTTGTACTTAGAAAGTAAACTGCTAATACGCGCTTCTTCTAGGAATTCTGTAGAATCTTCAGCAATATGAAGAATAATTTCTGTTCCTCTATCTGTTTTGTCTGATGCTTCTAAAGTAAATTCTGGAGATCCGTCGCAAATCCAATGTGCTGCAGGTTCGTCTTTGAAAGATTTTGTAATGATTTCAACTTTCTCTGCCACCATAAATGCAGAGTAGAAACCTAATCCGAAATGTCCGATAATTCCAGAGTCTTTAGCAGAATCTTTATATTTGTCTAAAAATTCTTCAGCGCCAGAAAAAGCAACTTGGTTGATGTATTTTTCAACCTCTTCTGCAGTCATCCCTAAACCTTGATCGATAATATGAAGTTTTTTACCTTCTTTATCTATTTTTACTTCAAGTTTTGGATTTCCGTACTCTACACTAGTCTCACCAATTGTTGTTAGGTGTTTAAGTTTTAAAGTTGCATCGGTTCCATTACTAATTAATTCACGTAAAAAGATTTCGTGATCACTATATAGGAACTTTTTAATTAATGGAAAGATATTTTCTACCGAAACATTAATGCTTCCTTTTGCCATAATACGTAAGTTTTTAAATTGTTTAATTTCTGATGAACTAACAGTCAAAAAAAATACCAAGTATTAAAAAGTGACAAAGTGGCATTGATAAATACAAAAAATGCCATTCGTTAGGAATGGCATTTTAAGCGTAATGAAACGAAGTTTGCGCTGAAACTTAATCTACTGTTTCTGTTTTCTCTTTGTTTTTTACATGTTCTTCTAACCATTGATCTTCTTCCCAAAGCATATGTAAAATAGACTCTTTAGCCGAATATCCATGACTCTCACGTGGTAACATAACTAATCTTACAGGAGCGCCTAGTCCTTTTAGCGCGTTAAAATAACGTTCACTTTGTAAAGGGTAGGTTCCAGAATTATTGTCTGCTTGACCATGAATAAGTAATAATGGTGTTTTCATTTTATCGGCATGCATAAATGGTGACATGCCGTTGTATATTTCTGGCGCTTCCCAATAGTTGCGTTCTTCGCTTTGAAAACCAAATGGAGTTAAAGTTCTATTATATGCTCCAGAACGGGCAATACCTGCAGCAAATAAATTAGAGTGTGCTAATAAATTGGCTGTCATAAACGCACCATAACTATGTCCGCCAACAGCAACACGGTCGCGGTCTATGTATCCTAGATTGTCTACAGCATCTATAGCTGCTTTAGCATTTGCAACTAACTGTTCTCTAAACGTGTCGTTAGGTTGTTCGTTTCCTTCTCCAATAATAGGGAAAGCAGCATCGTCTAAAACTACAAATCCTCTAGTGACCCAGAATACAGGAGAACCATAACTTGGGTATGTAAATTCGTTCGGACTAGATGTGCTTTGTGCCGCACTATTTTTGTCTTTGTATTCACGCGGATACGCCCACATAAGCATAGGGTATTTTTTTCCTGCTTCGTAATCTGTTGGTAAGTATAAAACACCAGATAAGTCTAAACCGTCTGCACGTTTATAGGAAATTACTTCTTTTTTTACATTCTGAATACTTTTAAAAGGGTTTTCAAATTGCGTTAAGGGCGTTAATCCATTTCGTTTTTTAATGTTTCTAATATAATAATTTGGGTATTCGTTTTTAGATTCTATTCTAACTACGTATTCTCCAGTTTTTGTGTTTAATGCAGACGAAATACTTTCCATTTTATCTGTTAACTTAGACTGGTATAAACGTTTTGTCTTTTTAGTACTTAAATTTAATTCGTCTACAAACGGAAACTTTCCAGCATCGCTATATCCATCTCCAATTAAATACGCTGTGTTTTTATTTATATCTAAAACATATTCATTAAAATCGTTTTTAGTATAAACAAATTCGCCTGGATCGCTATATAAATCTTGGTAATTACGGTCGAATAATACTTTGGCGTATTGGTTAGGGTTAGACGGGTCGAACACATATGTTCTAGTGTTACGCGTATTCCACCAATTATCGTAAGCGATTGCAGTATGGTCGTTACCCCAAACTATACCTCTAAAACGATCTATAGTTTTTAATACAGAAGTAATTTTGCCATTAAAAGGAGCATCTTGCTGAAAGACTTCGTCGCGAAAAGGAACCTCTACAGCTGGATCTCCGCCATCCAAAGCTTCGGCCCAATATAAAGTTGCTGGTTTATCGCTACGCCAGTCAAAATCTCTTTTTCCCGTGCGTTCTGCCATAAAACCTTTTGGTAAATCTTCTATTAAAGGCACTTGTAAAACAGACTTTACTAAATCGCCATTAGACGCGTAAACAATAGATTCTGAAGGGAATCTATAATAAGGTACTAAATAAGAAAACGGTTTACTAATGGTTGTAACCATTACATAATTACCGTCTGGAGAGAATGAAATACCACGATACATATCTGTAGCTTTCCATAAAGAGGCGTTTCCGTCTAGTGTGATTTTGTATAATTCAGATTGCGACAATTGTTCAAAATTATGCTCGTCGTTTTTATTTTTCAATAAATCTTGATATGTTCTGTTTTGAGCTTCTACACCAGCTTCACTTACAGATACTGTAGGGCCTGTAGGTACGGCTTCACTTGTATTAATTAATGCTTTACGGTTTTCTGGAAGCACTTTTACTAAAACAGCTTCGCTATCTTTAAACCAAGTCACCGGATTTCCCATGTTGGCATTTAAGTTAGCTTCGCTTATTTTTTTAGCCGAAGTATTTTTAATGTCTAGTAACCATAATTCAACTCCAGTACTAAGTGTTTTAGTAAAGGTCATGTATTTTTGGTTGGGAGACCAAGAGAAATTGGCGTAACGGCCCTCTGCAGATAATCCGTTTACGGTAATAGGCGTACCATCTTTTTTAGTACTTAATTTAATATCGGTATAATAACGCGTACGGCTACCAATATTGGTTACTGGGTTAATACGTAAACCGCCTAGACGTAATTCGGTTTCGGAAAGTTCTTCGATAGTTTTGTACTTACTGCGGTACAATAATACAATGTGTTCTCCTTTATTATCTATTCTAATACTAGGAGCTAGAGGAGCTTCTGCTAACTCTAAAATGTTTTTGTGTGGTTTTTGATACGTTAAGTTTTCTTGAGCATATCCAGTAAGAACAAAGCAGAGCAGGATAAGAGTGAAAAAATGTTTCATGGGCAATTTAATATGTGTTTAGAATTTGTTTAAGCTGTGGAAGATAATAAAAAAAAATAAGCGATGCGTTATAGGCGCTGTGTTGGTTAATATTATGCAAGTATATTAATTGCAAATAGGTTTAGAATATATTTACATTTTAAATCATTAAATTGCAACTTATAAATGTTGATATATGTACAATTCTAAAATAATAGGTCTTGGATATTATGTTCCAGACAATGTTGTGACAAACGACGATTTGTCTAAGTTAATGGAAACCAATGATGCTTGGATTCAAGAACGCACAGGTATTAAGGAGCGAAGATGGGTAAAGCCAGGTTCGGAAGATACAACATCTGTCATGGGAGTGAAAGCTTCTAAGGTTGCTATAGAACGCGCTGGTATAGATAAAGATGATATCGATTTAATTGTTTTTGCCACATTAAGTCCGGATTATTATTTTCCAGGTCCTGGAGTTCAAGTGCAAAAAGCATTAGATATAAAAACAGTGGGAGCTATAGATATTCGCAACCAGTGTTCAGGTTTTATTTACGGCCTGTCTGTTGCAGATCAATTTATAAAAACGGGCATGTATAAAAACGTGTTGGTTATAGGTAGTGAAATTCACTCTAAAGGATTAGATGTATCCACAAGGGGAAGAGGCGTTTCTGTAATTTTTGGAGACGGAGCGGGTGCAGCTGTTTTAAGTAGAACGGAAGATAACTCGAAAGGTATTTTATCTACACATTTACATTCCGAAGGAGAGCATGCCGAAGAATTGGCCTTAATAGCTCCAGCTATGGGATCACGTTGGGTAAATGATATTTTGAAGGATAACGATCCTAACGACGAAAGCTACTTTCCGCACATGAATGGACAATTTGTATTTAAAAATGCAGTGGTTCGTTTTAGTGAAGTTATTATGGAAGGCTTAAGTGCAAATAACCTGAGTCCAGATGCTATAGATATGTTAATACCGCATCAAGCAAATTTAAGAATATCTCAATTTATTCAGAAAAAATTTAAACTTTCAGACGATCAAGTGTTTAATAATATCATGAAGTATGGTAACACTACAGCCGCTTCGATTCCTATAGCCCTAACGGAGGCTTGGGAGCAAGGAAAAATAAAAGAAGGTGATACGGTTGTTTTAGCTGCTTTTGGTAGCGGATTTACATGGGGAAGTGCAATTATTAAATGGTAAAAAACAGTACCAATTAGATATAGAAAAAGCCGAAACGAAAGTTTCGGCTTTTTTAATGTTTTGCTAAAAATCAACTACAATAACTAACATAGTTTACGAATAATGATTTTTTTATAAGAAGACTAATTCAAAAGTAAAATAACAATTCGAACAATGTTTGTATTAATAATACAACGCAAAAGTAAGTGGTGTATTGTTTTGATTTTTAGCTTTTTGGATAAATTTAACAGAATTAACACAATATTTAGAAACTTGAGTTTCGATACGCTTAATTCCTATATTCAAATACATATTATATAGTGATAGGCATTTATATCATAAATATGATTTAAACAGTTGTATTTAAAGCGTGTTCATTATTAAATTCTTATTTGAGTTCATTTTATTCGGGTTTACATCCTATAAAATCATTGTTAAGATTTAATTTTACCCAACTGGTTAATAAATAATGGTTTTTCATTCTAACTGATTGTTTTAAGACTGATATAATAAAGACTATTAATTATTAAACTTGTTACACATATTTCTAATTATTTTAAAGAAAAAAACATGAATAAGAAAACATTGGTTATTGGGGCTTCTTTAAACCCTTCTAGATATTCTAACGTAGCGATTAAAAGATTGGTTGGGGCTAACCAAGAAACAGTTGCTTTTGGTTTAAAAGATGGAAGTGTGTCTGGTGTTTCAATAGACACCGAATTGGTGCAATATAAAGATATTGATACAGTAACTTTATATTTAAATCCAAAACGTCAGGCACAGTATTACGATTATATAGTAGGTTTAAATCCTAAGCGTGTTGTTTTTAATCCAGGAACGGAAAACGCTGAATTTTATGCACTTTTAAAAGAGCATGGCATTGATTATGAAGTGGCTTGTACTTTAGTGCTCCTTTCTACGAATCAGTATTAATCCTAGAAAAGTTAGTAGGCCGTTTAGTATTAAGATAAAAAAGCCAAATTCGAAACCAAACCATTTTAAACTATTTACGCTTATTATATAAGATAATATAGGCGATAAAATTGCTATAACGGGAACGAATTTATCTTTTACTTGCCAGTTAGTAAATAATCCAAAAGTGTATAGACCTAGTAAAGGTCCGTAGGTGTATCCTGCAAATACAAACAGTTTGGCAATAACACTTTCGTCTTGTATGGCATATTTAAATGTAACAATGACTAGGATTAACAAGACCGAGATTAATACGTGAATACGTTTTCTTATGGCAACCTGTTTTTTCGGATCGTATTTTTTTTCGATGTCCAAAATATCAATGCTAAACGAAGTTGTTAAAGAGGTTAAAGCGCTATCTGCACTACTATAAGCAGCGGCTATTAAACCTAAAAGAAAGAAGATAAATACACCGGTTCCTAAGTGGTTTTTTGCTAGAATAGGGAATAAATCATCTTTATGTGCGTCAATTCCGTTTTGTTGTGCATATACAGTAAGTAAAAGTCCCAAGCTTAAAAATACAAAATTGGTTATCGTTAACACAATGGTGAACCAAAACATGTTCTTCTGTGCGTCTTTAAGCGATTTACAGGTTAGGTTTTTTTGCATCATATCTTGGTCTAAACCAGTCATAACAATAGCTATAAACGCACCCGATATAAACTGTTTCCAAAAATAATTGGCTGTTTTAATATCGTCAAAGAAGAACATTTTAGATAAATCGCTATCCAATATAAAATTTAATGCTGTTTTTCCTCCAAAATCCAAGTCTTGACTCACGGAATAAATAGTAACACCCACAGCGATTAACATAAAAAGTGTTTGTAAGGTATCTGTCCAGACTATGGTTTTAATACCAGATTTAAACGTGTATAGCCATATTAGTAAAACAGTAATAGTTACCGTTTGCCAAAACTGTATGCCTAAATCGTCGAATAATATAATTTGTAAAACATTGGCGACTAAAAATAATCTAAAACTAGCACCTATTATTCGTGAAATTAAAAAGAATGAAGCACCTGTTTTATAAGAATAATTTCCGAAACGGGTTTCTAAATAGGTGTATATAGAGGTTAAATTGAGCTTGTAATACAGTGGCAATAAAACGGTACCAATAACTAAGTACCCTACAATATATCCAAAAACCACTTGCATATAACTAAACTGAGAGGCTTCTATCCAGCCCGGAACAGAGATAAAAGTCACTCCAGAAAGCGAGGCACCAATCATACCAAAGGCAACAACGTACCAAGGCGATTGTTTGTTTCCTTTAAAAAAAGCATTGTTATCAGTCTTTTTTCCGGTGATGTAAGATATTAATATTAGCACACCAAAATAGGCGGCAATAAGTAAAATAATTTGAGTAGCGCTCATAACTTAGTTTTCGCAGACCAAAATACAAATTCCAATGTTATAAGAACAAATCTTAAAACTAAAATTGTAAATTTGACCCTTATGGAATTTTCTTCTAAATTACTTGAAAAGGCAGTAAACGAAATGTCGCAATTACCAGGTGTTGGAAAACGTACTGCTTTGCGACTGGTTTTACATTTATTACGCCAACCAGAATCTCAAACTGTACAACTGGCGCAAGCCTTATTAAACATGCGTACCGAGATTAAATTTTGTAAATCATGCAATAATATTAGCGATAATGTTTTATGCGAAATATGTTCAAACCCACGACGGCAAGAAGAAATTATTTGTGTAGTAGAAGATATACGTGACGTTATGGCTATAGAAAATACGAGTTCTTTTAAAGGCTTGTATCATGTATTAGGTGGTAAAATATCACCAATGGATGGCATTGGGCCTCACGATTTAAATATCACTCCTTTAGTTAATAAGGTAAAAGAAGGGCGGGTAAAAGAACTAATATTTGCATTAAGTCCTACCATGGAAGGCGATACAACAAACTTTTATATTTTTAAACAAATTCAAGGTTTGGATGTGGTTACATCTACAATCGCTAGAGGTATTTCTGTGGGAGACGAATTGGAGTATGCCGATGAGGTTACGCTTGGAAGAAGTATCTTAAATCGTATACCTTTTGAAGGCTCACTAAAATCTTAAGGTCGTTTGAAACTGTCCGTTGTTATTCTAAACTATAATGTATGTCATTTCTTAGAGCTCTGTCTAAAAAGTGTAGTAACGGCGACTTCTAAAATCGATGCCGAAATTATTGTGGTCGATAATCAATCGTCCGATGATAGCTGTCACATGATTAAAACCAGATTTCCTGAGGTTACTTTAATTGAGAACACTGCCAATTATGGATTTTCAAAAGGAAATAATATAGGGGTTTCTAGAGCTAAAGGGGAATATGTTTGTATTCTTAATCCAGACACCGTGGTTACCGAGGATACTTTTTTATCTGTTTTAAAATTTGCCGATAAACAAGATCGCTTAGGTATTGTAGGTTGTAAACTTATAGATGGAACAGGAGCCTTTTTACCTGAAAGTAAACGTTATGTACCAACTCCGGCTGTGGCATTAAAAAAGATTTTAGGCGATACAGATTCTTACTATGTTAATACAATAGAAGAAAACGTAATTGGTCCTGTGCCTATTTTAGTAGGTGCCTTTATGATTATTAAACGAGACGTTTATAATGCTGTAAATGGATTCGACGAGGATTTTTTTATGTATGGAGAAGATATCGATTTGTCTTATAAAATTTTAAAAGCAGGATTTCAAAACTTCTATTTTGGGGCAACAACGGTTATTCATTTTAAAGGAGAGAGTACGTGTAGAAACAAAGATTACGCCAAGAGATTTAATGGCGCCATGCAAATATTTTACAAGAAACATTTCAGTAAAAACTTGCTTCTCGAGACTTTAATTTCTTTGGTGGTAAAGGGGTTAATCGTATTAAATTTACAACCTTCAGTAGATAAACGGGACGTGAAATCTATAGTTATGGTCTCTAATCGGAAATATAAATTGATAGAATCGGTTTTACCTTTTTCGCTTATTTATAAATCTAAAATTGAAGAGGTAGCCGATCATCAGCAACTCATTTTAGATAATAACATGTTGACATTTAGACAGATTGTTTCAATTTTAGAAATACATGCAAATAATAAGACGCTAACTTATCGCATTCTTCCAAGGGAAAGTGATTTTCTTATTGGTAGTGATAATGCCGTGTCTAAGGGAATTGTTATACATTTTTAGTACCTTTGTGTAATAATTTCTGAATAAAAATTAAGTAAATTTTATTGCATATAATTAGGTGAAAAACGTATTTATGTGTTAATTTCGCAATAATAATTTAAAAAACAGCTTTACGTTAATAATATGGCAAAATTTGAACTGAAATTACCTAAAATGGGAGAAAGTGTTGCAGAAGCAACCATAACTTCATGGTTAAAGGAAGTTGGAGAAACTATCGAGGCCGATGAGGCTGTTCTAGAAATAGCAACAGATAAGGTAGATAGTGAAGTCCCGAGTGAAATG
Source organism: Formosa bonchosmolovskayae (assembly GCF_051016085.1). Taxonomy (GTDB): domain Bacteria; phylum Bacteroidota; class Bacteroidia; order Flavobacteriales; family Flavobacteriaceae; genus Formosa. The sequence goes on from NZ_CP174605.1 coordinate 2,276,301, forward strand.
GAAGGCGTACTAGTAGAGCGGTTATTTGAGGTTGATGATGTGGTGCAAGTAGGTCAAACTATTGCAATTATTGAAATTTCAGGAGAGGGAGAAACTGGATCGGAAGATGCAGATGTTGTAGAAGATGAGGTTCCTGAACCAGAAGAAGTAGAAGCTTTAGAAAAAAGAGTTTCAGATGCAAAAGAGGCTGTAACTAATACTGTTGTCTCTAGCGAAGATCGTTTTTATTCGCCTTTAGTCAAAAATATTGCAAAGGCCGAAGGTATAGACCAAGCAGAATTAGATCGTATTTCGGGCACAGGATTAGAAGGTCGTGTTACAAAAACCGATATTCTTACCTATATCGAAAATAGAGGTAGTAAACCTGCGGTTTCTGCTCCTGTAAATAATACCAAGCCACAAAATGCTTCGGCGCCAGTAGTAAATAATACAGCAACTTTAGAAACTCCTGTAATACCTTCTGGAAACGATGAAATTATCGAGATGTCTAGAATGGGGAAATTAGTAGCCAACCATATGGTGGAATCTGCTAAAACGTCTGTTCATGTACAAAGTTTTATTGAAGTAGATGTTACAAATATATGGAATTGGAGAAAAAAAGTTAAAGATGCATTCTTTAAACGTGAAGGCGAAAATTTAACCTTTACCCCAATTTTTATGGAAGCGGTAGCGAAATCTCTACGCGATTTTCCAATGATTAATATTTCGTTTCAAGACGGAAAGGTTATTAAAAAGAAAAATATCAATTTAGGTATGGCAGCGGCACTACCTGATGGGAATTTAATTGTACCGGTTATTAAAAATGCCGATCAGTTAAATTTAATTGGAATGACTAAAAATGTAAATGATTTAGCCAAACGCGCAAGAGACAATAAATTAAAACCAGACGATATCCAAGACGGAACTTACACTGTTACCAATGTGGGGTCTTTTGGTAGTATCATGGGAACACCAATTATTAATCAGCCACAAGTTGCTATCTTAGCATTGGGCGCAATCCGTAAAGTACCTGCAGTAATTGAGACGCCTCAAGGTGACTTTATAGGTATTCGATACAAGATGTTTTTATCGCATTCTTACGATCACCGTGTTGTTAATGGTGCGCAAGGCGGATTGTTTATTAAAGCAGTAAAAGACTATTTAGAAGCTTGGGATGTAGACCAAGTTATTTAAAAAAGGCGACCTTATAAAATGAAGCCCAACTGAAATCAGTTGGGTTTTTTTGTTATTCACAACTAACATTTACTAAATTTACACTTTAATAAAATTTATTTAAATGAATCTCAATCTTAAAAAACCCATTTGTTTTTTCGATCTAGAAACAACGGGAATCAATATATCTAAGGACAGAATTGTAGAAATTGCTATATTAAAGGTGTTTCCTGACGGTAAAGAAGAATCTAAAACGTGGTTAGTTAATCCTGAAATGTCAATTCCATTAGAAGTAACGGAGATTCATGGTATTTCTGATGCCGATGTGGCCGATGCCCCGACATTTAAGGCTCTAGCAAAGGATATTTATAATATGATTAAAGATTCCGATTTAGGAGGATTTAATTCCAATCGTTTCGATATTCCGCTTTTAGCAGAAGAAATGCTACGTGCAGATATCGACTTCGATATGAAAAGCACTTTGGCTGTAGATGTACAGACTATCTTTCATAAAATGGAACAGCGTACATTAAGTGCGGCTTATAAATTCTATTGTGGGAAAGATTTAGAAAATGCACATAGTGCGGCTGCAGATACATTCGCGACTTACGAAGTGTTAAAAGCTCAAGTAGAAAAATACGATGAGTTAGAAAACGATACCAAGTTTTTATCGGAGTTTAGTAGTAGAAAACAATTTGCCGATTTTGCAGGATTTTTAGCCTTTAATAAAGAAGGTGAAGAGTGTTTTGCATTCGGGAAACATAAGAATAAAAGAGTTGTAGATGTCTTAACCGACGAGCCAGGTTACTTTGGATGGATATTAAATGCCGATTTTCCATTGTATACCAAAAAAGTGCTTACAGCCATAAAATTAAGAAGTTTTAATAATAAGTTGAATTAATATTAACGCCCTCCTAGAATGAAACTTATTTGTATAGGTAGAAATTATACCGAACATATAGCAGAGTTACAAAATGAAAAACCAACAGATCCTGTTGTGTTTTTAAAACCAGATACGGCAATTCTCTTAAAAAAACAGCCGTTTTTTATCCCTGATTTTTCAGATGATGTGCATTACGAAGTTGAGGTTTTGGTTAAAATTAATAAGGTAGGAAAGTATATCGATAAAAAATTTGCACATAAGTATTATGACGAAATTGGATTAGGAATAGACTTTACAGCAAGAGATTTACAAGCTAAATTAAAAGCAAAAGGCTTACCTTGGGAAAAAGCAAAATCCTTCGATGGTGCCGCTGTGGTAGGAGAATGGTTGCCAAAAAGTGAATTTGACGACTTAAATAATATAAATTTCTCGTTAAATAAAAATGAGGAAACGGTGCAAAACGGAAATACAAGTCATATGCTCTGGAAAATCGACGAGTTAATAGAATGTGTTTCACAATATTTTACTTTAAAGATAGGAGATATTATCTTTACTGGCACACCTGCTGGAGTAGGTCCTGTAGCTCCAAATGATGTTTTAAAAGGATTTATAGAGGATAAAGAACTATTTTCAATCACTGTAAAATAATTATGGAGCAACATTATAATTTAGATAGAGTAAAAGAATTAGCAGATAATGATCAGGATTTTATCCATGCCTTAGCCTTAACGTTTATCGATGAGGTGCCTTCAGATTTAGAAGGTTTAAAAACAGCTGTTCAGAATAAAGATTATTACAATGCATATCAGGTAGCGCATAAATTAAAACCGACGGTAGATTTGTTTGAACTAGGCATTTTAGACGATGTTATAGTCGTTCAAGACTGGGGTAAGTTTGAGCAGGTAGATGTAGATATTACACCTGTTTTTAATAAAGTTGTTACTGTAATAGAAGCCGCGGTTTCAGAAATAAAATCGGATTTCGATATTTAATAATGCAAGCAGAAATTATTACAATTGGAGATGAAATTCTCATCGGCCAAATTCTAGATACAAATTCAGCGTATATAGCCAAAGCACTTAATAAGATAGGTGTTTCGGTATATCAAATCACTTCGGTGCAAGACGATAAAACGCATATTTTAAAAGCGTTAAAAGAGGCCGAAGAAAACGCTAATATTATTATCATAACAGGAGGATTAGGGCCTACAAAAGATGATATTACCAAGCATACGCTAGCAGAATATTTTAACGATACTTTAGAAATTAATGAAGGTGTTTTAGAACACGTACGTGGTTTTTTTGCTAAAATATCGTCTAAACCTATGTTGCAGGTTAATGTCAATCAGGCTTTGGTACCAACTAAAGCCACTGTTTTGCATAACGAATATGGTACGGCGCCAGGCATGTGGCTGGAGCAAAACTCTAAAATATTTGTTTCGTTGCCAGGTGTACCTTTCGAAATGGAAGGTTTAATCGATTCTGAAGTCATTCCTAGAATTCAACAAAAGTATAAGTGTCCGTTTATAATGCATAAAACGTATATGACCTATGGTTTAGGAGAAAGTGCTTTAGCAGAACGTATAGAAGCTTGGGAAGATGCTTTGCCAAAAGAAATCAAACTCGCTTACTTACCAAATATCGGAAAAGTACGTTTGCGTTTATCGGCCAAAGGATTGGATAAAGAATTTATTCTGGCGGAAATGGACAGACAAGAGAAACTCTTAATGCCTCAAATTAAAGATGTTTTTGTGGGTATTGAAGGTTTCGAAGGTACCATGGAAGAGCAAATAGGTAAAACTTTAACTATTTTAGGGAAAACATTATCTACTGCCGAAAGTTGTACAGGCGGTAGGATCGCAGAACAATTTACATCGCATCCTGGCGCATCGGAGTATTTTAAAGGGAGTGTGGTAAGTTATGCTACTCAGGCTAAAATTGATATCTTAAATATTTCAGAATCATTAATTTCTGAACACTCGGTGGTAAGTGCAGAGGTTGCAGAAGCGATGGCAACAAGCGCTTTAAACATGTTTAAATCCGATTATGCGATTGCAACGACGGGTAATGCAGGTCCGACAAAAGCGACAGATAAAGAAGAACTTGGAACCGTATTTATAGCAATTGCCTCAAAAGCAGGTGTGTATTCGGAGAAATTTAACCTTGGTAATTTACGAATTAAAGTGGTTAATAGGGCGGTAGACAAGGCTTTACAAATGCTTCAAAAAGAAATTTTAAAAAATAGATGTTAATTAAGTTGTTATAACACAAACAATTCGTATATTTGCACCTCGTTTTGAAATAACAATATTAAAGTTTAGAAAGAATGTCAAGAGTTTGTGAACTTACAGGTAAGAAGGCAATGGTAGGGAACAATGTATCTCACGCTATGAACAAAACTAAGCGCAGATTTGATGCGAATTTAGTTAAAAAGCGTTTTTACATTCCTGAGGAAGATAAGTGGGTAACTTTAAAAGTATCTACATCAGCATTGAAAACCATCAATAAAATAGGAATTTCAGCTGCTATAAAAGAAGCTAAATCTAAAGGGTTTTTAAAATAAGCCTCTTATAAAATAATAGAACAATGGCAAAGAAAGGTAACAGAGTCCAAGTAATATTAGAGTGCACAGAGCACAAAGAATCTGGGGTGGCAGGAACTTCTAGATATATTACTACAAAAAACAAGAAAAATACTCCGGATAGAATGGAAATTAAAAAATTCAATCCTATCTTGAAGAAAATGACTGTTCATAAAGAAATAAAATAATTGAGTCATGGCAAAGAAATCAGTAGCAACATTACAAACAGGATCTAAAAGATTAACGAAAGCTATAAAAATGGTAAAGTCTGATAAAACAGGCGCTTACACTTTTGTAGAAGCTATCATGGCTCCTGAACAAGTAACAGACTTCTTGAATAAAAAATAATTATATTTTTTATCAGAAAAGATATTTAAGCTGCTTTCTTAATAGAAAGCAGCTTTTGTTTTATATTTACATTTGAAATAATGACAAAATTTCTGCTTTTATAAATGTGGTAGATGTTTTGTGTTAAGAGTTTTAAAAAGTTACTAGCCGTAATTGGTTGGTATAACCATACTTATTTGCATAAATTCTAAATGATAACCAATGAGCTTTTTTAAAAAAATATTTTCTTCCGAAAAAAAGGAAACTTTAGACAAAGGTTTAGAAAAATCTAAGACTAATTTTTTTGATAAATTAAGTAAAGCAGTTGCTGGAAAATCTAAAGTTGATGATGACGTTTTAGATAATCTGGAAGAAATTTTAGTGTCTAGTGATGTTGGTGTAAATACAACTTTAAAAATTATTACACGTATAGAAGCGCGTGTCGAAAAGGACAAATATTTAGGAACAGCCGAGCTTAATAAAATCCTTCGAGAAGAAATTGCAGGTTTATTATCTGAAACAAACTCTGGAGAAGACACTGAATTTAAAATTCCTGAAAACAAAAAACCATACGTAATTATGGTTGTAGGTGTTAATGGTGCTGGTAAAACAACCACTATTGGAAAGCTGGCTTATCAGTTTAAAAAACAAGGTCTTAATGTAGTTTTAGGTGCTGCAGATACCTTTAGAGCGGCAGCTATCGATCAGTTACAAGTTTGGGCAGATCGTGTAGATGTACCTATTGTAAAACAAGACATGGGGAGTGATCCGGCATCGGTTGCATTTGATGCGCTAGAATCTGGAGTCTCTCAAAATGCAGATGTTATTATAATAGATACCGCAGGTCGTTTACACAATAAGATTAATTTAATGAACGAATTAACTAAAGTGAAACGTGTCATGCAAAAAGTAATTGGCGATGCACCTCACGATGTTCTTTTGGTGTTAGATGGTTCTACTGGGCAGAATGCTTTCGAGCAAGCGAAGCAGTTTACAGCGGCCACCGAAGTTAGTGCTTTAGCGGTTACAAAACTAGATGGTACAGCAAAAGGTGGTGTGGTAATTGGTATTAGCGATCAATTTCAAATTCCTGTAAAATACATTGGAGTAGGAGAAGGCATCAACGATTTACAGGTCTTTAATAAATACGAATTTGTAGATTCGTTCTTTAAATAGACTTTATCCTTATAAAATAGTTAAACGTCTCGGTACATTCATTGTATCGAGACGTTTTTTTGTTTTTATTAATATACATTCAATTCTTTAATCCTAAATCATTGCGTATCTTTGCACTCTGAAATTTTGATATGAGAACTAAATCACTTAAAAAGAATAAAATCAACGTAGTAACTCTTGGTTGTAGTAAGAATGTTTACGACAGTGAAGTGTTAATGGGGCAGCTTAAAGCTAGCGGAAAAGATGTTGTACATGAAGAAGAGGGTAATATCGTTGTAATTAATACGTGCGGTTTTATTAATAATGCAAAGGAAGAAAGTGTGAATACTATTTTAGAATTCATGCAGAAAAAAGAAGATGGTGAAGTAGATAAGGTATTTGTTACCGGATGTTTATCCGAACGTTATAAGCCGGATTTACAAAAAGAAATTCCGAATGTAGATGAATATTTCGGAACGACAGAATTACCTGGATTATTAAAAGCATTAGGAGCAGATTATAAGCACGAATTAATTGGTGAACGTTTAACAACTACGCCTAAAAATTACGCTTATTTAAAAATTGCAGAAGGTTGTGATAGACCTTGTAGTTTTTGTGCTATTCCGATTATGCGCGGAAAACACAAGTCTACTCCAATTGAAGATATTGTTATTGAGGCTGAAAAATTAGCTGCCAAAGGTGTGAAAGAATTAATTCTTATCGCTCAAGATTTAACATACTACGGATTAGATATATATAAAAAACGTAATCTTGCCGAATTGCTTGAAGCTTTAGTAAAAGTGGATGGTGTAGAATGGATTCGTTTACATTACGCATTCCCAACGGGTTTCCCAATGGATGTGTTAGATGTTATGAATCGTGAACCTAAAATCTGTAATTATATAGATATTCCTTTACAGCATATTTCAGATCGTATTCTTAAAAGTATGCGTCGCGGTACTACTCAAGAAAAAACAACTAAATTATTAAAAGAATTTAGAAAGGCCGTACCAGATATGACCATTCGTACAACTCTTATTGTTGGGTACCCTGGCGAAACCGAAGAAGATTATCAGACCTTAAAACAATGGGTTCAAGATATGCGTTTCGAGCGTTTAGGTTGTTTTACCTATTCTCACGAAGAAAATACACATGCGTATTTATTAGAAGATGATGTTCCTGAAGATGTGAAGCAAGAACGTGCTAATGAAATTATGGAAATTCAATCTCAAATTTCTTGGGAATTGAATCAAGCTAAAATCGGACAAGAATTTAAAGTGGTTATCGATCGCAAGGAAGGTAATTACTTTGTGGGACGTACAGAATTCGATTCTCCAGATGTAGATAACGAAGTTTTAATAGATGCGACAGAAACCTATTTAAAAACAGGAGAATTTGCGCAAGTTGTTATTACAGAAGCAGCAGATTTCGATTTATATGCGGAAGTCGTTAAATAGACTCAAAAAAATATAAGTAAATAAGGTGTTTTAATGTAAGTTAAAACACCTTATTTCGTTTAAAGGTCTATAGTTATTGATACAATAATCTTAACTAATTTTTTAGAATTGAAAATTCTAATAACTGTATATTTACAATAAATTGAAATTTTATGCCAACCGACTGTATTCCGTTTAGAGATACCCAATATTTTTCATCATTAATTTGTGATTATTTAGAAGAAAAGCCTGAGTTAAAACCGTTCTATAATCGGTTTCCAAAGCTTGAGAATTTCGAAGCTCAGATAAAAGAGAAATCTAACTTTAAAGGATTATCAGTCGCTCACAGGCAAGTTTTAGCCTCAGTTTTAGAACAACAGTATAGTAATTTAAAACCTTCGGAAGCGACGCAAATAAATATATCGCTCTTAAAAGAGGCGAATACATTTACTGTAACAACTGGGCATCAGTTAAATTTATTTACAGGGCCATTATATTTTTTATATAAAATAGTATCAACAATCAATCTTACTAAAGAATTAAAGGTTGCTTATCCCAATCAACATTTCGTGCCCATTTACTGGATGGCTACAGAAGATCATGATTTCGACGAAATAAATTATTTCAACTTTAAAGGCAAGAAAATTCAATGGAATCGTGCAGACGGTGGTGCTGTTGGTGAATTTTCTACAGAAGGATTAGAAGACGTTTTCGAATTATATACTAAGGAGCTTGGCGTAGGTAAAGCGGCAGACGAGTTAAGAACATTATTTTCTGAAGCGTATTTAAAGCATGATAATCTTGCCGATGCAACGCGATTTTTGGCAAATAGTTTGTTTTCAGATTTAGGTTTGGTTATTTTAGATGCTAACGATCGCGAGTTAAAACGTGCCTTTATTCCGTATATAGAACAAGATATTTTATCCCAAATTTCGTCTCAAGAAGTCTCTAAAACCAATGCGTTACTAACAAATATTCCAAATACAAGTTATAATATTCAGGTTAATCCTAGAGACATTAATTTGTTTTATTTGTCAGAACATAGTCGTGAACGTATCATTTGGGAAGACGATATTTATAAGGTTATTAATACCACAATTACATTTACGAAAGCCGAAATTCTAAAAGAAATTCACGCGTTTCCAGAACGATTTTCACCAAATGTCATTATGCGTCCGCTGTATCAGGAAGTGATATTGCCCAACTTATGTTACATTGGTGGTGGTGGAGAATTGGCATATTGGCTTCAGTTAAAAGATTATTTTGAAGCGGTAAATGTGCCATTTCCTATGTTGCTGTTAAGAAATTCTGTCCTTATTAAAACGCAACAACAAGCTAAGAAATTAGAAAAGCTGAACATTTCTAATCGTGATTTGTTTTACAAACGAGATACATTTATTAACAAAAAGGTGAGACGTATCTCAAATATAGATATCGATTTTTCTAAGCAAAAGAAACACTTGCAAGAACAATTTAGTGAAATGTATGCTTTAGCAGAGCAAACAGACGCTTCTTTTATAGGGGCTGTAAAAGCTCAAGAACATAAGCAAATCAAAGGATTAGAGCATTTAGAAAAACGGTTACTAAAGGCTCAGAAAAAGAAATTAGCAGATCAGGTTTCAAGAATGACAGATTTACAAAATCAATTATTTCCTAATCAAAGCTTGCAAGAGCGCGCTGTTAACTTCTCTGAACTATATCTTGAGTTTGGAGACCAATTAATCCCCAAGTTAGTGTTAGATTTGCAACCATTAAATCAAGAATTTTTAATACTGAATTTGTGAAAAATAGCATGCATAAAGTAGATATGGATTTGGTTGAAATGACACTAGATGTCATGAAATACGCCATTGAAAGAATTTCTACTACCGAAAGAAAGATTGGAAAACCATTAAAATCAGAAGAGTTAAAGGCTTTAGTTGGAGAAACCGTAACCGAAGAAGGTATTGGTGGAGAAGTCGCTTTTAATTTGTGGAAAAAACATTTATCTACAGCAAATGTCCCTGTAGATCACCCACGTAATCTTGCTTTTGTTCCTGCAGCACCAACGCGTGCCGCAGTTATGTTTGATCTAGTTACATCGGCTTCTAGTATTCATGGAGCCTATTGGATGGAAGGAGCTGGTGGAATATTCTGTGAGAATGAAGCGATGAAATGGATTGTTTCTTTAACCGGAATGCCTGAAGGTGCTTTTGGTGTGTTTACTAGTGGTGGTACAGCTGCAAATCTTTCGGCTATAGTTACAGCGAGAGAAAATTGGAGACTTAATAATGAGGCTCATAAAAGAGAAAAAGGATTAATTATTACGTCTATTGGAGCACATTCGTCTATAAAAGCGATGGCAAAAGTAGCCGATATTGATGTGTTGTTGGTCGATACCGAAGACCGTTTAGAAGGTGACGCATTAAAAGAAACCATTTCTAGTTTAACGGCAGATGAGCGTGAACGTTTATTCGCTGTAGTGGCAACAGGAGGAACAACTAATGCCGGTATAATAGACGATTTAGAAGGGATTTCTGCCATTTGTAATACAGAAAATTTATGGTTGCATGTCGATGCCGCTTATGGTGGAGGAGCTTTAGCCGCCGATTCGGTTAGACATTTGTTTAATGGTATAGAAAACGCAGATAGTATTACAATCGATCCTCATAAATGGATGTTTTCGCCTTACGACTGTGGAGCCGTTTTATACAGAGACCCTGAATTAGCAAAAAACGCACATTCACAACAAGGATCGTATTTAGATATCTTTAAAGATGAAGGTGCACACGGGTTTAATCCTACAGACTACCAAATACAATTAACACGACGTGTAAGAGGTTTACCTTTATGGTTTTCTTTGGCTATGCACGGAACAGATCGTTATAAAGTCGCGGTAGAACGTGGCTTAGAACTGGCACAAATAGCAGGACGATTAATTACGGAAAATCCAAATTTAGAATTAGTTAGAGAACCAAGTTTGTCTTGTGTATTATACAGAAGAAAAGGATGGGATGCCCAAGATTATACGCATTGGACGTATGAAAATCACGAAAAAGGATTTGCTCTTGTTACGCCTACGAAATGGAAAACTGGAAATACTTACGAAACCGTGTCTCGTTTTTGTTTTATAAATCCGGATACCACAGAACAGGATATAGTAGATATATTAAAAACAATGGAATAAAGTTTGTTTCAAACTTTTCAAATAAAATTTAAATATTATTTTTGCGCATGCAACACGACAAGGTATTAATTTTAGACTTCGGATCGCAATATACTCAGCTTATTGCCCGTAGAGTTCGAGAACTCAACATTTACTCCGAAATAAAACCATTTAACAAGATTCCAACCGATATAGATAGCTATAAAGCTGTTATTTTATCTGGGAGTCCTAACTCTGTAAGAGGAGAAAACGCTTTACATCCGGAATTAGAACACATTCGCGCTAAAAAGCCAATGCTAGCCGTATGTTACGGAGCACAATATTTAGCTCATTTTTCGGGAGGAGAAGTTGCTCCATCTAGTACACGAGAATATGGTCGTGCTAATTTATCTTTTATAAAAGAAAATGAAGTGTTCTTTGAGAACATTTCTAAAGGTAGCCAAGTTTGGATGAGTCATAGTGACACCATTAAAACATTACCTACAAACGGTGTATTAATAGCAAGTACTACAGATGTTGCTAATGCCGCTTATAAAATTGAAGGCGAAGAAACTTATGCGATTCAATTTCACCCAGAAGTATACCACTCTACTGATGGGAAACAATTATTGGAAAACTTTTTAGTTAAAATTTCTGGTATTAGACAGGATTGGACTCCAGATTCTTTTGTTGAAGAAACTGTTGAAGCCATTCAAGCAAAAGTAGGAAACGATAAAGTCGTACTTGGTTTATCTGGAGGAGTAGATTCTACAGTAGCTGCAGTACTTTTAAATAAAGCCATAGGTAAAAACCTATATTGTATTTTTGTAAACAACGGATTGTTGCGTAAGAATGAATTCGAAAGTGTTTTAAAACAATACGAAGGCATGGGCCTTAATGTAAAAGGTGTAGATGCTTCAAAACGTTTTCTTGATGCTTTGGCGGGAATTGAAGATCCTGAGCTAAAACGTAAAGCTATAGGAAACTCTTTTATCGAAGTTTTCGATGACGAGGCGCATAAATTAACCGATGTAAAATGGTTGGCGCAAGGAACAATTTATCCAGATGTTATCGAGAGTGTTTCTGCTACAGGCGGACCTTCGGCAACTATAAAAAGTCATCATAACGTAGGTGGATTACCTGACTTTATGAAACTTAAAATTGTTGAACCTTTACGTGCTATTTTTAAAGACGAAGTAAGACGTGTTGGAGCAACTTTAGGTATAGATCCAGAATTATTAGGTCGTCATCCATTCCCAGGTCCAGGACTTGGTATTCGTATTCTTGGTGATATTACGGCAGAAAAAGTGCGTATCTTACAAGAGGTAGATGCAATATTTATTAACGGACTTAAAGAATGGGGATTATACGATAAAGTATGGCAAGCCGGAGCGATGTTATTACCAGTAAACAGTGTTGGGGTAATGGGAGACGAGCGTACGTACGAAAAATGTGTAGCGCTTAGAGCCGTAGAAAGTACAGATGGGATGACTGCAGATTGGGTGAATTTACCTTATGCATTTTTACAAAAAACATCTAACGATATAATAAATAAAGTAAAAGGCGTTAATAGAGTAGTATACGACATTAGCTCTAAGCCACCAGCAACGATAGAGTGGGAGTAATTGTCTCATAAATCAATTTATTTTTGAATTAAACCATATTGAATGAAAAAGTTTTTAGTCGTTTTTGTATTACTTTTTATAATGGGAGCGCAAGCAATTGCTCAGAATTATAAAACACATAAAGTAAAACAGAATGAAAAAATAGAAGATATTGCCAAAGTGTATATGGTAACGGTTAACGATATTATTACGTTAAATCCCGATGCTAAAAATGGACTTAGAGACAATATGGTTTTAATTATTCCTAAAACCGAGGTTCAAGCCGAATTGAATACGGTTAGGGAAATTACAAGCTACGAGCAACACCGTGTAAAACGTAAGCAAACGCTTTATAGCATTGCTAAAGATTACAAAGTGACCGAAGATGATATTAAAAAGGCCAATGTCTTTTTGTATTCCGAACCTTTAAAGAAAGGAACTAAAATTAGAATTCCTGTTTTTACAGAAAAGCAAGTTTTAGAAGAAGTCGCGACTGTGGTAGACATCACAAAACCGTATGTAGTTTTACCTAAAGAGGGAAAATGGCGTGTGGCGTATAAATACGGAATAACGGTTGAAGATTTAGAAGCTTTAAACCCAGAATTAGCCGAAGTTTTAAAAGTAGGAGACACCATTAAAGTGCCAAACATTCCTGACACTCGTAAAAAAGTGGTTGAAGATAAATACGATTACTACGAAGTACAGCCTAAAGAAGGTTTTTACCGACTTAAAGTTAAATTAGGACTAGAGAAGGAAGAACTTGAAGCTTTAAATCCAGAATTAGTAGGTTCAGGTTTAAAGGTAGGCATGGTACTAAGAGTCCCTAAACAAGTCGATAATGATGTGGCAGGAATGATTTCAGATCATACCATAGTGGCTTCAGATTTATCTAAAAGAGATTTTAACCGTGGTACAAAACACATTGCGGTTTTAATGCCATTTAAGGTTAATCAAGTGACTTTCGATTCTATTCAGGGTACCATGAATCAGATTAGAAAAGATAGTTATTTAAATTTCGCTTTAGAATTTCAGTCAGGTGTATTAATCGCTTTAGATTCATTGAAATCCTTAGGAATTTCTGTAAAAGTGGATGTTTACGATACCGAAAATAAAACCAGTACAATTAGTGATTTAATTAGAAATCATAATTTCGCAGAATTAGATGCTGTTATTGGTCCGTTAAGTCAGACTAGTGTAGAGTATACTGCAGAACGATTAAGTACTTATAATGTGCCTGTAATTTCTCCTATAACTAAAACAGTTAAGGTTACAGCGAACACATTTCAGTCTCGTCCAGCAGAAGGTTTACTAAAAAATAAAGTTTTAAATTATTTTAAAGAACGCAACCAGTTAACAAATACTATCTTGGTATTCGACTCGGAAAGTGAAGGCAAAAGCGCATCTCTAAAATCTGCTTTTCCCGGAGCTTCAACCGTAAGATCTCGAAAAGATAAAAAAGGAAAAGATGCGCATTATATTCTAGTAGGCGATATTTCTAAGCATTTAAAGCCAGGAAAAAATGTAGTGTTTTTAGAGACAAATACTTCTGGTTTTGCGGCTAATGTTACTAGTGTATTAAATTCATTAAATACAGAAGAAGTCCAGATTATATTAACCACTACAGAGATGAATAATGCTTTTGAAGGCAGTGAAATTTCAAATCAGCATTTATCTAATTTGCGTTTTCATTTCGCATCCATTTCTAAGTCTTTTGACGACGATGTGCATAATGGATTTATTAAACGATATGCAAAGGAATATGGTTTAACACCAGATAAAATTGCCGTACGTGGTTTCGATATTACTATGGATGTAGTTTTACGATTATTAACGTCTACAGATTTATATGCGTCTACTAGCGATGCACCTTTAACAGAATATGTCGAAAATAAATTCGCTTATAAAAAGACACCTTTTGGTGGCTATTATAACGATACGGTGTATTTATTGCAGTACGACGACTTAAAAATTGTTGAAGTAAAAGAGTAGACTTATGACTTCTAAAGTAACTTATCTTGGTGGCTTACGCACCGAAAATTTACATATACAATCCGGGAATACGTTTGTAACAGATGCGCCATTAGATAATAATGGTAAAGGCGAAGCTTTTTCGCCTACCGATACTGTAGCAACGGGATTAGCCAGTTGCATGTTAACCATGATGGGAATTAAAGCCAATAGTTTAAAGGTGAATATGGAAGGGACTACGGCTCACGTAACCAAAACAATGTCTGCCGACCCCAGACGGATTTCGAAAATAGAAGTTGTCTTCAATTTGACTTTTCAAACCGATGACAAGACACGCAAAATTTTAGAACATACGGCAAATACCTGCCCAGTGCATTACAGTCTGCATCCAGATATTGAAAAAGTAATAACGTTTAATTGGAAGTCGGTTTAACAACAGCACCTCTCACACACAAATTAACAAAGGTATTATGGAACAACTTAATGGAGATGTTTTAATTGAGTTGGCGTACACCAAAATGCCTTATGGGAAATATAAAGATCGATTTCTTATCGATTTACCCGAGTTCTATGTGGTTTGGTATAATAATAAAGGCTTTCCAAAAGGAAAGCTAGGCGATCAATTACGTATGGTTTACGAACTAAAATTGAACGGTTTAGAAGACTTAATACGAAATATTAAGCAAAAATATCCCAATCCTAAAGCGCGTTAATTGGTGCAAAATACGATATGTGTTGTTCATATAGCGTCCACAGTAACCAAATGTGTTTTCATTCAAATATAGACTGTCATCATATTCTAAGATGAAATGTTGAAAACTTTCCTTGTTATTAAAATTTAGGCTTGAGCAAAATAAATAAGATACTTTGACTTAGGAAATTACACGGTTATAGCTGTTATAACTTAGGACGAATTGAATTGTTAGTGTTTTAATGCGAATTAAAATAGATAAGCATACTTAATTCTCAATTGTTCTTTGTAAATTTGCTCGCGTTTAAAAGCGCATCATGACAACTACAACAAAGTATATTTTCGTAACCGGCGGTGTTACATCTTCATTAGGAAAAGGAATAATTGCAGCATCTTTAGCTAAGTTATTACAATCTCAAGGTTACAGAGTAACAATTCAAAAATTAGATCCATATATAAATGTGGACCCTGGTACGTTAAATCCATACGAACATGGTGAATGTTATGTTACCGACGATGGTGCAGAAACCGATTTAGATTTAGGTCATTACGAACGTTTTTTAAACACACCTACAAGTCAGGCTAACAACGTTACTACCGGTAGAATTTACCAAAGCGTTATTGAAAAAGAACGTCGTGGTGAATTTCTTGGGAAGACTGTTCAGGTTATTCCTCATATCACAGACGAAATTAAAGAGCGTATTCAGATATTAGGGAATTCAGGAGATTACGATATCGTAATTACCGAAATAGGTGGTACTGTAGGAGATATTGAGTCATTACCGTATGTAGAAGCGGTTAGACAATTGCGTTGGGATTTAGGCGATAATAACGGATTGGTTATTCATTTAACTTTAGTTCCATTTTTATCGGCTGCGGGCGAATTAAAAACAAAACCTACACAACACAGTGTAAAAACCTTAATGGAAAGCGGTGTGCAAGCCGATATCTTGGTGTGTAGAACAGAGCACCATTTACCAAAAGATTTACGTAAAAAATTAGCCTTATTCTGTAATGTGCGCGAAGAAGCTGTTATTCAATCTATCGATGCTTCTACCATTTACGATGTACCTAATTTAATGTTAGAAGAAGGTTTGGATAAAGTGGTTCTTAAAAAATTAAATTTAAATAGTAGTATTCCAGATTTATCAAGATGGAACGAGTTTTTAGATCGTCATAAAAATCCGAAGACAGAAATTACAATTGGTTTAATTGGTAAGTATGTCGAATTACAGGATTCTTATAAATCTATATTAGAAGCCTTTATTCATGCTGGAGCAGAAAATGAAGTTAAAGTGAATGTAGAACCTATTCACTCAGAATATATAAACGCCGATAACGCGAAATTAAAACTAGCTCATTTAAATGGGGTTTTAGTAGCTCCTGGTTTTGGAGAGCGCGGTACCGAAGGAAAAATTGATGCCGTTAAGTTTGTTAGAGAAAACAATATTCCGTTTTTAGGAATTTGTTTAGGAATGCAAATGGCAGTTATCGAATATTCTAGAAATGTATTGGGTATTTCTGATGCTAATTCTACCGAAATGGATTCTAATACTCCAAATCCGGTTATTAGTATTATGGAAGAACAAAAGAATATTACCGATATGGGAGGTACTATGCGATTAGGGTCTTGGGAATGTACTTTAAAAGAAGACAGTATTGCTAAAAAAGTATACGGTTCGGAAATTATCGAAGAGCGCCACAGACACCGCTACGAATTTAATAGTGATTTTAGAGCTCAGATCGAAGCAGCAGGAATGGTTGCAACAGGTGTAAACCCAAAAACTAATCTGGTAGAAATTGTAGAAATTCCGTCTCATCCTTGGTTTGTTGGGGTACAATACCATCCAGAATATAAGAGTACGGTTAAAAATCCACACCCTTTATTTGTAGCATTTGTAAAAGCAGCTTTAAAAAATAAGAAAAAATAAGTGCCACATTGTCAAAACTTAAAAAGTGGTCACCTTTTTGAGTACTAACTCACACTACGAAATACTTTGCGTTTGGCCGAAGTATTTCTATTTATACTTAGAATGTAATTAGATGGAAGAAAAGAAATTAGACCTGAATTCGGTCATAGGATTTATCCTAATCTTTGGAATTTTAATGTTTATGCTTTGGCAGAATCAGCCAACTCCAGAGGAATTAGAAGCTCAGGAGCAAGCAAAACAAGAACAAGTTGAAGCAGAGAAGAACGCTGAAATTCAAAATGCAACTCTAGAAACATCTTCGGAAGATTTTTCAGTGACATCGGCAACAGATTCTTTAAAACTAGAAGGACTTAAAAATAAATTAGGTGCTTTTGCATACTCATCGACTTTACCTTCTGCATCAAATAAAGACACAAGAGTAGAAACAGAATTATTCGATTTAAAATTCAGTAATAAAGGTGGTTTCCTATCGGAAGTTAGACTTAAAGCTTTCGATAATTACGATTCACTACCTGTTTTTCTTATTAAAGATAAAAATATTGGTTTCAATATTAATTTCGGAACCACAGACAGTCGTAACTTAAATACTCAAGATTTATATTTTGAGCCTACAATTACTAAAAATGGTGCTAACACTGTAGTTTCTATGAAACTTAAAGTGTCAAACTCTAAATTTTTAGAATATCGTTACGAGCTTAAGCCAGATAATTACATGATGGATTTCACCATCCGTTCTCAAGGTTTAAGCGATGTGATTAATAGCTCTCAAGCGGTTAATTTAGATTGGAAACAAAAAATGATTCGTGGCGATAAAAGTGTGGAGTACGAAAACCGTTACACACGTTTAACCTATCAGCACGATGGTGGTAAAATTGACAAATTAAGTCCGACTAGCGACGACGACGATGTTGAAGAAGATGTTACGTGGTTATCTTACAGACAGCATTTCTTTAGTTCTATTTTAGTTACAGAGAAACCTTTTAAAACGGTAGATTTAGTTTCTGAAAATTTAGTTGAAAGTGGAGATGATCATGCAGAATTTACTAAAATTTATACCTCTAAAATTCCATTAGAATTACAAGGTGGAGAATTTAATGCACCCTTAAAATTTTATTTTGGTCCAACAGATAATACTGTACTTAAACAATACGACTATAGTTTAGACGATAGTATTCCTTTTGGATGGGGTATTTTTGGATGGATTAACCGTTATGTATTTGTACCATTATTTGGCTTCTTAAGTGACTTAATGCCTTACGGTTTTGCTATTATAGTAATGACTATTTTAGTGAGAATTGTAATGTCTCCAGTAACTTATAAATCGTATTTATCTCAGGCTAAGATGAAAATTCTTAAACCAGAGATTAACGACATAAACGAGAAGTATAAAGATAATGCCATGAAAAAGCAACAAGCTACAATGGCGTTATATAGCAAAGCAGGAGCGAGCCCAATGGCGGGATGTTTGCCTGGTTTATTACAACTTCCGGTATTCTATGCTTTATTCCAGTTTTTCCCATCGGCATTCGATTTAAGACATAAAAGTTTCCTTTGGGCAGACGATTTATCTTCTTACGATACCATTGCAGAATTACCGTTTAAAATTCCTTTTTACGGAGATCATATTAGTTTATTCCCAATCTTAGCTTCTGTAGCCATCTTCTTTTATATGAAAATGACAACAGGACAACAAGTGGCATCTCAACCAACGCAAGAAGGTATGCCTGATATGGGTAAAATGATGAAGTACATGATTTACTTCTCTCCAATCATGATGTTAGTATTCTTTAATAATTATGCATCAGGATTGAGTTTGTATTACTTTATATCTAACTTAATTACTATTGGAATTATGTTAGTGATTAAAAACTTCATTATCGATGAAGATAAAATTCACGCAAAAATCCAAGAGAATAAGAAGAAGCCTAAAAAGGAAAATCGCTTTCAGAAGAAAATGAAAGATATGATGGAGCAGGCAGAACAGCAGAAACAAATGCAAAATCGCAAAAAATAATCTAAGCTGCCTTAATTGGCAGCTTTTTTGTTACTTGTATTTCTATTAATTGTTATTCCTTTTAATGATATGAAAAATGTATTAACCCTTTTAATATTATGTGTGGTTGGAACCGCAATGGCACAAAATATTAATCAGTTAGATGCCAATGGTAAACGCGATGGAATTTGGAAAAAGAATTTCGATAACACTAAAGTATTGCGTTACGAAGGAGAGTTTTCGCATGGTAAAGAAGTCGGAACGTTTAAATTTTACAAGAATGTAAATAACAAGCCGGTGTTGTCGGCAGTAAAGACATTTAATACAAACGACGATATTGCTGAAGTACAGTTTTTTGCTTCTAATCAGAAAGTGATTAGTAAAGGTAAAATGAAAGGCAAATTGTACATCGGAGATTGGGTTTACTTTCATAAGAATTCCGATAAAGTTATGATGGAAGAACATTATAACAATCAAGGTAAATTAGACGGAGAACGTTTGGTATACTACGATAACGGGAAACTTACCGAGCGTACCATGTTTAAAAATGGTAAAATAGACGGAAAATCTATATGGTATTCAGAAAAAGGAATAGTTTTAAAGGATTTTACATATGTGAATGATAAGTTGCAAGGTATGTCTAAGTACTACGACTTAGAAGGGAATTTAACAGCAGAAGGTGCTTTTAAAAATGATAAAAAAGACGGAATTTGGAACTTTTATAAAGACGGAGAATTAGTAGATACTAAGGATTATACCAATTACAGTAAGAATCCAGCTAAACAATAGTACAGTTAACTTTTGTCTGATACAATCTTAACGTATTCAGTTAATTTTCTTTCCCTAATACATGCTTTGGCATAATTAAACTTTTAAAAATGAAACGAGTAATTGTTGGACTTTCAGGTGGTGTAGATTCTAGTGTTGCGGCGTATGTATTGCAACAACAAGGCTACGAAGTAATCGGGCTTTTTATGAAAAATTGGCACGACGATTCTGTTACAATTTCAGATGAATGTCCGTGGTTAGACGATAGTAATGATGCCATGTTGGTGGCCGAGAAATTAGGAATTCCTTTTCAAACGGTCGATTTAAGCGAGCAGTATAAAGAACGTATCGTCGATTATATGTTTAAGGAATACGAAAACGGGCGTACACCAAATCCGGATGTCCTTTGTAATCGCGAGATTAAGTTTGATGTGTTTATGAAAATTGCCTTAGACCTAGGGGCAGATTATGTGGCTACAGGGCATTACTGTAGAAAAGGTATTATTAATGAAGGCGAAAATGAGACGTACCAATTATTGGCAGGTTTAGACGGAAATAAAGATCAATCTTATTTTTTATGTCAATTATCACAAGATCAGTTAGCTAAGGCGTTATTTCCAATCGGGGAACTCACTAAGCCGGAAGTACGTAAAATTGCAACCGAATTAGATTTAGTAACAGCCGATAAAAAAGATTCTCAAGGACTTTGTTTTATAGGAAAAGTACGTTTGCCAGAATTTTTACAACAGCAATTAAAACCTAAAGAAGGTGTTATTGTTGAAGTCGATAGAGCACACGAAATGTACATGGCTTCTCAGACAGAATTTGCGACTAAATTAGAGGAACTTCAATATCTTACAACTAAAAAAGTTTATCATGTTTCCGATGGAAAAATTGTTGGAAAACACCAAGGTGCTCATTATTTTACCAAAGGACAACGTAAAGGTTTAGGTGTTGGAGGTACAGTAGAACCTCTGTTTGTTATAGATACCGACGTTAACGAAAATGTGATTTATACCGGACAAGGACATTCACATCCGGGATTATTTAAATCGGCTCTATTTGTCACTAATGAAGAAGAGCATTGGATTCGCGAAGATCTAAAATTACAAGCAGGCGATACTTTAGAGGTTATGGCGAGAATTCGTTACAGACAACCTTTACAAAAAGCAACGTTATATAAAATAGATAACGGATTATATGTGGAATTCGAAGCACCACAATCTGCAATTACAGAAGGACAATTTGTAGCTTGGTATCATGAAGATGATTTGCTAGGTTCCGGAGTAATTTCGTAAATTGTAGAAAAAAATATGTTCAGATCCATTTTCTTTTTGGTATTACTCGTTTTTACGGGACAAACTTATGCGCAAGAAGATGCTTGGGTATATTTAACAGATAAACCAAATGTTTCAGAAGCTTTGGCGAATCCTTCGTCTATACTTACACAAAAGGCCATAGCTAGGAAACAGAGACACGGCATCCCAATAGATGCTAGAGATGTGCCTGTTAATGAAGCTTATATTTCACAATTAAAATCGCAAACAGGAATAACAGTATTGGCCAAATCTAAATGGTTTAATTCAGTATATGTTAGGGGGATATCTTTAGAAAACATTAAGGATTTATCAGAATTACCGTTTGTAGACGCTATTGATTTTGCCGATACCAGTTTAAATACCTCTACTTCACGCACACGTCAAGTACTTTCAAAAACGAGTGTTGAAGATACCCGTGTTGATTTTACATATGGCGATTCTCAAAATCAGGTTGAAATGATTAACGTCGATGCGCTCCATACTGCAGGTTATACTGGTAAAGGTATTACTATAGCGGTGTTAGACTCCGGGTTTCCTAATGTTAACACCATGCAGGCATTTCAGCGATTAAGAGATCAGGGAAATTTATTAGGTGGATACGATTTTGTAGATAGAACCGAAGATATTTATGCAAATACTACAAGTTCGCACGGTACATTAGTCCTAAGTTCTATGGCGGCGTATATTGAAAACGAATATGTGGGCACAGCTCCAGACGCTTCTTATTATATATTTAATACAGAAGATCCCGATAGCGAATCGCCTGCAGAAGAGAGTTACTGGGTAGAAGCTACAGAACGCGCAGATAGCTTGGGTGTAGACATGATAAATACGTCTCTAGGCTATAATCTATTCGATAACGCCAAATATAATTACACCACTGCCGATATGAATGGAAAGGTTGCATTCATATCCAAAGGAGCTTCAATAGCCGTAGAAAAAGGAATTCTGGTGGTTGTTAGTGCAGGAAATTCTGGAGCCACATCTTGGCGCACAGTTACTGCGCCTGCCGATTCTCCAGACATATTAAGCATTGGTGCTGTAAATGCTTTTGGCGAGTATGTGTCGTTTAGTTCGCAAGGTGGAGAAGCACAAGTAGGATACCAGAAACCGGATGTAGTAGCTAGAGGTGGAGCGACCTTTTTAGTAAACGAAAATGATCAGATAGTTCAGTATAATGGAACCTCTTTTAGTTCACCCATTATGTGTGGAGGTATTGCGTCTTTATGGCAATCAATTCCCGAAGTTTCGGCAACAATGGTCATGAATTTGGTTAGAGAATCCGGTTCTCAATATAGCAATCCGGACGATTTTCTGGGATATGGAATTCCTGATTTAGCTCTGGCAAAAGATTTCGCGCTTTCGATAAATGATGACGTTATGGAAGCTATTCGTTTTTATCCTAATCCCGTTTCAACAGTTCTAAACCTAGTATTGCCTTCAAGTTTAGAAACGTTAGAATATGCTATTTATAATCAGTTGGGGCAACAAGTTTCACAACATGCTATGCAAGGAAATTCTAAAACCATAGATGTATCTGGTTTATCGCATGGTGTTTATATTTTAAAATTATCTAGCAGAAGTAACTCAAAATCTTTTAAGTTCATAAAGTAATGAATACAATCACATCTTTATTCAATATTCAGTATCCTATTGTGCAAGCAGGAATGGTTTGGAATAGTGGCTGGAAGTTGGCTTCGGCAGCGAGTAATTCCGGAATTTTAGGATTACTAGGTGCAGGTTCTATGTATCCGGAAGTGTTACGTGAGCATATTCAGAAATGTAAAAAAGCGACTAATAAGCCATTTGGAGTTAATGTGCCCATGTTATATCCAAACATTGAAGAGATTATGAATATTATTGTTGAAGAAGATGTGAAAATTGTATTTACTTCAGCAGGAAATCCAAAAACGTGGACGTCTTGGTTAAAAGAACGTGGCATAATTGTGGTGCACGTGGTGAGTAGCGTAAAGTTTGCCTTAAAAGCACAAGCAGCAGGTGTAGATGCCGTGGTTGCAGAAGGCTTTGAAGCTGGCGGCCATAACGGTCGGGAAGAAACCACGACCTTTACTTTAATTCCTATGGTTAAGGAACAATTAAATGTGCCATTAATCGCAGCAGGAGGAATCGCTACAGGAAAAGGCATGTTAGCTGCTATGGTTTTAGGAGCAGATGGCGTACAGATAGGAAGTCGGTTTGTAGCTAGTAAAGAATCTTCGGCACATCTAAACTTTAAAGAAAGCGTGGTGCATACTAAGGATGGCGATACCCATTTAACGTTAAAAGAATTAGCTCCGGCGCGTTTAATTAAAAACAAGTTTTTTAATGACCTACAGACCATGTACCAAAAAGGCACAACAGCAGACGAATTGAAAGCATTCTTGGGGCGTGGTCGCGCCAAAAAGGGAATGTTCGAAGGCGATTTAGAAGAAGGCGAATTAGAAATTGGTCAAGTGGCAGGATTGATCCATGAAATTAAGCCAGTTTACGAAATTGTTTCTGAAATTATTACAGAATTCGAGCGCTCTAAAGTGAACTTACCTTCCTTATAAAATATTTGTGAAAGTTTCGTCTTAAGCTGTTTTTAAAATTACCTTTGCACGACAAAAAAATTAAAGTGCTTTTATCTCAATACACAAAAGAATTTAAATACAATTGGCAACTGGCAGCTCCAGTGATGCTTGGTATGCTGGGGCATACATTTGTTAGCTTTGTAGACAATATTATGGTTGGCCAATTAGGAACAGCAGAACTTGCTGCAGTTTCTTTGGGTAATAGTTTTATGTTTATAGCCATGTCTGTAGGGATTGGTTTTTCTACAGCCATTACACCTATAGTCGCAGAAGCTGATAGTTCAGACGATTTCAAGTCGGGAAAGTCGGCTTTTAAACATGGACTGTTATTATGTACTATACTTGGCGTTTTACTCTTCCTAATCGTCTATTTTGCTAAACCGTTAATGTACTTAATGAAACAACCTATTGAGGTTGTAGAGTTGGCTATTCCGTATTTGGATTTAGTAGCTTTTTCTTTAATTCCTTTAATTATTTTTCAGGCATTTAAGCAGTTTAGTGATGGGATGTCTATGACTAAATACCCGATGTACGCCACCATTATAGGTAATTTAGTAAATGTACTTTTAAACTATATGTTCATTTTTGGTAAGTTCGGCGCTCCTGCTTATGGTATTGTAGGTGCGGCTTACGGAACGTTAGCGTCTCGTTTTATAATGGTCGCTTTTATATGGTGGGTTTTAAAAGGAAATGAAAAGTCTAAAGCATACGTTATTAATATAAAAATCTTTGTTTTAGAAAAGTTAATGATGAAGCGTATATTTAACCTAGGTGCTCCTAGTGCGATGCAAATGCTTTTTGAAGTCGCAATATTTACTTCGGCAGTATGGTTAAGTGGTTTATTAGGTAAGAATCCGCAAGCCGCCAATCAGATTGCTTTAAACTTATCGTCTATGACCTTTATGGTTGCAACCGGATTAAGTGTAGCGAGTATGGTACGTGTTGGAAATCAAAAAGGACTCAAGAATTATCATGAATTAAGACGGATTGCATTTTCATTGTTTTTAATGGGAACGCTCTTCGCAGTGTGTTTCGCCTTAATGTTTATGCTATTGCGTACAGAATTACCTAAAATTTATGTCGATTTAAACGATGCCGCAAACTTTGCCGATAACTCTGAAGTGGTTCATATCGCGGCGAATTTATTATTAGCCGCAGCTGTATTTCAGATTAGTGATAGTATACAAGTGGTTGTTTTAGGAGCTTTACGTGGACTTCAAGACGTAAAAGTGCCTACTATTATAACATTTATTTCCTATTGGATTATTGGTTTTCCTGTAAGTTATTACTTCGGAAAAGAAGATCAATTGGGAAGCTTCGGAATTTGGTTAGGACTTTTAGCAGGATTAACTACAGCAGCAATTTTACTTTATATAAGATTTAATTATCTTACCAAACAATTAATATTACAAAAAGAACAATAGACATATGGCACTTCCAAAATTTATTTTAGGTGACAATACCGATTTCCCAAATGCAATTTTCGTGATTCATACCGAATTTCCTCGTTTTATAATTAATTTAGAAGATGATGATGTAGAGTGGTTTGAAGATTTCGATCAAGAAGACCAGCGAGAAATTGAAATGGAAACAGAAGGATTAATCGAAAAAGCTAGCGCATTTTACGATAGAGAAGTAGCACGTTACGAAGAATAAAAAGGTATGCTCGATCAACTCATAAATGCCGATAGAGAATTATTTCTGTTTTTTAATACCTTGGGCTCTACAGGCTGGGATACGTTCTGGTTAGTGGTTACTAATAAGTTTACGTTTATTCCTTTATATGCCTTGCTACTTTTTTTAGTCTATAAAAAATTAGGAGCCAAAACAGTATTAACTCTTGTGATTTTAGCGGCCTTAATGATTGCATTTACCGATCAGATTTCAAACTTGTTTAAGCACGGTTTTCAACGCCCTAGGCCTTGCAGACAAGAAGGTGTTATGGAATATATGCGATTTATAGCCGAGCGTTGTGGCCGATATGGCTTTTTCTCTGCCCATGCCGCTAGTACTATGGCAGTAGCAGTATGTATAGGCTTAATCTTAAAACCGTTCTACAAGAATGTTATATTTATGTTGCTGTTTTGGAGTACCGTTGTGGCCTACAGTCGTATTTATGTTGGAGTGCATTATCCGCTAGACATTGTGTGCGGTATGGCTTTTGGTGCCCTTACTGGTTTTGGCTTTTTCAAATTGTATCTCTACGCCATGAAACGCCAGGGATTGCCTACTTTTTATTAAGGATATAATAATAGTTTACCAATCTTGAATTGTGTTTTCTTGAGGTTGGATCTGCCGCATTAAGATCGTAAGTCTTTACAAGTTGCATGGTGTAAAGCGCTTCTATCATGTCCTTTTCAGAGGTATTTAATTCGTTTGTTAGTAGTCCGAAACGGGTTTCTCTAGGGAATTGCAGTTCATGCTCATCATCTTTTATAATCGGAAGTACATCCCCATATAAAAAAAGCATTTCTGGCGATACATAATTCATCCCATAAACCTTTAAGTCTTGTGTTTTAGCTTCAGATTCTAAAGTTGCAATCTCGTTGTACTGCGCAGGAATCGTTGCTTTGTAAAGTGGCAAAGCGACAATAAATATAGAAGCAAAAAAGAATACGGTTAGAAAGAATACTGTTCTTATGGCTTTCTTCTTCAAATTTATAAAAATAAAAAGGCCTATAGTGAAGAGTACTAGCGATGCTATTACGTACTGAACCCAAAATCCAGATAGTTGCTCTTTTAGTCCTAAATACGCTATAACCGGAAAGGCAATACCAATACAGGCTATTAGTCCGAAGTTAAAGTATACAGGGATCGTTTCTCTTTTGTCTTGTAGGGTTTTAAAATGCTGAAATAAATAATCGATATAGAATCCGGTGTTAATAGCTAACGGAATCAAAACCGGCATAAGATATCTAGATTTCTTTTCAGGGATAATCGATAATAAAATCACCGCAAAAATCGTCCAATAAAAACTGAATTTATATGCCTTTAAGTTGCGAACTCTCGATTTTAAATACGGATATAGTAAGCCAATAAATGCAGGAACCGTCCATATACCACTTTGAATAAAGAAGCTCCAGTAGTAATAAAACGGACGAATATTATAACTTCCCCAATTGCTTGTTTCTTTAGAAGTAATATGGGAAAATGTTTCAGGATCTATTACGCGCACGTAAATAAACCACCAACCACCAATAGCGACCATTAAAAGTAGTACACTAAATATAGAGAAGGTTTTAGGTCGAAAATTTTTGAATTTATAAGTGAAGCTGTATGCCAATAAAAACGGTAAGAACAGTACGTATAAAGATACCGGACCTTTGCTTAAAAAAGATAGTCCCAAACAAATTCCAGCTATAATAGTATGTTTCCAGTAATTTTTTTCTTTTTGAAAGAGCTGAAATAGATGGTAAATCGCAATTAGCATAAAACCATGAGCGTAAATGTCCCAAGGCGCTTCAACAGTGATACCAACCACATAAAAGGAGGTGAAAGCAATACAGGCATTTACTAGACTGTGCAAGGTATTATTTAAGATGGAATAAGATAAGCGGTATACGAAAACGCCAATCACCATAATTAAAAATACAGTAGGTAGTCTTAACGCATAAACATGTAATCCAAATATAGAAGCCGATATGGCAGACAACCATGTAGGTAAAGGCGGTTTTTCGTAGCGTGCTTCACCGTTCATTGTTGTTAAAATCCAATGATTATCGGTTATCATTTCACGAGCTGTAATAAAGTTTCTCGCTTCCATGATTGTTACTTGCATAACATGTAAATTAGGAAGAAGCATTAGAGCGACCGAAATACAAATAAAAGCAATAGGATATTTTTCGATGATCTTAATCATTGTATTTCTTTATTAAAACTAAGTTTCGACTATATATTATAGCCCCTAGAATATGTCCTGTAAACAGCACGGGATCTTTCCGTAAAATGGCATAAACGAGTATAAGAACGGATCCCGCTAAACTCAATGCCCAAAAACCAAACGGTAGAGTAGATGATTTCTTTTTTTCAGAATAAATCCATTGATAGATAAAACGAAAGGTAAATACAACTTGCGATACAATTCCTAATATTAATAACCATACGGGTATATCTTCATTCGTAAACAAAAACGTGATATCTATTTTGTTATTATTAAAATAGTAAACTACAATAAGAATTGGAACTACAAGTAAAAACCATTGTATGGCCTTCGGAAATTTTTGCCATTCGTTTTGAAGCTGAAGATTTCTTATGTAGATGTAATACGTTAAACTTTGTCCAAGCATTATAGCAAAATCTTGCCTTAAGTAGCCATAAACAAAAAGTAGAAAAGAGGCGATTAGACTTAAGGTCCAGAATAGAGTAGGTGTAATTACTTTACGTTTCTTCTCCGACGTAATCCATTGTACGACTAGTCTTGAAGAAAATAAGATTTGCGCAAGAAATCCTATGGTGTATATAATCCAATTACTCATTAACTACGGGTCTCAATTTCGTAGTTAATATACTTCTTTTTCATCCACAAATATGCAAAACAATCTATTAAAGGTCCTACCAATCTATTTAATAATCCGAATTTAGCTTCTCCAGCAATTCTTGGAAAATGTTGTACAGGAACCTGAATAATTTTACCGTGTTGCAGTAAAATCATGGCAGGTAAAAACCGGTGCAAGCCTTTAAACATGGGAATACGCTTGGCATAATCTGTTTTAATAACTTTTAACGGACAACCAGTATCGTCCATACCATCGTGAGTGAAACTTCTGCGAATGCCATTTGCTATGGTCGAAGACATATTTTTCACAAACGAATCTTTTCGGTTAGCGCGTACTCCTGTAACCAAATCGTACTCGCCAATATGTTGTAATAAAATATTAAAGTCGGAAGGTGCTGTTTGTAAATCGGAATCGATATAACCCACCAGTGGTGTATTTGTATAATCGAAACCTGCTTTTATAGCCGCACTTAAACCTCTGTTTTGTTTAAAACTTATAAATTCAAACTCAGGGTTTCGAGAGCAAATAGCTTCAATAAGTTCCTGACTGTTATCCTTAGAACCGTCGTTTACAAGTAATATTTTAGTGCTTTTAGATGCTGTTTTGGCATAGGCTAAAAGTTCTTGTTCGACGCGTAATAAATTATCTTCTTCATTATAAACGGGAACTATAATGGTGAATTGGTAGCTCATAGATGGAAACTTGAAAGTGCAAATGTATTCTTTTTTCTACAAAAGAAAATTTTAACATTTACAAATGTACGATAAATGGAAATAGAATAGGGAACTTACTTAAGTGGTACTGCAACTTTCACGTCGTCCCACGCCATGGTTAAGGCTAAATTATCGGTAGAATTATCGAATGAAATAGTAAATTCTTCAACCGAGTTATTTAGTTTTTCTACAGGAACTTGCAAGTCTACCACATCAAAAGCGGGATCTCTCATGGCTTGCATGGTTTCGTCTACGCCCCATTTGTATTGCTTCTTGTTAAACATGACATGCCAGGTCGAATCGTTGGGAATAGACCACAGGGTATATTTTCCTGCAGGCAAAGTACTATCGCCTATTTTTAAAGGCTTATTTGTTTTAAAAGTAGTGGCTTCGTTGGCACCGGTTCTCCAAACTTCGTTATAAGGTACTAAGCCACCAAAAATTAAACGATCACGTTTAGAAGGTCTATTGTAAAATACTTCTAACTCTAAATCGTTTAGTTTAAATTCTACAGTGTCCTTCGGACTAAGTACTTTATTGAAAGCGTCTTTTTCAAAATATGCATATAGAAATACTCCTATCGCAACAAACAATAGAAGAATCATAACCCATTTTAAAAATCTATTCATAAAACAATTTGTATTTAGGAGGTAAAGATACTTTAAAAGATACTGAACTTAAATACCCTTTAATTTAATTAAACTAATTTTAACAGGCAACAGGAAAAATATTTTACTTTTTTGCAACACTTCAAAAAAAAGAACGTCTTTAAGATGTATACTAACCAATATAACCACAAGTGAATTTATTTTCTATTGATATTATAGAAGCATGTAAACGGCATGACCAGAAGGCGCAATTGCAGTTATACAACCAGTACTGCCATGGGATGTATAGTGTTGCCAAACGGTTTATTTCGAATACAGCAGAGGCCGAAGATCTGGTGCAAGATGCATTTATAAAGGCCTTTAGTAAACTACATCAATTTAAAGGCGACGTCACTTTTGGGGCTTGGTTAAAACGTATTGTTGTGAATACGTGTATCGATTCACTTAAATCTAAAAAACAAGAGTTGGATGTTTTAGAAGAGGTGCACCTCAAGGTGGTTGATGCAGATACTCATGATAATTGGACGGTGGATGATGGTGTGACTCTAAATGATATAAAACACGTTATAGAAACCTTACCGGAAAAGTATAAATATGTGGTGATGTTGTTTTTAATTGAAGGGTATGATCATCAAGAGATTTCTGAAATTTTAAACATTTCTGAAGTCGCCTCACGCACACAATTATCGCGAGGAAAACAAAAATTACAAGAACTTTTAAAAACGAAGAGTTATGGTACAAGATATTAGAGATTTATTTGAAGCCGAAAAAGCACATCAAAAAGACGACCGGTTGTCTGAAGGACATGAAGCACGCTTTTTAGAAAAGTTAAAGGCTAGTGTGCCTCAAGATCCGCCTAAGTCTAAATTTAATTGGATGGCTATCGCGGCGAGTTTAGTGCTTCTATTTGCGTTGAGCTTTGGAGGATATACATTTTTTAATGCTGATCAAGTAACAGAAACACAACAGCAAGTTGTAGAAACCGAAGTAACGCCAGTTGTAAAAACAAAAACCTTAGGCGATTTGTCTCCCGACTTAAAGAAAGTTGAAGATTATTATCTGGCGAGTATTCATACCGAATTATCTAAGGTAGAATTAACACCAGAAAATAAAGAATTAATCGATGGTTACATTCAGCGTTTAGAAGAATTAACCAACGAATACAAAAAGTTATCTATAGAATTAACCGAATCTGGCCCGAGCGAATTAACCGTAAATGCCTTAATCGATAATTTAAAATTGCGTTTAAACCTGTTATACCGTTTACGCGATCAATTAAAAGAATTCAGTACAGATGCTATTGCCGATGAGGCGGTGGAACAATCTATTTAAAAAATCAATCAAAAAAATGAAACAGTTAATTATAAAATCAATTACAAGTTTAGTGCTAGTTGTGTTTGCGTCTAATCTAACACAAGCACAACAAAAGCTATCTAAGGCATCGCAATCTTTAAAAGTGAATAAAGAGGTGACTATTAATTTAGAATCGAATTACACCATAGTAAAAATCGATACGTGGAATAAAGACGTGATTGAAGTAGAAGCTTTTGTAGAAAGTGATCAATTAAGTCAGTCTGATTTACAAAAGGCGTTAAAAGAGTGGAATGTAGATGTAAGTGGGTCTAGCGGTTTTGTGAATATTTCGAGTAAAGGCATGCAAAATGGTTGGGATGTAGGTTATGATTTTGATGTGAATTCAATTTCAGCACTACAGCATTTAGAATTCGAATTGGCCGATATGCCACCCATGCCACCGTTACCAGATATGAAACATTTTGCGAATATGCCAGAAATGCCCAATATGCCGGAACCACCAACAATGCCAGAATTACCCGAATTACCAGAAGGTATGAATCAAGTACATTTTGATTATGAAGCGTATAAAAACGAAGGTGAAAAGTATTTAGATAAGTGGAGTAAAACTTACCAGAAAGAATACGGAAAAGAGTATCAAGATAAAATGAAGGCTTGGGCGAAGAAGTTTAGCGCCTCTGGTTTTGAAGATTACGAGAAAAAAATGGAAGCTTGGGGCGAAAAGTTTGGCGAATCTTATGGCAAGCAAATGGAAGCCTGGGGAAAACAATTTGAAAACGGCTTCGGAAAGGATTTTGAGGAACAAATGGAAGCTTGGGGAGAATCGTTTGGCAAATCATTTGAAAAGCAAATGGAAGCCCAAGAGCATGCCGAAGCGAGCCGAATGAAAGCCGAAGAAGCTAGAGCACGCGCAGAGCAGGGCAGAAGCATGCCGGATAGCAGTCCTCATATAAAAAAGACTATTATTATTCACATGCCCAAAAAGGCAAATTTAAAAGTGAATGTAAAATATGGCGAATTACAATTTGTATCGCTTATAGAAAACTTAAAGGCAGAAATGTCGCATACCAAATTAACAGCAAACACTATCGGTGGGAGTAACACTTCCATCGCGGTGTCTTATGCGCCCGTGTCTATTACCAATTGGAATCAGGGGCAGTTGGTGTTAAAGTATGTAGAACAAGCTAATATTGGCGCTGTAAATCAGTTGGTGTTAAATTCAAATTCATCGAATATACAATTGGGGCAACTTACAGGAAATACCATAATTAATGGGAGTTTTGGTGATCTTAAAATATCTAAAATAGCAGATACGTTTCAGAATCTAAATATTGTTTTAGAAAATAGCGATGTCTTAATTAGTTTGCCGAAAACGGAGTATAGTTTACAATATAACGGCAGACAATCCCGATTTAAACATCCTAAAAAGACGAGCAGTGAAAACGTGTCTACATTTTCTACGGGGAATTTAAGTAGCAATAAATCGATTATTGTGAATGCTAAATTTAGTAAGGTATCAATGGAGTAAATATAATTCTATATAGTTAAAATACGTCTTATTAACATAGGACTTTGTGTGCCGATATCCTGAATAGTAATGGATTATCGGTTATATTTGTTTTATACTTTTTAGAATAATTATGAATAGAACCTAAAAATTAATTATGAAAAAAACTAGAACGTTTTTAACATTTGAATTAAAAGATAAATGCTATTACATCTGTTCCTTTAAGGAAAACAACAAGGGTGAATTAATTATCTTACCAAGGTTCGCAGAAAATTATTCTGAAATACAGTTTGGTAATCCACATAGTGATGAAAAAATAATTGATCAACATTATACTATTCATCATGTCAGGGAAGGAAAGGATGATGTAAATGTTATTAATCATACTCTTATTCTTAAAAATAATTTCAAAAGGAACACTAGAATATATACCCGAGCTTTTACAAAAAAAATGTTTTGTCCTTTAATGACTGTTAGAGGTCAAAATTTTACTAATGAACGATATGAATTAATAAAAAATGATAATAATAAGTATATAGACATAGGGGAATATTTGCCTAATGAGTCAACTATTTATTATATG
Organism: Formosa bonchosmolovskayae; assembly: GCF_051016085.1. Classification (GTDB taxonomy): domain Bacteria; phylum Bacteroidota; class Bacteroidia; order Flavobacteriales; family Flavobacteriaceae; genus Formosa. Next base: position 2,309,026 of record NZ_CP174605.1, read on the forward strand.
ATTATAGCTACCTCTATTGATAATAAGTTTGAGGGTAATTATAATGATTTGAATTTTCTTAATTTAAGATTTGAAAATTATTCTCTTGTGGTTTTATGGAGTTTTGGGATGATTCCTTCTCATTTTACGAGTAATTATTATCATAAATTAACTCAACTTGAATTTAAAAGTCAATTAGAAGAAGGTTTGGAAGAAACAGAAATAGTTAATCAGTATAGGTTAGATAGGCAGTTACAACACAGCAGTTTTCTTTCTTTTTTACAAAAAGAACTAAGTTTTAATAACGCAGATTTGGTCTTAATAAATAGCTTAAGTTTTAAAAAACTACCAAATACGAATTTAGATAAATTAGATGAAGATAAAATTGATATTAATTTAGGTTATTATGCTTTTACTTTAGGAAATAAAGCCTGTGCTAATGGTAATCATGTTGAAGCTTTAAAGAATTTTTCAGAGAGTAAAAAAATATTTAATAAACATAACAATCAAGTTGCAAGAGCATCTGTCTTAAACGCAGAAGCAATATTATATCATACTGTAGGGAAATCGCAGATTGCAATAAAAATTTATAATCAAGTATTAAGTATATACCAAAGAATAAATTCAAGTTTTAATATAGCAAATACATATTTGAACATATCTATGGTTTATCGAGATTTGTTTAAAAACGAAAAAGCTAAAGAGAGTATTCTTAAAACAATTGAAATTTCAAATAAAAATAATTTCATCTCATTGTTAGCCAGTGCCTATCGAGAATTAGGAATAATATTTAAAAATGAAGATGAGCTAATACTTGCAGAAGAAAATTTACGCATTGCCTTAACGTATTTTGATAAAGAAAATAATAAAGAGGGTAAAGCTTTTTGTTTAGGGAATTTAGGGTTAGTAAATTTTCAAAAAGAATATTTTAAAGAATCCCTAGAATATCATTCAAGCTCTCTGCTTATTTTTAAAGAGATAGGACACCAATGGGGTAGTGCAAATGAAACTGCCAATGTAGGAAATTTAAATTGTATTCTTGGAGAAGAGAAAGGATTCGGAGAACTTAAATTAGCTCTTGAGATGCATAAAAAGAATGGGTATCAATATGGGATTGCCACTGATTTAAAATTAATAGGTATTCATCATGCAACTAAAATTAATTTTTCAGAGGGAATGGAATATCTTGAAGAATCAAGAAATCTTTTCTCCAAAATCGGAAATAAATATGAAACGGAGAGTGTTATGTTATTAATCAAAAATATAAAGGCTAACTACAATATGTGAAAAAAGCTGTCTATTATAAAATAGACAGCTTTTTTGTTGTTTAAATATATAGTAGAATATACTATTCTGTAATTACCCAATCACCTTTAGCTAAAAGCGGTTCGGCTTGTTTGTATTTCACGGTTTTACTTTCGCCGTTCATTACATTCTTTATGGTTACTTTATCGTTTCTACCAATTTTTGGCTTGTCTCTTACAATAGTTTCTACAACTTCTGGCTGACGTTGCGTCTGACCTGCAGCTCTACTTTGTGAAGCACGTTCGTCTAAATTAGGAATTTCTTCTTTAGTCGTTTCTACTTGTTGCTTTTTAGGAGCCACTTGTTTTGCTTCGCTAATTGCGTTTTGGTCTTCACTTGGTAATTCTCCTTTAAATAAGAATGAAATCACATCTTTATTGACTTGAGTGATCATCACTTTAAACAATTCGAAAGCTTCGAATTTGTAAATTAACAATGGATCTTTTTGTTCGTGAACCGCTAATTGTACAGACTGCTTAAGTTCGTCCATTTTACGTAAATGCGATTTCCATGCATCGTCAATAATGGCTAAAGTAATGTTCTTTTCGAAATCTGTAATTAATTGTTTTCCTTCAGTTTCGTAAGCTTGTTGTAAATCTGTAACCACTTGTAGTGTTTTTACACCATCTGTAAATGGTACAACTATACGCTTAAATTTCTCACCCTGAGTTTCGAAAACATTCTTAATAATTGGGAATGCAAGCTCTGCATTTTTAGCCATTTTCGCTTTGTAATGGTCGAAAGCTGCAGCATATACTTTTGCAGAAATATCTTGAACAGATAATTTAGCAAATTCTTGTTCGGTAACCGGATTGGCCATTGAGAAATAACGAATCAATTCAAATCCGAAATTCTTATAGTCGTTAGCATCTTTGTTTACTTCTGCAATGTTTTCAGCAGTATCAAAAATCATATTTGCTAAATCTACACGAAGACGTTCTCCAAATAAGGCATGGTGACGACGTTTGTAAACTACTTCACGTTGCGCGTTCATAACATCATCGTACTCTAATAAACGTTTACGAACACCAAAGTTATTTTCTTCCACCTTTTTCTGAGCACGTTCAATAGATTTTGAAATCATAGAATGCTGAATCACTTCACCTTCTTCTAATCCCATTTTATCCATCATCTTAGCAATACGCTCCGATCCGAATAATCGCATTAAGTTATCTTCTAACGATACATAGAATTGAGAACTTCCTGGATCTCCTTGACGACCAGCACGACCACGTAACTGACGGTCTACACGACGAGAATCATGACGTTCTGTACCAATAATTGCTAAACCACCAACTTTTTTAACTTCGTCGATTAATTTAATATCGGTACCACGACCTGCCATGTTTGTGGCAATAGTTACTTGTCCTGGCTGACCAGCTTCGGCAACAATGTCGGCTTCTTTTTTATGTAATTTCGCGTTTAATACGTTGTGTGGTACTTTACGGATACTTAACATTTTTCCTAAAAGTTCACTAATCTCTACATTGGTTGTACCAATTAAGATTGGACGACCGGCTTGAGATAATTTAGTAACCTCGTCGATTACCGCATTGTATTTTTCACGTTTAGTTTTGTAAACTAAATCGTCTTTATCTATTCTAGCAATCGGACGGTTTGTTGGAATCTCTACAACATCAAGTTTATAGATTTCCCATAATTCTCCCGCTTCGGTAATTGCTGTACCCGTCATACCAGAAAGTTTACGGTACATTCTAAAGAAGTTTTGAAGTGTAACAGTTGCAAAAGTTTGCGTGGCCGCTTCAATTTTTACATTTTCTTTAGCTTCAATCGCTTGGTGTAATCCATCGCTATAACGACGACCATCCATAATACGACCAGTTTGCTCATCAACAATCATTACTTTATTGTCCATCACCACATATTGATTGTCTTTTTCAAATAGGGCGTAGGCTTTAAGTAATTGATTTAAGGTATGTATGCGTTCAGATTTAATACCGAAGTCTCTAAATAAATCTTCTTTTTCGTTAGCTTCTTCTTCTGCAGGTAAACCTTTTGCTTCAATTTTAGCCATTTCAATACCAATTTCTGGCATCACGAAAAAGTCAGGATTATCGCTACCAGAAAGGTATTCAACCCCTTTATCTGATAATTCAATCTGATTATTTTTTTCATCTATAACATAGTACAACTCTTCGTCTACCTTAGGCATCTCGCGGTTGTTATCTTGCATATAGTGATTTTCAGTTTTCTGAAGTAATTGTCTTACACCGTCTTCACTTAAAAATTTAATTAAGGCTTTGTTTTTAGGCATTCCACGGAATACACGTAACAGTTTAAAGCCACCTTCTTTAGTGTCTCCTTCGGTAATTAATTTTTTAGCTTCTGCAAAAACACCTGTTAAGTATTTACGTTGTACAGAAACGATATCTTCTACCTTAGGTTTTAATTCTGTGAATTCGTGACGGTCTCCTTGAGGAATCGGACCAGAAATAATTAATGGTGTACGGGCATCATCTACCAATACAGAATCGACTTCATCGACAATGGCATAGTGGTGCGGACGTTGTACCAAATCGTTTGGAGAATGCGCCATATTATCACGTAAATAATCGAAACCAAATTCGTTATTTGTTCCGTAAGTAATATCGGCATTATATGCTTTTTTACGTGCTTCGGAGTTTGGTTGGTGGTAATCGATACAATCGATACTTAAACCATGGAATTGAAAAATAGGCGCCATCCATGCGCTATCACGTTTTGCTAAGTAGTCGTTTACCGTAACTAAGTGCACACCTTTACCTGCTAATGCGTTTAGGTACATAGGTAAGGTTGCAACCAATGTTTTACCTTCTCCTGTTTGCATCTCTGCAATTTTACCTTGGTGCATGGCAATACCACCAATAAGTTGTACATCGTAATGTACCATATCCCATGTAATGGCTTTTCCCGCAGCATCCCATGAGTTTGCCCAAATGGCTTTATCGTCTTCTAAAACAACATAATCTTTAGTTCCAGAAATTTCTCTATCAAAAGTATTAGCTGTAACTGTTATGTTTGTATTGTCTTTAAAACGTTTTGCTGTTTCTTTAACCACTGCAAAGGCTTCTGGAAGAATGTCGTTTAATACATCTTCTGTGGCCGCATAAGAATCGTCTTTTAATTTATCTATTTCTTGGTAGATATCTTCACGTCTGTCTATGTCTTCGGTGTTGTTAGCTTCTTCTAAAAGCGCAGTAATTTGATCTTCGAAAGGTTTACGACCTTCAGCAATTTTAGCCTTAAAGAAAGCTGTTTTTTCTCTAAGTTCGTCGTGAGATAAAGCTTCTAGAGCTTTTTCAAAAGTTTTAATTTTATTTACTAAAGGCATGATGGCTTTCACATCTTGCTTGGATTTGTCTCCAACAAATACCTTAAGTACAGAATTTAAAAAATTCATGTGTATGTGTGTTTAGTTTGCATTAAGCCTTGCGACTTAATAGATACAGTTAAGTACTTTAAATGCTAAAAAATAAAGCACTCAAATATACGTTTTGTTGTTATGTTTAATACAGAATAGCACAAAAAAAAGCCTCGATACGAGACTTTTTAACTTTTCTTTATGTAATATTAATATTCATCCTCGTTCCAGAGATAATCTTCATCTGTCGGGTAATCTGACCAGATCTCTTCAATAGAGTCGTACGAATCTCCTTCATCTTCAATGGATTGTAAGTTTTCTACAACTTCTAGAGGAGCTCCTGTTCTAATCGCGTAGTCAATCAGCTCATCTTTAGTAGCTGGCCAAGGCGCATCACTTAAATATGATGCTAATTCTAATGTCCAATACATCTGTAATTCGTTTTTATTTTTTGCAAAAATAATTTTTTAGTTTAAATAGTCAAGAAAAAAATGAATTATTTCATCATTAAATTAAAGAACGCTTTGTTTTAAGCAAACAAATTGACTTAAAGCGGGTTATCATTTTTCTTGAAATGGTAGCTTTTAATGCTTTTCAGGAATCCACTTTACTTCGTCTGCTTGTAAGTCATGAGACAACTTTCGTGCCAACACAAAAATGTAGTCAGAAAGACGGTTTAGATACGTCAGAGTTTGCGGATTTAAGGGTTCTATGTCGTTTAACTCTGAGGCTAAGCGCTCTGCTCTACGACAAACACAGCGTGCAATGTGACAGAATGACACAGTTTGGTGCCCGCCAGGTAATACAAAATGCGTCATTGGTGGTAGTTCGGCATTCATGGTATCCATTTCTGTTTCCAGAAGCTTGATATTAGCATCCTCAATCTTCGGAATATTTAAACGTTCTTTTCCGTTTTTTAGAATTGCTTTTTCTGGTGGCGTCGCTAACATGGCTCCAACAGTAAACAGTCTGTCCTGAATACTAATTAAAATTTCTTTGTAAGCTGGGTTTATATCTTGGTCTCGAATAAGGCCAATGTAAGAGTTAAGTTCGTCTACGGTGCCGTAACTTTCTATACGGATGTGATGTTTGGGCACACGCGTGCCTCCAAATAGGGCCGTTGTACCTTTGTCTCCCGTTTTAGTATATATTTTCATGTGTTTTCGAATTCTTAAATTAAGATTGTGCCAACAGGTGGCATATTTCAAAGTTACATGGAAATTTTAGGCTTTAAAAATGAATTAAGATTTGTTTATGGGCTCGCGTTATGCTGGAACTATAATTTTTTCGTTTCTAGTATCGCTTTCAATAAGTCCGTCGCGTAAGCGAATAATTCTATGCGCATGTTCGGCAATATCTTCTTCGTGTGTAACCAAGATTACGGTATTTCCTTGCCTGTGAATGGTGTCGAATAATCCCATGATTTCTACAGAGGTTTTAGAATCTAAATTCCCTGTAGGTTCATCGGCTAAAATTATAGAAGGCTTGTTTACAAGTGCACGGCCAACAGCCACACGTTGTCTTTGTCCTCCAGAAAGCTGATTGGGTTTATGGTCCATTCGGTCTGATAAACCAACTTCGGTTAAAACTTCTTCGGCACGTTTTGTACGGTCTGCTTTAGAGTAGCCCGCATATACCATTGGTAAAGCCACGTTGTCTAGAGCCGTTGTTCTTGGTAGTAAGTTAAAGGTCTGGAATACAAAGCCAATCTCGGTATTTCTAATATCGGCTAACTCGTCGTCTGTCATTTTACTAGCATCCTTACCATTTAAAATGTAGGTACCGGCAGTAGGCGTATCTAGGCAACCAAGAAGATTCATTAACGTTGATTTTCCTGAACCTGAAGGTCCCATTATAGCAATATAATCGCCACGTTTTATGGTTAAATCGATGCCTTTTAATACGTGAACAGTTTCTTGTCCGAGTTTAAAATCGCGAGTAATATTGGAGATTTCTATGACGTTATCCATAAAACTAAAATTGGTTTTGGTTATTGCAAGGTACAGGAATTATACTTAGATGTAAGACGCACGGTGAAAGGGAATGTTACAAATATTATTTAAAAATTATTTTAGGCTTAAAGTTTAAGGTAGGTTTTTTTACTGTTGGTAATATATTTAATTTATAAAATTTATACAGTAAATCAATATTTTGTGAACACAATATTGGGATAGCCTCTGCTAATATTTTTTCGTCCCAATTCCACCATTTCATTTCCATTAATTTTTTTATCTGGCTGTCCGAGAAGCGTTTCTGAATTTCTACAGCGGGATTGCCTTTAACTATAGAGTACGGTTCTACATTTTTAGTAACCAATGAGCGACTTCCAATAACGGCACCATCTCCAATTTTTACACCATGCATAATCATAGCTTCACTACCTATCCATACATCGTTTCCAATTACAGTATCTCCTTTTGTTCTATAACCATCTATACTCTTTTTAAATAGCTCGTTATCCGACATATAATGGAATGGAAAACTTGAAATCCAATCGTGTCTGTGGCCTTGGTTGCCTGCCATTATAAAATTTACACCGCTACCAATTGAACAAAATGAACCAATTATAAGTTTATCTACGCCAATTTCATCTTGTGATAAAAAACGGGCACATTCATCGAAAGAATTCTGATTATAATACCCAGAATAATGCGAATATTTTCCCGCAATGATATTTGGGTTTGTGGTGTGATCTTTTATGATTTTACCTTTAAACGGATTGTCGAAAAAAATAGACATAAAATTGAATGTTAGGAGTAAGTTATTGGATAAAAATTGAATTTTGCTTTATGCAATATTGTGCAAAGTTATAAAAAGAGATGCTATAATCTAATAGTAAAATGCTCTTTGACTTGTTCTTGCCTAAAAAACACAAATCCATACTGAAATGTGTCTATGGTAACTTTAACTTTAGCATGATTTTTAATGATTTCCCAAGCTTCTGTCATGCCTTGCGACCAATAAATATCGTCGAATATAAAAACAGTATCATTATGTGTTTTTGGTAATAACAATTCGAAGTATGCTAACGTCGCTGTTTTGTTATGATTACCATCGAACAATACAAAATCGAGGGTGTTATTGTTTAATTTGGGAATGACTTCACTAAAATCTCCAATTAAAACTTCGGCATTCGTAACGTGGTTATTCTTTAAATTTTGACTTGTAAATTGGGCAATATTAGGACAGCCTTCTATGGAAATAATTTTACCTTTTTTATTTCCTAAAGCTATGGCGTGAGTTGATACGCCTAAAGAGGTCCCTAATTCCAAGCTATTATTAAATTGAAAATATCTGGTCAATCGGTATAATAACTTGGTATGTTTTAGAGACGCTCCAGCGTTTTTTGCAATAGTATTTATAGGTCTAGTATTACTTTTGGTGTATACAGAACCTGTGCCTAAATCGGTTATTTGTAGGGTACTCTTAGTATATAAAAGCGCTTTTTTATAACTAGATAATAAAGCGTAATCTTGATATCCTTTCTTGTCGTAAAAACATTTTGTGACTAAATTATAGACAAAAGGGGAGTGCACTCCATGCTGATTAGTGGAGCGTTTTAAAAACTTTAAATACTGTATAATTTGGTAAAGCACTTGCTGTAAAATCGGAATTATTTATTCTTCTAGTTTCGCCGCGAGTTCAAACCAACGTTCTTCTTTCTCGTCCATTTCTTTTATAAGCTTCTCTAATTTTTCTGAGAGCTCATTAATTTTCTCCGGAGATAGATCCGGATCTAGAAATTTAGCTTCCAATTCTGTTTTATCGAACGCCATAGATTTTAATTTGCTTTCTATGTTGTTGTATTCCTTTTGCTCGTTATAAGACAGTTTTGCTCCAGATTCTTGTTTCCAATTTTTCTTTTCTTTCTTGTCTTCTGTAGGAGAAACCTCTGGGCTATCTTCGTAAGATCTAAAATCGCTGTAGTTTCCTGGGAAATCTTCAATAACACCTTGGCCTCTAAATACAAATAGATGATCTACAATTTTATCCATAAAATAACGGTCGTGTGTTACAACAAGTAAACATCCAGGGAAATCTAAAAGAAAATCTTCAAGAACGTTTAAGGTTACAATGTCAAGATCGTTGGTAGGCTCATCTAAGATTAAAAAGTTAGGATTCTGAATTAAAACGGTACATAAATATAAACGCTTACGTTCACCACCACTTAGCTTTGCTACAAAATCGTATTGTTTTTTTCTGTCGAATAAAAAGCGTTCTAAAAGTTGCTGCGCGCTAATTTGTCTTCCTTTTTTTAACGGAATATAATCACCAAAGTCACGAACAACATCAATAACTTTTTGATCTGGTTTAACCTCTATACCAGCTTGGGTGTAATAGCCAAACTTAACCGTTTCTCCTAAGGTAATGGTTCCGCTATCTGGTTTTGTGGTTTCGGTAAGGATATTTAAAAACGTAGATTTTCCTGTTCCGTTTTTACCAATAATACCAATACGTTCCCCGCGTTGGAAGTTGTATGTAAATCCGTCTAATATGGTTTTATCTTCGAAGGCCTTTTTAATATTGTGTAATTCTACAATCTTATTTCCTAAGCGCTCCATATTAAGTTCTAACTCTACTTTATGGTCTTTACGACGTTTGTGAGCGCGTTCTTTTATATCATGAAAATCGTCTATTCTAGATTTAGACTTTGTGGTACGGGCCTTTGGCTGACGTCGCATCCAGTCTAATTCTTTCTTAAACACTTGTTTTGCTTTTCCAACTTCTACCGCTTCCTGGGCTATTCGAGCTTCCTTTTTTTCTAGGTAGTACGAGTAGTTTCCTTTGTAGCTAAAAAGTTCACCTTGATCCAATTCTATAATTTCGTTACACACACGTTCTAAGAAAAAACGGTCGTGAGTAACCATAAATAAGGTCATGTTTTCTTTAGCAAAAAATAATTCTAACCATTCAATCATTTCCAGATCTAAGTGGTTGGTAGGCTCATCTAAAATTAATAAATCGGGTTTATTAATTAAAGCATTGGCTAATGCTAAACGCTTTTTTTGTCCACCTGATAGCGTACTTACTTTTTGAGAGAAGTTATCTAATTTTAATTTGGATAAGATCTGTTTGTATTGGGTTTCAAAATCCCAAGCATTATAGCGATCCATTTGCTCGAATGCTTTTTGGTAAGCATCTGCATCTTCGGTATTGTGTAATGCGGCCTCATAATTTTTAATCACTTTTAATATATCGTGATCACCATCAAAAATAGTGGCTTCAATGGTTAGGTTGGGGTCTAAAACAGGTTCCTGAGGTAAAAAAGAGACTGTAATATCTTTTCTAAAAATTATTTGTCCAGTATCGGCCTGATCGAGACCAGCCAGAATGTTCAAAATAGATGTTTTTCCTGTTCCGTTTTTAGCAACAAATGCAACCTTCTGGTCTTTATGAATGCTAAAGGATAGGTTTTCGAACAACGTAAGTTCTCCGTAAGATTTGGCTATGTTTTCTACTGTTAAATAATTCAAGTGCTTCTTTTGTTTAATAATTGTTGTGCAAATATCCAAAAAGTAAACGATTAGTTTTGATATTCCTTGCGAAAACTTATATTTGTTGGTAAATCACCTACCTTCATTCATGACTAAAAATTTCCTTTTTTTTTGCATTGTATTATGTCTTTTATTCGCAGGATGTGTTCCTCATAAAGAAATGGTATACTTACAACCGCAAGAAACTGTTGCAGACTCAATTTCAAAAGTAGTTGCATCGCAGTCACCCTATCGTGTGCAGATTTACGATATTTTAAATATTAGAGTAAAAGCACTCGATCAAGATGCTGTACAGTTGTTTAATCCGATGGGAGAAGATTTATTAAGTGCGAACAGCGATGAGCGCGCCTATTTTGATGGTTTTACAGTAGATTTACACGGGGAAATCCGGGTTCCTGCATTGGGTAGAGTTAATGTTTTAGGATATACTACCGAAGAAATTGAAATTATTTTAGAAAAAAAATTACTGGAAGAGCAGTTTAAGGAGACCGCTAACATTTTTGTAACGGTAAAACTTACTGGTTTACGATATACCGTTAGTGGAGAAGTTGGAAGCCCTGGTACTAATACGTTATTTCAAGATCGTGTAAATATTTTTGAAGCGATTGCAAACGCCGGAGAAATTCCAATTACAGGAGATAGAAAAGATATCATGATTATTAGACAATATCCGCAGGGCCAGAAAATACATCATTTAGACATTACTCAAGATAATGTAATGAACTCGCCTTATTATTACATACAACCTAATGATATTATTTACGTTAAACCTCTCAAGCAGAAATCTTGGGGAACAGGAGAAACGGGTATGCAAACATTGGCTTCTATAGCTTCTGTAATGGCCATATTAACTACAACAATATTATTAATAGATCGATTATAACAGATGACACAGTACGAGTATGACGATCAGGACCATATGGAATCTGGAGGGATGACCTTCGATTTTAGAGGCTATTTATTTAAAGTTCTTAATCTCTGGAAATTAGTTTTATTATGCATTGGTACGGCTTTAGTAATAGCCTATTTAATAAATGTTAGAAAGCAAAACATATATAAGCTAGATTCTTTAATTACTGTAGAAAATGATCAGAATCCATTTTTTACAGCCAATACCAGTATTTCCTTTAACTGGGGTGGTGTTTCGGGGAAAGTCGGTAAAGTAATTACCTCCTTGCAGACTAGAACGCATAACGAGATGGTTGTAGATTCGCTTCAATTTTATATAGATTATTTAAAGGAAGGGAAGTATAGAAAACTTGATATTTATGGAAATTCTCCTTTTTACATTGAAATAGACAAAGGGCATGGACAGCTTTTAAATCATACTTTAGGTATCAGATTTATAAATGATACGCAATTTGAAATTTTTACCGAATTTGAAAACGACGCAGGAACTGTTCAGTTTTACGGCGATAAACATACCGACCGTGTAAGTCTGCCTGTCGGATCGTTTAATAAAACCTTTACCATTGGGAAACCTGTAGTTTTACCTTTTGCACATTTTACCCTATTCACTAGGCCAGAACAGGCCATTTCCGAGAATTCGGAGTTTTTTATAAAATTCTCAAACTTCGACCAAGTTGTAAATACCTATAAGAATGCGGTAGATACGTCTCCGTTTTCTAAAGAATCTCCATCTGTACTTAGACTTTCGTTATCTGGTCATAATAAAGCGAAAATTGTTGCTTATTTAAATGCGACTTCAGCTATTTTAAGTAGGACAGAATTAGAACGTAAAAACCTATACGCTACAAATACAATTAAATTTATAGACAGCAGTTTAGCGAGTGTAAATAATAGCCTTAAAGATGTTTCCGACGAGATGAATACGTTTAGAAAACAAAATAAGGTTTTTGATGTTGATGCAGAAATGACTGAAGTATCGGCCCGTTTGCGAGAATATGAAATGGCTAAGGAAATTGATCAAACTAAGCTGAATTATTTAAATGCATTAGATGATTATTTACGAACAAAAACCGACTATATAAATATTGCAGCGCCTTCTTCGGTAGGGATTGAAGAACCCAATATTCAGCAAAGTGTTAGTAAAATAACAGCCTTGGCGATTGAACGTCAAAGTTTAGAGTATACCATGAAAGAAAGTTCTGATTTGTTTAAAGATCTTGATCGTCGGATAAATGCAGAAAAACGTGTATTGCTTGAAACAATAGATGCTACCAAAAGCACCATTAGACTGCAGTTAAAAAGTATACAACGACAGGTGGCTAGTTTAGAGTCTAAGCTGAGCAATTTACCTGAAGATCAGCAACAGTATTTAAAAATACAGCGTAAATTAGATATTAGTCAAGAATCTTATAATGTGTATTTGGCTAAACGTGGAGAGGCGGCTATTGTTAAGGCTGCAAACATTTCGGATATAACATCTATAGATGAAGCTAAAGATATTGGTGGAGGCCTTATAGGTCCAAACAAATCGCTAAATTATATGATGGCGTTAATGGTTGGTTTCTTTTTACCTATGCTTATGATTTTTATTATTTACTTACTAGATAATACAATTCATGGTTCGGATGAGGTGGAGCGCTTATCTCGGATTCCAATATTAGGATTAATTGGGAAGTATAAATACCATAACAATCTTGTTGTTTTTGAGAAACCAAAATCGGCCGTAGCAGAATCGTTTAGATCTATTAGATCGAGTTTGCAGTTTATCTTTAAAAAGCAAGAGGGCGACGAAAAATTAGGTAAAACCATTATGGTGACTTCTTCTGTAAGTGGAGAAGGAAAAACGTTTACCTCTATAAACATGGCAACTGTTTATGCCTTGTCTGGAAAGAAAACCATATTACTTGGATTAGATTTACGTAAGCCAAAAATATTTGATGATTTTGAAATCACTAACGATTTAGGAATAGTGAATTACCTTATTGGGGAGCACACTTTACAGGAAGTAACAAGTCATACTAATGTGGCTAATTTGGATGTAATTCCATCAGGTCCTGTACCACCAAATCCATCCGAATTGCTTATGAGTGATGTGTTAACCGATTTAATTGCTCAACTTCGTCAGGAGTATGATATGATTATTTTAGATACACCACCACTAGGTTTAGTTACCGATGCCTTACAATTAACTCAGTTTGCAGATGCAACGATGTTTATGGTGCGTTTGGATTACACCAAAAAAGGTATGTTATCTTTAATAAATGCGAAATATCGCATGGGAGAAGTTAAAAACATAAGCTTCGTACTTAACTTTTATAAGCATAAAACGAACCATAATTACGGTTATGGCTATGGTTATGGGTACGGTTATGGTTATGGCTATGGGGTTTACGGAAACGCCTACCATGAAAGTGATAAGAAAAAAGGTATTGTGGGACGTGTTAAACGCTTTATTCAACAAATTTAATCAATCAATTAAAATCTGTTTTATTTATTGAAATAAAATGGTCGCTTTATGGTGAGGTGAAGTGAGATAAAAAAGAAGTAGGGAACTAAATGTAACTATGCAGAAAAAAGATAAGATTACCATTATTGGTTTAGGGTACGTCGGATTACCTTTAGCAGTAGAATTTGCTAAGAAGTATTTTGTTGTGGGCTTCGATATTAATCAAAATCGAGTTTCCGAATTACAATCTGGAAGAGACCGAACTTTGGAGGTTGAAACACCCGAACTACAAGCTGTTTTAACTACAAATCCAGATGCCGAGTCTGGTTTGTTGGTTTCTAACAATCCTGAAGATCTGTCTACATCTAATATTTTTATAGTCACTGTTCCTACACCTACCGATACCTTAAACAAACCGGTGTTTACTCCTTTAGTTAAAGCTAGTGAAACAGTAGGTCGTGTTTTAAAGGAAGGCGATATTGTTATTTACGAGTCTACTGTGTACCCAGGTGTCACAGAGGATATTTGTGTGCCAATTCTAGAAAAAATATCAGGATTAAAATTCAATACAAATTTCTTTGCAGGCTATTCTCCGGAACGTATAAACCCAGGAGATAAAAAACATACAGTTACTAAAATTTTAAAAGTAACATCGGGTTCTACTCCTGAAATTGCACTACGTGTAGATAATTTATATAAAACAATTATTACTGCGGGCACGCATATGGCGCCGTCCATAAAAGTGGCTGAGGCGGCAAAAGTTATCGAAAACTCTCAGCGAGATATAAACATTGCCTTTGTTAACGAGTTGTCTAAAATTTTTAGATTATTAGATATCGATACGAAAGCCGTTTTAGAAGCGGCAGGAACAAAATGGAATTTTATTAATTTTTCGCCAGGTTTAGTTGGAGGTCATTGTATTGGAGTCGATCCTTTTTATTTGGCGCAAAAAGCCATTGAATCTGGATATAATCCCGAAATTATATTGGCTGGTCGAAAAATGAACGATAGCATGGGTGCGTATGTTGCGACTGAAACCATTAAATTAATGATTAAAAAAGGGGCTAAAATTAAAGGCTCTAATGTCTTGGTTTTAGGAATAACGTTTAAAGAGAATTGTCCAGATATAAGAAATTCTCGCGTTATAGATATTATTAATGAACTTAAAACATACGATGTTAATATTGATGTATTCGATCCTTGGGCTTCCGCTGAAGAAGTGAAATACGAATATAATTTCGATTTATTATCGGATGCTTCTGTTCTAAAAAATAATTATGATGCTGTTATTTTAGCCGTATCTCATAATGAGTTTTTAGAATTAGATATCACAGCCTTAAAAGCTGAAACAGGTGTGCTTTTCGATGTAAAATCGTTGTTGCCAAAAGCATCTGTAGACGGTAGATTATAGGCTCAAATTAAAAATTATGTACAATACAAAATACCATTCAGAAGACTTATCAAAAATTAGTATTTTGATTACTGGAGGCGCAGGTTTTATTGGTTCGAATTTAGTAGAATATCTACTTAAATACGGCATTAAGAAAGTGCGTGTACTTGATAATTTTTCTAATGGATATCGTAAAAATATAGAAGCATTTATTTCAAATCCTGCTTTCGAACTTATTGAAGGCGATATTACAGATTTAGAGACCTGCAAATTGGCTGTGAGAGATATGGACTTTGTGAGCCATCAAGCCGCTTTAGGTTCTGTACCACGTTCTATAGAAGATCCGATAGCTACAAATAATGCCAATATAAATGGGTTTTTAAATATGTTAGTAGCTGTAAAAGATAGCCATACGGTAAAACGTATGGTATATGCCGCATCGAGTTCTACTTATGGCGATAGCGCAAATTTACCTAAAGTAGAAGAGATTATCGGAAATCCTTTATCTCCGTATGCCGTTACAAAATATGTAAACGAATTGTACGTAGATGTGTTTGGAAAGACCTACGGAACTGATGTTATCGGGTTTAGATATTTTAATGTGTTTGGCCCTAAACAAAGTGCGAATGGCGATTATGCAGCCGTTATCCCATTGTTTATGCAGGCCGTAAAGGATAATGTTCCAGCACATATTAATGGTGATGGTGAGCAAACACGAGATTTTACTTTTATCGATAATGTAATTCAAGCAAATGTTCGTGGCTTCTTTGCTTCCAAAGACGCCGCTAATGAAGTATTTAATGTGGCCTGTGGCGAGCGCATTAGTGTTAACCAGTTGTGGCACGATATTAAAACAGCTGCAGATTCTAATTTAGAACCTGTTTATGGCCCGTCTAGGCAGGGTGATGTACGCGATTCTCTAGCCGATATTTCTAAGGCAGAACGTTTACTCGGTTATAAACCCCAATTTACCGTAGCCGAAGGTTTAAAAATTACTTGGGACTGGTTTAATTAAACAGTCATAACTTACACGGCAATAGAATCTGTATTTACAACTATTTTGGTATTTAAAATTGCGCTTTGTAGAATTTTCTGGGTATGCATGGTATCGTGTTGCGGAATTAAAAAAGGTTCAAGATCTTCCGTAGTCATTATTTGTTCTGTATGATCTATAAATCCATAACCTTTATAAAATCCGTCTTTAATTAAGATAAATGCCGATTCCTCTTGATGTCTACCTGTTTGTTTTAACACAATTTCTTGTCGGCTATTCTTAATCGATTCTATAGCATCGGTCACACGTAAATTATAGTCTTCTACCACCTCTTGTTGCCTACAGATCCCTTTACAATTGTTGATGAGGTAGTGGGAACATTCGGAGTTGCTTTCTTGTAAATGACAGTATTTCGGACATAAATTAAAGGCTTTGCAATAGTGTTCCAATTGTTGTCTGCAGTCTGTGATTGAATAATAAATTTGCAGTGGGTTAGGAGCCGATTTTAATGTATTATATGCCAAGTGTTTTATGCCATCTCGATCTTCGTAACTAAATATTGCAAACGCTTTAGGGTTTCGTTTAGCCGCCTGATTAAATTCGGGATAATGCGTTTTAATCGCCGCATCTTCCATAAGTAAAGCTATTAATTCACTTCCTGAAAGGTCGAAGGTAATATCTGCTGTTTCTCGGCATAAATTCATTTCTTTGTCCGATTTATTATAGAAATGACTAAGCACACGTTTCTTTAAATCTTTTGCTTTTCCGACATAGATAATGGTCCCTTTTTTGTTTTTAAAATAATAAATTCCCGTTTTATTTGGTATGGCATTGAAAACAGAATTAGGTAGGTGTGGCGGTAGAGTTGCTTCTTTGGACGATGGTTTTAAGAAATTTTTAAAAACGGTTTCCGCTTGTTCTTGAGCTAATAACAGTTCAAACAAAATAACGGTAGCCTCTGCATCGCCTTTAGCACGGTGTCTGTCGAAAACATCAATATTAAGGGCTGTACATAGCTTTCCTAAACTATAAGATTGATGTCCCGGGATTAGTTTTCTCGATAGACGAATAGTACATAATTTCTTACGTTTAAAATCAATATTTAGCTCCTTAAACGAATTACGAATAATGTTATAATCAAAATTTACATTGTGAGCTACAAATATGGTATCTTCAGTAATGTCGAGTATGTCTTGAGCGATTTCTGAAAATGTAGGCGCATTGGCAACCATTCTGTTGTCAATCCCCGTAAGCGTTGTAATATATGGCGGAATATGAGCTTCAGGATTTACCAACGAAGTAAACTCTTCAATAATTTGAGTTCCATCATGTTTTAAAATGGCAATTTCTGTAATCTTATTACTACTACCTGTGGTTTCAATATCTATTATGGTATACATCATTATCGCATCATTTTTTCTAAAGCTTTTAGCTCAATGCCAAGCTCTGTAAACATTCTGATTATACTACTTATTTGTAGTTCATGCTCGTCGTATTCTTGTGTGTTAATGCAACACGTAAATTCCCAGAGTTCTAGAACATCATGGATAGAAATAAAATACGGATCGTAGGTTTTATTATCTGAGACTAGAAGGAGTCCTTGGTTTTCTTCAATCTGATTATATACCCGTTTATACACCATTCCTTGAGAGCTTGTTAAAATCACGTAAGTACGTCCGTTTTGTATATCTCTAACGTCTTCAATAAACTTACCCACAACAAACGAACCAGCCTTTAAAGGCAACATAGAATCTCCTTTAATAGGAAAAGCTCGGTGTTTTCCGGTGGGTAAAAATGGTAACTTTATTTTTTGTAACTGATCTATGTATTCTGGGTCGTCGTAACCGTCTAAATAACCAGCCGAAGCTTTTATAGGAACGACTTCTATTAAATCGTCGTCTTCTAAATCGACTACCATCGGAAAAAGAATACGGTTTTCTCCAACTTTTAAGAACGAGCCATCTTGAGTTTTTGTTAAATCTGTACGCAATAACACGTCTAAAGGAAGTTTAAAGAATTCTGAAAACTGAATTAGCATATCTATAGCGGGTTCCGATCGGCCTTCTTCGTAAGAGCCAATTCTAGAGCGGGTTATTCCAAGAGCATTAGCAAGAGATTCTTGCGAAAGCTTTTTTAGAGTTCTTAAATGACGAATATTTGAAGCAATCATAAACAGTTAAAATTACGTTTAAGAAACGATTGATTTATATAGTAGTAATTATTGCTTGTAAATGTAGCAAAATAATTTATAATAAAGAATTATTTAAATGCTCTTAAAAATGGTCTTTAAAATTTAATCTGGTGTTTTGTATGTTTTAATTCTTAATCCGCTTTATATGAGTTGTGTAGTGTTTGTTCTTGTCGATGAATGCGTTAATTCTGGGCATAAAAAAGAGCCCATGGGCTCTTTTTTGTACGTTATTTTTTATCGTTTTGATGTCTCTTTTTGTATTCTTCAAGCATTTTTCGTCTGAATTCTTCTTCTGTTTTCTTGAGAATGATTATTTTTTTAGCAGGTAAAACGGATTTTAAATCTGCCATATATTTATTAAATAATTGATGTCTTTCGTCATTAGACTTCATCATGTCGCTTAACAGTTTTTTTGCTTCAGCTTCAGATAATGCATCTAAGTCGGTGTTTTTTCTACGCGCTCTCATCTCGTCTCGAATGGCATCGTTTTTCTCTTCAAACGAATTATAAATTTGCCAAAAATTTTGAGCTTCGGTTTTAGACAGGTTTAACTTTTCTGTTATATAAGCAATTTTTAAAGTTTCTATTTTTTCATCCTTAGTTTGCGCAAATACATTTACAGTAAACAGGGTGAATAGTAAAATGATATATCGTATTTTCATATATTAAATTTTAATTATCTAAAAGATCTTCAAGGTCAATTTCACTTTCAATATAGTTATCTATAGTTGCGTCGCTTATGGCGTTGTTTAAAATTTCTCTTCCAAATAAATCTGAATCTGTTATTAATGTTGCCATTTCCGAAGTGTTTAAATCTTCGTCTAAAATATAAGATTCAAGAGATTCGTTATTAATAGAACTTATAGTGTTAGCTTGATTATTAGAAAACGTAAGTGTAAACATAAGCATTAAACACGCGGCTATACTTGCGATATATACCCAAGGTTGAACCTGTAAAGTTCTAACTTTTGAAGTGTTTTTTGATGTTGCTTTTTTATAAATCGTATCTTCTAAATTATCGAAATAATGGTCAGGAACTACAAAACCATGACTAGGAACTTTGGCGTCTAATTTTGCCTCATTTAAAATGGACTCCTCGAGATTATTAAAATAATCTTTAGGGATTTTAAATCCTGAATTGTTGTCGTTATGTAAGTCTTTTAGTTTCATCTTAGTCTTTAGACTGTATTTTGTTATAATGGTTTAATTTTTAGTTAAATAGTCTTCAATTTTTTTTACAGCTAAGTGATAAGAGGCTTTTAGTGCGCCTTCACTTGTTTCTAAAATTTCGGACATGTCTTTATATTTTATATCTTCAAAATACCTCATGTTAAAAACTAATTGTTGCTTTTGAGGTAGTTTAGCAATAGCTTGTTGTAATTTTAGTTGAATGTCGTCGCCTTCAAAATAAACATCCGATTGTAAATGATCTAAAGCTAATTGTTGCGTTTCTTCATTTGTAATTTGTAATAATTTGGCTCTTTTATTAATGAATGAAATGGCTTCATTAGTTGCTATTCTGTACATCCAGGAATATAATTTACTATCTCCTTTAAATGTATTTATGTTTCTAAATATTTTTATGAATGTATTCTGTAATACATCGTCTGTATCGTCGTGCGACTTTACTATATTTCGGATGTGCCAATATAGTCGCTCCTTATACAGGCGAATTAATTCTTTAAATGCAGAATCTCTGCTAGCGTCAGATTTTAGTTGCTCTAATAATTGAGACTCACTAATCATTCATTGGTTTTCTCTTTAGACAGTATAAGATATAAAAAGTTTAATTTGAAGATAGAAAAAATTGTAACAAACTTTAAAAATTGCAATAAAAAAAAGGATAAACGATTTTGAAACGGTTTATCCTTTTAGTTATAAGTACTAAGTGTATTACTCGAAACTTTGCATATTAACAAGTTTCTTATACACATTGTTTTTCTGAATTAGCTCGTCGTGGGTGCCTTGTTCTACAATTTCTCCTTTTTGCATTACTACAATAGTATCTGCACTTTGGATGGTTGATAAACGGTGGGCGATGACAATAGAGGTTCTGTTTTTCATCATATTCTCCAATGCATCTTGTACCAAACGTTCACTTTCTGTATCTAGGGCAGAGGTGGCTTCGTCTAAAATCATTATTGGAGGATTCTTTAAAACGGCACGAGCAATACTTAGTCGTTGTTTTTGTCCGCCAGATAGTTTATTACCTGAATCTCCAATATTAGTTTCTATACCAAGCGGTAAATCTTTTACAAACTCCCAGGCGTTTGCAATTTTAAGCGCTTCGATTATTTCTTGATCTGTGGCATTTTCTTTTCCTAAAAGAATGTTCTGTTTAATGGTGTCGTTAAACAATATTGAATCTTGAGTTACTAAGCCCATTAAACTTCGAAGCGAATGTTTTGTTAAATCGCGAATATCTTCGCCATCTATTGTTATGCTTCCTTCGTTAACATCGTAAAAACGTGTAACAAGATTTGCAATCGTACTTTTTCCACTTCCAGATTGTCCTACAAGCGCAACACTTTTTCCTTTAGGTACTTTTAAAGTAAACTGCTTTAAAACCAAGTCATCTTCATATTTAAAGGAGATACTATTTAATGTAATATCGTGATTAAATTCAGTTTTTACTTTGGCGTTAGACTTATCTTCTAGAGGCGATTCTGTGTTTAAAATTTCTAAAACACGTTCTGCAGCGGCGTTACCTTTTTTAACACCATAACTCGCCTTACTAATGGCTTTTGCTGGCGTTAATATATTATAGGCAAGTCCAATGTAAACAATAAATAATCCTGCGTCTAAGCTGTTGTCGTTTAAAACCATTCGTCCGCCATACCAAAGTAATATAGAGATTACGGTAATTCCTAGAACTTCACTCGTAGGCGATGCTAGGTTCTGACGGTTTAATAAGGTATTCGAAAAGTTGTAATATCTTAAGGTTGAATCTCTAAAACGTTTACTAAAAACACCTTCCGAAGTGAATCCTTTAATAACTTTTAGTCCGCCTAGAGTTTCTTCTACCACAGATAAAAACATTCCTTGTTCTCTTTGTACTCTATCTGATTTCTTCTTTAACGATTTTCCAATGATTGAAATCAGGAAACCACTTACAGGAATAAAAACAAAGACAAAAAAGGTGAGTTCTACACTAATCATAAACATGGCTACGATTGTGAAAATAATCATTAAAGGCTCTCTAACGATGAGTTCTAAAATGGATAAAAATGACGTTTGGATTTCTTGAACATCACTAGAAATTCTTGCAATACTATCCCCTTTACGCTTTTCAGAAAAGAAGGATAATGGTAAATTTAAATATTTATCGTAGAGTGTATCTCTAAGATCTTTTAATACGCCGTTTCGTAAATAGGTGATAAAATACATGGCTAAATAGTTGAAGAAGTTTTTTAATAAAAACATGCTTACAACTAAGGCTACCATAAAAAATAACACCTGATCACTACCTTCGTTTGCTTTTTGTGTGACAAAGAAATTTAGATAGTTCTCGGCATAATCTTTTATACCAGCAAAGCCTTCCCAGACGGGTTTAGTATTTATTTGTTTCGTTTTGTCGAACAATACGTTTAGCATTGGGAATAACGAAACCATGGCTAAAGTGCCAAAAAGGGCGTAAAATATATTACAAATGATATTTAGAATCGCATAAACTTTATAAGGTTTAGCGAATCTAAATATCTGTTTAAAATAACTCATTAACTAAGTTTCATATCTTTAATAATAGCATCAATTTTAGCTTCTAATTTTGCTTCAGTCGCTTTAAAATTATCTGCACTGTCTAATGGGGTGTTTGCGCTAATATAGAATTTAATTTTAGGCTCCGTTCCACTTGGTCTTAAGGCTACTTTACTACCATCTTCTGTGTAATAAATAATAACATTAGATTTAGGAATATCGATAGTTTCTTCTTCCCCTGTTGCTAAGTATTTAATTGTAGATGTTTGGTAGTCTTCTACACTTACAACTTTAGAACCATTGATTTCTGAAACTGGATTTTCGCGGGCATCAACCATCATTTGAGTGATTTCTTGAGCACCTTCAATTCCTTTTTTCGTTAATGAAATTAAGCGTTCCTTATATAAATCGTGTTCTACATAAAGATCTAGTAAATCTTTATACATTGAGCTTCCGTTTGCTTTTGCTTGTGCTGCAATTTCGCAAGCCAATAGGGTAGACGTTACGGCATCTTTATCGCGAACAAAATCGCCAACTAAATACCCAAAACTTTCTTCACCACCACCAACATAAGTTTGCTCAGGGAAATCGTGAATCATTTTTGCAATCCACTTAAATCCTGTCAGTCCAATTTTGTAATCTACATCGTAAGCTTTTGCTAATTGATGCATCATTGGAGTAGATACTATGGTTGATGCTATAAATTCGTTGCCTTTAAGTTTACCTTTTGCTTTCCATTGTTTAAGTAAGAAATCCGTCATTAATAACATGGTCTGATTTCCATTTAATAAAATCATTTTACCATCTAAGTCACGAACTGCTACACCTAAACGGTCACAGTCAGGGTCTGTTCCAATTACGATATCAGATCCTGTTTTATCGGCTAAATCTAAAGCCATTTTTAATGCTTCAGGTTCTTCTGGGTTAGGCGATTTTACCGTTGGAAAATCTCCGTTTGGTACTTCTTGCTCTTTTACAATATGAACGTGGTTGTAGCCTGCGCGCTTTAATGTTTGCGGTACAGATGTTACAGAGGTTCCGTGAAGTGGAGTAAATACAACATTTAATTGTTCTCTAGCTTCGGCAGTTGTGTAACTTCCATTTGCGATAGAGGCTTCAATAAACGCATTGTCTACATCTTCTCCTATGTAATGAATAAGTGCAGTGTTTTCTTCAAATTTAATTTCAGAATAATCTAAGCTGTCTATTACTTTTACAATTAAATCGTCGTGTGGGGGAACCAATTGGCCTCCATCTTGCCAATATACTTTGTACCCGTTATATTCTGGCGGGTTATGAGACGCTGTTAAAACAATACCACAGTGGCAGTTTAAATGTCTTACCGCGAAAGATAATTCTGGTGTTGGACGTAAATCTTCGAAAAGATAAACTTCTATATTATTTGCTGAAAAAACATCGGCAACTACTTTTGCTAATGTTTTACTATTGTGTCTACAATCGTAAGCAATAGCTACTTTTATTGTTTCGTTAGGGAAACTTTTGTGTAAATAATTGCTTAAACCTTGCGTGTTTTTTCCTAGCGTATACTTATTAATTCGGTTTGTTCCGACTCCCATTATACCTCGCATACCACCCGTTCCAAACTCTAAGTCTTTGTAAAAACTTTCTTTTAAATCTGTAGGATTGTTCGCAATTAAGTCTTTAATGTTAGCTTGAGTATCTTCATCAAAGGCAGGTGTTAACCATGTGTTTACGCGTTCTAATAATTCTGGTTCAATGTTAATCATAAGTTTTTAAATATATAGTCAGTAAAAATAAGTAATTCGTTAAATGTTAAGAATTAAAAGGGCGTTAAATTGTTATTATTTATCGTCTAGATTTAATTCACTCTTAATTTTATATCTAATTCTGTTTGGTTTAGACCTTAAAACAAGCTCGCCTAAAAATCCAGCCACAAAAAATTGAGTACCAAGAATCATCGTGGTTAAAGCAATAAAAAATTGTGGACGTTGGGTAATAAGTCTACCATATGGATTTAGAAAAACTTTATCAATTCCTAAATATACAGAAAATCCGAAACCAATGGTTAACATTATGCCTCCTAATGCACCAAAAAGATGCATTGGTCGTTTTGCAAAATGCGAAATAAACCAAATGGTGATTAGGTCTAGAAAGCCATGAATAAAGCGTTCTATACCAAATTTTGTTTCGCCATATTTTCTGGCTTGATGCTGTACAATTTTTTCTCCAATATTAGAAAATCCTGCATTTTTTGCTAACAGCGGAATGTAACGATGCATTTCTCCGTTTACATCAATATTCTTTACCACATCTTTTTTATATGATTTTAGTCCGCAATTAAAATCATGAAGTTTAACTCCAGAAGTTTTTCGTGCGGCCCAATTAAATAATTTTGAGGGTAAATTTTTAGAAATTACGGAGTCGTAACGTTTCTTTTTCCATCCCGAGACCATGTCGTAACGATCAGTAACAATCATGTTGTAAAGGTCGGGGATTTCTTCAGGATTGTCCTGTAAATCGGCATCCATGGTAATAATAACATCACCAATAGCTTTTGAAAATCCAGCATGTAAAGCTTGCGATTTTCCGTAGTTGCGTAAAAAGCGAATGCCTTTTACTTCGGGGTGTAAATTAGAGAGTTCAGAAATAATATTCCAAGAGTCATCTGTACTTCCGTCATCTATAAAAATGACTTCGTATGAAAACCGATTGGATTGCATAACGCGTGCAATCCAATCGTATAATTCATGTAAAGATTCGTGTTCGTTAAGTAGTGGTATGACTACTGATATATTCATCTATGCGTTTTATACGTTTAAAAGCATCAAAAATACTATAATTAAACGGCTTCTGGGTCAGTTTTTTTCATTGCAAAGGCAATTATTAATCCTACGATGCAATAAAATATAATTGAAAAGGCTAAAGATTTTAATTGATTACCAATTGCAAACTGATTTTGTTTTTCCATTTCGGCAATGGCAATGTCTATTTGCTCTTGTGGTGCTCCAAAACTTTCCATCATTCCAGTCGACTTTTCAATAATCTGTTGTTTTAAAAAATCGGCAACATCTGGATCTATAAAATTAAAAATAATAATGCTTACCAAAGTACTAATTATAACGCCAATCACTACCGTTGCAAAGTATGCTGTAAACGCATCTTTAAAAGTGATAAATCCGTTCTGTGCTTTTTTAGCTTTGGCTGTAGAAAAAATTCCGAATACTATAATTACAATAAATACACCGGCACTTACCCACATACTGGTTAATATTTCTAGATCTACAACATATGCTATTATTGTAATAGCAGATAATAAAATGGCTAAGTAAATACCGTAGGTGGCAGCCATAGATTTTAAAGAATTTTCCATAAATTTGAACTTGAATTAGTTGGTTTAAAATAGTTAGTTAACAAATATAGTAAAACGTTACAAAAAGAAACTTAAATAAATAATTCGAAAAAAGATTGTGAGATAATAATTTTTATTTAAATTTGCAATCTCAAAAATTGAATAAGATTAAAACATTTAGTGATGAAAAAAGATATACATCCAGCAAATTATAGAGTAGTAGCATTTAAAGATATGTCGAATGAGGATGTGTTTTTAACTAAATCTACTGCTAATACAAGTGAAACATTAGAAGTAGATGGTGTTGAGTATCCTTTAATTAAAATGGAGATTTCAAGAACATCACACCCGTTCTATACAGGTAAATCTAAATTAATTGATACGGCAGGTCGTATTGATAAATTCAAAAACAAATACGCTAAATTCAAAAAATAATTTAGCACAAATATATTTTACTAAAGCCTTTCAGATTCTGAAAGGCTTTTTTATTTTTACTTTAAAAAAACAGAATCATGAATTATATTCTCTTTGATGGTCCTTCGCGCAATAGTCTATTGCCTTTTACGTATACAAGACCTGTTGCCGATATAAGAATAGGTATTTTAACCATACGTGAAAAATGGGAAACTTACCTGGGAGGAACTACAACGACCATCACCGAAGATTATCTTGCCGAGAAATATCCGATGGTGGAGATGGATGAGAATGTTATGATTAATGCTTCGTATCTTCCTAATGCACAGTTGGTGGAATTAATAAGAGGATTAGAGCCTAATCAGGCAATTTTTAAAGATGAAGATGTAATTGCATTTTTTACGACAGATACTCAAGAAGATATAGATTTTGAGTCTTACGATGCTATAGAGTATAATGATGACTGTTTAAAAGTAGAACATACGTGGGATATCTTTTCTAAAAACGGAGACGCGATTCAAGCGGATTTCGATTTAATAACAGAAGGACGTACTTCTCAGCCTATACCGGCTACTGTAAATACCATAGCGCCCGAAAATATATTTATTGAAGAAGGTGCAGAACTTAATTTTGTAACACTAAATGCTTCTAAAGGTCCTATATATATAGGTAAAGATGCTGCGATTTTAGAAGGAAGTTTAATTCGAGGCCCTCTTGCGTTATGCGAAAGTGCAGCGATTAAAATGGGAGCTAAAATATACGGTCCTACAACTATTGGCCCTTTTAGTAAAGTAGGAGGCGAGGTAAATAATTCTGTGTTATTTGCAAATTCTAATAAAGGTCACGAAGGGTATTTAGGAAATTCAGTATTAGGAGAATGGTGTAATTTAGGTGCAGATACGAACAATTCTAACTTGAAAAATAATTATGCCGAAGTGAGATTATGGAGTTACGAAACAGAAAGTTTTGCCAAAACAGGACTTCAGTTTTGTGGCTTAATGATGGGCGATCATAGTAAATGTGGTATTAATACAATGTTTAATACGGGAACCGTTGTTGGTGTAAATGCTAATATTTTTGGAGCTGGATATCCTAGAAATTTTGTACCAAGTTTTAGTTGGGGAGGCAGTAACGGATTTACAACTTACACCACTAAAAAAGCTTTTGAAGTGGCCGAAGTGGTCATGAAAAGACGAAATTTAGAATTTTCTGATATTGATAAAGCCATCCTAGAATACGTGTTTGAGGAAACTAAAAAATATAGGAGAGGTTAGTTCCATTTTTGTACGTGCTTCAACTCTAATAAGTTTGTAGGGTTAATACCTAATCCGGAAACATTTTTTCTTGTAAAACGAACAACTTCATCATAAAATAACGGTACAACTGGTGCGTGTTGCATGACTAAAGAATCCATTTTGGTATATAGTGTTTCTCGCTTAATAGTATTCGTTTCTGTAAAAGATTGTTCGTACCACGTATCAAATAATTCACTTTTAAAATGAGAATAATTTGGTCCATTTGGAGCGAAGTTTTTACTGTAAAAAAGGGAAAGATAGTTTTCTGCATCTGGATAATCGGCTACCCAGCTGGCTCTAAATACATCTAATTTTCCGTTAGCTTTAGCATCTTTTAGAGCAGAAGGTGGAACCACATTAATATGTATGATTAATCCTGTTTTTTGTATTTCTCGCTGTATGTATTCGCAAAAGCTTAAGTAATTAGTGGTTGTAGTAATTGTAATTTCAGGATGTTGTATACCCGTTTCTGATTTAAATTTTTCCAAATACGTTTTCGCTTTTTCAGGATTGTATTCAAATCCGATAGCATCATTATAACCTGCTAATCCTTTTGGAATAAAACCTCCGTGTGCAGGAATTCCGATACCGTTTCGCAAATAGGTCATCATTTTCTTACGATTGAATCCGTAATTCACACTTTTTCGAAGCCATTCCGACTGAATTTCAGTCAGCTCAGAATCCATATAAAACGATAAATATTCAGTATTTAAATAGGGGCCACGTATCATATTCACTTCCGAGCTATAGCGCGTTCTTAAATTTCCGTCTGCTGTTAAAATTTCATCCTTATAAGAGGCGTCTAATCCGGAAACAAAGTCTATATTACCTTGTGCAAACTGTAAAAACTCACTTTGTTTGTCTGGTAAAAAAGTAATAGCAACGGCTTCTAAATACGGTAAATGTTTTCCTTTTGCGTCTGTTTCAAAATACGATGTATTCTTTCTAAATACAAGTTTTACATTCTCTTCCCAACGTTTAAAATAAAAAGGTCCTGTACCAATCGGGTGCGATCTAAACGCGCTACCATAATGTTCTACAATTTCTTTAGGAACAACCGAGCAGTATTTCATTGTTAGGAGCCCGAGAAATGCCGGGAAAGGCTGTTTTAATTCAATTTTTAAAACACTATCATTAACCGCATTAAATGCGTTTACTTTATTTAAAACCCAGCGGCCTGGCGATCCTAGTTGCGGATCTAGCAAGCGGTTTAGGCTATACTCAAAGTCTTTAGCTGTTACTGTTCGTGTAGCGTTTTGTCCCAATAGGCTATGTTTATGAAAATAGACATCGTCTCTCAAAGTGAATGTGTAGGTTAATCCGTCTTCAGATATGATCCATGATTTAGCAATTTCAGGTTCCACTTGCATACTATCATTCATCTGGACTAACCCATTGAACAATTGATTTGTCGCCCAAATATCTGCTATGTCCTTAGAAAATGCAGGATCTAGAGAACCAATGTTTTTGTGTTCGTTATATCTAAATACAAGGTTGTCTTTGGTTCCTTTAGTGTCGGAAGCGCAATGTGTTAGTAATAGACTTCCAAAACATATAAGCAAGAATTTGTTAAAATATGTAGAGCATGTTTTTAAAACTGATATCATAAACTGTAAAAGAGAATTGTGATAAAAAGATTAGAATATCAAAAGTAAGCGTATTATAAGATAAAAGAAGCAAGCCTTTACATTTATTTGTTTTTTTTAAGGTTAGAAAACCCTCTCGTAACACGCTATTTATCCCATGCTTTGGTATTACGAGGGAATTAGCCATTACACCGTAGTTTTTTTGTAAATTTGCATTCTTTTAGAAATAATATTATGACTCGACAAAAAGTTGCTTTTTATACTTTAGGCTGTAAATTAAATTTTTCTGAGACCTCTACCATTGCAAGAGATTTTGAAAATGAAGGATTTGACCGTGTAGACTTTTCGGATCCTGCAGATATTTACGTTATTAATACCTGTTCGGTAACCGATAATGCAGACAAGCGTTTTAAAACCATTGTGAAGCAAGCACAAAAGGTAAACCCAAATGCATTTGTTGCTGCTGTAGGGTGTTACGCCCAATTAAAACCACAGGAATTAGCAGATGTAGATGGCGTAGATTTAGTTCTTGGAGCTACTGAAAAATTTAAAATCACAGACTATTTAAACGATTTGTCTAAAAACGATTTTGGAGAAGTCCATTCTTGCGAAATAGAAGATGCCGACTTTTACGTGGGGAGTTATTCTATTGGAGACCGAACACGCGCTTTCTTAAAAGTACAAGATGGCTGTGATTATAAATGTACGTATTGTACCATTCCATTGGCTAGAGGAATCTCTAGAAGCGACGAGTTGGAGAATGTACTTAAAAATGCCAAAGAAATTTCTGAAAAGAATATTAAAGAAATTGTGTTAACCGGAGTTAATATTGGAGATTACGGAAAAGGGGAGTTTGGTAATAAAAAACATGAGCATACGTTTTACGAATTGGTAAAAGGATTAGATACTGTTGAAGGTATTGAACGTCTAAGAATTTCATCAATAGAGCCAAACTTACTTAAAAACGAGACTATAGATTTTGTTTCGAAAAGCAGAACGTTTGTACCTCACTTTCATATTCCATTACAGAGCGGAAGTAACGAGATTCTTAAATTAATGCGTCGTCGTTATATGAAAGAATTGTATGTAGATCGCGTAAATAAAATTAAAACAGTGATGCCAGATGCGTGTATAGGCGTAGATGTTATTGTTGGATTTCCAGGAGAAACAGATGAATTATTTTTAGAAACTTTTCATTTTTTAAATGAATTAAATATTTCTTATCTACATGTGTTTACGTATTCTGAACGTGATAATACAGAAGCGGCAAACATGAAAGGTGTTGTGTCTAAAAAGGTGCGTAGTAAACGTAGTAAGATGCTTCGAGGCTTATCGGTTAAGAAACGTAGAGCATTTTACGAAAGTCAGTTAGGAAGCACACACACCGTGTTATTCGAAGGAGAGAATAAAGCGGGATACATACATGGTTTTACAGAAAATTATGTAAAAGTAAAGGCACCTTGGAATCCGGAATTGGTAAATACATTGGAGGATGTAACGTTAACAAAAATAGACGAAGATGGTATGGTTCGGTTTGAGTTTGTTAAAGCCAGTGCATCAGCATAAAATTAAAAAGAGCCACTTTAAAGTGGCTCTTTTTGTAATATTTAAATTCTTACACCTATAGGTAACATACTTCTGTATTGTCTATGTTTTCTTATAAACTTCACTATAGTAGGACAAGTGGGCATAACGCTTAAGTTTCTCTCTTGGATATTTTCTAGTACTAAGGTTATAAACTTGTCTCTAAAGGCTTCATTGTCGTGTTCTTCGGAGACAATAAATTTGGTTAAAAAAATCTTTCGTTCTTGGAGCGAGTATTCTATGATTGCTAAATCGTTGTCAATTTTGTATTCAAACTGACGTAAAAAATCGTTGTCTGTTACTTCTGCTGTTTCTATCATAATCATATTTTTAACGAACGTAGTAGTGGGAGGAAAATAGAATTCACTATTTTTGGTTTTCATAAAAAACCTGTTGCAAATTTACGGAATTTTATTATAATATTATAGTGTTTATTAGTTTAATGCCTTATGAGTCAAGATATAATACATGTGTATTTTATGCCTGGAATGGCGGCGAATTCTTCAATTTTTGAATATATAGAGTTGGCAGAAGATCGATTTAAAATACATTTGTTAGAATGGATTATGCCAGAATCAAAAGAAAGTTTGTCGGCATATGCAAAACGCCTGTGTAAAAATATTAAAGAGGAAAATCCTGTTTTGGTAGGGGTGTCTTTTGGAGGAATTTTGGTGCAAGAAATGAGTAAGCATATAAAAACACGTAAAATTATTGTGATTTCTAGTGTGTTAACCAAGTACGAATTACCAAAACGTATGAAATTAGCCAAGGCCACTAAAATGTATAAGTTTTTACCCACGCATTTAGTGCAAGATTTCGAGACTTACGCTAAGTATACGTTTGGAGATGCGGCAACAAAGCGTGTTAAACTATATAAAAAATACCTTTCTGTTCGTGATAAGAATTATTTAGATTGGGCTATAGAACAAGTGGTTTGCTGGGAACAAAAGGAGCCACTTCCTAATACAATTCATATTCATGGTAAAAAAGACGCCGTATTTCCAATTCAGTATATAACCGACTGTATTGAGATAGAAGGCGGTACACATATTATGATTTTAAACAAATTTAAATGGTTTAATGAAAACCTTCCGAAATTAATTTTAGGCGATAACGTGGCTTAAAATTTGATGTGAATTATTACTTTTAAACAAAACTAATTATATATGAAGCGTATCCAAAAAGGATTACTATTTGCAGGTGTATTGAGTGTAGTTGCATTATCGATAAATGCAGTTCAAGACCCTGGAACCGATGAAAATTTTGAAAAAAAACAATTAAACGATTATAATATATATGCTTTGACCATGCCAGAGAAACTGGATTTTGCAGGCGAAGCTTTACCCTTAACAGATCCGGATGTATACGAGCGCATGGATCGCGAACTGTTAGTTAATACCTATTGGCAATCAAATGCCTTGTTATTATTTAAACGTGCCCACAAATACTTCCCAGTAATTGAGCCTATTTTAAAGAAACATGGTATACCAGACGATTTTAAATATTTGGCAGTTATAGAAAGTGGTTTAACAAATGCAGTGTCTCCAGCGGGAGCACGTGGTTTTTGGCAAATAATGAAAACTACAGGAAAAGAGTACGGACTGGAAATAAACGATAATGTAGACGAACGTTATAATCTAGAAATGGCTACAGAAGTGGCGTGCGAGTATTTAAAACAATCTAAAGACCGATTAGGGAGTTGGACTTTAGCTGCAGCGGCCTACAATGCGGGAAATAGAGGTGTAAGTTCACGTTTAGAAGATCAGTTAGTAGGTGATTATTACGATTTATTGTTAGGTCAAGAAACTGGTCGCTATGTGTTTAGAATTGTGGCCTTAAAAGAGATTATGAAGAATCCTTTAAAATATGGTTTCAATTTTAGAGATAAGGATTTATATAACTTGGTCCCATCGTATACGGTTGAAGTGGATACGGCGGTAACAGATTTTGCAAGTTTTGCTAAAGGTTTTGGTATAAACTACAAGATTTTAAAGATTCATAATCCATGGTTGCGTGAATCGTTTTTAAACAATAGTTCAAGAAAATTATATAAGATTGAAATTCCGAACAAAGGATTTTATAAAGAGTAGAAAAATATACAATTGGACACAAATAGAAAACGGCGCTGAATTTTATATTCAACGCCGTTTTTTTATGCTTTTAAAGAGGATTTCTATCGTCTTCCGCCTCGAGGCTGTCTGTGTCCTCCAAAATGTTGGTTAGGTGCTTGTGCACGCTTCATGTTTTCCTTCATCATTTTTATCTGATCGGTTAACATACCTTGCTTGTCTAATTTCTGCGCTTCAGATAATAATTTTGTAGCTTCTTGTTTTCTACGTTTAGATAACGCTATTCCTGCTAAACTTAATTTAGCCATAGCTAAATCATGATCCATATTTAAACCTAAATCAACAGCTTTCTTTAAATATTTTTCAGATTCATTCATGTTGGTCTGAGAAATCATAATGCCGTGTAGGTAGTTGTAATAGCCTTGTTGTTTCTTAACTAAAGCCGTTTCTGGATTTTTAATTTTGTTTAACCATTTTGTCGCACCTTCAAAATCTTGTTTTCTAAGCTTCATAAACGCTAACAGAATAAATTCATTTTTAAAATATAGAAAGATGAAAATAGTTGAAAGTAAGATTAGCATGATACCGTTTCCAATGTTTCCTTCGATAAACTGAAAGACAGCGTATGCAATAATTAAACCGGCGATAACTAATTTTAAGTTCTTGTTGTACATAAGTATTTATTTAATTTTATAAG
Organism: Formosa bonchosmolovskayae; assembly: GCF_051016085.1. Lineage (GTDB taxonomy): Bacteria > Bacteroidota > Bacteroidia > Flavobacteriales > Flavobacteriaceae > Formosa. The sequence goes on from NZ_CP174605.1 coordinate 2,341,768, forward strand.
TTGTTGTAGATGTTATTTTTGTTGGATTGTTCTGCGATTCCTTTATATCGGATGCATTGCTCGCTTCAGCATTTACGGTCATTTCATTTATAAAACCGGTATTTTTATTTGCTATAACTACAATGTTTTGTTTTCCTTTTAACAGTAGGTTAGAAAATTCGTCTTCAATACTCATGCTTAAGGTCGAGTTGGCATTTAAAATAACGGTATCGGTTATTTTTTCTAGGGTCCAAGTGTTTTTAGATTGGATGTCTCCTGTATATTCATTAGTCCAAGTATCTCCAATGCTTACCTTTTGTTTCGGATAAATATGTGTGAGTTGCTCAAAACTATGCGATAAAGATTCGTTACCAAATTCAGATTTCATCGACTCAATCATAAGTTGTTTGGTAAATTCGTCTTGCACTCCAGATAAATTAATCATATTACTAATCATTTTTTCTGCGCCTTGTACCTGTATTATTTTACCAGAATTAGACATCTCTATTTGTAGTTCCGAATTTGTAAGTCCACCAAATATTTTTCCTTCTGTATCGTCCTCTTTAACAGGTTTAGCAGTGTCTACATCTACCATCACGCCATATTTATTAGAGGTTGTTTTTAGCTTAAACTGATTAAAATGAAATGCTAATGTATAGGTGCTGTCTGTTTTATCTGAGACTTTAAAGGTATAGTTCTCTTCGAGATCATTTAATATTTTATGTGCGTTACCTTGCTCTTGTCTTACTATATTTTGAGTGGCTTTCTGAATTATAGTTATGCTGTCTCCAATTTTTAAGCGATATTGCAGTAAAGATTGGGCAGATGTGCTAAAGGTGCCTATTAAGGTTACTACTAATATCTTGAGAAAAAATCGAATCATTTGTACGCTAAATTTGACTCTACAAAGAAACTAAAAATTTTACTAAAAAATATTTTTAAAATAAGGTTTGTGTAATAAAAAAGTCTTTGTATATTTGCCCGCAGTTTTGAAGAAACCATCAAGACTTCGTTTAGATAGAATATTGAAGATTTTAAAGATACAAGACAATGAGTAAAAGAACGTTTCAACCATCAAAAAGAAAGAGAAGAAACAAGCACGGTTTTAGAGAAAGAATGGCTTCTGCCAATGGTAGAAAGGTATTAGCACGTAGACGTGCTAAAGGAAGAAAGAAACTGTCTGTATCTTCTGAATCAAGACATAAAAAATAATGATATCAATGTGTTGATATAATAGAAAGGTGTTACTTAATGGTAACGCCTTTTTTTATATCTCGTTTTTATAACTACTTTTGAAATATCTTAATATAATACAATGCCAAAAAATCCAAAGTTAAAATCTATTCTTATCATAGGGTCTGGACCAATTGTAATTGGGCAAGCCTGTGAATTCGATTATTCAGGAACTCAAGCCTTAAGATCGCTTCGCGAGGACGGAATAGAAACCGTACTAATAAATTCGAATCCAGCAACTATCATGACCGACCCATCTATGGCCGATCACGTATATTTGTTGCCGTTAACTACAAAATCGATTGTAAAAATCCTTGAAGAACATCCTCAAATTGATGCCGTTTTACCTACTATGGGTGGGCAAACAGCACTTAATTTATGTATAGAGGCTGATGAAAAAGGAATTTGGAAAGATTTTGGAGTTGATATTATAGGTGTTAATATTGATGCCATCAATATTACAGAAGATAGAGAGCAGTTTAGAGAGTTAATGCTTAAAATTGGGGTGTCAATGGCACCACAAGCAACAGCTACATCTTACCTAAAAGGTAAAGAAATTGCACAAGAATTTGGTTTTCCTTTAATTATTAGAGCATCTTACACCTTAGGTGGTGCTGGGGCTTCCTTTGTATATAAAGAAGAAGATTTCGACGAATTATTAACCCGCGGATTAGAGATTTCTCCAATTCATGAGGTTATGATCGATAAAGCTTTAATCGGTTGGAAAGAATACGAATTGGAATTGCTTAGAGATGCAAATGATAATGTGGTTATTATTTGTTCTATCGAAAATATGGATCCTATCGGAATTCATACAGGAGATTCTATTACCGTAGCGCCAGCGATGACGCTTAGTGATAAAACATTCCAAAAAATGCGTGATATGGCTATCCATATGATGCGTAATATTGGAGATTTCGCAGGAGGTTGTAACGTACAGTTTGCCGTTTCTCCAGATGAAAACGAAGATATTATCGCTATCGAGATTAACCCTCGTGTATCGCGTTCTTCTGCCTTAGCATCAAAAGCAACGGGTTATCCTATTGCGAAAATTGCGGCTAAATTGGCTATTGGATATCATTTAGATGAATTAAACAATCAGATTACTAAATCGACTTCGGCTTTATTCGAACCGACTTTAGATTATGTAATCGTGAAAATACCGCGTTGGAATTTTGATAAATTCGAAGGTTCAGACAGAACTTTAGGACTTCAAATGAAATCTGTTGGAGAAGTGATGGGTATTGGACGTTCGTTCCAAGAAGCGCTTCACAAAGCAACGCAATCTCTAGAGATTAAACGTAACGGTTTAGGTGCCGATGGTAAAGAGAATAAAAACTACGAACAAATTATCGAGAAGTTAACACATGCTTCTTGGGATCGTGTATTTATTATCTACGATGCAATCGAGATGGGCATTCCATTAAGTAGAATTCATGAAATCACAAAAATAGACATGTGGTTCTTAAAGCAATATGAAGAATTACATATGCTTAAAAATGAAATCTCTACATTTAAAATCGATACCATTCAAAAAGATTTGCTTTTAGAAGCAAAACAGAAAGGATATGGAGATAGACAAATAGCACACATGTTGGGCTGTTTAGAAAGTCAAGTGTATAGTAAACGTGAAGAACTTGGTGTAAATCGTGTATACAAGTTAGTAGATACATGTGCTGCAGAATTTCAAGCGAAAACGCCATATTACTACTCTACTTTTGAAAGTGATGTGGAAACTGCCGATGGTAATCGTTATGCAGATAACGAAAGTGTTGTTACAGATAGAAAAAAAGTTATTGTTTTAGGTTCAGGACCAAACCGTATCGGACAAGGAATCGAGTTCGATTACTGTTGTGTTCACGGTGTTCTTGCCGCTGCAGAATGTGGTTACGAAACCATCATGATTAACTGTAACCCAGAAACCGTATCTACAGATTTCGATACAGCCGATAAATTATACTTCGAGCCTGTATTTTGGGAACATATTTACGACATTATTAAGCATGAAAAACCAGAAGGTGTTATTGTTCAGTTAGGTGGTCAAACGGCCTTAAAACTTGCTGAAAAATTAACCAAGTACGGTGTTAAGATATTAGGAACAAGTTTTGAAGCTTTAGATTTAGCCGAAGATCGCGGATTGTTCTCTAATATGTTAAAAGAAAATAATATTCCTTACCCTGAGTTTGATATTGCAACGACAGCAGATGAAGCTTCTGCGATTGCAGACAAACTAGATTTTCCAATCTTAGTGCGTCCATCTTACGTTCTAGGAGGTCAAGGGATGAAAATTGTAATTAATAAAGAAGAACTTGAAAAACACGTTGTAGACTTATTAAGCACAATGCCAGGAAATCAGTTACTTCTAGACCACTATTTAGATGGTGCAATAGAAGCTGAAGCCGATGCAATTTGCGATGGTGAAAATGTTTACATTATCGGAATTATGGAGCATATCGAACCTTGTGGAATCCACTCGGGAGATAGTAATGCATTGCTACCACCTTTTACATTAGGAGATTTAGTTATGGAACAAATTAAAGACCATACTAAGAAAATTGCTTTAGCCTTGAATACTGTTGGTTTAATAAATATTCAGTTCGCCGTAAAAGACGACTTAGTATATATTATCGAAGCGAATCCAAGAGCATCTCGTACGGTACCTTTTATAGCGAAAGCTTACGGAGAGCCTTACGTAAACTATGCAACTAAAGTGATGTTAGGAGCGAAGAAGGTAACCGATTTTGACTTTAAGCCGGAATTAAAAGGATACGCGATTAAGCAACCTGTATTCTCTTTCAATAAATTCCATAAAGTAAATAAGAAACTAGGACCTGAGATGAAAAGTACTGGAGAAAGCATCTTATTTATAGATAACTTAAGAGACGACGAGTTTTACAATATTTACTCACGAAGAAGAATGTATTTAAATAAATAATAAATACGTTTAGATATAAAAAAATCCTTCCAAATTATTGGAAGGATTTTTTTATGCTTTAAATTCTGTAAGATCTAAAAATCTTATAAAGCGCCACCGCTTTTAAGAACAATATAGGCAAGTGGTATCGTGATGGCCAACATGATTAAAACCGGCTTAGCCCAGTCTAACCTTTTGTATTCCGTATTTTTTCCTATGTATTGGTTCCAGAAATATTCAGTTAGAATATAACCTCCAAGAACATTCGCAAGCAGTGCGACGTTGGGATCTAAATTAAATGAGGTGATTAATATAAAAGGAACAAAAAGGTAGCATACGCTAAATAACAAGACTAGCTTTCGTGCTTTAGAATGCCCTGTTTTTTTTAGGTTTAACATTAATAATACACTTCCAAAAAGCGTAGAAAATAAGATTGAAATAACCAAAATTAATGTTTTAGAGTATAACTTTGGCAATGGTTTAGTCTCAGATTTTACGTTTTCAATATCTATAAAAGTTGCAGTAGGACTACGCGTATTTTCTATAACAATCTTTTCTTGGGCAACTTTTTCGGCCATTAAAGCACGGTGAGTTGTATTAATGGCTTCAGAATTAACATCTCTACTTTTTAAAATATCTAAAGCGGTTAATCGTGCTTCGTTAGTATATACATCTTCATTAAAACTAATAGCTTCAAGCTCGTCATTAGTCATTTTATTAAATCGGTATACAAAAATATTATCGGTCATTTTATTATTTAAAGTATTGTAATTTTAGACTGCAAAATACTTGCCAAGATACCAAAACACTAGGTATTATACCTGTAGCAATGGCTTACCCTTTGCATTGTTGAAGCCTAAATATATTTATAGCAAAATTGTATTGTAAATATACCACTATTTTTTTCGGAATGTAAATCCCTCAATCTGTTAAGTCCAGAATTGTGTAATAAAAAAATGTCTGACAAATGGTTTAAATTCATCAGACATTAAATTTTGGCGTTACCATAAAGGTCGCGCTTTACGTTATATCTTTTTTAGCCGCTTATAAAAGCTAAAAAAGGATGCCACTGCAATCGCTAACGCGGTTATTGTTTGGCTGTAAGTTCTGCAATTTTACAAATCACTTCTGTAGCTTTAATCATACTTTCTACAGGGACATATTCGTAACGGCCATGGAAATTATGTCCACCAGCAAAAATGTTAGGGCAAGGTAAACCCATATAACTTAACTGAGAACCATCGGTACCACCGCGAATCGCTTTTATATTAGGTGTTATGCCTACTTGTTTCATGGCTTCCTCGGCAAGATTTACAATATGCATTACAGGTTCAACCTTTTCTTTCATATTATAATATTGATCTTTTATTTCGACAGAAACCACGTGACGACCATATTGCGTATTTAACTCGTGGGTTAGTTTTTGCATCATGTCTTTACGCGCTTCAAAATGTTCCTTATCGTGATCACGAATAATATATTTTAAAACGGTGCTGTCTACTTCTCCATTAATATCGGTTAAATGGAAAAAGCCTTCATAGCCTTCTGTATGTTCCGGCGTTTCTAAACGTGGTAAAGAGTTTATAAATTCGGTAGCGATGTACATCGAATTAACCATTTTCCCTTTGGCGTATCCAGGGTGAACAATTTTTCCTTCTACGGTAACTACCGCGCCTGCAGCGTTAAAATTTTCGTACTCTAGTTCTCCAATCTCACTACCATCCATAGTGTATGCCCATGCTGCTCCAAATTTATCGACATCAAATTTATGAGCGCCTCGACCAATCTCCTCATCTGGTGTAAAACCTACTCGAATTTTTCCGTGTTTAATTTCCGGATGCTGTATTAAATATTCCATTGCTGTTACAATTTCTGTAATTCCAGCTTTGTCATCGGCGCCTAAAAGAGTGGTTCCGTCGGTAGTGATTAGGGTTTGTCCTTTATATAAAAGCAAATCTTCGAAATAATCTGGAGATAAAATAATATTTTGTTCGGCATTCAGTACAATATCTTTTCCGTCGTAATTTTCTACAAATTGAGGTTTTACATTAGCTCCAGAAAAATCTGGAGAGGTATCGAAATGAGAAATAAATCCTATAGTTGGCACATCGTGATCTACATTACTCGGTAGCGTAGCCATAATGTATGCGTTCTCGTCTATAGAAACATCCTCTAACCCGATGGTTTTTAATTCTTCGGCAAGTGCATTAGCAAGATCCCATTGTTTTTCTGTACTTGGGGTTGTATTACTTTCTGGATCCGACTCTGTATCTACGGTAATGTAGCTTACAAAACGGTCTATTAGGTGTTGTTTATTTATCATGAGGACTTCGATTTTAAACAAAAATACTATTATTAATTATTTATGCTTTTTGAATTGTAGGATTTTTTAATTAAAAGTATTTTTGCATAAATAAGTCATCCATGTATAAATTATTAATTCGCCCTCTATTCTTTTCTTCAGACCCCGAAAAAGTTCATTACTTTACATTTTCTATGGTGCGATTTCTTTCTAAAATCCCATTAGTACCAAGTTTATTTAGAGCATTATTTGTTGTTGAAGACCAAAAGTTGGAGCGTGAAGTATTTGGATTGAAATTTAAAAATCCAGTAGGTTTAGCTGCTGGTTTCGATAAGAATGCCGTGTTGTATAACGAATTGGCAAACTTCGGATTTGGTTTTATAGAAATAGGAACAGTTACTCCAATTCCTCAAGAAGGAAATCCTAAAAAACGTATTTTTAGACTGATTGAAGATCAAGGATTAATCAATCGTATGGGCTTTAATAATGAAGGTGTCGAAACAGCCATTACGCAACTAAAAAAGAATAAAGGTAAAATTCTTATCGGTGGAAATATTGGTAAAAATACACAAACCACTCCAGAAAATTATACAGCAGATTATATAACATGTTTTAATATGTTACACCCGTATGTCGATTATTTTGTGCTTAACGTAAGTTGTCCAAATGTAGGGAGCCATGCCAAATTAAACGATAAAGATTATCTTTTAGAATTAATTAACACTGTTAAGACAGCGAATAAAACCTTTGGTAAAGAAAAACCAATACTTCTTAAAATTGCTCCAGATTTAAATGATGTGCAATTGGATGAAATTATCGATTTGGTAAAAGAAACCCAACTGGATGGTGTTATAGCCTCGAACACTTCTGTAGATCGCTGTCATTTAAAAGCATCGGCAACAGCGCTTGAAGCGATCGGAAATGGAGGGTTAAGCGGACAGCCTGTTAAAGAGAAGAGTACTAAAGTTATTAAATACTTAAGTGAAAAAAGTAATAAATCGTTTCCAATTATCGGGGTGGGAGGAATTCACTCTGCCCAAGATGCTCTAGAAAAACTGGATGCTGGTGCGACTTTAGTACAGATTTATACAGGATTTATTTACGAAGGGCCATCGCTTGTTAAAACCATTAATAAGGCTATCTTAAAACGTAACTAAGCTCGTGGATGTAGACGTATTAGTGTCGTTTGCTTTTGCTACGGCTATTTTGGCCCTTGCTCCAGGTCCGGATAATATTTATGTATTAATGCAAAGTATAACCAATGGGAAATCGTTTGGTTTGGCTACTGTTTTCGGATTAATCTCTGGTTGTTTAGTGCATACCACATTGGTTGCTTTTGGCGTATCGGCTATTATAAAGGCATCGGATTCTATTTTCTGGTTTATAAAAATACTAGGAGCATCCTATTTACTTTATCTCGCGTATAAAGTGTATAAAAGCGATGCCGAAGTTTTATTAAGTTCGGATAATGTTCCAGACAAAACCTGGACTCAGTTATTTAAACAGGGTTTTATTATGAATGTGTTAAACCCGAAAGTCTCTATATTTTTTCTTGCTTTTTTCCCTGGTTTTTTATTTAGTAATACCTTAAGCACTGTAAAACAGTTTTATATTTTAGGCTTTATTTTTATGGGGATTTCATTTGTGATTTTTTCAGTTTTGGCAATTTTAGCGGGCGCAATATCCGAATATATAAAACAGCACAAAGAGGTTGGGCCATTCTTAAAGTGGATGCAAGTGGTTGTATTTACGGGGATTGCAATATTCATATTAATTTCAGAAAAATAATAGTATTTTTATAATCTAAACGCTAATAATTAATGGCAAACGGTGTAAAAGTAATAGAGTGTCCGCGAGATGCGATGCAAGGTATAAAAGCCTTTATTCCAACCGAGCGTAAGGTGCAATACATTCAATCGCTTTTGCGAGTGGGGTACGATACTATAGATTTTGGAAGTTTTGTGTCGCCTAAAGCCATACCGCAAATGTGTGATACAGCCGAAGTGCTTTCGCAATTAGATCTGTCTAAAACCAAAAGTAAAATGCTGGCTATTGTCGCTAATACACGTGGCGCACAAGACGCTTCTAGCCATAAAAACATTGATTACTTAGGCTACCCTTTTTCTATATCAGAAAACTTTCAAATGCGTAATACGCATAAAACCATAGCCGAATCGGTTGATACTTTACAAGAGATTTTAAATATTGCCGATCAAAGGAACAAAGAGGTTGTGGTATATATTTCTATGGGATTTGGAAACCCTTACGGGGATCCTTGGAATGTAGATGTAGTTGCCAATTGGACCGAGCGTTTAAGCAATATGGGTGTAAAAATACTATCATTAAGTGATACCGTAGGATCTTCTACACCAGAAACTATAGATTATTTATTCTCTAATTTAATTCCGCAATATACCGATATCGAATTTGGTGCGCATTTACATACGCCTCCTAATTTATGGTTCGAAAAGGTAGATGCCGCTTACCAAGCCGGTTGCAAACGTTTTGATGGCGCCATACAAGGTTTTGGTGGTTGCCCGATGGCAAAAGACGAGCTTACAGGAAATATGCCTACCGAGAAATTACTGTCTTACTTTACTGTAAAGAAAGAAAATCAGTTAAACGCATTAAGTTTTGAAAGTGCGTATAACGAAGCAACTAAAATTTTTAAAACCTATCACTAAATATTTCTTTAAGGTTTATTTAACATTTGTAGGTTAAACATTTTCAAGTTGGTAAGGTCTAACCGTTAAACCTAACCATATTTGATATTTTGAAAAAATTACTTTTAGTCTTAATTTGCTTATCCTTTTCAGCATCACTATTTGCACAAAAGTTCACTTTAGAGGGTACTGTAAAAGATAAAGACTTAACCGCCTTAGAAGGTGCCACCGTATACCTGCAAAGTATACAAGACAGTATTCCCATATCCTACGGGATTACTAATAAAGATGGTGAATTTTCATTTCCAGTAAATACAGAAGACGATTCTAAAGCGATTCTTAATATTGCTTATATGGGATACAAGCCTTACACGCAGGATATTACTGTGCCTACTGGTAAAGAATTAAATGTGGGTGTTGTCACTATAGAAGAACAAGTCGAAGAATTAAATGTGGTGTCCATTATTGCGCAAGCTCCTCCGGTATTAATTAAGAAGGATACTATAGAGTATAATGCCGACAGTTTTAAAACTTTACCAAACGATAAAGCCGAAGACTTACTAAAAAAGCTCCCTGGGATTGAAATAGATACCGATGGAAATATTACCATGAACGGTATAGAGGTGGAAGCCATAAACGTAGATGGGATGGCCTTTTTTGGCGAAAAAAACGGAGAGATTGCATTAAAAAACCTACCGAGTAATGTTATTAGTAAAGTTCAGGTTACAGATTACAAAACCAATAATCAGAAATTTACAGGGGAGGAATCGGATTCTGGGACCAAAGAAATAAACCTTACCATTAAAAAAGGAAAAAATAGAGCCACTTTTGGCGATGTTAAGGTAGGATATGGAACCGACGATAAATACCAAGCCAATGCAAATATTTTTAAATTAATTGAAGGGAAACAGATAGGACTTATCGGGGGAACTAACAATATTAACATGACTAGAGGTTTTAACGCCCTCCCGGATACAGATACGAGTAATGGTGAAATAGAATCGGATTTTGTCGGTGCTAATTTTAGCAAAGGAAAATGGAATGAAACACGTATTAATGGTAATTACAGATATAGTGCTCAGAGTAATAATAGAGAACAAATAAGTCATACCGAGAATTTTTTACCCGATTTCAATTATATTACCGATTCTGAAACTAAAAGCATTAGCGATTCAGATAACCATAAAGCAGGAGGTGACCTAAAATTTATTATTCCTCCAAAAAATAAATTGTCTAACAATAAGGTTCAGATATCTAACGATATCAATGTAAATACTAGCAGTTCAGAATCTGGCTCGTTAACTACTAAAAAGTCAGAGTATACCAACGGCGATTTAGTTAGCGATTATTATTCCGAAAATCAATCTCAATCCGATAACTATAATATTAATAATGAGTTTGGCGTAACCACGGTTACAGGGAAAAGAGATTATCTAAACATGGCAATCAGTACCGATTTTGCTAAAGGAAATTCCGATAGTAAGAGTTATTCCGAAAATTATATCGAAAGACAAAATGCAACAATTATTCAAGATCAAATAAATAATACAGATACTTACAGTAGTAATATTGGGTTACGCGTATTTTGGAGTAAGGAATTGTTTACTAATTTTAGAATTATGCCTAGATATACGGCTAGTGTAAATTCTCAAGAAAATGAAAAACTTATTTACGACTTTGATGAAGATGAAGACGCTTACAGCAATTTTAACGACATTTTAAGTTCAGATAGTAAATACACTACCACAACAATTAGACCTGCTTTAAGATTACGCTACGAGTATCGTGATTTCCGTTTCGAACTAGAAGGAGGTTATACAAATACCTATAGAAATTATACAGATAAATTGGTTGAAGCTCGCGATTTTAAAGCAGATTTTGAGTATGCGACCTATTCAGGACGAATTCGATACCGTGATGAGAATGGTTACAAGAATATTAATCTAGATTATAATCAGAGTGTTAATTTGCCGTCCGTGAGTCAGTTACAACCCGTTTTAGACGAAAGTAATATCACTCATATTCTTATTGGTAACCCGTTTTTAGAACCCGAGGTAAATCATAATATAAATTTTCAATATCAGAATAACCTAGCTTACAATAATGTTAACATTACGGGAAATCTTAGAGCTAACTTTGTTCAAGATAAAATTATTAGCTCAACAATTACAGACGAAGATTTAATTAAGTATACGACTTACGATAATATTGATGGGGATTATTCTTACACAGGAAACGTCGCTGTTTCTAAATCATTTTATAGTAAGAAAACAAATATGAATATTAATGGACGATTGAATGGTTCTTACAAAAACTCGTTATCGATACAAAATGGGATCGAGTTTTCAGGTAAAACAACGAATATAAGACCTTCTATTTCGTTTAAATATTCGTACGATGATAAATTAGATCTTAGTGCATCTTACAGTTATTCATCAACCGATATTGTTTATGATACCGACGATTTTACCGATAATAAATACTTTGTTCAAGACGTGAACTTTGAAGCGTCTATATTTTTTCTTAAAAATGTATTCTTAACAAATAAAGTCTCATACCGCTATAATAGTCGTGTTGGCGATGAATTTGATGGTGATGCCGTTTTCTGGAATGCAGGTTTGGGTATCGAGTTATGGGACAATAAAGCAACCCTAACTCTTGTAGGTTACGATATGTTAGGTAAGAATAATGGCTACCGACGCTCGGTAACAGAAACCTATATTCAGGACGTTGAAAGCAATATTTTAGAACAATATTTTATGTTAAATTTCACCTATAAATTTGGAAGTTTTGCAGGACAGAGAATGAATGTTAGCGGCAGTCGTCAACCACGGGGAGGTAGTTCTCGTAGTGGTGGCGGAAGACGATAAATCCTAATACTATTAAAGAAACACCAATTTCGAAAAGTTTAATAAACGAGTAGAAATTGGTGTTTATTTTTTTTATTAGCGGAATGAATGTGAAATGTGCTTAACAATACGTGATTTAATCGCGCTCAAGGCGGATAATAAGAGCTGTTCCCGATACATTAGGAAAGATGTTATAATTAAAAAAAAGAAATGTTTTGATTTTAAGGTGTTTAAAATGAGTTGTATGAGGCAATTTAATGTCTGTTACATATGAGATATCAAGAATTATTTTATAATTATTCCGTGTTTTGTTTATCTATCCTAAAAAATATTTAGAAATTTGAAGGAATACCTAACATTTATAGTACGCGAAGTTATATTGTAAATGTAGTCCAAAACACTTCTAATCTTTTAAGATGAATTTAAATACATATTTTCTAAAAACAACAAGTCCGGCACCTTTAGTGGTGTTCCGCGTGTGTTTTGGACTTTTAATGTGTATAAGCTTAATTATTTTTTGGCAGAAAGGCTGGATAGAATCTTTGTATTTAGAACCAAAATTTCATTTTACATTTTATGGTTTCGAATGGGTAAAACCCTTTGGTTTTTATACCTACGCTTTGTTTGCAATTTGTGCCATTTCATCGGTCTTTGTGGCTTTTGGGTTTAAGTATCGTATTTCTATAATTACCTTCTTTTTAAGTTATACGTATATTCAATTTATGGATAAAACAATGTATCAATCGGCGTCTTATTTCATAATGATTTTGAGTTTTTTAATGGTTTTTTTACCGGCCAGTGCATCCTTTTCTGTCGATTCTTTATTTACAAGACGATCCTATCGAACCATTCCAAAATGGTGTGTAGACAGTGTGAAATTTTTGTTTTTTATCGTTTTCTTTTACTCAGGTTTAGCAAAATTAAATTCCGATTGGTTATACCGTGCCATGCCTTTAGAGTTATGGTTATCTACAAGTACTAACATTCCGTTTATTGGTCCGTCCATATTACAAGCGAGCTGGTTTCATTATGCTGTTAGTTGGAGTTTTATGATTTTTGAATTAGCTATTCCTTTTCTGTTACTCTATAAACGCACGCGCTTAATCTCTTTTCTTTTATTGGTGGCGAATCAGCTATTCTCGCAGGCTTTATTTCCGCTAGGTATGTTTCCGTTAATACTTGTTTTTTGCGCTCCAATATTTTTCTCTTCGCAATGGCATCAAAAGGGACTTTTAACGCTAAGAACATTTTTGTCGCCCATTCGTAACGGTCTACATTTGTCTTCTGCACTAAAAATGACAAAGGATTTTCAATACAGTACGCCCTTACCCATATTTATTGTTGGATTATTCTTTGTGTTTCAACTGTTGTTTCCCTTACGTTATATGTTATACGAAGGCGAATTGTTTTGGACGGGAGAAGGGTATTTATTCTCTTGGCGTACGTCTTTAATCGAAAAATCGGGAGTCACGGAGTTTAGAGTTATAGATTCGGAAACTGGGGAGGAATGTCTAGTCGATAATTCGGAGTTTTTAACCCCACGACAAGAACAGCAAATGAGTTTTCAGCCTGATTTTATATTAGAATATGCGCATTATCTGGGAGACCATTACAAACGTCAGGGTTATAATCAAGTTGAGGTGTATGCCGAAAGTATGGTGTCCTTAAATGGGAGAACTCCTGCGCCGTTTATAGATTCTAGTGTCGATTTATATCAGCAAAAAGAATCTTTTAAGCATAAAAAATGGATTCTTCCGTTTAAAGATAAAATAAGAGGCTTGTAAAGCCAAATTCTTAACTTTATCCTGTCCTGTAAATTTGAAACTATGAAATCGTTTTACTTCGTCTTACTATGTTTAAGTTGCCAGGTTATGTCTGCTAAAGAATGGAAAAATTTAAAAGCCTATCAAAAAGAAACTAAACGAGATAGCTTAATTTTGGGAGAATGGTTAACAAAGGATAGAAAACAGAATTCGATTACTTGGCAAAACGCAAATGCTTATAATTTGTCTCATTTAAATTCCGAAGCCTATGCAAGTGTTGGACAGCGATTGGGATTTTATCGATGGATTGAGCAAGAACTTAAACAAAAAGGGAATGAAATACATTGGGTCATAATGGCCGGATTCATTTCTGATAAATTAAGCAAAATAGGCGTTTTTCCTTATAAGTATTTTGTGAAAAAATCTACTATTTATTATACCAATATTGGGAGTGAAGTTGTTTTTAAAAACGCATTACCATATTTAAAAAATGTTTTGGGAGCCGATGAGGTTCTTAAAGGTGAAGCTGCTGAAACTTGGGATTTAGAAATGCTTCATCGCGAACAATATGAATGGGTAGAGTCTGTTTACAGCATTATGGATGCGAAAAGTTTAGAACAGATTTCTGAAATTTCTAAAGGAAACGGGATTTATGGGGTGTTTGTGCCAAACGAATTGGAATTTACAGGTGATTTAAAAAATACAGAAGACAGATATCTCTATGCTGTAAATGTGCTTTTGCCTTATTGTAAATCTTTAGATTAAAAATAGGCGATTTCAATTAAAACTTACTATTAAAAAACGTATATTTGCACGCAATTACATCTTAATTGCAACATGACAGCACACGAAAACAAAATTCTAGGAGAAGGACTAACCTACGACGACGTCTTATTAGTTCCTGCATTTTCCGAAATTTTACCAAGAGAGGTAAACATTCAGACAAAATTTACACGAAACATTACAATTAATGTACCCATAATTTCTGCAGCAATGGATACTGTTACAGAAAGTGCTATGGCTATTGCTATGGCTAGAGAAGGTGGTATTGGTGTGTTGCATAAAAACATGACGATTACACAGCAAGCTCAGGAAGTACGTAAAGTTAAGCGTGCAGAAAGCGGAATGATTATCGATCCTGTGACGTTACCTTTAACGGCTAAAGTTATTGATGCTAAAAATAGCATGAAGGAACATAGCATTGGAGGAATTCCGATTGTAGATGAAGACGGTAAATTAAAAGGTATCGTAACCAACAGAGATTTACGTTTCGAACATAAAAACAATCGCCCGATTGTTGAAATTATGACGTCTAAAAATCTTGTAACAGCAGCAGAAGGAACGTCTTTAAAAGATGCTGAAGTTATTTTACAAGAAAAGAAAATTGAAAAATTACCTGTAGTAGATGCAGATTATAACTTAATCGGATTAATTACATTTAGAGATATTACAAAACTTACACAAAAACCAAACGCGAATAAAGATACTTACGGACGTTTACGTGTTGCTGCAGCAATTGGAGTAACCGGAGATGCTGTAGAGCGTGCCGAAGCATTATACAAAGCTGGTGTCGATGCTATTATTATAGACACGGCGCACGGTCATACTAAAGGTGTGGTAAATGTGCTAAAAGAAGTGAAAGCAAAATTCCCTGATTTGGATGTTGTTGTTGGAAATATTGCTACAGCAGCGGCGGCTAAATATTTAGTAGAAGCTGGAGCAGATGCAGTAAAAGTAGGAATAGGTCCAGGTTCAATTTGTACTACACGTGTGGTTGCAGGAGTTGGATTCCCTCAGTTTTCTGCAGTATTAGAAGTAGCAGCAGCCATTAAAGGTTCTGGTGTTCCTGTAATTGCGGATGGAGGTATTCGTTATACGGGAGATATTCCTAAAGCTATTGCAGCTGGAGCAGATACGGTAATGTTAGGTTCTTTATTGGCAGGTACGAAAGAATCTCCTGGAGAAACTATTATTTTCGAAGGAAGAAAGTTTAAGTCTTACCGAGGCATGGGTTCTGTAGAAGCCATGAAAGAAGGTAGTAAAGATCGTTATTTCCAAGATGTAGAAGACGATATTAAAAAATTAGTACCAGAAGGTATTGTTGGTCGTGTAGATTATAAAGGTGAATTGTTTGAAAGCATTCATCAGTTTGTAGGAGGTTTACGCGCTGGTATGGGGTACTGTGGTTCTAAAGATATTGAAACCTTAAAAGAAACAGGTCGTTTTGTGAAAATTACAGCGAGTGGAATTAACGAAAGTCACCCACATGATGTAACCATTACAAAAGAATCTCCAAATTATTCAAGATAGATTATGTAAGACGTGATTCTTACTTTAATATATAAACTCCAATTGAAACTGCTTTAGTTTTAATTGGAGTTTTTTTATGAGTACACTTGTAAATAAGAAGTATGATTAGTGCAATCCAAGGCTTAAGAGGCCACTAAATGCGGTGTTTTAGCTTTCGATATGCCATATATGGCCAAGGATTTTTAGAGTTAAAACAAGGGAGACACTAGCAGTCTCAAAAGATTGATCTCCTTTCAACTCTATTGGTGTCGTCTAATGCTAAATTTTAGCTAGCCCTTAGATAGAAGGCCAGCTATGAGCTTGGTGCTAGGAAACTGTTCTAAAATTATTTTCACAAATACTGTAATTGGAATAGCCATAATTAATCCAGGAATACCCCAAATAAAGCCCCAAAGCATTAGCATAACTAGAACGGTTATAATATTAATAGAGAATGATTTTCCCATAAATACAGGTTCTAAAATAGTTCCAAACAACACTTGAGTTCCTGTAATACACATAATAAAGAATACTAAAGTACTGGTGACTTCTATTTCTACAAACGCGAAAATAGATAAGAATATTACCGTTACAAAAGAGCCTACCATTTGAATAAAGTTGATGATAAAAGCAAATAATCCCCAAAAAATAGGAAAGCTAACATCAAAAGCGAAGCACGCTAAACCGGTAAAAATACCAGTCATTAAACTTACAAATACTTTAACTTTAATAAATTGTATTAAATCCTTTTCAATTTTTAAGAAGGTTTTTACCGACGTATGTTTTTGTTTTAAAATGGTACGATTTAATACGTTGTGAACGTTAATCGATTCTGCTAACCATAGAACCACAAAAAAAGCAGTCATTAACATCATAGTAATGGTCGAACGCAGAAAATTTAGTGTCGGACCAAAATTACTAACAAGGGTTTCTTTGTCAAATAATTGTTTAGATATACTAATGTTATCTTTTAGTAAGTCTGTCCCAAAGAAGTTTTCTAAACTCGATATTAAAAGTTTTATTTTTTCTTCGGCCTTAATAAGAAACGCATCGCTAGTCGATAAGATTTCCCTACTCGATAAATGCACTAAATACCCTAGTAATTTAAAAAAGACAAGGATAATAAGGATAATAACAATAATGCTTACCGTTCTAGGTAAATTTCGCTTTGTTAACCATCGCATTATTGGTAAAAAAAGTAACGCAATAAACATTGAAAAAATAAGAGGCACAAAAATAAAGGATAGTATATTTAGTAAATAGAATACTAAAGGAATTACTATAATAAGTAGGAGGAAATTTGTTGTTCGTCTATCGTTTAACATAGTATATGGGCACTTAAAATATCGAGTAGCAAATGTAATTATAAAGCGTAAAGTTTAAGTATGAAAATATAATAAATTTATATCCCATTTTTTATGATTCAGATAGGTAGATTTGGCCACGATGTGGCTTTAAAGCATCCCGTATCGGTTTCATGTCTAACTCGTCTACAACCAAATATGCAATGGCGTGCATATCGGTAATTGCAGCAAAACCAGTAATCGAAATATCTAAGTTTTCGTTTTTAATATATTCCTTCAAGTGCACCTCATGATGTTCGGCTGTTTTTAAAGCCTGAGGTCCACGAAAATCCCAAATTAGTTTTAATTGTCGCATGTGTTAAAATTTCATCAAAAGTACACATTCCATTTTCAGATTCAAGTTGCTCATGCTATTATTGTATGTTGTTTTATGTTTAAATTTTAAGAGCGCGTATTTTTAAGATGAAAATATTTAGTAAAGCAATAAGAAAGCGAAAGCGATGTTATAACAATCTTTAACGTATAGGTGACTTTAAAATACTAAAGTTATCTTAATACCGTTTGTTAAAGCAACTTGTATTGTGGCTTTATATTATTACTTTTGCTCACATTAAATTTTTAATAATGAAATTGAAATCCGTTTTTATGTTGCTATTGCTTACCGTTTCAGTTGTAGGTACGGCACAAATAACTTCAGACGATATACTTTTTTCGGTAGATGACTCTCCAGTATATGCTTCTGAATTTTTAAGAGTTTATAATAAGAACTTAGACTTAGTTAAAGACGAATCTCAGAAGGATGTAGATGCTTATCTGCAATTATTCATTAATTATAAATTAAAACTAGCCGAGGCCAAAGCGTTAAAGTTAGACGAAAAACCTGCTTATAAAAAGGAATTATTATCCTATAGAAATCAGCTTGCACAAAACTATTTAGTCGATAATGCAGTAACGGAAGAATTAGTCGAAGAAGCATATACTCGATTAAAAACAGACGTTAAAGCCAGACATATTCTTGTAAAGGTCGATGCCAATGCGGCGCCAAAAGATACATTAGCGGCGTATATGGAAATCGTAAAGCTAAGAAATCGCTTAATAGGCGAGGGGTTCGATAAAGTGCAGAAAGATGTTCACGATGGTAAAGAAATCTTTGCCGAAGATCTAGGATATTTCTCAGCTTTTAAAATGGTGTATAGTTTTGAGAATGCGGCTTACAACACTCAAGTAGGCGATGTGTCGCAACCATTTAGAACACGTTTTGGATATCACGTGGTTCAGGTTTTAGATAAACGTCCGTCACGAGGTACCGTAAAAGTGGCGCATATTATGATTATCAAAAACGCTAAAGGCGATACCATTTCTCAACCAGAAGTACGGATTAACGAAATTTACAAGAAACTAACCCAAGGCGAAAGTTTTGAAAGTTTAGCCAAGCAGTTCTCAGAAGATAAAAATTCGGCCAATCAAGGAGGGGAATTAGCACCATTTTCTATGGGACAAATATCTTCTAGCGAATTCGAAACAGAAGCGTTTAATTTGGTATTAGTCGATCAATACTCAAAACCGTTTAAAACCGATTTTGGATGGCATATTGTTAAATTATTAGAGAAAAAACCAGTACCTCCATTCTCCGAAATTAAGGAAGAATTAGAAGATAAAGTGAAAAAAGATAGTAGGTCGGAACGCATAGACGAGAGTCGTATTCAAAAATTAAAAAAGGCGTATAATATAGCCGAAGAACAGCCTGCAATACCTTATTTTATTAAAATTTTAAATAAAACATACTACACTAACACTTGGGAATTGCCTTCTAAGTTTAAAGGAGAAACCGAGTTATTTCAGTTAGGCGAACACGTATATACGTATAAAGACTTTGGCGATTATATGGTAAAACGTCAGAACCTGTTTTCAGATAAAGTATCTTTCGAAAAAATAGTCGAAATAAATTATAATACGTTTTTAGAGAAAGAATTAAAATCCTATCAGGAAGCCAATTTGGAAAACGAAAACTCTGAATTTGCCAATATTGTTGGCGAGTATAGAGATGGTTTATTACTCTTCGATTTAATGGAAACGGAAATCTGGAATGCAGGGAATACCGATACAGTTGCTGTGCAGGAATATTACGAAACGCATAAAGAAAATTACAGCTGGAACATGCGTGTAGACGCCATAGTGGGGGCTTCTGTAGATAGAAAGGTCATTAAAAAAACAGCTAGACTATTAAAAAAGGATGTACCTTTAGAAGATATTAAAGCTAAATTTAATGTAAACGACGAAATTCATGTTATTTTTACAACAGGAATTTTAGAGAAAAATCACCAAAGTCTTCCAGAGAATTTTGAATATAAAACTGGAGTCTCTAGTATTTACGAATTTAACGATGGTTATATTGTAGCCAAAGTTAAACAGGTGCTTCCAAAAACTTTAAAATCTTTCGAAGAAGCTAAAGGCAGCGTGATTAACGATTTTCAAACCGAAAAAGAAGATCTTTGGATGCAAGAATTACACGCAAAATATACCGTTACAGTTGACGAAAGCGTCCTAACTAAAATAAGAAACGACATTAACAATCAATAATTGAAGATAAGAATTATAATAGTATTCGTATTACTAAGTTTGACGTCTTGTCAGCTTTTTAAAACCGAAGATACGCGCATTCCAGTCGCTCGTGTTAACGACTCTTTCTTGTATCAAGAAGATATTGAAGGATTGGTTTTCGATGGCACATCAAAGGAGGATAGTACCGTTTTTGTTCAGAATTTTATTACCCGCTGGGCAACTCAGGAGTTGTTGGTAGATGGTGCTAAACGGAACTTAAACGAGACCAAATTAGACAACTTTAAACGTTTAGTTAATCAGTATCAAAAAGATTTATATTCCAAGGCATATTTAGAAGCTTTAGTACAGCGCAGTATAGATACATCGGTTTCTATTAGTGAAGCCGAACGCTATTACAATGCGAATATAGAAGCCTTTAAGTTAAACGAAGACTTAATCAAATTTCGCTACATTAATGTAAACGACAACAGATTGGATTTTAAAGACATTCAATCCAAGTTTAAACGATTCAATTCCGAAGATAAAAGAGAACTAGATTCAATTTCAATTCAGTTTAAATCTTATGCTTTAAACGACTCGATTTGGATAAAAGTAAGTCAGGTTTTAAGCAAGATTCCAGTGGTTTCTGCCGAAAACAAAGAGCAACTGTTAAAAAAATCTAATTTTATACAACTCAAAGATTCATTAGGAGTATATTTGATGCATATTAACGACGTTTTATTGCGAGGTAGCACAGCCCCATTGGAGTACGTAAAACCCACTATCGATCAAATCGTGATTAATAAAAGAAAATTAGAGCTCATTCGAGATTTAGAAAAAGATATTACAAAAGATGCAATTAAGAACAAACAATTTGAAATTTATAATTAACCTAAAAGAAGCTTTCTTTTTAAGCTTTATTCTTTGTGTAAATGGAGTGTTTGCACAAGAAATTATTCCAGACGAAGTTGTCGAAGTTAAAGAAGTTGCCGAAACCAAAGAAGTGGAGGAAACTATAAGGGCTATAGATTCTGTAGTGTCTCCAGGAGCGCGAAAAATTGATGGCGTTGCTGCTGTAATTGGAGATTATATTGTTCTTGAATCTGATGTAGATAATACTGTATTACAATTAAAAGCTCAAGGTGTAAATACAGACGATTTTACCGAATGTGAATTGTTTGGAAAACTTCTTGAAGATAAATTATATTCTCACCAAGCTATTCAGGATAGTATTGTCGTGAATGATATGGAGATTTATTCCTTTGTGGATCAACAAATTCAGCAGTTTTTACAACAAACAAATGGTTCTATGGATGCCTTATTAAAATTGTATAATAAGGAAGACGAAAAGAGTTTTAGAGACGAAATGTTTGAGATTAACAAAAACCAGAAGTTAGCTCAAGAAATGCAACAAAAAATTGTAGCAGATATAGAAATTACACCAGAAGAAGTACGTGACTTTTTTAATGGTATTCCGGAAGACGAACGTCCTACATTTGGTACAGAATTACGTGTGGCTCAAATTGTTGTAGAGCCAGAAGTTACCGAAGAAGAAAAGCAAAAAGTAATAGATCGTTTAAAAGAAATGAAAGCCGATGTGATCGAGAATGGCGCTAGTTTTAGATCTAAAGTAGTGTTGTATACAGACGATAAAGCCTCTGTAGCAAATGGTGGTTTATATACCTTAAACCGTAAGCAACCTAAAATGGTAAAAGAGTTTAGACAGGTTGCTTTTTCATTAAAAGAAGGTGAAATTTCAGATCCGTTTCCTACCGAATATGGTTATCATATTATTTATTTAGAAAAAATTAGAGGTCAAGAATACGACGTACGTCACGTTTTATTAATGCCAAAAGTGTCTGATGAAGAAATAAAAAAGGCTAAAGAGAAAATAGATAAAGTTAGAGAAGAAATTGTAAGTGGAGAAATCACCTTTGCAGAAGCTGCGAAGAAGTATAGTGATGAAAAGGAGACGAAATACGACGGCGGACAATTAATTAATGGTCAGACGCAAGATTATAATTTTGAGTTAACTAAAATGGATACCGAGTTATACGGGCAAATCCAAAATTTAAAAGACGAAGAAATTAGTTTAGTCTTAAAAGATCAAGACCGTACTGGAAAAATAAAATTCAAGTTACTCATGGTTTCAGATCGTGTAGACGAGCATGTTGCAAATTATGCGCAAGATTACCTTAAAATTAAAGAAATTGCTTTAGATGAAAAACGTTTAAGAGCAATTGAAAAATGGCAAAAAGAAACGATTTCGGATACTTATATTAAAATAAGTGGCGATTATAGAGATTGCGAATTTGCGAGTAACTGGTTAAAAAAATAAGGAATGTCCGACGTTGCTTCTGTAGAGAAATTTGTTAAGAAATTTAGTGCTTTAAAAACCGAAATCTCTAAGATTATAATTGGTCAAGATCAGGTGGTCGAGCAAATTTTAATTTCTATTTTTTCTGGTGGTCACGCCTTATTAATTGGTGTGCCTGGATTGGCTAAAACCTTAATGGTAAACACCATTTCTCAGGCTTTAGGTTTAGATTTTAAACGTATACAGTTTACTCCAGATTTAATGCCTAGTGATATTTTAGGAAGTGAAATCTTAGACGAAAGCAGAAACTTTAAATTTATTAAAGGACCTATATTTTCTAATATTATTCTAGCAGACGAAATAAACAGAACACCTCCAAAAACGCAAGCGGCTTTGTTAGAAGCTATGCAAGAGCGTTCGGTAACTGTTTCGGGACAACATTATAAATTGAATCTTCCGTATTTTGTTTTAGCCACACAAAACCCAATAGAACAAGAGGGAACCTATCCTTTGCCAGAAGCGCAATTAGACCGGTTTATGTTTGCTATTTATTTAGACTATCCTACTTTTCAAGAAGAAGTAGATGTTGTAAAAGCAACCACTTCAGATAGAGCTATAACGGTAAACCCGTTGTTTAATGCGAATGAAATTGTCGACTTTCAAAAGTTAATCCGACGTGTACCTGTTGCAGATAATGTTATAGAGTATGCCGTCACTATGGTTGGTAAAACGCGACCAAATTCAGACGCGGCGCCAGATTTAGTTAAAAACTACCTGGACTGGGGTGCTGGACCTCGAGCTTCTCAAAACTTAATTTTAGCAGCGAAAACACATGCCGTAGTACGCGGGAAATTCTCTCCAGATATAGAAGATGTTCAGGCTGTAGCCTTCGGTATTCTTAGACACCGAATTATTAGAAACTACAAGGCAGAAGCTGAAGGTATTTCAGAAGAAAATATAATTAAAAGTCTGTTTTAAACGCCTTTAAATTGTTCCAAAACTTATTAATTTTACCGTCTATTTCATCCAAAATTGTGTTGTCGGAAGCGAGAATTATGGCAGTGTTATTTAGATTGGTTATAAAGTAAGATATTCGCAATAAAAAATTAAATTCCTAATAAACTTTTAGCAAAAAATCAGATTTAGTAATAATTATTGAATATAAAAGTGATTATGTTAAAATCTGATGATACTATAACAAATTAATATCATACATGATTGTATTAGAGTCTTTCTTTTCAAAACTTTGCATTAAATTTTTTATGTTTGCAAAGTTTTAAAAAAAAGCGGACTAACGTTTGGTGTATATTGATTTTAGACGTGATAAAAGTGCTTTCAGATTGAAATTATTATATCGTTTGCGCACCGCTTGTTATTAAGTTGTTTTTAATATCAAAATTTTAAACACTTGTAACAGCTATTGCTATAGAATAAACGTACACGAATCTAAATATTGACAAATAAATTATTGTTTATGACTACCTATAAAGATTACATTAAGGAGATCGAAGATCGTAAAGGTCAGGGGCTTCATCCAAAGCCAATTGATGGTGCTGAATTATTAAGTGAAATCATTGCACAGATTAAAGATCTAGATAACGAGTATAGAGAAGATTCTCTTAACTTTTTTATCTATAATGTGTTACCTGGAACAACTGCGGCTGCTATTGTAAAAGCTAAGTTTTTAAAAGAAATTATCCTTGGTGATTCTGTAGTTAAAGAAATTACTCCTGCTTTTGCTTTAGAACAATTATCTCACATGAAGGGTGGACCTTCAATAGAAGTATTATTAGATTTAGCTTTAGGTTCTGATGCTACCTTAGCGAAAGAAGCGGCCGAAGTTTTAAAAACACAAGTATTTCTTTACGATGCAGATACTGCACGTTTAGAAAAAGCATACAAAGACGGAAATGCGGTAGCTAAAGACTTATTAGAAAGTTATGCGAAAGCAGAATTTTTTACTAAACTTCCAGAAATAGACGAAAAAATAGACGTAGTAACATTTATCGCAGGAGTTGGTGATATTTCAACAGATTTATTATCTCCAGGTGGTGATGCACACTCGCGTTCAGATAGAGAATTACACGGTCAGTGTTTATTCGAACACAATAAAGAACAACAAGCAGAATTAAAAGCCTTACAAGCACAACATCCAGATAAACGTGTGATGTTAATTGCTGAAAAAGGAACAATGGGTGTTGGGTCTTCTAGAATGTCTGGTGTAAACAACGTGGCATTATGGACTGGTATTAAAGCTAGCCCGTATGTACCATTTATTAATATTGCACCAGTAATTGCGGGAACAAACGGAATTTCACCAATTTTCTTAACTACAGTTGGTGTAACAGGAGGTATTGGTTTAGATCTTAAAAACTGGGTGCAACAAAAAGATGCAGACGGAAACACGATTCGTGACGAAGAAGGAGAACCTATCTTAAAAGAAGAGTACTCTGTTGCAACAGGAACGGTACTTACTATTAATACAAAAGAGAAAAAATTATATAATGGCGATACCGTATTAAAAGATATTTCTGCAGCATTTACACCACAAAAAATGGAGTTTATGAAAGCAGGTGGATCTTACGCTGTGGTATTCGGTAAGAAATTACAAACCGTTGCTTCTAAAATATTAGGAGTAGATGTTGTGCCAGTATATGCACCATCAAAAGAAATTTCTATTGAAGGACAAGGACTTACAGCTGTTGAAAAAATATTCAACAAAAATGCTGTAGGTACAACGCCAGGGAAAGTATTACATGCAGGTTCAGACGTTCGTGTAGAAGTTAATATTGTAGGGTCTCAAGATACTACAGGATTAATGACTTCTCAAGAATTAGAAATGATGGCTGCGACAGTAATTTCTCCAATTGTAGATGGAGCTTACCAATCAGGATGTCATACAGCATCTGTATGGGATAATAAATCTAAAGCGAACATCCCAAGATTAATGCGCTTTATGAACGACTTTGGTTTAATTACTGGTCGTGATCCTAAAGGGAAATATTTCCCAATGACAGATGTTATTCATAAAGTACTTAACGATATTACAGTAGGAGATTGGGACATCATTATTGGAGGAGATTCTCATACACGTATGTCTAAAGGTGTGGCTTTCGGAGCAGATTCAGGAACGGTGGCTCTAGCATTGGCTACAGGAGAGGCTTCAATGCCAATTCCACAGTCGGTTAAAGTAACCTTTAAAGGTGAAATGAAATCGTATATGGATTTCCGTGATGTGGTACACGCAACGCAACAACAAATGTTAAAGCAATTTGGTGGTGAAAACGTATTCCAAGGACGAATCATCGAGGTTCATATTGGAACATTAACTGCCGATCAAGCTTTTACATTTACAGATTGGACTGCAGAAATGAAGGCTAAGGCGTCTATCTGTATTTCTGAAGACGATACTTTAATCGAATCTTTAGAGATTGCAAAAGGTCGTATCCAAATCATGATTGATAAGGGAATGGACAATGCAGGTCAAGTTCTTAAAGGTCTTGTTGAAAAAGCAGAAACTAGAATCACTGAGCTTAAAACTGGAATTAAACCAGCGTTAAGACCAGATGCTAATGCAAAATATGAAGCAGAAGTTGTAATTGATTTAGATCAAATCGTTGAACCAATGATTGCCGATCCAGATGTAAATAACGACGATGTTTCTAAACGTTATACTCACGATGTGATTAGACCATTATCTTTCTACGGAGGAACTAAGCAAGTAGATTTAGGATTCGTTGGATCTTGTATGGTACATAAAGGTGATATGAAAATATTGGCTCAGATGTTAAAAAACATTGAGAAGCAAAAAGGAAAAGTAGAGTTTAAAGCACCTCTAGTAGTGGCGCCTCCAACTTACAATATTGTAGACGAGTTAAAAGCAGAAGGAGACTGGGAAGTATTACAAAAATATTCTGGTTTCGAATTCGACGATAACGATCCAAAAGCAGTAGCGCGTACAGGATACGAAAACATGCTATATTTAGAGCGTCCAGGGTGTAACCTTTGTATGGGTAACCAAGAAAAGGCAGAACCAGGAGATACGGTAATGGCAACATCAACGCGTTTATTCCAAGGACGTGTGGTTAAGGATTCTGGAGAGAAAAAAGGAGAGTCTTTATTATCTTCAACTCCAGTTGTGGTATTATCTACAATTTTAGGTAGAACACCTAATTTAGCAGAATACCAAGAAGCTGTAGAAGGTATCAATTTAACGAAGTTTAAACCTTCAAGTAAGTTATTGTCTGTATAATTTACAGCATACACTCACTATATACAAAAAGCCTGAATCTAAGATTCAGGCTTTTTTTATGTTTCAATTTAAGTCTCTTTTCATCAAAACACCTTAATTTCTTTGCTAAAAAGGCTAAATTACTCTGGTTTTTAGCTCTAACAGTTAAAATGTTTCCTATAATCATTCTATATAATATAAACTTTTTTATAGTCATCTTACATTTCGTATATTAGAATCTAAAATAGTTTAATAAAACAATAAAAAATATGGCATTCGATATTGACATGATTAAGAGTGTTTACAGTCAGATTTCTGAACGTGTAGACAAAGCAAGAGAGGTAGTAGGAACACCATTAACACTATCTGAAAAGATTTTATATTCTCACCTCTGGGATGGGGTTTCTAATAAAGCATTTGTTAGAGGGAAAGATTACGTAGATTTCGCCCCAGATCGTATCGCTTGTCAGGATGCAACGGCACAAATGGCATTATTGCAATTTATGCAAGCCGGAAAAGATAATGTAGCTGTACCAACAACGGTACACTGCGATCACTTAATTCAAGCTAAAGAAGGCGCTTCAACAGATTTAAAACATGCAAACGATGTAAGTAGCGAAGTGTTTAAATTTTTAGAATCGGTGTCTAATAAATATGGTATCGGATTCTGGAAACCAGGAGCAGGTATTATTCATCAAGTTGTTTTAGAAAATTATGCATTCCCAGGTGGAATGATGATTGGTACCGATTCTCACACTGTAAATGCTGGTGGATTAGGAATGGTAGCCATAGGAGTAGGTGGTGCCGATGCTGTAGATGTTATGGCAGGTATGGCTTGGGAATTAAAATTCCCTAAATTAATAGGTGTGAAGTTAACCGGAAAACTTACGGGTTGGACTGCGCCTAAAGATGTTATTTTAAAAGTGGCAGAAATTCTTACCGTTAAAGGAGGAACAGGTGCTATTGTAGAATATTTTGGTGAAGGTGCAACGTCTATGTCGTGTACTGGAAAAGGGACTATTTGTAATATGGGTGCCGAAATTGGAGCAACAACTTCTACTTTTGGTTACGACGAGTCTATGGAGCGTTATTTACGTGCTACAGAACGTGCCGATGTTGCAGATGCTGCAAATGAAGTAAAAGAGTATCTAACTGCAGATCCTGAAGTGTATGCTAACCCTGAGCAATATTTTGATGAAGTTATAGAGATTAATTTATCAGAATTAGGCCCACTATTAAACGGACCATTTACACCCGATTTATCGACTACCGTAGGTGCAGAAATGACTGAAAAAGCCAAAGCTAACGATTGGCCAATAAAAGTGGAATGGGGATTAATCGGGTCGTGTACGAACTCGTCTTACGAAGATTTATCTCGTGCTTCTTCTATAGCGCAACAAGCTTTAGATAAAAAATTAAAAACAAAAGCAGAATTTGGTATTAATCCAGGTTCTGAAAAAGTAAGATATACGACAGAGCGTGATGGGATTCTTGAAATTTTCGAGAAATTAGATGCTACAATATTTACGAATGCTTGCGGACCATGTATTGGGCAGTGGGCAAGATATAGCGATCCTAAAAACGCACCTAAAAATAGTATCATCCACTCGTTTAACAGAAACTTTGCTAAGCGTGCAGATGGAAATCCAAATACACACGCCTTTGTAGCGTCTCCAGAAATGGTTGCTGCCATTGCCATTGCAGGACGCTTAGATTTTAATCCGTTAACAGATAAGTTAATTAATGAGGATGGAGAAGAAGTGATGTTCGATGAGCCAACAGGATGGGAATTACCTCCTAAAGGATTCGAAGTTAAAGACAATGGGTATTTAGCTCCAGACGAAGATGGTAGCAATGTTGTAGTATCTGTAGATCCAGATTCTGAACGTTTACAATTATTAGAACCTTTTACTCCAATAGGAGATTCGATAACCGGTGCTAAATTATTAATAAAAGCCTTTGGAAAATGTACAACCGATCATATCTCGATGGCGGGACCTTGGTTGCGTTACCGTGGGCATCTAGACAACATTTCTAATAACTGTTTAATTGGGGCTGTAAATGCATTCAATAAGAAAACAAACTTTGTTAAAAATCAATTGACTGGAGATTTTGAGGGTGTGCCAGATACGGCGCGTGCTTATAAAGCAGCAGGTATAAAATCTATTGTAGTGGGAGACCATAATTATGGAGAAGGATCGTCTCGTGAACATGCGGCTATGGAACCTCGCCATTTAGGTGTCGCTGCTGTTTTAGTGAAATCTTTTGCACGTATCCACGAAACAAACCTTAAAAAACAAGGGATGTTAGGATTAACGTTTGCGAATGAATCAGATTATGATTTAATTCAAGAAGATGATGTCATTAATTTCTTAGATTTAAATGAATTTGCTCCAGATAAGCAATTAACTATCGAGTTTGTTCATAAAGATGGAACTAAAGATGTTATTAAAACAGATCATACATATAATGCCGCACAGATTGCGTGGTACAAAGAAGGATCTGCATTAAACCTAATTAAAAAGGAAAATGCGTCAGCTTAATTAAGTCCAGTTGATAATTTATATAAACTCCTAAGGTTGCTTAGGAGTTTTTTTTGTTTACAAGGTGTCAGTAAGGATAATACCTCGATAGCGACTATGTCTAATATCCATTTTATACCCGTTACTATGAGCACACTTTGGTTTTTTGAAGACGTAAATTTATTTCGAAAGTTATGTCCGCATAAGTTTAAAGCGTATAAAAAAGAACATCTATTTTCCGGTTATAAGAAGAAAGACTATATCTATTTTGAAGAAGATTCTTCGAATAAAATATTTTTAATCGAAAAAGGCAAAGTTAAAATCGGGTACTATAATGAGGATGGTGCAGAAGTGGTTAAAGCCATATTGTCTAGAGGTGAGCTTTTTGGAGAAAAGGCCATCTTAGGCGAAACAAAACGCGACGAGTTTGCCCAGTCCTTAGACAATTCAACTACTATTTGTCCTATTGGAGTAGAGACCATGTACGACTTAATGCGCGATAATCAATCTTTCAGTTTTAAAGTCTATAAGTTTATCGGTTTAAAGTTTAAGAAACTAGAAAGGCGTTTACAGCTTTTATTGTTCAAAGATTCAAAGACACGCTTAAAGGAATTTTTATCGGAATTATGTGAAGATTCAGGCACACCTTGTCCAAACACAGGAGATACCATAATTAGTCATGACTATACTCAAAGTGATATTGCTTCATTAATAGGCATTTCTAGACCTACCTTAAATATCTTGCTTAATGAGTTAAAAGAAGAGAGTTATCTAGATTTCTATAGAAAAGAAATCCGTATTTTAAATAATGTTGCATAAATGTTTAACTTTTTTCGTTTGTGTTAGATAGCTAACAAAATAAGTTTTGCTTAACCTATAGATTTGTTTCAGATATAATTAAACATATTATAATAGAAATAAATTATGAAGAAAATAATCTTAGGAGTTGCCTTTTTAGGCTTAGTAGGTGTGTCATGTTCTAGTGACGATGATAATTCTAATACCATCACTACACCAGATAGTTCGTTTACAGTAACTATAGAAAATATTGCGCCAATCCAGGCATTTTTAAAATCTGGAGTATTTAATACCCCTGCAGGAGATTCTAGTCCAGGACCTGCAACCCCAGGAAAAAAATACGAATTTACTATAGATGCTGGTAGAAGTCAGCACCTATCCTTCGTAACCATGCTAGCCGCAACTAATGATGCCTTTTTTGGCCCAGGGAATGATGGTATTGCTTTGTATGATGATAATGGAGATCCTATTTCTGGCGATGTTACAGACCAAGTGTATCTTTGGGATGCAGGAACAGAAGTAAATGAAGAGCCTGCTGTAGGACCAAACACAGTAACCAATCAATCCGGACCAAATACTGGTGTTGTAGAAAATGGAAACGTTTTACTAATGAGTAACGTTACTAACGGAGAAGCTTTCAATTTTCCAGAAGTTAACGAGATCATTAATGTTACTGTAAACCATATCGAGGGCACGCAATTTTTAATTAGTATTGAAGATTTAGCCGATGCTACATTATCTACAAGCTTAGGAGATAGAGTTGCACCACTCTCTCCAGGTGTTTATGTGGTTCATGGAGGTGAAAATCCTTTATTTACTGAAGGCGAACCAGATTTAGGACAAGGGATTGAAAATATTGCGGAAGATGGCGATGTTACTAATTTAGGAACTTATACGGCAGAACATACAGGTGTAACGTATCCAGCATCTCCAGGTGTTTGGGTTGTACATAATAATGGAACTAAACCGTTGTTTACAGAAGGTGCGGTAGATTATGGTGATGGTGTAGAAGCCATAGCCGAAGATGGAAATACAGCTTTGTTAGGTGCAAATTTATTAAGTTTAGAAGGTGTTACAGAAGGGGCTATTTTTAATACTCCAGTAGGGAATAGTAGTCCTGGACCAATTTTACCAGGAAGTTCGTATTCATTTACTTTTGAAGCTCAAGTAGGCGATCATTTATCTTTTGTAAATATGTTAGCAGCTACAAACGATGTGTTTTTTGGAACAGCCGATGCCGGTATTGCACTTTTTAATTCTAATGGAGATGCTGTTAGCGGTGATGTAACAAGTAGTATTTATTTATGGGATGCCGGAACCGAAACAAACGAGGAGCCTGCAATAGGACCAAATACGGTTACAAATCAATTAGATAGTGATACAGGAGTAGCAGAGAATAACGCTATTATGCTTTTAAGTAATGTTAATGATGGTTATACTTATCCTGCAGTAAATTCAGTTCTTAAAGTTACAATTACAGCGAACTAGTATATATAATAGTATTCAGAATTCTTAATTATTGTAGAGTTTTGTCATTAAATTTGAAACGCATCGTCTATTAAAGAGGATGCGTTTCTTTTTTTTAATCAATTTATAATATAGAATGTCAAAATCAAAACACAATAAAATTTCAAATGTCATTTTTGCAGTATTTATCGTATTGCTAATAATTCCTCAGACCAGACAGCCTATACAAGTCTTTCTTCAGAAGGGATTAGCTTTATTTGCTCCTGCTGTAGAAGATAAATCCGATCAAGAACAATTAGATACCTATCAATGGAAATTAACCAATTTAAATGGCGAACCCTACAATTTTACATCGGCTAAAGGTCAAGTTGTACTTATTAATTTTTGGGCTACTTGGTGTCCGCCATGTATAGCAGAGATGCCAAGTTTGGTAAACTTACATAAGGATTATAAAGACGATGTTCAATTTTTGTTTGTTTCGAATGAAGACAAAGCGGTGATAGACGCTTTTTTAGAAAAGCGAGAGTTTAATATTCCGGTGCATCAGCCCATTTCAGCAGTTCCACAGGCCTTAAATACATCTTCTATACCTAGAACACTATTAATAGGTAAAGATGGAAGCATAGTGATTGATAAAACCGGAGCATCCAATTGGAATAGTGATACGGTAAGAGAAACTATCGATAAGTTGTTGTTGGAGTAGGTTTCTCAAAAACTATATATGCTTCTAAGGTGTTCGAGCGGAGTCGAGAGTAGAAAGATGTAACACGCTTTCATTTTACATTAACTACAAATTTAAATAATTCTGAAATCTCACACCTTTAGGACTTGATGCAATAAAATAGAAGTTATTTAATTATAGCGCATAAAAAAAGGTTAAACATAATGTTTAACCTTTTTTGTTGTGACCGGGCTGGGGCTCGAACCCAGGACCCTCTCCTTAAAAGGGAGATGCTCTACCAACTGAGCTACCAGGTCATTATTTTTGTTTGCGTATTGCGGGTGCAAAGATACTATCTTTTATTAAACTACCAACCTATTTTTAATATAATCGTAAAATTAATGGCTTTTTTAATCTTATAATCATTAAAATAACGATTAATTTTAGGTTAACAAAGCTGATTATAAGTGTGTTATAAATTGTGATTTTTATCGAAAAAAAAATAAAAAATATTTTAAAAAATAATAAAGAGCGTATAATTTAAAAGTGCGCACGAGAAGATTCGAACTTCCACGTCCTTAACGGACACTGGCCCCTCAAGCCAACGCGTCTACCAATTCCGCCACGTGCGCATTATAAAAGTGAGGTTTAAAAATAAAAAAAGGTTAAACGAATGTGTTTAACCTTTTTTGTTGTGACCGGGCTGGGGCTCGAACCCAGGACCCTCTCCTTAAAAGGGAGATGCTCTACCAACTGAGCTACCAGGTCATTGTTTTTGTTTGCGTATTGCGGGTGCAAATATATCACCTTTATTTAGAAAACCAAGCCTGTTTCTTATTTTTTTTTCGTTTTTTTGCTGTGCAATTACGTATGTTTTTAAGTATCAATAAAAAGCACCTCAAATGAATTTAATTTTAATAGGATATATGGGCTCTGGGAAATCAACTTTAGGTAAAAAGTTGGCCAAAACACTAAATTACCCATTTATAGATTTAGACCATTATATTGAAGAAAAAGAAGAATTATCTATTTCTGAACTTTTTAAAGTTAAAGGGGAAATTTATTTTAGAAAAAAAGAACACGAGTACCTTAAAGAGATTTTAGAGGAACAAAACGATGTGGTGTTAGCTCTAGGAGGTGGCACGCCTTGCTATGCAAATAATATGGATCTTATTAAAGCCGATAGCAAATCCACTTCAATTTACTTTAAAGCGGGAATTAACGAATTGGTGGGACGTTTAAAGCACGAACGTGCCAAACGCCCTTTATTAAATCGTTTTGATACAGACGAAGAATTGGTAGAATTTATTGGGAAACACTTATTTGAGCGCGCTGCATATTATAATCAAGCAGATATTTCTATAAGTGTAGATAAGAAAACGCAGTTTACTATCTTAGATGAGGTTATGACGCATTTAGTCTAAATACGCTTCAAACTGTTTGCTATCAAAATCTACGGTAACATGGTTATTTAAAGATGTAGATAAAGAAATGCCTTTAAAATCGGCTTTAACCGGATATTTCTTATGGTTTCTATTTACTAAAACAGCTGTTTTAAACTGTTTTAAAGGCACATCTAAAAAGAAACGTACACCATAAATTAAAGCAGTTCCCGAGTTTAGAACATCGTCTATTAAAACAATCGACTTATTCTTGTAGTCTTCTACGTCTAAAGAAGTTTTAATATCGTTTCTAGGGTTTTTCTTGTCTATAATTACTTTACAAAGGATAGGTTTTATAGGCGAAATTTTACTTAAAATGGTTTTTAGTTTTTTAGCTAAGATATAGCCGTTACTATCAATACCTGCTAAAATCACTTCCTCTTCATACACGTTACTTTCATAAATCTGATAAGCGATACGCTTAATTTTATGATTGATTTCATCGTGAGTTAAAATAATGTTTTTAGTCGTTTCCATGTGTGCGTTGAAATTTAATCAAAGATAAAGAGAGTTTTTTTATCCCGTTATCATTTTAAGAATTAAATATAGGAGTTAAATGTTAAGCCGGATTAATTGTCTTCTGTAGGTTCTACATTCTGGTCGTCCTGATAATCGTCTATATCTCGACGATCTTTTTTTGTCGGGCGTCCAGTTCCTTTTTTGCGATAATAATCTTTAGCATATTTTAAAAGTTCTTGCGCTGCAAATGCTTCTTTTGGCGTGGTATCTACGCGATAAAGATCGACTAATTTAGCACCAACTCGATTTGGAGGCAAATCGTTAACCTTCAGGCTGTAATTTACTTGGTCTTTACGAACTTCAATTTTATCTCGAGGATATACGTCTCGACTTGGTTTTACTACAGCTCCATTAACTTTTATATGTCCTTTTTTACAGGCTGTTGTCGCGATATTCCTTGTTTTGTAATATCTTACGCACCATAAATATTTATCTATTCGCATACTTTACTTGTGAAAATCATCAATTAACTAATTGTGCAAAATTATATTTAAAATCGTATCTTGCGCCCCAAAAATAAGCAATAATGAAATTAAGAACAGTCACTTTAACTATTTTATTAGCAGCATTGGTTTTCACATGTAAAAATGATGACGACGATGATGAAGTCGTTGTTGTACCAGCTAGAGATAGGACAGAAGTGTATGAGGAAAATAAAGCGGCGATTGATGCTTACTTAGATACTCACTTTTATAATTATGACGAATTTGATTTCGATAACCCGTATAGCGAAGCAAATGATAGTTTCCAGGTGGTTATAGATACTATTGCTGGTGAAAATAGCGATAAAATACCTTTAAGTCAGCGTCCGGAATTAATAGCCAAGCAGGTTGCCGATGCTGAAGAGGAGGATTTAATTTATACCATGTATTACTTAATGGTTCGTGAAGGTGAAGGCGATGTGATTCATTTTACAGATCGAGCATATTTGCAATATACAGGTACTTTATTAGACGGAACTATATTTGATAGTACAGTGACTCCTGTAGGTTTAAATATGTCTACAGTTGGATCTGATTTTGGAGTTGTAGATGGTTTTAGAGAAGGTACAATAGAATTTAAAACATCTGTAAGTAATTCTGAAAATGGAGATGGTACGGTAACTTACCACAAACACGGTATAGGTGCTATTATTATGCCTTCTGGATTAGGATACTATAGTTTAACACTTTCAAAAGTCCCTGCGTATTCTTGCCTTGTCTTTACACTGAGAACGCCAGGTGTTATTTATTTAGATCATGATAGCGATGGTGTATATTCATACTTAGAAGATTTAAATAATAACGGAGATTTTAGTGATGATGATACCGATGGAGACGATGTGCCAAATATTATTGATATTGATGATGATGGCGATGATGTACCTACTATTTGGGAGGACTTAGACAACGATGGAGATCCTACAAATGATATTGGAGCAAATGGTATTCCTAATTATTTAGATCCGACAGAGACCGCTTCTAATCAGGACGAAGATTAAATCGAAAAAATAAAGAGTATAAAAAATCCGCTTTACGATATCGTGAAGCGGATTTTTTTATGACGTATAAACAGCGTTTAAAGTTTATAAGAAATACTTAATATAAGTTGTTTTGGTTTAGAATCTATAGTTACATTCGAACCACTATTTGTTCTAAACTCTAATTCGTATGGATTAAATCCTTGGGCGTATCTTAAATCGATACCGATTCTATTTATATTATAGGCAAAACCAATATTAAAACCTACAGTAATATCTTTACTACTGCGCTCTTCCGCTTTTTTACCGTCTAATTTTGCATTAAGAATATATTGAAAAGAAGGTCCGGCAAATAAGGCTAAAGGGCCATATAATTGTACTCCTAATAGAACGGGAGAATCTACTTTTTGAACTTTAAAATCGTCATCATTATACGACTGATTTGTTTGTGTAAAAAGCACTTCGTGTTTAAGATAGATTTTGGTTCCAAATTTACCAAAAACACCTATATTAAATCCCATGCTTTTGTCGGAGTGGTCTATGTTTTCTCCATTAGTAGACGAATATTTACCACTAGAGCTATAATTTAAACCACCTTTTACACCAAACCCCGTACCCATTTGTGCCGAAGTAAGCTGTATAGTTGCAAAGACAATACAAAGTATTGCCATTATTTTTTTCATAGTATTCCTTTTATAAATATAAACACGAAACTACTAAAAATATTATCTCAGATTGGGGCTTAATCGCGAAGTCGTTATGAATTGATAATTTGGCATTAAATACGCTTCTAAACTATGTAATTGCTACAAATACCTATAAATTAAGCAGACTAAATTAAATTCTAATAGATAAATTTAGAATCAGTTGCTCTGGTCTGGAGTCTACTACCAGCATTACGCCGTTATTATTAAGGAAATTATTCTGATTTGCGCTAAAAGCACCTTCGTACCTCAAATCTATTGCAAAACGTCGTAAGCTAAAAGCAAGACCGACATTGTAACCTGTGGTAATCTCATTGTAAACATCTTCTGCTTTTTTTCCGTCTAATTTAGAGGATAAATTATATTGAAACGAAGGTCCTGCAAATATACTTAAGGGCCCAATAAGGCGAAGTCCCAAATTTACAGGTAAATCTATTTGTTGAACTTTAAATTTAGAATCTCCATTATTTCCATTAGAGTATTCACTACTAGTATTGGTATATAATAACTCAGGTTTAATATAAATCCAGCTACCAAACTTCGCAAAAACACCCAGATTAAAACCAAGGTTTCGATCTGGGTGTGCTATAATATCTCCTGTGTTAGAAATTAGTTTTCCATTCGAGCCATAGTTAAGCCCTCCTTTTATACCGTAACCTGAACCTGATTGTGCCATAGTGAATTGTATAGTTCCAACAAGCACAAAAAGCATTAAGATTAATTTTTTCATAATTTCGTTTTTAATAATAATTATATTAAACGCGAAACTACTAAAATTATTTCCTTTTTATCACGGTTTCGCAAGCCTTAATAATTGCTTCTGCATTTAAACCGTATTTGTCCATTAATTGAGCAGGTGTTCCCGATTCTCCAAACGTATCGTTAGTCCCTACAAATTCTTGTGGTGTAGGTTTGTTAGTTGCTAATACACGTGCAACACTTTCTCCTAAACCGCCCATAATATTATGCTCTTCTGCAGTAACAATACATCCTGTTTTAGAAACAGAATCTATAATAGCTTTAGCATCTAATGGTTTAATTGTATGTATGTCTATCACTTCGGCAGAAATACCTTTTTCGTATAATGCTTTTGATGCTTCTAAAGCTTCCCATACTAAATGACCGGTGGCTACAATAGTAACATCTGCACCTTCAGTTAATTGAAGTGCTTTTCCAATTTCAAATTTCTGATCTGCAGGTGTGAAAATTGGCACAGACGGACGACCGAAACGTAAGTAAACAGGTCCTTTATGTTCTGCAATAGCAATAGTTGCCGCTTTAGTCTGGTTGTAATCGCAAGGATTAATAACCGTCATACCAGGTAACATTTTCATTAACCCAATATCTTCAAGTATTTGGTGAGTTGCACCATCTTCACCTAAAGTTAAACCTGCGTGAGAAGCACAAATTTTTACATTCTTATCTGAATACGCAATAGACTGACGAATTTGATCGTAAACACGACCTGTAGAAAAGTTAGCAAATGTTCCTGTAAATGGAATTTTACCACCAATAGTTAATCCGGCCGCAATTCCCATCATGTTTGCTTCAGCAATACCAATTTGAAAAAAACGTTCTGGATTTTCTTTAATAAATTCGTCCATTTTTAATGAACCAATTAAATCAGCACATAAAGCTACAACATTAGGGTTTGTTCTTCCAAGTTCGGCTAATCCGGCTCCAAATCCGCTTCTTGTATCTTTTTTTTCTGTATATGTGTATGTTTTCATTGTCTTTGTAAATTGTGAAGGTTAATAGTCGCCTAAAGTTGCTGGGTTTTGAGCTAATGCATTTTCTAATTGCTCGTCGCTAGGTGCTTTACCATGCCAAGCGTGTGTGTACATCATAAAATCTACACCATTACCCATTACTGTTTTTAATAAAACACAAACTGGTTTTCCTTTTCCTGTTAATGCTTTAGCTTCAGCCATACCTTTTAATATCGCGTCTATATCGTTTCCTTCTTCAATAGTAAGAACGTCCCAACCAAAAGCAACAAATTTAGCTTCGATGCTTCCCATTGGTAAAACGGTATCTGTAGAACCATCAATTTGTTGTCCGTTTAAATCGATTGTAGAAATTAAATTATCTACTTTCTTAGCCGAAGCATACATAATGGCTTCCCAGTTCTGACCTTCTTGTAATTCTCCATCTCCGTGTAACGAGTACACTAAGCTAGAATCGTTATTTAATTTTTTTGCTTGAGCAGCTCCAATTGCAACAGACATACCTTGACCTAAAGAACCAGAAGCAATACGCACACCAGGTAAACCTTCGTGAGTAGTTGGGTGTCCTTGTAGTCTAGAATCAATAAGTCTAAATGTGTTTAATTCTTCTACAGGGAAATAACCTGCGTGAGCAAGAACACTGTAAAATACAGGTGAAATATGTCCGTTAGATAAGAAAAATAAATCTTCGTTAAGACCGTCCATGTCAAAACCGTCTTTACGGTCCATGATTTCATTGTATAGGGCTACTAAAAATTCTGCGCATCCTAAAGAACCTCCTGGATGTCCAGAGTTTACCTTATGTACCATGCGTAGAATATCTCTACGAACCTGAGTGGTTAAATCTTGTAATTCTTTTGTGTTAGCCATGTTGTTTTATAACTTAATTTTTAAAGGCTCAAAAATAACCCTTTATGTGTGTTTAACAAATTAATGTTTTAGTAATTTACGTAAAGGTTTACGTTCTTGTCTTTTTATATTTTTTTTAATACCAATATATCACAATGAGTTAATTATCTTTGCGCCCTGAAGAATTTTTGTACATGATATTCGATTTAAAAGCTAAAGACACACAAAGTAATGCCAGAGCTGGAGTAATTACTACAGACCATGGTAAAATAGAAACGCCAATTTTTATGCCCGTAGGGACCGTAGGTTCTGTAAAAGGCGTGCACCAGCGTGAACTTAAAAATGATATAAACCCAGATATTATTCTTGGAAATACCTATCATTTATATTTGCGTCCAAAGACCAAAATCCTTGAAAAAGCAGGTGGTTTGCATAAATTTATAAATTGGGATCGTAACATTTTAACCGATTCTGGAGGATACCAAGTGTATTCGTTATCTTCAAATAGAAAGATTAAAGAGGAAGGGGTGAAGTTTAAATCGCATATCGACGGTAGTTACCATGTGTTTACGCCAGAAAATGTAATGGAAATTCAGCGTAGTATTGGAGCCGATATTATTATGGCATTCGACGAATGTACGCCTTACCCGTGCGATTATAACTATGCAAGACGCTCAATGCATATGACGCACCGCTGGTTAGAACGTTGTTTAACGCATTTAGACAAAACACCGTTTACATACGATTATGCACAAACATTCTTCCCAATTGTACAAGGAAGTACATATAAAGATTTACGTAAGCAATCTGCAGAATATATTGCTGGAGTAGGAGCAGAAGGAAACGCTATTGGTGGATTATCGGTAGGAGAACCTGCAGAAGAAATGTATGCCATGACAGAAGTGGTAACCGATATTTTACCATGGGATAAGCCTAGATATTTAATGGGCGTAGGTACACCTATTAATATATTAGAAAATATTGCATTGGGTGTAGATATGTTCGATTGTGTGATGCCAACGCGTAATGCAAGAAACGGAATGTTGTTTACAGCTTACGGTTCTATCAACATAAAAAATAAAAAATGGGAAGACGATTTTTCTCCAATTGATGACATGGGCATCACTTTTGTAGATACAGAATACTCTAAAGCCTATTTAAAACATTTATTTTCTGTAAATGAATTATTAGGAAAGCAAATCGCAACCATTCACAATTTAGGATTCTATATGTGGTTGGTTCGTGAAGCGAGAAAACATATCTTAGCCGGAGACTTTAGAGTTTGGAAAGATATGATGGTTAAACAAATGGATAATAGGCTATAGGCTTGAAGATATTAGACTGGTACATATTAAAACGGTATTTGCTCACATTTTTAATGATGTTGTTGCTCTTTATCCCTATTGGGATTACCGTGAATTTGGCGGAAAAAATTGGTAAAATTTTAGAAAGAGAAGTACCTTTTGGAGAGGTGGCTTTATTCTATTTAGATTTTACCATCTATTTTGCGCACCTATTATTTCCGTTATTTTTATTTCTTTCGGTGATTTGGTTTACCTCCAAGTTAGCCAATAATACCGAGGTTATTGCTTTTTTAAGCTCTGGAGTATCATTCTCTAGGTTTTTAAGACCGTATATGATTGGTGCTACTGTTGTTGCCATTATGGCCTTGGTTTTGGGAATGTATTTAGCGCCCCAGGCCAGTAAAGGATTTAATGATTTCGATTATAAATACTTTAAAAACAACAAAAAAGCGGTAGAGACAGGGAGTGTATATAGACAGATAAACGATCATGACTTTATTTATGTGAGTAGTTTTGATGCTAAGAATAAAATGGGGCAAAACTTCTCTTTAGAGCATATTGTAGATAATAAGATGGTCTATAAACTGAGCGCTAGAAACATTCGTTGGATCGAAAAAGACTCGGTGTACCGTATGGTAAACTATGTAAAACGTACTGTTGGTGAAAACGACGATGTGTTTGAAACAGCCCGAAGAAAGGATACCATTTTTAGTTTCGATTTAGTCGATCTTACGCCTTTAGAATACATTGCAGAAACCTTAACATATAACGATTTAAACGAATTTATCGAAAAGGAGAAAAAACGTGGTTCTTCCAGTATTGGACGCTACGAATTGGTGAAATTTAGAAAATGGAGTTTACCAGTTTCCGTATATATTTTAACGATTATTGCCGTTGCGGTATCATCGCAAAAACGCCGCGGAGGGATGGGAGTCAATCTGGCATTTGGTGTGAGTATCGCTATGATCTTTGTGTTTTTCGATAAAATATTTGGGGTTATGGCAGAGCAGTCCGATTTTTCTCCATTAATCGCCGTATGGTTTCCTAATCTTATTTTTGGGGTGCTAGCCGCCTACCTTTTATATAATGCGAGACGCTAAATTACTCAATTATCTGCATGTACATCTGTTGGTGTTTATTGCGGGATTCACAGCTATTTTAGGAGAATTAATAACTATAGATGCCATTGCATTGGTATGGTTTCGTATGCTTATGGCAACGGTACTTATGTATGGCTACATATATATTAAGGGAATATCTATTAAAATTCCGCCTAAAGACATTGCGCGACTATCGGTTGCAGGAATTATAATCGCTTTACACTGGATTACCTTTTTTGCGGCCATAAAAGTGTCTAATATTTCTATTTTACTATCTATGGTGTCTTCAGGTGCGTTTTTCGCATCTATTTTAGAACCCATTATACTGAAACGAAAAATTATTAAATACGAAATGGTTTTTGGTTCGCTCGTTATTTTTGGTGTGGTTTTAATCACTCAAAGCGAATTGGAGTATATAGAAGGTATATTATTAGGTATACTTTCGGCCTTTTTAGCGGCTTTGTTTGCAGTTTTAAACGGGAAATATGTGAAGCAGTTTAGGCCTTCAGTCATTTCTATTTACGAATTTATTAGTGGTGTAATATTTATTACCATCTTCATCTTAATTTATGGATCTGGATTTAGTCAGGAATTTTTTATTTTAAAAACTTCAGATTGGTGGTATCTGTTTATTTTGGCATCGGTATGTACTGCATATGCATTTATTGCCTCGGTAAAAGTTATGGAGTATATTAGTCCGTATACGGTTATGTTAACCTTTAATTTAGAGCCAGTTTACGGTATTATTTTGGCTGTAATATTGTTCCCGGAAACAGAAAAAATGTCGACTAATTTTTACTATGGTGCAGCTATAATTTTAGGGGCTGTATTGCTCAATGGTATCATAAAAAATTGGAATGCTTTAAAAAGAAAACAGTCTTAACCTATTTTGAACGCTAAAGTTTTTATATTTGTAAGCTAACAAAATTAGAAATCCTTAATTGGTATGGAGTATTTAGAATTCGAACTTCCTATAAAAGAGCTTGAAGAGCAATTAGATAAATGCCAAATAATAGGCAAGGAAAGTGATGTTGATGTAACTGAGACTTGCAAGCAAATCGAGAAGAAGCTTATAGAGACTAAGACAGATATATATAAAAATTTAAGTCCATGGCAACGTGTTATGTTGTCTAGACACCCAAATAGACCGTATACCTTAGATTATATTCATGCACTTTGCGGAGATACGTTTTTAGAGCTTCATGGCGATAGAAATGTAAAAGACGATAAAGCCATGATTGGTGGTTTGGGTAAAATTGGCGATCAGAGTTATATGTTTATTGGTCAGCAAAAAGGGTATAACACCAAAACTAGACAATTGCGAAATTTCGGAATGT
This sequence comes from Formosa bonchosmolovskayae, assembly GCF_051016085.1. Classification (GTDB taxonomy): domain Bacteria; phylum Bacteroidota; class Bacteroidia; order Flavobacteriales; family Flavobacteriaceae; genus Formosa. The sequence continues at coordinate 2,384,042 of NZ_CP174605.1, forward strand.
CTAATCCTGAGGGTTATCGTAAAGCCTTGCGCTTAATGAAATCTGCCGAGAAATTTGGAATTCCTGTTGTAACGCTTATAGACACTCCGGGTGCTTATCCTGGATTAGAAGCCGAAGAACGCGGACAAGGAGAAGCTATAGCAAGAAACATTCTTGAAATGACACGCTTAAAAGTGCCAATAATTACGGTTATTATTGGAGAAGGTGCTTCTGGTGGTGCTTTAGGTATTGGAGTAGGAGACCGTGTATTAATGTTAGAAAACACCTGGTATTCGGTAATTTCTCCAGAATCATGTTCATCTATTTTATGGCGCAGTTGGGAATATAAAGAACAAGCAGCCGAAGCTTTAAAGTTAACCGCTTCGGATATGAAAAAACAGAAGCTGGTAGATCAAATTGTAAAAGAACCTTTAGGAGGTGCACATACAGATCGTAAAGCAACCTTTGCTATTGTAAAAGATGTTATCGAGAAATCTTATGGTGAACTTAAAAACTTATCACCAAAAGAATTAGTGAAAAAACGTATGACTAAATATGAAAATATGGGTGTATTTAAAGACTAAACCTTTGATACCCTCACATATAAAACCTGAAGTTGAAAAACTTCAGGTTTTTTTATGGTTATTAACAATTTTTGTAAGTTATTAACAGTTAGAATGTTGAAGAAAGGTTAACATCAACAGTTAAAAATCATATTATAATAGCATCATTTTAGTTACTTTCGCAGTTATGAAACAACCGAATCAATTACAAGGCTACAAGGTCGACAAAAGCACTTTAATCAATTTAGAACGCGGTAAAATTCCGCCTCAAGCTACTGATTTAGAAGAGGTTGTGTTGGGTGCGATGATGATTGATAAAAAAGGTGTAGATGAGGTTATCGATATCTTAAGCTCCGATGCTTTCTATAAAGATTCGCATAGACACATTTTCGACGCCATATTTCAGCTGTTTGAAAATAGTGAACCAATCGACTTATTAACCGTTTCTACCCAATTAAAGAAGAATGGAAAGTTAGATGCTTCAGGAGGTGATTTTTACCTGATTTCATTGACTCAAAAAGTGTCATCTTCGGCACATATCGAGTTTCATGCGCGTATTATTCTTCAGAAATTTATTCAGCGTAGTTTAATCAAGATTTCTTCAGAAATTATTGAAGAAGCGTACGATGAAACCAAGGATGTTTTCGATTTATTAGATGCGGCCGAAACCAAATTATACGAAGTTACCCAAGGGAACATCAAAAAATCGAGTGAAACTGCTCAAGACTTAGTTATTCAAGCTAAGAAGAAAATTGAAGAAATATCTAATAAAGAAGGATTAAGTGGTATTCCTACCGGATTTGATAAGCTAGATAAATTAACTTCGGGATGGCAACCTTCTGATTTAATTATTGTAGCCGCTCGTCCAGGGATGGGAAAAACAGCATTAACCTTATCTATGGCGCGTAACATTGCCGTAGACCAAAATATACCAGTGGCCTTTTTCTCTTTAGAGATGGCATCTGTACAGTTAATTATGCGTTTAATTTCGTCTGAAACGGGATTATCTTCAGAGAAATTAAGAACAGGAAAATTAGAAAAACACGAGTGGGAACAGTTAAATGTAAAAGTAAAAGGACTTGAAAAAGCACCTCTTTTTATAGATGATACGCCTTCGCTTTCTATATTCGATTTACGTGCAAAAGCCAGACGTTTATCGTCGCAACACGGTATTAAATTAATCATGATTGACTACTTGCAGTTAATGACAGGAGGGCCAAGCCATGGTGGAAACCGTGAACAAGAGATCTCGATGATTTCTCGAAACTTAAAGGCTTTAGCAAAAGAATTAATGGTGCCTGTAATTGCACTGTCTCAGTTATCGCGTGCGGTTGAAACGCGTGGAGGTTCTAAACGTCCGTTACTTTCCGACCTTCGTGAATCTGGAGCGATCGAGCAGGATGCAGATATTGTATCGTTTATCTACCGTCCGGAATACTATAAAATTGAAGAATGGGATGATGACGAGCGTTCTCCAACCGAAGGACAGGCGGAATTTATTATCGCAAAACACAGGAATGGTGGTTTAGAAAATATCCGTCTGAAGTTCTTAGGACACTTAGGTAAGTTCGACAACTTAGACGATTTTGATTCGCCTTACGAATTCCATAGTAAAATGAATACAAATCCAAATGAAAATGCAGCAGCAGGTGGTTTTAGTTCTGGAAGTAGTTTCCCTACACCAACCGATGCCTTTGGAAGTGCCATGAACGAAGACGACGATAACGACGTGCCGTTCTAAACATTTTAGACCATATATTAGAAACCATGAAAGTTGCTTTTAAAGTGATTTTCATGGTTTTTTGCTTGATACACCGAGGTTATAGTTAGAATGTTACGAAATGAAATCTGGTATATATGCAGGTGAAACGGTTTTCAGATTTAAGTTTCGGGCTTCTACGTACTTTTAAAAGCTGGAGAAGCTAATTCATCTCAGAATTAATTGGGCATGGAAACATTAACATCTAATCTTTTATTAAAGTGTTTTAAAGCACATTAAAAATTAAGTATCTTTCAACTTCAATATTTACCTCAAAACTATTTTGAAACGCATTCTATTTTTCTTCTTATTTATATTCTTTTCGGTACAGATGTTTGCTTCGTATATCTTAATTCCTATGGATGCCGACGGACAAAAAAATCATTTAAAGGCGTATGGCATGACCTATTGGTCGCTGGATAAGCAATTAAAAGTAAAGTGGCTTTTAAACTATCGAGGAGGTTCATTTTTACTACCAGATACTGCAGAAATTCAGAAGGAATGTCAGATTCGAGGAGTGTCTTTCGAAGTGGTATCTAACGAGAAGGCTACACAAATCCTGGAACTTATTGATAGTCCGAGTCAGAATATGGAAGCCGTAGTGCTAGAAAAAGCACCTAAGATTGCCGTATATACACCAAAGGGAAAATTGCCATGGGACGATGCTGTAACTATGGTGCTCACTTATGCCGAAATTCCGTATACCACCGTTTACGATGAAGATGTATTAAACGATAATCTTCTTCTTTACGACTGGTTGCATTTACATCATGAAGATTTTACAGGGCAGTTTGGGAAGTTTTATAACAGTTTTAAAACGGCATCTTGGTATATTGAAGATAAAAAAGAAGCCGAAGCATTGGCAGCACGTTTAGGGTATAATAAAGTGTCTGATGCCAAGTTGGCTGTGGCTTTAAAGATAAGAGATTACGTTGTGGGTGGTGGCTTTATGTTTGCCATGTGCAGTGCTACCGATTCCTTCGATATTGCATTATCTGCCGAAGGTGTAGATATTTGCGAAGCCATGTTTGATGGCGATGCTAGTGATCCCGATTATCAGCGTGACATTGATTACTCGAAGACTTTTGCATTTACTAATTATACTTTAGAACGCAATCCTAGAGTGTATGAGTTTTCATCTATAGACATGACGCCAAAACGCCGTATTGTTAAAGATGCTGATTATTTTAGTCTGATGGACTTTTCTGCCAAATGGGATCCTGTGCCTACAATGTTATGTCAGAATCATACTGCATTGGTGAAAGGATTTATGGGGCAAACCACGTCGTTTACGCGCGATGAGATTAAATCGAATGTATTGGTACTTGGCGAAAATACGAGTAATGGTGAGGCCAAATATATTCACGGTATAAAAGGCAAGGGCTTCTTTACGTTTTATGGTGGTCACGACCCTGAGGATTATACCCATAAGGTTGGCGATCCTAAAACCGAATTGGAACTACATCCTACTTCTCCGGGTTATCGACTTATTTTAAATAATGTATTATTTCCGGCGGCTAAAAAGAAGAAACAAAAAACTTAATTAAGTTCCGTTTAATGTGGTGTTGGTGGTGTCTACCGATAAATTAAAGGCAATAGTGTACATTGTAAATACTAGTCTATTTACATCTCGTGATTCTTTAAATATAAACTCTTACGATGAAAACCTTTCAAAAAGAAATGACTTTAAAACCGTATAAACGCGGCTTTCATATAATTACAGAGACTATTATAAGAGAGTTTTCTGAATTAAAACATATAAAAGTTGGCATGTTGCAGGTGTTTATTAAGCATACGTCGGCAAGTTTAACCATAAATGAAAATGCAGATCCTTCGGTGCGTGTCGATTTTGAAAGTCATATGAATGAGATGGTGCCCGAAAACCAACCGTATTTTATACATACTTATGAAGGTGCAGACGATATGCCCGCTCATATCAAATCGTCTATAATGGGTGCAAGTGTACAGATTCCCATCACTAATGGGCGATTAAATCTTGGTACTTGGCAAGGGATTTATTTGTGCGAACACCGTGATTATGGAGGTTCAAGACAATTGGTTGTTACGGCTTTTGGAGCTTAATAGACTGATGTGTATAGTCAGGTTTGCTCCATTAAGGATATATAGTAGCTATTCTTTGTTTTAAATGTTGCCTTGTAGAAGGTGATTTTGTTTTGCATTCGAGTGCGTTTTAAAGCGTATGAGATTTCTCGTTTCTGGGCCTATCATTGGAACTAGGGAGGTTTTGTAGAATACTACTTAGCGCTGTTTCTTAGCATCAATTAATTCTTGTAGTACGGTTTCAACACCCAGTGCGTCATTGCTTTTAGTTTCAAAACGGGCTGTAGCCTTTACATTGGGATGTGCATTTTCCATAGCATAACTAAAATAAGCACGGCCAAGCATTTCCAGATCGTTATTATAATCTCCAAAGACCATAGTTTCATCTTCGGTAATACCAAACTCGTCTTGCACTTGTTTTAAAGCAAAGCCTTTATTGGCATCGTGATGAGAGATATCTAACCAGTTTTGGCCAGAGACTTTTATTTTAAATTCATCTTCCAAGTGCTTTACTTTCGGGTAGATAAAAGCTTCAGAATCTTCGGTGTGATAAATAGCTAGTTTTAAGAATTCGTCATCGGTGACTTCGGTAAGATCGGCTACGGTATTAAACTCGGTGTAATATTCGCTTAACAATTTCGGGAAATGAATGTCTTCTGTTTCTATATAGGCTTTGTTTTTACCACAAAGTACAATAAATGTCTTATCGATGGTTCGTAGCAGTGGGAGTATAGCGTCTATTTTCTCTTTAGACAAGATGGTTTTAGCTAACTCTTTATCTCCTCGTTTTGTAAGTCCGCCGTTTTCTGCAATAATGGTGATTTCATTCTTAATGGCTTCAAGTTTTTCAACGATACTAAAATATTGACGGCCACTAGCGGCAATAAACTGAATATTATTGGCTTGTAGTTCGCGAAATAGATCATAGAAATTAGCACTCACTTCTCCTTTAGAGTTTAGTAAGGTGCCATCCATATCGGTTACTACGAGTTTCACTTGAGATAATTCCATATTGTGTCTTTTTATTAAGCTTCAAAAATACGGCATTAATTGGAGGTAAGGTGTTAAGTGGGTGTTATTTTCGGAGGATGTTTTTGGAGTGGTAACGTGGAATAGTGGTATAGTAGTTTGGTGGAGGAGTGGTTTAGTAGTTTGGTGGATTAGTGGTTTAGTTGTTTAGTGGGGGGATTGGTAAAGTGGAATAGTGGTGTAGTTGTTAGTGGGAGAGTAGTAAGGTGGAATAGTAGTTTAGTGGGTAAGTCGATTAGTGTGGTGGTTTAGTAGTTTATTGGAGTTGGTTTTTGTTTGTGATTCGAGGGATTCTTGTTTGGTTTTAATGTGAATAGATTCATTATTTGGGTAAGGTTTGGCTTCTCTTCGATGTAATCGAGGTGTTCAACTTAATCATCCGCTAAAAACAAGGGCTTGCGCCTTACGCACTAAAAACAATTTTGTTATATTAGCACGACTAAAAAAAGTGCAATTGAATTCTTCAAACCAATCCGAATTACCTTGGTTGTATACCATATCGCCTAAGCGAAAAGTTGTAGATCTTAATTTTAAAGAAATATGGAGGTATAAGGACTTATTATTCTTATTTGTAAAACGTGATATTGTAACGGTTTATAAACAAACCATTTTGGGGCCGTTATGGTATTTTATACAGCCTTTGTTTACGTCTATAATCTTCACGGTTATTTTTAATAATTTGGCTGCTATTCCTGTACAGCCTGGGGTGCCTGCATTTTTGTTTAACTTGGCGGGTATTACAGCATGGAATTATTTTTCAGCTTGTTTAACTGGTACCAGTGATACTTTTACAAAAAACCAGGCTATTTTTGGAAAGGTCTATTTCCCTAGAGTGATTATCCCCATGTCTATAGTCGTTTCGAATTTGGTGAAATTCGGTATTCAGATGTTAGTATTCATTGGTTTTTACCTATACTTTGTTAGTTTTACAGACAAGGCCTACGCCGCTAGGCCAGAGATTAGTCTGATACTATTGCCTGTTTTAGTCCTAATCATGGGACTATTGGGACTGGGATTTGGTATGATTATATCGTCTATGACTACAAAATATCGGGATTTAACCTTTTTAGTGGGGTTTGGAGTGCAATTGTTAATGTACGGATCGGCAGTGATGTATCCGTTATCTTATTTCGAAGAAAAATTACCTAGTATATCATGGCTCGTAGCCTATAACCCCATGACCATTGTTATCGAAGCCTTCAGACATATAATGTTAGGGGTTGGAGAGATCTCAACCATGCAAATTATTTATATCGGAGCCGTGAGTGTTTTGGTGTTTTTGCTAGGATTGATTGTGTTTAATAGTACGGAGAAGAAGTTTATTGATACGGTTTAGTGGTTGGTTGGTTTAGTGGTGTAGTGGGATAGTGGTTTTTGGATTAGTGGGGTAATGGAGTAGTGGTATAGTGGTATAGTTGGATAGTGGTGTAGTGGGGTAATGGTGTAGTAGGATAGTGGTTTAGTAGTTTGGTGGAGTTGTTAATTTTTAATAATTAAAATATGAATCATAAAGACTTAGATGTTTGGAAAGAATCTATGGTGCTGGTTACACAGATTTACCAGGTAACGAACCATTTTCCTAAGTCTGAAGTGTATGGTTTAACTTCTCAAATGCGACGGTGTGCAGTTTCCATTCCGTCTAATATCGCAGAAGGGAGTGGCAGAAATGGATTTAAAGAGTTATATCAGTTTATAGGCATTGCTATGGGATCGGCTAGTGAATTAGAAACGCAGGTGCTAATCGCCATACAATTAGAGTTTATAGAAAAAGAAGCGGCTATATTTTTAGAGCTTCAAATTGAAAGTGTTAAAAAATTATTGGTGGGGTATAGGAATTATGTTAAGCGTAGGTTGGAATAGTGGTGTAGTGGTTTTTTGGTTTAGTGGGATAGTAGTGTAGTGGTGTAGTAGTTAGATGGTGTAGTAGTTTAGTGGTTTTTTTGGTTAGTAGTTTAATGGTTTAGTAGTGTAGTGGATTAGTGGTTTTTTGGTTTAGTAGGATAGTAGTGTAGTGGTTTACTAGATTAGTGGTATAGTAGTTTTGTAGTGTCGTGGAATACCATTCCATATTTAAAGCTAGCAACGGATAAAGTAACAAGAAAATGATAACAATATTAATTACAGGAGGTGCGGGGAATATCGGTAGTAGCTTGGCGTATACTTTAGCTCAAGAACCCGATACCCAAATTGTAATCGTCGATAATTTGCTAACGGGGAAAATAGAGCATGTACCACAACTGCCAAATGTCCATTTTATTAATGCCGATGTTAATAATTACAAGGATATGTTACCTGTTTTTGGCAGGTTTGATATTAATTATGTGTTTCATTTAGCAGCGGTAGTCGGTGTAAAACGCACCCTTGAAAATCCGATAAACGTACTTCATGATATAGAAGGGATTAAGCATATTTTATGCTTGTCTAAAAACTCCGGGGTTAAGCGGGTGTTTTATTCTAGTTCGTCGGAAGTATATGGCGAGCCATTTGAGGTGCCTCAGCATGAAAATACCACCCCTTTAAATTCAAGATTGCCTTACGCTATTGTTAAAAATGTAGGAGAATCCTTTTTTAAAGCATACCAGCAACAATACGGATTGGACTACACCGTATTTAGATTTTTTAATACTTATGGACCACATCAAAGCGATGATTTTGTGGTGCCTCAGTTTTTACACGCTGCAAAACATAATAAACCGATAACACTATATGGCGATGGGCTACAAACCCGTTCATTTTGTTATATAAAAGATAATATAGATACCTGCGTTAATGCATACAAGCACAATTTATTTATTAATGATGTGCTCAATGTAGGAAACGATAAAGAAATTACGATACTGGAATTGGCACAACGCATACGCGCTTTTACTAAGTCAGAGTCCGAAATTATTCACCTACCAGCCTTAAAAGAAGGCGATATGAAACGTCGCTGTCCGGATATTACTAAAATGAGAAAAGTGTTAGACCGAGAATTGATTACTTTGGAAGAAGGATTGGGGATGATGGATTAGTAGTGTAGTGGGTTAGTAGTGTAGTGGTGTAGTTGTGTTGTGGTGAAGTAGTGTGGTGGAATAGTGGAAGAGTACTTGAAGTATTTAATAATAAAGAATTAAGATAAACAATTAGATATGTTAGTGTATCTATAAAAATAAAATTGAAACGGGTATGCTGGGGGTATTGGTGTAGTGGTATAGTGGTTTAGTAGTGTAGTAGTGAAGTGGTATAGTGGTTTAGTGGTTATTTGGAGCGGGGATTTGAAACTTATCTGTTATTATAATTTTACACCAATTTATTAATATGCCAGGAGATTATTTAACTATTACGCCGTTTTGAGGTCGTAGATTAAGGATTAAGAAACTAGTCAACGGGGATTAAAATTATATTATGAGACAAAGATTATTTATGATTCAACCATTACGCTTTTCGAGCATTATACAACTAGACATTTAATTAGTAAAATATGATCATTCTAAAAGCCGAAAATATAAGCAAACAATACCGTTTAGGGGTTATAGGTACGGGGACGATTAGTCACGACTTAAACCGTTGGTGGCACCACGTACGCGGTAAAGAAGATCCGTATTTAAAGATAGGGGAAGAGAATAACCGCAGTACTAAAGGGAATAGCGACTATGCTTGGGCATTAAAAGATATTAATTTTGAAGTACAACAAGGAGAAGTCCTAGGTATTATCGGGAAAAATGGAGCAGGGAAATCGACGCTTTTAAAAATATTATCTCGAGTAACGAGTCCGACTACAGGCGAAATTAAAACCCGAGGTCGTATTGCCAGTCTGCTAGAAGTAGGAACGGGGTTTCATCCTGAATTAACCGGTCGTGAAAACATCTATTTAAATGGTGCTATTCTAGGCATGACCAAGGCCGAAATTAAAGCCAAGGAATCTGAGATTATAGAATTTAGCGGGTGTGAACGCTATGTAGATACGCCTGTAAAACGCTATAGTAGTGGGATGCGTGTGCGTTTAGCCTTTGCTGTAGCTGCCTTTTTAGAGCCTGATATTTTAGTGATCGATGAGGTACTAGCTGTGGGTGATGCCGAATTTCAGAAAAAAGCCATTGGTAAAATGCAAGATATTAGTAAAAGCGATGGCCGTACCGTTTTGTTCGTGAGTCATAATATGGCTGCCGTTAAAAACTTGTGTACGCGGGCTATTGTTTTAGAGCATGGAAACACGGTGTTTGAAGGTGGGGTAGATGAGGCTGTGGATTATTATTTAAGCCAAAATAAAATGCAAGAAATGGTGCCTCTGAAAGCGCGGATAGATCGATCTGGCCAAGGTAATTTTTTGTTCACAGACATTGCAATATTGAATGAAAAAGGTGATGAACAATTTAATTTACTTTCAGGTGAATCCTATAGCATTCAACTTCACTGTAACACACAGATGAAACAGAGTAATCTAAAAATAAGATTGCAATTTATTGATAACAAAGGGAGTGTTAGGTTTTTGTGTAATAATTATTTTGTAGATACCAACGTATTGAATTTAGAAGCATCAAATGGCCATATTGTAGTTTTTTCTATTCCCAAATTCCCTTTACCGAAGGGAGATTATACCATTCAACTAACTAGTTTTAGCGCCGACGGTTTGCAAGATGATATTGAAAATGCTTTAAGTTTTAATGTTGTTGGAGGTGATTTTTTTAAGAGTGGAAGAGAACAGATTTCAAAAGAAGGCGTGCTGATTGATTATAAATTTAAACTCATAGATTAACAATGCTAAAGCTATTTAAAAGGCAAAAAGAACAAGTTTCATTTATATTTGGATGTCCTAGAGGAGGAACCACTTGGCTGTGGTCTCTATTAGAAACCCATGAGGATATCCTGCCATTTACAAATGGTATCGAAAAAGATTCAGAAGGATATTACGCTACTAGTGAGTCAGGGATTTATATAAAGGAGCCTAAAAAAGCAAAAAAAATTATAACCTCATTTTGTAAACATAATGAAGGCAAAATCGTTATTGAAAAAACACCACTGCACACATTAAAATATAGTTTAATAAAGAAGGATTTTCCCAATAGTAAAGATCTAGTTATTTTAAGAAATCCTGTGGCCATTGTTAATTCGATGTACTCTTCACAGATGGTGGCATTTGAAAATTACGATATAGACAAATCTATAGCAGAGGTTAAGAAATATTATGCTGTATTATCAGACATTATTAATAGAAATGCATCTCACATTGTTATTTATGAAAATTTATTAAAAGACACTAAAGAGGAATTTCTTAAAGTATTACAGTACCTCAATGTTTCCGATAAAAATGTAGATGCCATAATTTTAGAAAATCAAAATAAAACTAAAGTAAGTGTCTCTGGTGCATATAGAAAAGGACAGAGTGATTCCTTTAAAACGGATTTGTCTAAAGCCAATATATTATTGATAACAGAAGGATTACAAGAAGAGATTGCTTTATTTAATAAGTATCTTTAAGCATGAAAGCTATAATAAATATTTTAGTTGCTAATGCTAGATTAAGTAAATTAGGTGGCTCTGAAACTTTCACTTATACTCTAATAGAAGAATTAAAAAGTAGGAATAATATATATGTAGAGTATTTCACTTTTGAGAAGGGAGATGTTTCAGAGCGAATAGAACAAGAACTATTTGTTCAATTTATGTCCTTACCAAAGTATGACCTTATTTTAGCTAATCATTATACATGCATACATGAATTATATAAAAAAGGTTTTATTATTCAAACATGTCATGGAATTTTCCCTACTCTTGAACAACCTTATTTTCTAGCCGATGCTCATGTTGCCATATCGCAGGAGGTCAAAAATCACTTATGTAATTTAGGATTTGACAGTCGTATTATATATAATGGTATTAATACAAATAGATTTTATTCTAAAAAAGATATAAATAAACAATTGAATAAAGTTCTTAGTCTTTGCCATTCAGAAGAAGCTAACAATTTTATTAAAAGTGTTTGTGAAGATTTAAATATTAAATATCTCCAAGCTTATAAATTTGAAAATGCAGTTTGGAACATTGAGGACTCTATAAATAACGCAGATCTGGTCGTAGGGTTAGGCAGAAGTGCGTATGAAGCTATGGCTTGTGGGAGACCTGTAGTTATTTATGATAATAGAACCTATTTTGAATCTTGTGGAGATGGGTATGTTAAAGATAAATTAGATTTAAGTCTATTAAACAATTGCTCAGGTAGGTATTTTAAAATTAAATATAGCAAAGAGTCTTTAAAAGCAGAGTTTTTAAAGTTTAAAAAAGAGGATGGCGATTTTTTTAGAGCAGTAGCTTTAAAAAAATTTAATATAATTCATAATGTTGATCAATATTTAGACTTATGGAGTGATACTGCTGATAATAAATTTATTAATTACAAAATTAAATTAAAAAAAAAGTTTGGATTTATTAGTTCTCACATAGCATTTTTAATTTTGTTAAGCCACCTTCCTAAAGCGGAAAGGAAACGCACCATTTTAAGACAATATCCAGTACTATATAATTGGGGAGCAATTAAAAAGTTAATATTACTTAAAAAATAATTTCTTATAAAACTATTAACTATATAAATGTTAGCCATTATAATTCCATATTACAAGTATACTTTTTTAAAGGATACTTTAAAGTCTTTAGCAAATCAAACTGATAAGCGTTTTACAGTATACATTGGAAATGATGCTAGTCCAGAGAATCCACATGAACTAATCGAAGAGTTTAAAGGCCAGATGTCTATTGTTTATAAATCGTTTAGTGAAAATTTAGGAGGTACGTCTTTAGTACTACAGTGGAAACGCTGTCTGGCTTTAGTACAGAACGAAGAATGGATACAAATTTTGGGTGATGACGATATGATTTCTAGTAATTTTGTCGCTTCTTTTTATGAGGCATTTCCAAAAATAGAACAATACGGTGCAGAAGTTATACGGTGGTCTACGTATGTTGTTAATGAAAAAGGAGTTCAAACTTCGAAACAATTTGTACATCCAGAAAAGGAAACTGCGGTAGACTTTTTTGAAAGAAAATTTAGCAAAAAGACACGTAGCTCTTTGAGTGAATATGTGTTTAAAAAAGCTACCGTTTTAGAGAAAGGCTTTCAACCTTTTAATTTAGCTTGGCATACCGATGATATGGCGGTATTTGAATTTTCTAATAATCAATCTATTTATTCTATTAATACAGCTTATGTTTCTGTTAGAGTTTCGAAATTAAATATAACAGGAGATTCCCAACATTATGTAGCCAAAAATAAAGGGACTTTTCAGTTTATGGAATATCTTTTTCATAATTACTCTTATGTGTTTTCTACAAAGCAAAAACAGATCTTACTAAAGAAGCTTGAAATGGCCTATTATAATATACCTTCTTATAAGCGGTGGATTAAAGTCAATAAATTATACTATAATGCATTAGGAATTTATGGTACATTTGATTTTTTATTTAGAAATTTTAAAACAGGAGTGGCAAAGGTGCTAAAAAGAGTGCATGTGTTTAATACTGTGAAAAGATTAACAGCAAAATAAGTATTATTTAATGAATAATTTTTTTCTAGTTATACCTACAAGAGAACGTTTAGAGTGTTTAAAAAACTTATTAATAGATTTAAAAGCATTCAGTTCTTATATATCGCAGGTCGTTATTGTAGATCAAACAGAACCATGTATTGAAGACGCTTTAAAGGAATTACCTTTAAATTATGCCTATCAAGTTGTAAAAGGAGATAAGTCTAAAAGTGTTAATCATTCACGAAATTTAGCTTTAGAGCATTATAAAAATGAGGAATGGTTGTTTTTTTTAGATGACGATTTGAGAATACAAGAGTTAGCTTTTAAGAAGATCATAGAACATTTAACACCTAATATTATTGATGTATTAATACCAGGAATTGCCTTTGATGGTATGGATAAGGAGGATGTTAAGTATAGCAGTATGTTGGATACTATTGCCAAGCCAAACAATTTTTCTAAAGGGCGTTTTAGATTACAAGTGTGCTCAGGTTTAAATATCGTGAAATCTCAAACCTTTAAAGACGCAGGGTTTTATTTTGATGAAACCTATACCATTTGGGGGGACGATTGGGATTACGGCATGCGGTTATTACAGGCTGGAGCTAATATTTATTTCCAACCCGATATTTTAGTAGAACATTTACATGCGCCTATTGGCGGGCAACGTGATATGAAGAAACAAGTAAATGTTGCTTTAGAAAAAGAAATTTTATATTATTATTTCTTAAGAAAACATTTTTCTAGATATGTTTTAAAGCAACAATATTATACCAATATTATAATTGGTGTTAAACGTTTGATTAATAATTTAAATGTCACTCCATTAAAAAACACATTAAAGGGGTATAAATTATCAATAAAAAATTAAGGTATGAGAATAGGATTTAACCCTAATAAGGATAAACCTCTAAGTAAACATAATTTTTTTCATCAAGTTGTGGTTCCTGTTTATATTCCTCATATGAAAGACTATTTTAAAGATAGTTTATTAATACTTAAGTGTTGTTTGGGATCTTTAATTGAAACTACTCACGATAAAACTTATTTTACTGTAGTTAATAATGGAAGTTGTGATGAGGTTGTAAAATTTTTAGACGAATTAAAAGAAGAAGGTAAAATACATGAATTAATTCATACTACTAGTATTGGAAAAATAAATGCAATTGTAAAAGGTGTCGCTGGACATAAATTTGATTTAGTTAGTCTGGTTGATGGGGATGTTTTATTTGTTCAGGGGTGGCAAAATGCGACTTATAGAATATTTAATGCTTTTCCAAAGGCTGGTGTTGTAACTACGACACCAAATCCTAAATTAATAAAATACCATTCAAGTGCCTTGTTTTTTGATATGCTGTTTTCAAACTCCTTGAAGTTTTCAAAAGTAAAAGATCCTAAAGCACTGAAAATGTTTTCCGATAGTATAGGGAATAATAATTTGTATAAAGATATTCATTTAACTAAATATCTAACTATTAAATCTGTTACAGGGATTAATGCAGTTGTTGGTTCAGGTCATTTTGTTGCGACTTATAGAGGAGATTTATTTAAAACTTTGAATAATTCAAATGATGCGTATTTTTTAGGAGGAAATGCTGTAGAGCAACATTTAGATTACCCAATTGCTAAAAAAGGATTTTGGAGATTATCAACTCTAGATAATTATACGTATCACATGGGTAACACTTTAGAATTATGGATGGAAGAGTTCTTAAACGAGCAAAAACAATATAAAAATCTAGGTACGGAAGGACTTAAATTATCTGAATATAGGGAGTGTTCTGCTTTTGTTCGGTCGGTCCAAGGATTGTTTTCTAAGTTGTTTTTTAAAAAATATATTTGGAAATTATATTTAATGAATAAGGGACTCTCTAAATTTGAGGCAGAATCGTACTAATATGAAAACAATAGTAGTAATTCCAGCGCGAGGCGGGTCTAAACGATTGCCATTTAAGAATCTTTTAGCGTTAGACGGTATTCCTTTAATCGCTCATAGTATACGATATGCTATAGAACAATCTGAAATAGACGACGTGTATGTAAGTACTGATGATGTTGAAATAAAACGGGTGGCTATGTCTTATGGAGCAAAGGTTATAGATCGGCCAAAAGCGCTGTCGGGAGATTTAGAACCTACTATTAGTGCTTTGCAACATGTTTTAAATCAGTTAGGAGATGATACTATACATACTGTAGTATTATTACAACCCACTAATCCATTACGTCCTAAAACATTGTTTAAAGATATGTATTCACAATTTAAAGCTAAACATTGTGCAAGTGTATTCTCTGTAAGTCGTAATCACGACAAATTAGGTAAAATTGTAGATAATCAGTTTTTGCCATTTAATTATACACCGGGGCAACGGAGTCAGGATTTAGAACCCTTATACTTCGAAAATGGTCTATTGTATATCACAGATGTAAACGCTATTAATGCAGGAGAAATCATGACTAAAGATGCTTTACCATTTATTGTTAGTCATCCTTATGCCAAAGTTGATATAGATACTCAAGAAGATTTTGATTATGCTGAGTTTTTAATTAATAGGTACAGTAGTGAAGAATAAAATTTTTGACTCTGTAGTTATTTTATTTATTAATTAAATAGTTTAGTTAAACTCATATCTTTTTTCATAACCTTTATAAGTTCTGTGTTAAATAATTCAACTCCTTTTTGATTTAAATGATTGTTGTCGTAAAAATGTAGAGAGTCATTCAATTTTATTAATTTGTTGAAATTTACATATTTTGACCGTTCTGACATTATAGAATCAAATGTTTCATTGTTTGTATGACTATTATAAAAAGACCTTGTTATAGGAGCTTGTACTAATATATAAGGTTGCTCATTTTTTTCCAAAAAGTCTAAAATATCTTTGAATGCCTGAATTTGATAGGGCTTAAACTTCCATTTGGAGTCTTTGTAACTGGAATACTTAAAATATGCGTTTTTCCTCTCTAAAAAACCTCCTTTAATATAATTTGGATTAGAAATTATATTGTTTTTTTTCGAGTTATCATTCTCTATGTGTTTTTTAAAAAAGTTGTAAATAAATAGGTTGTATATTTTTAAGTTGTTTATAAGTCTAGCAGATTTAAAGGATTTTAAATCATTTAAAATAAAATCAATACCACTTTCTGCTCCATCTGCGCAAAAAACCGCCGGATATACTTCAAATACAACTAACTTAGGGGAAATCTCATCCAGATACGTGCTTAAAATTAATTCAGTTTGTATTGGAGTTTGAGAGGATGAACCCAGATTAAAGGATGTGAAATTATTTTTTTTAAATAATCTAACGTCAAAACCTCGATAAGCATGTGAAGATCCTAAAAATAAAATATCAACATTCTTATAATTTTCTATTTCAGATAATTTTCTTCTTAACAGGTTTGATGAATTTATGTCATCGGGCAAATTTGGTCGAAAATCAGATCGCAAAAGCTTACCAGATATTACAACTAAACCAAAGTATGAAATAGTTGAGATAATAAAAAAGTATAGAATATTAGTTAGAAACCTTTTCATAAAATTTTAAAATTGAAAGTAAATAAAAGGCGTTTCATTAGTCACCATAAACATTCCTAAACTATATATTAAGAAGCAGTAAAAACTCCATCTAATAAATCGATTCTTGTTTAATAAAAATTTTTCTATTGCATATTTGTTTTCACGACCTAGCCATTCTATAAACATAAAACATAAGATTAATAAGTAAATGGGTTTTACAAAATCATCATTTGAAAAGACGGGAAATTGAAATAAAGTTAGTGACGCTATTTGATTTATATAATTTATAGCATGACTCAAGTTTTCTGCTCTAAAGAAAATCCAAGCCAATACCGTTAATCCAAATGTTAGCGTTATAGATAGAAATTCTTTTAAACTTGGTAAGTACTTGCCTTGAGCAACAATATCTAGATTGTTCCGGTTATTCCCAGAAAGTAACATGGGTAAAACATAGATAGCATTTAAAGCGCCCCAAACTATAAAGGTCCAATTGGCGCCATGCCAAAAGCCGCTTACTATAAATATGATAAATACGTTTCTGACCTGATTCCATTTAGATCCTCTAGAACCACCTAGCGGAATGTACACATAGTCTCTAAACCAAGTGGATAATGATATATGCCAGCGTCGCCAAAATTCGGCCATATCTCTGGAGAAATAGGGTGTGGCAAAATTCTGTTTTAAATTAAATCCAAACAATCTGGAGGTTCCAATGGCAATATCAGAATATCCAGAGAAGTCTCCATAAATTTGGAATGTGAAAAATACTGCCCCTAATAATAAAGTGCTTCCTGAGTATGTATCGTAATTATTAAATATATCGTTAGCATATTGTGCGCAATTATCGGCAATAACTATCTTTTTAAATAAGCCCCAAAGTATTTGTCGCATACCATCAACTGCTTTTGCATACTGGAATGTTCTCTTTTTATAAAATTGGGGTAATAAATTTGAAGCTCGTTCTATTGGGCCTGCCACCAATTGAGGAAAGAAACTTACAAAAGCGGTAAAAGCCACGAGATCTTTAGTGGGGTCTAGTTTTCTCTTATACACGTCTATGGTGTAACTTAAGGTCTGGAACGTATAGAAACTGATTCCCACAGGTAGTATTATATTTAAGGTATTGGCTCGTATTTTAGTACCGAAGAGAGAAAAGGCTTCAATAAAATTGTCTAGAAAGAAATTGTAGTATTTAAAGAAGCCTAAAAAGCCCAAGTTAATTAATATGCTGGTCCACAGTAATATTTTACGTTTAGTCTGGTGTTTTTGTTTAGATAAGGCCACACCAATAGCGTAATCTACAATGGTGCTAAACGCTATTAAAGATAAAAATCGCCAGTCCCACCAACCATAAAAGACATAGCTCGCTATTACAATTAATACATTTTGTAGTTTTAAACTTTTATTACAAACAAACCAATATAAAATAAAAACAATAGGCAGAAATATGGCAAAATCTAAGGAATTGAATAACATTTAAAATTTGTGATTAAAAGCGAATTGCTAATATATTATAAGTATTAGGAAAATTATAAGTAAAACTTCTATTTTACCATCTGTATATTATTTTTTAATCTGCTTTATTCCTTTATTACAATTTCTTATGTTTACCTCATAGATTAAACGTTATTATACATGAATCCATATATAGAAATTTCAGGCCGAAAAATTGGTCAAGATTATCCGCCATTAGTTATTGCAGAAATAGGAATTAACCATGAAGGTTCTTTATCAGTGGCTAAAGCCATGGTTGATGCTGCATATCGGGCTGGGGCTGAAATGATAAAACATCAAACACATATCGTAGCCGATGAAATGAGTGGTGCTGCTAAAAAAGTGATCCCTGGAAATGCTGATATATCGATATACGATATTATGGCACGATGTGCTTTAAACGAAGCCGATGAATTGGCTCTAAAAACGTATGTTGAAAGTAAGGGAATGATTTTTATTTCTACCCCATTTTCAAGAGCTGCAGCCGAGCGTTTAAAGCGCTTTGATATTCCTGCCTATAAAATTGGATCTGGAGAATGTAATAATTATCCGTTACTAGAGCATATTGCACAATTTGGTAAGCCTGTAATTTTAAGTACAGGTATGAATACGATAGAGAGTGTGAAAAAAGCAGTCGCTATTTTTGATAAATATGACGTGCCCGTTGCTTTATTGCATACCACTAATTTATATCCGACTCCTATCCATTTGGTGCGTTTTGGAGCGATGCAAGAATTACACGATGCTTTTCCTGATAAAGTCTTTGGGTTAAGCGATCATACCCTAAATAATAATGCGTGCTTAGGGGCTGTAGCTTTGGGGGCGAGTATTTTAGAACGTCATTTTACAGATCATATGCAACGCACTGGTCCGGATATTATTTGTAGTATGGATGAGCAAGCGTGTAAAGATCTTATAGTAAACAGTGCGGAAATGGCACAAATGCGAGGCGGCACCAAGGCACCAGCAAAAGAAGAACAGGTAACTATAGATTTTGCTTTTGCTACCGTATGTACTATTGCTCCGGTTAAAAAAGGGGAGGTGTTTACTAAGGACAATATTTGGGTAAAACGCCCGGGGACGGGTGAGATTCTTGCAGAGCAGTTTGATGATATTCTAGGTAAAAGTGCTAAGGTTGATTTACCTGATGATGTGCAGTTGAGGTTGGAAGATGTGGAGTAGAAGGACACACCCCCGGCCCCTCTCGAGAGGGGAGTTGGATTGCGGTTTTTTAAGTGATTAGTAGGGTGTGATTTTGATTCTTGTTTTGTTTTAGGGTATAGTGGACACACCCCTGGCCCCTCTCAAGAGGGGAGTTGGATTGCGGTTTTTTTTAGTGATTAGTAGGGTGTGATTTTGATTCTTGTTTTATTTTGTTTTTGGGTATTGTGGACACACCCCCGGCCCCTCTCAAGAGGGGAGTTTGATTGCGGTTTTTTTTAGTGATTAGTAGGGTGTGATTTTGATTCTTGTTTTATTATATTTTAGGGTGTATTGGACACACCCCCGGCCCCTCTCTAGAGGGGAGTTGGATTGCGGTTTTTTTTGGTGATTAGAGGAGTTTGGTTGTGATTCTTGTTTTATTTTGGGGTATAGTGGACACACCCCCGGCCCCTCTCAAGAGGGGAGTTGGATTGCGGTTTTTAAAGTGATTAGTAGGGTGTGATTTTGATTCTTGTTTTGTTTTAGGGTGTATTGGACACACCCCCGGCCCCTCTCGAGAGGGGAGTTTGATTGCGGTTTTTTTAGTGATTAGTAGGGCGTGAATTTGATTCTTGTTTTATTTTGTTTAGGGTATTGTGGACACACCCCCGGCCCCTCTCGAGAGGGGAGTTGGATTGCGGTTTTTTTTAGTGATTAGTAGGGTGTGATTTTGATTCTTGTTTTATTTTGTTTTTGGGTATTGTGGACACACCCCCGGCCCCTCTCAAGAGGGGAGTTGCATTGTGGTTTTTAAAGTGATTAGGGGAGTTTGATTGTGATTCTTGTTTTATTTTGTTTTGGGTATTGTGGACACACCCCTGACCCCTCTCGAGAGGGGAGTTGGATTGTGGGTTTTTTTTATTGATTGGGAGGGTGTGATTGTGATTCTAGTTTTATTTTTGGGTGTATTGGACACACCCCTGGCCCCTCTCTAGAGGGGAGTTTGATTGCGGTTTTTTTAGTGATTAGTAGGGTGTGATTTTGATTCTTGTTTTATTTTGGGTATAGTGAACACACCCCTGGCCCCTCTCGAGAGGGGCATTTGATTGCGGTTATTTTAGTGATTTATTCTGCTTATTATATAGACCTATAAATTTCAGGGTTTGAGTATTCTCCTCTAGAGAGGGGTTAGGGGTGTGTTATATGCAAGAGTAAGCAATACCAAGTATGTCCTAATAAAATTGTAAATTTAGGTGTAAACCTAAATACGCTATGAAAAAGCGAAAGATTATTCCTTACGACCCAAAGTTAAAAGCCTATGCTAGATCGCTGAGAAACAACTCTACTAAGGCAGAGATTTATTTATGGTTAAAACTTAAAGGTAAACAAATGCATGGCTACGATTTTCATAGGCAAAAACCAATTGATCGCTTTATAGTTGACTTTTTTTGTTATGAATTGATGTTAGCGATTGAGGTAGATGGTTTTACTCATGAACCTATTGAAGTACAACGTAAAGATGAAATTAAAGAAAAGAGATTGAATCAACTAGGCGTATCTGTATTACGTTTTACCGATACAGAGGTTAAAACTCAGATGGAAAGTGTGCTTCGGGCGATTTTAGATTATATTGAGGATTATGAGAAAGAGATGTAGATGAGTTCTTGTGAAGTGGGACACACCCCGGCCCCTCTCTAGAGGGGAGTTGCATTGCGGTTACTTAAGTGATTATTAGGGTGTGATTGTGGTTCTTGTTTTATTTTGTTTTAGGGTGTATTGGACACACCCCCGGCCCCTCTCGAGAGGGGAGTTGCATTGTGGTTTTTAAAGTGATTAGGGGAGTTTAATTTTGATTCTTGTTTTGTTTTTGGGTATTGTGGACACACCCCCGGCCCCTCTCGAGAGGGGAGTTGGATTGTGAGTTTTTTTTATTGATTAGGGGAAAGTGATTTTGATTCTTGTTTTGTTTAGGGTATAGTGGACACACCCCCGGCCCCTCGCGAGAGGGGAGTTGCATTGTGGTTTTATAAGTGATTTATTCTACTTATTATATTGGCCTGTATATTTTAGGGTTTGAGTATTCCCCTCTAGAGAGGGGTTAGGGGTGTGTTATATCCCCAAGGTGCTAAAAAGCTAGACTTCTGTTTTTAGAGAAAAAACAATTATGTAAACTTATTTAGACCTAGAGAAATACATTAAAATTAGTATCTTGACCCCTTGATTTGCGAATCACACGCTAGTATCCATTTAGAGTCAACCTAATTATGAAAAATATCCTGTTTTTAACAGGCACACGCGCCGATTTCGGAAAAATAAAATCTCTTATTGAAATTGTCGAAGACGCTGTTGCATTTACACCCTATGTATTTGTAACGGGGATGCATTTGCAACATACTTATGGCTATACTTTGGTAGAGATTGAACGCTGTGGTTTTTCTAATGTCTATACGTTTGAAAATCATACTGATGAAACGACAATGGATCTTACTTTAGCAAAAACCATAACAGGATTGTCGGAATATGTTAAGACCTGCCAGCCAGATTTAATTATCATACATGGCGATCGGGTAGAAGCCTTAGCAGGTGCTATAGTAGGGAGTTTAAATAATATTTTAGTGGCTCACATAGAAGGTGGAGAAGTATCTGGAACTATAGATGAATTGATTCGACATGCCACCAGTAAAATGAGTCATGTGCATTTTGTATCTAATGCGGAAGCTAAAAAACGTTTGATGCAAATGGGGGAATTAGAGGATGCTATTTTTGAAATCGGTTCTCCAGATGTGGATATCATGTTTTCTAATAACCTACCGGATTTAGAAACGGTAAAAGCCTATTATGAAATTCCTTTTAATGATTACGGTATTGTAATGTTTCACCCCGTAACTACAGAGTTTGAAGATATGGATACTTATGCCGATAATTTAGTAGATTCCTTGTTGGACGATACTCATAATTATGTGGTGATCTTTCCAAACAATGATTTAGGAAGTCAATCCATCTTAAATGCTTATAACCGTTTAAGAGATCATGCTAGGTTTAGGATATTTCCATCTTTGAGGTTTGAATACTTTTTAACTTTATTAAAAGCATCTGAATTTGTTATAGGGAATAGTAGTGCGGGTGTGCGCGAAGCACCGTATTATGGCGTGCCCGTAATTAATATTGGAACTCGCCAGCATAATCGTGTATCTCATAGTGATATTATTAATGTAAATTATACAAAAGAGGCCATTGCAAAGGCTTTGTCCTATGTTCAAATTACTCCAAGACAGGAGGGAAAGGCTCCTCAATTTGGATTAGGCAATAGTGCTCAGCTGTTTATGGACTGCCTTAATCAGGAGGAAGTTTGGCAATTAAATCATCAAAAACAATTCAGAGACCTGTGAGTCAGTCAAAAAAAATACTCTTTATCATTCCTGATGGTGTCAGCTTAAGGAACTTTGTTTACACATCGTTTTATAAACAGGCTCAAGCCATGAATATGGACATCGTGTTTCTTAATTTAACGCCTTTACCTTTGTCGGAACTTGGGCTGCGAGAGGTGATGCCCAAAGTGGTTAAACAGCATCCATTAACCGATAGTTTTAAGAACGCCAAGAAGCGCGTGGAGTTAAACCAATTTATTCGAAGAGATCAGGATACGGTTTATCATAAATATTGGTTTCCTTTGAGAGCTTCTGGAATTAAAAGTTTAGTTAAGTATGCTTTAACCCAAGTATTAATTGGATTGTACAATTCCGAGCACGGTATTTTAAGCCTTCGTAAGCGGATACGGCAGTTAGAATCGCAAACTGCATATTACACGGAATGTCTCAATATTATAAAACAAGAAGCGCCCGATGTGGTATACAGTGCGAGTCAGCGTGCCATACTATCTATAGCCCCAATAGAAGCAGCAAAAGCTTTAGAAATTCCTACTGTAGGGTTCGTGTTTTCATGGGATAATTTACCGAAGTCTATGTTAGATGTAGAAACGGACTATTATCATGTGTGGAGTTCACATATGAAAACGGAGTTATTAAAATATTACCCATTTGTAAAAGCAAAACAGATTAAAGTTACGGGAACCCCACAATTTGAACCCCATTATGATGCGGATCTTATAGTGTCTAAGTCAGTATTTTACAGACAATATCATTTAGATAGCGAGACGACCTATTTTTGTTTTAGTGGAGACGATGTTACTACGTCCCCTCAAGATCCTATGTATTTAAGAGATGTTGCCAACGCTATTAAGAACTTAAATAGTCAAGGCCATAAATTAGGAATAATATTTAGACGCTGTCCAGTCGATTTTTCAGATCGTTTTGATGCGGTACTGCAAGCGTTTAAAGATTTTATAGTTCCAATAGCTCCGTTATGGGAAGCTTTAGGTACAGGATGGAATGCTAAATTACCCACTCCGGAGGATGCGATACTATTATCTAATCTTGCAGAACATACCGCTGGTGTTATTAATTTGGGGTCTTCTATGGTATTTGATTATGTGGCACACCATAAGCCGTGTGCATATATGCACTATCATTATAACGAAAAGATGGAAGTTATAACAGGTGTACATGTTTACGATTATGTGCATTTTAGATCCATGCCCACTAAGCAGTCCGTATTTTGGTTGAATCATCCGAATGGGATACAAGAAGATTTGTTAAGGATGTTAAATAATGAAGCTATTGAGATTAGACATGCAGAAGATTGGTTTTCTAAAATTAATGAGCAACCGGGTAACGAAGCTTCTCAACGGATTTTAAACGATCTTCAAATAAAAAAATAAGATTATTATGCACATAGGCTTTATAACCCCTGAGTACCCGCATCCTAGTTTAGAAAGATCTGGAGGGTTAGGGACTAGTATAAAAAATTTAGCTAGTGCGCTGGTAGTGGCAGGACATCAGGCTACTATTTTTGTGGTAAATCAAAATCATAACAATGGTATTAATGATGAAGGTGTAAAGGTTATTGTTATAAAGAAAACGGTATATCCTTTTTTTAGTTGGTATAGACAGCGTAAGTTTTGGCAAAAGTTAATAGCCAACGAGGTTAAAATTCATAATATTGATCTTTTGGAAGCTCCGGATTGGACAGGGATCACAGCATTTATGACATTTAAAACCCCACTTATAATTCGTTTACATGGAAGTGATGGATATTTTTGTTATTTAGAAAAACGTAATCAAAAACAGACAAATAGATTATTAGAAAAACGTGCTTTATTAAAAGCAGATACTATAGTCTCTGTAAGTCAATTTACAGCTTCCGTAACAAAACACGTTTTTCGATTACCTGAAAAAATATTATACGTTATTCCTAATGGAATAAATGTTGATCAATTTAAACCGTTAGATACTAAGATTAAGCATAATCAGATATTATATTTTGGTACAGTGGTTAGAAAAAAAGGTGTTTTAGAGCTAGCTTATATGTTTAATCTTTTAATTGAAAAAGAACCTAAAGCAGAATTGTTGTTTTTGGGAAAAGATAATATAGATGTGTTTACAAAAACGTCAACAATCGACTTAATTAAAAACATATTGACTGCAGAAGCCTTAAAAAAGGTTCGATTTCTAGGTGAAGTGCCTTATAAAGATGTAAAGCATTATATTGCTTCGGCACATGTTGTTACGCTACCGAGTTTTGCAGAAGCATTCCCTATGACCTGGTTAGAAAGTTTAGCTATGGAAAAAGCTTTAGTCACTTCAGACATTGGTTGGGCTAAAGAATTAATGGTACATGGAGAAACAGGATTTACCGTGAATCCAAAAGACCATAAAAGCTATGCTGATTATATAATTAAGATTATAAATAGTCCTGAATTGTGTGAGAGATTAGGAAAAAGAGGAAGACAAATTGTGTCTAATAAATTTTCTAATACAAAGATAACGAAAAAAAATATTGAGTTTTATAAAAAAATAATACCAATTTAATAGTTTTATGAGAAAACGAAATTAAACCTAAAATGATAGTCACTTACTGTAATTTTTTTAATTTCTATTTGTCAAAAAAAACAAATAAAATACGGGTAACAATATGATTGTTTATTATAAAATTAACTTTTATTTCAACTCAAATGAAAAAACATAAAATTTGTATCATAAGTCTTCATAAAACAGGTACGACTAGTGTTGCTCTATTATTACAAAAACTTGGTTACTTAGTTACAGGACCTGATACGAATTTATATTATGATTTACTAAATGATAATTTTAAAAATATTGATAAATATATTGAAAGCTATGATGCTTTTCAAGATGATCCATGGTACGATATATTTGAATACATTGATAATCTGGGTTTAAATGTGAAATTCGTTTATTTGAAGCGAGAAGAAAAATCTTGGTTATTAAGTGTTCAAAACTTTTATCAGTCCAATCAATATAATAATCGAGTAAGAAAGCATTTTTATGGTCATGAAAACACTCTTGAGTATCCTGAAATTTATCTACAAAAATATCGTAATCACGAAGAAAGAGTAATGGAGTATTTTCATGGAAAAACTAATTTTATAACTGTTGATATAAAGAAAGATGAAGATGCTATTAGACTACAAAATTTTCTTGAGTTGCCTATTGTATTCCAGAAATTTCCATGGGTAAACAAAACTCCAAAAAATAAAAAGGAAAAAATAAAAAGGAAAATTAGATTATTTGTTTTGGGGTACTTTGGTTTAAATATACTAGTTAAAAGAATTTTAATTAGATTTCTTAGTAACGAAGATTATATAGTTCTAAGAAGTAAAATAAGGTATAGTAGAGCATATTTTAGAAAATATAAGGTTAATTTTAAAAATAAATTTTTAAATCAGAATAATTCTTTAAAATAAAATAATTGATAAAGTTTGATAATTTGGCTTGTTATTAAGATTAAAAGTATTATTAAAATATAGTATAAAAGATATTAATTTTTAAACTTATGGTTACTTGTTTTCTAAGTTAAGGGAGGACAGATGTTTATCTAATTAAACTATATATATAGTTAAAAAATAATTTATGCTAAAAATTTATACAGAAAAAACATTTTTAATTCCTGATCATCGGCGTTATGTGTTTCCCATGCTATTAGATTTGCATTATAAAAAAAGCAATACAATAAGTGAATCTTATTGTATTACAGATCGTATTAAAGAGGCTAATATTATTATACTTCCTTTAGAATATAATTATATCCGAAACTTAGAATCGGGAATTAAATCAAGGTATTTAGTTTTAGCCAGAGAATATAATATTCCTTTATGGATCTATACTGGAGGAGATTTTGGGTATTCATTTAATGCAAAAGAAATCTACAATTTTAGAGTTGGTGGCTTTCATTCTAAATTACATGCTAATACGTTTATAATGCCTTCTTTTATAGTAGATCCTTATGAGTATACATTGAAAACCCAGTTTTATCCGATTGAAAAAAAAAATAAGCCTACGTTAGGCTTTGTTGGCCATGCACAACTAAGTGTAATAAAAGCTATAAAAGAGTTTTTGGTTTACTTAAAAGTAAATATACTAAACCGTTTTTTGAAAAAACAACATTTAGATTATCAACCATTTTATCCATCTAGTATCAAAAGAGCAACCATTTTAAAAAAACTAAAAAGAAGTGGGTCTTTAAAACCAAATTTTGTGTTTAGAGATAAATATAGGGGTGGTGCTAGAACGAAAGCTGAAAATATTAAAAGCACTTTTGAATTCTTTGAAAATATAGAGCAATCAGGTTATACCTTTTGTTTACGTGGTGTAGGTAATTTTTCTGTTCGCTTATACGAAACGTTGGCTATGGGCAGAATCCCGGTGTTTATAGATACAGATTGTCGTCTGCCGTTAGATTGGAAAATTAATTGGTCTAAGCACATGGTGTATGTTAATAGTTCTAATGCTTCTGAGATTGAACAAAGTATTGTGGATTTTCATAACAAGTTAAGTCCTTCAGATTTTAAAGACTTACAATCTAAAAATAGAGTTTTATGGCAAACTTATATGAATAGAAATGCCTTTTTTAAGGAAATACACGATGTATTTAAACCATAATTAACTATGATATTTACATTAATTGTTTGCACCTATATGCGCCCAAAAGCGTTATTGACCTTACTTAATTCTGTTGTTAGTCAGACTTTATATCCCGATGAAATAATAATAGTCGATGGTTCTGTTAACGACGAGACGCGAGTTATGCTAGAGGCCAATTATTTTAATAATTTAAATTATTATTTGGTAGAAGCTAAAGACCGAGGTTTAACGAGACAGCGTAATTTTGGAATAGAAAAAGTAAATAAACGTTCAGAAATCGTTTGTTTTTTGGATGATGATATCATTTTAGATTCCAATTATTTTAAACATATAATAGCGACCTATTCGCTATATCCTGAAGCTCTTGCAGTAGGTGGATATATTACAAATGAAGTCCATTG
Organism: Formosa bonchosmolovskayae; assembly: GCF_051016085.1. GTDB lineage: Bacteria > Bacteroidota > Bacteroidia > Flavobacteriales > Flavobacteriaceae > Formosa. Next base: position 2,411,484 of record NZ_CP174605.1, read on the forward strand.
GGAACAAAATAAAAAGCCTACATCTATTTCAGACTATTTTTGTTTTGATGATTGGTGCAGGAAAGAGCCTACTCGATTTAAAGTACGACGTATGTTTGGTTTAGAACCAGATGTACCTCCTGGATGGTTACCTTCATTTTCGCATATGCGAGCCATAGGTTTTTTGCCTCCTTCTAACAATATCTATGAAGTGGAGTTATTTATGGGTGGGGTATCCTCCTATAGAATGGCTGTTTTTAAAACAATAACATTTTCTGATTATTTTGAAGGCTATGGCTTATACGAAGATGCCGATTTTTGTTTAAGATTGGCCAAGCAAGAACCACTATATGTAAATACAGCGGCGAGATGCACTCACCATCATGCAGTTGAAGGACGTCCTAATATGTTTAAGTATGGGCAAATGGTGATTAGAAATGGGTGGTATATTTGGAGAGTTAAATACTCTAATCCCGGTTTAAAATCGAAAATTAAATGGCATTGCACTGCTTTGTTACTTACAATTCTAACATTTTTAGGTTGTATACAATCAAATAAAAGGCAGGCTATGTTTATGGAAGGCTTGGGGCGTATATTTGGCTGGTGTAAATTAGTGTTTGATAAGCCAAAAATTAATTATTAAAAAGAAATTTATTACTAATGAAATTAGCAATCTTCACTTTAGTACAGCATAGTATTAAAAATGATACTTATTATGGTTATGCGCCTTATGTGCGTGAAATGAATTTGTGGACCAAATATGTAGATGCCGTAACAGTGGTTGGTATTCAGAAACCTAATAATGAGGTAGACGCTATAGATTGTGCGTATACGAGTCCAAATCTTAAATTTGTAGCTGTACCTAATTTTAGTTTGTTGGGTATAGTTGCTGTTTTAAAAACATTAATAGTATTACCTGTGGTGTTTTTTAAATGTGTGAGTGCCATGCGAAAGGCAGATCATCTCCATTTGCGTTGTCCGTCTAATATAGGATTGGTCGCTTGTTTTGCACAAATCTTTTTTCCTTCAAAACAAAAGTCAACAAAGTACGCAGGGAACTGGGATCCTAATAGTAATCAGCCTTGGACGTATCGGTTACAACAAGCCATACTGAGAAATACATTTTTAACACGTAATATGAAAGTGTTGGTGTATGGAGAATGGCCTGGAGAAACCAAAAATATACATCCGTTTATTTCTGCCACATATACCGATGCCGAGAAAGTGCCTTTTAGTAAGAAAGATTATACGGCACCGTTGGTTTTTGTGTTTGCTGGGATGTTAGTGCCAGGAAAACGGCCTTTATTAACCATACAGTTTATAGCAGAATTAAATAGGCGTGGGATCGCTGCGCGCCTAGAAATGTTTGGAGATGGCCCATTAAGACCCGAATTAGAAGCATATGTTGCTGCTCAACAATTGGAGTATTGTATTGTGATGCATGGGAATCAAGATAAATCGGTGGTTCGTAACGCTTTGTTAACGGCTCATTTTAATATTTTACTCTCTAAAAGTGAGGGCTGGCCCAAAGCGGTTGCTGAGGGTATGTTTTATGGGTGTATTCCCGTAACCACTTCTGTATCCTGTGTGGCATGGATGGTTGGTGAGGAATCTCGTGGTATTATAGTGGAACCCGAGCTGGAAGTAGCGGTGTCTCATTTTATACACGTTTTTAAAGGCTCAAACCTGGACGTTATGGCACATAAGGCCTTGGATTGGTCGCAACAGTACACTTTTGACCGGTTGGAGATGGATATTGCAGGGGTTTTGGGGTAGTTGGTTTTGTTGGTTTTTGGGGTTAGTGGAATAGTGGGGTAGTGGTATAGTTGGTTAGTGGTTTTGTTGGTTAGTAGAATAGTGGAGTAGTGGTTTAGTTGGTTAGTAGAGTAGTGGGTTAGTAGTGTAGTGGTATAGTGGAGTAGTAGGTTAGTAGTGTAGTGGTTTAGTTGGCTAGTTGGTTCGTTAGCGGTGTACTGGTTTGGTGGGGTAGTTAGTGGTGTGTTGGTTTATTTGGATTCTTTAGTTTGTGGTTGTATATCCAAATATTTTAGTAATTTCAACCTCTTTTAAAAATACACGTATTTGAGAGTTTTACAACTTATAGACACTTTAGAAGCTGGTGGTGCAGAGCGCATGGCTGTGACCTTAGCTAATGCCTTGGTCACAGAGGTTGAGCGTTCTTATTTATGTACGACACGTGCAGAAGGCTTACTAAAAGCTAGTATACAGCCAGAGGTGGGCTATTTGTTTTTAAAACGAACGAAGACTTTAGATTTGTCTGCTGTAAGGCAATTGGTGTCTTTTATAAAACAAGAACAGATTACCATAATTCATGCTCATGCGTCTTCTTTTTTTATTGCGACTTTAGTAAAATGGATGTATCCTAAGGTATACTTAATATGGCACGACCATTATGGGAATAGCCAATTTGTAGCGCAGCGTCCGAAACGGGTTTTAAAAATCTGCTCTCAGGCTTTTTCACATATACTAGCTGTAAACGACACCTTGAAAGCATGGGATAGTACCACACTGTATTGTAAAGCCGTAGATGTGGTGCCTAATTTTGTGTCGCCAAAAGCGACAGTATTAGAAACTCCAATACAAGGTCAGGCCGGGAAACGTATTGTTTGTCTGGCGAATTTGCGAGCCCAAAAAGACCATATTACATTGTTGCATGCGTTTAAACAGATCCATAAAACCTATCCGGATTGGACATTACACTGTGTCGGGAAAAATTTTGAGGACGATTATGCTGAAGAGGTGTTTAATACATTAAAACAATTGCAGTTAGATGACTCTGTTTTTTTTTACGGAAGTTGTGCAGATGTTCCGGCTATACTAGACCATATGGATATAGGAGTGTTATCCTCTCAGTCTGAAGGCTTACCTTTGGCGCTTTTAGAATATGGAATGGCAGGTTTAGCTGTGGTGGCCACCACTGTGGGCGACTGTGATAAGGTGATTGTAAACCGTAGTATGGGACGATTGGTTCCTGCTAGGGATGCCAGTCTTTTCGCTGATGCTGTATTGAACCTAATTGCAGAGAATCCCTTACGTATGAACATGCGTGATGCGCTACAGCAATATGTACAACAGCATTATTCTGAAACCAATTGTTTAAACCATATACTGAGCGTATATGGTAGGATTGTATAAAGCATATGAAACAAAATCAAACTAAAAAATATCGGTTTACTAATGATTTGTATGTGGCTCTAGTGGTGATGCATCTTTTGATTGGGGTGGGGGTTTATTTTATCCCTAAGTTTTCGAATCTGTATTTTACGATGACGGCCCTGTTTTTTATAGGAAAAGTTATTTTTGTTCCTGATTCTGCAAAGACCATGTGGGTGCTGTTTGGTTGCGCTTATATTGCCGCAGCGGAATCTTTTTTTAGGATGACGGGAGGTGGCTTGTTTTATGAGTTTTCTAAGTATTATATTATTTTACTGGTCCTTATGGGGATGTTTTTTAATGGGGTTTCTGGCAAGGGCTATCCTTATTTTTTTTATCTCATACTATTGTTACCCTCGGTATTAGTGGCCTCTATGACTTTAGGTTACGATTTGAATTTTAGAAAATCGATTGCTTTTGTACTGAGTGGCCCCGTGTGTTTAGGCGCTTCTGCCTTGTTTTGTTACGATAAGCGTTTAACCCAAGAGCAATTACTACAAATATTGGCTTGTATGAGCTTCCCGATTGTAGCTATGATGGTGTATTTGTTTTTATACAATCCGAGTATAAAAGATGTACTGCAAGGTACCGGATCTAATTTTGCGGCCTCAGGAGGTTATGGGCCTAATCAGGTAGCTACCTTATTAGGGTTAGGAATGGTAGCACTTACCGTACGGTTTTTTTTAAAATCGCCTTCCTTCTTTTTGAAGATTTTTAATTTAGTTTTACTAGCCTTGGTGTCTTTTAGAGCCTTAGTTACTTTTAGTCGCGGGGGAGTTATCGCAGCAATAATGATGATGTTAGGGTTTTTGGTGGTGTTTTATGGGCGTTCCCGATTTAAACAACGGCAACAAATTATTGGCGCTTTAGCTTTGTTGATTATAGGTGTTATCATTACCTGGTCTATCGCGGCGGATCAAACTGGAGGTTTAATAGAAAATAGGTATACTAATAAGGATGCAATAGGTAGGGAAAAGGAAGATGTCTCTACTGGACGTGTGGATTTGGTTGTTCGTGAATTTGATGGATTCTTACGGCATCCGTTTTTGGGAGTAGGGGCCAATGGCATGAAGCAGGTACGTTTGGAAGAGGAAGGCCAAATTATAGCCTCGCATAATGAGGTGAGCCGTTTATTCTCTGAGCATGGTATATTTGGGGTGATTATTTTATGTATTTTAATTTTTAAACCCTTAGTATACCGAACAAAACATAAAGGTAATCTTTTGTTTTATTCATTTTTAATATTTTGGTTTGCCACTATTAACCACTCTGCCATGCGTATCGCGGCACCTGGTTTTATTTATGGTTTATCTTTATTACACATCGTGCATGAAAAAAAACGTCCTATACTTAGGAAACAACTTAAGCAGTAGTAAGACCAATGTCTCTTATATGAAAGGCTTATCGGCAGCTTTAGAACGTACAGGTTTTAAGGTGCTGTGTAAATCGGCTTATATAAATAAGGGGCGTCGCATTTTAGATATGGTGCAGGCCACGGTACGCTTTGGTCCCCGAATGGATCATGCTTTAATAGACACCTATAGCACTCAGAATTTTTACTATGCGGTAATTGTGAGTCAGGTATGCCGTTTACTACAATTGCCTTATATCCCCATTTTACATGGAGGCAATTTACCTAAACGCTTAGCGGAGTATCCCAGATTGAGTCAAGCTTTATTTAAGCGGGCTAAAGTATTGGTGTCGCCCTCGTTATATTTGGAGTCCGTTTTTAAAGATTATGGTTACACACATGTGGTTTATATTCCTAACAGTTTACAACTGGCGCAATATACTTTTGAGGAGCGGCCTATTGATACTATTAAATTACTGTGGGTGCGTTCGTTTTCTACCATTTACAATCCGAAACTTGCAGTCGCTATATTAAAACAACTTTTAGATGCTGGACAAGCTGCCGAATTATGTATGGTAGGTCCAGATACCGATGGTTCTATGGCGGTAGTGCAAGCCTATGCCGAAGATTTAGGCGTAACAGTAACCTTTGCAGGCAAACTAACCAAGGCTGAATGGACCCATCTTGCCAAAGATTATAATGTATTTATAAACACCACTAATTTTGATAATATGCCTGTGAGTGTTATAGAAGCCATGGCTTTGGGTTTACCTATAGTTTCTACAAACGTGGGGGGGATGCCTTTTTTAATAGATGATGGCGTAGATGGTGTCTTGGTCCCACCAAATTCTAGTGTAGCTTTTGTTGAAGCGATTTTAAAGGTGGCTAAGGACACTGAAGCGACCCAGTTGATGGTTGCTAACGCCAGAACAAAAGTTGAAAAGTATGATTGGGAGGTGGTGAAATTACAGTGGATGGACGTCTTGTCTTAATGGTTTTAAGACAGCAGTTGTGGTTGATTTTAGTGGCTGATTATTAGTGTTTTGAGGTTGTTGTTTTTATTGGTTATATGACGGTTGTCATAGTTTTCTAAACGTATATTTTCTACCTTAATAGGAGTAGAAATAGAAGGTTAACTTTAAAATATATCGTTATGAAAGCTAAAAAAAATCCAAAACTAGACATTGGGAGAAATAGCAGTATATATTTTGCTATCGGGTTAAACATTATGTTATTCTTTTCTTGGCAGGCTCTAGAATATAGAACCTTTGATACGGGTTTAGACGACATAGAAGTTCTTGATTTGGCTCCTGAATTTCAAGAAGACATACCAATTACGAGAGTTAATATTCCTTTACCGCCACCGCCACCTGTTATGGTTTCCGAATCTATAAAAGTAGTAGAGTCTATAGACGATATTGAAGAAACCGTGATAGAGAGTACAGAATCTTCGCAAGAAGACCGTATTGCACCCGCAGAAGCTGTGATTGCAGTAGATGATGTTGTTGTAGATGAGGTAGAAGAAGTGGCCGAAGTTCCGTTTGCCGTAATAGAAGATATTCCCGTGTTTCCGGGGTGTGAAGGTTTATCTAAAGCAGCGTCTTTAGCTTGTTTTCAGACTAAAATGAACGCCCATATTAAAACCCATTTTCGATATCCAGAAGAAGCTTTAAACTTGCAAATAGAAGGACGTGTTTCTGTTTTGTTTGTTATCGATGAAAACGGCTATATTGTAGGCATACGATCTCGAGGTCCGGATAAGATTTTAGAACAAGAAGCAGAGCGTATTATTGGATTGTTGCCTAGAATGAAACCTGGTATGCAACGGGGTAAACCTGTAAAAGTAAATTATGCTGTGCCTATATTTTTTAAATATAAAGTAGCTTTATAGCATGATTTTAAATTGAATTATAATAAACATACGCCTTAGCCTAAGCTCGGGCGTTGTTTTTTTAAGACTAGCCCCAGTTGAGGTTTCATGCTATGTATTAATTGTTTATTTTTGATTTCTAATATTTTAAAAAGGGCTTTTAAATACTTTAATATTTTTCGACTTTTGTCGAAAATTTTAACATTATATCGATTGACGGACGGTTGGTGGGTATTGTAAGCGGTATTCGTCTATATTTACAAGTAAATTCCTACACCATAATGACTAAAAACCAAATCTCATTCAATATCTCTGAACGTAAGATATTACTACGCGTTGTGGATATAGGTTTTGTTTTAACCGTTTTGTTTGCTTTAAGTACTTATTTTCATTTTGATTATTTTACGTTGTCTAATGAAAATTGGTCTTGGGTAATTGTGTTAGTTGTTTACCTTAGTCTATTTGGGACTGTTTTTGAGATTTATGATTTACAAAAATCGAGCACGTTCCAGTCCACTTTGCCCAACGTGTTTATGACGGCCATGGTGGTGGTGGCTTTTTATTTATTAACGCCATTATTTACTCCCTTTTTACCCGATAAACGTATACAAATCTTTTTTTTCTTCTTAGGGATACTGGGGGGCTTATTATTTTGGCGCGCTTTGTATATTACTTTAATATCTAGTCCGCGGTTTTATAAAAATGTATTGTTGGTTGGAGAACCTACGCATATAGACGAGATCGTATCGTCTTTTAAAGCGGTAGATCCGAATTATAAAATTGTAGGATTTATTAATTGTGAACCCAGTAATACGCTTTTACCCAAACTGGTTAAGAAATATAAGGCTGCAGATTTAAATAAAATTATAGTAGACAAAAATGTAACAGAAGTTATAGTGGCGACTTATAACTCGGAGTTGATTACGCCCAGTTTATATCAGGATTTAATGCATCTACTGCATCGCGGCTTTGCGATAAAAGAATATACACAAGCTTTTGAAGAAATGACTTATCGTATTCCGGTGCACTATTTAGGGAAGGATTTTTATAAGTATTTTCCGTTTAATAGGAATAACCAGAATAAGCTGTATTTGTTTCAGCGTTGGATATTTGATATGGTTTTTGCGCTAATAGGATGCCTTGTCGGGATTGCGTTTTTGCCTTTGGTGCTGTTAGGGAATCTAATAGGAAACCGAGGGCCTTTATTTTATAGTCAGCAGCGTGTGGGCGAACATGGGAATTTGTTTTCTATTATAAAATTTAGAACGATGGTGGTAGATGCCGAAAAGCATGGTGCGGTTTGGGCGTCTAAAAATGATGCACGCGTTACCCGATTTGGAAAGTTCTTAAGGCGTTCGCGATTAGATGAAATACCACAATGCTTAAATATATTAAAGGGCGATATGAGTCTTATAGGACCCAGACCAGAACGGCCGAAGTTTGTTAAGGAATTGGCTGAGGTTATTCCTTTTTATGAAGCGCGGCATATGATTAAGCCGGGTATTACAGGTTGGGCACAGGTGAAAGTGCGTTATGGCGATACGGTTGAAGATAGCCTTATGAAATTGCAATACGATTTGTTTTATATAAAACATCGTAGTTTTTTTCTTGATTTAAATGTGATTGTAAAAACCATTAGTACGGTTATATTTTTTAGAGGACAGTAGGCTTGTTTTTGAGTTTGATACGTTTATGTTCTCGACTTTGATTGGATGCTTTGGAAATGTTTAATGCTTGTTTATGTTCTCGACTCCGCTCGAACGCCCTGGAAAGAATGTTTAGGTTTTGACTTCGATTGAATGCTTTGGAGAATGTTTAATGTTAAGATTTATACTTGTTTATGTTCTCGACTCCGCTCGAACACCTTGAGAAGGTTTAATGCTACGTTTGATGTTTGTTTTTGTTCTCGGGTTTGCTTGAACTCCTTGAGAAGTATGTAATGTTACGTTTGATGTTTGTTTTAGTTCTCGAGTTTGCTTGAACACCTTGAGAAGGTTTAATGCTACGTTTGATGTTTGTTTTAGTTCTCGAGTTTGTTTGTACGCCCTGGAAATGTTTAATGCTTAGTTTTATTCTTGTTTTAGTTCTCGAGTTTGCTTGGATGCCCTGGAAAGTATGTTTAGTTTTTGGCTTTGCTTGAACGCCTTGAAAAGTATTTAACGTTAAGTTTGTTGCTTGTTATAGTTCTCGACTCCGCTCGAACACCCTTTAAGTATTTAATGCTACGTTTGATGTTTGTTTTAGTTCTTGAGTTTTCTTGAATGCTCTGTAGAATGTTTAATGTATGTTTTAGTTCTCGACTCCGCTCGAACGCCCTTTAAGTATTTAATGCTACGCTTGATGATTTATATTTGGTCTTCTTTTACTTTGATTGATGGTGTGATTTTAAACTCTGTTCTTGAATTCGCGTGGACATCTTAAATCTAGAAGAGCAGTAAACAGATTAAACTATTTCTTATTAGCGTCCATCACTTTTAAAATTGAGGCTTCTTTTCTATACTCATCCAACTCTAAGACATCAGGCCCTAATTCTATATCGGATGCGCTTAGAACCTTTACTACTGTTTTTAGTAGAATTTTTACATCTAATAAAAAGCTTAGTTGTTTTACGTATTCGACATCTTTAGATAGTTTAGTATCCCAGCTTAAAGCATTTCGACCTGAAACTTGAGCCAATCCTGTAATTCCAGGACGAACAGTATGTCTTAATCCCTCTTCAAGTGTATAATATGGCAAATAACTGACGCGTAAAGGGCGTGGTCCGACTATACTCATATCGCCTTTGATAACATTTAATAGTTGAGGGATTTCATCTATAGACGTTTTTCTTATAAATCGCCCCAAAGTAGTGATGCGTTCGGAATTCGGTAACAATTTACCGTGTATATCCTTTTTATCGGACATGGATTTAAACTTAATGATTTTAAATATTTTTTCGTTTTTCCCAGGTCTATTTTGAATAAAAAAAGCTTGACCATGGGTTATAAACAATACCAATGTGACTAATGTAAATATTGGAAATAAGAGCATAAAACCTAGTATAGCGGCTGTTATATCCATAGCTCTTTTAAAACCCTTTTTATACATATATTAGTGATCTTGTTCTCTTTTTATATTGATTTTAGCATTCTAGGACAACACCTGATTACATACTAGAACTCATATATAAATTCAGGTAAATATCCGCTATTTATTGCTTTTATTGAATTGTTCTTAATAAATTTACTGAAATTAATAATTTGTTTTTAGGTTTAATTCATGCGATAATCTATAAGTAGATGTAAAATATGTTTTTATGTTATTTGTAATAATTTAATTTATGAATTCAAGACTATGGTTATCACCACCACATATGAGTGGGCACGAAATCGATTTTATTAATGAAGCCTTCTCTTCGAATTGGATTGCTCCTATAGGTCCACATATTTCGGGTTTTGAAGCGGACTTAAAACTCTATCTTAAGCAGAACAACGACGTTGTGGCCTTGAGTTCTGGTACAGCAGCGTTACATTTAGCTTTAATATTATTACATGTAGGGCCTGGTGATGAGGTTATTTGTCAGTCCAAAACATTTTCTGCTTCAGCAAATCCAATCGTTTATCAAGGGGCAACGCCTGTTTTTGTTGACAGTGAACGTGACACCTGGAATATGTGTCCAATACTTTTAGAAACAGCCATTAAAGATCGGATGAGTAAAGGTAAAACCCCTAAAGCTATAATTGCTGTTCATTTATATGGTATGCCTTATAAGGTGGATGAGATTCAAGCCATTTCAGAACACTATAATATTCCAATCGTAGAAGATAGTGCTGAAGCGTTGGGTAGTACTTATAAAGGGCAACACTGCGGTACGTTTGGAGACTATGGGATATTTTCATTTAACGGTAATAAAATTATTACCACCTCTGGAGGCGGTGCACTTGTTTGTTCATCGCAAGACCGTAAGGATAAAGCCATTTTTTTAGCGACTCAAGCGAAGGATCAGGCTGTCGCCTATGAACATTCACAGATTGGATATAATTACAGAATGTCAAATATAATAGCTGGAATAGGTCGCGGACAAATGCTCGTTTTAGTAGATCATGTTCAAAAACGACGTGAAAATTTCAAGTTTTACAAGGAAAAATTATCACATATAGATGGTATAGCTTTTTTAGAAGAACCTGAAAGTTTTTACTCTAATCGCTGGCTAACTTGTGTTTTATTAAACGATGAAACCGAGCAAGAGAGGTTAAGAATGCATCTTGAACACGATAATATAGAATCGCGACCGTTATGGAAACCCATGCATCAGCAAACCGTGTTTAAAGATGCACCTCGGTATATAAATGGTGTTTCGGATGATTTGTTCGCACGTGGTTTATGTTTGCCAAGTGGTTCTAATCTAACTCAAGACGACCTCCATAGAATCGTTTCAGTAATTATCAATTATTTTAACAAAAATGAATAATATACTAAACAAACTTTTGGATAGAAATATCTCAAAACGGGGTATGTTAATATGTGATTTGTGCCTGATTACGATTACATTTTTTCTAGCTTATATGATTAGATATAGTTTGGAAATATTTAATAATATTGGAACGTTACTTACTAAGCTCCCCATAGTTTTAATCGCAGCATCGTTTAGTTATGGTATTGTAAATGCAACTAGTGGTTTACGGAGACGTACAGAAGGTAAGGCTGTGTTTAATGCGTTTTTTTGCGTTTGTATTTTAGCACTAATTTTAATAGGGTTTGCTTATTTGAGTCAATATTCCGGATTTAAGACTGTTTTTAATATACCTGTTTCGATTATTGGTATTCACTTACTGTTGAATCTCCTTTTTCTAATAGGTATTAGATTATTGATTAGCTCAATGCATCAACGTATGCAAACAGACCGTGCTCAATATGGGAAAAGAAGGCGCCAGATATTAATATATGGTGCAGGACGTTTTGGAAGGGCTACTCATGATGCGATAATAAAAGATTCGAAAAGTAATATAGAATTACTTGGTTTTATAGATGATAACGCTGAGAAGATTGGAACAAAAATACACGGACTAGACGCTTATGGTATACAGCATATAACCACTGAGTTTATTAAAACACATGGTTTGGATGAGGTCTACATCTCAATTCAAAATATAAGTTCTGAACGCCTTTTAGACATAACTAAACACTTTCTGTCAACATCTATTCATGTTAAAATAGTACCATTGTTAGAGCATTGGATAGATGGCGATTTAAAGGTTGGACAAATTAAGGATGTAAACATTGAAGATTTATTGGGGAGAGGGCGTATTAATATCGTGAATCCTTTATTAATAGATGAGTATAAGGACAACGTTATTTTGGTATCGGGTGCAGCGGGCTCTATAGGAAGTGAAATTGCTAGGAAATTATCGCATTTTAATTATAAGAAATTAATCTTGGTAGATATTGCGGAGTCTCCATTGTATGAACTTCAGCAAGAGTTTATTCAAAATGAAGTTGAACGCTTTGAAGTGATTATTGCCGATGTTAGGACGGTGATTAGAATGGACCAATTGTTCTCTAAATATAAACCTGACATCGTGTTTCATGCCGCCGCTTATAAGCATGTCCCACTTATGGAAAATAATCCTTACGAAGCGGTGAGTGTTAATGTGGGCGGGACTATAAACCTTGCTAATATATCTGTAAAACATAAGGTTAAAAAGTTCGTTATGATTTCTACAGATAAGGCGGTTAATCCGACTAATGTTATGGGAGCGACTAAACGGATTGCTGAGTTATATATGAGTTGTTTGCATAAAACAGAGACTACAAAATTTATAACTACACGATTTGGTAATGTTTTGGGATCTAATGGCTCTGTAATACCCTTGTTTGAAAAACAAATTGAACATGGTGGTCCAGTAACTGTAACGGACAAAGACATTACTCGGTTTTTTATGACTATAACTGAAGCTTGCGAGTTGGTTTTAGAAGCAGCAGCTATGGGGAGTGGCGGAGAAATTTATGTGTTTGATATGGGGAAATCTGTTAAAATATATGATTTAGCTTTACACATGATTATGCTATCCGGATTACGTTATCCAAAAGATATCGCTATTAAAATAATAGGATTACGACCTGGAGAGAAGATTGATGAAGAGTTATTAGCAGAAGGAGAAATTGCGAAACCGACCCTTCATGAAAAAATAATGATCGCAAAATCCAGGCCCATTAACAGTGATGTTACAAATCAAATCTTAAAGTTAAAAGAGGTAAATGCCCATTGTAAGACATTAGAGACGGTTTCAATTATAAAAGATATTGTGCCGGAGTATATTTCAAACAACTCGAAGTTTGAAGTTTTAGATGCTAAAAAATAAGAATTGGATTAGTCCGGTTCACCTGAATTGATTAACATCTTTATTTTTTTACTTCTATTTTTTTGGGGGGAATCTAAACTTTGTAGTAAACAGGATGACTGAAACTGTTAAAAGAAATATAAGTTTAATTCTAGTTTTTTAACGGGACGGGATATTCGTATATATTTGAACTAAACCTAAAAACACCTAACACCTTTTATTATGAATAAAATAGTATTACTCCTAGTCTTGATGATTGTAGGAACTGTAAACGGACAAATATTAGAACCGGTAAAATGGTCGACATCGGTAAACAAAATATCCGATACCGAATATGAGTTAGTGGCCACAGCAAATATTGACAAAGGATGGCATTTATATGCACAATCTGTGCCCGATGGTGGTCCGATTCCAACAACTTTTACGTTTAAGGGAAGTAAAGATTTTCTTAAAAAAGGAAATACTCAAGAGGGTGCTGGACATGTTATAGATGATCCTATTTTTGATATGAAAATAAAGTTTTTCGAAGGGACTTCAGAATTTAAACAACGCATACGAGTTAAAGGGACGGTGCCTTTTACGATTAATGGAACTGTAGAGTTTATGGTGTGTGACGATACAAGGTGTTTACCTCCAACCGAAATTGATTTGGTTTTTGATGTGAAATAATAAAAACATTACGCTTTATAACAATCGTCGTTTGCTAGTGTCTTCAGAATTTTACGATTCTTTCTCGTTAGTGCTAAGACCGTTTTATAACGAATTACTTTTTTAAGGTGTTAGAGTGAAGTGGAGAACAGAGATATATGTTATATCTAAACAAATAGCCCTTTAATACCAACGTATAAAATCAAAAAAATCCTTCAGCATCCATTGATACTAAAGGATTTTTTAATGCCTAATTTTTTGCTTTATTCTACAACTTTATCTGCTGTAATCTTAGCCTCGCGATTAGCCAATTCCCAAGCCGTATAAAATACGAGTCTGGTTCTGTTTTCTAACAAATCGTATTCAATTTTGTCTGGCGTATCTGTTGGTTTATGATAATCGTCGTGCGTTCCATTAAAATAGAAAATCACAGGAATATTGTTTTTAGCAAAGTTATAATGATCGGATCTGTAATAAAAACGGTTCGGATCATTGTCGTCGTTAAAAGTGTAGTCCAGTTCGATGTTACAGCAAGATGTGTTAACGTCTTCAGAAAGGTTGTGCAAATCTGTACTTAATTTATCACTTCCAATTAAATAGATATAGTTTCTGTTGTCGCTTTTACGTTTCGGATCAGTTCTCCCAATCATATCAATGTTTAAGTCTACCATAGTCTCTTCTAAAGGAATAATAGGGTCGATGTCAGAATAATATTTTGAGCCTAACAGTCCTTTTTCTTCACCAGTAACATGTAAAAATAAAATTGAACGTCTTGGTCCTTGGCCATTATTTTTAGCCATTTTAAAAGCTTCAGCAATTTCTAATAGGGCAACAGTTCCAGAACCATCATCATCTGCTCCATTATAGATTTCTCCATTTTTAATACCTTCATGGTCTAAATGCGCAGAAACGACAATGACTTCGTCTGCTTTGTCTGTTCCTTTAATAAATGCCGCAACGTTTTCTGAGTGAATCTCTTCATTAACCTTTTTATAATCTAAGTTAAACGCCGTTTTTATAGTTGCTTGTTTTTGGATCTTTTCTATATTTGGAAGTATTGCTGTAGCCAATTTAGTATCAATTAAAAAGAAATATAATTGTTCTTTTTTATCTTGTAGAGTTATTCTTCCATTAGAATTTCCAAAACGTTTAACCGCGTTTTTGTAGTCTTTAGGGGCATAAAACAGCACTGCTTTCGCACCTTTTTCTCTCGCGATATCTCTTTTTAGAGTCATTTCCTTTCTAAAATTAGACCACTCGCTAGCTTCAGAAGTTCCTGAAATAATGTAAGTGCCATCTGCTTTTTGGGGTTCTCCAGATTTTAGTAAAACAACTTTTCCTGTAATATCTACAGAACTATAATCGGAGTAAGCCTCGTCTTCAATACCAAAACCAGCAAAAACAACTTCATTTGTATTTATAGTTCCAGAATCGCTAGATAAAACAGAAACATAGTCTTGACCTAATTCGAATTTAGAATCGTTTATGGTTAACGTTGCTTCAGGATTTTTTGCGATTTCTAAAGGTACATCCTGAAAATAATTACCATCGGATTTAGCGGCAGGAATATTTAAATCGATATAACGTTTCTTTAAAAACTCTACTGCTTTTTTCTGACCAGGTTGTCCTGTAAGACGACCTTCAAACTCGTCTGATGCATAAATCATTAAATCGGCTTTTAATTCGGCTTCAGTAATGGTTTCGGCATAAAAATTAACATTGTTAGTCGATTTTGATACGGTTTCTGTATTTGTAGTTGTTGAAGATGTCGATGTTTTGTTAGAACTACCACAACTTAACATGATAACCGCAGCACTAGCTATTAAGTACTTTTTTTTCATAAATTTTGATTTGAATAATTAAAGGTGTGTTTTATAGGAACGGACTAAAGTGTTTCCTAATTAGATAGGCTTTAGTTCTTGTAATGTTAATTTTATAGGTTAATTTTCTATGTCTTCGTTTAAGGCAGGGCGGCTAGACTGATTCGCCAATTGCCAAGCTGTTGCGAACACAAGTTGCGTTCGTTTTTGAAGCATTGGAAAATTTATTTTGTCTACAGTATCTGTCGCTTTATGATAATCTGCATGTGTACCGTTAAAATAGAAAATAACAGGAATATTATGCTTTGCAAAGTTATAATGATCGGAACGGTAGTAATACCTGTTTTTATCGTCTAGAGCGTTAAATGTATAGTCTAATTCAAGGTTGAAAAATGTGGTGTTAATATATTCTGAAGTCTCATGAAGGTCGTCGCTTAAGCGATCGGATCCTATTAAATATACATATTCAGGATTATCTTTGTGAGCATCGTCTACACGGCCAATCATATCTATATTTAAGTTTGCAATAGTATTTTCTAGAGGAAAAATTGGATGTTCGGCGTAGTAACGTGAGCCGTATAAACCTAATTCTTCGCCAGTAACGTGCAATAGCAAAATGCTACGTTTAGGTCCGTGTCCGTTTAGTGTAGCTTGTTTAAAGGCTTGAGCAATTTCTAATAAAGCTACTGTCCCCGAACCATCGTCGTCTGCACCATTATAAATTTCGTCGTTTATAATTCCAACATGATCTAAATGAGCAGAAATAATGATGACTTCTTCTGGTTTTTCAGAACCTTCTATAAAGGCCAAGACATTTTCGGAATCGCTTATGTTTTCAGGTAAATAAGAGGCTGGAACATCCTGAAAATAAATGGTGTCGTTTATAGGCGAAAGTATGTTTTCTTTAATGTAAAACTGCTTTAAATAATTTGTTGCTTTTTTTTGTCCGCTTGTTCCTGTTCCGCGGCCTTCAAATTCATCTGAAGCATATATTTCTAAATGCTGTTTTAATTCTGATGCAGTTATAGTATTGGTGTATTCCCTAATTAAAGTACTATCTAATAGGGTAGCATCTTCAGATGTGTTTTGATTTTTAGAGGTGTTAGAGCACCCTAAAATCATAAAAAAAGGTATGGATAATACCGTTGCAAGCACTGCTTTGTTTTTTTTATAGCAAAGTCTAATAGTCATATGGAGATCTTATTTTTTAATAATATTTGCAGGAGGAGGTACCGCATCTGTCGGTTTAATTAAGGGTGTTACCTCATTTTCTAACTCATCTAGTTCTTCGTCACTAAAATCTTCATCATCTATATCATCGGGAGTCGGTTCTTCAATTTTTTCGGTAGTGTTCGAAATTGTAAGTTCTTGTTTTGGGGCAAATACTAAATTATAAACAGAAAGGCATATGGCGAGAGCTCCCAATAATATGGCAAGTTGCGCTGTTTTTTTTGGTTGTGTACGCGCTTTAGATAATTTCATACCATAAAAACCTAAAGCCAGTGCTAATAAACCTGGTATAAGAGCAAAATAATAGGCACTAACCGTTGCCATAATGGCGGCGACTACAGCTAAAACTAAGGCTGTTAAAATAATTGATTTTCTCATTGATTATCTGTGTGCGAGATGGTTTTAAATATAAAGTCGAAAATACAACGTTTTTTAAACTATTTCTAGAATTATATGGAAGTTTAAACGCAAAAAAGCCCTTTTACATAAGAAAAGGGCTTTTACTATTAAAATTATAAGATATGCAGATTATTTCCAACCACCACCAAGGGCTTCGTATAAATCTACTACACTTAATAATTGTTGTAATTTACTATCTACAACATTAAGCTCTGCACTTAATGCCGTAGCTCTAGCTGTTAATAAATCTAAAAACGTTCCGTAACCATTGTTTAAAAGCACTTCAGAATTAGACTCTGCTTTTCTAAGCGCTTCGACTTCATTCTCTCTAAAAACAATTTTTCTGTTTTCGGCATCGTATTTATACAGACTGTTAGATACTTCGTTTCCTGCTGTTAATAACGTTTTTTCGAAATTTAAAAGGGCTTGTTCTTGTTGTGCGATAGCCACTTCGTGTTGCGTTCTAATGCTTCGTTTATTAAATATAGGTTGTGCTAAACCACCTATAACATTTGCGAAAATAGAATTAGCACTAATCCAATCTTTTAAATCTAAACTTTGGAAACCTCCAGAAGCTGTTAGGGTTAAAGAAGGGTAAAACTGACTTTTAGCCACATTTGTTAATTCGAATGCATTGATTAATCCAAATTCTGCTGCCATGACATCTGGTCTGTTTCTTAATAGGATAGAAGGCACACCAATTTTCATTTCAGTTTCTAACGTCTGACTATCTAACTCTGATCTGGCAATGGTATTAGCACTTTTTCCTAAAAGTAAATTCAATGTGTTTTCGGTTCTAAAGATAGCTGTTTCAATATCTATCTTTAAAGCACTTGCATTATTAAATTGTGCAATACTTTGGTCTACCGCTACTTGGTTAACTTGTCCTGCTTCTTTTAAAACAGTGATAGTTTCAACACTTTTTTTACGAGTGGCAATAGATTCGTTTGTCACTTTAAGTTGTGCATCTAAAGCTAATAACTGATAGTATGTAGATGCAATTCCAGAAACTAACATGGTTTTTACCGCTTTATGCGCCGCAACTGATTGTAGGTAGTTGGCATCTGAAGCACGTTTCGCACTTCTGATTTTTCCCCAGATATCTGCTTCCCAAGATAAGTCTGCCGATAATTCATATTGATCTATTGCTCCGTTAAATAGTGCACCAAACTGGCTGTTTTTAGCTAATTCTTGGTGTGTTGCAGTCGCTCCAATCCCAATTGAAGGAAGATATCCTGCTTTACCTTGTTTCGCATAAGATTCTGCTGCAACCATTTGTTGGATGGCCATTCTTATATCGATATTGTTTGATAAACCTTCTTCGATATATTGATTTAAATACGGGTCTGTAAATAAATCTTTCCAAGACACATCTGCCATAGAAATACTATCTGTTGGCAGATTATCTGTTCTGTATAAATCTTGGGTTTCTTCAAATTGAGGTCGCTCATAATCTTTAGCAACAAAACAACTTTGTAATGTTACCATCGCAAAAAGCAATACCGCAATTTTACTAAGTACTTTATGTTTTAAAATTGATATCATACGATTATTGTTCTATGTTTTGTTCGATTACTGCAGGTTTACTAGATACTTTCTCTTGTAGCCATTGGAATAAAATAAATAATATTGGTATAATAAATACACCTAATAATGTTCCAATAAGCATACCTCCGGCAGCACCTGTACCAATAGATTTGTTTCCTTCTGCACCTACACCTTTAGCTAATACCAATGGCATTAATCCTAAGATGAATGCAAATGAAGTCATTAAAATTGGACGTAAACGTGCTTTTGCTCCGTGGATTGCTGCATCTACAATGGATTCGCCTCGTTTTCGGCGTTGCAGCGCAAATTCTACAATTAGAATCGCGTTTTTCGCGAGTAACCCAATAAGCATGATGAGGGCAATTTGGAAATAAATGTTGTTTTCAAGTCCTAGAGTTTTCGTACTTATATAAGCTCCGAATACACCAAAAGGAATTGAAAGTACCACTGCAAAAGGTAGTAAGTAACTCTCGTATTGTGCACTTAATAAGAAATACACAAACAAAATACTTAATATAAAAATAAAGGTGGTTTGGTTACCTGCATTTACCTCTTCACGTGTTAAACCAGAATAAGCCACAGTATAATTACTTGGTAATTTAGCCGCTTCTTCTTCTATAATTCTAATGGCATCCCCTGTACTAAATCCGTCATTGGTTGCTCCTGTTAAGGTAGTTGAATTAAATAAGTTAAATCGCGTTACCGACTGTGGTCCATACACACGTTTTAAATTAACAAACTGTGTAATTGGTGCCATTTCTCCAGAATCTGTTCTAACGTACATGCTGTTTAAAGCACCTTCGTCTGCTCTGTCTTCTGGTAAGGCTTGAATGTATACTCTAAATTGTTTCCCGAAACGAGAGAAATCTGAAGCATAAATTCCACCAATATATCCTTGTAATGTCGAGAATATACTGTTAATTGGTACACCTTTTTCTTTCGCTAAAGGCACGTTAACCTCCATTTCGTATTGCGGATATTTGGTGTTGAAAGCCGACTGCGCATATTTAATTTCAGGGTGCTTCATTAAAGCCATTGCAAATTCCTGATTCATTTTATCTAAGTCTGTAAACTCACCACCAAATTTATCCAACAAGTTAATTTCAAATCCTGCCGAGTTACCAAAACCACGGATGCTTGGAGGAGAGAAGAAAATAATGTTAGCTTCTGGCATAGTCGCTGCAATACCAAATAATTTACCGGTAATAGCATTGGCTGATAATGTTTCGCCTTCACGATCGGTCCAGTCCTTAAGTTTTATAATTCCGAATCCGAAGTTACTACCGGCACCACTAATGATACTACGACCTTTAATAAAGTTAACCCCGTCAATACCTTCTACATCTTTAATTTTTGCATATAAATCTCTTGATACGGCATCTGTTCTATCTAAAGAAGAACCAGCTGGTAATTCGATGTTAGCAAAAATAATTCCTCTATCTTCATTAGGTACAAACCCTGTTGGTGTTGTTTTCGCTGCCCAGAAAATTCCAGTAACTGCTAAAACTAAAAGTAGAACTGGGACCCATTTTTTTCTGTATAAAAAGGCAAGTGACTGTCCGTATTTTTCGACTGTGGCATTAAATCCGCGGTTAAATAAGGTATAGAAACGTTGTAATTTACTTTTGTTTTTAAGCTCTTCATCTTCGTGATGTGTTTTTAATAATAAAGCACACAAAGCTGGACTTAATGTTAAGGCGTTTACCGCCGAAATTAAGATGGCAATAATTAAAGTAACTCCAAATTGCTCGTAGAATACTCCTGTAGGTCCTTGTACAAAGGTTACTGGAATAAATACCGCTGCCATTACCAAAGTAATCGAGATAATCGCACCCGATATTTCGTTCATGGCAATTAAAGTGGCGCTCTTCGGATTCTTTTCACCTTCATCCATTTTGGCGTGAACGGCCTCTACAACTACAATGGCATCATCTACCACAATACCAATGGCGAGGACAAGGGCAAATAAGGTTAATAAGTTTATGGAGTAGCCAAAAACATTCAAGAAAAAGAACGTTCCAATAATAGACACCGGAACCGCAATGGCCGGAATTAATGTAGAACGGAAATCCTGTAAAAAGATAAATACAACTAAGAAAACCAGTATAAAAGCTTCTAATAAAGTATGAACTACTTTTTCAATCGATGCGTTTAAGAATAAACTCGTATCGTAAGGCACAAATATTTTTAAACCATGTGGTAAATCAGATTCAACTGTTGCTAGAGTGGTTTTAATATTTTCAATAATTTCCTGTGCATTCGATCCTTTTGTTTGGAAAATCCCCATAAACACGGCAGGTTTTCCTAAACTCATAGCATTCGAAGAATACGACTGTGCATCCAGTTCTATAGTGGCTACATCGTCTAATCTAAGAAATTCTCCATTTCCTAGCGCTTTAATTACAATGTCTCCATACTGTTGTTTTTCTTTAAAACGTCCGCTATAGGTTAATACATAAGAAAAAGCTTCTCCGTTATTCTGACCTAAAGCACCCGCAGCCGCTTCTAGGTTTTGTTCGGCTAAAGCAGCAGAAATATCAGACGGAATTAAATTATAAGCCGCTAATTTTTCAGGTTTTAACCATATACGCATAGCATAATCTTGCTGAGAGAATACACTAACATCCCCAACACCACTAATACGTTGCATGGCAGGAATCACGTTAATTTTTAAGTAATTCTGTATAAATGTCGCATCGTAATCTTCATTTTCAGAATACATCGAGATAAACATCAATGCACTTGTTTCTTGCTTTTGAGTGGTTACACCCGTAGCAATAACTTCTGCTGGTAATAAAGGATTTGCTCTCGATACACGGTTTTGCACGTTTACGGCTGCGATATCGGCGTCCATCTCCTGATCAAAATATACAGTGATTTCGGCAGTACCGTTATTTGATGCAGTAGAGGTAATGTACGTCATACCTTCCACACCATTTATTTGTTCCTCGATAGGAATAATAACACTTTCTAATACTGTTTCAGCATTAGCTCCAGGATAAGAGGCGGCCACCTTAATGGTTGGCGGGGCTATATCCGGATATTCTTCTACGGGTAGACTATTGATGCTAATGACACCAAGTATCACTATAATAATAGAAATTACCGTTGAAAGCACGGGTCTTTCAATAAATGTTTTTAACATGTGTTCTGAATTTCTAGTTTTTAAATAAGGTTTCTATAGGCTTAGTGACTTCACTAAAAGGGACTTCTTGAGGCGTAATAACCATATCGTTTCTTACTTTACCAACTCCAGAAGTTACAATTTTATCGTTTGCATTTAGTCCAGATTCTAAAACATATAAACCATCTACAGCGGCTTTAACTTTTACCAAAGTGTTTACTGTTTTATTTCCTTCTTCCAATTTGTAAAGCATTACATTTCCTTGTTGCTCGTAAGTAGATTGTTGTGGTACTACAATCGCATCTTCGTATACAACAGGAATCTGAATTTTACCACTACTACCATTTGTAATTAAACGGTTTGGGTTATCGAAAATAGCTCTAAGACTTACCGTACCTGTATTTTGATTAATCTGTGCAGAACTGGTTTGTATTTTTCCTTTAATAGAATACAAACTACCATTGGCTAAAATTAAGTTAACATCTGGGTAGTGAGATAATTTTTCTTCTAACGTCTTTCCTTCAGCATTTTGTAAAAAATCTAAATACTGAGTTTCGTTTAAACTAAAGAAGGCGTATACCTTACTAATATCACTTACGGTTGTTAAAGGTGTAGGGTCGCTAGGGCTAATTAAAGCACCTTCTCTAAAATTAATAGATCCCACATACCCGTCTACCGGACTTTTAATTGTTGCATAGCCTATACTTGCATTTATACTACTGTAATTGGCTTCTGCTTGTGCTAAGTTGGCTTTAGCCGTTTGTAATTGTACTGGGCTAATAATCCCTTGCTCAACAAGAGGAATTAATTTATCAACTTCAACTTTAGCTACATTTACACGAGCTTTTGCTGCGCCTGCATCTTGGCTTAAAGATTGTGTTTCTAATCTAAAAAGCACTTGGCCTTTCTTTACTGGCTCACCTTCGTCGATAAGTACTTTCTGAACATAACCACTTACTTTAGCTCTAACCTGACTACTTACAATCCCTTTAATACTTGTTGGGTAATTTTGATAAGCTGTTACTGTTTTGTTTTGTAAAACGGTTACAGGAAAAGGTGGGGCTTGTTGCGCTTGCTGCGGTTGTTCCGATTTACTATCTCCACAACTTATAAACGTTACCGCTAAAATGGCTAGCGATAAAATCATGTAATGTTTAATTTTCATATGACTGTTTTTGATTTGAATACTATTATTTAATTTGATTGTGTTCTATTTTTTCTCTCAGCTTTAAAACCGATTTCGTGACTTCATCTAAGAAGCTAATGTAATTGTTGTGAAACTCTAAACTGAATTTCTCAGCATCATCTGTAATTAATTCATTCATTTTTGTTTTATAAGATTTCATTTCAAAATGCAATTGTTTTTCAGAGGTCCACGCGTCTACCATGTTTTCCATATGGTTAAAAATATGACACTGACTTACTGTATAATAGCGCTTTCGGTCGCCTTGTTTTGTGAAATATTCTAACTGCTTTAAATCGACTAGATGATTTAAATGCGTCGAAATTGTGCTTTTGCTTGCACATAGGTTTACTACTAAATCTTCAAATGTTGTTCCGCTCTTTCCTGTTAAAATCACATAAGAAATAATACGGCTCGCAACAGGTGCTAACTGATTTTTATTTTCGATAATAACTCCTAGTTTCTCTACAAGTCTTTCCTTTTCTTTAAGAAGTTGATTTTCCATTAGTATTAAATTTTGCACAAATATAGTGTTGGTTCGGAAAATACCGAACCAAAAGAAGTTAAAAGAAAGTTAAATGAATTTAACACAATTTTTAAGTTAATTAAATACGCTATGAGTAATTTAAAATGCAAATACTCTTCTTTTAATAATGATTTAAAATTGGCGGTATGCCTGATTAAGTCAAGAGCATTTAAAAAAAAAACGAAAACAATGGTTAAGAGGTCGGTTAAAGTGTACTTCACTTACATAGTCTTAAACATGATTTAAGCGAAAAAGGGAATTCGGTAAATTAGGATTAAAAATTGGAAGTGATTGATTTCATTTTTGTTAATTTTAGCACTTAGACTATTATAAGTCGTATGGATTGCTGTATTCGCAAACATTAATACAAAGTAAAATTGAAGATGGGAAAAGTATCAATTAATCAATCGGTTTACGGAACAACACCTGAAGGAGATCAAGTCGACCTTTATACCCTTAAGAACGCTCATGGCATGCAAGTGGATGTGATTACTTTTGGAGGCATTATAACCAAACTAACAGTCTCTAATACAGATGGGAAGTTTGAAAATGTGGTTTTAGGTTACGATAATTTAGAATCTTATTTAAGTAACCCAACCTATTTTGGAGCGATAATTGGCCGTTTCGGAAATCGTATTTCTAAGGGGAAATTTTCATTAAATGGTACAGACTATCCCTTAGCAATAAATAATGGTCCGAATCATTTACATGGCGGTATTAAAGGCTTTGATAAAGTGATTTGGAACGCAGAACCCATTGAAACGAATGATAAGGTGGCTCTAAAATTATCTTATTTAAGTGAAGACATGGAAGAAGGGTATCCGGGGAACTTAAATGTAACGGTAACATATACGCTTAGAGCAGATAACACGTTAGAAGTTGCTTATCAGGCTACCACAGATAAAGCAACGGTAGTAAATTTAACGCAACACTCATATTTTAATTTATCAGGAGATTTTACTAAAACGGTAACCGACGAAGAGGTTATGATTAATGCCGACTTTTATGTGCCTACAGACGAAACCGCCATACCGCTTGGTACACTAGAATCTGTGATAAATACACCTTTCGATTTTAGAACACCAAAACGCGTCGGTCAGGATATAAATGCCGAGCATTCGCAAATAGCAAATGGTTCAGGTTACGATCATACCTGGGTTTTAAATCATCCGGCAAAGCAAGTGAATTTGGTAGCTTCAGTATTAGATAAAGATAGTGGTCGTTATATGGAGGTTTTTACAGATCAGCCGGGAGTGCAATTTTATACAGGGAATTTTCTTGATGGTGCTTTACCTTATGGAGATGGCGCGCGCTATGCAGACCGTACAGGTTTATGTTTAGAAACACAGCATTATCCAGATTCGCCAAACCAAGAGGGTTTTCCTTCGACGGTTTTAAATCCTGGGGATATTTATAAAACAGAAACGCATTTTAAATTTTCGATTAAATAAATGGTACTAACATAGTAGTTAAGCCCTTTATACTTTTTGTGCTGTGTCTTTTAATAGAATTTTGCCCTATTTTAAAATAAGAAACGAGAGTTATGCTTATCTTTAAAGTCTTATTATCTAATTTATGATTGAAGAATTAAAGCAACATTACGGCTATTTGTTTGAAGATGAATTGCTTCAGGAGATAAACCAATGTGGCCTTTACAAGGAAGTTTCGGAAGGGTTTACACTTATGGATATTGGTCAGACAATTTCCCATATGCCGTTGTTAATTAGTGGCGCTTTAAAGATTTTGAGAGAAGATGAAAAAGGAGACGAGTTACTATTATATTTTATAGAACAAGGCGATACATGTACTATGAGTATTTCGTGTTGCATGGGGAATTCTAAAAGTGAGATTCGGGCAATTGCCGAAACACCTGCAACTTTAATTATGGTACCCGTGCAAAAAATGGGCGAGTGGATGTCTAAATATACCAGTTGGCAAAACTTTATATTACAAAGTTACCACGAGCGTACTGTCGAGTTGTTAGAGTCTATAGACGCCATTGCATTCTTAAAAATGGACGAACGTTTGCTTAAGTATTTAAAAGATAAGGCTATGGTTAACCATAACGAGGTTATTAGTGTAACGCATCAAGACATTGCCCACGACTTACACACTTCGCGTGTTGTTATTTCTAGATTACTTAAAAAATTAGAAAACGAAGGGCTATTAAAACTACATCGAAATCAGATTCATATGCTAGATTTATAATGCTTAAAATTAAGTTTATATAAATTATTCAAGACGCTGTGTAACCTAAGTTACCCCTAACGGTTAATGTATAGAGTACATTTGTCTAAATTTTAGTCATGGATATTACTCAAATTATAGGTTTTTTAGGTGCATTGGTTGTCGGTTTAGTTTTAGGTTTAACCGGTGGTGGTGGGTCTATTTTAACCGTGCCAATTTTGGTGTATCTCTTATTGTTAAATCCTGTAACAGCTACTGCATATTCTCTTTTTATAGTAGGTGTGTCTTCATGTTTTGGTGCCTTTAAAAATTTTCAGAAAGGTTTAGTCGACGTGAAAATTGCCGCTGTTTTTGCGATTCCAGCATTCACTATGGTTTTTATTACGCGAAAATTTATAATTCCGGCCATACCAGAATCTATATTTAGTATAGGAGGCTTCGAGGTAACCAAAAGCATATTCATCATGGTCATGTTCGCTATTATGATGGTTATTGCTTCTATAAGTATGTTAAAACCTAAAAAAGAAGAGTTGGATGCACATGCGCCTAGAAAATTAAGCAATCTTTTAATTTTTAATCAGGCCATTGTTATTGGTTTTTTTACAGGAATTGTTGGAGCAGGTGGTGGTTTTATTATTATTCCAGCCTTAATCATTTTAGGTAATTTATCTATGAAAAAAGCGGTGGGAACGTCGCTGTTTATTATCGCCATTAATTCATTAATTGGGTTTGTAGGAGATATTGGAAATGTAGAAATTGATTGGACATTTCTATTAAGTTTTACAGCTATAGCTGTGATTGGGATATATTTAGGAACTTATTTGTCTAATTATATTCCAGGAAAAAAACTTAAAAAAGGGTTTGGTTGGTTTGTATTAATTATGGGATTTTATATCATAATTAAAGAACTTATTATGTAACATGTGTTACTATAGCATTTAAAAAAGAGTCGTAAATTTAATTACAATTAAAACATTATGAAAGTAGATCAAATATATACCGGTTGTTTAGCGCAAGGCGCTTATTATATAGAAAGTGAAGGAGAAGTTGCTATAATAGACCCGTTACGTGAGGTAGAACCTTATATAACGCGTGCCGAAAAAGAAGGTGCTAAGATTAAATATATTTTTGAAACGCATTTTCATGCCGATTTTGTGAGTGGTCATGTTACCTTATCAGAGTTAACAGGTGCTCCAATTGTATACGGGCCAACGGCAAATCCGTCGTTCGATGCTGCTATTGCAGAAGATGGTCAGGAATTTAAGTTGGGGAATGTTGTTATTAAAGTGTTGCATACGCCTGGACATACCATGGAGAGTGTAACGTATTTATTACAGGATGAAAACGGAAAAGATTATGCTATTTTTAGCGGAGACACCTTGTTTCTTGGCGATGTTGGTCGTCCAGATTTAGCGCAAAAATCGGATGTTACTCAAGACGATTTAGCAGGGTTTTTATATGATAGTTTGCGGACTAAAATTATGCCTTTAGCAAACGATGTTATTGTATATCCAGGTCACGGTGCAGGTTCTGCTTGTGGAAAAAACATGATGAAGGAAACTGTGGATACCTTAGGAAACCAGAAACAAATGAATTACGCCTTGCGTGCAGACATGACAAAGGACGAGTTTGTTAAAGAAGTTACGGATGGCTTAGCACCACCGCCGTCTTATTTTCCTCTTAACGTTAAAATGAATAAAGAAGGTTACGATAATATTGATGCGGTTATTGAAAAAGGCACAAAGGCTTTAAATCCAGACGAATTTGAAACCGTTGCGAATACTGTTGATGCTTTAGTTTTAGATGTACGTCACCAAAAAGATTTTATAAAAGGTCATATTCCTCGTTCTATTTTTATCGGACTAGATGGCGGATTTGCGCCATGGGTAGGGGCTTTAATTAAAGATACTAAACAGCCTATTTTATTGGTTACCGATCCGGGAATGGAGGAAGAAGCCGTAATCCGTTTGTCTCGAGTGGGATTCGACAATACGTTGGGGTATTTAAAAGGCGGTTTCGACGCTTGGAAAACAGAAGGTAAGGAATTTGATACTATTTCGTCTATTACAGCAGAGGCTTTTAAAGCACGTTTAGAAACAGAAAAATTGCATGTTTTTGATGTTAGAAAAGATACAGAATATGTGTCGGAGCATATCGATTCTGCTAAAAATGCGTCCTTAGAATTTATTAATGAACATTTGTCGGAGATTCCTAAAGACGAACCTTTTTATGTGCATTGTGCGGGAGGCTATCGTTCGGTAATTGCGGCGTCTATTTTAAAAAGTAGAGGATTTCATAATTTAATAGATGTTGCTGGAGGTATGAAAGCAATTCGTGAAGCAGGTATACCTTTAACCAATTTTGTGTGCCCTTCTACATTAAAAAAATAGAAATAACACTGTTTTTGTAAATACGAACGGCTTAAAAGCATAAGGTGATTAAATTTAACTTTATAAAAACAAAACAATATGAGTCGATTTTCAGAACTAATAAAACAAGATAAACCCGTGTTGGTCGATTTTTTCGCTGAATGGTGTGGACCATGTAAAGCTATGGCTCCAGTTTTAAAAGAGGTGAAAGATAGTCTTGGAGATTCCGTTTCAATTTTAAAAATTGATGTCGATAAGAATCAAGAATTAGCAGCACAATTAAATGTAAGAGGTGTACCTACATTAATTTTATACAAAGGCGGTACACAAGTTTGGAGACAGTCGGGAGTGGTTCAAAAAACGGACTTGCTTCAAATAATAAAGGGAAACAATTAAAATGTCATGTTTTAATTGTACCGGTTAATTAATGAGAAAAGCATCCTTAATGGGGTGCTTTTTTTTGATGCCTTATCCAAAATCTATTTTATAATAACCGATTATTTCTGTATTTGCTATTGAAGTGAACTTGTAAAAATAGATAATTGAATGTTTTTCTGTTCTCGACTCCGCTTGAAAACCTTGGAACATTAGTGATGGGTTATGATTTTGAAATAATACACAGGTGGTATTAAACTTATTAAAGATTCAAATTCTGTTTGTTACAGGTTAAGAAGGTCTAATGCTAAATACAGTACGTTTCTAATCTATCCAAGATCAAATTATACGTCATTATTAAATGCAACTTTTGGGATTGCGTCTATATAAGAGAAGTCATTGCATGGTTTTTCTAGTTAAAGACCGTCAAAATGATGTATTCTCCTTCCTTTTGTTAACATTTTTTTAGAAAGCCAATTCGAGATTCTTCTCAATTTTGAGTACATTTGGAGATTAACAACGATTAGTTTTTAAATAGTGAATTTATTTAATCAACGAAAAAATAAAGCGTTTGGTTACAAGCCTAAATTTCAGAAAGAAGAGCAGAAGCCTTCTAATGAAATGTCGTCTAAATGGGACGAACTTAAACGAACACGAAAACACCAAGGTAAAACAGGCATCCGTTTATCGGGTTGGCTTATAATTTTTATGTTGGTGATTGTTTTATGGTATGTATTAAATAATTATGAATTGTAGCATGTATTATGGGGATTTTTAAAAGCAGAAAAAATAAAAAGTTTTCGTACACACCTCGACATTTTAAAAATGAAGGCGAGGGGAGTCCGTTTGAAATGAAACATAAATTCGACGATTATAGAAAGACCGTCGGACCTACAGGTGGTATAAAATCTAAATTTCAAAATGCTTTTGACGAGTTAAAAGAATCGCCAGATCGCTCAGCTAATCGTCGCATACTAATTATTATCGCTATTCTTATTTTAATATTTCTTTTTATCATAGAATTCGATTTATCAATATTCCTTCCAAATACATAATGGCAGATATTATTCAACTTTTACCAGACCATGTTGCGAATCAAATTGCAGCGGGCGAGGTGGTACAGCGGCCAGCTTCAGTAGTTAAAGAGTTATTAGAAAATGCAATCGATGCAAAAGCCGAAACCATAAAATTATTGGTAAAAGATGCCGGTAAAACTTTGGTTCAAGTCATTGACGATGGTGTGGGTATGAGTGTTACCGATGCGCGTTTAAGTTTCGAGCGTCATGCAACCTCAAAAATACGGTCTGCCGAAGATTTATTTCAACTTAATACCAAAGGGTTTCGTGGAGAAGCTTTAGCGAGTATTGCGGCCATTGCTCATGTAGAGTTAAAAACAAAACAAGAGCAAGAAGAAGTAGGTACGACCATAACTATAGAGGGGAGCGAGATTGTAAATCAGGATGTGGTGGTTACACCAACAGGAACATCGATTGCTGTAAAACACTTGTTTTTTAATATTCCTGCGCGACGTAATTTTTTAAAATCTAATACGGTTGAAACGCGTCATATTATTGATGAATTTCAGCGTGTAGCCTTGGCACATCCCAGCATTAGTTTTGTGATGTATCATAATGGCTCGGAAGTTTTTAACTTACCACAAAGTAATTACAGACAGCGTATTGTTAATATTTTTGGTCCGAAAACCAATGAAAAATTGGTGCCCGTAAATGAAGATACCGATGTGTTAAAAATCTCGGGCTTTGTGGGTAAGCCGGAGTATGCTAAAAAATCTAGAGGCGAACAATTCTTTTTTGTAAACAATAGATTTATTAAAAGTGCATATTTAAATCACGCCATAACAGCGGCTTTTGAAGGGCTGATTAAGGACGGTACACATGCGAGTTATTTTTTAAATTTAGAAGTGAATCCGC
Organism: Formosa bonchosmolovskayae; assembly: GCF_051016085.1. GTDB lineage: Bacteria > Bacteroidota > Bacteroidia > Flavobacteriales > Flavobacteriaceae > Formosa. The sequence goes on from NZ_CP174605.1 coordinate 2,441,518, forward strand.
AAACTATAGATATCAATATTCACCCCACAAAAACAGAAATTAAGTTCGACGACGAGCATACTTTATATGCTATTTTAAGGGCCTCTGTAAAACATAGCTTAGGGCAATTTAATATTGCGCCGGTATTAGATTTTGAACGGGATGCGAATTTAGATACGCCTTACGATTATTCAAATAAATCGGCAAGTACGCCAACTATTGAAGTCGATCGTTCATTCAATCCGTTTGATGCAGAAAAAGCTATAGCACCTTCTAGATCTAATATGGCATCGTCATCATCATTTTCTGGACGTAAACCAGCTTCAACTGCAGGTTGGGAAAGTATGTATGTTGGTATGGAATCTAAAGGCACAAAATCGACACAGGATTTTAGTGAAATGCAGTTTGAAAGTGTAGAAAGTACAGCGTCTTTATTTGGTGAAAATCAGATGACGTCTAAGCAAAGTTCATATCAGCTTCAAAATAAATATGTCTTAAGTGCGATAAAATCGGGAATGTTAGTTATCGATCAGCATCGCGCGCACCAACGTATTTTATACGAAGATTTTTTAAAATATATAACAGGAAAGGATACAGTGAGTCAGCAGTTATTATTTCCACTGCAAATTCAGTTTTCTAAACAAGAACATGATATTATTTTAAATCTGAAAAACGATTTAGAATATGCTGGTTTTGTATTTCAGAATTTTGAAAATCAGATGGTCGAAATAATTGGATTGCCTATAAATGTTCCTGAAAGCGAAGTAAGTATTATATTAGAGCAATTAATTAGTGATGTAGAACATGAAGTTCCGGATGCTAATTTTAGTGCAGCCGATTTATTGGCCAAATCTTTAGCAAAAAGTTTGGCTATAAAACCAGGGCAATCACTTAACCAAACCGAACAAGATCATTTAGTGAATAGTTTGTTTGCGTGTAAGGACCCTAATGTTTCGCCTGCTAATAAGCCAACATTCATTACAATGACGGTGGATGAATTGGATAAAAAATTTATGTAATTTCACTGAAATAAAAATATTATGAATAGAGTAACCGAAACAGTTAAACACCTTATAATCATTAACGTTATTATGTTTATTGGGACTATGGCCGTTGGTGGTGGCACCTTGTTTTATGATTGGTTTGCCTTACATTTTCCAAAAAATGAAGCCTTCCAGCCTTGGCAAATTCTAACGCATATGTTTATGCATGGCGGTTTTATGCATATTGGTTTTAATATGCTAGCCCTTTGGATGTTTGGATCTCCGGTAGAACAACAATTTGGAACAAAAAAGTTTCTGTTTTTCTATATTTCTTCAGGTTTAGGAGCTGCGCTTTTAATGTTGGGATATTATTATTATCAATACTCCTCCGGAATGTCGGCGTTAACAGGCGCAGGATTTGCACCAACCGAAACCTTGGAGACCTTACGGTCAGGATATGCGATGTACGATTCCCGTTGGACTCAAGTTTTAGATCCCGATCAATTAGGGAAATTTGTTAGTGTGTTTAATGGGACCATGGTAGGAGCTTCTGGAGCCATAATGGGCGTACTAGTTGCTTTTGGTATGTTGTATCCAGAGTCTAAATTAATGATGATCTTTTTACCAATACCTATAAAAGCCAAATACTTTATTCCTGGAATTATCGCCTTAGATTTTATTTCGGCGGTTACGGGTCAATCTTTTTTCAGTCCGAGTAACACGGCTTATGTAGCACATATTGGAGGTGCTTTAACAGGGTTTTTAATTATGTGGTATTGGAAAAAAACACAATTCAACAAAAATCGTTGGGATTAATATATGAATACACTCAATAACGATATTAAACAAAAATTAACGCATTTAAATGTGTTAGAAAAGATAATAGCAATTAACGTTGTTATCTTTTTTATTGGCTTTATACTACAAGCTTTAACATCTACATTGCCATCGCATTCCAGTCTGCAATGGTTCGAACTGCCTAGTCAATTATCCGAACTTTTAGTAAAGCCGTGGACGTTTATTACCTATGCATTTGTGCATTACGATTTTATACATATGCTGTTTAATATGTTATGGTTGTATTTTATTGGACAATGGTTCTTAACTATATTTAGCAAAAAACTAGCTATAAATGTATATTTTCTAGGAGCCATAGGCGGTGCTATTGTATTTATATTGGGTTACAATTTACTTCCTAATGTATTTACTACAGGTGGCCGATTGGTGGGCGCTTCGGCGGCCGTTCGCGCCTTATTAATTTTTATGTGTGCGTATACGCCGCAAATGAATTTACGCTTTTTTACCTTTAATATTAAGTTATGGATTGTGGGAGCGGCTATAGTTGGAATGGATGTTTTGGGGTTAGTAGGTCCTAATGCGGGTGGTAACTTAGCCCATATTGGAGGGGCGCTTTTAGGCTATTTTTACGCGATACAATACAAAAAAGGAAACGATATTGGAAAAGGTTTCGAGGCTTTGGTAGACCAGGTTAGTGGTTGGTTTTCTAAAACAAAAAAGTCGCCTCTAAAAACGGTGCATAAGCAACGCCAAAATAAAGATATGGCGGGTTTTAAAAAGGATGAATTCGAGGCTTTTAATAAGCAAAAACGTATCGATCTTATCTTAGATAAGATTAGTAAAAGCGGTTACGATAGTTTAACAAAAGAGGAAAAAGCTTTTTTATTTAAAGCAGGAAAATAAGGATGAGGAAGCTAAATGGTATTGATAAATTCATCTTTCTAATCAATTCAGTTTTTGCGACTCTATTACTTTTATCTTATATTTTACCCTTCTTTCCGCCTAAAAACTTCTCAATATTATCGGTTTTAAGTCTTACGGTTCCCTTTCTAATTATTGCAAATGTGGCATTTGCTTTATATTGGTTGCTTAAAATAAAACTACAGATGGTACTGTCTATAACTGTGGTGCTTATTGGTTATTTTTATTCAGGATCTCTTTATCGATTTTCAAGTGCTACAGCTATAGATAATGATGAGAATCTCTCCATTATGAGTTATAATGTGAGACTTTTTAATATTTATCAATGGATTCCGGATACCGATACAGCTTTAGAAATTTCCAAATTTGTAAAGGAACAACAACCTGATATATTATGTCTCCAAGAATATCATCCGAATAACAAAAGCGCTGATTTCTCCTCTTATAAATTCCATTACATACAATTGGCAGGAGAAAAAAAGCAATTAGGGCAAGCCATTTATTCAAAATTTCCGATTGTAAATAAAGGGTCTATACGGTTTCCAAATACCACAAACAATGCCATTTATGTAGATGTGGTTAAGGAAAAAGATACCATCCGAATTTATAATATTCATTTACAATCTCTTAAAATAAATACCGAAGTTGAGGCCTTAAAAAAGCAAGATTCCGAACGTTTATTTAAAAGTATTGGGAAATCTTTCGCGGTACAACAGGACCAAACCGAACTGTTTTTAGAGCACAAAAGCAAATCTCCTTATAAGATGATTATTACGGGCGATTTAAATAATACCGCGAGCTCGTATGTATATCGTATGATTAAAGGCGATTTAAACGATACGTTTAGAGAAGCCGGTTCTGGCTTTGGTAAAACGTTTAATTTTAAGTTTTTCCCAGTGCGTATTGATTTTATTTTCGCAGATGAGAATTTTAAAATAAATGGCTTTAAAACGTTTAAAGAAGAGTATTCCGATCACTATCCGATTATGACAAAAGTGAGTTTACATTAAACTACAATCTACAGTGTCGGCTATAATATGAATAACTAGCCCTAAGCCTATAAGTCGCGTTTTCCTTGGGAGTAATAACAGAATATACACGGCAATGGCCCAATAGGAGTGAAGTGGGTGGTAATTTATACTGCATCGACCTGGACTAAATATGGGTGTGGCTAACAAATGATCTAAATCGATTAGCATCCCACAAATCATTATTAAATAGGCATATTTCCAACGCGGTTTGTAAAACCATAAGGCGATAATTAATGGCCCTAAAAAATGAATACCATAATGTATAACAGGCTGTAACATTATAAAGTTAGATCTTGACTTTCTAAATAATCTAAGGCATTTGGCCCTTCATTAAACAGTAAATCTAAAATACTTAAGTTGTTTATAAAGCCATGTTTGTCGTCGAACACTTGGGTGTATTTTTCGTTCTGAAAATTGACATCTGATTTCGGATTAACCAAAAACCTTAAGTCCGAAGCATTAACAATGTTATGTTTAAACGCTTCCGTTTTGCGAATTGGTTTTTCTAATTGAAGACATTCTGAAATAGTCTCGAAACACTTCAAATTAAAATCTAAAATAAAGTCTGCTTTAGTTTCAAACAACGGACGTAAATCATCTTCGTAATATTCAAAAAAAGGAGAGGTTTTATAGGCAGAAAGTAAAGATTTCCAATGTAAACTCTGCCAATTATCGGTGTTCGAAATTTTTACGTCTCGATATTTCTGTCTGTTTTTCTGAGTATACACCACGGGAATATTGAGTAGTAATTTTCCGTTTGCGGCATAAATATAGGTTCTTGTTCTATAGGTTTGTTTGGCAAAATTATCATCCATTTCGAAGGTCACAACATCGGACTGCGCTATAGCAGACATCTGTGCAATATCGGGGAAATATGTGGGATGTAAAAGGCTATTCAAACTCATACCATCGGATTAAGCGTTTGCTTTTTTACGTTTTCTATAGGTATTGTAACCAAATAATCCTGCGATTAAAATTAAAGAAGGAATTAAGTATGATACTGGTTCTCCACTACCTCCAACAGTTGTAAAGAAACGGTCCCAACGTGGTTTTCCGTATTGATCCCAACTCATCCAAATAAAAACAGGTTTACCAACAACGTGATCAAAAGGCACAAACCCCCAAGCTCTAGCATCTTGCGAGTTATGTCTGTTATCTCCCATCATCCAGTAGTAATCTTGTTTAAAAGTATAGGTGTCGGATACTACACCATTAATAAGAATTTGATTGCCTTTAACCTGTAATGTATTGCCTTCGTATTCCGAAATAACTCGTTTATAAAGTGGTAACACATCTACATTTAAAGCGATAGTTTTTCCTGCTTCAGGAATATATAAAGGTCCGAAGAAATCGTTATTCCAGTTATAATTTGGATTTTGAGGGAAAATTCTAGCATCTCTAACTCCTTTTTCTTCTTTAATAGGTGTAATGCTTTCTACGTTAGGATGATTTTTAAATTTTTCTGCAGCTTCGTCTGTTATCGACATAAACATATAGGTGTTTTTGTCGTTAATAATTCCAAAACGGTCGGTAATACCATATCGATCTGCTAAATCTTTAGCATTAAACTGATGGGTTTTAGGTTGTACCAAATAACTAAATTGTAGCTTGGCGCGGTCTGGTAATTCGTTTTGTTTCCCGTTAATAAATACGCGTCCATCTCTAACCTCAAGAGAATCTCCAGGTAAACCAACACAACGTTTTACATAATTAGATTTTTTATCTACCGGTTTCCAATGGTTACGGTCTGGCGTACTAAAAAAGTCGGTCACAGTATCTACTGGCCAGTTAAATACTACAATATCGTTACGCTTTATATCTTGAAAACCTGGAAGTCTTAAGTAAGGTAATAAAGTTTTATTTTTCCAAGAGTCTGCTTTTGTTTTTAAATTATCGTCTGCGACATACGATTTTAATTTGGTCTTCGGAATGGAATCGTGCACCATAGGCAAAGCCAAAGTTGTTTGCGGAATACGCGGGCCGTAATTTAATTTACTCACAAAAAGGAAATCACCAATAAGTAATGTTTTTTCTAAAGACGATGTTGGAATAGTAAATGGCTGAATAATATAGGTGTGTACAATCGTTGCTGCGACTATAGCAAATAGGATTGAGCTAATCCAATCTCCAGCACTTGTTCTAGGCTCTAAGCTACGGTCTTTAACATATGTTACATCTGCAACGTAATTTAAATAGAAATTGTAAAAGCCAAGAGACACAATAGCTAATACGGTATCTGTAGTCGAATGTTTACCGAAGCTTCGCGCGGTTTCTACCCAAACAACAGGAAACATAATTAAATTTACAATAGGTAAAAAGAGTAAAATAGTCCACCACCAAGGTCTGTTAATAATTTTCATTAAAACGATAGCGTTGTACACCGGAATAAAGGCTTCCCATGCTTGTCTACCTGCTTTTGTATAAAGTTTCCAAGTTGCTAATCCGTGTAAGATTTGGATAATTATAAAAAAAATGAAAAGTTGAGTTAGTGTCATAATCTACTTTGAATTGCTTAGTGTCTTCCCGACAAGATTTTATCTTAATATTTTAATACGTGTGCATTATGTTAATAATGTAACAGCAATTTAAGCTATTAACCAATATTTAACACATCTTTCATGCTGAAAACACCTGTTTTTCCATGTAACCATTCTGCCGCCACTACAGCACCAAGGGCAAAACCTTCTCTGTTATGTGCTTTATGCTCGATGGTTATGGAGTCTACATTGCTATTGTAAGTCACCACGTGTGTTCCAGGAACTTCTGGTATACGTTTAGCAACAATAGGAATGGTTTTAGTTTCTGGCGTATTTAGAGCCCATTTTGCATAACTATTATGTTCAGAAATAATATCGTTTGCTAGAGAAATAGCTGTTCCGCTAGGCTCATCTAATTTTTGAGTATGATGTACTTCTTCCATAGATATATTATACTGATCTAGGTTGCTCATCATTTTCGCCAGTGTTTTATTTAATTCAAAAAAGATATTTACACCTAAACTAAAATTTGAAGCATAGATAAAACCACCTTGTTTTTCCTTGCAAAGTGCCGTCATCTTATCGTAATCTTCCAACCAACCTGTAGTTCCTGAAATAACAGGGACTCCGTTATTAAAACAATTAGAGATATTGCCTACGGCAGCACTTGGCATACTAAAATCTATTGCGATATCGGCTTTGGTAATGTCGTATTCAGGATTTTCTATACTCGCTTTAATTACGATCTCGTGACCACGTTTAAGGGCAATTTGTTCTATGGTTTTACCCATTTTACCGTATCCAAGTAATGCAATCTTCATGTTTTAAAATTTAAAGTTAAGGGAAAGTTCGAGATTTGTGGTGCCTTGCATCTCGTTGTAATTAAATTGTGGTGCTAACGATAAATTATCGTCTATATTAAATTGTAATAAATGCGCATCTACATTGGCATCTACTATGTTTAATACATATAGACCAATGGTAATTAGCAAGGACATTTCTTTGTTACTTCGTAATTGTTCTTGAGCGTTTATTAATCCGTCATCAGATACACGCCCGTAGTATTCATCGTCTGTAAATCCTGCTAATCTACGTTTGTAAGCATCGCGATAGCGGTTATAAGCGTTATTGTTGTCAATATAAAAATAGATTCCTGTACCTATCGCCGCATAAACAATTGGAATTTTCCAATACTTTTTATTGTAGGCTTGTCCTAGACCAGGAAGTATAGCCGAATAAAAAGCGGCACGTGCTGGCGCTAACGGATCTATAAAACGAGATTCTATAACCGGTTCTTTAATGGCAAGTGAATCGTTAACTTTAAGCGTGTCTACTGTGGCGACAACAATCTCCGACGAGTCCACAACCAAGGTGTCTGCAGTTTTATTGGTTGCTGCAGTTGTTTCTTTATTGTTTTCTTGTGCAAGGCTATTTAAGCAGAAAAAAAAAGAGAGTAGGGTAGGTATTAAAAATTTACTTTGCACTCTGTACAAGTTTTTTTATACGATTAAAATCTTCTTCAGAATGAAAAGGAATAGTGATTTTACCTTTACCATTTTTAGCGACTTTAATATCTATTTTATGTCCGAAATAATCTGAGAAGTCTTGAATACTTTTCTTAACAAATACAGGTGTTTCCGGTGTTGGTTTACTTTCAGTTTTTTGATCTCCTAGGGCTTTGGTTTCGTTATAATCGCGAACCAAAGTTTCGGTATCTCTAACCGATAGTTTATGTTGTAAAATACGCGTATAAATATCGAGTTGCGTACTTTGATCTTCAATATTTATAATAGCACGGCCGTGTCCCATAGAAATAAACCCGTCGCGCATTCCTGTTTGAATAATCGGATCTAATTTTAAAAGGCGTAAATAATTGGCAATTGTAGAACGTTTTTTACCAACGCGTTCACTCATTTGTTCTTGCGTTAGATTAATCTCATCAATTAAACGTTGATACGATAAAGCAATTTCTATAGGATCTAAGTCTTGACGTTGAATGTTTTCAACCAAGGCCATTTCTAAAGATTCCTGATCGTTGGCAATACGAATGTAAGCCGGTATAGTTTTTAACCCTAAAGATTCCGAAGCTCGCATACGGCGCTCTCCAGATACTAATTGATACGTGTTAAAATCTAATTTACGAACTGTTATAGGCTGAATAACACCCAATTCTTTAATAGATGAGGCTAATTCGCGCAGTGATTCTTCGTTAAAATTAGTACGAGGCTGAAATGGATTCATTTCAATGGTACTTAATTCTAGCTCTACGATATTACCTATAACTTTATCCGCATTTTTATCCTGTACCGAGTTAATATCGTTACTCGGATCCTTTAGTAATGCAGATAATCCTCTTCCTAATGCTTGTTTTCTAACTGCCTTCGCCATAGTTTTTTCTAAGCGTTTTTATTAATTACTTCTTTGGCTAAACTTAAATAGTTAATAGCACCTCTACTGCTTGCATCAAAATTAATAATGCTTTCTCCAAAACTTGGAGCTTCACTTAAGCGTACATTTCGCTGTATAATTGTTTTAAAAACCATATCGTTAAAATGCTTTTGAACTTCTTCTACCACTTGGTTAGAAAGTCTTAAGCGAGAATCGTACATGGTTAATAAAAGCCCTTCTATATCTAAATCGGGATTGTGTATTTTTTGAACACTTTTTACAGTGTTTAATAATTTTCCTAAACCTTCAAGCGCAAAATATTCGCACTGTATAGGAATAATTACGGCATCTGCAGCAGTTAACGCATTTAACGTTAATAAGCCCAAAGATGGTGCGCAATCAATAATAATAAAATCGTATTCGTCTTTAACTTCGGCTAAAGCACGTTTCAGCATATATTCTCTATCGTCCTTATCGACAAGTTCAATTTCAATCGCGACCAAGTCTATGTGGGAAGCAATAATATCTAAATTAGGAGTTTCTGTTTCCAGAATGGCTTCTTTAGCGGTATTAGTATGTTCTAATAACTGGTATGTGCCAATTTCCACGGTTTCTATGTCTATGCCTAATCCCGAAGTGGCATTGGCTTGAGGATCGGCATCAATCAGCAATACTTTCTTTTCAAGCACCCCTAAAGAGGCTGCTAAATTTATAGAAGTGGTTGTTTTTCCAACACCTCCTTTTTGATTTGCAATTGCAATGATTTTACCCATTAATAGTTTGAATTTATGAGATGTAAAAATACAACTATTTATGAGTTTTAAAAATGTTACTTGTTAACAAATGTTAAGTGCCTTTTCTTTTTGATTCTAGACCGCTTTATAGTTAATAATCAGTTGGTAATAATATAAGTAACGATCACTAAATTTTTAAGCGACTTTTCGAACACATATTATCAACTATATACAAGACGATTGGATGGTAAATTATTTGTTTTTTGGAGTACTATACACCTTATGTTATATAACTTTTTATAAATAGAATTCATTTAGACGATAGAATTAGACAATGCGCATAATTTGACTATTTTTATAAAATAGCTGGATTGAATTGGTGATTTATTAAGATACAGACAAATAAAGCTTCATTTATTTATAAGATGACAATTATCATATTTAGTATTTGCAATAAATATTATTTTTGATACAATAAAAGACAGATTTATCCTTTATGTTGAAAAAGGAAAATAACCAATCAAAATTTAGACCTATGAAAACGAACTTAAATGTTTTAAAACAACGCTTTAATTGGAGACAGGCCGTGATGGTTTTGGCTTGTGTAATTTTAGCCTCTTGTGCAAAAGAAGAAAAACAGGAACCAAAGGATAATGCCGATATTAGTGTGAGTCAAACCATGATTGCAGAACTAACTGCTCCACCTCACGTACCAACTCCAGTAGGTGCTCGTAAAGCTAAAAAGCTTATCGTAGATATGGAAATTCTTGAAGAGGAAGGCGAAATGACAAATGGTGTAAGCTATGTGTACTGGACGTTTGGAGGATCGGTACCAGGAAGTTTTATTAGAACACGTGTTGGAGACGAAGTCGAATTTCATTTAAAGAATCATCCAGATAATAAATTACCTCACAATATCGATTTACATGCGGTAAACGGTCCAGGTGGAGGTGCAGAATCTTCGTTTGTAGCACCAGGACACGAAAAAGTGTTTTCCTTTAAAGTATTAAATCCAGGATTATATGTATACCACTGTGCTACGGCACCTGTAGGAATGCATATTGCAAATGGAATGTACGGTCTTATATTAGTAGAACCTGAAGGTGGTTTAGCTCCAGTAGATAAAGAATATTATTTAATGCAAGGCGATTTCTATACTAAAGGTGCACATGGCGATCGTGGTTTACAACCATTCGATATGCAAAAAGCCATAGACGAAAGAGCCGACTACGTTGTATTTAACGGTAAAGTGGGGGCGTTAACTGGAGATAATGCAATAACTGCTAATGTTGGTGAAACCGTTAGATTGTTTGTGGGTAACGGTGGACCTAATTTAGTATCGTCTTTCCATGTTATTGGAGAAATATTTGATCGTGTTCATGTCGAAGGCGGTGACCTAATTAATGACAATGTTCAAACCACATTAATCCCAGCGGGAGGAGCGGCCATAGTAGAATTTAAAGTAGATGTGCCTGGAACATTTATTATGGTAGATCACTCTATTTTTAGAGCCTTTAATAAAGGAGCCTTAGGGATGCTTAAAGTAGAAGGAGAAGAGGATAAGAAAATTTATTCTGGAGAATTAAGAGACGATATTTATTTACCTGAAGGTGGAGGTATACAGTCTATGCCTGACAATAATGAGGTGGTAGAGGAAACACCTGTAGAATCTTTAAGCGAACAACTTGAGCGTGGTAAACAAGCTTATATGCAAACCTGTTTTGCATGTCACCAAGCAGAAGGTCAAGGTATATCAGGAGCATTCCCTCCGTTAGCGAATTCAGATTATTTAAATGCAGATGTGGAACGCGCAATAGGGGTTGTACTTCATGGATTAACAGGAGAAATTACTGTAAACGGCGAAACATATAATAGCGTAATGACTAGACAAAGTTTATCGCCTAGTGAGATAGCAAACGTGTTAACCTATGTGTATAATAGCTGGGGGAATTCTAAAAAAGTGGTGACTACCGAAATGGTTAATAAGGTTCGTAATCAGAAATAATTAAAAAGGAAAATTATGCTAAAAAGAACATCTATATTGTTTTGTATGGCATTTCTCGTGCAAACTATAATACTTGCGCAAACATCGGATATGGTCTTAATTAAAGGGGGACGCTATATTCCCCTTTATGGTCGCGATTCTTCATTAGTGAAGGTAGATCATTTTTATATGGATAAACTTCCTGTTACGAATGAGCAATATGTAGATTTTGTGAAAAAATTTCCAGAATGGAAAAAATCTAAAGCTAGAAAATTGTTTGTAGATGCCACCTATTTAAGAAACTGGAAGAATGATACTACTTTAAATGATTCAGAAAAACCTAAAAGTCCAATAACCTATATTTCATGGTTTGCCGCAAGTAAATATTGCGAATGTCAAGGTAAGCGATTACCAACAGTAGATGAGTGGGAATATGCCGCCATGGCGGATGAAGAGTTAGCAGATGCTCGTGTAAAAGCATCTTATAATCAGAAGATTTTATCTTGGTACGAAGCACCGCGCACCAATACTTATGAGGTAGGACGAAATCCTGAGAATTATTGGGGCGTATCAGATTTGCATGGATTGGTTTGGGAATGGACATCAGATTTTAACTCTATTCTAATTACTGGAGAGTCTCGAAAAGATGTCGATAAAGATTCTAATTTATTTTGCGGAAGCGCTGCTATTGGAGCTACCGATTTAATGAACTATGCGGCCTTTATGCGTTATGCTTTTAGAGGTAGTATTACAGCGCGATATAGTATTAAAAATTTAGGTTTTAGATGTGTTAAAGACGTGCCTTTACCTTAAAATAAATAATTATGAAAAAAGTACTTTTAATTTGTGGTTTACTTGTGTTTGCAATAGTGTCTTGCAAAAATAATACTAATGCAGAAGCGGTAACCGAGACTGCTCAAAAAGTAGAGAAATCAGATGTCATTTCGGACATGTCTATTTATAATTTACCATCTACGTGGACCAATCAAAATGCTGAAGATATTCAGCTTAAAGATTTAAAAGGAGATGTATTGGTTATGGTCATGATTTATACAACTTGTAAGGCGGCGTGCCCGAGATTGGTTGCCGATATGCGAAATATAGAAAAACAATTACCAGAGAATACAAAAGGCAAAGTAAAAATGATATTTGTAAGTATCGATCCGGAAACAGATACGCCGGAACGTTTAAAAGAATTTGCGAAGGAAAATTTTATGGATGAAGAGCCATGGCTATTTTTGCGCTCTACAGAACAAAATACTAGAGAATTTGCTGCGGTTTTAGCGGTAAAGTATAAAGAAATTACTCCTATGGATTTCTCTCACTCTAATATTATTAGTGTGTTTAATGAGGAAGGAGAATTGGTGTTTCAACAAGAAGGATTGGGTGTAAACTCAGATGAAACTATACAAAATATAGAAAAAGCGGTTAGCGAAATGTAATAAGTATATAATCCTTAAATTATAAAATCCCCTCTAGAACTTATATTTTAGGGGGATTTTGCTTTGTAAATGGTCTCTAACAAAACTATGTTTCATTAAATATGTTTAATTTTATTAGTGTCTATGTTTCACTTCTAATAGGTATGTCGTTACTTCCAGAATTCATCTATAGTGTTTTCTTCAAGATTCTGTTCGTAATGTATTTCATCTATATGTTCCATCTCTTTAGCAGTAGCAACACTTTGAATTTCTGGGAATAGCACGCGTTCTTCAAAACGGATATGTCCTTCTAAAACGTCTGCAAGCTTCACTAAAGTATTTTCTAAATGAGTCATGGTACTAGCCAATGCATCAATTTGTTTATGTTCGTCTATGGCTTGCATTCTTAAGGGGTGATCTTCAGGTAAGATAGAGAATACATGAGCCTCTTCCATTTTAAAATGTGGTACTAAATGTGTTGTATAGAACCAATCGGTATATACTTTTATGCGTTCAACTTCAACTTCTTTTTTAAATCCTGTTCTAATTTTCCAAGCTAATAATAATCCGTGATGGTGATCTCTGCTTAGAGGCTGTAAAGATTTATGGCGCTTTAGTGGTTTGTTTTCTGTCATAATAGTTTGTTTTTGAGGTTGATATACCTATAAAGATAAAGGATATTCCTATGACTAGAAAAGAACTTAGTATAAATAGTACAAGATAATAATAGGGAATTAGCCCTATGCCAAACACAAAGCGTAAGCCTTGAAAAAACAAGACGAATTCTGTGCCTAAAAATCCTAAAATAAAGCTGTAAATCCCATAATTAAAAAGGAATGTTCTGTAGCTTATTTTAGATTGTATAATATAAGCAAATAAGAATCCTGATACCACGCCTAGCATGGTTAAATGAATAAAGCCAATTACAAAATTATGATTTTGTTTTACAATCTCGCCAATGTAAGGAAAAAGCGATGCGCTTTGAAAGAGTATTTTAATAGCAAAAGACATTAGTGCGAAATGGTATAGGTGTTTGGCTTCCTTGCTAACCGATTTTAAATGCTTTTGTATAAATGTTTTAGTTAGTTTAATAAAAAGTATAAAACATAAAATCTGGGAAAGAATACCAAATCCATTTATCCAAGTTAAAATGGGTGAAGGAGCAAACCAATGTACAGGTAATGCTAAAGTTGTTACTGTAGAAATTACCAAACTGATATAAAAAGGCTTAAATATTTTATGGTCTTGTATCTTGAAAAAATGAAAAAACAATCCTAATAAGCCTATTAAAAACCAGCCATTAAATTGAAAATGTAAAAAGAATTGAATAGCGATTTGGTAGAAGGCAGAGGCTTGTCCTAATAATCCCACTGCAGGCCCTAGGCACCACACACCAAGTGTAGAAATTAACATAAAAACAACCGCTGTTTTTATTAATACACGAGTAGGTTTGGAGGCTATATTTTGATGTTTAAATATAAGATAAGCAAAGTAATAACTGCAAAAGATATGCAGTGTAGAAAAAGTAATAGAAAATAGGGCATAACCTTGTAATGGAAAACTAATCATCATACCAATAACGGCAACTTCAGTCATCCAAAATAGACGGTTAAATGCCTTTGGTTTTTTAGAAGTAAAATGATGTACTATAAAAACATATAGCATTAAATAGACCCAACCTAACATGGCCACATGAGAGTGTGCGTGGGTTAAATTTCGGTAGTTAAAATCAATGGAAGACACAAATGCAAAGCGCATGGTTAGTCCCATTGCTGCCGCAACTAGGAAATTAAAAAGACAAACTAAGACCAGTTTTTTTGACATCATTTTATAAAAATAAAAATTCCGAAACATTGTTAAAATTAATGTTCCGGAATTTAAAAATTAAATAAAGTATTTAGCAGAATTCATTTTCCAATTTTTCTGCAGCAGGGAAGAGGATATTATTTTCTAAATGTATATGCAAATGCAAATCTTGCTCGAATTCTTGAAGCATTGCAAAAGTTACTTTATACGTGTTACACCCATCGGCAGGTGGCGTATAGTTATCTGTAATTTCGGCAATTTGTCTGAAACGCACACCTTCGTTATCATGTTCTTGCATCATGGTTGCTATTGGGTTTTTAACTGTTCCAAAACCAGGAGCTTCAATAGGTGTGTTGGTGGCTTTAGCCTTTAATAAGCGCTTAACAAAAGGAAATAAAATAATTTCTTCTTTCTTTAAATGTTGAGCTAATTCTCCAGCAGACGCAGTAAATAGATCGTTTATTTCAAATAATTCAGGATGTCTTTCGCCGTGAACTTTACACAATTTGTCTAAAAATTGTTTAATTATAGGCGATTTTTCTTCAACGTAACGGTGGTGTTTTTTCTCGATATAATCTATTAATAAATCTAAAGGCCAGGATTTATAATCTATAGATTGGTCTGTTTTAGAGTTAAGTACATGCTCTAAGCTATCGACTAAGTCGCTTGTTAAAATTCCGTTTTTCTCGCACACTTCTTGTAAAGATCGGTTTCCTCTACAGCAAAAGTCTATTCCATATTTTGTAAAGACAGCAGCAGTTCTAAAGTCTTCAGCAACAAATGCTCCTACATGTTTTTGTGTTATAGCTTCCATAATATTTTGTTTTATTTATTTTTAGTTATTTTGTTTTTCAGGGTTAAATCGAATACAAACCAGCAGATGGTAACAATTCCTACAGAGAAGATAATATCTCCTATACCTCGCATCCATTTTAAGACAATCATTGTTGGATCTTGCATTAATTCCGAAGAACGCGCAAACCACATGCCGTGCTCTATACTTTCAATAGCTTGCCATATTCCTATAGGCATTAAGCTTAACAAGGCCATAGCTAGTAAACCTATATTTAACGACCAGAAAGAAATTTTAATAAGTTTATTATTCCAAGTCACATTTCTATATAAACTACGTAATACAAACAGCATAAGTCCAATTCCTAACATACCATATACTCCAAATAAAGCCGTGTGGGCGTGTAATGGTGTGGTATTTAAACCTTGAATGTAATACAGTGCTATTGGCGGATTAATAATGAATCCGAAGATTCCAGCGCCTAAGAAATTCCAAAACGCAACGGCAATCATAAAGTAAATGGGCCATTTGTAGTCTGCAATCCATTTAGTTGCTTTAGATAATTTGTAATTATGATAAGCTTCGTATCCAATTAAGGTTAATGGCACAACTTCAAGGGCGCTAAACGTAGCTCCTAAGGCCATAATAGCTTTTGGTGTTCCAGAGAAATATAAGTGGTGAAAGGTTCCTAAAATACCACCAGACATAAATACAATGGTTGCTAGTAATACGTTTAAAGTCGCTGTTTTAGTTTTTAACAGACCAAGTCTTACAAATAAGAATGCAATAACTACGGTGGCGAAAACTTCAAAGAATCCTTCAACCCATAAGTGAACAACCCACCATCTCCAGTATTCGGCAATTGCAAGGTTTGTATGTTGTCCCCACATTAATCCTGAAGCGTAAAATAGGGCAATAGCGGTACACGAAATTAAGAACATAATAATAAGGTTCTTCTCTTCGGTTTTACGTTTTAAGACTGGTAATAAAGGTCGTACCATTAACGCTAGCCATAAAATAAGACCTACGAAAAGGAATATTTGCCAAAAACGACCTAAATCTACATATTCGTAACCTTGATGACCAAACCAGAAGTTTTCTAAATAGTTTAGTTTTTGCATCACGCCAAACCATTGGCCAATCATAGATCCAAGCACGATAATAAGTAGTGCAAAGAATAAAAAATTAACTCCAAATTTTTGAAATTTAGGATCTTTACCAGACACTGCAGGAGCAATGTATAAACCTGTAGCTAACCATGCTGTAGCAATCCAGAAAATAGCTAGTTGCGTATGCCAAGTTCGTGTTACAGAATAGGGTAAAATCTGATCTAAAGCAAAGCCGTAGAATCCGTCGCCTTCTACACCATAATGTGCAGTTACTATACCTAATAACATTTGAATGACCATTAACAAGGTCACCACCCAAAAGTATTTTTTTACCAAGTGCATGCTTGGTGTCATGCCTTGTTTTAGTAAAGGATCTTCGGCTGGAGCCGGCATCTCTTCGTCTTCACCAGATTTTACATGATAGAATACAAGAATTCCAATACATAGAATTAACAGTATAATACTAACTCCAGACCATACCATTAAATCCATTGTTGGAGCATTTCCAACAAGTTCGTCTGCAGGCCAGTTGTGTGTATAAGATACGTTACTGTTTGGACGTTCGGTAACTGTTGCCCAAGTGGCCCAAAAGAAAAAGGCATTCATTTTTTGCATTTTAGCATCATCCTTAATCGTGTTTTTCGGGATGGCGTAATCTGCTCTTAATTTATCGAACGACGGATCGTTTGTAAATAATCCTTTGTAGTATTCACTTAAGTGATTTATTGCTGCAACACGATTTTGGCTGATGGTAATCGTATTAGACGAGGCATTAAACGTGTTTTTTCGAACATCGTTTTGTAATCTAATTTTTAGTGCAGCTTGTTGTTCATCTGTAATATCGTTAAAGGATTTATTAAAATCGTTTTTAGCATAAATATCTAAAATATAAACAGCTTCTCTGTGTAGCCAATCGGCAGTCCAATCTGGAGCAACATAAGCGCCGTGTCCCCAAATAGAACCTAACTCTTGGCCACCTATACTTTGCCAAATATTTTGTCCGTCTTGTATATCTGCTTCTGTAAAAATGGTTTCTCCGGTATCCGATACTATGGCTTTAGGTATAGGAGGAGATTGTTGGTAGATTTCAAATCCGTAGTATCCCAGGACACTAAACGAAAAGATTACAACTGCAGCAAAGAGAATCCATAGTTTTTTTTCTTTATTCATAATTTAAATTAATAGATAGTTAATTAATTTCTTAACTCGGATAAAATTGTCCGATTTATAGTTAAATTTTTTTTTTTTATCGTTTTAGAAAGGTTTCTCCCAATTTTATATCAAGTGCTAAAGATTCTAAGTCTGTAGATTCTAACATTTCTCTTAATTCTTCTCTCACCGATTTAAATTTATCGTGCATAGGGCAGGGCTTGTCCTCATTACATTCCTGTAAACCCAGTCCGCAACCTTTATAAATATTGTCGCCATCAATAGCATTCACAATGTCTGCCAGTTTTATAGTTTTAATTTTATCCTTATTAATTTCAAAACCACCGTGAGCACCTTTAATAGAGTTAACTACATTATTTCTGGCTAAAGCTTGTAAAATTTTTGCCGTAAAAGCTTCAGGCGAGTTAATCTCCTTTGCTATTTCCTTCGGACTCACACGTCTTTCTTCTAACGAATTTAACGCTATAAAAATTGAAGCTCTAATGCCGTATTCACATGCTTTTGAAAACATAAATTAATATTTATAATGCAAATATATATACAAATTTTAATAAGGACAAATTTATCCGAATTAAAATTTACTTATATTTTACTGATTAAAATTAAGTGGTTCGCTATGTTAAATAGCTAATTTTTTTGTTTTAAAGATAAAGAATTATAAATGTACTCGGAATGTTTTATTTTGGAATTGTTAACCGTACGTATTTAGTCTAAAAGCTATGTTTAGAAAGGAGTATGTCGCGTATTGTAGTTTAATATTTAAAGTCGGTTTTTGCGCGACAATGTGATGCTTTTAATTTTAAAATTTGTTCTTGATATACTTTAGGGCACCGGTAGACCATAATGCCCAAATTACTAAAACGGGCTGAAAAAACAACCGTACCAATCTTTTTGTATCGGTATCTAGGCCAAAAGCATCGTTACCATTTAGATATTGTGCAATATTTCCTGGAAAAATTAAAATGTAAAATACAGCTAAGGCGATACCAATTATTATGCTTTGCTTTTTCCAAAAAATCATGGAGAGTCCAAAACCTAGTTCAACTAGTCCTGAAAGAATCACCACCAAATCTTTACCTAAGGGAACCCAATTTGGGACTTGAGCTTGAAATTCGTCACGCTGAAAAGTGAGGTGGCCTATGGCGGCTAAAACCATAATCGAGCCTAAAATAATTCTGAAAATAGTTTGAGTTCGCGTGGTAGAAACTGTTTGATTATTCATTATTCTAATTTTAAAGTAAAAATACTTAAGCTTATGATTTTAAATTAACCAAAACAACATATTAATTAATAGTAATGCGTTATGGTGTTAGGTTATTATAAACTATTTTTAGAGGACGGTTAGTTGTCTTATTCAATTAAAAGTGTGAGCATTTGTATAACAACATCACTTATGGCATCTTCAGGTTTCATAATAATATGAACACCTAGGTCGCTTAATGTTTTATAATCTTGTTTAGTTAGTGGGGCGCCATCTACCAACAGCAAAATATATTCGCATTTATAATCTGAAAGTGAGGAGATAAGTTCTGAAACTTGATCCATGCTTTCTCGGGTTAATCCTGATAAATGCAGGGCATGTACATCGTTCTCCACTGCTTGTTTGGCAATGTCTTTAGCCACTTGAAATGACGGACCAAGATCTACGTCGAAACCTAAATCGGCATACGTTACAGCAATAGTTTTAGTGTCGCGTTCGTGATTGTTTTCTCCGAGTCTAGAAAGCAATAAGCGTGGTCGTCTTCCTTCTTGCTCTGCAAAAGTATTTGCGAGTGCTTTGGCTTTTATAATAGATGTAATTTCTGTATTTGTCTCATTTTTCATTCCGAAACTTAGTTTGCAACCTTACAAATCTCACTAAAAGTAGCCTTAGATTTTACGGCTTTAATAGCTAAAGTTAATCGATTTTCATCATTCTTTTTAAAAGCTTCTGTTAATTTTGGAAGTGTATCTGCAACACTATTTTCATCGCGATGTATTGGCGTAGACTTTGTAGATGGTGTTGTTTTTTTTAATGCTGAATGCTCAGTCGCCTTTTTTATTAATTCTGATGTGACGGTGTCCGAAAGTATGTTTGAATTTTGGTAAGTTTCAAAAATAGACCATGCTTTTTCTGAAAGTTCCTGAGTGCGTTTTTCAATATAAAAACTACCCGCCCAAGGATCGACAGTTTTAGTAATTTGAGTTTCTTTTTGTAAAAACAGTTGTATGTTTTTATCTAAACAATCCGATTCTAAAGTGGATGGTATCACAGTTTGTGTTTCTAAACTTTGCGTACCACCAAATACAGAAGTAAGCGCTCCAATAGTTGCTTGAGTCACGGCATTTTCTGAATTTGAATTCGAGTCGCTAACCGGTTTTGCTTTACAATGAATATGTAATGCTAGAGCATTTCCGTTATTTGGCTGGTAAGTTTTTACAACTTTTGCCCATAATAATCGCGCGGCTCGCAGTTTTGAAATGTCACTAAAATGATTCATTCCTACTCCGAAATTTAACGATAGGCGAGAAGCGATGTGGTCTATTTTTAAGCCGGAATCAACTCCGTTTTTCAGGAGGTTATTCGCAGAAATAAGCATAACCGCTAATTCCGTTTCTTGAGAAGCGTGTCGCAAGGTATCATTACAAATAGAAATACCGTTAAAAAGAGGTGTCTGTGATTTAGTTACATCTAAAATCTCTGCAATGGTGTTTTTAGAAGAATTTGCTGTGTTAAAAAGGTTTAAACCTTCTAAAGCATCAACTATAAAAGAACCTTTTAAGTCTTTAATATTAAGATTTTGAGCTTCTGCTGTTGCTATATAAAAGGCTAAATAAACCAGTCCTTTAGCATTGTTTTTAATTGAAATAGTAATAGCGTCTAAAGGAATATCTTTAAATACAGATATAAACTGATCGAGCGTTTCTACGCAAATAGTTTCATCTGAATTACAAATAAAGTCCAATACAAAATGACGTTGTCCAGCTTCAAAATTACGTTTATAAAAAGCGTTGTAATCTTCAACAACATTTAGGTGTGCCGTTTGTTGTATATCCCAAGGCGATCGGATATACATGGTTGAGGAAATTCCTCGTAAAAAAGGCGGAATTCCAGCTCCGAATTCAAAGTCAGAGTCAGAATCACCTGAAATTAAAGCATGGTGTTCCGTTTGAAAATTAGCTTCATCACAAGAGTTTTGAGCTTGATTTTTGGCGCTATTTAACGAGATATGTTGTAGATCTTTTCTACTCATGTTACAATTTGAATATACTATTTTTCAGTTTTTAATCGGTGTTGTTCTATGGTCTCAGCTAAACGCCTTGGTATAATGGGTTCTATTAGCGTTTTTCTAGGATTTTGTTTTACAAACGGATATAAATCTAATTGATCTTTTATTCGACTTTCAGGATTTATATTAGAATTAGTACCGATTAAAGCAATCTCACCAGCATTAAATTGCTCTTGTTCTTTTTGGGCATTTTCTTTAATTTTTTTCTGAATTGAACCACCTTTCAAGAGTTTTAAAAATCCGCCTTGACCTTCTAAATCTTTAAACAAGGCTAATGATTTTTCTGCCAATTGATGCGTTAAGGTTTCTATATAATACGAACCATTAACGGGATTATTTATTGGTGTATAATCTGTTTCTTTTTTTAATATTACCAGTTGCTGTCTCGCTTTTTGTTCTCCGGCGGTGTGGTGTTTATGAAAAAGTGAATCGAAAGCCATATTGCAAACACTATCTGCGCCACCTAAAATTGCACTCATAGATTCTGTAGTCGTTCGTAACATATTGGTTTTACAATCGTAAATGGTTTTGTTACGTTTGGATGGACTAGCGATAATATGGCATTCGGTATTTACGTTATATTCTGATGCTAATGTATGCCATAAGACACGTAACGCACGAAGCTTAGCGATTTCGAAAAAATAATTGGAACCTGTAGCTACTTTAAATGTGATTTTAGTTTTAAAAATTTCCGAAAAACGGTTTAAATATTCGTTGGCATGTGCCAATCCGTAAGCCAGTTGCTGGGTTATTGTCGCTCCTGCGTTCTGATAAAGCTCTAGATTTACACTTACGCTACTTTTTAAATGAGAACTGTTTTTTAGCACGGTTTCCAATGCTCTGTGATCGGCGTTAAGTGTATTGTACCAATTTCCATCTTCAGTAAGATGTCCGATAATATCAAAATTTACATAAAACGAAGCCTTAATTTCAGAGGCCATAACATCCAGTTTCTCAATAAATTTTGAAGAACAAAATTGTAAATCGAAATAAATAGGTACAAGATGCAAATCTATATTTTGCAATAATTTGCTCAAATCGCAGTGTTCTGTTGCGATATTAAACGCTAGAGCTTCAGCACCATCTTGTAAGGCGATTTGTGCCAAATTATTAGATTTCTCTTCAGAATTTACATAAATGGATTGAGTGATTTTAAACGTGTTTGAAGTAGATTTAAAGTTGAAGGGAATCGTTTTTAAATCGTCTTTACTATAAAAAGGCTTAACGTTAATGTCTTCGTTTGAATGCCAAATAAGGGTCTTATTGTAGTCGGCACCGTTTAAATCGAATTGAATCTTTTGTTTCCACGCTTTTGCCGATACCGAATTAAATTCTTCAAACAAATTGGTGTTACTCATCAGATTCTATATTTAAACTGTCTTCGTATTCTATAATGTAAATATCCTCTTTTTCGCGTTTTAAATAATAAGTTTCACGTGCGAATTTTTCAAGACCATCTTCAGTATTTAACTTTTTATACGCCTTGCGATCCTTTGTAATTTCATTGATATAATACTCTTTTTGCTTATTTAGATCGTCGATATCGTTATTCAATTCGTTATGGATTAAATACGAATTACTATCGAAGAATAGCATCCAAATAGCAAAGCCAATCCCTGGAATTACAAAGGGATTTTTAAAAGGTTTTATATATTTATTATTGAAAAATTTCAACGTTATAATAGTTTTTCATTAATAATAGTACGCACTATATTTATAGCTACTGTATTAAATTTATTGTTTGGAATTATAATGTCTGCATACTCTTTCATCGGTTCGATAAATTGTTGATGCATGGGTTTTAAAGTGGTAAGGTAACGATTAAGAACCTCATCCATATCCCGTCCGCGTTCTGCAATATCCCGTTTTAATCTTCTAATTAATCGTTCGTCACTATCGGCATGAACAAATATTTTAATATCGAATAAATCACGAATGTCAGGATGTGTAAATATTAAAATACCTTCAACAATCATCACTTTTCTAGGATGCGTTAAAATGGTATCGCCAGTTCTGTTATGCTTTACAAAAGAATATACGGGTTGCTCGATAGGCTTTCCTTTCTTAAGTTGTTTTAAGTGTTTGACTAACAAATCAAAATCGATAGATTTTGGGTGGTCAAAATTAATTAATTTACGTTCGTCGTAAGATAGGTGAGAGGTGTCACTATAATAGGAATCTTGAGATATGATACCTACTTCCGCATCCGGAAGTTCATTTAAAATTTGATTTACAACCGTTGTTTTTCCACAACCTGTTCCTCCTGTAAGGCCTATAATGAGCATTGATTTTGTGTTTTATGAATGGACAAATTTAGGGCTAATTCTTCGGAATAATTTTAACTATTCCAAGATTTTCTACACCTACGTAAATATAACCGTCAGGACCTTGAACAATAGAGCGTACACGTCCGATATCTTGTAGTATTTTTTCTTCTTTAACGACTTTATTGCCTTTCAAAATACAGCGATTTAAATATTGAAATTTTAATGAACCAACGAGTACATTGTCTTTCCATCCCTTGTATTTATCGCTAGTCACATAACACATGCCCGAAGGCGCAATAGATGGCGTCCAGTGATGGATAGGCGATTCCATGCCTTCTTTTTCGGTATAATCTGTAATTGAAGTACCCCAATAATTAATTCCGAAGGTAACTAATGGCCAACCATAATTTTTTCCAGCCGAAATAATATTAATTTCATCTCCACCTTTTGGACCATGTTCATGTGCCCAAATTTTATTTGTTGTAGGGTTGATTATCATCCCTTGTGGATTTCTATGACCGTAAGAATAAATGGCTGTTTTAGCCTTCGGAGAATTTACAAACGGATTATCTTTTGGGATCGATCCGTCATCGTTAAGTCTGTAAATTTTACCACCATCTTTTGTAATGTCTTGAGGGTTTTCGTCGCGTTCGCCACGTTCTCCGATACTAAAGAAGAGGTAATTGTTGTTATCAAAAAGAATGCGAGAACCAAAGTGATTACCACTATTAAAGTTTGGCGTTGCTTTATAAAGAAGTTCCTTATTAGTTAGCGTATTGTTACTAATTTTTGCTCGCATAAGTGCTGTATTGGCACCAGAACCTTGACCTTCTGCAGAGGCGTAGGTAAAATAAATCCAACCATTATCTTTATAATTAGGGTGTAATGCAATATCTAACAAGCCACCTTGTCCCAATTGTTCTATTGCAGGTAATCCAGAAATGTTGATTTTCTTACCATCTTTAAAAT
The DNA here is from genome assembly GCF_051016085.1 of Formosa bonchosmolovskayae. Classification (GTDB taxonomy): domain Bacteria; phylum Bacteroidota; class Bacteroidia; order Flavobacteriales; family Flavobacteriaceae; genus Formosa. The sequence continues at coordinate 2,465,617 of NZ_CP174605.1, forward strand.
GAATTAGTGTTCCGGATTTCTCGGTGATTAGCATAGATTGATCTGGAAGAAATACAAATCCCCAAGGATTATTAAGGTCTGAAACCACTGTTTCGAAGGGATAATCGTTTACAGGTAATTTTTTTTCTTGAGCACAGGCCGTAAAATGAAGAAGTAAAACTATTGATAATAAGTGTTTTATGTAGGTCATGTTATTTTTTTTCAAATTTAGTTACAATTTACTAAAAATAATAGTTGGTTTTTAATAAAAAGGTGTATATTTGCACCTCGATAATTTTTCGGGGTGTAGCGTAGCCCGGTTATCGCGCCACGTTTGGGACGTGGAGGCCGCAGGTTCGAATCCTGCCACCCCGACTATTTTGACATATTGTAAACTAAATAAATATTAAACTAATGATTTTCAGAGGTTTAATATTTATTGGTTTCAATTGTTTTCAATTGAAACCACCTATTAATATGTCCTATAGCATGTCCTATTTTTATAGGATAACCTTTCGTAAATTATAGATCCTAAGGGACTTATCAGAGATTTGACTTTCACTTTAAATATTGTTTAACTAAAGTGAAATGTTATGAAAACCACAAAAACATTCAGCATAAACTTCTGGCTGAAAAAAAGATCCATTAAAAATAATGGTCAAATTCCTATTTATGCCCGTATTTTAGTAAATGGTGTTGGAGCTGATATTAGTATCCAGCGTTCTACCTTAGCCTCTCATTGGTGTCATAAATCTTTTAGGGTAAAATCTAGGTTAAAAGAATCTAAGAATATTAATCTTTACCTCGATGAAGTGTATTCAGATTTATTAGAATGTCACAGACAACTTTCTTCTGAAGGCATACCCGTAACGGCAAAAAAGATAAAATTACGTTATTTAGGCAAAGACAAAACATTAGAAACACTTGAAGATGTTTTAAATTATCATAAAACTGTAGAATCTAAAAAACTGCAACAAGGCACTTTAAAAAACTATGCGGCTACGGAAAAGTATTTGAAACGTTTTTTACAACAAAAGCATAGTGTTTCAGACATTCATTTACATTTCATTGATTACTCTTTTATCATAGAGTTTGAGGATTTTCTTCGGACTTGCAAACCTCTTCGTGCATCTCAATCCTTGAGTAATAATGGGATTATGAAGCATATGGAACGTTTCCAGAAACTCATCAATATTGCCATGAAATTTGGATGTTATAGAAATAATCCATTTAATTTATATGGTCTGAAATATGAAGATTATGACAGTGAATTTCTTGAAGTCAAAGAAATTGTAAAAATAAAAAGTATTGTTTTGTCTTCCCCAAGTTTGAAACAGACTAGAGATTTTTTCGTGTTCGCTTGTTACACAGGTTTGTCTTACATTGAAGTTCAAAAGCTAAATCGTACTGATATTGTAGAGGGGATTGATGGAGCATTATGGATAAATGTTAAACGTCAAAAAACAAAAACACCTGTTAGAGTGCCATTGTTATCTCAAGCATTGGAAATATTAGAACGCTATAAATCCTATTCTTGTGAGAGTAATAATTATTGTTTACTTCCTATTTTATCCAACCAAAAGGTTAATGCACATCTTAAGGATATTGCAAAATCAGCAGGAATACATAAACATTTAACCTTTCATGTAGCGAGGCATACATTTGCCACAACCATAACATTATTAAATGATGTGCCTTTGGAAACTGTTTCGAAATTATTGGGACATACTAAATTGTCGACCACGCAAAAATACGCTAGAGTTGTTGAAAAGAAAATAAGTAAGGATATTGGGCGCCTAAAGAACGTTTTGGAACGACAAGAAAAATGTGTTCTAAAACAATCTATAGTTAAGTCTGTTCAATTACGGATTGTTTAATTTTATATTAAACGACTCATTCAAGTAAATATAAAATATTAATTTAGCGATTTATATTAAACCTCAAATTTATGAAAGAACTATTAGAACAAATCAACGCTCAATATGAAGCATTTTACAGTGATGCTGGTGCATTGTTAGAAAGTGGAAACAAGGCAGCAGGAACACGTGCTCGTAAAGCTACACTTGAAATGACCAAACTAATGAAAGATTTTAGAAAGCTGTCTATAGAAGCTTCAAAAAAATAATTTTGTTATCTTATTAAAAAACAGAATCCCTTCAAATTTTGAGGGGATTTTTTATGAAAAAAGTTAAGATAGATTTTATAGCTTTGATATTAGCTTGTTGACCATATTTATTTCATGTCAATACAAAATATGTTTATGAAAATATCATTAATTATCTGGTTTTAAGAATACTATTGAAATTCTCCCATCAAAAGATTACGGTATGAAAACAATTCTATATTGCCTAATCAAATTTATTTTGCTCTCCTTAAGAATATAGCTTTTACTTACGTATGAGGAATTATTAAATAACGTTAAATCAAACTTCAAAAGCTATGTAATAACAAGATTTACAACAGGTTGATATCTTTGTTCGATCAAGAATGAAATCCATAAAACTGTGAAGATTTTATATTGCACAAGTCTGGTTTAAAAATTTATAACATGCTAAGGAGAAATTTTCCTTATATATTGGTTTTTACAGGGGGGGTATATTTGAATAGTATGCGCTTTTCACAGGCTGATATAAAATTATTTATAAAACAAAAGGTTAATCTTTTTAACTAGGAATAAAAATCAAAATAAGGAGTTCTTGTTTTCCTTTCTAAATTATTTAAGTATTTATTCTACGCTAATATTCAATATGCTATCTCAATTAACAATTAGTTAAACTTTAGTTTGCAATCACTTTATATTATTTGTTGGGGGTATTTTATAATTTTCGACTCCTATAAGTAAAAGGGTAAACTTTGTATGAAAATTAATAGAAGGGAAAAGAAATGTATAAGGTATTTAACTAATGAAATGTCTCAGGCAGATCGAGCTGTTTTTGAAATAGAGCTTGCCTTAGATCATGATTTAAAAAACCTTTATGAAAATTATAGTCTAATTTGGAAACATTATCCAATACCTGAGCAAATTGATGATCCTCATTATGAAGCAAAACAAAATTTGACAAAGGATTCTAGTTTCATTAAAGATTCTAAACAAAAGTGGTCCAAAAAATATGTCGCTATAAGTGCTTTTGCTTTAGTTATACTAACTATCTCCTTTTTTGTATATCATTCGCAAGACATTAATTATACTAACCAAATTGTAACTGAAAAAGGAGAAAGGCGATCACTTTATCTGCCAGATAGCACCCTAGTTGTTCTAAATTCTTTAAGTGAAATACATTATCCTAACGCATTCAAGAAAACAAGAGATGTTTTTGTGAACGGGGAAGTGTTTTTTGATGTCACTCATAATGAAGAAAAACCTTTTATAGTGCATACAACCAATTTGGATGTACAAGTGTTAGGAACCGCTTTTAATGTGAATACTTCTACATCAAATAAAATAGTATCCTTAGAGCGAGGAAAAGTGAATGTGTTATTTAAAGACTCAAATAATCAATTAACTCTTTCTCCAAACGAACAACTTATTTATAATAATGCCACAAACGATATTACAAAGAAAAATTTTAATGCCATTGAGGTTTTAGGCTGGAAAGATGAGATGCTTATTTTAGATAAAACACCATTTATAGAAGCCATAAAAAAACTTAATCAATTTTATGGAGTAACCTTTAGATTAAAAGATAAAACTCTTGAAAGTAAAAAAATAACGGGCGCATTTAAAGGATTAGACATAAAAGGGGTTATTTCTTCATTAGAATTTATTGCAAATATTACTATAGTTCCAATTCATAAAAATGAATACTTAATAATCGGAAATGATGCAAATTAAAGGTGTGAATATAAGTAATGCTGTAACTGAAGATCTTCTTCTTTTTAAGCAAATTCAATTAGGAAACCCTAAAGCAGTAGATGTTTTGTTTAAGAAATACTACCATAGCTTATGTCGGTTCGGAATCCTTTATGAGTCTAATATTCACATTATAGAAGAAAAAGCTTCAGATGTTTTTATGATCTTATGGAAGGAGAAACATAAACTACATACTATTAAAAATCCAAAATCATATATATACGTAATCCTAAAAAACAACCTAAGAAAGCCATGTAAAAACCACAAAATAAGACCAATACTTCATGAAGATCAATTTGATAATCAAAATATGTATCCAAGTATTGAAGATGAAATTATAGCTAATGAGCAGTTGGAAATTAATAAACACATCATTAGAACTATTTTAAATGAAATTCCTAAACGCACACGTCAGATCTTTGAAATGAGTAGAATAGACGGATTCAAGTATAAAGAAATTTCAGAACTCTTAGATATAGCTCCTAAAACTGTAGAAAATCATATCGGGTTAGCTCTTAAATATATAAGTAAGGGGTTGATTACTTACAAGTAATATTAAATTAAATCATATCATTTTAAAAAAATCCTATGTCATAGGACAGGGGATTCCTATTCAAAATTTAAAACATAATTAAAGCATAATTTTATGAAATTTAAAAGCCTAATTATAGTTCTTGTCCTATCCATGGCAAGCAGTTTACACGCATTTTCAAGTGCTTATTTAATACCGTCTAATACAGATAGTATTAATTTGAATTTAAAGAATACCTCTTTAAGTCAAGTATTTAATCTTATAGAAAAACAGACACATATACCATTTATTTATGTGTCAAATCAGTCCTATTTATCGACTAAGATTGATTTAAATGTACATAATGAAACTCTAGAGATTGTTCTAAATACCTTGAAAGAAAAGTCTTCTTTAGATTTTAAAATTACCGATAGCGGTATTTTGGTTAAGAAGCAGGTGGTTATTTCTAACCAACAAGAATCTCAAATTAAAGGTACTGTAAAAGACAACAATGGGTTACCTATTTTAGGAGCCAATGTTTTTGTGAAAGGTACAAATATAGGAACATCTACAGATTATGATGGTCATTTTAAATTAACAATTCCGGCGAATATAGAGAATATTACTATAACTTATTTAGGGTATCAGAAACAGGATGTTAATATAATTGGTCAAAACATAGTTTCTATTGTCTTATTGGAAGATGCGAATGAATTAGATGAAATATTAGTGGTGGGGTATGGCACAGAAAAACGTGAAAATATTACAGCTGCTATTTCTTCGGTAGATCCGGATGACATTAAAACGTTGCCTAAAGCTAATGTAGAGGAAATGTTACAAGGTAGAATGCCAGGTGTCCAGGTTATGAGTGATAATAGTCCAGGAGGCGGAACATCCATTCGTGTAAGAGGATTTAGTACGATTAATAATAATGATCCTCTAGTAGTTATTGATGGTGTCCCAACTTCTAACGGACTAAATAGTATTAATCCTCAAGATATAGAAAGCATACAGGTCCTTAAGGATGCTGCTTCATCTTCTATCTATGGTTCACGTGCTGCTAATGGTGTTATTGTAATTACGACTAAAAAAGGAGCCGGTAAAGATTCTTTTGAGGTTAATATAGATGGTTATGCAGGAATACAAACTGCTATTAACTTACCAAAAATGTTAAATGCGCAACAATATGGTGATTTATTATGGCAAGCATATAAGAACGATGGACAAACACCATCGCATGATATTTATGGAGATAACCCAGATCAAGCCGTAATACCAATATGGTTAAATAGTGAGGAAACACTACCAAGTAGCGATGTAAATTGGATTCAAGAAATTATGCAACCTGCTTTTGTTCAAAATTATAATCTTTCCATCCAGAAAGGTTCAGAAAAAGGACAACATGCCTTTTCTTTAGGGTATTACGATCAAGAAGGCGTTGTGAAATATACCGGTTTTACTAGATATTCGGCACGTTTTAATTCAAATTATAATATTACAGATTGGTTAGCTATAGGAGAAAATTTTACAGGATCTTATACGGAAGATGTGTCTGCAACAACGAATAGTGCTTTAGGAAGTATAATTTACAATGCGTTTCAATTTCCTTCAATAATTCCTGTAAGAGATAATAATGGAGATTTTGGAGGTAACCCCATTAACGATATAGGAAATCCGCTTGCCAGCCTTTACCGATCAAAAGATAATAAAGATAAAAATGTACGTGCCTTTGGTAATGTTTATGCAGAACTCAATTTTGGAGATTTTACATTTAAATCGTCCTTTGGATTAGATTATAATAATTATAATTATAGAGGTTTTTCTCCCGTATATGATGAAATTCTTTCTCAAAATACCATAAACAGCTTAAGTACTTCTAATAGTTTTAACCATCAGTTTACTTATACCAATACCATCAATTATTCTAAATCTATAGGCGGTCATAATATAGATGTATTACTAGGGCAGGAAGCTATAGAATATTATGCAGAATCTTTTTCAGCTTCTAGACAAGATTTTTTATATGAAGATCCTAATTTTTGGTATTTAAGTTATGGAACGGATAATCAATTAAACTCGGGATCAGCGAGTGAATGGACATTAAACTCGTACTTCGGAAGGTTTAGATATAATTTTAATGAAAAGTATCTGGTTACTGCAACAGTTAGAAGAGACGGGACTTCACGCTTAGCCAATAATAATTGGGGTACATTTCCAGCCTTTTCAGCAGGATGGCGCTTAGATAAAGAAGACTTCTTTGACTTTGGAACAGTGTTTACAAGTATGTTGCTTAGAGCAAGTTGGGGACAAACTGGTAATCAGGAGGTTCCTTCTTATTCTACAGTAGATAGCTATACTAATAATAGTAGTAATAGTGATTATGCTATAGATGGCGGACAAAACTCGGTGTCGACAGGGCTTATTCAAACTAGAATTTCTAATTCAGATCTTAATTGGGAGACCACAACACAAACCTCTATAGGTGTTGATTTAGGCTTTTTTAATAATAAATTAAACATCACCGCAGAAGTGTATAAGAAGGTTACTGATGATATTCTGGTTTATAATTCTGTACCATTAACATATGGGGGCACAAATGATGGACAGTGGATTAATGATGGTGTTATGGAGAATAAAGGATATGAACTTAATCTAAGATATAGCGATAAAAGCCATGATTTTGGTTACGATTTAGGTCTTAATATATCCGGTTATAAAAATGAATTGACAGAACTTCAAAATGTTGCTTACTTAGGGATTCCTAGTTCATCACTACATAGCGTGAATTTTGATCAAGAGGTTTCTAGAAGCGCCGTAGGGCAACCTATCGCATCTTTTTATGGCTACCGTTCTGAAGGATTGTTTAGAAGTCAAGAAGACGTTGATAGTTATGGTTTACAACCCGATGCGCAACCTGGAGATTTAAAATTTGCAGATGTAAACGGTGATGGTGAAATAAATGATGAAGATAGAACCTTTATAGGTTCTCCGCATCCCGATGTTGTTATAGGGTTTAATATAAATGTTAATTACAAGAATTTTGATTTAGGTATGTTTTTTAACGCCAGTATTGGTAACGATATTTATAACCTAACAAAATACAAGACATACTTCTTTAACCAATCTGCATATAATAAAGACTCGGCTTTATTAGGCGCGTGGAGTACAGAGAATCCAAATTCAGATATTCCAAGATTAAGTTTGGACGATCCAAATAATAACATCAGACCGTCATCGTATTATGTTGAGGATGGCTCTTATTTAAAATTAAATAATTTACAAATTGGTTATACCCTGCCGGCAAATATTTTAAACAATTTAGGACTTAGAATATATGCTCAAGCGAGTAATGTATTTACAATAACAGATTATAGTGGGATGACCCCAGAAATTGGACTTCAGAATTATTCAAGCAGCAGTAGAAACTTAGATATTGGTGTAGATCGTGGTATTTACCCTCCTTCAAGAACATTCATTTTAGGATTTAACCTTAACTTTTAAAACTAATTTACAATGAAATTTAAAACATATATAGCAAAGCTTATGATTGTTCCAACAGTCATATTAAGTATTACGTCGTGTGCTAACGATTATTTAGAAGAAGTTACCTATGGAGAAGTTTCTCCTTCAGAAATGACTAGTCCAGCGAACGTAGAATTGGCAATAATTTCAGCCTATAGCGTCTTAAATGGGCAGTTTGACGGAGCAAGTAATGCTTATAATTCACCTGCTTCTAATTGGAGTTTTGGAGATGTTGTTTCAGACGATGCCTATAAAGGGGGTGGTGGTACTGGTGATCAAAATAATATTCACCAAATGGAGATCTTTAATACACTACCTACTACAATTGATGTTGAACGTAAATGGATGGCATTGTATGAAGGTGTTAAAAGAGCTAATGAAGCGATGCGCTTACTTGAAGCATCTGAAGATTTTGATGATGATTTAAGAATTCAGAGAAAAGCCGAGTTACAATTTTTGCGTGGACATTTTTATTTTGAATTGAAAAAGATTTATAATCATATTCCTTATATAGATGAAACGGCAGAAACTGTAAATGACTATGCTAAATCTAATACTGAATTTACTTCAGAAGAATTATGGGACAAAATAGAAGCCGATTTTCAAGCCGCTTATAACGTCTTGCCAACTACACAAGACGAAGTGGGTAGACCTACAAAAATTGCGGCACAAGCCTATTTAGCTAAAACGTATTTGTTTCAAGAAAAATGGCAATTGGCTTATGATGCGACTACAGAAGTTATAAATAGTAACTACGGGTTGATGGATGATTTTCAAGAATTATTCTTGCCAGAAAATGATAATAATAAAGAAGTTATTTTTGCCGTTCAACACTCTGTAAATGATGGCCAGGCTAGTAATTATAATGGAAGTATAGGCGACCGGTTATTAGCTCCAGGAGGACCCTTTTACTCTCAATATGGATTTCAAAGACCATCTCAAAATTTAGTAAATGCTTTTAAGGTTACTTCAGAAGGTATTCCTGCACATAGTAATGAAAACCTAACCGATACTGATTTTGTAGACCCTAGATTAGATATTACTGTAGGTAGACCAGGGATACCTTATAAAGATCTTGATATTTTGTATGATAGCAGTTGGGCAAGAGACTTAGCAACTTATGGCGAATTTAGTCCTAAGAAAAGAATTGTTTCAGCCAATTCTGAATATTTTGTAACTGTTTGGCCATACGTAAGTGCTTTAGATTATTATATCATTAGATATGGAGAAGTTGTGTTATGGAGAGCAGAAGCCGCTGTAGAAATTGGTCAATTAGAAGAAGCAAGGTCTTTAGTAAACCAACTTAGAGATAGAGCTAAAAACTCCATGTATGTAAAGACCTTAGATGGAAGTCAAGATGCCGCAAATTACAAGATAGCGTTGTATGCTAATGTATGGAGTAGTCAAGATGATGCTAGAGAGGCTGTGCGTTTAGAATCACGTTTGGAATTGGCTTTAGAAGGACATCGATTTTTTAACTTAGTACGCTGGGGGAATGCAGATAATGTTATCTCGGACTATCTTGAGGTTGAGAAAACCAGAAGAACCCATTTATCTAATGCTACATTTCAAGCCGGAAAAAATGAATATTGGCCTATACCTCAAGCTTATATAGATGGTGTCGCGGACGGCATGGTTACTCAAAACAACGGTTATTAATACACATTAAATACAGCAGGAGATATTATTCTCCTGCTTTTTACTTTATACACATGAAAAAATATGTTATTATAATATGCTTGTTACTCACTGTAATAGGTTATAGCCAAGTTGCTCAAAATACTAATCCAAAAGTTTATCAAAAGCTAGCTAAGAAAAATTATTATTTGTTAGATGCCATAGATCACAATCCAGCAGTAAAAAAGATTTTTGAGGACGATACCGTATTGAAAGACATTTCTAAAGTTAAGCATCAAGCTATAGTGGCCTCGCTTTTAAGTGATTCTAAAACGATAGATGCGAAATATTTGGTAGATCCGTATATTTTTTCTGATTCTGAAATTTTAAAAATAAGTGAAAGATTAGAAGCATTATATGTTAAATCTGAAGTACTAAGAGATTTCGTAAAGACAGAACTTAAGCCTTCTGGAGCATATAACTTATATGAAGGTAAAGGCGATCAAAAATTATTGTCTCAAGCTTGGGCATTATGTGCTCGTGGTGTTAATCATGTTTTAAAAGTTTATGGTAAAGGTGAATCCCCTCAATATGCTGAAATTGATTCTATTTCTTATAATGTAAACAGTTCATATTATAAGCAAACCCTATTTGTATGGAGTGATCATTTGGCAGCTAATAGTTTACAGGCTTTTTATTCTCAATCTACACAATTTGTTTTGTCCCTTTTATACTTTAATCACAGGGATGAAGCCGTAAGGTATGAGCCTTTAGAAGTACTAGAAAATAAAAACGTAAAAGCGCATATATCTAGTATTGATTTTGAACAATACAAATATGCTTCTGTACTCGTTTTAGGTAATGGTCCTGAAAATTACAGAGATCGATTATCTGCTTTAGGAAAATTTAATATTAAGTTGGGAGCAGAAGCTTTTTTGTCAGGAGACGTTCCGCTTATTATAGTGTCAGGAGGTCATGCCCATCCGTACAGAGCCGCATATGCAGAAGCCATAGAAATGAAAAAGGAGTTGATTGCACAATACAATATTCCTGAAAATTGCATTATTATTGAGCCTTACGCCAGACATACGACAACCAATTTAAGAAATGCCAGTAGGCTTTTGATTGCGTATAACGTGCCTATAGATCGGCTTTCATTAGTGGTCACTAATAATTTTCATAGTGAATACACAGAAAGTGAAATGTTTGTTAATCGCTGTTTTACAGAGTTAGGATATCAGCCAGCAACTATTAAAAAACGTTTGAATAAAACGACTCTTGAATATTTACCCCAAAAGGAGTCCCTACAACAAAATCCTTTAGAACCTCTAGATCCCTAATATATGTTTAGATATCTTTTTATTATTATACTACTTGTTCTAATAACAAGTCGCTTAAAAGCTCAAGAACGTACTAGTTTGACTGGTAGACCGGTAGATGCGGTTAATGTTTTTTTAGGTACCTCTGGAGATCATGGTCAATTATCTCCTGCGGCATCATCTCCTTTTAATATGATGAGTATTGGTCCACAAACCAAACCACATATACATACTGGTTATGATTATTATGCAAAAGTGTTTGAAGGGTTTACTCATACACGCATTGAAGGAGTAGGATGCACTGGAAGCGGAGGTAATATTTTAGTGAAACCCATTTTAGGAGAAGATCTTACAACAGAGCTTTACAAAAAACAGGATTATGCTTATCCTGGATTTTATAGTGTATCTTTTGAGAATGGTATTAAGGCTGAAATGGCAGTAGATACTAATTTTGGCATTCATAAGTACGAATTTCCAAATGAAGAAAGTAGTTTGTTTATTGATTTATCTTATGCTTTTGCAGATCGATTTGTAGCTGAAAAACATACCATACATGCCAATGTTATCACAGGATATATTGATACCAAAACAACCTGTGATGTTGGGGTGTATCGTATTTATTATGCCCTTGAAATACGTAATGTTTCTGAGCTAAAACCTAGCGGAGATTATGGGCTTATAGCTGTCCGTGAAAATAAGCAAAAACCTATGGAAGTCCGTGTAGGATTTTCTTCAGTAGATGAAGATTATGCTTTAAAAAAAATAGAAAACTCATTTATAAGATTAGAAACTTTAAAAGAACATACGACGACGAATTGGAATCAGTTGCTGAGTCGTGTAGAGGTCAAGGGGGAGAAAGATCGTGAAGATTTTTTCTATTCTTTATTGTATAGAGGACTTCAATCTCCATATCTTATTTCAGAAACAGATGGTGCTTATCGTGCCATAGATGGATCTAGACAAACATCAGATTTTCCTGTTTATAATGGTTGGGCTATTTGGGATAACTATAGAGAGCAGTTGCCTATGTTATCACTACTGTATCAAGATACATTTGCATCAATAGCAAAGTCTATTGCTAATTTATACCCTTACGGCAAGCAAAGTTGGGCTACAATGCACGAGCCTTCACCTACAGTTAGGACAGAACACGCCATTGTTGTGTTGCTAGATGCTTATAACAAAGGATATGCTGTTAACTTTGAAGCAATAAAAGAAGCATTAATTACTGAAGTTGAACAACTGGATTATAGTGCACCAGATAAAGCCTTAGAATCCTCTTACGATACTTGGGCAATGTCGGAAATCTTAAAAATTACTGGAGATACTTCACTAAGTAAGGACCATGCACTTAAAGCTTTAAAGTATAAATCTTATTGGAATACAGATTTTGCAGACCTATCAAAAGATGATGTCGATAAAATGCAAGCGCGCGGTCTGTATCAAGGTACGATTTGGCAATACAGATGGTTTGTACCATTTGATGTTGACGGATTAAAAACTTTAATAGGAGGAGAAGATCTGTTTTTAAAACAGTTAGATCAGTTTTTTGCAGATTATAATTACAATCATGCCAATCAGCCCGATTTACAAGTTCCAGGACTTTATAATGCCACCAAACAACCTTGGAAATCTCAAAAGCTATTTAGAAATATTATGTTAGATACCATGGTGCAAACTTATTTTAATAATAATAGTAAAGGTGTAGATCCCTATATCGGTAAAATATATAATAATAGACCAAAAGCCTATTTGCGTACTATGGATGACGATGCAGGTACCATGTCGTCTTGGTTTGTGCTGAGAAGTATTGGACTTTCTCCTGCTAATATTGGCGATCCGATTTATTATTTAACAGCTCCAATATTTAAATCTGTAAAAATAAATATGGGAGATAGTAAAATTTTAAATATAGAAGTAAAGCATTATAATAAAGATCATTTTTACATTCAAACCGTTTATTTTAATGGAAAGAAATTAGAAAGAAATTGGTTAACTCAAAAGGAACTTACTCAAGGTGGTCAACTCTTAATAGAAACAGGCCCGAAACCCAATAAAAGTTTTGGAATTCATAATCAATGGATCTCCAATTTAAAAGAATGATTTAATTGTTTTTTTTAATTATAATATATATAACAAAAATGTAATTGTCAACACTTATGTATATACAGTTTTAAGGTATTAGTAGTAAATACTATATATAATTGTAATAAAAATTTTATATTATGTATTATAAATTACTTTCCATTCTGTTATGCTTATTAAGTTTTCCTTCAATTGCACAAGAATTTCAAACTAAGAATTATTTCGGGATGGAAACATCCATGAAAGAAGGTATTCTTTCAAAGGTATCAAAATTAAATAATTCAGAACGTTTTAACGCGAACATGAATAGTATGATGCGTCATTCTAACTATGAATATTTTTCTAATACCAATAACGGAATTAATATTCCTTTTGCAAGTATTAACGATGGATCAAATGTATATATTACGGGAACAAGTTCTAACCCCAATACCCCAAAAGGAGATTTTGTTACAATTAAGGTTGACGAAAATGGAAATGTTCTATGGGAAGTAAGAGAAGAGTCAAATCTATATAGTGTTGAATTTGGAACGGTAATTACTTTAGACGGATTAGGAAATCCGATTGTAAGCGGGGTAAACTGGAATGGGGATAATATGGATATTAAAACCATAAAATATGATGCTTCAAATGGAAATATAATTTGGGAACATATTTTTAGCGGGATAGGAAACGGACTAGATACCCCAACAGCTATTAGTTTAGATAATGCACAAAATGTAGTGGTAACAGGAGTGAGTTACACAGGTCAAGGAGTAGGTTTTTTAACTTTGAAATATAATAAAGCTGGCACTCTATTGTGGTCAGCTATAGACTCTAATTTTACACCTAATACATGGAACGAGCCTTTAGATATCGCAATAGACACAAATAATAACATTTTAGTTTCTGGGTATGGTTATGATTCCAATTTTATGCAAGGTTATTATTCCATTAGTTATAATTCTATGGGTGTAGAAAACTGGCGTAATTTATATATATATAATGATGAAAATAACCCAACGAATTCTATTGCTCGTGGCAATACTTTCGATGCAAACGGAAATAGTTATGTAACAGGAACATTTGATACCTTTTTTAATAAAATGGGTACAATAAAATATGATTCAGCGGGAAATATTGTTTGGATTGAAACCTTTGAATATGATGGAGATTTAACTGATGCCTATAGTATTTATGCTAATTCTGATGGTAATTTATATGTTTCGGGAATACATTTTGGAGGTTTCTCTGAAGATGGGGCTGTCTTAGTGTCTTATGATAAAAATGGAGTAAGTAATTGGGATTATACTTCTGACGCTATAGTAAACCCACAAAAAGTCTATTTTGAGTTTCTATCTAATTCAGAAATTTTCATTTCCTCAATTGGTATGGATCAAACAACTTTTGAACAAAGAATAGATATTTACAAGCTTAATAATACTGGAGCTTTGGTTGACGAAACAAATTATATAATTCCGTTCTCTCCTTTTGGAAGTATTGTAGATTTAATTAATATTGATATAACTAAAGATAATGCAAATTTAGTATCATGGTCCTTTTATTCTAATAATGGAGATGTCTTTGAGTTTTCTAAATTACCTTTAAACACCAATACTCTTGAATGGTCAGAAATATATTCTAGTACTTCTACTAAAATGCAAATTTTATCAACTGTAAATGATAGCGACAATAATATATACGTAGCCGGGCAGTATGGTACAATTGTTAATAATGAATATTTTGAAAATTTTCAAATAGTCAAGTATAATGAAGAGGGCCAAGTTGAATGGCAAAAAACTTTTAATCAAGACAATGGAAATTCAAGTAATAGTATCATTATAGGTGTTGATAATTCTGATAATATTATTGTTTATCTAAAACCTTATAATTTTGAAGATCAATTTATTAGTCTTAAAAAATACGACCCGCAGGGTAATTTGCTTTGGGAAACAGAAAAAGATTATTTCAATTCTAATTTATATGAAATGTTTTTTGATGACTCCAATAATGTTTATATAACAGGTACCTCTTTTAAAGAACAGACAGATTCAAACGCCATATTTACAATTTCTAAATTTGCGTCCTCTGGTATTGAGGAGTGGACTACTTTTTACCAATCATCAGAAACAAGTGATAATTTATATTCATTAAATTCAGGAAAAGTAGATTCAAATGGTAACATCTATGTTACAGGTATGCTTGGTAGCGGTGATTTTTTAGACCAAACTACTAATTTGATATTACTCAAATTAAATTCAGAAGGTGTAGCTCAATGGATTTCGCCAATTTCCATTGAAAACGCTAATTCTTCAGGTGTAGAAGTTATATTAAATGATATCAATGATATATATGTTACAGGATATAGTGAAGATAGTTCATATTTCAGGAAAGCTATAGTGTTAAAATTTAATTCTGATGGCGAAAATCAATGGCTATCTTCTTACACTGAAGCAGATCGAAAGGTTAGCCCTTATACAATTAAGCAATTATCCACAGGTAATATTATAATGTCTAGTTATAGCTTATCAACTTTGGATGGTAGCAATCGCATTGCTATAGTGAATTTTGACGATGACGGTAATCAGGTCTGGACTACAAATTCAGAATTGAATCGTTTTTACAGAGATATACATGTGGATGATTCTGATAATATTTACGTTCTCAATCAAATGTACGATACTACAATGCCTAAAAGGATTTTATACTCTGTCGGTTCCTTCACAATTGCTAGTTTAATTCTAATAGATGAGTTTGGCAATAGTTCGGAAGAGTTTTTTGTGGGGCCCGAGTTATCAGCATATAACCCTAATAGTTTAAATCCACTGAATGATGGTCGATTAATAATTGGAGGTAAGGTATCGCATGAGATGAATGTTTTTGAAGGGTTATATTTTTTCGAAACACAACATGACGTTTTGAGTATTGATGAAGTAATACCATCAGATACTGTAAACAATTGGTTGGGGCAAAATTATCCTAATCCTGGGAACACGGATACATCAATTCCTTTTTATTTAAGACAAAGCAGTAATGTAAATTTTAAAATATATGATTCTCAAGGTCGGAAAATAAGGGCTATAAATAATCAATTTTACCCAGTTGGCAATAATGTTTTAGATTTAAATATTTCAAATCTTCAATCAGGGTTGTATTTTTATAGTATGGAAACAAATAACTTTAAATTTACAAGAAAAATGATAGTGAAATAATACTTCAGAGAAATGAATATTTAAAAAATGTTAGATAACTATAAAATCAAAATAATCATAATAGGATTATTTGTTCTATTTCCCGTATTCGTTTTTATAATACTAAACAATGATGGAGATAGTACCTTTTTTTCGTCTATAGAGAAGGATGACACCAAATTAAAAGTTCAAGAGACATATGAGGACGTGTGTCAAAAATATTTTAACAATAATGTTAATGTACTTAATAATCTGGCAGTTGAGGAATGGGAACAAGAAAATTATGAATTAGCATTATCAATTGGGAAATGCGCTTATACTAGAGCTTTACTTGAAAATAATCAAATAGAGTTTGCAAAGACTCTTAATATTCTTGGGCTCATTTATTGGCGATTGGAAAATAATAAAGATGCAATGGATGCCTATACAGAATCTGCAAAATTGGCAAATAAATTAAACTTACATAAGTTACAAGGGTTAACCTATACCAATCAAGCATTAATATTAAAAGAACAAAGACATTATACTAAAGCGCTTTTATTTAATCAAAAGGCAATTGAAATCTTTAAGACGTATAAATATTACAGAGAACTAGGTATTGCATATAATAATAATGGCCAAATATATAAGAATCAAGGTAAAATAAATGAAGCCGAACATAATTATATTAAAGCAATCAACAGTTATAAAGAACAAGAATATAAAGACGGCTTATCTGCGACCTTTTATAATTTAGCAGACATTAATGCCAAAAAAAATAATAAAAATGATGCCATTAAATTTGGTCATTTAAGTCTGAAAATTGCTAAAGAAGTCAATAGAGATGTAAGAGTGAAAGATACCTATCTCAAACTATCAGAGATCTATGAGCAATCAAATAGACTAGATTCTGCTATTTTTTATTTTAAAAAATACAATGACCTAAACAATAAGATATTAATTACAAACCAGTCTAAAATTTTAGCCAAATCACAGGCTGAAATGTCTGCTAAAATCAAAGATTTACAAATTCATAACCTTGAAAAGAATAAAGAGCTTACCAAAAACAGAATTATAATTATAAGCATCTCTATATATTTAGCCTTTTTATTAGGTTTGATATTTATTTTGAGATACACTTCAAGGATAAAATTAAAAAGCAAAGAAGTTACTTTGAGATTAAAAGCTTCGAACGAAATTTTAGACATGAAACAACATGAATTAAAATCTTACATATTAGATTTAACTAAAAAGAACGAAATTATTTCAAATCTTCAAAATGTTATTAACAATCGAGATTCAAGTGTTTCAAAAAAAAATATTGAAATAGCAAAGTTGTCCAAGAAAAGAATATTAACATTTCAAGACTGGGTTGTGTTTAAAGAAAAATTTGAAACCATTTACCCTGTTTTCTTTTCATATATAAATGAAAATAAGATTCAGTTTACTGAAGGAGAAATACGTCTAATGGTGTTATTAAAATTAAAAATTACAAGTGCCGAAATGGGCAGTATTTTAGGGATTTCTCCCCAAAGTGTTAGAGTAAGTAAAATGAGATTAAAGAAAAAATTAATTTCGCATAACTTTGATTCAATTGAGAACTTCTTTTCTTTCGTGAGTAATGTTGATCCTTAATTTAACACTGTTTTGTTTATAAATAAAATAGTGGTAGAATAGGGGGTAAGTAAGATTGCGTGCACCTTAGACGCAATGTACATGTATATCAAAAGTAAAAGAGGAATGTTATGTCGATTTTGAAATGTTTTGAAATTTTACTATATGATTGTTGGGATTTGTTATTTTAAGAATAATAATCTGTCATTATAGGAGACTTCTGATAATGATAAGATTAAAACTGGACCTAAATCCAAATAGTATTATATGTTTAATATTATTCAATTTTGCTTATTTTTAAGGAAATTTAAGAGCTATGAAAGCTTCCTTTTTCGAAAACATTTATAATCATCCAAAGATTAAAAAAGAAGATTATAAAAACATTATTGATGCCCATACAAAAGTTGAGTTTTCAAAACATGAAATCATATTACAAGAAAGCAAAATAAGCAATGCCTATTTTTTAATAAAAAAAGGATTGTGTCGTTCGTTTGTAATCGATTATAAAGGCAACGAAATTACTACCGATTTTTTTGGTTCTAATGATATTCTAATTGAAGTAGCGTCTTTATTTCTTCGTACACCTTCTAAAGAAACCATTCATGCCATAACAGACTGTGAAGTATATAAAATAGAATTCAATGATTTTCAAAACTTATTTAATACTATAGAGGGGTTTACAGAATGGGGTCGAAGCTGGATGTCCCAGCAACTTTTTATGGCAAAACACCGTGCTGTTAGAATGCACACACAAAGTGCCTCAGAACGTTATTTAAATTTGGTAAAAGATAAGCCACAAATTATTAAAGAAGTACCATTAAAACACATTGCTACTTATTTAGGAATTACTGATACTTCATTAAGTAGAATAAGAAAAGAAGTAGTGTCTTAACTCGATAACTTGCCATAAGACAAGATTTAAACGACTTTTTTTTTTCACTTTTGTATTGCTAACAATTTAAAAATAAGAAAGATGAAAAAAATTAATCCTGTGGTTTGGTTCGAGATTTATGTAAACGATATAGATAGAGCTGCAATTTTTTACGAAAAAGTACTTCAAGTGGTGTTAGAAGATATGAGTGATCCAACCAATGGAAATGTCCACATGAAATGCTTTCCTAGTGAAATGGAGAATTATGGAGCAGCAGGAGCTTTGGTTAAAATGGAAGGAGTAAAACCTTCTACTAATGGGAGCCTTATTTATTTTGGCTGTGAAGATTGTCAAATTTTAGAAAATAGAGCTGTAGAACATGGCGCTGAAATTATTCAAGCCAAAATGGGAATAGGAGAACATGGCTTTGTCTCAATTGTTAAAGATATTGAAGGTAATTCTATAGGATTTCACTCTTTGAAGTAAGTTCCGTTTATGGAAAGTATAGAACACGTAAATTATATAAAAATACATGTCGTTACAGTTAATACTTAGGCTAGGACTAAGTCTAATTTGGATAAAAAAACTTAAAGCGAAACCAGAAATTGACTTCGGAATTGAGTTTGATTTTGAAGAAGGTTACATCACAATATTTAAAATTATTGAGCTTGTAGAAAATAACATATTATCACTTTTCTAACTTTTTAAAAAGCAACGCAAAAGAAGCTATGAACTTTTACATGGATTTATTCGACAATTCTACAATAATAGATTTACAAAGCTCCGGAAAAGAAGGTCCTGTTATGTAAGGAACTATTATAAGAGCTCTTTTGGAGCTATACGGTGAACAGTTTTTTTATTAAACACTAATGGGACTTAACCTCTGCGGTATCGAATTGGGTGGAATATAATTAAAAAGAAGAAATTTGAACATATTGGATTACTTAAAATAGATATAGACGATATTACTAATTACGATTAAGTTTTTAATCAAGTAAAACATGACGAATATACCTATGTAGCCTTTAATAGCCCAAGTGGTAAAAGAGTAAAAGTCATTGTCAAAATAAATCCTTCCGAAGAAATGCATTTAGAACAGTTTTAGGCCTTCGAAAAATATTACAAAGAAAAATTATAATATTACTATGGATAAGGCATGTAAAGATATCTCAAGATGCATGTTATTGTCTTACGATGAAAACTTGTTTTGCAATCCATTCTCCGATGTGTATCCAGAGCTTTATTTACCAGAAGTAAAAAATGAGATGGTGAAAAATATTCAGGTTAATAGTGCGATACATGTTTCAAGCTATAAGGAAGAATATATAGTTGAGGCCATGGCTAAAGAGATTGAAAATAATAGTCTAGACATAACCTCTACTTACAAAGAATGGTTAAGAGTAGGGTTCTCTTTATCATCAGCCTTAGGGGATTCTGGACGTGAATGCCATAGATTGTCAAAATGCTACACCAATTTCACCTACCAAGAAACAGAAAAGAAATCCAATGTTCTAAATAGCAGAAATAATGGAGCTATAGGTTAGGGACTTTAATTTATATAGCAAAACAGCACGATATACAAATTAATTATGCTACAAAACAACAAGCTATAAGGCCCAAAGAGATTACGCAATTATCCGATGCCCAATTAGAATATATTTTAAAAGATAAACCTCTGCAATGGTCTAGAGAACATAAAGCACCAGCATACCGCATGTTTAACGATAAGTCTTTAGCCGATTTAATTGCTAAGAGACCTAAAACAAAAAGCGAATTAGAAAATGTATTTGGGTTCGGAGCTAAAAAAATAGAATACATAGGCGAATTAATATTGAACCTTATTAATGAACCCGCAGAAATAGATAGCGTTCCAAAAATACAAAAGTAAACGCTTCAAAAATTGAGCGACGATGATGTTAAATTAACCAAAGCATTAAAACCATTTTGGATCCTTAGAAATAGTTCGTTATTAGATATGGTGACCATGAAACCAACAGCGTCAAATCAATTACTTGAAATTAAAGGAATAAGTACTAAAACGGTGGAGAATTATGATAAAGCCATAATTTCAATTTTGGGTCAGTATAAGGAATAAGAATCAATTGGGAAAATTGTTATTTTAAATACAATATCTCTGCTCTTTAAAAGATGAGATTTTGAATATTTTCAATGGTATATAAAGATAGTTAACTAACATTTTAAATTGTTGAAAATTCTAATTGGTTCAATTTTATAGTTATCGAGGACTAATGTATGTTGAAATGAAAAAAATAAATCTTCATCTCTTTTGTGAAGAATCAGCTTTTATTTAATAATTTCTTAACTGATAACTTGATATAGTTGAAGGCTTACATGTTAGTTTTATGTAAAATTATTTTCAAGTGAATTTAAAAGATTTACAAGACTTAAATGATGCTCAGCTCTTGTTATTTATGAAAAAGGGGAATGAGTTGGCTTTCAGTGTTTTGTATACTAGGTATTGGAAAAGACTTTATGTGTACACCTCAAATATTCTTAATGATAATGTACTTGCTGAGGATGTTTTACATGAAATATTCACAAAAATTTGGACTAAAAAAGAAGAATTAGAAATTAATTCACTAGAAAATTATCTGTTTATTTCTGCAAGGAATAAATCAATATCACTTTTTCGTAAAGTCAAATTTTCAGAGTTAGATGATTCAATTATTGAAAGTTTGGCTCTTGCTCCAGAAGTAGATCATAATCTTGAAACTTTAGACTTAAGTAATACATTAGAGCGGATTACCAATTCGCTACCTAAACGTTGTAAGGAGATATTTTATATGAGTAGATATGATGATTATACGAATGAAGAAATTGCTAATCATTTCAATATATCTCAGAGAACAGTAGAAAATCAATTATACCTTGCTTTAAAACATATTAAGGGTGCTTTAAAAGGTGGACTAACTTTGATTTTAATTTATATAATTCTTCGCTAAGTTAATTAATTATCTCTCCAGTGTTATCTGTTGGTTAAGTATAGGATTTTCATAATTTTTCTATGTGAGAATTTCAGTTTACATGCGTCATTCTATTGTAAACGTATAGTATGACTCAAAAAGAATTTTTAAAATTAGCAGATAAATACGATCAAGGAAAGTGTTCTTCAAAAGAAAAAGCCTTGTTATTTAAATTTTGTGATCAGGCTCAATTTGAAAGTCTTTTGGACACAAAAGAGTTTCCCCAAGAAGCACAAACTAAAATAAGATTATATAAAAGAATTCTTCAAACTATTAAGGATAATGACTTTAATAAGAGAAGGTCATTTATGTTTAAGAGAGTTAGAAATATAGCGGCTATTTTAGTCGCAGCTAGTCTAGTTAGTTATTTTTTTCTGCAACAAAATTTTATTACTGAATCCCAAAATCTAGCTAAAGAAATTACCCTCGAACTTGAGGACGGAACAATTCAAATTGTAAAAGAGAATGATAACAATGCTTTTTTCAATAAAAATGGAGGCATTTTAAGTATACAAAAAGGTAATCGATTGTTTTACAGTAATGTAGATTCTGTATCCAAGTTGATTTATAATATCCTAACGGTTCCGTATGGTAAAAAAATTGAATTAGAATTGTCCGATGGTACAACAGCATTTTTAAACTCAGGAACCTCGATTAAATACCCTTCTAAATTTATTAAAAATAAAAAACGTCAGATTTATGTTACTGGAGAAGTTTTTCTTTCTGTAGCTAAAGACTCACTTCATCCATTTGTTGTCAATGCCAATGGTTTAAATATTAGTGTTTTGGGTACAGAATTCAATTTGAGTGCTTATCCAGAAGATAAAACCACAGAAGTCGTTTTAGTTGAAGGAGCTGTCGCTCTTTATAATGATTCAATCATAGATAAAAATAATCGAATTATCTTAAAACCAGGTGAAAGAGCGGTTTTTAATAAAGCATCTTCCAATATTTCCACAAATTCGGTTATTACTAAGCCTTATACATCATGGATGAATGGCGAATTGGTGTTTAGGAATATGACATTTGAAAATATTACTAAAAAATTGGAGAGACATTATGATGTTAAAGTATTAAATAGAAATAAAGAAATAAATAAAACAATTTTTAATGCAAGTTTCGGTAAGGCCTCTATTGAAGAAATTTTGGAAAGTTTAAAAGAAAATTATGGTATAGAGTTTAGTATAAATGACAAAACGGTAATAATTTACTAATAATAAATATAAAATAAATGAAATAGAACGCAAGAAATAGTACTCAGGAATTGAATTAAGTCACTAAAAATAAGTAGAAAAACTTATAAAATAAAATCGGAAAATGTTGCGAGCATTTTCCGAATAATAAAAGTGATTAAATGAATTATAACCACAGATAACAAATTAAAAGTATGAAAAAACTTCTTAAAAACAAAGGAAGTCTCTATAAGTTAGAAAAAATTGATTTAAAAATGAGATTAAGCATTTTACTAATATTCACAACATTTTTTACACTTCAAGCACGTGAATTTTATGGACAGAATACTAAAGTGTCTTTAGAACTTAATAATGTTACTATTAGACATTTTATAGATCAAGTAGAAAGTACCACAGACTTTCGCTTTGTCTATAAGGTCAACGATGTAAACTTAGATCGAATTATAAGTGTAAGTGCAAATGAGGAGGAAATTGTTAAAGTCCTTGAACGTATTTTTAAAAACACAACCACAACATTTAATTTTTCAAGAGAGCTAATATATTTAGTCCAAAATAAAACAGTTGCAATAACAAATAAAGCAAAAGCTATACAGAATATTATAAACGGAAAAGTGTTTGATAATAATGGCTTGCCTTTACCAGGTGTAACTGTGTTAGAAAAAGGGACTAACAATGGTACTACGACTGATTTTGATGGGGCTTTTGTAATAAATATTCAAAACAGTAACTCTATTCTCGTTTTCTCCCATTTAGGATACAAAGTTAATGAGGTCCTCCTTACATCAGATACGAATATTGAAGTCCAACTAATTGAAGATTATGTTGCTTTAGATGAGGTGATTGCAATAGGGTATGGAAGGGCTAAAAAGAAGGATATTACGGGAGCTGTTTCAACTATCGATGGCGAAACAATTGTAAAAAGAAATAACACCCAATTATCGCAATCGTTGCAGGGTACTATGCCTGGAGTAATGGTTAATAGAACGAGCAGTGAACCTGGTGCCAGTGCAGAAATAAGGGTAAGAGGTATTACTACTATAGGAGATAATGACCCATTAATTATTGTAGACGGTGTTCCTGTTAGTGATATTGATAATATAAACTCTGAAGATGTTGAGAATATTTCAGTTTTAAAAGATGCGGCTTCTGCTTCTATATACGGAGCTAGAGCAGCTGCAGGAGTACTATTAATTACTACAAAACGAGCTAAAGTGGGTAAAAGCTCAATTGAATATACTATCGATACAGGTGTTGATGTACCCACTTCTTTTCCAACCATGGTAGGGCCACAAAGGTATATGGAAATGATTAATGAGTTTACTTGGAATGACTCAGGAAATGCAGCTGGCGGAGAATATCCATTGTATTCTCAAGATGAAGTAGAAAACTGGTTAGATCTAAATAAAGAAAATCCAAATAAATACCCTATAACAGATTGGAAAGATTTGATTGTTAACGATTATGCCTTGCGTAATTCACATGCCCTGTCATTTAATGGAGGCTCTGAGTCTTTAAAATCTCGCGCATCTCTAAACTATGAAACTGTAGGTGCATTATATGATCACAAATCTTATACTCGTGTTATGGGGCGAGTAAATAATAATTATAAAATTAATGACAAATTAAGTGCTCAGTTAGATTTCTCTTATAGTCATGAAAAAAGAAAGTCACCAAGTATTAATCCTATTCAGTCGGCTCAACGATATCCTTCAGTGTTTGCTGCTACTTGGGCAGATGGACGAATAGCAGAAGGTCAAAATGGTAGTAATATTTATGCTAGACTTCATTTCGGAGGCTCTGAAAACATAACAAGAAATAAACTAAATGCTCGAATAGCTATAGATTACAAGATATTAGACAATCTTTCTGTTACTGGAGTTTTTGCGCCTTATGTCTACAACACTAAAGGCAAAACATTTAATAAACAAATTTCGTATTACGATTCTGAAGATCCAACAATTTTTTCTGGATATATAGCAGGGGCAGATAATACCAATCTATATGAATCTAGAAATGATGGATGGACAATTACGAATCAATTATTGTTAAACTATGATGAAAAGTTTGGAAATCATCAGTTTAGTGTGTTGGCGGGGTATGAAGGCTATTCAACTTTTTATGAATCATTAGATGCTCAAGGGTTAAACTATACTTTGTCCAATTACCCTTATTTAGACCTTGCTCCTTTAGATTTTATGAGTAATTCAGGTAATGCAATCGAGACTGCATATAGTTCTTTATTTGGTCGAGTTATGTATGATTATAATCAAAAATATTTGATTCAAGCTAACGTGAGGTATGATGGTTCTTCAAGATTTCATCCAGACTATAGGTGGGGAGTATTTCCTTCCTTATCAGCGGGTTGGGTTCTAACTCAAGAGAGTTTTATACCTAAAAATAAGGTGTTGTCTTTTCTAAAACTTAAAGCAAGTTGGGGCCAATTAGGAAATGAAAGAATTGGTAATTATCCTTATCAGTCTACTATAGGGTATTCAAATGCGTTGTTTTATGAAGGTGATAAAGTAGTTTCTGCGACTACCTCAGCGCAATATGCATATGCCATGAGAGATATTAGTTGGGAAACAACAGAGACTAAGAATATAGGGCTTGAGAGCTATTTATTTAATAATCGAGTGATGTTCACTTTCGATTATTATGAAAAAACAACTAAGGATATGTTGTTAGAACTTGAAATACCTGATTATATGGGCTTCGAAAATCCAAATCAAAATACAGGAAATATGTATACAAATGGATGGGATGCACAAATTTCATGGAGAGATAATATAGGAAATTTTAAATATTCAATTAATGTAAATGTATCAGATTTTGAATCTAAAATGGGAGATTTAGGAGGTATTGTTTTTCAAGGTTCTCAAATAACTAGAGAAGGTACAGGGTTTAATGAATGGTATGGATATGTCTCCGATGGTTTATTTCAAACTGATCAAGAGATAGAAAATGCTCCAAAATTATATAATTCAGTTAAACCAGGTGATGTAAAGTATAAGGATATAAGCGGTCCAGAAGGTGTTCCTGATGGCCTAATAAGTCCAGATTACGACCGAGTTACATTAGGAAGTTCTCAACCAGAATTTCTATATGGCGGTGTTATAGATATGCAGTATAAAGGTTTTGATTTAAATTTAAGTTTTCAAGGTGTAGGTAAACAAAATAGCCGATTAACAACTCAAATGGTAAAACCTTTTATTTCAGCTTGGACCAATGCTCCAGCTATAATAGATGATAATTATTGGAGTGTCTATAATACTCCAGAGGAAAATTTAAATGCGCAATACCCTAGATTGTCTTATACGGGCGCAGAAAATAATAATTACGAAATGTCCGATTTCTGGTTAATAGATGGTGGCTATTTTAGATTGAAAAATATTGTTTTAGGTTATACAATACCTGAATCAACTTTTAATAAAAAAGGAATCAGCAGTATACGGGTATATGCTTCTGCAACAGATTTATTTACAATTAATAATTATCCAAAAGGTTGGGATCCAGAGGTCTCGGATAACACATATATGGCGTCCAGTTTTTTAATTGGAACAACTTTTAAATTTTAAAATTCGTAAGATGAAAAATATATTTGCTTTTTTACTATTCCTTCCACTTTTATGGGGATGTAATAATTTAGATTTAGACCCACTTTCGGAGGGGTCGTCTGAAAATTGGTATTCAGATGAAACTGAAATTCAAATGTCTTTAAATGATTT
Source organism: Formosa bonchosmolovskayae (assembly GCF_051016085.1). GTDB lineage: Bacteria > Bacteroidota > Bacteroidia > Flavobacteriales > Flavobacteriaceae > Formosa. The sequence continues at coordinate 2,492,036 of NZ_CP174605.1, forward strand.
GTATCGAACTTATTTATGGGGACTAGAAGACAATTTTGCGACAGAAAGAATGACCGACAATTGGACACAACGTCAAGCAGTAAGTGATTTTTCTGCAGGATCGATTAATAGTGAATGGGGTACATCTACAGATCTTTGGTTAGATACCTATAAGGGCATAACTAGAGCAAACACCATTATTAATAGCATAGATAATGCGCAAGGAAGTGTTCCAGAATTAAAACTTAAACAGTTCAATGCTGAAGCACATTTCTTCAGAGCCGTGTTTTATTCCAGATTGATTTTCTATTATGGAGATGTACCTTTTTATACGGACTATATTAGTATTGAGGAAGCATTTAAACTCGATAGAACAAGCAAAGAAACAATACTAGAACAAGTATATACAGATTTTGATTTAGCCATTTCAGATTTACCAATAGAATATGGTTCTGGTAGCCAACTAAGAGTTACTAAAGGCGCGGCTTTAGCCTTTAAATCAAGAGCAGCTCTTTACATGAAGGATTTTGATATAGCAAGAGATGCATCTCTTGAGTGTATTGAACTTGGTGTTTATGATTTACATCAAGATTATGGAGATTATTTTCTCTCTAAAACAAGAAGGTCTGAAGAAACTATTTTTGCAATTCCCAGATCTTTAGAATTAGGAGTATCATGGGCCTCTAAAAATTTCTATACCCGGACTCCAGGTGGTAGTTCTGTAGCTCAGCCTTCATGGGAGTTATTTGTTTCTTATTTATGTACGGATGGTTTACCTGTAGATGAATCTCCGCTCTTTAATCCACAAGATCCATTTACAAATCGCGACCCAAGGTTACATGAAACCATTGTAGAATTTGGTACAGAACATTTAGGTGTAATTTACGATCCTAATCCGTATTCAACTGAAGTCCTTAGTACGGAAACAGGAACAATGATTCGTAATAGGGATACAAGAAGTGAAGATACGTATGCTTCTTACAATGGTTTAACTCTTAAAAAAGGAGTGGATGAAGATTGGAATGATGATAATATAACAGATTTTGATATTCGTATCATGCGTTATGCAGATGTTTTATTAATGTATGCGGAAGCAAAAATTGAATTGGGTGAAATAGATGATAGCACTCTAAATGCAATCAATCAGGTTAGAGCAAGAGCTTATGGTGTTGCAGTCAATCAAACAAACGATTATCCTGCTTTAACAATTACTAATCAAAATGGATTAAGACTGGAGTTAAGAAATGAAAGACGTGTAGAATTTGCATGGGAAAATAGACGTTTTGATGATCTTTTGCGATGGGAAATAGCAGAAAAAGCTCTATCTCGACCTATTTACGGGATTCTTGACCCAGCAGAATTAAAACAGAAAGTTGTAGATAAAGGACTATGGTTTTTTCCTGAAGTTCCTATAATAGATCAGGATGGATTACCTGATTTTAGACCTATGTCTACATCAGGTCTTATTAAAACACTGGTTGAGAGAAACTTTGAAAATAGACAATACTTATTCCCTATACCTTCTAAAGAAATATTAATTAATAATAATCTTAAACAAAATCCAGGGTATTAAGACTTTTCAGATTTGAAATCACTTAAGTACTTTTATTTTTCAAAATCAATTATTGCATAATTAAATAGTTGTACTTATTACTTAAAAATCTTTTATCAATAGGAAAGCTGCAATAGTAGCTTTCCTATTAAAAAATTAGGGTTTTGAAGTCTCTTTGGTTTATAATAATAAGAGATTAACGTCAACATAAGAAGCTTTAATTAACACTAAAATTCATTCATCTTTAAAATGCTCCTGGTAAAGAATGAAATAAGTTTTATAATATAATCAGTTAACTAATACCATGTCTAAAAAAAAAGAAATAAAAAAAGTAGTAATGTTAATTATCTTTTTATCAAGTATCTATCTAGCAAATGGGCAATCTAATGGTAGTATCAAAATTATTTCAGCAAACGTTCGCGTAGCATTAAAAGAAGATAGTTTGAAAGGATTAGGCTGGAATGATCGAAAAAAAAATGTTTTTAAAGTAATAAGAAATCAAAATCCAGATATAATTTGTCTTCAAGAGGTAATTAAAGTCCAAAATGAAGATTTTAAAAATGCTTTTAAAACGTTTTATGCTATAGGTTTTGAGGGGCCTGAAATGGATCCTTATACTGATGGAGGTTATTATAAGATTGCTAAAAATCCTATTCTTTATAATAAAAGTAAGTTTAAATTAATTTCTGCAGGTCAATATTGGTTATCTGATACTCCGCATTTGGCAGGAAGTGTAGCGTGGGGTTCATCCCGTGCACGGAATGTAAATTGGCTTAGATTAGAAGAAAAATCGTCAGGGAAACAATTTCGTATTTTGAACACACACTTGGATCATAAATCTTCAATAGCCAAGTTAAAACAAACACAAATGATTATTGAAGAAACAAATCAATATCAGGATGAATTTATTCAAATTTTGGCTGGTGATTTTAATTCAGATCAAGAAAGTTTAGTAGTAAAGAGTATCATTAATTATTGGAAAGATAGTTATGGTGAACTCTATTCACATAATGATCCTGGTTTTACTGTACATGGTTTTCTGGGAGAAAATGCAAAGACAACTAGTGGTAAAGTGGATTTTATATTCATAAAGGGTGATGTAGTATCCCGAAAAGCAAAAGTAATCAAGGATAAAATTGCAGGTATATATCCTAGTGATCATTATTTTGTTACTGCAGATTTAGAGTTCAAGTAATTAAATTAGTAAATGACTACTATATAGTTAACGTAGTATAAAGGGGATAGCATTGGAATAAGTAGTTATTCTGAAACAATTCCTAATTTACATCAACATAAAAATAAATTAAGTAATTGAAAATAAAATTAAATAGAAATGTTCTGTTCGAAAGAAAAATTTCTTAAAAAAAAATGATGTTTTAGCAATTAAAGTGATAAGTGAATATTTTCTCAATTGAGATTAAATGTTTTAAAAAAGTTATTACTAAGGATTTAAAATATAACAAAATGAAAATTAATATTATTACAAAAATATGTGTTTTGGTTAAATCAAATAAAAGTTTTTTAGTTCTTTTTAGTCTAATCCTATTAGCTATAATTAGTTGTAGTAATAGTACAGATGAAATAGACGAAAAAAATGAAGTTGAACCTCCTTCTTCTGAAGATGAAATTTTTCAGATTGCTGTATTGCCAGATACTCAGTATTATACGTCTCAGAAACATGGAGGCCAAATAGAGATGTTTGCAGAGCAGATAAATTGGATAAGAAATAATGCTATTGAATCTAAAATTAAATACGTAGTACATTTAGGAGATGTAGTGGATCATGGTCACCAGCAGATGGAGGAGTGGTCAGTTGCTAAAGATATTCTATATAAGTTAGAAACTCCATTACCGGGTTACCCAGAAGGCATACCATATGGTATAGCAGTAGGTAATCATGATCAAGACCCTTTAGGAGATCCAACTTTCGGTTCTACTGATGATGGTTATAATAAATATTTTGGTAAAGAACATTTTGTAAGGAAATCCTACTATGGTGGTGCTCATGGTGCAACTAATAATAATGATAATCATTATGACTTATTTGAAGTTTATAATCAAAAATTTATTGTACTGTATATAGAGTATAATGAGCCTGGAAGTGAATTTTATGACACCACTATAGAAAATTCTGTTTTTCAGTGGGGAAGTAATATTTTAAATCAATTTGAAGACCACAAAGTAATAATTGTCAGTCATAGTATACTGGCTCGTCCAGAGGGGAGTAATAGTATTACAACAGGAGGAGAAGGCACTAATGAAATTTCTAGCACGTATACTAATCAAGGAGATAAAATTTATAATTGGTTTAAAAAAAAGTCCAATGTTTTTATGATGCTTAGTGGTCATAGAAGTGGTGAAGGGTATCGCACTGATTATTATAAAGGTAATACAATTAAGAGTTTTCTTTCAGATTATCAGTCTAGAGAAGATAAAAATGGTAATCGTAATGGCGGGGGAGGATTAATGAGGACGATGGAATTTAATTTAACACAAAATACATTATCTATTAAAACATTTTCACCTTCAAAATCTAGCATTCAAATGGAGCTAGATTCTGATAGCTTTTTTACTGTCAAACTTTTTGAATAGAAATTTTTAAATATCTAGTCTGACACAAGTAAAGACCTAGATATTTATTGACAAACAAAAACATTTTAATTTCGAAGTAAGTAGAAATATTTTAATTTCTTAAAAAAAATATATTAAAAAATTATGAAGAGCAGGTAATAAGGTGTTCGGCTGTCATTCTATTAAGTTCCATAAAACATGTCTGCAAGAGCCTAAAAGTATCATTGTGAGACTTTTATTAAATAGTCGTGGTAATCTCAATGTTATAATACTTAAACGCATTCATACTCTTGCATAGACTATAATCAAAACCACTGTGGTGACACATCCTCGGCTCGAGCCTTCTGGATTACCTGCTTTGTTTAAATCAAAATTTGTAACTTTCATAAAATATAAAAAAATTAACTATACAAACAACCATGTGCTTCCATACGTCACAAATCAAAAAGGTTAAGACTTTAGAAAAAACATTTAAGGTCAATATTACTGATATAGCCTTAGTAGATTATTTCGATAAACCACGTTATCATTTAAATGGTTTTACACATCCAAATATGTTAGTAATACCACAACAGAAACCTGAAGTTTTAGCTCCTGCAGTATGGGGTATAGTACCTGAAAATAAAACAAGTGATGAAATAAAACCCTATTATAAAGAAGCTGTCAAATTTGGAAGTGGTTTAAATGCGCGTACCGAAAAAGCGTTTCAGCATTTTATATATAAAGATTCAATTATGGAAAAAAGATACATCATTTCTGTATCTGGTTTCTTTGAGCCTCACGAATATAAAGGGAAAAAGTATCCTTATCATTTTAAAAATGAAGATGAATCTACAATGGCCCTAGCAGGACTATATACAGTTATTGATACTTTTATAACGTTTACCATTTTAACAAAGGAAGCTTCGCCATTATTTGCTAAAATTCACAACAAAAAAACAGACAACCATTACTTCTAGATTCAGAACAAACTGCACAATGGTTAGCCACTGATACTTCTGAATTACAGGTTAAAGATGTACTAAAATTTAGTTATCCAGAATCGTTATTAAAAACCTATACAGTAAGCAAGGAATTATTTAGTCCAAAAATAGATAGTAACATAGCGAGTATTTTTAGCCCCTGTATATTATCAAGAGTTCAATACATTATTTTAAATGAATAGTAGTCTACCCCGTGAATTACAGACATAAGGAACGAAGAAGCAGAACTGAATTGCGTTAGCGATAAAAATGTAGCTTTGAAAGTGAGGGGTGTGTAGCAATGACCTATAGATTAACTTGATTTTTTGGATTTGTTTATCTGACCATAGTTAAAAGATCTGCATCAAGATAAAATGAATATAAAAAGTAGTAACACTATATTTCTGTTCTTTAGTTTTGGTGGTTTGGAGCTCCGGTGTTCATACGATTTGATTCCGATTGTTTTCAATTGAATTCAAATACATGTAAAAAAATATTATTTATGTAAATTACTGTAAATCAATTGTTTGAATGTAATTATATTGTAATTTTATCACAACGATAATGGTACGAATCAAAATAATTTTCACATGAAAAAAGCAATGTATTTTACAATGATCTGTCTGCTTATAACCATAAGCAGTTTTGCTCAAATTGGCGGGATTGAACAATCGGTAAATGATGTGTCTAATACAATTAGATCTATTTTTCCAATCATTCTAGGCGTTATTTTCTTAGTTGGGTTTCTTTTTAATGCGGGTCATTTCTTCGGAGAGAATTCCGATTTAAAAAAGGGTATTACACGCGTACTGGTATTTGTATTAATAGCAGGGGCTGTGGTGGGTATTTTTACTTATCTGATAGGTATAGTTGTCTAAAAATTAAGAGCTATTCTATGAAACAGTTCAAGGTTTATAAAGATATAAGAAAACAAGCGATGATACTGGGATTACCTCTGGCATTATTTGCGCTTTTAATGAGCAGTGTACTCATGTCTTTACTTGTTGTTATTTTCTCCTTCAGTCTGATAACTATAGGCGTTGTAGTGCTTTTTAACCTTGGACTGTATATCATTCTAACCCACTTGAAGAAAGGCAAAATTGGCCATTCTTTTAAACGTGTGTTTCCAAAAGAAATTAGTAGTAAACATATAAATGTAATGGCTTATGAAAAGGCTGAATCTGATGATGTATAATCCCATTTTAGATATTCAAGATCATATGGTCTTTGCTAGTAATGGTAATATTATTTTGTGTTATGAGTGTCAACTTCCTGAAATCTATTCGCTTTCTGAATTAGATTTTGAAGCCATACACAGCATCTGGTTTCAGGCTTTTAAAGCCTTACCGGTTGGGACAGTCATTCATAAGCAGGATATTTATAATACAAGTAAATATTGCACTAAGAACTTAGCGAACGATACTTTTCTAGCTAAAGCGACTTGTGATCACTTTGATGGTAGAGCCTATTTAAAACATACATCCTATCTGTTTTTTACGATGCCCTTTAATAAGGTAATGAACGTCTCAAAATATGTAAATCCATTTAAGTCTTTAGATCAAGGTATGTATAAATCAACAGATCGGCAATTAGAATCCTTCATGTCGGCCGTAAGTGATGCGGTTTCCTATGTGAATAACAGTAGGAAGATCAAAATACATCCGCTAAAGGATATAGATATTAAGACCTTAACGTCGACATATTTTAATGGCTTTAATGACGGTTTTCTAACGGATATGCAGTTAAATAGTTCCGGTATTGGCATTGGTGACTATCAGTTCGATGTGTTGGCTGTAAATAATGAAATGTGTTTTGGAGAGCATGTTCAAAGTAGCAAGATTAACGATCAGTTTACTTCAGATGATTTTGTGTTTCATCAGGGGTTTATTGATGGACTCGGATTAAAACTAAATGAAAACCACATGGTCAATCAAATTCTTTACCTGGATGATAAGCACCAATGGAGAAGACTTTTAGAAAAGAAAATAGAGGCGCTTAAAAAGAGCTCTAATTTTGGAACTCAAAATAAGGTTGTTCTTAAAAAGATAGAAGATGTGGTGTCTCAGATAAATCAGGATGACACCTCTAGAATTATACGAGGACATCTAAATGTTATAATTTGGGCAGAAGGATCTGAAAAATTAAAGCATATAGCATCTAAAATTAAAGCGGAATGTAAGGCCTTAGACATTATGCCTTATTATCCAAAAGGGGAGGAGCGAAAACACTATTTTTTAAATTCCTTTTTCTGTCACAGCTCTAATTTTTCTAATGCCGATTTATATGTCACAGATCTAAAACATGCACTTTGTCTTTTTATTAATAATACGAATTACATATCAGATGAAACTGGTATCATATTTAATGATAGACAGTTTAATATTCCTGTAATCAAGGATGTTTGGGATGAGAATAAAAGACGGATTAAGGCTCGGAATTTTGCTGTTTTTGCCCCTACAGGTGAAGGTAAATCCTTTTTAGCCAATAATATTTTAAGGCAATACTTTGAGAGTAACGTTCGATTAGTTATCATCGACCTAGGAGGGTCGTATTCGAAATTCGCAAAATTATATCCTGAGGATCATATAATCCTACGTTATGAGCAAGGTAAAAACTTGGGAATTAACCCCTTTTATATCGCTAACGCAGATGATGTTTCTCCAGAACGTTTAGAAGATTTATCTGCATTTTTATTGGAATTATTGGCCACTGAGCAAGACGCTTCTAAGGCGGAACAAGTGGCTATTAAAAAAGTCCTGAGGTACTATTATCAAAAATCCGGTGATCCCATATACTCGTTGTCTGGTTTATATCAGTTTGTAGATCGTCAAAAGGATACTTTATTAAAAGAGCTTGGTATTCAAGAACGGTACTTCAATCTTTATGATTTTTTACATGTATTATCGGAATATGTAGGAGATGGATTGTATAGTTTTTTGTTTAATACTGCTGAAGATCAAACATACAAGATAGAAGATAAGCGGCTTATCGTATTTGAATTGGATGAAGTGCGTGATAATAAAGAAATTCTCTCAGTGATGTTGAAACTGATTAAATCAGCTATACAAAGAACAATTTGGAGAAATAGGGCAGAACGTGGAATCATTCTATTTGATGAATTCGCGAAGCAACTCAAATTTAAAAACGTGTTAGAGAGTGTAGAGTTCTATTATCAAGCTATTAGAAAACAAAATGGAGCTATAGGCATCATATTGCAATCAATTAACCAGTTGCCAGATAATGCAACGTCTGCTAGTATTCTTGAGAATACTCAGGTTATTTATAGTCTTCATAATGAAAAAGGGTATGATGAACTTCGAAAGCGCCTAAATCTTACCAGTCATGATTTAAATCAATTGAAATCTATTAGAAATAATTTATCCGGAACACTTAAGTACACCGAAATGTTCATCAAAATTGGTAAGACCAGCAATATCTTCAGGTTGGAAGTTCCTAAGGAAGTTTTCGCAGCGTATCTCACCGACGGACAAGAAAATGAAGCCATTATGTCTCTGTATAAGGAAACTGGCCACATGAAAGAAGCTATTAAGGCTTATGTGAACATGATTTAGATTCTAGTTTAACGTTTTAAAAATAATATTATGAAATCTAATAAAATAATAATAGTGCTGTTACTTATAGTGAATTTAGCGCCGTTGAATATGAAGGCGCAAGGGATGCCTGTTTACGATAATACAAATTTTATTAGTTTGGCTAAATCCCTTATAGAATCCGCTAAACAAACCTCCCAACTTTTACAAACCGTAAACTTTTTGAAACAACAAAAAGATCGGATCGAACAGGTTAATACTGTGATTAAACAACTCAATGCTGTTAAAACGCTATATAAAAATAACCAACGTCTGTACAATTTGATTCAGGATGATTTACGTGAGATTTTAAATTCACCTCATATCAAACCCGAAGAGATTGTCCGAATTTCAGAATCTTTTGATGCTGTTATTACTACCTCCTTAGAAGATCTTGATTTTGTAAATCAGATCCTTTCTAGCAACCTGCTTAAAATGACTGATGCTGAACGTGCTATATTTCTAAGAGAGAAAGAAGATGATTCTAAAGCAATGGTGGTAGAGGTAACTTTAAAAACTAAACGTTATAAAGACATTATCGCCTTTAGAGATTTACAAGATCGCATAAATACTAGAGAAACAAATTATTAAAATGGCAGGTGTATTCTTAGGCATAGGGTTGGAGTTTGTAGATGCTGTTTTTACTACCATTAAAAATTCGGACTTTGCAAAATATACCATTACAGGTATGAAGGCATTAGCCGTTTTGTTTTTTCTGATAAACATTCTAAAAAAATATAATGAAGGTGTTGCGCATACAGATGGGTATACTTGGGGACTTACTCCAGGGGAACTCGCCAAGAATTTTGCCATCGTTATTTTGGCGATTTTTTCCACAGAAGTTTTGGGGGTATTTGATGGTGTATTAGTTGCTATAGAAACACAGTATAAGGACACGGCTCCAGCACTCCTTCCGCTACAAATGCAGGAATTGGATCTTGAGGCAGATGTGGGTGCTATGGAAGCCGCCAAAAAGGCCATGACTTTATTATATGAAGCTTTAGTGAGTCCACTATTTGGCTTGCGAATCGTGGCCTTTATTATCGCCCTGTTTTTATGGCTTCTAGATCTGTTTATTTATCCATTGTTTTTAGCAGAGCGGTATTTCCTTTTAGGGGTCATGCAAGCCTTTTTTCCGTTGGTCATTAGTTTAGCTGTATTTGAAAAGTTTAGAAGTTTAGGCTATAATTTTTTTAAGCTATATGCAGCAGTTTATATGTTAGTCCCTGCGTTTTTCCTGGTTAATATATTTATTAATCAATTGTATACCGAAATCAATACAAACTTTTGGTCTAATTTATTTGGCACAGATTGGGGGAGTCATGTCTTTGCACCTGTAATCGAACTCGGCTCCATAGGTTTCATAGTGTTTTTAAAATTTAAGCTATATAGAAAGGCCACGTCCTTTACGATCAGATTATTTACAAATTGATATAACTCTTTAATCATAGACCTATGAAAACACCTTATAAAGATATTTACAGTGTACTAAAGTTAAATAGAATTGTCGTTTTAGCAGTGGTTATAGCGGCTACTATAATCAGTGTCGTTGCAATTCTACTGGTTGTGAGACAACATAAACATATGATAGAACATGCTTTTGCGATCAGTACAGAGGGGCATGTGATTCCGTTAAAATTGGTGTCTCAGTATGAGAACTTGGAAGTGGAAGCTTTGGCGCATTTAGAATTGTTTCACAAGTACTTTTATAATATTGATGCGAGTAACTACGAACGTCAGTTAGAAAAGGCTTTATGGTTAGGAAATAGTTCTGTAGATGCCCTGTATAGACAAAAAAAATCAGATGGTGTTTATAATCGGCTATTGCAGTATTCTTTGGTGCAAAAAGTGTCTAGTGTAAACTCTACTATACAGATTCAAACGTTACCCTACACCTTTCAAACCGTCACAGTGTTTGAAATAAATAGAGGCGCTATTATTGACCGGTATGAATTAACGACAACAGGACATTTGATCCATGTAGATCGTAATTTTCCCAATAATACGCATGGCTTACTCATTACTGATTTTTTTGAAAATACGCTTAGAAAATTGGAAACTAATTAAATTTATAATGTTATGAAACTAGAAAAAAATAAAATTGTATTTGGGGGTTTTGTATTATGTGTTTTGTTGTTTATCGGAGCATACGGCATTATTTTGATGGATGAAAATGAAGAGCCAGTTCTTGATGTCAATCAAATTCCAATTCCTGATTTGGAAGATGACCAAAAACAGTATGACTCTAAATTGGAAGCTATAAATGATTTAAAAGAAGTAAAACAAACTAATGCACCTAGTATTTATGATGAACGCTATTTAGACTCTTTGGGAGTATACGATAGTCATTTGATAGATTCGCGGAAACTTGAATTAGTGGATAGTATATATGAACATAGTAGAATATTCTATACAGATGAACCTGAATTAGAGCCCTTGGAAAATTATAAAAACTTGATGCCAATTTCTGAGAATCCACCCTTGGATTTAAAAGAACCACTTGTGGAACAAGATACCAAAGCGATGGGATTAGAGCATCAATTGTTTCTTGCTTCAAATCCACAAGGTATAATCTTAGAGGAAAACCAGAAATCCATACCCGTAGTGGTAGATGGTAAACAAACTGTAAGAACAAATTATAGGATTAGAATGCGCTTATTAGAAGATAGCGAAATTAATGGGAATGTATATCCTAAACACACAGCTGTTTACGGTTTTGTTGCTTTTAAACCAAATAGAACATTAATAAAAATAAATAAAATAGATCATGACCCGGTAAATTTAAGTGCTTACGACTGGCAGGATGGTAATGAAGGTATTTACATTAAAAATAGTTTTCGAGCAGAAGCGACTACCGAGGTTATAGGTGATCTTGTTCAGGATATAAGTATAGCAGGAGTACCTCAAATAGACGGGGTAAAGCACATATTTCAACGCGATAACAGAAGTGTGAAAGTTACTGTACTAAGTAACTATAAGATGTTTCTAAGAGTAGATTAATAATTCTTAAACCTTTTAAATATGAATATGAAAATGTATAGTTCTATTGGATGTTGTGCATTGCTATCGGTTTTGGCTACAGCGCAACAGCCTAAAGTTTGGACACAATCCAAGCGAATGAGAAAATGAATGTATCACTTTTTTTTTCTGAGGCTATCCGTCAGGGCATCACAGGATCGGAACATGTTGTATTTACCTATAATCGAGAAAAGAAGCAGTATTTTGGGCTACTACAAGCACGTCCAGGAAGCGATAGTAATCTTCTCGTTATTACAGATGATGGGCAGGTATACTCTTATGTGATTCAGTATAAAGACTCCATTTCGAAACTGAATTATTTTGTATCAAATTCAGAGAGTATCGGAAATGAAGTGCCCAATCTCCCCATAATAAATAATGTTTCTATGGATGATACCTTAAATAATAAACAATTTGGAGGTTATGAAAAATTTAGTAGACATCTGTTAGGTATTAATTTTAAATCACAGAAAACAAAACGTAAAAAGGGGATTGTATTAAAGTTAAAGCAAATCAGGCATTATAAGGGTGCTGTCTATATGGTTATGGAGCTTAAAAACAAATCACATATTAATTTTGAATTAGATTATTTAAATATATATAAAGTGTCAACTAATAAAAAGCGAAAAGCCTCATATCAAAAAAATCAACTCGATGTGGTTTACAAACACGATTATCCAAAAACAGTGTTAAAGAAAACACTTAGACGTTTTGTATATGTATTACCTAAATTTTCATTAGGGGATTATGAAAAACTTCAACTGGAGCTGATGGAACTAAATGGGAGTAGGCGTATTGTTTTGAATTGAAGGATTAAATTGATTTCATTTTGCGAACTTCTGTGTGTAAATTTTAATGTATACTGATGTTGGTAGTCTAAACGAGGCTCCAATTTACAGCAAATTTGGTGCTAATTTTTTTTACATGTTAATAGCATTTTTTTATACTATGCAAATGATTACTTCCTGATAGGTTTTGCTATTGTCATTCGCGTGTTCGTTTGCTTCTACAGGCAAATACATAAATTTTTTCTAACTAAAATAATGATCGATAGCATTAAATAAATTTGTGTTAACAATCACAATTCGGTATGATTACCTTTAAATTACAGTCAATTATTATAAATAGTGCCTTATGACTGTACTAAAAATCATACTTATTAATATTATAGCAGTAACCTGTATGACGGGATATTCTTATATCGTGTCGCTTTCTAATAATATGAATTTCAGTGAACCGAACCTTTTAAAAGAATTGGTAAATCGTGCTAATATTATAAGTAAATCTGACTTTGGTATATGGATCGGATGGTGTTTGCACTTTGGTATTGGTTTTGTGTTCTTATTTGGGTATTTATTTTTTAGAGAAATAATTCCCAATATTTCGGAGCTATTATATGCTTTAATGTTTGGTTTCTTTGCTGGTTTATTTGGAGTAATCGGTTGGAAATTTATGTTTTCTTTACACGGCAATCCGCCACAAGTTCCTAAATTTCCGTTTTATGTTCAGCTTGTTGGGGCGCATATTGTATTTAGTGGAATTGTGGCTACGATGCTAATTATGTGTTAAAATAAAACTTTCTTAATTATTTGATTTTAATTTGTATAGCCTGTATTTCGAATAAGTATCACTTAAGAATTAGTATTGTGTTTAGTCCATTTATGATACGTCCAAAAAATATGATTTCAAGTTAAATTTGATTTTACACTGATAATTATTATACATGTGAAGTGTTTTACATTCTTAGGATAAATTTACTTATTTAGCCCAGTTAGCGTATGTTACGTTAATGAATACCTTATAAAGATAAAACTCATTCTTCAAGATTCTATTTATCCGTTTAACATAACATTATTTTTTACAGGATTTTAAACACTTCTAAGTAAAAGGTTAATGTTCCTTTTTTTTTAACGCATTACTTTTTAAGTTTGTTGTTTTATTTGATTTTTTCGACATTTTATCAAAAACATTGGTTGATTTTCTTCTACTTCAGTTATTTCAAAAAGTCCATATTTCTCAAATTCTGTTTTGACCGATTTTTCGTCGTAATAAAATAGTTTTGCACCTTTATGAATTTCATAGCGGTCTTTATTAATCAATTTGCCTAGTCCATATTGACGTGAGTTTTTGGTTATAGCGGTAAAAACCATGTAACCATTTTCATTTAGTTGATTGTAGCAATCTTCTATAAGCTTTTTTCTGTCTTCGCTGTCTAATAAATGGATGAGAGCATAACAAAAAATACCGTCATATTTTTTGTTTTCAAAAGGCATTTCGGTTACTGAACCGTGATGTATTGTCAAATCATTACCAAAATGTTCAATAGCTAAATCAATGGCGGTTTGTGAAATTTCAATTCCAGTAACTTCAATATCATTTTCAATAAACGGTTGGGCATTACGTCCATATCCAATTCCTGGAATTAGAATGGTTTTTATTTTTTTTTCTATAAAGAAATTCTTTATCAGTTCAGCAGATTGTGCAGGTTTCATTCCCCACATTTCTTTCTTATCGTTGAAAGCAGTTTCCCAAAATTCTGTCATAACTATACACAAATTTTATCTTCTAATACATCACATTCAATTCCTTTGGATTTAAGTTGCTGTACAATAGTAATTGTATCAATTAATTCTCCCTCAATCCTTAAAATGGAATGTCCACAAGGATATGGTTTATTGAAATCTTCTAAGTCGAAATCGATTTTTAGCGTTGGATAACTATGTTCTAAAAATTGTAGAATGTCTTCCGAGTGGCATTCTGATTTTACGTTTGTTATAAATACTTCGACCATTTTTAATACTTTCTTGTGTAAGTTTATTATTAATAACTACCCCTGAAATGTAACCACTAGAAACTGCTATGGCAAAAGAACGCATTATTGTACTTTTGTCACTATTTCTCCTCTAATCATTTCAAGTTGTTAACGCGAGTTAGTTGCAATTGTGTTTTGGCAAATATATAATTTTTTTGTATTATTGCAACAAATTCGCAATAATAAATGAATAGAAGAAATACACCTACAAAAGACGCTGTCTTAAATTTACTTACAAACTCAAAAAAAGCATTGAGTCAGGATGCCATTGAAAAACAACTTGATATTAAAATAAATAGGGCTACTATATACCGAGTATTGAATAGATTTTGTAAGGATGATTTAGTGCATAGAATTGTTGCCGAAGACGGGAAACAGTACTTTGCCATTTGCAAAAAATGCGAGAATCAAGAAGAGGTTATTCAACATCATTTTCATTTCCGATGTTTGTCGTGCGATTCAATTGAATGTTTGCAAGTACCTGTAGCGTATTCAGTTCCTAATGGTTATGAAGTTCAAAATGCAAATTGTGTTCTAACAGGGATTTGTAAAGACTGTTCGTAAGTTTTTAAACTGCCCACAAAAGGCTATTTATCCATAAGTTTAATCCCAAATGTCATTCGATTTTGTTAAAATAACAGGATAATTGTCCGTTACCAGTATGGTGTGTTCGTGTTGGGTTACATAGCCTCCTTTATTTCCCACTAACGTCCAACCGTCATTTAATTCTACAGCAACAGTCGAATTTGTCGAGATAAACGTTTCAATAGCTACTGTTGTGTTTTTCTTGAATCGTTCTCTGTTACTTTTAACTCTGTAGTTTAAGATATTCTCTGGCTCTTCGTGTAAACTTCTTCCAACGCCGTGACCAGCTAAGTTTTTAATGACTTTAAATCCTGATTTTTTTGCTTCAGATTCTATTAAATATCCAATTTCAGAGATTCTCACACCGCCTTTAATATTTTGTATGGCTTTGCGTAAAATATGTTTGGAAGCATCTACAAGAGGTTGATGATTATGAATGTCTTTTCCAAGAACAAAAGAACCTCCATTATCAGACCAAAATCCGTTTAGTTCTGCAGATACATCAATATTAATTAAATCTCCTTCTTTTAATATTTTTTTCTCTGATGGTATGCCGTGTGCCGCTTCTTTATTTATACTTATACAAGAATAACCAGGAAAGCCATAAGTTTCATAAGGTGCAGATTTAGCACCGTAACGCTTTAAAATTTCACCACCATAATCATCAAGCTCTTTAGTTGACATACCAACTTTAGCATATGCTCTCATTAATTTTAGTGTCGTTCCAACAACTTCACTAATTTTTTTCATTCCTACTAATTCTGATTCTGATGTTATTGACATTTTATTGTTTTTAATTGGCTACAACGCTTTGCGCAAAACAAACAAAGGACATTAGATAAGCATTGTCTTTTCTGTTTATTACTCATGCAAATTTAAATATTTTGTTTTTATTGTATATGCTATTATTCATTAAGTTTTAAATGTAGTGAACTTTTAAAAAACACAGTGTTTTGGCGTTAGCACAAAACCCTATGCTTATTTATAAAATCTAGTCATTCTTTAGTTTATAGTCTTTCCCCTTTAATTATTTGACTACAGTAACTTCTAATTCTATTTTTAAGGTTTGAAAGAGGCTTTTTACTTCCAATAATGTACTTGCTTGTTTTATATTATGTTTCGTTATCCAATTTTGAAAAATATTAAAACAGGTAAATAGTTCTTCGGAAGAAGTAGTATAGATATTTAACCTTACTATATTTTTACATTCATATCCAGCTTCGTTAATTACTTTTTCTAAATTCTTTATAGATTCTATGAGTTGGGATTTCATATCTCCAATACTTGACATACCATCAGTATTTGTTGCAGTTTGTCCAGAAATATAAAGTGTGCCTTCAGGATTTGTTATTTCAATTGCTTGCACATAACTTCTTTCGTTTTGCCATTCCCAAGGATTAATGATTCTTTTTTCCATTTGATTTTCTTTTTTATGTGTTGATACATTATTATTAATAGAATTACCATTATTTTAGGTTTTCTATCCGTTACAAATAGACACATATTATCAGTCTTATAGCGTGACAAACATCACAATTATAAGAACATTAAGAAGACAACCTGCTAAGGGTCTCGCGGGAAACACCTAGATAAGACGCTAAAAGGGTTTTAGGAACTTTTTGAAATAGCATGGGGTGTTGTTCTAATAGTTGTTCATATCGTTCTTTTGCGTTTGAAGTTAGAAAAGATAAAATTCTTTGTTGCGAAGCAATAAACCCTGCGTTAGATTTCTGAAGAAAAAATCGTTCCATTTTGGGCATTTCGGTAGATAGCTTTTCATAATCGCTAATACTAATTGAAAATACAGTAGTAGGTTCAATACATTGTAATGCCATTTTAGCTTTAGATTTTGTAAAATAGGCTGAAAAATCACTCTCCCACCAATCTTCCATTGCAAAAGACACAATATGTTCCTTTCCTTTATTGTTATTATAAACTAATTTTAAAAGTCCCGAAATCACATAAAAGCAGTGATTAACCTGTTCTCCCTGTCGAATAAGAAAATCATTTTTTTTATACGCTTCATACGAAAAATGAGATAAAACATAAGAAAACTCTGTATCTGAAAGCCGTGTTAGTTTCTCAATATGTGATTTTAATTTTTCCTTCATTTAAATTATATTAATTTTAAACATTGTGTTTCAATACTAATTCCTGCTTAAATATATAGAAAGTAGTGCGTTTTTAAGTCGGTAGTTCTGCTTTTAAAAGTTCCATATTTATAAAAGCGCCTGCTTTTGTTCCTGCAGATGTTGCAGAAGATACCGTCCTAAAAGGTGTTGTATTATCACCTGCACAAAATACACCATCAATAGTTGTCTTTTGAAAGCAATCTACTTCTAGATGTCCCGTATCGGTAATTTTACAATCTAATTGTATTGGAATTTCGCAATGCTGTTGGAATGGAACCCTTGAGAATATCGCTTCTACATCCTGTTTTGTGCCATCAACAAATACTACACTTTTTATGAGTCCATTCTCGTGATTTAATTCGGATATTTCAGTTTCAATCACTTTAATATTCAATTTACTAATCAAAATATTTTGCTCTTCATTTAATTCTGATGTTCCATTGGTAAAAAGAGTCAAGGTGTCTGACCAATGCTGAATTAATGTGCACAAGTCAAAAGCAGTAACTCCATTAGCAATTATTCCTAAATTTTTATGAGCTACTTCGTATCCGTGGCAATACGGACAATGTAAGACAGTAATTCCCCAACATGAGGAAAATCCTTTTATAGCTGGCATGATGTCTTTAACGCCTGTGGCGAAAAGAATCTTTTTAGCTTTAATCGGATTAAGTGAATTAGTAGACACTTCAAATCCTGCTTTTGTCTTAATTGCCGAAAGGACCAAATCATTTAAAAATTGTACCGTTGGATAAGCTAAAACCTGACTTTTAGCAATTTTAGAAATCGCTTCCGGTGTTGCTCCATCTTGAGTAAGGAAATTGTGTGAATGCGGAGTTTGCTTATTGCAAGGGTTTCCACTATCTATAATTAAAACAGATCTTAACGACCTGCCTAACGTCATTGCAGCAGATAAACCAGCGTAACTTCCGCCTACAATTACTACATCAAATTCTTGATTGTTTTTCATATATTCTATGGTTTTAAATGTACTTAAAGGTATTGGTAAAGCCATTCCAGAAACAGCTAAAGATGTTGTGTTCATAAAATTACGCCGTGTTTGAGTTTTATATTCCATGCTTGATAAATTAAAAAAAATGTCACTGTCCAAAGATCCTAACCTTTATATAGGCATCGACTCGCTCTACTTTACACATTGTTTTGGACAGTATTATTTATTCACAAATGTTATCTCTAAAAATCTGACATTCCAAAGTTTTCGATTTAAGATATAAAGGAATTACATCTAAATTAATTAACTTTCCTTCGACCCTTAGAATTGAATGTTAGCAAGAATACGGTTAGTTGAAATCTTCTAAATCAAAACTGAATATTAGATTTGTATTCCTTCCCGTCATTTTACGCGTTTTTTAAACGCGACAATGTCGCATTATAAAGCAAATGTAATGAAAATTTTATGTTATTGCGAAATAGTTGCATTAAATATAAAAAGAAGAAATACGCCTACGGAAGAAGCTTTACTAAATTACTTTCAAATTCAAAAAAAGCATTAAGTCAGGATGCTATTGAAAGGGAATTAGATAAAGACATAAATAGGGCTACGATTAGGGTGTTAAATAGATTCTGTGAATACGAATTAGTGCATAGAATTGTTGCTGAATATGGTAAGCAATACTTTGCAGTTTGCAAAAAAAATATGAACAGCCGGAAGACTATCTGTATCATTTTCACTTTCGGTGCTTATCTTGTGATACTATTAAGTGTCTGGACACTCCTGTTGAATATTTAACTCCTAAAGGATATGAAGTTCAAAATGTAAATTGCGTCCTCTCACTGGAAATTGTATCGATTGTTCTTAATTTAAAATCCACTACCATTTTTGTAAGCAAGTTTAAAATAGAAATTAATCTTATAGGATTTTATCTGTTACTCTTCTTGATATTCTACTATCGTATTTTTTTATTTTACATCTTTATGTTTTTTAGCCCATTTTTCAAGTTCTTTAATTATAGGTTTTAGTTCGTAACCTATTTTAGTTAATTCGTATTCAACACGTGGAGGAACTTCAGCATAAATTGTTCGGGTTAGCACTTTATTTTTTTCTAATTTTCTTAACTGCAACGTAAGCATTCTTTCCGTTATGTTTGGAAAGAGCTTTTTTAATTCTCCAAATCGTAATTTACCACTTAATAACGCGTAGCAAATAGGTAGTGACCATTGCCCCCCAATAATATTAGTAGCATAAACTTCAAGACATTCATTAGATAAAGCTTGTTTATTGGCAAAATTAGTAGATGTTACTTTTATTTTAGTCATTACTTACATTTTTGTTAGTACCGTACATTTGGTAGATCAGTTACAAAATTAAGTGTAAACGGTTAGATTTGTACACGAAATTTTAAATTTGTAAACCATGAAAACCTTAGTAATTGTTACCCACCCTGATTTGGAAACCTCTATAGTTAATAAAAGATGGATTGAGGAATTAAATAAATATCCTGATGAATTTTATATCCATCAATTATATAAAATTTATCCTGATGAAAAAATTGACGTAATGGCAGAGCAAAGATTAATGGAAAGCTATCATAAAATTATTTTTCAGTTTCCTTTATATTGGTTTAGTTCTCCTCCGCTTTTAAAAAAATGGTTTGATGAAGTATTAGTTTATGGATGGGCTTTTGGAAGTAAAAGTGGTTATACATTAGAAAATAAAAAAATTGGATTAGCTATAAGCGCAGGGTCAACTGCAGAAGATTATTCAATAAAAGGCAGTTATAAGCATACATTAAAAGAAATAATACTTCCCTTTGAACTTACTTTTAAATATATAAAAGCTAATTATCGTCCATATTTTGCACATTATGGAATTGTTGCAGATACACCAAATGAAAGCATTGAAGAAAGTGTTCAAAATTATTTTTACTTTCTTAATTCTTTATGATTTTTATTCTTTCTATGATGCACAACCGCTTATAATGATCTATAAAGAAATCTTAGAGTATTAAAGTTGATAAAATAAACTAAATTAACCCCATATGCTTTTGAGTCAGCAGAGCACGAACTTCATAATTGAAATCCTAGGTTGGTTTTCAAAGGATTTTTTATTCTAACTTTAATAATGCAGCATATGGATTTCCATCCAACCCTAATAATTTGGCAAAGGCAGGCTCCGTTTTTATTCCGTTGGATTTTAACTCTATTATGCTTTGTTTGAATTTAGAGCCTTTTTCTTTTAAAATTCTATTTTCAATAATCATATGGCGATATGCGTTTTGCTTTTCGGTTGGAATATTTTGACCAAAAATTTCAAACAAAAAATGATCCGTTTTAAATGCCGCAATTGTTGAATCAATTCCATCTTGTTTTATTGAATACACTTTAAAGTCTTTTTTGTCAGAAAATTGAGCTAATAAATATGCCCTAAACTCAGAGTGATTTTGGCACTCACAAATAATATCTAAATCACTTTCTGGTAAATCAATTCCGATTGGAATAGTTCCAGTTAAAATCGGGTTGTATTTTTTAAGTTTCTCAAAAATATTAAGCTTTTTGATTTCCGAATATGCAAGTCGTTGTCTTGCGTTTCCGGAATTTAAATATTCAATATCTTTAAAATTTTCAATCAATTTTCGTTTTTTTATTTTCTGTGTATTATTCATTTAAACATTATGGGATAGTTTGATGAAACTAACTATCCCTGTTTAGCTTATGCAATGGTATTTCTTTGGAATATATTAATCCTATTGTCATCAATATCTAAAATCATAGTACAAAAAAGGCTATTCCCTGCTAAATATCGCTCTTTCCATAAAAAATTAACGCCTTTATTTTCAAGTTCCCTGGTAGTTACTTCTAAATTGTCAACATAAAATACTAATGCTTTTGAACCGATTACTGTAGGTAGTGTATCAGTTTTTGAATCTTTTGTAATTGACTCAATTAATTGATTATTGGAGCTTTGAATCATTTCAATTTTCATACCCGCTCCTTGCATAAAAGCCATTTCTGCCTTTCCTTCAGGAACAGGAATAGCTTGTTTAATAATTAATTTAAAACCTAGATTATTTGTATACCATTTTATTGAATCCTCAATGTTAGAGACCACAAAGGCCATATTATAAAATGCTAATGTGTCTAATCCTCCTTTAAATTCTGTGCTGTTTTCCATCTGTAATATTTTATTTGAATCACAAAATTAAATTTTAACTTCTAAAAAGCAAGTTAAGTATCAATTAACTTTTTATTCCCAAGTTAAAAATAAGTATGTTTTAATATATTTGTGGCATGAAGATGAAATCACACTGCCCAATAAACTACTCTTTAGAGCACTTTGGAGATAGATGGTCTTTATTAATTATCCGAGATCTAATGTTTAACGGAAAAAGGCATTATAATGAATTCTTAGAATCAGGAGAAAAAATTTCTACAAGTGTTTTAGGAGACCGTCTAAAACACTTGGAGGAAACAGGTATAATTAGTAAAGGGAAAGATAAAGTTAAAAAATCAAGAATTAAATACAGCCTTACCCAAAAGGGAATTAATATGCTCCCAATTTTGCTAGATATGGTTCGTTGGAGTGTGCAACACGATAGTGAAAGTGATATTAATGATGTTTTTTTATCTCAAGTGAACAATGAAAGAGAGCTCTTAATAACAGCTACAAGAGAGAAATTAGAAAAGGACCATTTATTGGATTAATAATTTTATTCCTTTTAAAAGAAAATCAATTTTAAAAAATAACTTCTTAGCCAAATGTTTTACAACGTGTTTCAAGATTTTATTTACCCTCTATCAATTCTGTTAAAAGACTGTCTAAATTCTAATGGAGAAAGACTTGTTTTTGTCTTGAAAAGTTTGCTAAAGGATTGGGAATACTCGAATCCTAGTTCATAAGCAATTTCACTCACCGTTAAATTTGTAGTTGATAATTTTTCCTTTGCTTTTTCAATCAATTTACTGTGGATGTATTGTTGTGCATTTTGCCCAATCATAATACGTAAAAGGTCGCTTAAATAACTTGGAGAAATATGTAATTGTTCTGCAAGAAACTGTACAGTGGGAATTCCTTGTGTTAATGGTTTTTCGTTGTTAAAAGCATCGTCCAAAATTTCTTCCACTTTTTGTAGTAAGTCATTATTTACAGCTTTCCGGGTGATGAATTGTCGTTTATAGAAGCGATTGCTATAATTTAACAATAATTCTATTTGTGAGATAATTACATCTTGACTAAAATCATCGATTCTACCTTGTAATGTATCTAATTCGTTAAACGGACTACGTGTTAGCACAAAATTAGATATAAGTGAGAAAATGTTTGATGATATTGTAAATGTTTGCTTATTTACCTTAAAAAAATCTAATTAACCTGTGTATTAAATGAGCTTTGGTTCTTTGTTAGATAATGATAACATACATTACTGTTAATGTTTGTATATAAAGAAAGTTGCGGTTTTGTATGCCGTTTTTATTCCATTTGATTCGGCTTTTTCGTTTTAAAATAAACGTAAAAACTTGTAATAATGGCTAGCACTGGAAAAAGCCACAAAGCCAACCCAAAATAAATTAAATCCGTGATTTTCAATTCTAGCTAATTTTGTTTTAGAAGAAGTAATGTCTCCAGACAAAACAAAATTGATTGCTGGTGTACCATCTAAAATGTAAACAAGCTCCCAGAGTACTATTAAAGTCTTTAATAAGATTTATAGATTATTTATAATTAGATATTATTTAAATGTATTTGAAATTTTAATGCTTCGGTATCGAATAATTGTTTCTGTTTTGGCTCAACAATTTGTCCGTCTTTAAAAAAATAACCAAAAGAGGGTAAATGAAAATCGGCAATAATGTTTGCTCCAAAATGTGGAAATAATTCTTTAGAAATTTTTATCACATTACTATTGGACATTTTACTAGGACTAGTTGATAATAGAAACATCGCTTTATTGTCCCAAAAACTCATCGGTTTTTCCATTGGAATTCTCGATAACCAATCCCAAAGGTTTTTAAAAGCTGAAGTATGCAAACCATTGTATTCTGCAAGTGAAATTATGATAGCATCAGATTCTTTTATGAATTGTGAGAATCGGATTGCATTTGCTGGTATTCCCGATTCTTTTTCTAAATCGACTGAATATACAGGTAACTCAAAGTTATTTAAGTCGAGAATTGTTGTTTCTGTTCCTATTAATTGACTCGCTGTATATTCAGCTAATTGTTTATTAATAGATTGCTTACTGTTTGAAGCTCCAAAGGCTATTATTCTTTTAGTCATTACTCTATGATTTTATTTAGAGCAAATGTCTAATCTAAATAATTGGTATGCATTATGATTTCATAAGAAATCAAACGGTATGTTTCTTATACCAGTCTTTTTTGGCGGCACTTAACGTTTCTGGTGTAACGCCTAGATAAGAAGCAATCATTCTTTGAGGGACTCTTTGAGCAATGTCCGAATATGTTTCTGTAAAATGCTCGTAACGTTCTATTGCAGAGGAACTCATAAGCATTATGACTCTTTTTTGCAATACGCAAATGCGATTAATAAAAGATTGGGGGTTTTTTGCGTTTTCTACTATTTTTTCTCGAATTGTAATGGTTGAATCTTCCAAAGCTTCAATGAATAATTCACAAGGTTTTTCAGGACTTATGCTATCGGCAATTGTCCAATTTTCAGGTGCAAACATATAAATATGCTCTTTTCCTTTTTTATCTATAAAGTAGCTACGTAATAAGCCCGATTTGACAAAATAGAGTTTCGAGTTTAACTCTCCATTATGTTGTAATATTTGTCCTTTTTTTACTTTAATTTCTTTCAAGACGAGATTTTTTTTTTAATGGGATACTATATTGTAGTTTATCATTAGTTGCGCGCAAATAGAAAAAAACTTCCTGCAAAACCACATGCCAAAACTCTTATATTTTGTTTTATCTTTTTTGTTCAAAAGCTTAATCGAAGGATTTGGCGGATTACCAAATTTACTAAAAATTTCAGTTTATAAAAATCTAGGTGTTTGATATATAGGTTTTTGAGTGCTGTCTTTTCAATTTGTTTTTTGTGTTTAGGATCAAATTTATTTGATAATTAATGCAGTATAATATTTATTAATCAGTTTTTGGTAAATATTCAAATTCATAAAAAGTCTCTCTTATTGGATTGAAAAACGCAATTTTTTTGGAAATATTAGATGTTGAAACAATATTCTGAGCAAAATATTCAAATTTTTGTTTCGATTCCCAAGTGGCATAATTGATTACCATTGTTTTATCTTCATTCGTTAGAATTTTAGAAGATATAAATCCAGGATAAGAATTTACTTCCTTTTCAAAAAATTCTTTAATCAGTGAATATAATTCTTTAAATTTTTCAGTATCTATTTTGAAACGCACCAGTACGTAATATTTATCAGTCATTTAATTTGGATTTTCAAGTATTAAAAGTGTTTTTTAGAGCAAATGTATAATTTTAAAAATCGGTGTACATTATGATTTCATAAGAAATCAAACGGTATGTTTCTTATACCAATCTTTTTTGGTGGCACTTAAAGTTTCTGTTGTTACGCCAGGATAAGAAGCAATCATTCTTTGAGGAATTTCTATGAGCATGGTCCGAATATGTTTCTATAAAATGCACGTAACATTCTATTGCAGAATAATTCATAAGCATTAAGACTCTTTTTTCTCATATTACAAATTTAAGTGTATTATAGAATTTTGTACTAACAAAAGTAGACATTTCAAAGCCTGATGAGAACTCTATAAGCGGATAGTAAACAAAGGAAAGAGCAAGAAAGTGGCATTAATTGCTACAGCTAATAAGCTGAATAAACAGTGTTTTGTTGTTGCAAAATCATGTAGACCATATGATGATACTTACGTTTCTGTATTGCTTAAATAATTAGAAAAAACAGCACAAAAAAAGCTTACAAAAATCAACTATTCGAATTTGTAAGCCCAATATAATAATGTCTAATATTTTTGAAGAAATGACTTGTTATTTAATTCAGTGCTTTGTTACCAAACAGTTTTCTATTTTATAATATTTTCCTTTTTTATTTCTTAATTTTCATCAATGATAAGTTGATATTAACTAATAAGCGGCACTGTTTTTTTTAGAATTAAAGCTCATCTCTCCCATTTGTGACCCCAACTATTCAGTGCCAATATTATTTCAATAAGTTCATTACCTTTATCGGTAACTGAATATCGTATTTGTTGTGGTACCGTATCTGGGATTAAACTTTTACATATCAATTCTTCTTTTACTAATTCTGCAATTCGCTTAGCTAAGACTTGATCAGATATGGTTGGAAAAATTTTTTTTAGTTTACTGAATTGGTAAACTTCTTCAGAGATACAATACAACAGTTGCATTTTCCAACGCAATCCGATTCTTTTTAAAATAGGATTAACATTACAGTATTCTGCCAAAATCTTTAAGTTTTCAAAATTTGTGGATTGTATCTTAATTTCACTTGCCATAGTAATTTTTATTTATCTACTGTTCAGACTCACTTTCGGGTAAGATATTGTCTCTTGTTTTAGTTAGAAATAGTTTTGTCAAAAATAAATATTATGAAAAATACAAAAAAAATACTTCTATTTTTGATTCTGACTTTTGCTGTACAAATAAGTTCTGCTCAAGTAAAAACAGAAAAAACAACATTCGTCTTGGTGCATGGTGCTTGGCATGGAGGATGGTGTTGGAAAGATGTTAAGGATAATCTCATTGAAGAAAAATTTACTACATACACCCCTAGCTTAAGCGGTATGGGTGAACACAAACATAATTTGAATGATAGTATAAGTCTTCGAACGCATATTCTGGATATTATCAATTTAATAGTTTTGGAAGATTTACAGGATGTGGTTTTAGTGGGCCACAGCTATGCAGGTTCTGTAATAACGGGGGTTGCTGATAGCATTCCGGAACGATTGAATAAATTGATTTATCTTGATGCTATGCTCGTTCATAATGGAGAAAGTCCGATTACATCTGAGCCCAGAGCAGAACAATTAAAAAAGAAAAAGATTTTTGATAAAAACAAACATTTCGATCCTATATCATCTACTTATTTTGGTGTATCTGATAGTCTTCAGGTAAAATGGGTTAATGAACGATTGACTGCCCAGCCTTATATGACATTTGGTCAACAACTAAATTTAAAACATAATTTTGGAAACAACCTGCCAATGGTATATATAGCATGCACAAATCCTCAACTTTTAGTTTTAAAAGATAGAAGTGACAAACTTAAGAATAACCCTCAATGGACTTATTTAACATTGAATACGGGACACGATGCAATGATTACAATGCCTGATGAACTATCTGAAATGCTTGTTAAACTTGCTAAGTAAAATAAGCTTAAATAACTTATCTAGTAATGCTCTTGTATATGATTCTATAACGTTAAATTTAAGAGCATTCTGTGTTTGTAAATTTTTAAAGTGAAACAAATAAAATTTTCTATAAACAGGAGATTTGCTTTGACTGCTTGGTAACGTTGCATGTATTGTTAGTGCGGGAATAGAAAGTCGAGGACTTTCAATTTAGTACTAGGCAAAGCATTTTGTTTGCCTTTATTTTTTTATATTCAAAAGTCAAATCAAAATGATTTGACGGACCTAGTAAAACCCCACAAAACTTTGAACTAAGCACAAAACCCCACATTAATTATACACGGCTTAATTTAGTATTTTAACAAAAACACTAAATTAAGATCTATAAATTAGAAAGAACAAAAGAGAGGAATAAAGTTATTATATACGGAGAGACTACAGATCCCGTCAACATTGAAAATCCCCTCTCTTTTTTTTCATTATTTCTTATTTAATACCAATGTATTCAAGAATCTCATTCTTCGATTACTACACAGATTTCGTAAAGTTCTATGAGGCTTTTAGATCTCGATTTTAAGTCGTTGAAAATCGTGTAGTTGTCCTTTTAAAAATCATTTTCTTATGAATAAAGATATTAAATATTTTGAACTGCGAAGCACATCATAAATACCTAATTAATAAAATAATAAAAGATGAATAAATTGACATTAGCCATTTAGTTTTTGATGTGATAGATTCAGATGGCAATTACTACCAATTTAAAAACACAATTTCTGGCTTTAAAAAATTCACAAAACTCTTAGATTTGGATAGTCATTGTGTTATGGAAGCCACTGGTTATTACCACTATCAATTGGCTTATTATTTACTAGAGTCAGGGACAAAAGTATCAGTAGAAAACCCTTTAGCTGTTAAACGCTTTATCCATATGAAGTTGTCTAAGATCAAGACGGATAAAAGTGATTCTAAACTTATTTGTGAATATGCAAAACAAGTAGATTTAAAGATTTGGGAAGGTCAATCCAAACATCAAACAGAATGTCTTCAAATGACCAGACTCCTTTCTGTGTATACAAAACAGAGCACTATGCTGAAGAATAAAATACATGGTGAAGCTGTTTTAGGAAATCCTAGCAAAGCAGTTGTAAGTTCTATAAAACGAAGCTTAAAACACGTTTTAAAAGAAATCAAAACTTTAGAAGATAAACTGATGGTATTAGTTAAAGAAGTCCATAAAGATGTATTAACTCGCTTAAAAAGCATACCAGGAATTGGAAACAAAACGGCATTAATGCTAGTGGTTCTTACAGATGGTTTTGAGCGTTTTACAAGCGGTAGTGAACTCTGCAGTTATGCTGGATTAACTCCTGTAGTTAGAAAGAGTGGTAGCAGTGTCAATGGACGCAGTAGAATAAGTAAAAAATTGGAAATCAGAAGCTTCGTAATTTATTATTTATGTGCAGTTTTAATGCCTGTAAGTACAACAAAGCATGCAGAGATATTTATGAACGAATTGTAGCAAAAGGGAAGAGTAAAAAACTGGCTTTAATAGCTGTGTGTAATAAGCTTCTAAAACAGGCTTTTGCTATCGCAAAATCTGGTTTAATATATGATGACTCTTATAGAAGTATTTTAGTGAAAAGTTAATGCATTTTTACTTGCTTTTTACCACAGTACTTTGTTAGCTGTTGTGATTTTGTTTGTATGTTTTAGATTTAGTTGAATGTCTCTCTAAATTCTTTTGGAGTTAACTTTGTTTTACTTTTAAATAGTTTACTAAAACTCTGACTTTGTTCAAAACCTAATTCATAAGCTATTTCAGTAATTGTAGATTGAGTAGTAGATAACTTTTCTTTAGCTTTTTCAATTAATTTAATGTGGATATGTTGCTGTGTGGTTTGACCTGTGAGTGTTTTTAAAATACCACTCAGGTGATTTGCAGATATGTTCAAACTTGTCGCCAAAAATTTCACTGACAATAATGACTTCTGTTCTAAATTTTCATTATTAAAATAAGCATCTATCAATTCCTCTAATTGTTCAAGAATTTGATGGTTATTAATTTTTCTAAATAGAAATTGACGCTGATAAAAGCGTTCTGAATAACTTAAAAATGACTCAATTTGAGAAACTATAATATTTTGAGTAAACTTATCGATATTCAAATTATTTTCAAGTTCTATATTTTTAATAAAAGTAGTTAATATAGCTTCTTCTTTTTCCGAGACAAAAAGGGCTTCATTTATCCTATAATTGAAAAAATCATATCTTTTTATTGTTTTTATTAGAGAAGTTTTCCATAGAAAATCTGGATGGATAAGTATGATATAACCACTGGAAGAAAAATTCTCATCTGCATCAAAAGAAAAAACTTGATTGGGAGCTATGAAATACAAAATACCATTGTCAAAATCGTATTTTTGTTGTCCATAACGATATTTTATATTACCACTTTCTGTTCTCTTTAGCGAAATTGAATAGAAATCAAAAACATAGCTTAATAAGCCTTCTCCCGGATGGGGCTCAATTTTAGAAAGATCGATAACACTTAAGAGCGGATTCTCAGGATTACCTATTCCGAGTGCTTTATGATATTCTTTAATTGATTTTAATCGAATTAGTTGCATCCTTATAAAATTATATTTCAATTTTAAACAAAGGATGGTACTTTTCTAAATGAATTTCTCATCCTTTGTGAAAACTGCTATTTGCTATTTGCTATTTACTTTCCTTTACACCAAGCTGATTAAGAAAACCTCTATTATCCATTCTTACCCATTCATCAATTAATCTTCCTTGATTATCAAATTTAAAGATATTCATTAAATCAAAAATTATTTTTTCTCCATTTGGCGATATGGTTCCAATTGGCGATTGGGTAAAATCATTTATAAATTTTCCTTCAATGAATGTTTGACAGGCAATATAATTATTCTGTTCAATTATAATTCCTCTATTAATTACTAATGGACCAAATGCAGCTTGTGCAGCTTGAAAGTAACTAATTAAACCATTGTAATCTGCGTCAAATCCTGGACCGTGAAATTGAAAATTTTCTGTATCGAAATAAGAGTCTAATTCTTTTTGGTCTTCGCCAGAAACTAAGAGTTCACCTGCTCTGATTAAACGTTTTGATAAATTGCTCAAATCTTTTCTTTTTAAATTCTCCATCTTTTATTTATTATTTTTACGATGCAAAATTGTTCATATAGAATGTGATTTATGTGTGCAAATCTTTGTTCTTTGTGTTCAAAAATTTTCTCTTTTTCTTGAAATAGGTTTGTTGTTTCATTACAGATAGCGGTTGCGTATATCTTAAGTTAGGCTTATCAAATATAAGTTATAAATTAAGTATCAAATCAGAAAGAACAAAAAGAGAGAATTAAGGTTATTTTGTATAGTGAGACTTGATCTCGTTTTTCTTGAAAATCCTCTCTCTTTTCTACTATTATTTCGTACAGTTCTAAGAGACTAAGGATCTCGTTTTTAAGTTGTAGAAAACACGGTAGATACGTTCCTTCATAACATGTTAAATATGAATGAAAATACGAATTATTTTAGAATTGACATTAGTAAAGATGTTTTTGATGTGATGGGGAGTGACGGTTTGTTTCATCGGTTTAACAATGAGCTTATAGGCTTTAAAAAATTTCTCAAACTTATGGGTAGTAATCTTCATTGTGTTATGGAATCTACAGGTGTATATCATTTAAGATTGTCATATTATCTAATAGAGCATAATATTAAAGTTAGTGTTGAAAATCCTTTATCTGTTAAACGGTTCATTCAAATGAAATTATCCAAAATTAAGACAGACAAGAGTGATTCTAAAATGATTTATGAATATTCAATAATGAATAGTCCCAGCTTATGGACAGGTCAGACAAAGAGCCAAATAGAATGTTCTCATCTATTAAGTTTAAGTAATTTATATACTAAAGAAATAATAGTTCTTAAAAACAAATTACACTCTGAAGAAGCCCAAGGCTGCCCAGTGCCTAGAGTAATACGTTCAATAAAGCGTAGCTTGAATTTTTATAAAAAGGAAATAGAAACTCTGGAGATAACCGTTCTAAAATTAGTAAAAGAAGAATATCAAGACTTGCATAGTCGTATTAAAAGCATACCTGGTTTAGGAGCCAAAGCTAGCGCTCTTTTAATTGTATTGACAGATGGGTTTGAGCGTTTTAATAAAGCATCAGAACTATGCTCTTTCGCAGGCCTAACACCTATAATAAGAGAATCTGGCAGCAGTATAAGGTCAAGACCTAGAATAAGTAAAATGGGAAATAGAAGATTGAGGAAAGTATTATTTATGTGTAGTTTCTCTGCAAGTAAACATAATAAAGCTTGTAAAGAGCTTTATAACAGGATTGTTGCAAAAGGAAAGAGTAAAAAACTAGCTCTAGTTGCAGTCTGTAATAAACTATTAAAACAAGCCTTTGCTATTGCTAAATCTCATTTGTGGTATGACGAAAACTACAGGAGTGTTTTAGTGAGGTAAACCATGGTTTTAATATTATTTATTTAAATATGTTTTTATCTAGGATGAAAATGTATCAGAAGAATATTGTTTAAAAAATTAACTCTTTTTTATTGTTTTATAACACAGTTCTTCTTAAGTTAATACGCTTTCATTTTGCCTTGTTGAACATTCTTCGGCTCCGCTCAGGAACATCATTTTCACGATATGGAAAAAAATGCTGAGGTGTCTTTTGAGTTGGGTAATTACAGTGCTTTTTTTAATAATTTAAAGAATAACTTGTAATTGTCTTGTTTCGGTCTGAACGGTTTGGTATATGGAAAGTAGCAGATTTATTTGCGATAATTTTCCGTTATAAAACAAAGATAGCAGAAAAGAAATAAACTTTAAGTTTAGCTCTTAACCGTTTTTTTTTTACACTGTTGTGTGCAGTACTTATTAGTTTCGTTTGTAATAAGCTACAATACTTGCCTTTGATAATGTTTGATTCCAAAGGTTAAAACCAACTATGACTGGATTTATATTTTCATCAAGTCCTAATTTATCTGTTTTTAAAGCATAAACAGTAATTATATATTGGTGAAATCCGTGTCCTTTAGGTGGACAAGGTCCTCCAAATCCTTTAATTCCATAATCTGTAATACTCTGAATTGCTCCTTTAGGTGCTAAATTTAGTTCAACATTACCTGCATTTGTGATTAATTCATTTACGTTCGCAGGAATATCAAAAACTACCCAATGCCAAAACCCGCTTCCTGTTGGTGCGTCTGGGTCGTACATTGTGATTGCAAAACTTTTAGTTCCTTCAGGTGCATTTTCCCACAATAATTGAGGTGATAGGTTTTCTCCTGAACAACCAAACCCGTTAAACTCTTGTTTTTTAGTAGTTTCTCCACCTAAATCCTTACTTGACAAGGTAAATGTTTCTTGCGCAAATAGTCCTGTTGAGATTACTAAGGACATCATTAAAATTATTTTTTTCATTTTGATATTGTTTTAAATTCGATACAAATTTAAGTACAACACTATCAAAAAGTATATATTAAGAAGCTCAAAAAGTGTTGCCAAAAGCTCAATTTATTTGTTGCTGTTTTGGGGTTTTATTGTATTTTGATTTATAAGCTTGAATAAAACTCGACAAATTTTCGTAGCCAACTTCAAAATATATTTCAGAAGATTTTTTATTTTCTTGATTGAGTAAATAATGAGCGTATTCTAATCTTTTGTTTTGAAACCATTTGATAGGTGATTCAGAATAGTGTTTTTCAAATTCTCTTTTGAAAGTTGATGGACTCATATTGCATAGAAAAGCTAATTCTTTCAATGTGAGTTTTTTTAATTGATTACTTTCAATAGTCCGTGTAAAGTTTTGAGTAAGATTGTCATTATTTGACGTTAAAGCGTATAAAATATGAGTTCCGTGTAACTCTACAAGATATAGCATTATTTCTTCAAATTTCACTTCAATTATCTTTTTTTGTATTGGTTTTGAAAGTTTAGAAATGTCTATCAAGCTATCAACAAACCGTTTAATAAATTTATCATACTCAAATGAGTAAACAGATTTATATTCTTTTTGTTTATTATTATTTAGTTCAAATTTTTGAATGAATTTGGATAAAGTTTCGTTAGTAAAAAATAAAAGGATACTTCTGTAATTTTTGATTTCGGATAGTTTTTCTGTCATTAAACAATGACCAGATTTCATAATCAAAAACTTGCGATTATCAATAGAAAGGTCTGAATTATCAAAAATCACTTCTTTATTTCCTTCAATTAAAAAACTAAATGTATTCTGATTTAGAATGATTTGTTGTTTGGAAATTTCTTTTGAACTACAATAGTCATAAAATTGAACATTCAGTGACTTTTCAGAGTTTAATGATTCAGGTAGTTTAATAATATCCATTCTTGTTTTAAGAGTTTCGTAAGGTATTGCACACAACTTGTCAAACCTTCGATTATTACTCATTTCTAGTCTTATTCACAGGATAAATAAGGTTATATATTGTTTTAGCTCCTCTAAAATAATATATTTTAGAATATAAAGTACTTTTTTGGTGTCTTAAGCTTATACGCTTTCATTTTGCCTTGATGAACATTCTTCGACTCCGTTCAGGATGATTATTTTCACGATATGGAAAAAAAAACAGATGTGTCTTTTGAGTTGGATAATAACAGTGCTGTGTTAAATGATTTGATGAATAATTTGTAATTGTCTAGTTTCGGTTTGAAAATGCAGTACGGCGGTCTAGTATAAGAACAGTAGCTGATTAAATGTTCTTGCCTTTCGTATAGCAAGATACTTTATTAAAAGCAAAAACGGTTCGAGTTTACACCCAAACCGCTATTTTTATACTTATGTTTCAGCTAGGCTTTTCAGCAAATTATTTGTGTTCAAAAAATCGTTTGTTCATCGTATTCATTACTTTTTCTATTCCGTCTTTTTTCAATCATTCATGCTCTGTTGTCGAAGGCTTACCTACGGTATAATGTAATTTTTTTTATTATCTGTACTTGCTTCGTAAACTATGGATGCGATTTCTTCAGGCAAATCTCGCTTTGTGGAAGAGTCGGCCTTCATTGCTGTGAGGTATTTGTTGAAAACAGTTTTGTAATCTTATTGTGAAACCATTTGGTAAATAACGATTCATTTCAATTAAAGGAGCGTCTATATTCCAATGGCGAAAAACTTGTTTTTGTTTTGAATAGCTTACTGAACGACTGTGAATGTTCAAAACCCAATGAATACGCAATTTCACTTACGGACAAATTGGTATTTGATAACTTTTCTTTTGCTTTCTCAATCAATTTTTCGTGGATATGTTGTTGTGTGCTTTGTCCCGTCAGGGTTTTGAGCAAACCACTAAGATAGTTGGCTGATACATTTAGTTCTTTAGCAATACTTTGAACTGTAGGTAATCCATTTTCTATCAAACTGTCCTGATTGAAATAGTCTTTAAGTATTTCTTCCAAACGATTTAATATGGTATGGTTGTGTATTTTTCTGGTGATAAATTGACGGTGATAAAATCTGTCTGAATAGTTGAGTAACACTTCTATTTGGGCAATTATGAGAGGCTGACTAAACTTATCAATATTAGAAACATACTCCTGTTTTATACTTTTAAAAACACTGATAATTGTAGTTTCCTCTTTATCTGAAAGATGTAGGGCTTCATTTGCAGAATAACTAAAGAACTCGTATTGTTTTATGGTTTTTCTCAAAGGACTCTGCCATAAAAAATCAGGATGAATGAGCAGCATCCATCCCGAAAGTTTGTAATCGCCTTCTGTTTTAACCGAAAAGACCTGTTTGGGAGCAATAAAAAACATAATGCCTTCATCAAAATCGTAGGTCTGCTGACCATATTTGTATTTTACCGTAGCATCAATATTTCTTTTTAATGCAATAGAGTAAAAGTCAAATATCCAACTGCTTTGCCCATCAGTTGGAAGATTCCTTATTTCATCCAAATTTATAACACTCATCAATGGGTGTTCTGGCTTAGGTAAACCTCGAAATCGATGGTATTCGCTAATTGTTTTGAAATGGTGAGGCGCTATGTTTTTCATAATCTATGGCTATAGTTGATTATATGCTTCAGCAAAGTCTTCAGCAAAATCTTTCATTTTTACAGTGCCCATCTTTTTGGGTTTATGTTGGTTGTAATGTTCGTATAATAAACCACTGTTTATAGCTGTATACATTTCCATCATACCCTCTGCAATGGCTGGTTGCATACCCGCAGACTTCAAACCTTCTCTAAGCTGTTCATCTGCTAAGGTAATCCATTTCAAATCTGGATTTCC
This sequence comes from Formosa bonchosmolovskayae, assembly GCF_051016085.1. GTDB lineage: Bacteria > Bacteroidota > Bacteroidia > Flavobacteriales > Flavobacteriaceae > Formosa. Next base: position 2,526,833 of record NZ_CP174605.1, read on the forward strand.
TATTGTTTCTCCTAATATTTTTGCCAATGCATTATAAGTAAGTTCATCACTTGTTACATACCGTACGTTTTGTCCGGCAAGTTTTGAAGTAATCTCCTCGGCAATAACGCTAGCAATATCCACGGGTGATACCCAGGCATTTACAACTTCACCTCTGATATTAGATACTATAAAACCATTTTCTTTTGCGGAATGCACCTGCGATAGCAAATTATAATAAAATTCGGTAGGACGAATATGGGTAATAGCAACATCCGAAGGTAATGCATTGAGTATGCTTTCTACATAAAATGTGCCTTGAAGTATGCCGTTACCTTCTTTCATATGAGCTCCGATACTACTTAGATTAACTACTTTTTTTACTCCACTTTGTGCTACAGCTTGTGCGTATTTATTCCCTAGGTTTTTATAGTAGGCAAGCAAATCAAGGTTGTGGTCAAAATAATTTGCAGGTGGCACCATACAAAATACAGCATCAGCACCTGTAAATGCTGAAGTAATAAAATCGACGTCTTCTATAGAGCCAATAGCTGTTGTGGCTCCCATAGCTTCAATGTCTTTTTTTCTTTCAGCTTTACTGCTTATCACCGTTACCGAATGTCCTTTTTGTACCAACTCCTGCGTTAGCGGTCTGCCTATGTGACCTAATGAACCTGCAAGTGTAATTTTCATCTTTTCTGTTTTTAAGTGCTTTGCAAAATTGCTTGACAAAATTGCACAGAAACAGAAGGGTGTTTGTAGCCAAATATATGATTCTTGTAGGCTAATGTAAGGTTTATTCTTTTTCTTTCATTTAATAATTAAAACCACTGTTTTTCAATGATTGCAAACATTAGATATTTTTTCAATTAAACGATGCTCTGAATTGCACTGGTGATTGTTGTGTGTTTTTTTTAAACATAGTACTGAATGATTGGGGGTATTCAAATCCTAAATCATAAGCAATTTCTTTTATGCTAAAATTAGTAGTGGAAAGTAGTTCTTTCGCTCTTTTAACTATGGAGTCTTGAATATGGGTTTGTGCATTTTTGCCGGTAGCATTTTTTAATAAATCACTCAAATAATTAGGAGAGATATTGAGTTTTTCTGCAAAATAGTTGACCGTGGGAACACCCGATAGTGTAGCATCACTTTTTAAGTACACATCCATTAATTCTTCCATTTTTATGACAATATCATTATTCTCAGAACTTCGTGTCAAAAACTGTCTATTATGAAAACGCTTTGCGTAATTCAGAAGCAAGTCAATATGCGACACTATTACATCTTGACTGTAATGGTCAATGTTATTTTTTAGTTCATCCTGTATTTGATACATCAGGGAAATAATGATATGGTCTTCTTTTTCAGAAAGGTGAAGCGCTTCTGCGGTAGAATAGGAGAAAAATCCATAATTACCAATATGCTTTCCCAATTCATAATGCCGTATTAGGTCAGGTTTAAAAACCATCATAAATCCTGACACAGGGTCATCTGTAGGATTTGAGACAGAAAAAATTTGACCTGGTTTGGTAAAACTAATTACGCCTTCATCAAAGTCATAATGACCTTGTCCGTACCGAAATTTGCCTGAAGCCTCTTTTTTAATCGCTACACAATAGAAGTCATAATAAAAGCTGCTCCAAATTTCATTAGAATCGAATTTCAAATGCTCAAAATCAATCACGCTTATTAAAGGATGAATTGGTTTTGGCAAATTGAACAATTTATGAAGTTCAGATATGGATTCAATTTTATATGGAGTAGCTTTTTTCATATTATTTTTCTTGAAAATCAGTTGATAAAGATAAGGCTTTCCATTGTTCCGTTTCTTCCTTTCCGTTTTTACGAACTTCCAAAATGGCATTGTAACTATCAGAACCTAAAGGAAGATGTAAGGGAGGATTAGGCATTTCTACAAGTTTAATTACTACCTCTGCTAATTTTTTAGGATCACCTAATTGTTTGCCGTCAAACCCTGTAAATTGTGCTACCTGTTTATCCAAATTATAGGCGTCAATTTTATTTTTCGCAACACTCAGACTGTCCACATTCATAAAATTTGTACGAAATGTTCCTGGGGCAAGGATAGTTACTTTTACGCCAAAAGGCGTAACTTCTTGAGCCAGCGCTTCTGATAAACCTATAACCGCATATTTTGAAGCGCTATAGCTTCCGTTAGCAGGATAACTCATATAACCCATCATAGATGCGATATTAATAATATGCCCCGATTTTTGATTGCGTAGGTGTGGCAAAACATTTCTGATGATGTGGGTCATTGCAAAAACATTAATATCCATTGTTTTTCTAAACTCGGCATCGCTTAGTTCTTCGATATTCCCCAATAGGTTATACCCTGCATTATTGACCACAACATCTATTTGTCCAAATTCATCTATGCTTTTTGAAATCGCATTTATAACCTCTTTTTCATTGCTGATGTCCAGCTTTATTGGAAGCAAATTTCCTTTGTGTTCTTCAATTTTTTCTATAAGCGTGTCCGTATCTCGAGAAGTTGCAATGACTTTATCGCCATTACTCAAAACTGCTTTTGTGATTTCAAGTCCCATCCCTTTAGACGCTCCTGTAATAAACCAAACTTTCTGTGTATTCATAATTTTTGTTTTTTACAAAGCTATAAGGCATACAGATTTATAAAGTTTTCAAATCAAGGATAAACGTATTTAAATTCAAGATTACAGTTACTTTTGTCTTATTACCGCTAACGGTTTTGTTTATTAGCAGTAGCGGGTATTGGAAGCTGAACTTTTCGGTTTAACACCAACCCAAGCTACTGCAAAAATTCATTTGCTAATTTACGAATAGCAAATGAATTTGTAGTAACGACAAATAATGCAATAACTTAGAATTAAGCACTTAACCCGCTATTGATTATACACATTGTTAGCGGTAGTGCTTTTTTCGATTAGTAAAATGTTTGACATCAGTACAATCGGTACAACGCAAGTGGGTAAAAAGCAATATGGAAATTCTAATACGGCAATATTTGGTTGGTCAAATGCAAATTGTTGATTCTTATAGAAGTACTTTAGTGAAAAGTGAATGCTTTTTTACTTGTTTTTTACCACAGTACTTTGTTAGCGGTAGTACTTTTTACTCAATTAAAAGATTGTCTAAATTCAATAGGGGAAATATTAGTTTTGTTTTTAAATAGTTTACTAAATGACGCAGGATACTCAAAACCTAATTCATAGGCAATTTCACTCACGCTTAATTCGGTAGTTGATAATTTTTCTTTGGCTTTTTCAATTATTTTGTTCTGAATATGTTGTTTTGTACTCTGTCCGCTTACAATTTTTAAAGTACTACTTAGATAATTAGGTGAAAGATTTAAATCGTTTGCAATTTGAGTAACCGTAGGAATTCCATTGTCCAGAATTCCATTGTCATCAAAATATAAGTTTAGTAGTTCTTCTAGTTTCGCTATAATTTGATGATTATTAATCTTTCTTGTTATGAATTGTCGCTCATAATATCGTTGAGCAAAGTTTAAGAATAGTTCAATTTGAGAGATAATTATACTTTCACTAAACTTGTCAATATTGGATTGATATTCCTGTTGTATGCTCTTTAGTAATTGTTCTAAATTGAATTCTTCTTTTTCGGAAAGGAAGAGAGCTTCATTTACTGCATAGCCAAAAAAGGCATATTTTTTTATTGATTTTCCCAATTTTGTATTCCATAAAAAATCTGGATGTACAAGTAAAAGCCAACCAGATGCATTGACTTCTACATTTTGATTTATTTGAATCTGTAAAACCTGATTGGGTGCAATAAATGACAAAACACCTTCATCAAAATCATACTTTTGTTGCCCATAATTGAATTTTTCATTTACATTCCGTTTTAAACCAATAGAGTAGAACTCCTGAATCCATTTAATCTCTTTTGTGTCTGTGGGATAATTTACGTTACTGTAATCTACCAGACTAATTAAAGGGTGTTCGGGTTTTGGTAGATTGCAGTATTTGTGAAAATCGCTTATCGCTTTAAAACGGAATGTGTTTATCATTTGTTAAATATAAATTATTATTGTTCTTTATATAATATCATACCTGCGTGATAAAGAATGCCGTTTTTAAATTCTCCATCGGCAGTAAAACCTGTATCGTCCTTATAATCAATATGGTTTCCAGTTATCCAATAATCACCTTGGTAGGCACTTTTTCGTTTTCCTCTGGCTTCATCATAACGGTTGTTTGGTAGTAATTCGTGACGTATGTTTCCATCCTTGGTTACCCATATTCCAATATATTCTTTGGTTTGTTCTATCATCATTTAAATTAAATTTTTAAATCCTGTAGATATTCCTAAAGTTCTGTTTTCTTCCATAGCTTTTCGGATTGTATCTATTTTTAGGTTAGCATAATGATGTGCATCTTCTCCCATAAAAAAATGAACTGGTGGATGCTCTTGTTTACTCAAAGTAATCAAAACTTCAGCACCTTTTTCAGGGTCGTTGGGTTGATTACCATTAATTTCTTTTAAATGTGCTTGTTCCATTTCACGAGCTGTTTTATAATCTTCAATTGGATTATTAGGTGTTTTAACAGAACCTTCTGATAAAAAATTGGTTCTAAAATATCCTGGATATACCAAAGTTGTATATACTCCAAATGATTTCATTTCTTCTGCTAAAGCCTCTGTAAAACCTGCAACAGCAAATTTAGAAGAACAGTAAATACCGAAACCTGCAAAATTTCCTGTATAACCACCTATAGAAGCGATATTAAATATGTGTCCAGATTTTTGTTTACGTAAATACTGTGTAGCATTCCTAATTACGTTTAGAGAACCAAACACATTTACTTTAAAATTATCTTCTACTTCTTTTGCTGAAAGCTCTTCTAAAGTTCCAATTTGGCTGTAACCTGCATTATTAACTAAAACATCAATTCTACCAAAATGACTAATCGTAGCTTCAATAGCTTTCTTAACATTTTTATTTTCTGTTAAATCCATTTGAATTGGTAAGAATTTTTCATTCTCTTCTCCAATTTCATTAATTAAGGATTGTTTGTTTCTTGAAGTTGAGGCAACATTATAACCTTGTAAAAGAAGTTTTTTGGTTAATATTAATCCTAAACCTTTAGATGCTCCTGTAATAAACCATACTTTTTTTGTGTTCATATTCTTAAATTTAAATTATGGTACAAAATTGACTTATTCCAGTACTTTTCACTTTTCCAAATCTAAGAATGATATAGTCAAATCTATCTATCTGACGATTTTTGGTCGTATTACAGCTAACGGTCTCGTATAAGAATAGTTGCGGGTTTACGTGCGAGGGTTTTCCGCAGGAAAATCAGACGTAGTAAACTTGCAACGACCTTTGGTTAAGCCCAAAATTGAGCAATTATTTTTATACATTGTGCCTGTTGCACAAGTTAAGAAAAAAGCTTTAATGCGATTGTATAAAAAAGTCAGATTTCTTATCTTTATGTATGCAGGGAAAAAAGACATATCAAGAGAAACTATTCAATCAGTTTAGGCTTAGCGAACGTGTGCCAGAAGACAATTTCTACCGGCGGCTTCATACAGCTATAGATCTTAATTTTCTTTATAAAACCACTCAAAAGTTCTATGGATCAAGCGGACAAAAAAGCATCGATCCCATTGTGTTTTTTAAACTTTGTTTAGTGGGATATTTAGAAAATATAACTAGTCATCGCAAGCTTATTGCACATTGTAGCATGCGTTTGGATATACTGTATTTTTTAGGTTATGATATAGACGAAGAATTACCGTGGCACTCTACCATTAGCCGTACACGACAATTATTTGCGGAAGACGTTTTTGAATCTGTTTTTATAAAGGTTTTTGAACTATGTGTATCCGCAGGTATGGTCGCTGGACACACGCAAACAATAGATTCTGCTCCTGTAAAAGCCAATGCTTCCATGGATACTTTAGAACTTAAAGTTCCTGAAGAAGATTTAGAGAATCACCTGCGCCATATTCGTAACATTAGCAATCGAGATAAGCACACCCCTTTAAGGCAATCTAAAGAAAACAAAGCAGATAAAAATCAGCAAACTTTATCTGCATCTCACAAGGAATTACAAGCTATAAAAAGCCGTAATACCAAATGGGCAAAAGATCAAGATGCTCGCCCAGGAGCCGGCGCTAAAGGCAGTCGCTACACGAGTAATACAACACATTATAGCCCCACCGATCCCGATGCGCGTATTAGTGTAAAACCCGGCAAAGCAAGAAAACTTAATTACCTCAGTCAGCTTACTGTAGATACTGCAAACCATGTTATAAGCGATATAAAAGCGTACCATGCAAACGGTAAAGACAGTCAGCATTTACCAGATATTGTTAAGCGTGTAAAACAACGGCTTTGGAAATCACAACTTGTTTGGGAAAATTGTGTAGCCGACACAGGCTATAGTAGTGGTGAGAATTATGCTTTTCTAGAAGCTATAGGTTTAAAAAGTTTTATACCCGCTCATGGCACTTATAAAGGTGGTCCAGATGGATTTACTTATGATAAAGACAAGGATCATTACACCTGTTCAAAGGGTAAAACCATACCGTTTAAGAAGGTATTTATTGAAAAAAAGAATCACACCAAAAAGAAGGAATATCGCGGGTCAAAACAGCTGTGTATAGACTGCCCGATTCGCATAACATGTCTTGGGAAATCAGCCCAAGAAAAGAAATTTACAGTTACCTATTATCGTGAGGAATACCAACGTAATATAGCTCGAGTAAACAGTAATCAAGGGCGTTACATGAAAGGAAAACGGCAAAGCACCGTAGAACCCGTATTTGGAACCCTGACACAGTTTATGGGGTTAAATAAGGTTAATACTATTGGTGTAAAACAAGCCAATAAATGCATGCAACTCTCAGCTATTGCTTACAATCTCAAAAAATACATGAAATTTATTGAAAAACGTACTAAAAGTGATGCAGGAGCACTTGCACTTTATTTTAATCTAAAAAACACCTTTTATAAAGCTATTAATACGCTTTTAAGACCTTGTAAATCACCTAAAATATTAACTGTATAAAAATAGAAACCGTCTCTAAAGACGGTTTTTAATTAAAGGTGTACTATTTATTTTGGGCTTGTGCAACGATTACCGGTGTTACCCACTGTTTTTATTTCCATCGTTGCTAGTGAATCAATTTCAGTTCGATTCAATTTTGTTTTTCCACTAGTATAAATTCTTAATCCAATATTGTTAATTCGGTCTGGATTCATTCTTGTTCCAGACCAATTTTTCGGTGTTTCAATATCCAATCTATATTTGCTTTGAAATTCGACTGGAATTATTATCGAGTTTGAGTTATATTCCACTTTTTTATTAAATGGAAATGACCAATTTATTTTAGAGTTTTTTAAATTCCCATCATTATAAACTATCACAAAATAATCGCTTTGATATTCGGTCAAGTCAACTACTAATTTTTTGTTGTCTGATGAATAAAATAATAATACAATTACACTTAAAATCAACTCAAAAATTGAGAGTTTGAGTGGCTTTATTCGTTTTACTAAAATTCGGTCGATTGCCAAAAAAGGCATAAATGCAACAACTCCGACTAAAATAAGTACTCCTCCCAAACTTGCTCCTCCATTTAACGTTAAACCATAGATTCCAGCAGGAATTCCAATAATCAGAACGATAATTCCTATTACGAGAAATAGAGTTGGTTTATTCTTTAAATTTTCTTTGAAGTACTGCATTTCTCAAATAGTGGGTAACGTTTATGTATATGAAATGTTGCGTGTTTGTGTGCGAGGATTTTCCGAAGGAAAATCAGAAGCTAGCAAACGTGCAACTGACATTGGTTTAGCATAAAATTAGCAATTTTTTATATACTGTGTTGGCAATAGTTTTTTAATTCCATCCAATCCAATTTGTCCAATCCGTCACAAAAGAATCAATTTCAATGTCATTTTTGTCATAAATCCGTATGAGTTCACTATCCTTTGTTTTAGATATTTTTTTAGTCAGAATATCATTGTCAATTTTCCTATAACCAACGCAAGTATAAATTATACGATCATTGGTAAAATAAATAGCATAATGTCCATTTTTATGTTCAAATCGGATTGGTTTTTCTTTATTTATTTCGGTTTTTTTAGTTTTTATGTACTCAAACCAACTAATACAGCTGTCATTATATTTGGCTACTTTTTCAGAGATGAAAATCAAAAGCAATACAGGAATTACAATCAATGAAATAGTTTTGGCAAAAGCAGTTCTAGTGTCAAAAGCAGATTCCCATATTGGCTTTCTATTATTGTTAGTCATTCTGTTTAAATTATTGCCAACGTTTGGTGTATGGTTAGTTGCGTGGTTAAGCAACTAATTTAGTAAACAAAAACGAACCCGAGAAAATTCCGAAGGAATTTTCCGGATAAGCACTAGCCATAGCAATTAATTATACACTGTGTTGTACACTGGCTTTATTCTCCTTTGTAATTTGAAAATTTATTGTTCTTAATAAACTTTATTTCGTTATCTGAAACTTTTAAAATCGATAATGTGTCTATCCTTTTTTTGTCATTTATTTCTCCTTTGAACACATAGTTAATCAACTCAAACTTATCTTTGTTTTGTCCAAATTCGGCTTGAGTTAAAACAATTTTTTGAGATATAATTGCGATTTCATCCTCAATCTTTTTTATATCATTCTTTGATTTTTCCAACCTTTGCTCATCATATTCAATTTCAGTCAAATATTGTTCTTTTTTCGTTTCATTTAATTCGATAAGTTTATTTCTATTCAGGATATTTTTCTTCAAAAGCCTTATGTTTTCCATGTCCTTTTCGATGACTGATTTTTTTAGCTCTATAACATAGTTCAAGCTATTTATTTTAATTTTTTGTGTATAATCAAAATCAACAGTTTCATTATTTAGGATTTCAAATTCTTCGATGATTAAAGAATCATTTTGATATTTGGAAGATACCTCATAAGCGTTCTCTAATTCCGTTCTTAAACCTTGATTTTGACACGAAAATAAAGTTATAAATAATAAAATGTAAATTGAGTTCCTCATTTTTTAGCTTGTGTACAACGTTTATGTATAAGGAAAGTTGCGTGTTTGCGTGCGAGGATTTTCCGAAGGAAAATCAGAAGCTAGTAAACGAGCACAAACTTTGGTTTAGCTAAAACTAGCAATTTTTTTTATACGGTGTTGTAGCACGTTTTTTATTTTCATTCAACTTTTTATTCATTCAGATTTTAGTGTTTATATAAACATCAATTAATAATAAAAATAGGTGTATTGAACGGAATCCTTTTTCAACTCCTCAAACTCTTTTGTAGAGACTTCAAATACTTTTATTTTTCCATTCGAGTTGATCGTATCAAAATTGCCATATTGAGAAAAAATTTCAATCCGATTTTCAGTCCATTTGGCAAGTCCAGTGTGATATTCATAAAAAATATCAGATTTTATATAGTCAATATTTGGCCTTTGGTCAGAATTATACTTTCCATTGATTATATATTTTCCATCGTCAAACTTTAAAATGGTCAATTGGTTTTTTCCATTGTTTAAATCGACTATTTTCTTTTCATTTTTTCTGCAACCAGTCAGCCATAAAACTGTAATTAAAAGAAATATTTTGATTAATTTTTCCATTCGCTAATTAGGAATCAGTTTTTGTCAAATGTGCTACAACGTTCAGTATAAGAAACGTAGGGCAGGTGATAAGCACTTTCGTTTCGGTTTATTACTTAGCTAAATATAAATATTTTGCTTTTATTTTTTCTTCTATAAACGCCAAATTTTATATTTAGCGGACTTTGTTAATACTCACAGACCTTTCGATTAAGCACAAACGCCCTATGTTTTTTATACCGTGTTCTCTGCAGTTATTCCAAAGATTTGAATAGGTCATTTATTATTTCGGTTTCATTTCTTGGTGTTTCATAAGATTTTCCTTCTGACTCACTTTCTTCTTGATCCGAAATATAGCTAGATAAACTTCCATCTATATAACTAACTCTCTGAGGGAAATCAGCATCAGGAAATTCATCATAGAAGTCGTCATAATGCCTAAATTCTTCCTCTTCAATTTCTCTTATTTTTCTATTTATTTCATCTATTTCATTATCTACATTATAATGAAAATCATCTTCAATAGACTTTAGTTGATCAAGGTAGGTTTTTAAATCTTCTATTTCATCCGAGTCAATGTTTGATATTCCAGAAGCAATATCATAGATAATATCTCCAATTATATCTTCAGCGTTTTCTTTGTAGTTTTCAAATTGATTTTCGAATAATGCTTTAATTTCATAAAGATTACCTAAATCATCATAATTCCAAAAACATCCAGATATATTAAGTAATATTTTTTCAGAGTCATATTTTTCTTCATTGTAGAACCAAACAAGCAACTGTGTAAATTCGTATATGGACCTATTAGTTATGTTCTCAGAGTATATTATATTTTCAAAGTTTTTTTGAATAAAAGATTCGCTAATACTATTCTTTGTTTTGAAGAAATCAAAAAACAAAAAAAGTTTTATTATGTGATTATCATCTTGACTTGGTTTAGAATATTGTAGCCTTCCCTAAAAATAGGACAGCATAAAATTCGAATTTACTAATTTTAAATTTTAAACTGTCACATGAAAAAAAGCAAATTTACCGAGACACAGATTGTGAAGATCCTAAAGGAGAATGAACAAGGAAGAAGCGTCCCTGAACTAGCCCGAGAACTAGGAATCGACAAGAGTACCATTTATTATTGGCGCAAGAAATATGGTGGCATGGAAGCGAGCCATTTAAAGCGACTAAAGGAACTTGAAGAAGAAAACCTTAAGCTTAAGCAAATGTATGCGGATGCTTCTCTTGATATTCGGATGCTAAAGGACGTATTATCAAAAAAGTTCTAAGACCTTCCGACAAACGATTTCGTGTCAAATATCTAATAAAACAGTACGAAGTGTCCGTTAAGCGCGCTTGTGGAGTTATTGGGTTGACACGCTCTATGTGGTATTACCAAAGGAAGAAAAATGACAAAGAAGTCATTGACAAGTTTCTGAACTTGCCCAGCAATTGCCTACTAGAGGTTTTGACGAGTATTATAACCGAATCCGTCGCGAAGGTCATAAATAACTAGAAAACGTGTTCTGAGAGTATATAGAAAAATGAAACTTAAACTAAGGCGTAAACACAAGAAACGTTTAGCAACAAGAGTCAAACAGCCTTTAGAAGCTCCAGTATCATTGAATATTTGTTGGAGTTTGGATTTTATGAGTGATGTTCTTAGTGATGGAAGAAAGGTTCGTGTGTTGAACGTTATAGATGATTGCAATCGAGAAGCATTACTGGTAGAAGCTGGATTGTCCTTTCCTGCCAGAGCAGTTGTAGAGGTCTTAGAGCAACTTAAAGAGGAAATAGGTGTTCCAAGTACTTCAGCGTGATAATGGTCCTGAGTTTATATCAAAGACCTTTGCTAATTGGTGTGAAAGAAACTTTATCGAAATCAAGTATATTCAACCAGGCAAACCAATGCAGAATGGATATATTGAAAGATTTAATAGGCATTATAGGGAAGATATACTGGATGCTTATTATTTTGATGACATCTATCAGTTACAAAAGTTAAACAATCAATGGAAACTTGATTACAATAATAATCATCCGCATAAATCCTTGGGAAACAAATCCCCTGTAGAATTTATGCCCAGATTTGAAGATGAAATAAATTTAATCCCCAAATCCGAGCAAGAAAACAATTTTTTGTCGAATTTAGAGGTGTCCTAAAATGGGATAGGCTACAATATTGCGAAAGCTTTGAATCAACTTCTAAGCTTTCAAACCTTTCTATTACCTTGGCTTGAAATGTTTCCAATAAATTCAAGTCAAGTGTAATTTTTTGTTTTAGCAATAAATCTAATTGAGAATTGAAAATATTGAGGGATGGTCTTAAAAAGAGGATTGAATTTATTAGATATTTTTTTGCAATAGAATCTTTGTTTACATAATTAACAAGGAAATCTTGAATCGAAGGATTTTGGTATTGTACTATTAAACGACCATTATAATTTTTGTCAATTTGAATTAATGAATTTTCTAATTCTCTAATTGATAACTTAAAATTATGATTGTTGACATTAAAATCAAAACTATCTTTATTTTGGTTTATGTAGCACTTTACTTGATTAAATAATTGATCGTATTCGATTTCATTACCTGAAATAAGAATTGAATTTAAAATTATTCTAGAAACAGATGATATTTGATTTTCATAAACGTGTTGCCAAACTAAAAAAGGATCATCGAAAAGGCTAATTAATTTAGAAGGAAATTTATTTGGAGTGGTGTTTTCCCATAGCTTCTTTTGTGTAATTGATTCAATTATACGAGGATTATAGTTAGTGTGTTTTATAATCTTAAAAAGATAATTTTGTTTAATTACTTCATCAATATATTCAAAAGGAATTTGGTTAGTTGATAAGTGATTGTATAGTATTTTTGCTTTAACAAGAGTACTATATTTAGAAATATCTAAAACACATTTGGAAAGGTCATTTTCAAAAACATCAAACTTTTGTTTTGCTTGGTTTAAAATATATTCTCTTGTTGTAAATATTAAAACTTTATTGGAAGAACGTTGAATTTTATTTATAAACCGTAATATCTGTTTTTCTTCATTCGTGGGCAATGAGTTTTGAAGAAAGTTCCTTCCAAGAAAATCATCAAATAGAAAGATTTGTCTTTTATTTTCATTATAAAATTTAAATCCGTCATTTATGCTGTCAGAAAGGAATATAAACTCTTCCATTCCTTTACTTAAAAGGTGAAATACTAGCATTTCAGCGAGTGTAGTTTTTCCTATTCCTGGTGATCCTGAAATTATCACATAATTATTTGATTTTATTACAGAAAGAGCTTCTGTAAAACTATTGTTTTGAACATAGACACCAATCTTCTCTTGAATATCATCTAAAAAGAATTTTGATTGGTTAATTACTTGGCTATTTAAAATTTGATTTAGAACATCAATACTAGCTAACCAAAGTTTATAATAGTTTTTTTCAACAGCAGGAAAAATTGTTAAAAGATTATTTAAGTCCTCCTTCCCAAAAATATCTTCATTAGATTTTATGTAAGGTTTAAATAAATCTTTGATGATTTCTTTATTGGCTGGCGAAAGTGAAACACTAGTTGTTATAATATATCTCTCAGGTTTGAGTTTTTCGACTTTAATTTGTTCTTTTTTAAGGTTTGCTAACAAAGAACTAAAGTTTTTATATCTTTTTGCTTGAACTACTAAATATTCGCCTTTTGAGCACCTTAAATCAATTCCGTCATCTTGTCCTTCCCCAAATGACTCTAAATAAATACTTAAATGAAGTTGAAGTATATCTCTGCTGAGCATTTCAAATTCATACGGCGATAATATTTGGTAATTATAATTTTTCATTCAGTTTTTAATTGCAGAGAACGGTCTCGTATAACCGTCAGTTACGGGTTAATATGCATTAATTTTCGGTTTAGCACAGACTTTAGCAATTCCGAGTGGATTCGGACGTAGTCGAATCCGCCGTAATTGCGGTTATACATTGTTGTGCTTAGTTTTTTTTAAGTCAGAATCACAGAAATTATTCCTAATATTCCAAACCCAAAAAATGAAATTAAAGTCATATTTTTTAAATAGTTTAGCTCGGTTAAATCATTTTCAATTTCTTTTTCAGATAAGCTTAGTTTTTTTCGTTCTGATATTAGGTCAAAAAAATTCACTCTATTAATTCCAGCTCTTTGTCCAAAGTCAATTCGGTTTTCGGTCAGTAAATTTTTATGATTTATTATTAAATTATCACTTAATGCATAATATTTTTTCCAAGTCAGAATTGCAAATCGTCCAAACCCAATAATTGCAAAAATTACTGGAATATAATCTCTTATTGGCTTGTCGAGTAAAAATATTAAACTCAAACTCGCAACGATAAGTGTCAATAATTCAGTTCTATATTTTCTGCATTTCTCAAATTAAGCACAACGTTTACGTATATGAAAAGTTGCGTGTTTGTGTGCGAGGATTTTCCGAAGGAAAATCAGAAGCTAGCAAACGAGCAACTAACTTTGAATTAGTAAAAAACCAGCAATTTTTTATATACTGTGTTAGCACCAGTACTTTATTTTTTATTTAACAGTAACCATTTGAAAAATTCTTTTCCTTTTTTAGATGCCTGTATATAAGTAACATTTTTAGGGTTATCCTCCACTAATCCGAAAGCATTTGCTTCTGAAAGATTATCAATTTCATCTCTATCAATCCAAGCTCCTTCTAAAAGTTTATGCTTATTTTGTATTAATAAATCAATTTTACCAGAATTTAAATAAGTTTCAAATTCCTCAATCTGCGAAATATTAGAATTTTTTGATTTTAAATCAGCCAATTCAGTTTTTAATTGTTGTACTTCTTTTTCTTTCTGAAAAATCTGTTTTTCTTTTGATAGTAATTGTCTTTGTACTTCTACATCACCACCTTGTAAAGAAAGATATTTACTCCAAATAGCAGATATTAATTGACCTAATTGGACTTTGGTGTAGTTAATAGGCATTAAATGCATCAAGTCATCTGTTAATTCAGGATATCTTGATGAAATTTCATCATATGTTTCTTTAGAATCAAAAATTGAAATAATTTTATTTAAGTCAAAGTTGTTGCCTTTTTTACTTTCTTCTCTTAAAACGTGTTTGATTTCTTTATCAACCCAAGAAGATTTTAATGATTTCTCTGTAAAGAAAATTAATGCTACATCTGCTTTATCTAATCCATCTCGAAATATTGATTTTCTTAAATTATCACCAGGCATTATTTTTCGTTTGTCTAACCAAACATTTATGTAGCAATTTTCTAAATCCGCTACTATTGGTTCTATTAAAGATATTTTGTCATCTGAGGAATGACTTATAAAGGTCAGGATAGATTGTCCCATATTTTTATTCTATTTGTTTTTTCCGTATTGGTGCTAACGGTCTCGTATAACCGTCAGTTACGGGTTAATATGCGTTAATTTTCGGGTTGGTACAGACCTTAGCTATTCCGAGTGGATTCGGACGTAGTCGAATCCGCCGTAATTGCGGTTATACATTGTTGTACACCGTTTTTTTATTCATTTATTATTTTTCTCATTTCGTTTAGTGCTTTTGTAAAATCAGACATTTTTTTACTCTCTCCAATATGAATTGGAATATTATTTAGTCGATTTGTCAAGTCCTTTATTGGCATATTTTTTAATTCTCCATATTCCGCTTTCCACCAATCTAGTGACTGTAAATTTGCATTTTGAAATCCAGTTGTTTTTCGGTCATTGTCAGTTGGCAAAAAGTCAATTTTTCCGATTATAGAATTTAAATAGTCAAAGTCGGTTATTATTCCATCGTAAGTCAATTGCGTGTATAAAGCCTCTTTGAAAATTTGCTCAATATTTTTTAAATCCGTTGATTTAATGTCAGTCAATATTACGTTATATTTTGTTTTTCCGTTTGTGATTAACCAGCATTTTTTTCTGTCAACATAAAATACGGTTGCGTTCCATTTTCCAAGTATTCCACATTCAGTTTTTTCGTCAGTTGAAATTAATTTCTTAATCAACTTTTCAAGTTTTTTAGTAGTGTGTATTGTCGTTCGCATAAATGGTGTACAACGTAGGGATAAATACACTGGTGTATTTATATCTCTTATATTTATACCAAATATATTAAATAAATCTCTGTAAATTGAATAGACTATTAAGCACTCATGTTTAGTTTGAAATTATTTCAATACAGCGTTAAGGCTTCAAATTGATATAAATGCGTACATTGTAATTCAAATCGAAAATCGTGGTTAGAGTTCGTATTGTTAAACTATCTCCATAACCTGAATTGGCCACATATGCCTTCTTAAATAGCTTATCAGTATGAAAAAGGCATAAAAACGTAAATATTGTTGTCAATATATTTATAGAAAACCTCGACCAAATAAGGTAACAAATGAAAATATAATTGAAAATGATGTAATCAACTAAATTATATTTTAATATATAGTGGACTATCAGTAATTTAATGTTGAAAATACTATTCGATGATTCAATAATTAAAGTTACTAACTTATAGTAACCTTGATATAGTCAGTAAAAAGTAAGTAAAGCGGTGTGATAACTCTCTTTAAAATTAATGTATTTTTATGTATAGTGAATCTAAATAAGATTTGTCTATTACTAATTTTAATTTATTTTCTTAAAAGAAAATAAGGACTATACTAAAGTAGTGTATTTAATATAAAGGTTTATCGTATTAGTTTTATTAATATACTTTACTGTTTTATGTAAATTATGATCGAACCAATTTGGCAATTAAAGGAAAAGCGATTTCAGCATCGGGAGAACTTTTAGAAGATGCTACTGTTAAACTAAAAGACGAGTAGAATAGAGTTGTAACTAATGCCTGGGGGAATTTGTTTTGCAAAATGTTAGTTTAGGAAAGTACACGATGCAAGTTCGTTTTTTAGGGTACACCACACAAGAAATAAGTATTGATGCTGCATTGACACTTAAAATTGTTAATTTAACCTAACTTCATAACTTGAGTAAATAAGAATGGATTAGTTAACGGAAAAATCTAAAATCCGGACTATAAATGAACAATCTTATTATGTAACCTCTATTCCTTCTAAAGATTTACAAAATAGCACTACAAATGCTTAACATAGTTTAGATCGTGTTTCAGGCATGAGAATTTTACAAGATGGAGCCATAGGTTCTTTAAATGGATTTAAAGAAAATCAAGTTAAATTTTTTATTTAATGGGGTGCCTCTGGATATTTTTGGTGCATTCTTTAATTTAGGTAGTGTTCCTGTAAACACTATTAAAAAAATAGATAAATTTAAATGAAGGAGTGGTTTCTTGTTAGTTAGTTACAGATGCAATAAGAGATGCGGTTAATATTATCACCAATGAGGAGCATAATTATTTCGATAGTTTATATTCCTATGTATCATTTAACATGCACCAATGCTTATTAAATAGTGCTTTTACTAATAAAAAATCGAATTTTACTGTTAGAGCAAATTTGAACTATTACCCGAAAACCGACTACAACGTATTAGCAGATATTACAGATGTTAATGGCAACGTTTTAGAAACAGCTAACGCTAGATGTTTTTTATGATAGGTATAAGTCGATTACAGGGGGGAATTTCAGCAGGACTTTTAAGCAAAAGCTATACAAATGAATTATTGTTAGAAGTCATTGCCTCTTCAGATGATAACGAAATACAAAACGGGGCAACCTTAGCCATAGTTTATGGTGCTGTAATGCACGAAAGTAAATCCTTTATCAGTAGTTTAAAATATACAAAAGAATTTATTTATTGATGATTGAATGTTAGTTTAAATACATCATATAACAGATACAATAACAAAAGTATAGATACTTTAATTGATGTAGTTTACAATTGGCACGGAGAACATATTCCGAGTAATCCTCGTATCAATGGCGAAAAATGAACACTTATTAAGTGATTTAAATTTGACGACATAGAATTTTCTTATCAATTAAATGCTGGGTACATTATTAAAGAAGACTATTCTTTCTCATTTAATCAATCTTATCAGTCTTTTAACCGAGAGGGTTTTATAGCTAAAACCCGAGTAAACATATATACTTTTTTCCGAAATCGCTTCATAAAAATATATTGAGTATAGCCTATAAATTTGATTATAATTCTAAATGGAATACAACTATTTTTGGAAAAGCATAATTTTAATAGTTATATAATCACAAATATAAAGTGAAAATTCCGAAACTTAAATTAAAAATATCATTCATAAATATAATTACGGGTAAGCCAATGCATCTTCTTGCTTTTTACTTCCTAATTTGCAATTAAAAGCATCTTTCGAACACATATTAGGGTGCTTATTTATAATGAAATTTACTTGTTAATCCTATTTCTGAGGATTAAAATATATTCTTTAATTGATTTTTTGATAACTGGACTTGGATTGTTATTCATTCAAAGAATTTATTATGTGTATAAGGGGCTATATTAAATCCAAAGGATATCTAGTCGAATTATCTAACTACTTGGTTATAGTGAATATTTAATTAGATAATGTGTTTTGTTAAGGTTTTAGTCTGTGAACTATATTATTTAAAACGGCTTATATTAAACTGAAACAAGTATATACAATAAGTAAAAACAATAGTATAAGTAGCATGTGGTGGGGTTTTAAATAATCATTTCTTAACCTAGGGTTGACTACCAATTGACGTAGCCTTAATACATTTGCTGACTTATAAATTAAGTAAATGTTTAAGTCAATATCTCTTTTCAGAGTTTTTCTTGTTGTGTGTAGTGCGTTTCTATTAGTGTTATTTCTTTCATTAAATTCTAAAAATAAAGAGGATTTACAAAATGCTTTTATTCAGAATGAATTACTTAAAACCTATAAGATTTTTTCAGAAATGGATGCTATTGCAGAAATGTATCAAGAGGGAACGGTAACTTTAGAGGATTTAAAGGGATCTGTAACTAAGTCGCGATTGCAGTACAAGCGCATTGAATTTTATTTAGCCTATCATTATCCTGAATATATTAAGAAGCACATTAATGGAGCTCCCTTATTGCGCTTAGAGTTTGAAAATACAACTTCGGTCCTAGAGCCGGAAGGATTACAGGTTTTAGATGAATTGGTGAATTCAGATAAAGCTTTAGAGAATGGTGATTTGGTCTATGGTCTAACTAAACGATTAAAGAGTAAGTTTTTAACCTTATACGATCGACTTTACGCAGACCTAGTACAAAAGGACAGTTCCATGGACGTTATACGTTTGCAACTAGTAAGAATTTATACTCTGGGACTTACGGGGTTTGATACACCAGGATCTTTAAATGCTATGCAAGAAGCAAAAGTTTCTTTAGAGGCTATGCAGTCCTTTTTTAAGAGTTTGTATGCGAATCATCAGTCTGAAGAAAACTATAAAAGTTGTCTTGCTCATTTCAGCGAATCTATTGCATTTTTAAATGATAATAATGATTTTGAAAGTTTTGATAGACTAAAATTTCTAAAACACTATTTAGATCCCTTATATAAAGAGTTAAAATATTTTCAATCTAAAAATCCAGATAAGAATTTAGAATATATAAGCGCATGGAATAGAGATAGTGAATCAATTTTTGATGCCAACTTTTTAAACCCTTATAGTTATACAGAACTTACAAAAAGCGAAGATAGCAAAGCTTTAAGAAATCTTGGAGAAAAACTTTTTTACGATACGCATATTAGTGGTCAAAATAATATGAGTTGTGTGAGTTGTCATCAGCCCGAAAAAGGATTTACAGATGGGCTTCCAAAATCAATGAGTAGTATCCAAGGAGAAACAGTCTTAAGAAATTCACCAACACTATTAAATGCGGTATATGCTGATCGCTATTTTTATGATTTAAGAGCATTTTCTTTAGAGCAACAAGCGGAACACGTTATTTTTAATCCTTCAGAATTTAATACGGGATATAATTCAATTTTAGAAAAGTTGAAAACTGAAAATAATGGATACCAAAAAGATTTTGAAGCTATCTTTGGGAAAAAAGGAATTACACGCAAAAATCTCTCTAAAGCTTTATCGTCGTACGTATTGTCTTTAAGTTCTTTTAATAGTGAATTTGATAGATATGCAAGAGGTGAAGTTGAAGACATACCTGAAGAAGTAAAGCAAGGTTTTAATTTATTTATGGGGAAAGCAAATTGTGCAACTTGTCATTTTGCTCCAACGTTTTCAGGTCTGGTACCACCATTTTATAATGAAAACGAAAGTGAAATACTAGGTGTATTAAATGTGGAAAATGTGCCTGCTCAGGGTGTTGATGCGGATAGAGGAAGAATTATAAACGGTATTTATAAAGAAGAAGCTTGGATTTACGAAAAATCCTTTAAAACAACTACAGTAAGAAATACTTTGTACACAGCGCCGTTTTTTCATAATGGTGCTTATAGTTCTTTAGAAGAGGTGGTAGAATTTTACAATCAAGGTGGAGGTGCTGGTTTGGGATTAGAGGTTGTGAATCAGACATTACCATCTGATCCTTTGCTTTTAACAGATCAAGAAAAAGAGAATTTAGTGTTATTTATGAAAGCATTGAGTGATAATCCCGCATTAAATAAATAACATGAAGTTTTTCGTAAACATCTTACATAAGCCGCTTTGTTATTTAGTAATATTTGGCAGTTTTGGCTTTGGAATATCTGGATTTATTAACCAAAATAACAGTAACTATATTTCCACTGATTTTAACGACTATTATAAAATTTTCGTAGATTCAGAGTTAAAGAAATTGGAGGGGCAAATAGACCTTTTAAATACAGTTGCTAAAGATTTAGAGGCGTCTAAGAAATCTTTAAAAGAAGTTCAAAATCAAAGTCTGATCACAAGAAAATCCTTTAAACGAATAGAAGGTGTTTTAACGTATTATTTTCCAGAACATATAAATGCTTATATTAATGGAGCTCCATTAGATCATGTGTCACCGCTGTCAACTAGTCCAGATTTTGAAAACGGGAATTACTATCTAGGCTCTATAGAGAATTACAAAAATTCTTTGCCTTTAGATATGTTGGAAGCAGGTCACTATAGTGGTGAAGAATTTAGCATATTGGCACCTGAAGGTTTACAGCGCATAGACGAATTACTATTTTCTGAAGAAGCATTTAATTCTAAAGTGGAATTATTAAAATTAACAGCAAAACTTAAGGTGTCTTTTAAAATATTACAAGACAGACTAGTATTAAGAAAGTTTTATTTTAATTTCGAAATTATTGAATTGTCTAGATTAGATGTAATTAGAATATTAAGTAAAGGAATAACAGGTTTTGACACACCTGGTTCTCTAAACGCCATAGAGGAAGCCTCTGCATCTTTATATGGCTTAGAAGAAATCTTACAACCCTTAATTAATGTTAGTGCGAGCCATAAGCCTTCTTTAGAAAAATTATTTAAAGACACTCAACTGTTTCTTAAAAGACATGATGATTTTGATACGTTCGATAGATTGATTTTTATAAAATCGTATTTAAATCCACTTTATAAAGAACTGTTATTTCTTCAAAAGGAGTTAAAGATACCAACATCAGCAGAAAAATATAATGAGACGCCATCATGGAATGCTTTAAGTGATAATATATTTGCTGACGATTTTTTGAATCCTTATTATTATAGCCTATTAAAAAAGGAAGAGGATAGTCCGGAATTAAGACAGTTAGGCGAAAAATTATTCTTTGATAAAAGCTTAAGTGAAAATAATACAATGAGTTGTGCGACTTGTCATAATCCTAATCTCGCATATTCTGATGGGGAAAGAACGTCGAAAGCAGGTATTGTTGGAAAAAGATTAGATAGAAATTCTCCTACATTAATAAATTCAGTCTTTTCGGATCGGTATTTTTACGACTTAAGAGCTTTTGATTTAGAAGATCAAGCTGAACATGTTATCGATAATCACCTAGAGTTTAATACCAGTATTGTAGAGATTGTAAAAAAATTAAATACCGATAAAGACTATCAAAATCAATTTAAGGATATCTATAATTCAGAATCCATAAATAGGTATCAATTTTCATCGGCTTTAGCATCTTATATCATATCCTTAAGATCTTTCAATAGTGATTTTGATAAATACATACGTGGAGAAACTTCTAACCTTAGTAGTAATGCAAAGAGAGGTTTTAATTTATTCATGGGAAAAGCGAATTGCGCCACTTGCCATTTTGCTCCAACTTTTAGTGGATTAGTACCTCCGTTATTTCAAGAAAATGAAAGCGAAGTATTAGGTGTTTTGGAAAGTCCAGGTTCTTATAGCGTCGATGCAGATCCTGGACGTATAAAAAACGGTTTAAGTAAAGATAACCAACATATTTTTAATAAATCATTTAAAACGACTACTGTTCGTAATGGGGCATTAACCGCACCATATTTCCATAATGGAGCTTATAATACTTTAGACGAAGTGTTGGAGTTTTATAATTTAGGTGGTGCGCAAGGGATTGGTTTATCCTATGAGGTTCCAAATCAGACGTTAGCACCGGATTCTTTAAATTTAACAGAAGATGAAATGCAAGATATTATAGCTTTTATGACGTCTTTAAATGATATTCCAATTGAAAGTTCTAACTAAATATTATTTGTAAACTTATTGTGAAGAAAACGCAGGTTGTCTTAACCTAAGTTTTACGTATTGCAAGTTGTAAGTATATATGTAACGTTGTGTTTATAAGTTTTTTAAAGTAATAAATAGGTTTTAGTTTTATTCTAGCTAATCTCTAGTTGTTTTTTGCTAATATATGCTTGTTAAGCAACTGTTAAATTACTAAGTAAGCTTAACAATCAAATTACTTTTACTTAAAATTCAACGGATTTATTCAATCTACTTTTGGTCAAATATTTTTAATAATTAAAAAAATAACGCAACCAAAATGAAAAAAAAATTACTATTTATTTTACTATGCTTCTCTCTATGTATGAGTTTTGGGCTTAAAGCTCAGACCGCTATACCAGGAGATTCTTTAGTATTTGGGCCCATGTTTAGTCCTGTTTATGAAAACAAGGTTAGAGTTTGGGTACTAACTAAAGAGAATACAGGTTCTGGAGATGTGCTTTCCTTATCTATGACGGGTTCCCAAGCTCATGCTACAGAGCTATCTGGAACGGTTTTTAATTCTGATGACAGATTAGGGTATTATCTACGATCTTATGAATTTGACAATTTAACCGAGGGAGAAACTTACACTGCTAGTTTGCAAATTAATGGTAGTGCATCTGCAAGAACTTCTTCGATAACAAATGGTCAAAATATTATTGATGATTTTGAGTTTTTAGCTGGAGGATGCGGAAGAATTTACGATACATCTCGTTGTGTAGATGTACCAGAATCTAAAACACATATTAATGGTGATCCTGAGATGTTTAACCATATGGCAACTGAGGATGCTGATCTTATGGTTTGGCTAGGTGATGCGACTTACCTTTTAGGGTTGCAACATGCAAATGGAGAATGTCCTGATGCTATAGACGACTGGGCGAATAAAGATATGGCATTTGACCGTTATATGTTTTACAGACAGTTTCATGATCAATTAACCATGGCTATGCCACAATTATCTATAACTGATAATCATGATACTGGACCTAATGAGTTCGATAAAACAATGGCTACATTACCAGAAATGCGCGATATCTTTAAGGATTGGTGGCCAAATCCTGAATATTTAAGTACTGTAGAAGGTGAAGGTTTACATTCGTCTTATGTTTATAAGGATGTAGAGTTTTTCTTAACTGATAATAGAAGTTATAGAGATGGTACAGCAGACCATTTTGGAGATGAGCAATTAGAGTGGTTAAAACAAGGGTTACTTAATTCTAAAGCCACATTTAAGGTTATTGTTAATGGAACCCCAACATTTAGAGAGGTTGGAGGTCGAAATTTTAGTGTGAGTAATCAAGCTGATGAATTCTTGCAATTTATTCAAACCAATAATATAAATGGAGTGGTGTCTTATTGCGCAGATATTCATGATCAACGTTTCATGGTACGTGATGGAGATACTAAATATCCAATGTACGATATTATGTCTGGTAATATAAATTCTGATATTGGAGGAAATGGAGAAGCAGGTAATTATAGCGTAAATTATAGTGCTTCTAATGATATCTTAACAGGTGTGAAGCATGGATATATGCGAACAAATGTATATGGAGAAGCAGGGGATAGACGAATAAAATTTGAATATGTAGGTTTTGATGGTGATACTTTCTTTGAAGAAGTAGTACATGAAGATATGCTAACAAGTCAAAACTCGGATGCACATAATTTATCTTTAGATTTTTCTAATGCTATCACAGATAATTCAGAATATAATCATGTTTTAGAAGGATCGAATTATAATTTCGGAACAGATAAAGATGATAAATTAAATAGTGCTTTAGTGTTTTCTGAAAATACAGCGCTTTCTATTTCCGCATCTAAAGCTTTAAACTTTTATGATAAAGCCTATAGCTTAAGTTTTTGGGTAAATCCAAGTAATTTAGCATCTAATGGCGCAACTATAGTTTCAGATGCGACAGCAACTTCAGGGGTTTCATTCGGGATTTCAAATAATGGAAACTTAAATTATAAAGACCATGCTACAGATATAACTCATGAGAGCAACTATAGTGTTTCAGAAAATAGTTGGTCATATATTACATGGAAATACGACAATGTAAGAAGAAAATTAACCTTATACTATAATGGGTTCCTAATTCAAACATGGAATAATATATCGTCTCCAACAGCATCATCTTCAGATTTTAAAATTGGAAATAACATTGAAGGTAAGCAGTTTGTGGGAAGCATGGATGATTTAGAATTATATGCAAGACTAATTTCAGACAACGATATTTTAGAAAATGCAGAGGTAAAGAGCAATCGAAGTGAGATGTTAAGCTTGGCTGGTAATCAGAAAACGGTTATACCATCGGATATCTCAAATTCTTTATTTGCAAATGATTTTACGATTCAATTCTGGGCCAAATTAAATTCAGATCCAGCGAGTAATGCATCTATTTTTTCTACACACGGTAGAGTCGATGGAAATTCTACAGGACTTTCTTTAGAGTTTTCATCGGAAAACAAATTAAATGTTGTTGTGGGTACGAATGGCTCTGGTTGGAATAAAATAGACAATAAAGGCGATGCCTGGACTGTTGGCGAATGGAATCATATCACCATTTCAGCAGAAGTAGGAGGTAATATTAAATATTACCTTAATGGTGTGTACGTTACCGAAATGGTATATAACGGATATTATCCCAATACATTTGGATTAGGTTTTGGACACAGTCCTAATTATGGAGGTGCGTTGCAAGGTGATATTGACGATATGAGAATTTGGAGTAAGGTTTTAACAGCTAAAGAAATTTCAAAATCTTTACATTATCCATTAGTAGGTGACGAAGAGGAATTAGCATTATATTTCAATTTTTCACCTGCAACAGAAGCAGGAACAACTATTGTTAGTGCAGGTACTGTTAATTATGAAATGGATATCTCCTCGGCCTCATTAACGTCTGCAACATCTCCTATAGGGAATATTCCGGCAATATATCAAGATTTTGTTTCTGGTAAATGGAGTAAATATAATAGTAGTGTAAATCACGGTTTAAGTTTTTCGGATAATATTACTTTATATTCAAGCAATATTATTGTTGGAAAACAAGCTAATTCAAAAATTTCGGAAGTCCCAAACATGTCTGATGTCCAATATTTGCAGGGGGGGTGGAAAATAGATCCTTTAAATACTCCATTTGCAACATTTAAATTTAATTTAGAAGCGACAGTGGGGGATTTTGCCAGTGCAATTTCGGCGGTAGCAGGTCATTATTATTTATTAAAACAAGAGGAAGGTGAAACAGAATTCCATATAGTAGATGAAGGTACTTTTGATGGTACTAGCATTACTTTTTATAATGTAAATATAGAAGAATCTGTTTATTATTTAGCTTGGGAAGAGGGTGAGTTTGTCCCTGGAAGAGGAGGTGCTTTAGCTTTATTAGATGGTCATGATGTTAAAATTCACTATACATCTCCTGAAATTATTCTAGGAGGGGCGCATACTATGGAACTATGGGTAAATTTACCAACAGATCCTAGTGATAAAACAATACTTTCTAACCATGGAAGAATCGATGGTAATTCTACAGGATTTACCTTAGAGTTGGAGGGCAATAATACGTTAAGTGCTGTTTATGGTACGAATGGTTCTGGTTGGACTAAAGTCACTACTTCAACAGCGATTCAAATTGGTGAATGGAATCACATTGCAATAAGTACTACTCCAGATGGGGAGATTCAGCTTTATCTTAATGGGCACTTAGAAGGAACTACAGCATTTTCTACCTATGCACCAAATAGTAAGTGGGATTTTGCTTTCGGGCGAAGTTTAAATTACGGAGGTCAAGTGCTTTACATTGTAGATGAATTTCGTATGTGGTCGGAAGCTCGTACACAAGAAGAAATTGTGGCAGATATGCATAATGTAATAGATGTGTCAGACGAAAATTTACATTTTTATTATGCTTTTGATCAGGATGACAACGGATTTGTAGAAAATAGTGGCAGTAATGTAAGTGAAGTGACTTATGCTAATGCCTCTATAATAGCTGCTACGAATCCAGTAGCAGAACCTATTGTAGATTTTCAAGATGTGATTTCTGCAAGTTGGAGTTTTGCAAATGAAACTGACAGCGGAATGTATGTAGATGGTGTTATAAGTAGTTTTATAGAAAACATTGTTTTTGGTAGAAATCAAGACAATTCCATATTAAATCTGCCTAATGCAATTGAAGATGATACGCATTATATCGCAGGTGGGTGGAATGTTAATGCTATGAATATGACGATTACAGATATTGCTATTGACTTGTCGGCAGTATTTGAAAATGTAGAGATGATTGATGCGACTGTTGGTGAGTATTTGTTAATTAAAGGAGATCCTGAAGTAGCTTATGAAGTTGTAGCTTCTACAGCAACAACTATAGACAATGTGGTAATTTTTAATGATGTCGAGATTAGTAATGGTATTTATTTTATCGCATACCAAGTTGATGTTGCCTCTGCAATTCTTGCACAGGGAGGAGCGTTTAACCTCCAGGGAGGACACGAAGCTCTAATTCCTGCAAGCACTATTGAGCCTATTTTGGCGGGAGACTTTACTATTGAGCTTTGGACCAAATTAACTGAAGATCCTGGAGATAATGTCCCATTATTGTCTAACCATGGAAGAATTGATGGCAATTCTACAGGTTTTTCACTAGAATTACCTTCTAATAATTCTGTTAACGCAGTTTTTGGGACTAATGGTTCTGGTTGGAATAAAGCGGAATCAGGAGACGCATTAACAATTGGAGAGTGGAATCATATAGCGGTCACAGTATCGCTTCTTGATAGTGAATTAAAATTGTATGTTAATGGTGAATTAAAAGCAACAAATGCTTTTGATGGTTATGTTTCTAATAATACTTGGGATTTTGCTTTAGGTAGAACTATTAATTATAATGGTGAAACAAAGTCCATAATGGATGAATTGAGAATTTGGACAAAAGCCAAAAGCCAAGAAGAGATTATAGCAGATATACACCAAACACGTCTAGATACAAATGTAGATTTAGCATTCAATTATACGTTTAATCAGGACGATAGTGGCTATCTTGTTAATTCTGGTAACATCGTAGCCGAAGTGTCATATTCAGATGCAGAAATTGTACCAGCAACTAGTCCGGTGAGGGTAGTGGATGCTCCTTTTAACCATGAAGTGACAGGAAATTGGAGCCTCAAAAATGACAATTCTAATGGGATGTATTATGCGGATGCTATAACAGACTATAATAGTAATATAGTATTTAGTAAAGAAACAGGAGATGATATATTACCTATTTTAGGTTCTACAACAACCGATACATTATATTTAAATAGTAGATGGAAAATAGATCCACTATTTATAGCATCAGGCTCTATAAAAGTAGATGTTTCAAAAGTATTCGATAATTTAAATCAAGTAGAACTTATTGCTAATGAGTATTATTTATTATCTGGAGATCCTTCAACAACTGTAGAGATAGTCGCATCAGGGTTAAAAGAAAATAATGTTATAACGTTTAAGGATGTTGCTTTTAATGATGAAGTTCCGTTGTATTTAGCTTGGAAAAATATCAATGAATATCCTATAGGAAGTTTTCCTATTGTATCCGGTGGATTATGGAAATACAATGACTTAGGTCAAGATTTAGGAACAACTTGGACAGCATCAGCATTTGATGATAGTTCTTGGTTATTTGGAAACGCTATTCTAGGTTATGGAGATGGTGTAGAAAGTACTACTTTAGATTTTGGTACAGATGCTTCAGCTAAACACCCAACCTATTATTTCCGTCATAATTTTAATGTTGAAGATGTAGATGCTATAGGTAATCTAGTTTTTAATATGATGTATGACGATGGTGCTATTGTTTATGTGAATGGTACGGAAGCTTTTAGATTAAATATGTCTGAAGGTGAAGCTACTTACGAAACGTATGCTTCAGGAGAAATAAGTGGCGATGCAGAAAGTGCTTGGACTAAGATTGAGACGGCTAATTTACTTCAAGATGGAGAAAATGTAATAGCTGTAGAGGTACACCAAATTAACGGTACAAGTTCAGATGTTCGCTTTGATATGGAAGTGGATTATACCTTACCAGCACTTGTTGTAACAAACTATCCTTTACATAAAGATCAAGAATGGTATGTTTTGGATGAAGGCACAGATTTAGGAACAGATTGGTTAACCTTAGACTATAATGTTATTCCTTGGAATAGAGGTTTTGCGCCATTTGGTTATGGAGATCCTGTAAATACAGAAGTATCATATGGTCCTGATGCAAGTACTAAATACATTACAACATATTACATAAAAGATATTGAAGTGTCTTTAAGTGAATTAACAGATATGGTGGAATTAGGATTACGTAGAGACGATGGTGCTATTATTTATATTAATGGTGCGGAAGTGTTGCGGGACAATATGCCAACAGGAACTGTAGATTATCAGACTACGGCAAGTAGTGCTGTTGATGGAATTAGTGAAAATATTTACAATACGTCTACGGTTGCAAAAGACATGTTTGTAGAAGGGACTAACCGTATTGCGGTAGAAATTCATCAAGCAAATGCGTCAAGTTCGGATACACGTTTCGATTTGTATATTCAGAACACACAAGATCTAGCGATAGATTGTGATGAGGAACATATTAGTTGTTTAACGTCTATAACACCTACATCGCAAACAGGTAATTTGATTTTGTCTCCAGAACATAATTTTCAGGTGGTTATGAAAGAAGGTGACCCATATTCTTTAGGTGGAGGTAATATGCCGGGAACAAATGACTTTACAGCTTATGTCGCTATAGAAGGGAGTAGTGAGAAAGGGTATTTATCTGTCAATCATGAAAACACACCAGGTGGTGTATCTATCTTAGATATTAATCTCAATACCACAACGCAACTTTGGGAAGTTGACGAAAGTCAGGCTGTAGATTTTTACAGTACAGATTTAGTAACTACAACACGTAACTGTTCTGGAGGTATCACACCTTGGGGAACCGTGGTTACTGCAGAAGAAAGTACAAATTCTGGAGATGTGAATGGAGATGGCTACCAAGATGTAGGATGGTTAGTAGAGATTGATCCAGTAACAGCTTCTGTTTTAGATTATGATAACGATGGCCAAAAAGATAAGTTATGGGCAATGGGAAGAATGAATCATGAAAATGTTGTCATTACCGATGACGGAACTACAGCGTATTACGGAGAAGATGGAGGAACACATTGTGTGTATAAATATGTTATGGATACACCTGGAGATCTGACTGAAGGTACGGTATATGTTTTACATATGGATATTGCCTTATCTGGTAACGACCCTAGTTCTTCAACAGGAACTTGGATTGAAGTTCCTAATGATACACAGTCTGACAGAAACAATTTAAGTACTATTGCAGGAAATCTTGGAGGTACAGCTTTTAACGGTGTAGAAGATGTCGAAATTAACCCAATAACAGGTAAAATTTATTTTGCTGCTAAAGGTTTAAGCCGTGTGTATCGTTTTACCGATAATGGAGAAACGTTAAGTGATTTTGAAACCTTTGTAGGTGGAATGAATTATGATGTAACTTCTGAGAATGGAACACAGTCAGAATCTTGGGCAGACGGTAACGATAACTTAACTTTTGATGACAAAGGAAACCTTTGGGTACTTCAAGATGGAGGTAAAAATTATATATGGGTTGTGCGTCCAGATCATACGCAAAGTAATCCAAATGTAGACTTGTTTGCGTCTATGCCTTCAGGTTCAGAGCCTACTGGTTTAACCTTTACGCCAGATTATAAATATGGTTTCTTTTCTGTGCAACATCCTAGCGGAAGTAATACGTCGCAGGTAGATGCTAGTGGAAATGAGATTACATTTAACGCCTCTGCAACTATAGTTTTTGCGTTAGACCGTAATATCGGGGAGGATGAGTCATTGAGTGTTATTGATCAAGACCTTATTAAACAGGTAAGGTTATATCCTAATCCTACAAAAGGAAACGTAACATTCCAATTTTCTGGTTCTTCGGTAGATACCGATGTTTCAATAGTAGTCAATGATATTTTAGGAAGAAACTTAATCAATTACGAAAATCTTAAAGTAGATGGTAGCCAAAAATTATCATTAGATTTAGGGGAATTAAAAGCACATAATCAAATACTTTTATTAACCGTTAAAATGAATAATGTACAACAACAGTTTAAAGTACTGATGAAGTAAATTATAATTACATACATTAATAAATATAGAAGCAGGCAATTTTGTCTGCTTCTATTTATATATACGAATTTATGATACGTAGTACGTTTTTTATTGTCTTTTTTGGTGTAATCAGCGCTGTCCATACACAAAATGCGAATCCTAAAAAAACAAGAGTATTTAATACTATAGAACTGGCAAAGAAAGAAGCCAGTACCGTAGAACAACTAAGCTTAAGAGATCAGCACTTATTTAATATGCCCACAGAGATAGGGGATTTTAAATCACTTATATTTTTGAATATGATGGGTAATAGTTTAGAGTCATGGAATTACGATATTTTTAAATTAAAGCATCTCGAAGTGTTAATTGTAAAGCAAAATGATTTAAAATATATCCCAGAAGATATTTCAAAGTTTCAAAAATTGGTACGTTTAAATATATCCACAAACAAAATTACAGCCTTACCTAAATCCATTGGTGAGCTAACTGATTTGAGATTTTTACACATGTCGGATAACGATATAACGTCGTTACCCGAAACGATAAGTAATTGTAGAAATTTGGAAGTATTAGAGCTAGATCATAACCAATTACGATTTTTACCACAAGAACTTTCTAACTTAAAAAAATTGAGCACACTTAATTTAGGTTATAATCAATTTTATGAATTTGATTCTGATTGGTTGTTAGTCAGTAAATTAAAGACTCTTAATTTAGAGCATAATAGTCTTAAAACACTTCCCCTCGAGATTTTTGAATTATCTAATTTAGAAACACTTATTCTCAATAATAATAAGCTAATAGAACTACCTACAAGTATTGTTTCGCTTTCTAAATTAGAGTTATTAATACTATCAAACAATTCCCTGACAAGATTACCAAATAATTTAACCAAACTCACACAATTAAAAACATTAATATTAATAGGAAATAATTTTTCTAAAGGAGATATAGAACGAATAAAAAAAGAATTGCCCAATTGTAAAATTTATTTTTAAAATTTAGCTAGTAAGTCGTGATTGACAATAGACATCCTTATGTCGTTTTTAATGCTTTCCTTTTAGCTTTCTAGTTAATTTTTTTAGAATTATAATAAAACGAATTATCACGTTTTTTTTCATTCTTCGAATCTCTCTTCTAAGTTGTGCATTTTCAATTTTTGAAGATTGTAATTGATTTATAAGGTGTGTATTCTGATTTTGATTTGTAACTAATTTATCAAAATTGATATAAAGATAATTTAATCGATCTTTCATTATAGTGCCAATAGAATGGAAAGATAATTTTTCTTTAATAAAGATTTTAGCATTAAAAGCTTTCTCGATCCGTAAATCTGAATTATCGTAAATACTTCTTAATTTTTCAATTGCGCTATCAAATAATGGATTGGACCATAGTGTTTTATGGCAAAAATTATTGTCTGGGTTTTCTATGTAACTAAGTTTATAATCTATAAGGAAACTATTGTTTTTATTCATAAACTCCGTATTACCAGAATAATTCGTTGCTACAGTTGGCTTACCCAAAGACATAGCTTCGGCAAGTGTTAATCCGAATCCTTCAGAATGATGCATCGATACATAAGCGTCACAGTTATTAATTAGGTGATTAACACTGTTTTTATCGAGTTCCATGTCATGAACTTTTATGTTTTTGGAAATACATTCTTCTAAACGTTGTTTTTGTTTTTTGTGTTGTTTTGCTCCAACAGTTTTTATAACTAATTCGACTGTATCACTATCTCCAAAAGCTGTTTTAAAAGCTTCAATCAAGAAAAAAGGATTTTTCCTTTCTACAGAGCTGTGATAGCTAAATATGAATAAAAAACTAAACTTATTATCATCAAAAAAATGGTTTGTATTTTGATTTGGAAGCGAATTTAGATGTACTTCAACTGGATGAGGAACTATTATAATAGGGCTGTTATAAGTTTTCTGGAATATATTTTTGCAATATTCCGAAGGAGTCCAAATTTCATTAAAAAGATTTAAGTTTTCTACCAATTCTGGGGCTAAATATTCTGATTCCCATACTAAGAAAAGAATAGAGTATTTGTTTTTAAATATATTGGGATCAATAATGGCAATAAATGATTCAAGATCCTTTAAGGATAATTGAACTAAATTAATAGCATAATTGAAGGAATACTGATAGTTGCTGTTTTGTTTAACCTTTTCATAATTTATTAAATTAAGAGGTATATCAAGTCTTTTTGCCGCATTTATATTCAATCTCGTAGCCTCTCCTATGCCAAACATACCTTCGGTATATCCAACGATGTTAAGTCCTTGTATTTGATTTTTCATTTGATTCATTTATGCATGTTGATATACTTCTAATGATTGAAGTGAAACCAAGTTAGTATATGTTCCGTTCATTTTTAAAAGTTCTTCATGTGTTCCTTGCTCTACTATTCTTCCTTTGTTCATGACTAGTATAAGATTTGCATTTTGAATGGTTGATAGTCTATGTGCTATAACAATGGAGGTACGATTTTCCATCATGTTTTCAAGGGCATTTTGAACTAGTTTTTCAGACTCAGTATCTAAAGATGAAGTGGCCTCATCAAGAATCATAATTGGTGGATTCTTCATGACTGCTCTGGCTATAGCAATGCGTTGTCGTTGACCACCAGAAAGCAGATTACCTCCATCACCAACAATGTTTTGATATTTTTTAGGAAATTCTGAAATGAAATTATGAGCATTGGCTACTTTTGCTGCATTTATGATTTTTTCATCATCAATTTCTTCAATACCTAAGGATATGTTATTTGCAATTGTATCATTAAATAATATAGAATCTTGAGCGACTATTCCCATTTGTTCTCTTAAAGATTTTGTAGTTACATCTTTAATATCAACACCGTCAAAAGTGATACTGCCTTCATTTACATCATAAAAACGCGTGATTAAATTAGCAATGGTGGATTTGCCACTTCCAGATTCCCCTACTAGTGCCACTATTTTACCTTTAGGTACTGTAAGGTTAAAGTTTTTAAGGACGTAGTCATCTTTGTATTTAAATGATACATTATTAAATTTAATTTCATGCTTAAATTCAGTAATTAACTTAGCATTCGCTTTGTCTTTTAATGGATTTTCGGCATCTAAGATAAAAGCAACTCTTTCATAAGCTGCATTTCCCCCTTGTAAAGCATGATGCGCTTTTGTGATGGCTTTAGCAGGTGTTAGAATTTGATAAGCTAATCCCATATATGCCATAAAAGCACCACCACTTAAAGATTGGTCAATTAGTACTAAAGAACCACCATAAATTAGTAATATAGATATAACTAAAATCCCTAAAAATTCACTGGCTGGTGCTGATAAACTCATGACTTTACCGATTGAATTATTTAAATCATTTATTTCTTTTGTGAAATTGTTAAACTTTTTTAAAAAAAAGCTTTCTGCGGTAAAGTTTTTAATGATTTTTATACCACCTAAAGTTTCTTCTATATTAGACAGTAAATGACCTTCTAATGCAAATATGTCACCCGATTGACTTTTGATACCTTTACTAAGTTTTGAAATTAAAAATCCAGATATAGGAATAAAAAAGAAAACAAAAAGGGTCAGTTTCCAACTGATAACAATCATTGCAACTAGCGTAAAAAGAATGGTTAATGGTTCTCTAATCATCATTAAAATACTTATGAATGATACTTTTATAGTATTAATATCCGAGGTCATTCTAGCGATAAGATCGCCTTTTCTTTCATTAGAAAAAAAGGCTACATTTAAGCTTATAACTTTGTTATATACGTCTTGTCTTAAGTCTTTTAAAACACCGTTGTTTAGATAAGTCATATATAAAATAGAGAGATAACTAAACACGTTTTTGAGTAAAAATGTACTCAACACAAATCCCACTATAGTAATTAGTGTAATTAAAGGACCTCTAGAGTCGTTCATTGTAGTAATAAAATAATTGAGATAATTTTCAATGTAGTTTAAGTCAAAATCTTTAAAACTATGGAGTACAGGTTTTACTTTTAATTTTTCGCCCTCCTCGAATAAAACTTTCATCATAGGTAAAAGTGAAAGCATAGATAATGAGGAGAAAAGAGCATACAGAATATTGAACAGGATGCTTAACATTTGATGTCTTTTGTAAGGAATAAGGTATTTAAGAAACCTTTTAAAATTTTTCATTTAGTGTATAGTGATTGGATATAAATAGGGTTATTATTCTAAAATGCTTTTATAAACATTTATATAGTCCTTGGCTGCTTTTTCCCAAGTAAATTCTTGTGAGTGGTTTATATAGGCCGATTGGAAGGTGTCTTTATTGTTTTCAAAAGTGGACATTCCTGCTTCAAAAACGTTTGCCATATCTAACGCATTGAAATTATCCCAATAAAATGAATGTTTACCACCTATTTCGGGTAAAGATGTTTTGTTAGATAAGAATATTGGTTTGCCAAAGGTCATGGCTTCTAGAACCGGAAGGCCAAAACCCTCTCTTAAAGAAGGAAAAGCAAAAGCAAGACAGTTTTTGTAGTAATATATTTTATCTGATTCGGCAATATTACCTAATAATATCACTCTATTTTCCAATTTATAGTATTGTATTTTTTCTTTCAGAAGTTCTGCATATGCAGTATTTAATCCGCCAGCTATAACCAAAACGACATCACTTAAAAACCTTAACATTTCTATTAATGTGTGGAAATTCTTTTTTTCCATCGCTTTTCCTATTGAAAAAATAAATGGTTTACTAGGGACGTGTTTTGGGTGATTGATCCCTAAATTTTTCGTTGAGTCATGATTGAAGTTATTTCCGTTATATATCACATATTCTGGTATATCCGGAATGTGAAAGTGAGCACGTGTGTTTTGCTTGGCAAATTCAGAAACGTACACTATAGCTGAACTTCTCTTGATTTTGCTTTTGAGTTGATTAATCCTGAAATCTAAGCGCTTTCCTGATTGTTCTTCTAAAAAGTTTACATCATGAATGGTTAATAAATAGGGCGTGTTTTTAGAAGCGGGTTCTATTTTTGTGTTTTGGTTAACTGAGTGCCATAAATCAAATTTTTGTCTTATTCTGAAAAGAGGATACCTTGTAATTGGTATATAATTATTAAAGGAAATATTGTTTTTAAGTTCTTCTTTAACACTCTCATTGTTACAATTGAGAATGATTTCATGTTTATTTAGAAATTCAGTTTCCCTACTTAGCGCTTTTGCTAAATTATAATTGAATTGACCAAAGCCACTATGCAAGTTATTTATATTATGAGTTTCTAGAAAAATATTTTTAGATGGAAATGATTCTTTCATAAATACGATTTGAGGGGGTGAAATTATTTGCGGACATTAACATGACTTGAATATGAATAGGTTAAAAAGAATTGCTTTACAACATAATTTAACTTTTTTAGAGTAAACAACTATCGGTGGTTTTTGCCTTTATTTTATACAAAAATTATCCATTTAAATGTGCTGATAGTCTTTTAAATTCATTGTCACATGATAAAATGAATATTTAGAAAAACATTATTAATTATTTTATGTTGAATAATAAGGATTTTCATATAGCTGTTTTTTATACTTCTTATAATTGTTAGATGCTCAATCAATAAATTGGTTGCGTTCAAATAATGTTAAATTTTATGTTTATCACCCACCTCATAATTTTATAAGGATAGGATTTATAGGATTTAAAGACAAAGTAGAATTTATATGTTTTTATATCTGCTTTTTATAGAACATCAACTTGCATAAGACTACTTTAATTTATAGGTATACTGTTAATAAAAATTAATGCAGTGATTAAAGGCAAGGGACAGGTAAATAGATACAGATTATTTAAGAATTAAATATTCACTTGTTTTATAAATAATCAGCTTTTCTTTAATCATTTCTTAACTGACAATTCGATAGGGTTGAGTTAATAATAAATCTCATTTAGATTAATTCTAGGTTTTAATTACGTTTATATTTGGAATATGTGCATTCTGCTTTTTTAACTTGAAGTAGAAGACGATTAGTTCATTTTTAATAATGTAATGTTTTATACATAATTTATTTAGAGACAGCGTTTATTGTTATATTTTATAGAGGTAATTCAACCTTAAAATTATAATCTAAGTTACTGGAGCAATTATTAATTTATCTAGCCGACGACGATGAATCTGACCGCATGCTATTTGAAGAGGCTTTTAAACATATTATCTCAGATGTAGAAGTAGTTAGTTTTGATAATGGAGTAACCTTAATGGATAATTTATTGAATGAAACTAAACCTCTTTCTCAAGCCATATATTTGGATTTAAATATGCCATTGATGAATGGTGTGGAGTGTTTAAGTGATATTAAAATCGAAGTAAAACTTCAAAATATTCCAATTTTTATTTATTCCAATACTATTGATATTTCTGTTATTGAAGAACTACAAAATTTTGGAGCGAATCTCTTTTTAATGAAACCTAATTCATTCGATAACCTTATTTCGATCCTAGGTAAAAGTATGGACTATTTATATTCTTATTTTAATAAAGAAGTAGTTCAAGAAAAATTTATCATAAAAATATAAAAAATTTTTTATCAAAATTGATGTTGTTAAATATAAATTATAGTTGTTTCCTGTAATTTTTGAAGCGTTGATATTGGGTTCTGTAGTGGTCATGGAGGTTGAAATTGAGGCTTCTCCAAAATGGGAATTCTATCATTATTGATAGGAAAAACTGTTTTTTACTCTAATCTTTAAATACAAAACGGTTAAATTCTTCATTCGATATATAATATTTTTTTAACTAGAAATAGATTTATTTATAAAATCAAGTAAATTTATTTCAATACGTTAAAATAGTTAATAAATTGTTAAAATAGTATCTGTATTTACTAATATATGTCATAACGCACTGTATGTCTTGTTGTTATCTTGTAAGTGTTTTATTACAGTCTTTAATTGTACCTAGCATAAATAAGCTAAAACAGCATTTAAATAGAAAATGAGGTTAGGGTATAGGACATTACAAATAATGAGTTTGATACCAGTTTATTAGTGATGTATTCTTAATCAAAAATAGCAGATAATTCAATTTTAATGGTGGTTACACTAATAATTATAAAGACAGAATGATAATAAAACACTTAAAATTAAATATAAACACAGTTGGTTGCGCAGAATAAAGTCTCCGACTTGCCAAGGTCAAAACATTAGAAAATAAAGTCTTTAAATTGATGTTTAATCTGGGAGGCTCAAAAATTTTAAAACAAGAAAATTAAAGTTAAATCTATACTAACAACTAGTATTAAATCAAAAACAAATTCAGACCTCAATGAAAAGAGTTAACTATATGTTTATTTTTTTGCTAATTACTTTTTTTTCATGCAATAATATACCCAAAGAGATAATCAACACACCGCTTTACAAGGATGTGATAAGCCATTACGAGCACACAGACATCAATAGAGAAAAGAAAGATGCCGCATTATTTTTGTTTAAAAATATGGACCAAAAATATTCTATTTTGGATACTCAAATAGATTCTATCTTAACATTTATTGCAGATAGTATTGAAAAGAAAGAAGTTTTAATAAGCAGAAAGGAATTGATTGCAGCGTCAAAACAAAAGTCTTTTAAAACAAGTAGTCCTGAGATTATAATTGACTATTCAGTCATAAAGAGTAACGACCTAATATCGCATATCGACATTACATATAACAGTTGGAAACAATTATCTGAAAAAAGTGATGCCAATTTTAAAGATTATTGCGAATTTATTTTACCATATCGAATTAAAAATGAACCAGCTTTTGAGCTGCAAACAGAATACTTTCATGATAAATTGCATTCCTTTTCTGATACTTTAGCAAGGACTGACTCAATCGTTCCCGCAATTTCAAATTTAATAAAATCATTGCGATTTCGTGTGGATAACGGTTTATCCAAACATTATCCGAATTTATTTTCTGCAAAGCAAGTTTTTACATTAAAAAGCGCACCTGTTTGCGATGACTTTGCAATTTCTTTATCGATTGCACTTAGGTCAATTGGCATTCCTGCAACTTATGATTATCTTCCACAATGGGGTAATCACCACAGTGTAGGTCATAGTTGGTTAGCTATAAAATGGCAACACAAGTGGTATGGTTTTGATGCTGTGGATGGTACGTTTGTAAATCAGCTGTTTCATAACGACAATATTCCAAAAATATTTCGCCAAACATATTCATTATCTAAAGGAAAAAACAAAATTGATGTTACAAGTGAGTATAGAGATATTTCAGATTTACAGGTAACAATAGATGAAAAGTTATTCTCCAGAGACATGCAACCTGCAGTTGCAATATTTAACAAAAAAAGAGGGTTTAGAGTTGTAGATTATGGAAGAAAAGAAAGGACTAGTCTGATTTTTAAAAATTTAGGACGAAATGTAATTTATTTTATTGGAGGATTAGAGAATGATAAATTCACTCCTTTGACAAATCCAGTATTTTTAGATTCACTAGGTCATACTAACTATTTGATACCAAATTGGAATACTACAGGGGAATATACACTTGAAAGAAAACACCCTTTAACAAGAGGGTATACAAGTGTAATTAGTAGAAGAAAAGAAAGATGGGCAAAATCGATTTCCGAATCTTGGATTGAAGTTAGTAATAATAATTTCATTACAGTTGATACCCTTATAGCTTTTAGAAACTACAATTCATACAAAGAAAATAACTATCAAACAAATACCGAAAAACCATATAAAGCTGTCAGGATAAGTAGTCTTTCTTCAAAAGAGGCCAACATTGCTACTTTAAAGTTTTTTAGCCGAGAACAAAATTTATTGACAGGACAAATCATACATAACCTTGAAAAAGGTTTTAATCCAGAAAAGTTATTTGACAGCGATATGCTTACCGCGACAAGGCAGTCAAGTTCTGAAAAAATTGCTTTTGTCGGATTAAGATTTAATCCTCCGCAATTCATATCATCGATTTCAGTTCATACCCGAAATGATGGAAATCATATTATTCCCGGAGATAATTATGAATTAATGGTTTATAATTCTGGCTGGCAAAGCTTAGGATTAAAAACAGCGGATAAACAAGAACTAAACTATGTCGATGTTCCATCTAGTGGTTTATATTGGCTAAAGAATCTTTCTCAGGGTAAAGAAGAACTTCCTTTTGTATTTGATTCTAATAAAAACCAATTCTGGCCAGGACAATAGATATATAATAACTAATAGGTACTTGAAATGAAAATACCTCCAGGAGGCAATTACTCATCCACATACCCTTGGTAACAATCAGAAAAAATCCCCAATGAATAAAATCTATAACAAATATTTGAATCAGTAGCTGCCGAAAAATATAACGAGACTTTTTTCTGAATAGTAAAAACTGATTTCGGGAAACAATGGGATTTTGAAGCGGGGAAAAATAATTTCTTCTTTTTGTAGTCTATGATTGATGATGTGAATGGACGGTTTAAAAAAGACATTGATTTACGAACTGAATCTGAATTAAAAAATGGATTGAATAAATACTCGGAATTGGCTGAATTTAATTTTATGGTTGGATATACTATTTCATTTTTTACGTATGTCTTTGGTGATAACGAAGAATTCACAATTATAGGAAAGGGAGTGCTAAAAAAAGGTTTAATTTGGAACAATCTAATTCGATTTACAAAATATGTATGGCGGAGAGTTGCATACAATTATTGGTCTGCTTGATACGTGTATCATTAACCTTTAAGCTCGTAAAATCTGTCAGGGTGCCAGACATGATTCCTGATTTCCAAAGCCGTTGCTTTACATGTTATACCATATTTGGAAAAAATCAACTCTCTTTATTGCCTCATGGTGTGCTTTTATATCAGTTATGATATGATTTATAGTGTCTTCAGTAGTAATTAAGTTTTCTTGTTAAACATAAGAGACGATTTACATAAAAAATAGCATAGGTCTAACAAGTAGGAAGCACAGAATGCCGTTTTTCATGTCATCCCTTATGAGAGTTTTGTTGCCGTCTATTAGTAGTCTATCTCCTTCTTTTTATCAGTCATTTTGGGCAACCTAGACCAAGAAAACTGTTTTTACCATTATCTTTTAATTCTTTCCGCATCGGTAAAGCACATAAGGAAAAGATGTCTTTACGGACTTGCTGTATATTTTATTTCGCTTAACTTAATTCTACAGCTTTGTGCTTAATCTTTTATGTGTAATATTTCGGTTTACTTCTTGAAATTGCTAAATGAATAATGAGAAAACAAATGCTCTCAGCTAATTGTTCTGTCTCAATTCAGTAATTCCAACTAATAGTCGAACTTATTTATGCACAAACCAAACCTAGTTTTTTTTGAGTGCATATTTGTTGTTAAATACAAAACGATTAGATTCTTAATTAGAAAGTGAACCTCATTTAATAGAGATGTATTTTTTAATTAACTCAAGTAAATTTCACTTTACTAAATTTTACTAAAACAGTTAACGAATTGTTAAAATAGTATCTGTATTGACTAATATGTTTCATATATCATTGGTTGTGAAATCGTTAACTTGTAGGTGTTTTATTACAGTCTCTAATTTGCCTAAAATTAATAGGTGTAAACAGCATCTAAAAAGTAACAAGATGTTACACCATTACTTCAAAATGATTATAAAAAAGAATATTTATATTAAAGGTCTTTTTGTATTAGAAAAAGCTGTTTTTTTTCTGGCCTTTATACTTCTAATTGTTCTTCCTCAAATTAATATTACCAATTATACACAATCTACCATCACTAGTAAGTGTCTTGTTTTTCTTTATAGTTGTTTTACTATTTTAAGCGCCTACATCCTTTTTATAATATTTTCTAAAAAAAAATCCATACATATTTCCAAATTAGATATAACCCTTTTAATGTTAATGGGGTATTTAGCATGTAATAGATATATTATTCAACCAGAGTATAATTTTTCAATTAGATATATAGAATTATTAGGATTAGGAGTTTTATATACCGTTTTAAGAAACTTTTCATTTAAAAACTATTTATGGTTATTGTTAGCTATAGTTATTTCTGGTATTATACAAGCTGTTTATGGTAACTTACAAGTACTGGGGTATTACGCTTCAAATCATTCCTTGTTCAGAATGACGGGAAGTTATTTTAATCCAGGGCCTTATGCTGGTTTTCTAACGGCTGTTTGGTCAGTTGCACTTGGATTGTACTTGTTTAAAGATAAGATGTTAAAGCAATTACTACCTACAAATAAATCAAATTATACGCATAATTTAATAGCAGTTCTTTTTGAATACATACCCTTATTAGGTGTTATAAGTATTATACTCGTATTGCCTGCAACACAATCAAGATCTGCATGGTTAGCTATATTGCTAAGTAGTACTGTTTTAATAGAATATCGGTATCATATTTTAAAGGGTGTATTTAAAAATATAAATAGACTAAAAAAGAGTATTTTAATAATAGTCTCTTTATCCATTATCGGTGCTGGATTATTTGGTGTTTATAATTTTAAAAAAGAATCTTCAAATGGGCGTTTGTTTATTTGGGAAGTCTCTACAAAAATAATTAAAGAAAATCCTTTTTTTGGTGTGGGGCATGATCGTTTTAAAGCAAATTACATGAATGCCCAAGCTCATTTTTTTAAAGAAAATGGCGAAACGAAAGACGCTTTAGTTGCTGATAATACGTACTATGCTTTTAACGAATGGTTGCAATATATTGTAGAAAATGGACTTATAGGTGGGGTGTTTTTAGCATTATTTCTATATGTGCTATTTAAAGTGACTGTGGATGAACCCCAAAAATTTATAGTCATAATTTTATTCTCTGGATTACTTGCTATAAGTGTTTTTGCTTTCTTCTCATATCCAATGCAAATACTACCTGTAAAAATGATACTTATCGTTTTAATAGGGTTTTTATCAAAATTAGATAGAAAAAAATATATAATTCTAAGTATTCAAAATAGATCAAGACCATATGTATTTGGTTTTTTCAAAACAGCTATTTTTATTCTTAGTACTATAGGAATTGTAAAAGGAGTCACATACACAAACACATTAGAGAAAAGCTTTACGATGTGGCAGAATGCTTTAAGTACATATCAATATGGAGATTACGAAGGTGCTATACAAGAATACGAACAAGTCTACCCTATTCTAAAAAAAGAGGGTGATTTTTTAATGAATTATGGCAAAACACTATCTATAAATAAGCAAAATAAGCAAGCTGTTAAAATATTAGAGGAGGCCAAAATACATTTGAATACGACTATTATAGAAACGGCTTTAGGTGATGCCTATAGAGGCTTAAAACAATTTAATAAGGCCGAAGAAGCTTACCAAAATGCTGCTAATATGATTCCCATTAGGTTTTTCCCTATGTATTTACTTGCTAAAATGTACGATGAAAGTGGAAATCGAAAAGAAGCCATAGCAATGGCGCAAAAAATACTTAATAAAGAAATCAAAGTCCCTTCAACTGCTATTAAAGAGATGAAAGCAGAAATGACTAATATAATTAGTAAATATAATATAGAACCTATTGGATTAAATAAAAATCAATAAAACAAAAAACCATCAAATGCCAAAATCAATATCATTTTTAATATGTCTTTGTGTTATAGTGCTCTATAGCTGCAACGAAAAAAAAGAAAATCCAGAAGAAGAGCTCATTGACAAAAAAACGTACAGCATACAAAAAAACGAAGTTCATGTAGCGGTATTACAAGAAACAGCTTTTAAAAAAGAATTGGTAAGTAATGGTAAATTGATAGCACTTCAAAAAAATAGTTTAAAGTTTGAGGTTGGTGAGCGGTTAGAAAAACTATATGTAGCCAATGGAGACATAGTAAAAGAAGGAGAAACTTTGGCTGTATTAAAACCTTATGTATTCCAACGAAAATTAGATAAAGCGACTATAAATCTAAAAAAAGCCACTTTAGATTTTAAAGATCAATTACTTGGTCGTGGATATGACTACGATGTAAAGGATAGCATTCCTAAAAACATATACGAAATGGTAGCCATTCGAAGTGGTTACGATGATGCATTACGAGATGTCGAGGATGCTAAATACGAACTGCAATCCTCTAAGCTTAAAGCACCATTTAGTGGAAGAATCGCTAATATAGTAAATAAACAGTTCGAGCAAATAAGTGCAGGAAAGGATTTTATAACTCTAATTAACGATGCTGTTTTTGAAGTGGAATTTTACCTTATAGAATCTGAAATAGGTGATGTTAGTGTAAACGACCAAGTAGAGATTATACCTTTCGCTTTAGAAAAAACTTATCAAGGTAAAATCACCACCATTAACCCTTTAGTCGAAAAAAAC
Source organism: Formosa bonchosmolovskayae (assembly GCF_051016085.1). Classification (GTDB taxonomy): domain Bacteria; phylum Bacteroidota; class Bacteroidia; order Flavobacteriales; family Flavobacteriaceae; genus Formosa. The sequence continues at coordinate 2,570,472 of NZ_CP174605.1, forward strand.
GGAACTATTCTGGTTAAGGCTTTAGTGAAAAATGATGGCCTGTTAATGGAAGGCATGAATATAAAAGTATTAATTCAAAAAGATATTCTAAACCAATTAATAGTACCCAAAGAGGCTGTTATTTTACGTCAAAATCAAGAAGTATTATTTAAGGTTGTTAACGGACGTGCCTTTTGGACGTATGTTTTAACAACTAACGAAAATAGTCGGAATTACGCCGTAATACCACATCCAGACAAAAGTTCTGCTGTGTTAACTCCTGGGGATTCAATTATTGTTGCTGGTAATTTAAATTTAGCGCATGATAGTGAAGTATTTGTTAAGAAAAGTATAGAATAATAGATGATAAAATTCCTCATTCACAAACCCATCGCGGTTTTAATGACTACCCTAGGGATACTAATTTTAGGCATTTACGCTTCTAATTTTATTCCCGTTTCTTTAATGCCGGATATTGATATACCAGAAATAACGGTTCAGGTAAGCGACGAGAATATGTCTGCACGTCAGCTAGAAGATGGTGTTGTAAGGAACTTACGAAATGAATTAAAGCAGGTAAGCCACTTAAAAGATGTAAAAAGCGAAACAACCAACGGGATGGCGGTTATTAGGTTGCTTTTTACCCATGGTACTAAAATAAACTATTCTTTTATTGAAGTGAATGAGAAGATAGACCGCTTTATGGGGCGCTTACCAAAAACCATGAAACGGCCCAAAGTGATTAAAGCCAGTGCTACAGATATTCCCGTTTTTTATGTTAGTGCTACTTTAAAAGAGAACCAAGAAAAAAAGGCCGTTCAGAATAAGGATTTATATCCAGTGTCTCAGGAGTTTGTAGATTTTAATCGTTTTATCAATCAAGTTGTTAAAAAACGAATAGAGCAGGTGAATGAGGTGGCTATGGTAGATATTAGTGGTTTGGTCGCTTCAGAAATCTTAATTATTCCTAATCTAGAAAAACTACATTCCTTAGGTTTAAGTTTAGATGCATTGGAAAGTGTGATTACAAATGCCGATGTAGACATTGGTAATTTATCTATAAAAGATAGTCAGTACCAATATAATATACGCTTAGGAAGTAAGGTTACCAATATAAGGGATGTAGAAAATTTATATTTAAAAAAAGACCAGCGTGTTTTCCAGTTAAAAGATATTGCTCAGGTGGTTGAGCATCCTCAAAAACGTAAAGGCTTGGTTTTGTCCGATGGCAAAGAAGCCGTTACCATGGCAATTATTAAGCAACAAGATGCCCGCATGGGAGATTTAAAAGAACAGTTGGAAACTTTGTTGAAGCAACTGCGTAAAGATTATAAAACCATAGATTTTAAAGTAACCCGAAGTCAAACAAAACTATTAGACTATGCTATAAGTAACTTAATTCAGAGTTTGTTATGGGGCGTGTTACTCGCTTTTACTATTATGTTTTTATTTTTAAAAAATATAAAAGCCCCATTTTTAATAGCGATAGTTATTCCCGTTTCTTTGGTAATCAGCCTATTGTTTTTTCAGTTTTTCGAAATTTCCATAAACATTATTTCACTTTCAGGAATGGTATTGGGCATTGGATTAATGATAGATAATTCTATTATTGTTATAGACAACATTAGCCAATACAAAGCACAAGGATACAATCTGTCGGAGTCTTGTGTGTTGGGGACCAATGAAGTTTTCAGGCCCTTATTAAGTTCTGCACTTACTACTTGCGCCGTGTTTTTGCCTTTGGTTTTTATTAGTGGCATTACAGGCGCTTTGTTTTATGATCAGGCTATGGCTATTAGTATTGGTTTGTTTGTGTCTTTATTAGTGTCATTAACCTTATTGCCTGTACTTTATTATTTGTTTCATAAACGTGAGAAAACTAAAAAGGGACCTATCACGCGTTTTTTAGAAAAATCGAATCCGATAAATTATATCGAGGTTTACGAAAAAGGTTTTCGGTGGATGATGCGGCATCAAAAAGCATCATGGATACTTATTGGTGTCCTGCTTATAATGGTTATAGGTTTGTTTAGTGTATTACCAAAAACACAGATGCCCGATTTTTCTAAAACGGAAACCTTACTTAAAATAGATTGGAACGAGCAAATTAATGTGGATGAAAATAAACAACGTGTCTTAACCGCATTAAAACTTGTTCAAGACCATTTAAAAGACCACACAGCATTAGTAGGAAGTCAACAATTTATACTAGACAAGAAATCGCTTGCAAAAGCATCGGAAGTCACACTTTATTTAAATGCAGGCAACCCAGAAACTTTAGAAAAAATTACACAAAAACTAAGTGGGTATTTACAAGAAACATATCCAGAAGCGCTATATAACTATGAAGAAGTAGATAATATTTTCAATATCATATTTTCTGATGATGAAGCACCACTGGTTGCTAGAATGCGAAACGTAAGTGGTTTAAAAAATCAACAAAACGAACACTTAAAAGACGTCTGGTTTCAGGTGAGTCAAAATAGTGGTGATTTAGAGCTAAAACCTATTGTCTGGCAAGAATCCATGGTTTTAGTTGCAAACAAGGAAAAACTCATGACTTACGATGTTAATGAAAATCAGTTGTTTAATAAATTAAAAAGTGCTTTTGGAGAACGGTCTGTCTTTTCAATTGCCGATAACCAAGATGTTGTACCCATTATATTAGGTGGCGAAATAAAATCTATTCAAGCTGTACTTAATGAAACCGTTGTAAGCTCTAAAGATAGTGCTCAAATTCACGTAAAAGAGTTTATAAATGTTATGCAAACCAAAGATTTAAAAACCATTATCGGAGGTACGCAAGGCGAGTATTACCCTATAGAGTTACAAGTAGATGATAAAAATGTAGATGCAACACAAGCCATAATTAAAAAAATTGTAAATGATAATAAATGGTACGATGTTAGTTTTTCTGGTCGTATTTTCTCTAATAAAGCAATGCTTAACGAACTGATTATTGTTTTATTAATCTCATTACTATTGCTCTACTTTATTTTAGCATCGCAATTTGAGTCTTTTTTACTCCCATTAATTATACTCCTAGAAGTGCCTATAGATCTCGCTGGAGCCTTTTTATTTTTAAAGCTTTTCGGGATGAGTATTAATTTAATGTCATTAATAGGTATTGTGGTGATGAGTGGGATTATCATAAACGATTCTATATTAAAAATTGATACCATTATTCAATTACAACGCCAAGGATACACTTTATTAAAAGCATTATTGGTTGCAGGACAAAGGCGTCTAAAGCCCATATTAATGACCAGTTTAACAACTATTCTCGCTTTAGTTCCCTTATTGTTTTCATCAGGTTTAGGTGCAGAATTACAAGCGCCATTAGCAGTTTCATTAATAGGAGGAATGATTTTAGGAACGGTAATTAGCCTATACTTTATTCCGCTCTGTTATTATTATTTATCTAAAATTAAAATAAAAAAAAGTAACAATGAATTTATTTAAATTGATAGATAAAATGGACTTTAAAATAATTGGATGGGTTGTCGTATTCGGGGTATTCTCTTTTAGAGGATTTGGGCAAAATATAGCACCCCTTTCCGATAACAGAGAAATTACTTTAGAGGACGTTTTAAAAATGGCAAGCAAAAACTCTTTGGATGCCTATAAAGCAAAACGCCAATATGAATATAGTTATTGGAACTTTCGCTCCTTTAAAGCCAGCCTATTACCAAGCATAGATTTAACAACGCAACCCTTTACGTATACAAGCTCTGTTGTCGAGCGTTATGATTCTGATTTAAACCAAGATGTATTTAGGCCTATACAAACTTTAAACTCCTATGCAGGTTTGTCATTGGGGCAAAATATATCACAAACAGGAGGGCGTATATCGCTTAATTCTACCTATAATAAACTAGTAAATTATAATGATGATAATACGATAAGTAGTTATAGTGTAACGCCTGTTAATATTTCTTTATCACAACCTTTAATGGCTTATAATTCATTTAAATGGCTTAAGAAAACGGCACCATTAGAGTATGAAAAATCACATAAAGACTTGCTATATCAACTTCAAAATATAAATATAAATGCCCTACAATTATTTTTTAATTGGGCTTTAGCTTCTAAAAGATACGACATGGCAAAAGACAAGGTCGCTTCTTCCAAAAAGTTATTTAATATTGGGAAAAAGCGTTACGACATCGGTAGTATTGAAAAAGAGGATGTATTAAACCTAGAGTTACAACTGTACAATGCAGAAACAGATTTTACCATTCAGGAAAAGGATTTAGAACGTGTTAAACAAGATTTGGAATTGTATTTAAGAAGTGATTTGTCAAGTTATTCTGTACCCGTATTACCAGAATTAATTTCAAAATTAAAAATAAACATCGATGAAGCTTTAGCACTTTATAATGCTAACAATCCAGAGATGTTAGATATAGATATTAGTAAAATTGAGGCTGAAAGAGATTTAGATCAGGCCATAAAAAGTAACCGATTCGACCTGTCTCTATCTGCCAGTTATGGTCTAAATCAACAAGCGCAAACATTTTCAAACGCTTATGATGATTTACTTAAACAAGAATTAGTGTCAATACGGTTTTCCATGCCCATTTTGGATTGGGGAGAGCGCAGAGGTAATATAAAAAAGGCACGCATGAACAAAGCTGTTCTAGATATAGATCACGAACAAGCAGAGAATAAGTTAAACCAAGAAATAACATCTAAAATAACTGATTTTAACTTACAGGAAAAATTGGTATTGAACGCATTACGAGCCAATGAAATAGCTAGAGAATCTTATACCATTACAGAAAAACGCTTCTTAGCAGGGCGGGTAGATTTGTTAAGGTTAACAAGCGCGTTAAATGCATGGCAAACTAGTAACGAAAGCTATATGACTAAGCTCTCTAATTATTGGAGATACTATTACGAAATACAGCAATATACCCTTTATAATTTTAGAGAATCAAGAGAATTAACTGTAGATCTTGAAAAAGGGATTTTAGATTAATTATCAATCTTAAAATATGATAAAATGTTAAAAATAATAATTTTTTGCTACGCTTTTACCCTATTTTTTTCTTGTAAAGAACATGTTCAAGTTAATGATGTTTTAACAATTAATTTGTCTCCGGACTCCTTTACAAAACCAGAGCAAATAAATTTAAGCACAATTGCAAGCCATATAGAATACATACCATTAGAAACAAATCAGGATGTTATACTGGGGCGTATCCATAATGGAACACCTCATTTTTTTGATAATAAAATATTACTTCAAAATAGAGGTACCTTATATCTATTTGATATAACAGGGAAGTTTTTAAATAAAATTGGTGATATTGGAGAGGGCCCAGGAGAACATTCAAAACACTTTAAATTTGGAGTTTTATCTAAGGATAAACTAATTGTTATTTATGATATCATAAAAAGGAAAGTCTTTTTTCATTCGTACAACGGGCATTTTGTTTCTAGTTTTAAAATTGATTTCAACCCAAGCTCTTTTATCCCTTATAATAATCATTTAGTATTTTTTAATTCACAGTTTAGAAGAAAAGAAGCCGATTATCATATTATATCAACACTTACTAAAGAAGGCAAAATAGTTAAAAGGTATTTACATAGACCGGAAGAATCTGAATTAGATGAAAAAATACGATTTCTACCAGGTCGTGATTTAATAGATGAAGGCGTCCCTGAAAATGAGTTTCGGTTTTTAGATAATGTGATTTCCTCTAAAGAAAAAATAATATGGGAAATATCTGAAGATTTTCCACCAACTCCTAAATATCAACTGAATTTAGGAGAAAACCAAAGACCTATTAATGATTACCTGTCCGAAAACATTGTGGGTTTAATTAATAATACTTTTTTTAAGTATAATGAATTACATAGTTATATAGAAACACCCCATTATATGTTTTTTAAAATGATTTGGGGAGGTAAAAAACCGCCGTATGCTTTTGTTTTATATAATAAAGCTGAAAATAAAAGGACATGGATTCAAAATAAAGAAGAAAAACGAATTTCTCACAATTTTGTTAATGATTTAGATGGAGGTGTACCATTTTTTCCATTTTGGAAAGCCAAAGAAAACAAATTGGTTTTACCTATATCGGTATTAGGCTTAAAAGAGTATTTAAATACGCATAAATTAAAAGAGCAACATATTATAGATGTAAATGGTAGAATGGCGTTGGAACAAATAGTTGCAAACGCAAAAGATACTGATAACCCAATTTTAATGGTGGTTACATTAAAAGATTAAATAACTGTAAAAATGACCTATTTAGAAAAAAAAGAAAAAGAAAAACATCTTTTATATTTAATTGAACAAAATAGATTAATCTGTTTAAAAAAGGTTGCTAATGATTACGAATGTAGTTTAAGAACAATAGAGCGGATGTTGGAAGATTTACGAAAGCAAGGTTATGATATTGTTTTTTGTAGGAAAAGTAAAAAATACTTTATCAAAAAAAACTGACCGACAAAATTTAACGGTGACAAGTGTTATATTGTGGTCAGTTAAGTATAAAAAACCTCTGGGTTTAAAAATTAAAATAATGTCCAAATTACTGTTTAACCTTTAAAATTGAAAGCTTATGACATAAACCAACAACACCCCGAGGATAGATTTATTTCTTATAAAGGTAATACTCTTATAAATTGAATTTCAAAATTAATAATCTAGCACAACTACTTAAACAGTTGTTATGTTCTACAAAGTAGCATACCTCTTTAGACTCTGTGAAAGTAAATGAATTATATAAAGCATCAATATTCTTAACAAAATTTTAAAAATAATAAAAATGAAAAAAATAATTGGATTTTTAGGAGTTGCAGTAATTGCAATGACTATGTTTTTTAGCACGAATACAATCAATAGTTCAACTGGAGATTTTGATTTAGCTAGCTTGATTAATATAAATACTGCTAATGCCGAAGGAGATCTATGTCCCTATTTTAAATCTACAAACTATGGTCGGTTTACTGGAATTTGGCAGTGGGAAGTTATCAAATGTTGTACAAATGGAACTGCAATGGATGGGTGTAATTTTTCTCTTGAAGACGCTGAGTGTGCGGCTGAGATAGTTAGAAATGAACCTTGCTAAAGATAATTATTAATACCTATGAGAGCTATGCAAGTTTTACTTGTGTAGCCTCTTTTTAAATATAATTAATAACATGAATATAATAAATAAAAATAATTTAAGTCTTATAATTTTAATTACAGTTTTTATTAGTTGTAATTCAGAAAATGAAAAGAAAGGAATTCTTGTAAAATTTGATAATAGTAATACAATTATTAATTACACAGACTATATGGATTCCATTTATTATATAAAATTAGATAATAAATATCCACTTGCTAACATATCTAAAGCTAAATATTCTAATGGCAATTTTTATATTTTAGATAAGGCTGCTTCAGCAATAGTAGTTTTCAATAAGTCTGGAGAATATATCAATAAATTAGAGAAGTTTGGACGTGGTCCAGATGAATATTCTGGTATTACAGATTTTGATATAAACCCATCCACAAACAATATTAGTATTTTAGATGGAAACAGAAAAAAAATAATGGAATACAATCAAAAAGGTAAATTAATAAATGATTTTTTGATAAAAGACTTTGTAAGAAGTTTGATTAGCTTATCAAATGGAGATTACTTGTTTTATACTCCCGATTTAAATGTAGGGAATTATAGAAGAGGTCTTTGGAAAGTTAATAATAAAGGAGAATTTACACAACAATTACTTAATATCGATAAAGATTTTAAATTTGTTTTTTTAAGGCCATTTTATTTTTGTGAGATAAATGATAGTTTGATTGGGATTGCAGGGGAAGATACAGATAATATATACCACATTAGTAATAATAAAGTTTATTCTAAATACAAATTTAATGTTAATCCCCCAATGTCTGACTCATATAAAAATAAAAGTCCTACAGAAATTAATCTAAAAAAAATTAACAATCCATTATATACCAAAATAGCTTATTTTGAAACGGAAAATTACGTTTTGACTGGATTTACAAATTTTAAAAAAAATAAGATAATAATCTATTCAAAAAAAGATCAAAAAATTATTGAAGGAAGTTCGGTAATTAATAATATAGATAAAGTTGAAGGAATTCCAACTGAATGTATATTTGAAAATTCTATAGTGTCTTTTGTCGATCCTATAAGTTTTATTGAAAAAAATGCAGAATTAGCACGAAAATTAAATATTAAATCTTCTGATAATTACTTGTTACAAATACAAAAACTAAAATAAATGACAAAAACCAAATTTTTTATTTATCTATCGTTATTAGGATTAATAATTTTTTATGTTATAAAATTAAAAAACGACGATATAAAATACTCTCTTGCAAATGAAAAAAAAGTAAATGAATCGTATACTGAAAGTAATTTAAATAATCTTATTAAAGCTTATTCTAAGGCGTTTTTTTTTGAAAATACAAAAATTGAAGGCAATGAGTTCTTGTTAGATACTTTATCAAGAGTACTAACAAAACCTAAATTGGTTTTCAAATTTCCAGAAGAAGCATGTGATGTCTGTATTGATAAAGCCTTAATAGATTTAACAAGTTTACGCCCAAAAATAGACGATTCTAGTGTTATTATTATAACTTCATTTAGTTCTAAAAAAAATTTTGAAGCATTTAAAAGAAAACTTAAGTCTAATTATACTTTTTTAAATCTAAATAATAAGCTTTTAATTTATGGTGAATTTAAAAATATTGTAGCTCCTCTTTTTTTTATTTTAAATACAGACATGAAAATTAATAATTGCTATTTTTATCAAAAAGAATTAGTAGAATTAAATAATAATTATTTTAAAGAAATAGAAGATAAACTAAGTGATGTTAGTGTCAGGAACAAGTAAACTTTTAAAGGGTTATTTCCTTTTCTGGTCGTTGGGATTTTTCTAAAAGATACGAGTCTAAAAAAAAATAAAACCCGGAACAAAAGGAAAAATAAAATTGAATTATGATGTTGAATATTAAGGTCGTTTTCATAAAACTATTACTGTTTTTTACAATGGAGAAAATGTGACAAAAGAATTAACTATAAAAGGTGAAGTAGCCTACCCAAAAGAGTAAAAAAATAATACATCCACAAGATTATGTTTATCTAGTCTTTCATCAAAATAGAGGTTGGAGTTAGAAAAAGAATTAGCACAGTTATCTGTTGATTCAGCGGTCCCAGAGCGTCAGAATTCACGACGTTTTTATTAGATAATAAGTTAGGTTGTTGTGCGCATTGTTCTCAACCTAAGTATGTGAAATTCGGAATAGATAAAGGATTCCAGCGTTATAAATGTAAATTATGTAATCGAAGCTTTTGGAGTACACAAGAACTTGGATGGCAGGATTCAAAGTAAAGATAAAATAGAGGATTACTAGTGACGAGACCTTCTTTCCAAATTCAGAGAAAGGGAGACCCGTGACACATCGTGAACCTAGAAAGAGAGAATGAAGTTCTAAAACAAGAGGGATAAGTATCGATCAGGTTGCTGTTATAGTAACAAAGGATAGGAAATCAACTTTAGACCTTACGGTTGATACTATGGAAAGGTTAAAGAAAATAGATATTGAAAATGCTATTGGTGACAGAATAAAACCAAATCAAGCTATTCTATGTAGTGATGAACATGTAAGTTTTAAGGGTTTTGCTATAGATAAGAATATTGAACATCATGCACTAAAGACCATTATAAAACAACGTGTCAAAAACAAGATATATCATATTCAGCACGTTAATTTAACTCATAACAGGATTAAGAAGTGGATTGTTAATACGTTTTCGCGAGTGTCAACCAAATAGTTACAGCAATATTTAAATTAGTAGAGGATCAAAGATAAACTAAAACATAGAAATAATAAATTAAATGCTTTCATTAATAAACTAGCCGAAAAAATTAAAGAGATTCATAAATATCAAAATATTGGACTTTATTAGTAAAAATTAATCTCAACGCAAAATTAAACTAGAGCCTTAATGAAAAGTATAAAAAAGAAATACCTAGTATTACTAACCATATTAGTTATTTTATCGGTGCTAAGACTATTTTGGCTATGTTTAGCTCTAATTATACTTACCTTAGGCTTTTGGGGTGTAAATTATCTATTAGACCTAATAAAATACAAGGTTATAAAAAAGCTATGCAAAGGTGTGTTTTTATTTTTAATGTTGCTTTTTGTCGCCATTGGTATTCGGGTTTTTATAGCCGATATTTATTTAATACCAAGTTCATCTATGGAAAACACTTTATACCCTAAAGATGTTATTTTGGTAAATAAGTTAAAATATGGTCCTAGTTTACCACGGTCACCTTACGAGATTCCTTGGGTAAACATATACTATTTATTACAAGACAACACAAAAGAAGCCGTTACTAAAAAACATTGGGAGGCAAAACGATTAGTAGGTACAAGCACGATAAAACAAGGCGATGTAATGGTTTTTAAAAATTTTAAAAGAGATGTTGTTTTTGTAAAACGCTGTGTAGGTATTGCCGGAGACACGTTTAAAATAGTAAACGGAGAAATTTATATAAACAACACATTATACAATGCTCCTAAACACATACGTAATACCTACGCTTTTAAAGTAAAGCAACCAGAAATTTTATATAAAACTATAGATTCTTTACATATTAACACCCGTTTTTATTCACTTAAAAACGATGGCCATTGGAAAGAAGCAGAATTATCGTATTTAGAAAAAGAAAAGCTACAAAGTTTAGGTGTAATCGATTCCGTTATGCCATTAGATGATACCAATGCATTAAAAAAAATAAATTTATTTCCCATATATGATAAAGATAAAGCATGGACTTTAGATAACTATGGGCCAATAGTTATTCCCAAAGTAGGTATGCAAATACATTTAACAGATGATAATTTGAAGTTGTATAGTCGCCTTTTAAAAAAACATGAAAATACCATTATTAAAAAAAGGGATAACCACTTTTTTATAGGAGAAAAAATAGTAACCAGTTACACCTTCAAGAAAAATTATTATTTTATGATGGGAGATAATAGAAAGTATTCTCGAGATTCTAGATATTTCGGCTTCGTGCCAGAAGAAAAAATTATTGGTAAAGTACAATGTGTTTTATTTTCTAACAAAGATGATGACTTTCAATGGAATCGATTATTTAAGGGGGTTTAAAATAATTGAATACTATGAAATTTAAGTTTTCTTCATTTACTATTTTAACCATTTTTGCTTGTCTTTCTATTATAGGGGTAAGCTTAATACCACTATTAAGTGTCCAGCTAAAACCTTCTCAAGACAAAACATCTTTAACTGTTACGTATAACTGGAAAAATGCCTCAGCAAAAGTTATAGAGCAGGAGGTAACCTCTAAATTGGAAGGTGTTTTAAATACGGTTAAAGGCATAAGAAATATAAGTTCTACATCTTCAAAAGGAAGAGGAGTGGTAGCTCTAAAGTTTAAAAAGGATGCCGATATGGATGCGATTCGATTTGAAATTGCAAACCTTATTCGTCAAACCTACACCGAACTTCCGGAAGGTGTTAGTTACCCATATATAGTCGATAATTTTAGAGATGATGATGATAGATCGAAAGCCATTTTAACGTACAGTATTAACGCCCATGAAAGTCCTTACTATATAAAAAAATATACCGAAGATAAATTAGTGCCTAATTTGTCTGATGTTAAAGGAGTAAGTGAGGTAAGCGTATATGGAGCAACATCTTACGAATGGGTTATAGAATACAATACCAATAGCTTATTACAGTTAAACCTATCTGTTGACGATATTTCTAACGGCATAAATAATTACCTCCAAAAAATGCAATTAGGTATTGGTAGTTTTTATGTAAACAACACACAAAAAAAGGAAGAACAATCTATGTCCCTAGTTTTTAACTCGGACGAAAATATTAATTGGGCTAATATTCCCATAAAAAAAATAGGAAATAGAATTATTTATTTAGAAGATGTTACTAAAATTAGATTTAAAGAAGCTGATGTTAATAGCTATCATCGCATAAATGGATTAAACTCTGTATCCATAGTCATCTATTCAGAAAGTGGTGTTAATACGGTTGAACTGGCAAAACGCCTAAGAGGTATTGTTGATAATTTAAAAAACGAGGTACATACAGATGGTTATTCTTTAAAACTAACCAATGATGTTTCCGAATTTCTCTCGGAAGAAATGGGAAAAATAGAAATCCGTACCCTATATTCTTTACTTATTTTATTGATATTGATTATATTAATAAATAGAAGTTTTAAATATTTGGTAGTATTACTTTTAAGCATCTTTGTTAATTTGGCTGTAGCTGTTGTTTTTTATTATGCTTTAGGGATAGAACTTCATATGTATTCCTTTGCTGGCATTACCATCTCTTTTGGAATCATTATAGATAATAGTATTATCATGATAGATCACCTTAGAAACAAAGGTGATAAAAAAGCTTTTTTAGCCATATTAGCTGCCACACTAACAACTATCGGGGCTTTAATGATCATTTTCTTTTTAAAAGAAGCACAACGTATAAATTTATGGGATTTTGCTTTGGTAATTAGCATTAATATTGGTGTATCTTTAGTGGTTTCTCTGTTTTTTGTACCAGCGCTTCTAGAAAAATTAAAGATTCAAAGCAAGAACATAAATTTTAATAGAAAACGAAAAAGAAGAACCCTAAAATTTACCAGAGTTTATATCATGATAATTTCATTTTTTAAACGTAAACCTGTAAAATGGGTGTTTGTTTTATTATTTATTTTCGGATTTGGCTTACCGCTACACTTAACTCCAGACAAAATGAAAGGCGATACTTTTGGAGTGAACTTATATAATAAAACCTTAGGTAACGAATGGTTTAAGGAAGAAGTAAAACCCACACTCGAAAAAGTTATTGGAGGCTCTTTACGTTTGTTTTCTGAAGAATCTTTTGCAAACTCTTACAATACCGAACCAGAAAGAACCATGCTTACTGTAACTGGTAAAATGCCACCAGGATGTTCTATTGAACAATTAAATGAAGCCGTTGGAAGGATGGAGAATTTAATTTCCAGATATGATGAAGTCAGCTTATACGAAACCAATATATCTAGTCCGCAAAACGCGAGCATACGGATTTATTTTAAAGATGAATTTGAATTTGGAGGGTTTCCATTCACTTTAAAAAACTTACTAGAATCTAAGGCCATAAGTTTGGGGGCTGCAGATTGGATGGTAACTGGAGTTGGTCGTGGTTTTTCGAATGCTTTAGGTACAGGATATAAGAGTCAAAGAATTACAATGGAAGGTTATAATTATGATAAACTGTATAATTATGCCGAACAATTTAAACAACAACTTATAGACAGCTCCATGTCTAGAATTAAAGAAATTGAAATACAAAGTGGTGGACGATCTACCACGGCATTGGGAGAATATTACTTAGATTTCGATTCAGAAAAAATGGCAGATGCAGGTGTATCTCAATCAAATATTTATCGATTTCTAAAAAATCAAGTGTATTCTAATGCCATTGCATCTATTGTGAATAATGATGAAATGCAATCTGTAAAATTGGTGTCAGACAATTACAAAAAATTTAATGTGTGGGATTTAAAAAATACACCCCTGTGGATTAGAAATCAGCAATACAAATTAAATCAATTGGCAACTATTGATAAGCGAAATTCGGGGAATACGATTTCTAAAACCAATCAAAAATATAGTTTAACTGTTGCTTATGATTTTATAGGGACTTACCAATTGGCAAATAAAGTAAAAGTTGATAATATAAAATCTTTTAAAGAGAAATTACCGTTAGGGTTTAATATAGGTAAGACTATAAATAATAACTGGGATAAAGACGGAGAAAATCAATACTACTCCTTGTTTATCGTTATTTTAATTATTTTCTTTATTTGTGCTATTTTATTGGAATCGCTAAAACAACCACTTGCAATTATTAGCATGATTCCTATTTCCTTTATAGGCGTGTTTTTAACCTTTTATTTGTTTGATTTTAATTTTGACCAAGGTGGTTATGCCTCCTTTATTCTTCTATGTGGTATTAGTGTAAATTCGGCATTATATATTATAAATGATTTTAATAATTTAAAAACTCAATATCCAAACAGAAGTTTTAAATCACTATATTTTAAGGCTTTTAATTACAAAATCATACCCGTTCTCCTAACCATTGTATCAACCATTGTCGGTTTTATTCCTTTTGTATGGAATGGGCAGAGGGAAGCGTTTTGGTTTTCGTTTGCAGTTGGTTCTATGGGAGGTTTACTGTTTTCTTTAATAGGTATTCTTATCTATTTACCACTATTTGTAATTAAAAAAACTAGCTAATTTTAATTACCCCTTTAATGAAATTAGAATGAATGAAAGCTAACTAGGTGAAGTTTCCTTGTGGTAGTATATATTCTAAATATTCTAAAAATATATAATTTACATTAGTTAAAAATGGTCTCACTTTATTGTAATTAGTGCTGTTTATAGTCTAATCCCGCTCCAAAAAGAACTATTTAAAAGCGAAATCAATTGAAAAGGCGTATCTGCATAACTCTTTTCTTGTTATACTATTTTTTATTAAAAATGTAATAGCCTTTTCATTTTGCTCAAGAAAACGTGATGATGTAGAAAACATAAATTTTATATCAGAATACTGGTTATAGAAGTTGATTTCAATTTTTACAGTGGTGTAGTTAAATTCTGTTAGGGTTAATCGAGTAATATTATTTAAATGAATTTGTTTAATTTTACCATGTGAATGTCAAAAACTCAATTTAATATGTCCTATAGCGTGTCCTATTATGATTGTTTTTATATAAGCTGTTGAAATACGGGTTGTTGAATGATTTTTATAAATCCTGCCACCCCGACTAACCTAGTTTTAGGTTAAACAAAAACCTTGTAAATCTTAATATTTACAAGGTTTTTTGTTTTTATACACATTTGCTTGCGTTTTTTAACTAAATTTTTGTGGTATATTAATTTACACCATATGCGCTGAATGGCCATGCTACCACAAGGTTTCATGTGTTTAGTCGAGCTATTCTATCCTGAAATAAAAATAGCATTTACTTTTAAAACCATTCATCTACACTTTGTAGCCATTCGTCTACATTAAGCCAAAGCTTACCTAAAAGTCATTTCAGTTTAAAGCAATAGTAATATCTTTATTCCTTAAGAAAAATGGTATGTCAATGAAAACGCTTAAAATATTATTAATAGAGGATGACATGATAGAGGTCATGAAATTAAATAGGGCCATCTCATCCTTGCAATTACCTCATAAAATTATAGAAGCCAATAATGGTGAGGTTGCGTTAAATCTACTCTCCCAAAAAGATAATATACCCGACATCATTTTATTGGATTTAAATATGCCCAAAATAAATGGTATTGAATTTCTAGGTATTCTAAAAAACGATCCCACTTTAAAATATGTTCCCACTATTATCCTAACCACGTCCAGCAATCAGCGCGATTTACTAGAATGCTATGAAATTGGTATTGCAGGTTATGTGCTAAAACCTTTAAAATATGAGGAATATGTTTCAAAAATTGAAAAATTATTAGGATATTGGAGTATTAATGAGTTAAAGAAAATGTAAAATGAAAGGTATTGTGTTTACTGAGTTTTTAGATTTAGTAGAGGATAAATTTGGATTAGAAATGGTCGATAAGATTATAAACCAATCTAATTTAGAATCTAACGGTGTCTACACCTCTGTAGGTACGTATAAGTTTTCAGAAATGCTTCAGCTTTTACAGCATTTAAGTGAACATACAAATATTTCTATAGACGACCTTTTACTAGTATACGCAGAACATTTTTTCGCTGTATTAGCCACAAGTTATCCGGGATTAATCGATTCTTATAAGGACCCGATAGACATGTTAGCCTCAATAGAAAATCACATTCATATAGAAGTTAGAAAAATATATCCGGATGCAGAATTGCCTGCATTTGAAGTTGTCGAAAAAACAGATAATTCGTTAATAATGATTTATAAATCTAGTCGATCTATGCATTATTTCGGATTGGGTTTAATGAATAAAACCTTCGAACACTTTAATTCATCGGCCACAATTCAATGTGAAAAAATTAAAGAAGATGGTACCGAAGTTAAGTTTATAATTCAGAAGAACTAATGAGTCAGCAGCAAATCGATATATTAAAACGAGCGCTTGTTCGGGAACGTGCTGCGAGAAAACAAGCTGAAAAAATACTAGAAAATAAAGCGGCCGAACTTTATGAGGTTAATCAAAAACTACAAAAGTCTAATCAGGATTTAGAAGCCTTATTAACCAGAACAGATTCGCAGTTACAAGGTGTTTTCGAAAATATTGTCGACTCTTATGTTATTATTGATTTGGTGGGTAATATTCTAAAAATGAATGAGGCCGCCGAAGAGTTACTAGGGTATTCTTGTACAGATCAAATGTTTAATCTGATTAAATTAGTACATCCTAGTGAAGTAGAACGCGTGAAAACATCGTTCGAAACCTTATTTAAAGATGGCATCTTAACCGATTTTAATGTCAAAATTATCACAGGAAATAACAGGCATATATTGGTGCATATTAATGCTAGTGTTATTTACGATCAGGGCATTGCCGTGGCTGCACAAGGCATTGTTAGGGATATAACCAAACAGAAGGCTAGTGAAAACAGACTTAAAGAATCCGAAAACAGATTGGCCACTTTAATTCTTAATTTAGATAGTGGTGTCATACTTGAAGACGAGAACAGACATATTGTATTAACTAACAAAAAGTTTACACAACTATTTAATATTGATGCCTCTCCTACAGATTTAATTGGGATGAATTGCAAAACGGCCGCCGAACATAACAGTGTTTTATTTAAGGATCCGGAAGCTTTTTTGTTGCGCATGCGAGATATAGACAATAAAAAAGAAACTGTTTTAGGGGACGAATTGGAAATGATTGATGGTAAGATTTTAGAACGTAATTACCTGCCAATTGTCCAAGGCGGAAAATCTAAAGGGTATTTGTGGACTTTTAAAGATGTGACTTTAAATAGAACCTATAGGAAAAGTTTAGAAGCCGAAAAACAAAAGTATTCCAATATTATTTCTAATATGAATTTGGGCTTGGTAGAGGTCGATAAACGCGATAGAATTTTGATGGTAAATCAAAGTTTTGTAGACATGACTGGATATAGTAAAGAAGAACTTATTGGAGTTAAAGGGAAAGATTTACTTCCGTTTAAATCGGATATGGAGATTATAAAAAACAAAGTCATCGAGCGCAAGCAAGGTAAAACAGAGTCTTACGAATTACGAATTAAAAATAAAGCTGGCGAGATTAGGTATTGGCTGGTTAGTGCCGCTCCAAACTATAATTTAAAGGGTGAAATAACGGGATCTATTGGCGTTAATTTCGATTTTACAGAAATTAAAAATCTGCAACTTCAAAAAGAACGTTTATTAAAAAAGATAGAAATTAGTAACAACGAATTGCACGAATATGCGCATGTGGTTTCTCACGATTTAAAATCGCCTTTACGTAGCATAAATGCCTTAGTATCTTGGTTAAAATCTGATAACGAAGGAAAGTTAGATGCAGGAAGTCTACAAAATTTTGCACTAATAGAAGATACCCTGGAAAAAATGGAACAACTTATAACAGATGTTTTAGAGTATTCCAGTATTGGATCGGATAAAAATCTTACAACTGATGTCGAGTTGGATAAAATGGTTGCAGATGTTATACATATGCTCTATTTACCCGAACATATTAATATTACAGTTTTAAACTCTTTACCAACTGTGGTTGGGAATAAAACCAAATTACAACAACTGTTTCAAAACCTAATTAGTAATGCTATTAAGTTTATCGATAAGGAAACAGGATATATCGAAATTGATTTTGAAGATTTAGATACCCATTATAAATTTTCTATAAAAGACAATGGCGTCGGAATCGATAAAAAGTTCCATCATAAAATATTTAAAATCTTTCATGCTTTAAACAAGAGTAAAGATTCTACAGGAATAGGGTTGTCTATTGTTAAAAAAATTGTCGAGTTACACGAGGGTGAAATTTGGCTAGATAGTGAAACTGCGGTAGGGACTACATTCTTTTTTACATTAAAAAAATAATTATGAAAACTGTTCAGTTAAAGAAGAAAGGGAATGCGTGGGCCTATTTAACGCCTAAACAAGATTTAAAAAATCCGCTGGTATTGGCTTTCGGAAACAGATTTCAATTAGAAGATCCCAATGTTTACAACGACGTAAAAAAACTTTATCCTGACGGACATATTGTTTTCGGATCTACTTGTGGCGATATTGCGGGAGGTATGGTAGACGACGAAAGTATTTCTCTTACAGCATTAGAGTTGGAGAAAAGTAGTTTTCTAATAAAAACAAGTAATGTTTTACATGCCGACTTAGACAGTTATAAAACAGGTAAGGATCTTGTTAAACAGTTTCCGCAAGCGGGTTTAAAGTATATTTATGTAATTTCAGAAGGTAGTTTTATTAATGGAAGTCAGTTAACAAAAGGTATGAATGCGGGCACCGAAGACAATGTTTTAATAACGGGTGGACTTTGTGGTGACGAGGCGAGATTTGAGAAAACTCTTGCAGCATATAACGAGAATCCGAAGTCTGGAGAAATAGTGGCCATAGGTTTTTATGGTGAAACTTTAGAGGTTACTTTTTCTATTCATGGTGGTTGGACTCCTTTCGGACCAGAACGAACGGTCACAAAATCTGAAGGAAATATCTTGTACGAATTAGACAATTTGCCTGCTTTAGATTTGTATAAAAAATATTTAGGTGAAAAATCTAAGGCCTTACCTGGAGCCGCTTTATTATATCCGCTTAATGTTACCACCGAAAATGAAAATCAATCTATTGTTAGAAGCATTTTAAATATAAATGAGGCAGAAAATGCCATTGTTTTAGCCGGTGATATCACCCAAAATGCTAAAGTGCAATTAATGATGACTAATGTAGACAATATAGCCAATGCCTCAGAACGGGCGGCAAGACAGGCTTTGGAGTTGCGACACAAGAAACCAGAGCTAGCACTTTTAGTGAGTTGTATTGGAAGGAAATTAGTTTTAGATCAGCGTGTCGAAGAAGAAATAGACGAAGTTGTAGCTGTAGTAGGTAACGAAACTACTATTTCGGGATTCTATTCCTATGGTGAAATTGCTCCTTTTCATGGCGAAAATAAATGTCAGTTACACAATCAAACCATGACGATAACGCTAATAAGCGAATAATGAATTCTTTATTAAAACGACAAATACGGAAATATTTAAACGAAGCACAAGCTTCCGATAAAGATCTAGAGCCCTTTATCGATGCTGTTAATCGGTCGTACAATAATTTCGATGAGCAATATGTTATGCAACAACGGGCCATGGGACTAAGCTCGGACGAATTGTTTGAAGCTAATAGACAACTACGTCAGGAGGCTCAAGTTCAACAAGATGTAATCTCTAAGCTAAAACGGGTAATTGAAACTTTAAAATTTTACGAGCTTCCAGAGCAAAAAAAAGCAGATAATAAAGAATTAGACGGTATAAAATTGGTTGAGTTTATTGATAAGCAGACCAAAGAAATTATATTAATGAATAAGCAACGCGAAGCGTTATTTAGTGAACTCGCATATCAAAATCAGGAACTTAGTGATTATGCCCACATGGTTTCTCACGATTTAAAATCGCCTTTGCGCAGTATAGATGCATTAACCGCATGGCTAAAAGAAGACTATGAAGTTCTTGTAGATGCTAATGGAAAAGAGAATTTAGATTTAATTAGGAATAATGTCGAAAAAATGGACTTGCTAATTAATGGTATTTTAGAGTATTCAACCATAAGTAAAAATAAAGTAGAATTTTATAAAGTCGATGTCGACAAGCTTTATTACGATATCTTAGATAGTATTGAAATTCCAGACCATATTTCAATTCATAAAAATCAGCACCTACCCACTGTAAAAGGAGATAAATACAGATTACAACAATTGTTTCAAAATTTAATTACCAATGCCATTACGTATAACGATAAAGCACAGGGAAGTATTGAGGTTGGGTTTGAAGAACAGGATCAGTTTTGGCAATTTTATATAAAAGATAACGGAAAAGGGATAGACAAGGTCTATTTCGAAAAGATTTTTGAAACCTTTAAAAAACTAGAAAACAGACCAACATCTACAGGCATTGGTTTATCTATTGTTAAAAAAATAGTACTTCTGTTTGAAGGCGAAATTTGGCTAGAATCTACCGTTGGTAAAGGCACGACATTTTATTTTACCTTAAAAAAAGAACCACATGGAACAGCCTAATTTATCTTACATTAAAAGTATGTCTGGTGGCGATTTAGCCTTCGAACAAAAACTTATAGACATTATTAAATTAGAATTTCCGGAGGAGAAGTCGGTGTACTACGCAAATTTAAATAATCAAAATTTTAAACAAGCAGCAGAGAATGTACATAAACTTAAGCATAAAATTAGTATTTTAGGGCTTGAGAAAAGTTATGAGATTGCTGTAGCGTTTGAGGAAAATTTACTACAGGGTAATACAACCCTAAATAATCAATTCGAATCTATTTTAAATACCATAACTAATTACCTACAAAAGTTATAATTGGTATTTATGAATTGTATTATTATTGATGATGAAGGAACGGCTAGAGCTATAATTAGTCAGTTATGCACGAATCTAAGTCATCTTAATGTTTTAGAGGAATTTCCTAATGCGCTTCAAGCCATTAAGTTTTTAAATCAGAACGATGTCGATTTAATATTCTTGGATATTCATATGCCAGATTTTACAGGATTCGATTTTATAGAAACCATTAAAAATCCACCAAAAATAATACTAACTACTTCCGATGCTAATTTCGCAATTCAGGCTTTTGAGTACGAGTGTATAGTAGATTATTTGGTAAAACCAATTACTCCAGAACGTTTTCAAAAAGCCATAACAAAAGCAGTTAGCATGACGAGAACGGCAGTCGAAATTCCAACTTCTGATAAGGACGTAGCCGCTTCTGGACATCATTTATATGTTAACATAGACAGACGACTAATAAAAATTGATATTCCAAGTATTTATTTAGTTGAAGCCAAAGGTGATTATATTCATGTTAAAACCGAAGATAAAAACTATACGGTGCATTCTACCTTAAAAAAAATGGCCGAAAAATTACCTGAAGATTTGTTCTTAAAAGTACATCGCTCGTTTATAATTAATATTAAGAAAATTATTGATATAGAGGATAATAGCGTGCTTATTAAAAAGGATGTGATTCCTGTAAGCCGATCAAACCGACCAGAATTAATGAAACGTTTAAACCTGTTGTAAGCACTTAACGGGCTTATTATACCATTCGTCTACACTTCGTTTTCATCAAACGAAAATTAAATAATTGGCGAGACTTCGCGTATACCTTTGTGATATAAACCATTATATCATGAATAGACTTTTACTTATTTTATTGCTTTTTGGCTTTACTGCATATGCACAAGATGCACCGTTTAATTGCGATTATAGTGCCTATTTGTTTCAGTACAATGATGTGTATGCTGTAGATTTAGCATCTGGAAATTCTTATACTGTCGCAACCGATATTACCGAAGGAAATATCAATGCAACCGCATATAATCCTGCAGATGGATTTATTTGGGGATCGTTAACTAGTCCTCAGAAATCTATTGTTCGTATCGGAAAAAACTTTAATACTACGATTTACACGATTAACGAATTGCCTGAATCTAACCGCTATGTAGGCGATATTAATACAGATGGTATGTATTATCTTAAGGGTGGCGGTAAGACGTTTTATAAAATAGACTTGAATCCCGAATCTGAAAATTACACTAAATACATAGGGACAGATAATTTATCTCTGAATATCAATATTCATGATTGGGCATTTAATGCTGTCGATGGCTATTTATACGCGGTCGAGAAAAAGACTAACATTTTATATAGAATAGACCCTGAAAATGGTAATGCCTTTCCTTTAGGTGTGATTCCTGTTTTAACGGGCTTGAATTATACGTATGGTGCTGTGTATTTTGATGCTAGCGGACGATTTTATGTGTCGGCCAATCAGACAGGAACCATTTACATGATTCAGAAAGTACAGGACTTAACCGGTGTAAATGCAATGGTATCTAATTTGTTTGCCTTTGGTCCTTCTAGTGCGAGTAACGATGGAGCGCGTTGTCCTACGGCTCCAGTGGCTCAAGAGATTTGTGATAATGGAATTGACGATGATGGCGACGGATTAATAGACTGTGAAGATCCTTCTTGTTCTGGTTATTCTGGATGTCCAGTGCTAGAGCAAAGTACCGCATCTAGCGGAAATGCAGGCGGATTAGAAAGCAATAACAGATTGGCCGATAAGATTAGTAAACGAAATTTTAATAGAACGAAAAGCAGTTATAAATTCGATAAATCGACAGCTAAATTGGTAACAAAAACATCTCGGTATGCTAATATGGCAACATCTAGAGGCGCTATACAATTATCAGATTTTGTGCCTTTAGAAGTGATAAACGAAGATGTTGTTATAGAATCTTCACCATCAGATTTAGTAGGGATTACCAATGCAACAAATGTTTATGCCGTAGATTATATTCGAAAAGATGAAGCGGTAGCTTCGGTATTAGTCTTAGAAACCACTAATGGAGTCTACGAGCATACCAAATATATTTGCGACAGATTATTAGGTGCAGAATTATTATCGGTATCAACTATAGAAATTAAAGAACAACAATTTATAAAAGCTTTAATTAGAAATATTGATGGTTCCTTAGAGTTTGTTTTAAGTTTTTCGGTAAAGACAATTAACAGCGGTAATGCGTTTGGAGTAGAGAGCCATTGGAATTTAGATAAATATGAAAGTAACGTTGGCTTCTATAATTTTCAAATATGGTCTAGTTCTTTAGACGATTTAATAGTACTAGGCGAAGAAACTATCCGATTAATGGAAGTGGTAAAACCGGTCTCTAGTTACAACAATTCTACACCACCTACAGTATTTGTAAAAAAAGGAACATACCATAATGGTTTGCTAAATCTAGAAATTATTAATACTAATAGAAGTACTAAAGTGGCTTTCGATGGCGGTTTAAGAATGACAGAAACCGATATTTTAGATTATGTGTCGACAAGTATAGATTTAAACGGAAATTACATGTCTTCAATTGAAGTAGATGCAGGAAATTTATTCGATATCGGATTTAGAATAGGAGATGGTATTGAAACGCCAGACGATTTATTTATGTCTGATGGGCCTTGGGGTTACGATGATGCTGCGCCAACCACAACAGTTACGCATTATGCTGTAGAAGCGAATCACGATGTGTTTGAAAGTGATGAATATCCCATAGAACGTAATATTAGTTTGGAGGCGACTACAAGCGAATATATCGCGGCTTATAGAGCGCTTACACCAAAATTTAATCCGATAGACCTAACAGCTTACAATAGCTTAAAATTTAAGGCTAAGGGAACCGGAACCCTAATTGTTCGATTGGTAAAAGAAAGTGTAGAAAATTGGGAAACTCAGTACAAAACAAGTGTTTCTTTATCAGATAACTTAAACGATTTTAGTTTGCCTTTTTCAGATTTCGAATCGATTAACGGGTCACCTTTAAAGGTTACAGATATTACATCCTTAGTGTTTACTATGTTAGCAGAAAACGGAACTGAAGAAACAAAAGTAATGGATTTACAGCAGTTACGCTTCTCTACTAGTGAAACCTTATCTTTAGGGAATGTTAACCAAGAAGAGTTATTAAATCCTGTAGCTGTGCCAAATCCTATGCAAACAAGAACGAGTATACACTTTACAGCTCAACAATCTGAAAGCGTAACCTTGGCCGTGTACAATCAGTTGGGAGCGCTAGTAAGAGAAATTCCATTCCAAGCTAAAACAGGTAAGAACGAAATTCTATTAAGCAGATCTAATTTAGCCTCAGGCTTATATTTCTGTCAAGTGAGAAGTAAATTCACTGAATACAAAACCACAAAACTACTCGTGAATTAATTAATAGCAGATTATTCTAGTGGTAAGGCAAAAGACTTCGGTTTTTTGCCTTTTTTGTTTTTAAAGGTTGATTTGTTTGTTAATATCACTATAATATAGTGTAAGCCAACAGGTAATCGCCATGATTTGGGAGTAAATCAGGATGTTTAGAAGTTATACTTCCATATGTATAGATCTTGCTAGTTATATTAGGTTAATTACCGAAGTTACCCCCTCCTTTTATAAGCAAAGTTGAGAAGAGCATCGGTAGCCTTAAAGGCACTTGATGGACATTATAAATAGAGTAGAAGCACGGGATTAGGAGGTTCCTTAGAGGGAAACTCATTCAGTTAATAATACACTTGAAAATAGTTGGGATAAGATGTAGTGCGTTAAGTTGTTGTAACGTATCTGGTTTCTCGTTTGGTTATTGTGTGGACCAAGGCTGTGCTTAAAGTGTGGTTGATACTCAAACAAGTGTTATGAGGTACTCGTGTGTAGTATGAACAGACAATTAGAGCAGATTTAATTAGTAAAATAGCTGTGATATACATGTGTAATTTGAAGTGCTACAGCACTGTTTTGTAGTCTGTTGAAATAGAATTCTAAATGTGGGAACCATGCTTAGAACTTTAAATACTATAAATAGAATGGATAAAGGTTTCTTATAAATGAAACGAGTTCCAGACTCAAGTAAAAGAGTGGGTGTTAGTAGAGATTTGGGATTGCTATATTCCAGAATGTAAAAAAAGCTACATGTAAAATAATATGTAGCTTTTATGTTGAATAGGTCCGCTTAAAGTATGTTTGAAATATTCCAGGCGCCAAATTATATTGTGATGGGTTTAAGTATGTACTAAGAGCAACCCAATACATTATTTTCTAAATAGAGGTTTGTCGAACAAATACCATTTAAAACGAAGTCCGATTTCGCTATAATTAAAACCAGCTGCCGTTGCCGAAGCAATATTACTCTGAGTGCCATAAAGATTTAGCATGGCACGTTCGGTAAATTTATAACCTAGTTTTCCCTGTATACGATATGTCATTTGGCTACTATCATCTTCAATGTATTGAAAACCTGTCGCAGCAGTAAGCTCGTAAAACCATGATTTTGGCTTAGTCGTTTCTTCGTTTTTAATAACGTTCGCAAAGATTTCGAAAGCATTAAAGGATTCTGGACTAAAATAAATGTCTGGCACTTGATTTTTAAAGGTGATGTATTGGTAGTTTAATCCGACTTTTAAAGCGGGTTTATTAAAAAGATTGTAGTACAAAGACGTGAACAATAGGTTTCTAGCGTTATCGTCGCTTTGCCACGTGTAAAAATATTGTGTAAACCATCCCAGTTTAAAATTAGTACTTAGGTTATAATTGGCATAGGCGTGATTCATAACAATTTCACGATCTAATAATTCTGCGTTAAAATTTTGTATCTCTCTCTTGTAGCCAATATCCAAAACTTGTAGTTTGTAAGGTTTAATATTAAAAGATACGTCGGTAACAAAATGGGTGTAGTCATTAGTGCTGGCTTTGGCGGCAGTGATACCTCCAACACCTTTAAAGGTTATGTTGGGTAAAATTTGGTAGCTTAGCCCTAAAGAAAAATTGTTGGATTGTGCTTCGTTATCCGTAACCTTATTACTGGTAGAACGGTATCCGTAACTCGCTAACCATTTTAATTTAGTTGAGGTTGGAATCTCTATACCTGTTTGTATGGCATAAGCTTTATTGTCTCCATTATCGAAAGAATAGTATGATTTAGTCTCCCAAGATGGTGTAAAACTGGTGTTTAGAGTTTTAATAAACTGACTCGCATCTTTCTGGTTGGTATAAAAAGACAATGTATTTTCTGCCGAGATATAAGCATCATCATAATACCCTAAAGCCTTTAAAGCATTAGCTTTTCCCAAGTTTCCGTCGAACGATGTACTATCGTTTTCTAAAATACGGTTGTAATCAGCAACACTTTCTTTAAAATCACTTTTATAAATGTTTAAAGTCGCTCTTAAGGCTAGAACCCAATTTTCATTAGGATTAGTTTCTATTAAATTGGAAATTTGAGTGTTGGCTTCGGCATATTTTCTATTCCAGATTAAAGCCTGAATATAGCGTTCTGTTGTTGCTTGTTTTATTTTAGCATCACTATCTATATTTAATTTAGAGAAGGCCAGTTCGCTAAATTCTAAGGCTTCGGGATCATTTTCGTTTAAATGTGCTACTAAAGCCAACCCGTTTAGACCGGTTATATTATATTCTGGATTTGCTTCCAAGGTTTGGTATACTGTAGTAGCATCATCCAATCTATTTGCAATAAGGTATAAGTTAGCCAAATTGATTTGCGTGTCTCCATCGTCCTTAAAAAGAGTAAGGTTTTCTAATAGTAAATGTTCCGCTTCATCGTAATTCTGTGCTTGCTGTTGTTGGTAGGCATACCCCAAATACATATACTTTTTAGATGTTAGTGCATTCGGATTTCCTGGTGAAACAGCTAAAGCCTTGTCCACATAGATTAATGCGTCTTCGTACATTTTTAAATTAGATAAGGTGTTGGCATAACTTAATAGCGCAGGAAAACTTTTAGGATCTTCTTGTATTAAAACATTGAAATACGTTTTAGCTTTTTCAAATTTACTATTCCATAATAAAGATTCCCCGTAGTTAAGTTTAACTTCAAAATCGTTAGGGAAATCATATAAAAGATTCTCAAATAATACTTCTGCTTGTTCCGGGCTGTTGTGTAATCCTACTGCTCGGCCATAACACAACCGCGCTGTTTTGTTATTAGGATAATCTTCTAACACCGTTTTAAAGAAAGACTCGGCGGCTTGGTATTGTCCAGTTTCTAAATAGGTAAAGCCTTCTTGCATATTTTGAGAGAATCCCAAAAGACTAAAAAAAGCTAAACATAACGGTAAATAATATTTGAGTTTCATATCGTGATTTTTGATACTACAAGTTAAGCATAGAGGTTGCTTTATTCATCTACAGCAATTGTCCACTCATCGAAATTGATCTGCCATTGAGTGATTATAGAAAGATATTTGTAGCAGAAATTAAATTAATAACGAATTAGTTAACTCCAAATTTGTAACAAACCATGCAGGTCATTTCAATTTTAAAGAACAAAAAAATAGAAGCCAAACAAGTGTTTATGCTTAGTGTTTTAGCTGTGAATGGTGGTAACTATTTCTATAATCTTATTCTTGGTAGGTTGTTAGGTCCAGCACAATTTGCAGATGCCGCAGTGCTAATTACTTTATTGTTGGTATTGTCTTTTGTGGCGATGACATTTCAGTTAGTTACAGCCAAATTTTCGGTAGAATTAGAAGCAGCGGTGTTTAGTTGCTTTATTGCAAGTATTTATAAAAATGCGGTTTGGGTAGGTGTAGCTTTAGGAGCGCTTACTGTTGTTTTTTCTAAACAACTGCAACAAGTGTTTCATACCACATCGTCCAGTATGTTTGTGGTTTTTGGCTTAGGTGTTCCCTTGTATTTTATCATGAGCGTAAATAGAGGTGTTTTTCAGGGTAAGCAAAATTTTAAAGCATTGTCTATAACTTATCAAGGAGAAATGTTAAGTAGACTGCTAGTTACATTAGGACTTATTTTTCTATTCAATTTACAATCTTCTGTAACCATCGCTATCGGTATTTTTGTTTCATTTATTATAGGATTATTTCCTCTTAAAACCGAACATATATCTTTTATAAAGACGTTTGTGAATAGTACACATAGTAAACAAATAAAGCACTTTTTTATCTTAACCGCGTTTTACGAACTCACTCAAATTATTATAAATAATAGCGATATTTTATTAGTAAAACATTATTTCGAATCGTACGAAGCAGGTCTATATGCCTCACTAGCTTTAATTGGTCGTATCGTGTATTTTGTCGCTTGGATGTTTGTTATGTTGTTATTGCCAACGGTTGTACAGTTAAAAAAAGAAGGTAAAGAAACAGCTCCTATTTTATTTAAATATGTGAGTTACATTGCAATAATAGCTTTTGGTATTGTGAGCGTAACCGCTTTATTTCCAGAAACGGCAATTACATTGTTGTTCGGGAAAAGTTATATATCGGTAGCGCCATTATTGTGGAAATATGCCTTAGCTACGGGTTTGTTTGCGGTATCTAATATTTTCGCCTATTACTATTTGTCTTTAGCACAGTATATCCCCGTAATAATTTCTGGTCTGTTCGGACTTCTTCAAATGTGTTTAGTGATTTGGTTTCATGAAAGCTTAGAGCAGGTGGTGCATATGCAAATTTTAGCTATGGCCTTATTGTTAAGCATTCAACTGGGGTGGTTTGTGCTGGATTACAAGGTTTTAAGTCGTAAAAGACTTAATCTATAGCAAGTTACCATTCGTCTACAGTAAATTACCCTCCATCAGTAAATAGACAATTTATATACAGATTAAACTCAAATTTGTACTACAATTAAAATTAACTCATCAAATGAAATTAGCAATAGTAACTGCGTATCCTCCAAGTAAAGTAACCTTAAATGAATATGCTTTTCATTTAGTAAAACAATTTAGACAAAAACAAATGGTTACTGAGCTGATATTGTTAACGGATAAAACTGAAGGTGAAAAGGATTTAGAATTTACCGAAGAAGGTTGTAAGATCACTGTTAAATCATGTTGGGAGTTTAATAGTTATACCAACCTAATTACGGTTACTAAAGCTATTAATGCAACGCAGCCAGGTGGAGTATTGTTTAATTTACAGTTTATGAAGTTTGGCGACAAGAAAATTCCGGCTGCCTTAGGACTTATGCTACCTTTAGTTTGTAAGTTAAAAAAGATTCCTAGTATAGTACTGCTTCATAATATATTAGAAGAAGTAGATTTGGGACGAGCAGGTTTTACATCAAATAAAATCATGCAAAAAATGTATGGTGCGATAGGGACTAGGTTAACTAAATTAATTCTACAAGCCGATATGGTTGCTGTAACCATGCAAAAATATGTTGATATCTTAGAAGTTAAATACTTATCTACAAATATTAAATTAATACCACACGGTACTTTCGAAACCCCTGAAGCCCCTAATTATAGTCTGCCGGAAGGTCCTATGCAAATAATGACCTTTGGAAAATTTGGAACCTATAAGAAAGTAGAAGGGATGATTGAAGCTGTAGAATTGGTAAGAGAAAGAACCAATTTAGATTTAGAAGTTGTTATTGCAGGAACAGATAATCCCAATGTTCCTGGTTACTTAGACCAAGTAAAAGAGGCTTATAAACACCTGTCTAATGTGAGATTTACGGGTTATGTTGAAGAAGACGAAGTTGCAAAATTATTTAATGAAAGTGCCGTTGTAGTCTTTCCATATACTGCAACAACGGGAAGCTCTGGAGTTTTGCATCAAGCAGGAAGTTATGGAAAAGCTGTGGTTATGCCAGATTTAGGAGACTTAGCGCTATTGGTTCAAGATGAAGGGTATGAAGGTGAGTTTTTTGATCCGACTAGTGTAGAAAGTTTAGCAAATGCAATTGAAGTTATAGTAACCAATAGCAGTTATAGAATCGGGTTGGGAGAAATGAATTACAAGGCGGCAACGGCACATCCTATGTCTAAAATTGCAGAGATGTATTTAGATACCTTTAAAACTATAATTGAAAAGAAGTATGTAGTAAAAAATAAAGAAAAAGAAAACATTATGGTTTAGCCATGTGTTTAAAAGCAGGTTTGCGGTCCCCGTTCTGCCTAATAAACCCAAAATGTTCCTGAATATTTTTTCTCCAAGGAAGTCGTCCAACGACTTCCTTTGGTATTTCTGTAAAGTCGTAAAGTGTCCAAGACATAAACTCTAAGTCGTTTTTAGCAATAATATCTTGAATTTTTTTATGATAATTTGCTTGATCTTCTTCCGAAGATCCGAAAGGTTTCCAAATCCCATTATAAGAGGATATACCATATTCTTGTAATACCAATTTCTTATTAGGAATTTTTTTCTTTAATGTTTTTATAGCTTGATCTAATGCATCTAAATCTTCGTAATAATGAAACGATACGAGGTCTACTTTATCTTTTAAAATTGAAGCGCTCGCTACATTAGACCAACCAATAGTTACAGGGTGTATGGTGTCTGTAGACTTTACTACATGGATCATGGCATCTAACCAAGCTACCACATTAGATTTTCCTCTCGATTCAAAATCCAGATTAGGTTCGTTTTTAATATCCCAAGCAACAATGGCATTGTGATTTTTAAAGGTGTTCACTATAATGCTGGCGTGCCTTTGGTTTAATGACCAATCTAAAACGGAATAGTCGCCATAAAAGTCAAATAAAGTGAGCACTACTTTTAAATGTGCTGCCTCGGCAAGATCTAGCGTCTGTTTTAATTTTTCTAGTTTTTCAGGTTTAACCTCTGCTTTACCAAAATCTGCATATTGCACAAATAGTCTTACGGTATTTAAACCGGCCTGTTTTATAATTTTAAAATCATTTGCAATTATCTCTATAGAAAATTCGTCGCCAAACATATTCCATGGCGTGTCTTTGGGATAATAATTAATCCCTTTAATACTTAGGCTTTTTGTTTCAACTTTGGATGTTTCTGCTTTAAAAGTAGCTTGATTTTCCTTAACCAAATGGCGAATGCGCCAAAAGCCATCTTCTAATAAAAATACGATTTTATAGGTAGCCGTTTCAGTGGTTTCTAAAACAAGTTTATGGTCTTTAAAAACGCGTTTATATTCTACGACATCTCTATCTGTTATTACTGCCAATTGGCCGTCTTCACTAAAAAAGTCTAAGGTTGGATTATGGCTTAATGTGGTGGCATCAATCGTAATATTTTCGGCTTTATTTAACGCGATAAAATCGTATAAATGCCTTCTAGCACTATCTGTATAATAATCTTTTATACCGGCTGTTTTATTGGTTTTATAAGCAATGTGTTTAACGTACCAAGCATCTAAATAATCGTTTTGTAAGGCTGTTAGATTTTGGTTATCCATGTGTCGGCCTTCATTTTGTATCGGTGTCCAAGTAAGTTTTGGTGTGTATTGTGCTACCTTTTGTATTTCGGTATGTAGCATGCTACTTCTGTCGGCACCTGTATTTAGATAACTAAAAAGGGCACTTATGCCAGAAAGTATTAAGGCAGTAATCATAATATAGGAGAGGATTATAATGGATCGGAGTATGTTTTTATTAAGACCTACCATAGTTTTTTATCATTAAATGTTTTGCCTATTCCAGCGGTTTCAACACGGAAGGTATAGATTTGGTTGGCATAGATTGCAGGCTTTAAATGAAAGTTAACATAGCCATTAAAAGATGTTTTAGTTACGCGGTGTACAAACGTATTGTCTTTGTAAATTAAAAGATCTACCTGTAAACCGTCGGGAATCATTTGTTGCATAAAGCTCTGTAATGGACCAACTACAATATCGCGATTATGATTTGAAAAAGTAACTTCGAAATCTTCGATGACACGCTTGTAGTCTAATGTAAGCAACTGGCTTTCGGACATGCCATCTACAGTTGCCCTAATCTGCCATTGATCTTGAAAATCTGGATGAATCATCTTTGCATGTGCCACCCCTGAAATGGTATTCCCTATTGTCTTAAGAATATTTCCTGCGCTGTTGGTAATAAAAAAGGTAACAAAAGTCCCATCGCTAACCACATTGCCGTGCATGTCTTTTAGTATCGAGGTGCTAAAGGTTGTAATCTGATTGCCATCGGCATAGGCATGGGGGCGCGTGGCAGAAATGGTGAATGCTGTGGGAATGGCTGCCCAGACATTTAGGGTAAATTCTTTACTGTTTACACCTAAACTTTCTGAAGCCACTAATAGGCGTCCGCTTTCTTTTTTAGAATATATGTTTTTATATGCAATTATGTTTTTTGTAAAAATAGGCTCTTGCACTTCTGTATCTAAAAACTGATATTTTGTGTTTACTAGCGTGTTTTCGGGTACTGGATTGTCTAACGAGTCCGTTGGAATAATTACTAGCATAGCGTAATCTGTGCCACCAGCTTCTATACTTGGCGGACCGATATAAGTTTCCATCTTGGCGACTTCCGCCTTAGGAGTTATATTGAAATGCCCAGAAATGGAATGTGTACCGTCTACTAATGTCCAGTTTACAACTCCAATTTTATTACATATGTTTTCT
Source organism: Formosa bonchosmolovskayae (assembly GCF_051016085.1). GTDB lineage: Bacteria > Bacteroidota > Bacteroidia > Flavobacteriales > Flavobacteriaceae > Formosa. The sequence goes on from NZ_CP174605.1 coordinate 2,602,599, forward strand.
GGAATTATATATTGAAGTGTATTGTTGTTATATGTAGAAGACACTAAAGTTGATCCAAAACTGCTTGTACAATAAAGTAATGGGTTTTTTTCTGCCGAAGCTGTGAATTCTAAAATCACAGGTGTGCCAACTTCATACTCGGTTGTTGCTGTTATTTTATGTATTGCAATATCTGTGGCATGTTCTTGTGCTACAGCGAACGATGATAATAAAATCAGTCCTAAAAAGAATATGTATGTTCGTTTCAAAAGCATTAGTTTGGGTTGCCTAGATAGGTGTTTAATTCTATTTTAATATAACAAAAATCCGGATGATTAATAGGTTGTAAATGTTCGTTATTATGATTTTTAATTCTTTCTGGAACAATTTTAGAAGCTATATCTGCATTGGGTAAACCATTTACAAAAATATTAGATATATCTGTATTTATAATTTCTGTGGACCCCGCTTTTAATAACTGATATTCAAAATCTTGTTTTCGCTGTTGCCTAATACCTGCTTTTAAAAATAGATGATCTACCCAAACCATAGTCTTATTCGCATCGTAATACGTGATTAATAGTTGAGGTATTGTTATTTCTTGAGCACCACTGTTAAACAAATTCCCGTGTATGGTTTCTTTATTAATAGTTAGCGCGCTTAGTACACCTTTTTTATACAAATCGGATCCGGTGACATTTCCTGCGACTTGCAAGTTAAATTTAGTAGGTTGCTCTTCAAAAGCTACAGGTGTAAATTCATCGGGATTAAAAGTTTCGGGAATAGAATCTTGAGTTTTAGACCAAGCAATGCCTTCAAAATTAATCCGGAAACTACTCGATTCTTTAGGCATTAATTTATGTTTAACGTGGTACTTGGCATTGTATGTGGCCAGTTGTGTATTCGCGTTATTGTATAGCGTTCCTTTTAAAACCACATCTGCAGGAACATTATCTATATTTTGTATTTCACCAATAATAGCATAACTCCCGTTGTGGTGTACCAATTTTGCCGAAAGAACTTCTAAAACGGGTTGTTTTAATATATCTTCATGATGGGTTTGCTCTGTGGTAATACGGCGCCGTCCCTGATTGAAATAGGTTATAGCGCGATCTGAATACAATTGATCTGGTGGCAGATCGTGATTTAAATCGTCTGCGTGAATGTACCATTTTCCTTTATGTTTGGATAAGGACTTATAATCTACTTTTTCAATTTTTTCGAGAGGTGTTATCCATTGCGTAATCACTTTCGCAGATACGGTACTATCGTTTAGCGTGGTAATTTCAGTTGTAATGGCATCCATTTTCGCATAACTACTAAGCAAGCCGTCGGTAACCGAGATTTCCAACATATATTGTGCAATTGGCATGTCGATTTCGGGATCGATTAGACTGTGCGCTTTTTCAAAATTTTTAAAATCGAGGGCGTCATAATATGCGATAATGGCATGTTCAGGACTGCGTTGCGTATCATTTTTTAAGTAAAACATATAAATACTGTAACAAACCACAATTGCGAGTAATAGGGACCATACATGGGTAATACGCAGTACTGTCTTGTTAAATTTAGTATAGGCCACTGGATATTTTAAAAAATCAGGTAAAGGTTTAAAGCGCGTTTTTAACATGTTTACCCAGAACATCTGTATGTTTAACACAAAGGCTACCAAAACGGTTAAAAAAGGAACAATGCCCCAGTGAATTTTTAACCATTTCGCGACATCTTCCTTGGGTAAAATAGAGGATACCGGCGGAATGTTTAAACGCTCCCAAACCATAATTCCATTTTCTAACTGCCGTAAACGTTGCCATCCGCAGAAATATAAAATAGGATCGTAAAACTTATCGTTAGAAAAAATATATTTGAGATTGTATTTTTCTGGGGTAGTTAAAAATTGCTGTAAGGAACCGATCCCGGCAACGCCTTTAAATTTGGAATTTTCTAAACGTTCTATTGGGCGTGTGGTTAATTCTGGAAGACGTCGGGCCGAATGGTAATTGCCATCGACGGTCATGGCATTGGTTTGAGCACTTAACCAAGCCATTTGGTCGCCAAAACCAAGCGTTAAAAAACGCCATTTATCGTGATCGTCTTGGTTTAAGAAATTCACAATAGGAAGCATTTTTATTTTCTGTGGTTGCGAAGGTCTGAAATAGTTTAAGCTCATAGTAAAAATCACCATAAATACCATAAGACCAGCAAGTATTCCACCAATAATTCTGTGGTAAACGGCTCCAAATTTTGATTGGATTAGCGTTTTTAAATCACCTTCAACAAAACGATAGGCAAATTCACCCATTATCGGGATAGATAATATGGAAGCCCAAAGCGTAAACCTATCTAAAGTTAAAATATTAAAGGCTGTCTCACCTAACATTTTTAACGGAATAGATGTGGTTCCCCCTGTACCTAATATGGTGCAAATGGTAACCGACAAGCCAAAAAACAAATAGCGTTTGCTATAATATCTGTAAAATATATAAGGCAATAGTACTAGTAAAATACCCCAAGGAATTAAAAAGAAAACCAATCCAGACGATGTCACTTCTAGAAAATTATCTCGCGATCCGTGCGGAATAGGCACCTGAGTTATGGGATTTGCTTTCGAGTTTAACCAATACGGCAGTATACATCCTATAATTAATACAAGCGATAATAGACCAAAACTTAAAATGCGCTTAAACAGCTTGAAAAAACTATTTAAAAACAAATTAAACGTTACTTCTTTTATACTGTCAACCTGCTCGCGAGAGACATCCATAATAACCATACCTATTAATGGGAATATAAAAAATATCATGCCAAAAATAGGCGTAACATGGTGTGAGGTTACAGTAACAGCAATTAAAGATAGCGAGGTGGCCAAGTACCAGCGTTTACCTGTTTTTAGCCACAGGTAAATTTCTGGTAAGGCATGCATTAATACAGAGACACCAATAATACTGGGTAATTGGCCAAATATATGAAGGGTTTCTATGAAGGAAGATGAAAACACAGCCAAGATGGTAGCATAACCAGCTACTGTTTTGTTGGCCGTCATCATTAAGGAAAAACGATAAACACCAGTAATAAATAAAGCAATAGCTATAAGAGCCACACTAAACATTCCAAACTTTAAGCCTCCAATCAAAGACAATAACGCTATAGATTGATGTACTAAAGGCGGATAGCTTTGTACGGTAAATCCTGTGTACCATTTATAATTCCAAGGCTCGAACCAACTTTGTGAATAATGATCTGCAAAAAACAGATGTATTAAGGCATCGTATGTGGTTTCCAAAGTAAAAAATATGGCACTACCATGAAATGCAAGTCCTAATAGGATTGCGACGATTAAGTATTTGTTTGAGGTTTCTTTCATTGAATTATCAGTACGGTAAAGATAAATAAATTAAGTAGGGCTTTCTTTTTTAATCATCTACAGCAATCCGCCATTCGTCGATATAAGGAGGTAGGTTAAACTAAATTAGATTTTTACGACGCGCTTCTAAAGTACTTTTGAAGTAACTAAACCAATAAAATCAGGTATTATGAAGATTTTAGCCATAGACGATCAACAGCTCGTTTTACTTCCTTTACAAAAGCGCTTATCCGAATTAGGTTATGAGGTACGGATAGAAGTCGATGGACAAAAAGGTATAACTGCTTATGATACCTTTAATCCAGATTTGGTTATTGTAGATGTTAATATGCCGTTTGTTTCAGGGTTGGATATTGTAAAACATATAAGACAATCTTATAGAGCAGAAACGCCTATAATGGTCTTGTCTGGAAATACAACAGACGATACAATTACAGAAGGTTTCGACTTAGGGATTAACGATTATATGAAAAAACCGCTGAGTCTTAACGAAATAAGTGCACGTGTAAAGCGCTTAATTGGTGCTCCGGAAGTGCAAAGTATGGTGTCTGCAAGCCATGTTGTTATTCAGGAACGTTGTGTTGGTGTTGTTATCCCGTGTTATAATGAAGAAGAGCGTTTATTGAGTGAAGAATTTATTAGTTATATAGATAAACATTCTGGGTATCATTTATGTTTTGTAAACGATGGGAGTAAGGATAAAACTTTAGAAGTGCTTTATAATCTTCAAAAAGGTAGAGAGGATTTTATTACGGTATACGATTGCGAAAAGAATGGCGGAAAAGCAGAAGCGGTACGCTTAGGCATGCTACATATGGCGAAGAAAGCAGATTTAGATTATATCGGTTTTTTAGATGCCGATTTGTCTACAGATTTAGCCGATTTTGATGATTTAGTGAAAACCATAGAAACCTCCGATTTTAAAATAGTTAGTGGCTCTCGAATTTCTAGAATGGGCGCAAATATTACCAAGGAATCTGCACGGAAAATAATTAGTTTAAGCATTAATTTTATTATCAGAACCATTTTAAAAATGGATTTTAAAGACACCCAATGTGGAGCAAAAATCTTTAGAAAAGATGTTATAAATATTGCCTTCGGAAAAAAGTTTGTTACGCAATGGATCTTTGATGTCGAAATCTTTAAACGTATGAGTCAGCATTTCGGATTAAAACAAGCCAAGACTATACTTTGCGAACAACCTCTTAAACGCTGGATTCATGCCGATGGTTCTAAATTATCTATGAAAGATTCTGCGAAAATAATATTTCAATTGGGAGAAATAGCTTGGGTATATCGAAAAGTTAAAAATCCTAGCTCCAAAGAAACAGTATTGCAAACCACATAATCCCTAAGTTATATAGATAGACATGATTTTGAATAGAGGATGAGTAGTTGTTTTAGTGGCGATATCTTAATGTCGAACCTAAAGAGTCAAGATTACTTGTATTCACTCAAAGATTGTCGGACGATACAGTATTGGGGACGTCACTATTTTATCTGTGGCGGTGCTATCTCCTGGCCTTACCTCATAACTGTATTCGTTTTAAAAATCTCAGATTAATTATTAATCTGAGATTTTTTTTTGTTCATTCTACGTTTTAGACGCTTTATAATTAATCTATTTTTTAATAGAATTGTGGCGCGATAATTTAAAAATATCGCCAGAGCTTACATCACGTTTTGTAAGGTAATGACCATATTTATAATTATTTATTTTCCAACAGAGTAAACTTACATTTTTTCTTAATTAAGACTTTGATTACCAAGTTTGTCTAATGCGTATTTAGGCGAATTTTAATAAATTCTTACTGAATTTTATAAAAGAAATAGTTCTATCTCAAATTATCTTTTGCTTAAATTTAGTATTATTGCAGAATTGATAGAAAAGCATAAGATGAATAAGAATTTAACCCTTTTAATTTTATTTTTTTGCTGTAATTTCAGTTTTGGACAGTTTAACAATCTTAAGTTCGAGAACTTAAATACAGAAGAAGGATTGTCCAGTAGTACCTGTTTAGAGGTGTTTCAAGATAGTGAAGGATTTCTGTGGTTCGGAACCATCGATGGTTTAAATAAATATAATGGGTACGAATTCGAGATTTTTAGACCCATATTAAACGATTCTACATCTATAAGTAATAACAGAATTAATGTTATTCAGGAAGATAAAAATGGACATTTGTGGATTGGGACTAACAATGGTCTAAATATTTTCAATAAATACACCAAGGTCTTTAAGCACGTCACCTTATACGATCAGCCTATCAATTCGTATAATCCCAAAAAGATTATAAACACACTGCTATACGACGAAAGTAAGAATACATTGTGGGTGGGAACTAGCCATGGTTTGGTAAAACTCCCATTGCATGAAAATACTTATAATGTCAAAAATTTAAAACCTACACATTACACTTTCAGCCCTGAAAATGAAAATAGCTTAGATAACGATAATATAAATATTATTGAAAAGGATAACGATGGTGTAATTTGGATTGAAACCAGTGGGCAACATCTTAATAAATACAATCCGGAATCGGATACTTTCGAGCGTATATTAATTGAAAGCGATTCGCCATATGAATTAAACCACATTCCAAAACGCTTATTTATCGATGCGGATAATGATTTCTGGATTGGAAACGACATTTCCAACATCGTGCTGTGGAATAAAGATACAAATACGTTTAAGAAAATTTCTCTTTCAGAACAGAGAGTACCTTTTTATAGTATTTATCAGGATTCTTCAGGGATGATATGGATTGTTACAGACGGTTCAGGTATTTTTATATACGATAAAATTAACGACCATTTAAATCAGATTAAGAACAATCCTTCAGATCCGTTTTCGCTTCCTGGAAATCAGGTTTCAGACGTTATAGAAGATTCTAACGGCGTGTTTTGGTTATCTACTTACAACGAAGGTGTGAGTAAACTGGATCTTAAAAAATCTAGTTTTGGTCATTATTATTATCAGGAAGGACGAGAGAATGGTTTAAACGAGAAAATTGTTCAATCTATTTTGCAAGATTCTAAAGGACGAATATGGCTAGGGGCGTATAATGGCGGATTAAATTATTTTAACGAGGAAGATAATTCATTCACGGCTTACGGTTTTAAACCAAACGATGCAACGTCTTTAAGTTCTAATAAAATGCTTTACACGTTCGAAGATCGCGATGGCGCTATTTGGGTGTGTACATTAGATGGAGGGGTTAGTAAATTCGATCCAGAAACCAAGTTGTTTAAACGTTTTCTTCATAAGGATTCTAACGACAATACCATCGGACAAAACTCGGTTTGGACAGGTATAGAAGATGAAAATCGTCGCGTTTGGTTAGGTTTAAGAGACGAAGGTTTAGACCTTTTCGATCGTAAAAATGAAATTTTTCATCATTATAAAATAGGAAATGATAGGCAAAGTGGCTTACTAAGTAATTTTGTGTTTTCATTATTAATAGATTCTAATAATCGCCTTTTAGTAGGGACGTCTTTAGGGTTAAATTATATCGATCTAGACGATTTAGGGGATAGTATTCCAGAACAGATTACGTTTAAAGAGGTAAATATCAACGGAATTATAGGTAATCGGATTAATGATATTACACTAGATAGTTCAGATAATATTTGGCTGGGGACGGATATTGGTATATTTAAACTAGACCAAGACCTTAAGCTTTTAGAATCGTATTTTACGCAAGATGGTTTGCCAAACAATTTGGTGACGGGAATTATAGAAGATTTAAATAAGGATTTCTGGATTACAACGCGTAGTGGTTTGTCGTTTTTTAGTTCTGAAACCAAAACATTCAAGAATTTTAATACGCACGATGGTATTCAGGGCATGGAATACCAGAGTAAGGCTATAGAAAGAACTCGCGATGGTCGTATTGTTGTTGGAGGGATTAATGGGTTTAATATATTTAAGCCTAATGATATTTTTATAAATCCAACAGAAAAATTAAAACCTAAGATAACTGCCCTTAAGATTAATAACAAAGCGATTAATGTTGGCGATACGGTTAATAACAAATTTGTTTTAAAATCTCCAATTACCGAAGCAGGTAATATTGTGCTTAATTATAACCAGACCAATTTATCGTTCGATTTTATAGCACTTCATTTTCAAAATCAGGAGCAGGTTAAGTATGCTTACAAAATGGAGGGGCTGGACGAAGACTATATTGAAGCAGGAACCAATAGAGTGGTTAATTTTTCTAATTTACAGCCTGGCAATTATACCTTTAAAGTTAAAGCATCTACTAACGACGAGTGGGAAGATGCGCCGGTAACCTCTGTAAATTTCAACCTAAATTCACCACCATGGAAAACCTGGTATGCTTATCTTCTGTATTTAGTTGTTGGAGTCGTTGGATTTTTATACTTCAAGAAATACTATAAAAACAGAATTAATTCAGAGAAGGAACACGAGTTCGATCAAATGAAGCTTGAGTTCTTTATAAATGTATCTCATGAATTTAGAACACCATTAACTTTAATCTTAAACCCGTTAGATAAATTAGTGGCGGGTTATAACGACCCAGAATTGGTTAAGACGTCGGCATTATCCATCCAAAGAAGTGCAAGGCGCTTATTATATCTTGTTAATCAGTTGCTAGATTATCGTAAAATGGAAGTCGGAATGGCACCTTTACAAGTGCAAAAAGGCGATATTATAAAGTTTAGTAACGATATCTTCTCGTTGTTTAAAGGCTTAGTTTCGAAAAAGAATATAGACTATTCTTTTACTTCTAATTCCGATCACTTAATAACATTCTTCGATTTCGATAAAATTGAAAAAATCTTAACTAATTTAATTTCTAATGCCATAAAATTCACCAATAACGGTGGTGAAATTAAAGTGTCGGTCAATCAGGTTTCAGAAAAAAATAAATATGCCAGTAAAATCGGGCAGAATAAGAAGAAGATGTCTTCTTTTGTCGAAATTATAGTTGAAGATACTGGTATTGGCTTAGATAAGGAACAACTTAATAAAATATTCTCTAGATTCTATAATGTCGATGTTAATAAAACGGGAACCGGAATAGGATTAAACTTTACCAAAGGATTAGTAGAACTTCATGGCGGAGAAATTTTTGTTGAAAGCGAGATTAACCAAGGAAGTAAATTTGTGGTGAGAATTCCTATTAATAAAACGGCAGAAACTAGTGAAATCACTGCTGTAAAAGATGAATTCTTAATAAATTCCATGAAATCTATCGAGTATGATATGCTTATTTCAGATGATATTTCGGAATCATCTATGAAGGAAAGCGACGTAAATACAGATAAATTACCAACTGTTTTAGTGGTAGAAGATAATAAGGAATTACGTGATCATTTAAAAAATGAGCTCCACGGATTCTATAAAATTATAGATGCTGTTAACGGAGAAGAGGGCTTAACAAAAGTTCAGAAATATTACCCAGATATTGTGGTTAGTGATGTTATGATGCCAAAAATGGATGGATTTGAATTGTGCAAACACATTAAATCAGAATTTGAAACTTGCCATATACCGGTTATTTTACTAACAGCACGTGCGTTAGAAGAGGACAGAATTGAAGGCTATAAAACTGGAGCCGATGGTTATTTAGGAAAACCTTTTAATATAAATGTGTTAAAAGCTAGAATAGATAACTTATTAGAAGCGAAACGCGTTATACGTGAAAAATTCTCGAAATTGGGTGCGGTAATTACACCGAATGAGGCGACTACAAACTCTATAGATGAAGCGTTTTTAGAGAAAACAACAAAGGTAATTTTAGATAATATTAGCGATACCGATTTTAAATTAGAACATCTATTAAAAGAAATAGGTATTGGGCGTTCTCAGTTTTACAGAAAAATCCAATCTATAACTGGACAAAACCCAAGTAATTTTATTCGTACAATACGTTTAAAATATGCGTCAGAATTGTTAATTAAAGACGTGTACACTATTAAAGAAGTTACACATATGTCTGGTTTTAACTCCGCTGCATATTTTGGTAAAACCTTCCGTGAATTGTATGAGATGACGCCAAGTGAGTATATCGAACATCATAAAAAAGAATCAGAACAAGAGTAGGTCTTCTCTTTTTATATGGACAAATCCTTTATTTGGGCATTAAGTTATGGTAATTGATTCATAGCTTATATGCTTAATCCTAAAGTCTTTTTATAATTGTATAGGTCTTTTTCATTTCGAATAAGAAGGGATATATCATTTTAAAAAGAATTTATGAAGTTATCAAAACATCTGTTAAGCTGTAGTTTAATTTCCATACTTCTACTAGGTTGTGGTGCCGAAAAAAAGGAAATAACGGTTAAGACCAATTCAGAAATTGTTCTGGACCAAAGTGTCATTAAAATAAACGAAGCCTTAAAGGCATTAAAAACAACCGATAGTTTTCCAAGACATATTGTAAAAGGTGAAAAGGATTGGAAATTGGTTGGTGTTCGAGATTGGTGTAGTGGCTTTTGGCCTGGCATTTTATGGTATACTTATGAATATACAGGAAATGCCGAAGTAAAAGCTGCCGCCGAAAAATATACAGCTTCTATAAAAACAATAGCATATACTGAAGCCGAAGATCATGATATCGGATTTCAGGTGTACTGTAGTTTTGGAAACGGTTATCGTTTAACAGGAAATGAAGCATATAAGGATATTATGCTCGCCGCCGCAGATACTTTAGCAACGTTATATAATCCCATTGTTGGATCTATTCACTCATGGCCAAGTAAACAAGAATACCCGCACAATACCATTGTAGATAATATGATGAATTTGGAGCTTCTTTTTTGGGCGGCTAAAAATGGTGGAAATAAAAAACTATACGATATCGCCCTAAGCCATGCCGAAGTAACTATGAATAATTTGGTACGACCAGATAGCGCAGTGTATCATTTAGGTTCATTCGACGATAAAACAGGTCAATTTATTCGTGGTGTAACACATCAAGGTTATGCAGATGAGTCTATGTGGGCACGCGGGCAAACCTGGGGCATTTACGGATTCGCCGTTGCTTATAGAGAAACAGGACGAACTGATTTTTTAGAAACATCCATTAAGCTTACAGAACATTATTTAAAGCGTTTACCCAAAGATGGTGTGCCATATTGGGATTTCGATGATCCAGCAATTCCTAACGCTCCTAGAGATGCTTCTGCCGCCGCTGTTGCCGCTTGTGGCTTATTAGAATTGGCAGAGCTTGTTAAAGATAATAAGTTGCAGGACAAATACAGACAGGAAGCGAAGCGATTTATAACGGCTTTATCCTCTAAAAACTATTTAAGTGGCGATGCTAATAATGCCTTATTATTACATTCTACTGGTCATCATCCAAAAGGTAAAGAAATAGACGAGCCTATAATTTATGCCGATTATTATTTCATGGAAGCCTTACTGCGATTAGAAAAATTGGAAAAGCCAAACCACTTGGCATTAACTAAATAACCTTTTGTTATGAAATTTATTAAGACTCTTCTTGTTTTTTGTATGATTTGGAATATTCCAACAAAATTTTACGCTCAAACCGTACCTTTTACTACGGGACGTATTGTAATAAGTTCAGACGGAAACGAGCATGATCACGACGATTGGGCGGCAACACCTTTTTCATTGGCCTTATTGGCAGCAAAGGGTTTGCAAGATCGTTTAACTGTGTACACGTTTAGCGATCATATTTGGGGTAGCAATCACGATCACAAAAATGCACAAAAAGAGATGCAGATTAGTGCCTTAGAAGGACAGAAAATATTTCATTTTAATCAAACTCATTTTATTGAAGCTGTAGCAGATTCTACAAAAGCAATTCAAGCAATAGTGAAGGAAATAAACAGATCTAAAAAAGAAGATCCGTTAACTATAATAGCAGCTGGACCAATGCAGGTGGTGGGCAGTGCTCTTGCAAAAGCCGACCAGGCTAAATTAAAGTTTGTACGTATAATTTCTCATCATAGTTGGAACGATAATCATGCCGATAAACCAAATAAGTGGGAGCAACATTCGGGGTGGACTTGGAACGAAATAAAATCTAGTTTTGAATCTAAAGGTTTGATTTGCGATAGAATTGCCAATCAGAATGGCGGTGACGATTATGATGGTATGAAAGCACCTATCGAAAGATTCGATTGGATTAAAACATCACCAATCCGAGAACAGTCTGCAGAAGCCAAAAAGCAACTAGATTGGTTGTATAGCCGACAATTAACCTGTATTAAAAAAGGAGATTTTGACCCTTCAGATGCGGGAATGATTATTTATTTACTAACCGGAACACAAAAAACAAATCCGGAAGATGCAAAAGCAATCATAGAAAATCCAGTAAAATAAATGTAATTGCGTATTGCTAAAACATTAAAATAAACCATGAAGTTTAAAGCCACAGTAGTTCTTTTGTCCAGTATGTTTTTGTTGTCATCATTCAAAACTGAAGGTCCAAAAATATATCATAAAGATTGGATCGATTTTAATAAGAATGGCGTAAAGGATGTCTACGAAGACCCCAAAGCGCATATCGACGATCGCGTGTCTAATCTCATCTCCTTGATGAATGTTAACGAGAAAACATGTCAGCTAACGACCTTGTATGGTTTTGCGCGTGTTCTTGAAGATGAATTACCAACAGCCAATTGGAAGCATCGCGTTTGGAAAGATGGTATCGCTAATATCGACGAGCATTTAAATACCATTTGGAATCAAGAGAAAACACATACCTCGTATTCTTTTCCATATAGTACGCATGCCGAGGCTATAAATACCGTTCAAAAGTGGTTTATAGAAGAAACACGTTTAGGAATTCCTGTCGATTTTACCAACGAAGGCGTTCATGGATTATGTCATAAAAAAGCAACACCACTTCCGGCACCAATAGGTATTGGAAGTACGTGGAATACAGATTTGGTTTATAAAGCGGGAACCATTGTTGGTCGAGAAGCTAAGGCTTTAGGCTACACCAATATTTATGCACCTATTTTAGATGTTGCTAGAGATCAGCGTTGGGGAAGAGTGTTAGAATGTTATGGCGAAGAACCTTTCCATATTGCCGAAATGGGAAAACAAATGACACTTGGCGTACAATCCCAAGGTGTGGCTGCAACACTTAAACATTTTGCGGTATATAGTGTGCCAAAAGGTGCCAGAGATGGCGATGCTAGAACGGATCCGCATGTCGCACCTCGAGAAATGCATCAGTTGCATTTATATCCATTTAAACGCGTTATTCAGGAAGCGAAACCTATGGGGATTATGAGTAGTTATAACGATTATGATGGTGTGCCAGTAACAGCAAGTTCTTATTTTTTAACTGAGTTACTTAGAGAGCAATATGGATTTAATGGCTATGTGGTATCAGATAGTGAAGCAGTAGAATATGTCTCTGAAAAGCATCATGTTGCCGAAAACTATAAAGAAGCAGTGAGACAAGTGGTAGAAGCAGGATTAAATGTACGGACCACATTCCGCACACCAGAATCTTTTATAGAACCGCTTCGTGAACTTATTGAAGAAGGAAAAATTTCAATGAAAACAATCGACTCTAGAGTGGCTGATGTTTTAAAAGTGAAATTTAGATTGGGATTATTCGATTCGGCTTATGTGGAGAATCCTAAAGCTTCAGATGATTTGGTGCATACGGCTGCCGACGAAGCGTTTTCAAAACAAATCAATAGAGAATCTTTAGTGCTTCTTAAAAACGAAAATAATTTATTACCTCTAGATGTTAATCATCTAAAAAATATATTGGTTACTGGACCTTTGGCCGACGAGGTGAGTTTTACGTATAGTCGTTATGGTCCAGCAGATAATCCATCAACATCCGTATATCAAGGCATAAAAAATTACGCAAAAGATAAAGCTGAAGTCCATTATGTTAAGGGTTGCGATATTGTAGATCCGGATTGGCCAGGAAGTGAGATTATTCCAACGCCACTTTCGGCATCAGAAGAAGCAAATATTGCTGAAGCCGTTGAGCAAGCCAAAAAATCGGACATTATTATAGCTGTAGTTGGTGAAGATGAAAAGCGTGTGGGAGAAACCAAATCGCGAACCAGTTTGGGACTGCCGGGACGCCAATTTCAACTCGTCCAAGCATTGTATGCTACAGGAAAACCTGTAGTTTTAGTCTTAATTAACGGTCAGCCACTTACTATTAACTGGGAAAATAAGTTTTTACCAGCTATTTTAGAAGCTTGGTTTCCAAGTACGGCAGCGGGAGAAGTCATTGCCGAAACGTTATTTGGAGATTATAATCCTGGCGGAAAACTAACGGTGACCTTTCCAAAATCTGTTGGACAAATCCCATTGAATTTCCCTTACAAACCAGGATCGCAAGCCGGGCAACCAGGTGCAGGACCTAATGGCTACGGAAACACACGTGTTTTAAGTCCGTTGTACCCATTTGGTTACGGACTAAGTTATACGACGTTTGAATACAGTGATTTAGTTGTAAATCAGAAAACAAAACAATCTCAAAGCGATATAGACGTGTCTTTTAAAGTGAAGAACACAGGAAAACGCGAGGGAGACGAGGTTGTTCAGTTGTATTTAAAAGATGAGGTGAGTAGCGTTACTACTTACGAATCTCAATTACGTGGTTTCGATCGTGTTGCTCTTAAACCTGGCGAAACAAAAACCGTTCATTTTACTTTACATCCAGAAGATTTAGAGATTTTAGATATTAATATGAATTGGACTGTAGAGCCTGGAGATTTTGAAATTATGGTGGGAAGCTCGTCTGTAGATATTCATTTAAGAGAGCGTATTAACGTGTTGTAAAAATGTAGTGCTTCAGGCATGAATAATGAAGTTGAGTAAATGGTAGATTGATTGTTAAGATAGATGATGTCACTAATTAAAAAAAACATAACAAAATGGGCCTCTAGGCATGAATGTCATAGAAATGTCGCAAGTAAACCGTTATCAAAACGTTAGATTCGTAAGTAGTTTTGTTACATGAATAATTCAAAATTAACAATGAACGAAATCGGAAGAAAAATTAAGGAAATAAGAAAGAAAAAAGGACTGTCTCAAGAAGAATTGGCAGAATATGCAACCGTTAATTTGAGAACCGTTCAACGGATTGAAAATAACGAAAGTGAACCTAGAGGAAAAACGTTGCATTTAATTTGTAAAGCTTTAGACATACATGCAGAAGATATACTTGACTATGGGAAGCATATCGACACGAACTATCTAATTTATTTTCACTTATCTGTTTTAACAGGTATAATTATTCCCAGTGGAAATATTATTATTCCTTTTATTTTATGGATGACTAAGAAAGATAAAATAAATGGACTGAAAGAGATGGGAGCAAACCTATTGAATTTTCAGATAGTTTGGACGTTTTTTGCGTCTACAACCTTAATAATTGGTACTTTTTTGAAAATTAGTCATTTAGATATCGGACCAGGGAATTTTTTATTATCCTTATATGCTTGGGGTGTTCTTTATGGCATAAACATAATATTGCCAATATGGTTTGCTGTAAAAATTAGAAAAGGAAAAATAGGAAATTTTTATCCGAATTTAATTAGGCTAATAAAATAAGTGATGTAAAATAGAGTCCTAAACGATTAAACTTTTTTTTTAAGATTTGCCCGTGCTGACTTTATAGAATGACTTGTGCCGAGGGAGGTCCTTTTTCGATATAAGTTGTATTTTATTTTTTGGGTTGGCCTGTCGGAAATTTAGATAAAAGTTCGTAAGCCTAGATTTTTTTTGCTTGGTTTATCCAGAGCGAAGTCGAAGGATTTTTTTATCAATGAAAAAAATGAACATAAAATATTATTTAGGACAATTAAACAGAAGAAATGACATTATATAAATCAGAATTCGGATATAGGCTAGTTGGATTTCTAGTGGTGTTGTTCCTTTCCATTAATGGATTTATGATTTTCCAAAACGAACCTATAGAAGAAATTCTGTCTGTGAGTGGAATCCATTTATTGGTATTAAGTTTTTTTCTATATCTCCATTTTTCGACAGCATACACGATTCATGATCACGGGATTTTGAATGTTAAATGTGGTTTTATGTATAATAAATCGTTCGATATAAATAAAATCAAGTCTATTCGTAAATCTAATAATATGATTTCATCACCAGCCCCTTCAATGGACAGGATAGAACTAGCTTACGGTACATTTAATGTTATAGTCATTTCTCCAAAGAATAAAATTCAATTTGCAAAGGAGCTCACCAAAATAAACCCGAATATAGAAAACAGGTTAAATGAAAAAGCGAATACAACACTATGAACATAAAAAAACTAACATTTAGCCTTTTAATTCTGTTATTTACGCATGCTTCATTCGGACAAGTAGATGTTCACGCTTCTGCGACCAAACAAGTTAACGAGATGATTGCGTTTTACAATATGAGGGATATCCCAAAGTATGTAGACTATCTATTACCTGTATATTATGGAAATGAGAATACATACAAAGAAAAATTTACCGAAACGTGGGAGCGCATTTTAAAGCAAGATACCGACACCATCAAACTTGTAGGACTTTTAAAACTAGCCAAATCAGAAAATCAATATCAAGCGTTATTTCATATTAATTTCAAGAGCGGTAAGAGTTATACTATTGGAGTTTCCGAGGATGGTAAAACGTGGTCGTTTACTCAACCTTTTAGTGAAAAAATGAAGTTTAGCCAGTTGTTAGAAATTATCCCAACTCTAGATCATGCTTTAGCCGAGAGCTTAGATCCTAAGTTTGGTAAACGCATCAATTATGAGATCGGAGAAATTATTTCACCATTCAAATTCAAGGATATTAATGAAACTGAAATTTCGTCGGAATCCTTAAAAGGTAAAGTCGTGGTCTTAAATTTCTGGGGAACGTGGTGCGCTCCCTGTGTGAAAGAGATCCCTGAACTCAATAAATTGGTAGAAAAATTTAGTGGTGAGAACGTTAAATTTATTGCACCTGCTATTACGACGACAAACGAAACATTAAAAAACAGTTTCCTTCCTAAACATCCGTTTTCATATGACATTGTAGTAATCGACGGAGATGAATATGTGATTTCCTCATATCCGACACATGTAATTATAAATCAAGACCAAGAAGTTATAGAGATTATCAAAGGATATAGTGAGGATAATATTAAAAGATTAGAACAAACAATAGATGACGTTCTAAACTAATTTTTACAGATATTATTTAGTAAATACACCATAAATTGACGCATTCTAATGGGGACAATTTTATATAAAGCTTAGATTTATTTCTAGGCTTTTTCTTTTTATAGAATATCCATGTAATTGACTTTAATACCTTTTGAGCTGGTTAGGGTGAAGCATTGATGGAATAAATACCCATAATTTATAGCTTAAGAACTATAGTTTATATTCGAAAAAAAATAAAAAAACGATATTGCTGTACGCAGAAATAAAAGCGGTCTAAAAGATGTTTTAAATGGTAATAGTATTCGTTTTTATGTTTGTAGTTGTGAGTCTAAATTTTGTGAATTGTCTTGCATAAAAACGGATAATAATAAAGAATTTAGATGTCAACTCACTTGAAAATAAACAAACTCGAATCGACGAAAATAGAGATGGAAATGATAAACTTCTAATTAAAGTTAGAATTTCTAGAGATTAAATTGAATACAAAAGCATTCAGAAAACAAACTAAACTATAATTTAAAAAATTAACTAAAAATGAAAAAGGCCTTATCTCTAATGGTATTGATTTTCTTTGGAGTAGTCGCTCACGCACAGATTCCACTTCCTGAGAATTTAGAACAAGGGTATCCCCGAATTTATATCACGCAAAAAGGAAAAAAAGATCTTCAAAAAACAATTAAAAAGGAAACTTGGGCACAAGATGTCTTAAAAGGCTTACATGAAAAAGTTGATACTTATGTTGAGCGTCATGTAACCGATGACGAATGGATGGTATCTCGTTTACAAATGCATTGGAACACTAAAGCCAGCAACATTTACATTAACGGTGTAGATTTTTCTCATGCCGATGGAGAAGCTCCCGCTCCTACAGTACGATTTAGTGGTTCCCGAAATTCGGCTACGGCTTACGGAACACCTAGTTTAGAAGATATTCTTCCATATATGGACGATCCAAGAGGATTGTGGTTGCCAAACAAGGAAAAAGAAGGACATCCTTTTGAATGGGCAGAGCAATCGGAAACAGGGAATATAATTGTAAATATCAACAATAAAATAATCGCTTTAGGGAAAGATGCCGCTTTCCTGTATTGGCTGGAAAATGACGAACGATATGCTAAATTTTCATTCGATTTATTTGATACTTACATGACTGGAATGTCTTACAGAAGTGAACCAATAGATTTACTTAACGGTCATATTCAGACACTTGTTGGATTTACGCACTTCCAAGTGATACACGAAAGCACTCTAATTGAAATAGCAGAACTTTACGATTTCTTACATCAGTATATTGAAGATAATGCTTCAGATAAAATTGCGCTGTACGATAAGACCATCAAAAGATGGATCGATCAAATTATAAAAAACGGTGTACCTCAAAACAATTGGAATTTACATCAGGCCAAGATTATTTTAAAAGCAGCCATGGTTTTACAAGACAATAAAAATTATGAAGACAATAAAGGACGCGAATACTATATAGATTACATTTTAAATGTGACTTCGGCTAGACAATGGTCGCTAAATAAATTTATGGATTATGGCTACGACGAAGCTAATGGTGTTTGGGCCGAATGTCCAGGATATTCTCAAGGTGTTACTAAAGACCTTACCAATTTTATAAGAGATTTCGACAATACATTCGATCATAATATTTTACCATACACACCTGTAATGCCAAAGGCTGTAAAAATGTTACCTCAATATTTGTTTCCTAACGGGCAAGCTGTTGCTTTTGGAGATTCGTATTACGGACCTATAAGTACGGAGTCTATGAGCGATATGATTCGTATTGCTCAAAAAAATAAAGATCAAGAGTTAGAAGAAGAGTTTACAGGCATGTATAGGTTGTTTTCTAAAACGTCGGAGGGTTCAAGTAAAAGTAAAAAACCTAGAGCAGATATTTCTTCTTTTTTTGCAAGTAAACCTTTAGAATTGAATCCGAAATATAAAATGGGTCATATAGACGACTATATCACCCAGACCTTTTATGCGCCTAATGTAAGTTGGCACGTGCAACGTATGGGTACAGGAAAAGATGGTATGATGGTCTCGTTAAACGGATCCCTTGGAAACCATATGCACGCTAACGGAATTAATATGGAATTATATGGAAAAGGCTTCGTACAAGGTTCCGATCCTGGTAAAGGTTCTAATTATCTTCAGCCAATATATTTAGAGTATTATTCTCAATTCCCTGCTCACAATACGGTAATGGTAGACGGTGTCTCTTCGTACACAGAAATGCTAAGTTACCATGCATTCGATTTAATGGGACAATATCCGAAATCAGAACAAAAGGAAGGTTACTATAAAAATATTACCTATTCCGATGTATACTTTTTGGAACCAGAAACCCAAAGTGATCAAAGCCGCTTGGTAAGTATTGTGAAGACTGGTGAAACTACGGGCTACTATGTAGATGTTTTTCGTTCTAAAAAACAACGTAAAGGCGATAAATTTCACGATTATTTCTACCATAATTTAGGTCAGAGTTTAACGGTAAGCGATGGAGGTGGTAAGCCGTTAGCACTTGTTCCGAGTGAGGAAATGGCATTTGCAGGAGGTCATTTATATGCGTTAGATTATATGTGGGATAAAAAATCGATGCGTACAAACAATGATTATCAAGCTGAATGGAAAATTGATATGCCTGATGGAGAAGAAGATGTGTTTATGAATTTATGGATGAAAGGTACTGAAGGACGTGAGGTTTTTAGTATAAAATCGCCACCAAATAAAGCGTTTAAAGGGAACAGTGGACTTCCTTATGATGTGGATAAAGCACCTTATTTAACACTAGCAGCAAGGCAACATGGCGAGGCGTGGAATCGCCCATTTGCTTCGGTGTACGAACCTTTTACTTCTAGCGAAGGAAAAAGTATCACTAGTATTTCTGGTTTTGAGGATGAGAATGGAAGTCAAGATTTTGTAGGATTACACGTTTCACATAAATCTGGTAGAGAAGATTTAGTGTTTTCTTCAACTAATAATCAACTGGCAGTGTACAAAGATATGTCTACAGATGCCGCGTATGCCTTGATTGGTTATGAAAAAAATGGAGATTTTATCCTGTTTATGGGGAATGGGACAGAACTTAATACAAAGGATTTTATTATTTCAACAAAACAAAAAGGAAACGTTGTTGTAGAAAGTAAAGGCGGGAAATTATTTATACATAATGAAGTGCCAGTTACCATTACTTATAATAACAAAGAACATAAATTTAATTCAGAAGCATTTCGATCAATTAATTTAAAATAAATCTGTGAATGCTGAGGTTTGGAGGGGTTGACTACCTAGATAAATCACATTTATAAAAATAATATAGGGTATCTAAACTGAAGTTAAGCTGAAATATTTAAAACCAAAAGGTGTTTTAAGTATTAGAATTAATGCACAATACATAGTTGTTATAATTTAAAATGATGTTAAGAACAATTTTATTTTTTCTATTTATTCAGATACCTCTCTTAGGTACTGCCCAGCATTTAGAACTGCCTTTATGGGGAGACAATATTCCTAACTATCAGGAAACCGATGAGGAAGAAATTAGGGTTCAAGAGGGTGTTTTAAAAATAAGGAATGTAAAAAAGCCAGGGGTAGAAGTATTTTTGCCATCAGAAAAATTAAGAAACGGACAAGCTGTGATTGTTTGTCCTGGTGGTGGCTATGCGATCATGAATTGGGATTGGGAAGGCACCGATATTGCCAAATGGTTAAATTCTCAGGGTATTGTTGCTATTGTTTTAAAATATAGATTGCCACGCTCTAAATCTAATATTGTGTCTTATAAATCACCCATTTTAGATGCGCAACGCGCTGTGCGTCTTACTAGACATCATGCTAATGCATGGGGCGTAGATTCGACACGAATAGGAATTATAGGTTTTTCGGCAGGAGGACATGTGGCAGCAACACTTGCTGTTCATTATAACGAAAAATATGCCGAACCTACAGACAACATCGACCTGTTGAGTGCAAGACCAGATTTTTCGGTTTTGGTGTATCCGGTGATAACGTTTAAAGATGATTTTACAGACCCAAACTCAAGAAAACGACTTTTAAATGATAATCTGGATGAAAAATTAATCGAACACTTTTCAACCGAATTACATGTAACTGCAGAAACTCCAGCAGCATTTATAATGCATTCCACAGACGATACAGGAGTGCCTGTGCAAAACTCATTAAAATATTACGAAGCACTAGTTAATAATAAGGTTGAAGCAGAAATGCATCTTTATCCCATAGGTTGGCACGGTTATGCGTTAGCCCGTGATAACCCATATTTGTCCACATGGACAGAACGACTAAAGGCGTGGTTACAACGTTATTAATCAGATTTTGCTTATAAAATTAGATAGGTATTATTAAAAAATTAAACACAAATATGAAAATACGGTTTCATTTATTCATAGCCCTAATGCTGTTAGTTAGTTTTAGTAATAAACTTAAGGCACAGCATCAATATCCTAGTCCGTTAATTCTCGATATGGTGCATCATAATCCAGGAGAAGCACCTTATAAAACGGCATATAATGATCCGGCTGTGATTAAAGAAATGGGATATAATGGTAAGGTATATTTTCTGTTTGAATCACCTGCACTGGCGATAAATTGGGAATCTGTAGATAAAGATATTTTGCCAAAAGGATCGGAAGATCGCAAATGGGTCGATGCCAAGGCAAAACAAATTAAAAAAATGCACGCTCAATGTAAAGCAGAAGATATGGCTATTTACGCCATGTCTGATCTGGTTTTATTTCCGAAACGATTAATAAAAAAGTATGAAATAGAAGATACTTTTGGGGATCCTAACCATCCGCTTACAGAGAAATTTGTACGTGCTCAAATTAACGAAATGTTCGATCAATTTCCTGATTTAGACGGGTTAGTGGTGCGTATCGGAGAAACTTATTTACACGATGCACCTTATCACCAAGGTGCTATAGACGATAAATCAAGTCCAGAAAAAACAATTATTCCTTTAATGAAAATGCTGAAAGAAGAGATTTGTGTAAAACGTGATAAGCAACTTATTTTTAGAACATGGAATGCTTTCGATAGGAATATGAGCCCATACCTGGAAGTGAGCGATGCTGTACAACCTCATAAAAATTTAATAATTAGTATTAAACAATGCGAAGGCGATTTTCATAGAGGGCGACCATTTAGTAAACTTATAGGTCAAGGTCGTCATCCTCAAATTATAGAAGTGCAATCTGCAAGAGAATACGAAGGTAAAGGCGCTTATCCAAATTATATTGCAAATGGCGTTATCGAAGGTTTCGAAGAGCATGCTAAAATGCCGGAAGGCGATATCAATAGTATACGAGAATTTGTTGAAACTACTCCAGATTTATATGCCGGTATTTGGACATGGTCTCGCGGTGGAGGCTGGGAAGGGCCATATGTTAAAAGCGAAATGTGGTGCGATTTAAACTCTTGGGTCATGGCACAATGGGCTCAAAATACAGAGCAAAGTGAAGCATTTATTTTTAAAAGATATGCTACGGAACGCTTAAATCTTAAGGGAGATGATGTTGCTAAATTTAGAAGACTTTGTTTACTATCTGCAGAGGCTGTAATAAGAGGTAGAAATACGGTGCAAAATGATATTAGTGATGTTTGGTGGACTAGAGATCAAGGAATAGGTTGGCCGGCAGTTGCAAAAGATGCTGTGGGGCAAAAACGAAATTTAGAGCAAAAGGATGAATCTATAGCGAAATGGGAAGAAATTGTAGCACTATCAAAAGCAATAACTTGGGACAACGAAGCTGCCAAAAGCCATGCGATTGGATCTGCTGAGTATGGCCTAAGATTATATAAAATATATAGAGCACTTGTTTATATGTCTGATGCGGAAGCTAAGGGAGATGTAAAAGAAATTAAAAAATGGATAACGGTTTACGATGAAGCGTGGGCAGATTATAACAAATTACCAGAGCAGTATAATAGGGTTGCAACGTTGTACACCCAAGATTATGATCGCCATATAGCACATAATGCAAATCAAAAAGTAAACGAATTAAGAACCCAAAAGTAGATGCTTTTTAAAGCGTGGGATAACGGAGCGTATTCAGGGTTAGTCGCTAGAGGAAATTTTGAAATATCTGTGATCTGGAAGAATGGCAAAGCGTATCTCTTGAAATTCTTTCGAGAAGCGGAGGATTATGTAAATTGAAAAATATAAGTGCTTCGAAAGCTCAAGTAAGAAATAATATAGGACAAGTTATTCCCTTTGTACAAGAAAAATCTGACAGTATTTGGTTTAAAACTGAACACGGTGAAACGCTACAAGATTATGTTATAAAAAAGTAAAATAGATTTTAACAAAGATGAAGCAGGGTGAAACCAGTGTCTTAAGTCAAGAAATACCGCATTAGAATACTCAATCCTAATCCATAATAATATTTTAGTTGTCAGACTGAGCCTGCCGAATCCCTAAAATAAAGACTCTCAATAAACATTTATTAGGTTTTAGAAGTGTACCATACAAATCAAATAAAAACCTAAAAAAGCCATCCTTTCAGACGGCCTTTTCATTACTAATTGTAAGATACCTTTACTTCTTAATAAGTTTTTTTACTGAACTTCCCAATTTATTTGTGAATTTAAGTAAGTGAATCCCCGCACTTAAATGCCCTAGAGAAATGACTTCATTACTACCCTTAACATCAACAGTCATTTCTAAAACACCTTGGATATTATAGATTTCTAAAGTAGTATCTATGGCATTACTAACACGAATAATATCTGTTGTAGGGTTAGGAAATACTTTTATTTGTGCTCCTAATTCCGCATCGGTAGTGCTTAACGTATTAGATCCGTGGACTTCTACTTCGGCAATGGTTAATGCACGATCAGAAGTTTTAGATACGCGTACAACCTGTCCCACAATGCCATCCATAGCTATAGTCGCTACAGGATCTGGATAAGAAGGAAATAATTGGGAATATACAATTTCGTCTTTACTATTTCTAACTTCTACAGTATAGTTATTCAATCTATCTTCGTAACCGGTTCTGTTGTAAATTATAATTTCTTCTATGGTTTTATTACCCTGCATATCTACTTGCCACCATTTTAAAGTACCTTCTCCGCCATCTTCGGTATGGGTAACAGAACCACCACCAAAGTTACCATTGGTATTGCCATCTATGGCCCTGCTCGCTTCACCATCGTGAGCCGTACTAGACTGTGTCGCTATACTACCTTTAGAGGCTAACGCTAAATTACTAGCAGAATTGTCGTAATAAAATGAAAAACTATCTACTCTTAAAAGTGAACCGCTACCGCCAGTGAATACGAAGTAAATATCTTGTGTACCAGTTAATTCGTCATGTGTAAAACTAGAAAAAGTTTCATAATTATTCCAGCTTCCCGTATTGGCAATGGCTATGGTTGCAAGTAAGGTACCATCTACAGCTCCCGATCTAACTTCAACCGCACTTCCAGTAGTTACGGAGGATGCTATTATATCAATGGTATTATAATGGTCATCGACTCCAAAATCAATATTAGCATATTTTATATAATCGCTATTTTCTATACTACTAACCACTTTATTAAAAGGGGTAAGGTCTTCAGTAGTAACATCGGAGGACGAGCAGAATGTTTCAGCACTAATTGGAAAAACAGGATTGTACGATGCAGCTAAACATGCATCTTCGATAAAAGCAAGTCGATCCAAGGCAAAAAGCCAATCATTTTGATTTTCAGATTTTGCAACAAAATAAATATCAGTTTTTCCATTTACCATCTCATTTAAATCTGCCGAAAATGTTGTAAAAGCATCTGTTTTAGACAGCGAAATGTTAGCTAATAAAGTTCCTGTTGGACTATCTTGGCGTACCTCTAAAGTGACGTTGTCAAAATCGCTTAAAGCAACTACTTCTATTGCAGACATAGCTGTTAAATCGATAGTGTTAAAGGCAATCCAATCTCCAGAATCGAAGGCATAGACTTCACGTTCGTTTAAATCTCCTGGGATATCCCGTATGCCTATATTTTCCATGTCATCATAACATTCTGCTTGTAAATTCTCAGCTGTATTCTCACAAGGTCGCTCGTAAATGCAGTCGTCTAAACGCGAAATACTGTTGTTCGTGCCATTATCTGTAGCCGAACCACAAGTTGTAAGATCTGTGTTTGAAACATTATATTCAAGGGTAACAGGGTATTTGGTGTTGTTTTTAAAAGTAAGATTATTGGCATCTCGTTCTAACGGTGCTTCATCAGATCCTTCTAACCAACGATGCGCGTATCTTTTTCCGCCTACTTGGAGCTCGATATCCGAATTAAACGTTGTAGTACCGTCGTGTAAGGTTAAATTATGATCGTTTCCTGCAAAGTACATATAAGGTGTGTTACCAATTTTAGGCACATAATTATCTAGTATCGTAACATCTATAGTAGAATTAGATCGTCCGACATCTTCAGAAACTAACGGACCTACAGAACCATCTCCGCTACAGTTTGTGGCTATGGTTTTAGAGCCAAACCAAAATCCTGTTTCGCAAGCTAGTACTTTACAGTTTTCTACGACTTTGTCGGTATAATCCCAGCCAATAGTAACACCAGAACGCATTTTTACGACTGTACAATTTTTTACTTGGGTTCCTGTAGTTGGGCGTTCTTCGCCACCGTAAGGTGTACCTTGGGTGTAAGCACGAATCCCATCTTCTTGAAGACTAAATCTATAGTCGCTTTGTAGATCTCTTAAATCGTATCCCCAAACCGTCTGGAAATCAACTTCATCGGCGGGAGATCCTGTACCTTCTTCCTGAAGAACTTCTCCAACGGTTCTTAATTCGCCCTCTACATAACAGTCTTCTATTAAGGCATCGTTAGCACCCTGCATAAATATACCATGCCCATACGATCTCATAATAAGGGTACAACCTTTAATGTGGTTTCTATCACCTCTTACCAATATTCCGGCGCGTTTACCATGGGCAATAACACTACCTCCACCTTTACCAAAAATATCGCCATAGCCATAAGGGTATGAACTCCTTTGGGTAATATGAAAGCCTTCAATACGGTTATCGGCACCATCTAAGTGTATGGCTTCTCCACCAGAGTTTGGTCTTCTATTGCCAATAATTTCCATAGTTAAATTTAGATAGACATTATTATCGCCTACCGGCCAAAACTGAACAGACCACCCAGAGTAAGCTTCGGCAAAAATGGCTGAATCGAATTCAAATTTTACATCGGTAAAATCGAAAGTAGAATGGGAACCTGTAAAAAATAATATGTCCGCATCTGGAAACAACTTCCCGGGGCCACAATTATTGGTGTTAAAATAATAGGTGCCTGGTGTCATTTTAAAGTTTCCGTCATCGTCGTCTAAGCGGTCTTTTAATTCTGAAAGTGAATTAATTGCTGTTTGCGCCTCTGTAAAATTGAAGGATAAAAAACAGCTTAATAATACTAATAGTGTAATTCTTTTCATTTGGTTAAATAAGTTAATTGTTCTTCAATAAAACTACTACCAATTAGAAGTGCTGTATATAAATTATCGCCCAAATGATTTAAAATAGTGCCCATTTTTATAGTTAGCTTATGTAAAGTAGAAATAGGACTATTGGTTATTAAAATGTTCTTCTATTTTTGATTGCTAACGCTTTGGTTCATATAATACCACTTCTGAATAATTGGTTGAAAATCAAACTAAAATGCTTAGAAGTTGTGGGCGATAGGTTAGAAAAATGCTATTATTTTTTATAAAATAATTGGTATATGTTCAACATTATAATAAATATGTAGATATGAAATTTTTAAAACTAGGTATACTTTTGCTCTACGTGTTAGGGGCTTCTAATAGTGTGTTTTCACAAACTCAAACCCGTCCGAATGTGATTTTTGTCATGCCTGACGATATTAGTCACAGTTCGTTTTCATATTATAAAGACAATGCGCCAAGAACACCAAACATTGATCGGTTAGGAGACGAGTCTGTGCGCTTAACAGATTTCCATGTGTCTCCAAGTTGTTCTCCAACGCGAGGTGCCTTGCTTACAGGAAGACCAAGCGATGTCGTAGGTGTTTGGCATACCATTAATGGAAGAAATATGATGCGTGCCGATGAGATTACTATGGCCGATATTTTTAAAGCAAATGGCTATGCTACAGGCTTATTTTTTAAGTGGCATTTAGGCGATAATTATCCGTTTCGCCCAAAAGATCGCGGATTCGACTATGTGGCTTGGATACAAGGAGGAGGAACTGGACAACAACCTGACTACTGGGGGAATACTAATAACGAGGCACATATGTGGGTTAACGATACTTTGGTTGAAATGACAGATGAGGATGATGGTATAGAGGGCGCTTTTACTACAAACTTCTTTATGAATCGTGCTATGGATTTTATGGAAGATAACATCGAAAAGAATAAACCTTTTTTCGCATATATTCCTCTAGGAACAGCTCATGCACCTCATGTTTTACCACCCGATGCTCGTGAAGGAGTGAGTGCAAAAACAGGAACTATTGAAAACATCGATAAGAATATGGGACGTTTAATGAAATTCTTAGATGATAAAGGTATCGCCGATAATACCATTCTTATTTTTACTACAGATAATGGCGCAGGAGGTTACTTAAGAGGCGGAAAAGGATCGAATTACGATGGCGGTACGCGAGTACCATGTTTTGTAAGATGGGAGGCCGGAAACCTTGGAGGTAAAGGTAAAGGCCGAGATGTAACACCGTTAACAGCACATATAGATTGGCTCCCTACGTTTATGGATGTTTTAAATCTTAAAGACATAGAAAACCGACCTGAAAAATTAAAAATTAGAGGGCGTAGTTTTAAACCATTCCTAGATGAAGATCCTACTAACGCCCCATTAGCATACAAAAATAGAGCTGTTGTTATTAACGATATGTGGACAGAATTTCCTGAGAAATATAAAAAATTATCTGTAAAAAAAGATGACTGGAATGGTGATGTAATAGAATATAAATGGCGTTTGCTTAGAACAAGTGCAACTTCAGATTGGGAATTATATGATGTTTTAACAGATCTGAAACAAGAAAATAATATCATTTCAAATCCTGCCTATAATAGCGTTGTAGCAGAGTTAAAAGAGGAGTATGAAAAATGGTTTCAACTTGTAGAAGAACGTGCTAGTGAATACACGAGAATTATTATAGGAAATAAAGCAGAGCCTAAAACAACACTTCATGCACACGATTTTCATGGTACAGTAATTTGGCATCAAGACGATGTGAAAAAAGGAGCTCCGGGTAGCGGATTTATTGCTGTAGAATTAGATAAGTCAGGGACATATAATTTCGATTTGCGACGTTGGCCAAAAGAAATTGAAGATAAATCAACATTAACTTCTGGCGATGAAAATGGTAAAGCCTTAAATATAGCAAGTGCAAGAATAAAAATTTGGAATGGAGATACGGTTTATGTTGATGAGAAGAAAGATGCTAACGTAGGCCAAGATGGCGTGCAATTTACAATACAGAATTTACCAAAAGGTCCTGCGTTTATTCAGACCTGGTTTTATAATGAAGCTGGAAAATTGGAAGGTGCTGTGTATTATAATTATGTAGAGTGTGTTAAGCAATAATCGCAATTCAATCCATATGTTATCAAAAATATTAAAGGTTTAAATGTTTGCAATTATTAAACTAATCCTTCGGTGAAATTTAAAAATACAGTGAATTATGAAAAAAAGTATCTCGATTATATTTTTATTGGTATGTATACAAAGCACTTTTGCTTTTGACATAACATTACCAAGTATTTTTGCAGATCACATGGTGTTGCAACGTAGTCAAAAGGTCCCTATTTGGGGAACAACACAAGCAAATGCAACTGTAGAAGTTACGTTTGCAGATCAGAAAAAGCAGGTAAAAGCAGATGTCGAAGGCAATTGGCGAATCGATTTAGAACCGTTGGAAGCGTCAAGTGAATCACGAGTTCTAACAGTTACATCTCAGTATAATAATGAGGTAACTACATTACGAATCTTAGATGTTTTGGTGGGAGAGGTTTGGCTTTGTAGTGGACAATCTAATATGTATCGGCCTTTTAGAATGTTAATGGGAGAGGCTGTACAACCAGAATATGAGCCAATTGCGGCGTATTTAAGAAAAGAAGCAGCTACAGCAAACGATCCTTTATTTCGTCAATTTAAAGTTGGTCCAGATTATAGTGTGTTGCAAGAGAAATATTTGGGAAGAGGCAACTGGTCTAAAGCAGTACATGGCGAAGTAAATGAGTTTTCTGGGACGGCTTACTTTTTCGGACGCGAATTACGCCGGGAGTTACAAGTTCCTGTTGCTATTTTAAGTTGCAGTTTAGGAGCAACGAGAATAGAACCTTGGATGCCAAAGGAGGCTTACCAAGAAAATGAAATATTGAAGAAGGCGTATATTGAAGAATTAGCGCAATATAAAAATTCATTAGCATCTTGGGATACTTTTAAGGAAGATGAAAAATATAAACAGCTTTTAACAGATTGGGAAGCACAAGTGGAACAAGCTGAAAGAGAAGGTAAAAAGGCACCTTCCAAACCAAGAAAGTCCGTACATCCAGATCGGGATAGACAAATACCTGCAACTTTGTTTAATGCAATGATTCATCCTTTAATTCCATTTGCAGTAAAAGGAGCGCTTTGGTATCAGGGAGAGAGTAATACAGAACATGGAGCAGCAACTTACGGATTAAAACTTTCTAATATGATTGAAAGTTGGAGAAAAGCTTGGGGACAAGATACCTTTTATTTTTACACTTGTCAGCTCGCAAATTATAAAACACCAAACCAAGAACCAGTTGCCGATGAAGATGGATGGGCCTTAGTATCTTATGGGCAGAGTCAAAGTCTTAAGCTTCCTAATACAGGACTGGCTGTCTTAAATGATATAGGTGAAGAAAAAGATATACATCCAAAAAACAAAATAGATGCTGGTAAACGACTTTCCCTTTGGGCGCTTAATCAAGCCTATAAAAAAGATATCGTTTACAGCGGACCTCTATACAAGACATCTACAATTAAAGGAGATAAAATAATTATAGAATTCGATAACGTAGGATCTGGTTTAATGGTTGGAAAAAAACAATTTATGGAACCAACTATTGAAGTGCAAGAACCTTTAAGTCGTTTTCAAATTAAAGGGACGGATGGTTTGTGGAAATGGGCAAAGGCTAAAATTTTAAACAAGAATCAAGTAGAAGTTTGGCACACAGATATTGAGCACCCTGTAGAAGTTCGTTATGCGTGGTCGTCAAACCCACAAGGCGCTAATTTATACAATAAAGAAGGTTTGCCTACCTCGCTTTTTAAAACTCAAGATTAGTTAAAGTTATTTGTTTAATAAATTTTTATCGGGCGCAATTACACACAGAATAAGATAAGATTAATTCATATTTTAGGTAGGAATAATTTAGGGATTATAAACAATACATTTTGAGATTTTAGGTAGTTTGAGCCCCATCAATGTTGTATAATTTTTGATGATTTACCCAAAGAAAAATTGAAAAGTAAATGTGTTTAAGAGGACTATCATTTTAAAAAGCGAGTTAAATAAAACAGTATGCTGAGCAAACCCTATTTTTATCAAATGACAAAAGCCCAAATATGTTCTCTTTTTATTGTTATTATTAGTCTGTCTAGCTTTGCACAACAACTAAACTTTAAACACTTATCTGTAAAGGATGGATTGGTGTCTAATATGGTACATACCACTATACAAGATTCTGATGGATTTATGTGGTTCGGTACCGAAGACGGTCTCTCCCGTTACGACGGTTATTCGTTTCTTAACTTTTTTCAATCACCTGCAGATACTTTGTCCTTAAGTAATAACTTAATTCTTACTCTGGCCGAAGATAAAAATAAGCAATTGTGGATTGGTACGCATCAGGGGCTTAATATGTTGGATCTTGAAACTTATAAAATGACCAGATTCAATGAGATTTTTAAAGAAAATTCAGGAAGTGTTACCATCGCATCTTTATATGTAGATGATGATATGTTGTGGATTGGTACAGATAATTCGGGATTGTTTAGCTTAAATATTAACACCTATGCAATAAAGCAGTACGGGTATGTTAAAGCACCCAAGACAGCGATAAGTTCAAATACAATAAACGGAATCATAAGGAATTCTAACGGGGTGTTATTAATCGCTACAAATACAGGTTTGGATGTTTTTAATGAAACGACTGAAACATTTTCTAGCGTATTAAGAGATGTTAGTGTTATTAATATGCACATTCAAAAAGATGATACGGTATTACTCGGTATGCGTTCTGAAACATATTATCTCAAATTGAAAGCCGACTTCAAAATTGAAAAAGTACCGCTACCTGATGCTTTTTCAGGAAAGGAAATAAACCTTTTTTCCGATTCTAGCAATAATTTATGGATTTCTGTGAGAGACCAAGGATTGATGTATATCAATAATAAAACGCAGAAAGCACAAAGATTACTATATAGTAAAAATGATGCCACTGGCATAAGTAGCAATGTTATTAATAATATATTCGAAGACGCTTTCGGAAACATATGGTTAAGTTCGTTAGATTCTGGATTAAATATTTTAGATAAAAGAAGAAAAGAATTTATTCATATTAAAGATAATAATATACCTAGCGGATTATTAAACAATAGAGTTAGGGCTCTGTACCAAGATTCCGATGGCGATATTTGGGTGGGAACTAAAGTAAATGGTACGCTAAGTAAATTTAATAGAGACAGTTTAACGTTTACGCACTTCCATTCAAATCCATCTAATCCTTTAAGTTTAAGTAACGATTTTGTATTTGATATTACAGAAGATCGTCCGGGATATTTATGGGTAGCCACTCTAAATGGGTTGAATCTTTTTAATAAAGCTACAGGAACTTTTAACGTTTATAAGCATCAAGAAAATAATGATAATAGTTTGTCGTCTAACAGTGTAAACGATGTATTGAAAACTGAAGATAATTTGTTAATTGGGACCGTAACAGAAGGGTTAGATATCTATAATACGAAAAACAAAAGATTTTCACACTTTAAAAAAACAGGTGCAACTAATCAGTTATCAGACAATAGGATTAAGGTAATTTATAAAGACCAGCATAAAAATATCTGGATAGGTACTATAAATGGTTTAAACTTATTCGATATTAAAACGGGCACATTTAAGCAGTTTTTAAATAATCCTAAAGATAAAAACAGCATTTCCGAGAATTATATATTAAGCATTCACGAAGATAAAAATCAAAATTTGTGGATAGGGACGTCGTTGGGAATTAATTTAATGGATAGAACAACTCATACCTTTAAAGTGTATACCACTAAGGATGGATTAGCAGGAAATTCGGTTAGGGGAATTTTAGAAGACAATGCAGGAAATTTGTGGATAAGCACCAACAATGGTCTTTCTAAATTCAATACCAAAACAAAAAAGTTTAAAAATTATAATCTGCACGACGGTTTACAAGCTAATGAATTTTCTCCTTTTGTATATTGTAAAACGGCGAATGGGGAAATGTATTTTGGGGGAAATAATGGTTTTAATATTTTTAATCCAGAAGATATTATTAACAATACGCTTATCCCAAATGTATTATTAACAGATTTTAAGCTATTTAATCAGTCAATTCCTGTAGGTAGTAACAAGTCTCCGTTGAAGCAACATATAAGTAAAACTAAAAATCTTGTCTTAGATTATAAACAATCCGTGTTTAGTTTTGAATTTGTGGCACTAAATTTTACCTCTCCAGAAAAGAATGAGTACGCTTATATGATGGAAGGTTTTGATAAAGAATGGAATTATATAGAAAATAAGCGCGAAGCGACTTATACAAACTTAGACGCAGGGGATTATGTTTTTAAAGTAAAAGCAGCAAACAATGATGGATATTGGAACGAAGTTGGCACCACCTTAAATATTAAAATTTTGCCAGCACCTTGGTTTTCATGGTGGTCTTATATTTTATATGCCATGGCTTTTGTGACTTTATTATGGTGGCTTAGACATAATGCAATAAAGCGTAATAATCTGCAAAAAGAACAGGAAATTAATGATTTAAAAATAAAATTTTTTGGTAATATAAGTCATGAGTTTCGCACACCTTTAACCTTAATATTAGGGCCATTAGAAAAAATGTTAAAGGAAAATCATGATGCACCGCAAGCACGTCAACTGCGTTTAATGTCGCGTCATACGAAAAGATTATTAAGTTTAGTAAATCAATTATTAGATTTTCAAAAAATAGGTTCAGGCGAACTAAAGGTAAATGCGACTACGGGAGATTTGGTTCAATTTATTAGAGAATTGTCATATTCATTTTTAGAGTTTTCTAATGAAAAAGATATCCATTTTGAATTTAAAACCGATATTGAAAGCTGTCAAACCCTGTTCGATAATGATAAAATCGAAAAAATTATATTCAATTTACTTTCAAATGCCTTTAAGTTTACCCCGCAAAAAGGTCATGTTTCTATTACATTAAGCTTCAATAAAAAGACTAATACATTTCGTATACTAGTTTCTGATGATGGTGTTGGTATACCTAAAGACCAGTTAAAAACTATTTTTAAACGGTTTTACCAAGTTAATAATTCTACTTCAAAAACCAATCAGGGTAGTGGGATTGGACTAGCATTAACAAAAGAATATGTCCAATTACTAGGAGGAGAGATTACTGTAGAAAGTAGTTTAGGAGCGGGAGCACATTTTATAGTCAAACTTCCCTTTGTAGAACTTCATAATGTTGTTGAGTTAGAAATGGAAGTAGAAGATATCCAACAATTACAAGACGACTTTGCAGATTTAGATACAAAGAAGTTAAATAAAAAAAGACCTTTAATCCTACTGGTCGAAGATCATGGTGATTTACGTAATTTCCTAAAAGACAACCTCAATAGTAATTATAGAATTATTGAAGCTTCAAATGGTGTAGAAGGCTTAGAGCAAACTCTGAAATATATTCCAGATTTAATTATTAGTGATGTCATGATGCCAAAAATGGATGGTAATGAAATGTGTTCACAAGTTAAAAACGATTCTCGAATTTCTCATATTCCTATACTTTTACTTACCGCACAGATATCAGAGGAGCAAGAAGTTGTGGGGTTTGAGCAAGGTGCAGACCAATATTTAACGAAGCCTTTTAGTTTTGATGTTTTAACTTCAAGAATTAAGAATCTCTTAGCTCAGCGTAAAGCATTACAGAATGTATTTAGTAAAAAAATAGAAGTAAATCCCTCGGAGATTACAGTGACTTCTATAGATGAGCAACTGATTCAAAAGGCCTTAGATTTGGTAGAAACTAACATTGGCAATTCAAAATACTCTGTAGATCAGTTAAGTAAATCTTTGGATATAAGCAGAGGACATTTGTATAGAAAAATTGTATCCATTACAGGGAAATCTCCTTCAGAATTTATAAAATCGATACGGTTAAAGCGATCTGCACAATTACTCCAGACAAATGCATTAACCGTATCGGAGGTTGCTTATAAGGTAGGGTTTTCAAATCCAAAATATTTTTCTAAATGTTTTAAAATAGAATTCGATATGTTACCAACAGAATTTGCTTCAAAATATAAATAATGATTCATTTACAGGGGCATAGGTTAATATAGGAGACGTGTTTTACCCTATAATGCTCCCTGTTTCACCCCAAAATTAGGAGCGTTTTTTTGATGATGTAAATAGCAAAACGTAAGTTTATCAAACAAGTATACGGTATGTAAAAAACTTATTTAATAGTTTTTTTTTCATGCCTTTCGCCTTAAAAAACTTTAAAAAGTTTTTATTTAAACAAACTAATTAAAGAATAGATATAGTTTTTTGATATTAAAATATAGTAAAATGAAAAGAAGATTTTATGTGCTAGTATTGGCCGTTCTTGGTGTTTTAAATAGTAATGCTCAGAACACAGATTTAAAACTTTGGTACGATGCACCTGCTGCAGATTGGAATGAAGCTTTGCCTTTAGGAAATGGAAGACTAGGTGCTATGGTTTATGGCAATCCTATTAATGAAAATATTCAATTAAATGAATTAACATTATGGGGTGGTGGGCCACATAAAAACGATAATCCTAACGCTAAGGAGGCATTACCTGAAGTAAGAAACTTATTATTTGAAGGGAAATATGATGAGGCACATCGTTTGGCAAATAATAAAATAATTTCTAAAATATCTCACGGAATGCCTTATGAAACGGTTGGGAATTTGAGATTGAATTTTAAAGATCAAGAGAATTACTCCGATTATTACCGTGAACTTGACATTGAAAATGCAATCCATACTACTCGATATGTAGTAGATGGTGTAGCGTATAAACGTGAAATGTTTACGTCATTTACAGATCAAGTTATTGTTTTAAAATTAACCGCCAATAAAGCGGGTAAAATTAGTTTTAAGGCCTCTATGGATCGTCCGGAACCAGCAAAAGTGTCAACTTATACTGAAAATGATAATGTTTTGGTTATGACAGGTTTTGGTAGCGACAATAAAAATAAACGATTGCCAAAAGAAACACCAGCCATAAAAGGTGAAGTGGAATTTGATTCTAGAATTAAGATTGTCCCTGCCGGAGGAACGCTAACAGCTACCAAAAACACGTTGGAAGTTAAGAATGCCGACAGTGTAACGTTGTACATTTCTATAGCGACAAATTTTGTTAATTACCAAGACGTAAGTGCCAATGCTCACCAAAGAGCTACCGATTATATAGCGAAAGCAGAACAAAAAGATTATAAGGATTTGGTTACAGATCATTCAGCGTTTTACAAACAGTATTTTAATCGTGTGTCTCTAGATTTAGGAAATTCTGATGCCGCTAAAAAAACAACAGATATCAGAATAAAGGAGTTTAGCAATAGTTATGATCCAGCATTAGCCGCTTTATATTTTCAATTTGGTAGATATTTATTAATTTCTTCATCTCAACCAGGTGGACAACCTGCAAACTTGCAAGGCTTATGGTGTAAAGATTTAACACCACCATGGAAAAGTGCTTATACTGTAAATATTAATACCGAAATGAATTATTGGCCGGCAGAGGTTACTAATTTATCAGAAATGCACGATCCATTAATTCAGATGGTAAGAGAATTGTCGGAATCAGGACAAGAAACTGCCAAAGTTATGTATGGAGCAGAAGGTTGGGTTACGCACCACAATACAGACTTATGGCGAATTGCAGGGCCTGTAGATGGAGCTACCTGGGGTATGTGGCCAACTGGAGGGACTTGGTTAGCGCAACATGTTTGGGATAAATTTATGTATAATGGAGATTTAGAATATTTACAGTCTGTATATCCTGCCATGAAAGGTGCCTCAGAATTTTGTTTAAGTTTTTTAATCCCCGAGCCTACAAATAATTGGTTAATAATTTCTCCAACCATTTCTCCAGAACACGGACCTAAAGGACGTTCTAAAAGCGTGAATATTGAGGCGGGAACAACAATGGATAATCAGTTGGTGTTTGATATGTTGACTAAAACTATTGCAGCGGCTGAATTATTAAATGTAGATGCCGATTTGGTAGCGAAAATGGAAACAGCTTTAACAAAGTTACCACCTATGAAAGTTGGGCAATATAATCAGGTTCAAGAATGGATGGAAGATTTAGACGATCCAGATGATAAACACCGTCACGTTTCACATTTATACGGCTTGTATCCTTCAAATTTAATGTCTCCTTATAGTAATCCTGAATTATTTCAAGGTGCAAAAAACACATTAATTCAAAGAGGGGACCCTTCTACCGGTTGGTCTATGAATTGGAAAATAAATCTATGGGCACGTTTATTAGATGGAAATCATGCTTACAAATTAATGGGAGAGCAAATTAAATTAGTAGGTAGACCTGGCTCTCCAAAAGGAGGAGGAACATACGCTAATATGTTAGATGCACATCCGCCATTTCAAATTGATGGAAACTTCGGATTTACCTCTGGTCTGGCCGAAATGTTAGTCCAAAGTCATGATGAAGCGGTTCATTTAATCCCTGCTCTACCAGACGTTTGGAAAGATGGAAGCGTAAGAGGATTACGTGCTAGAGGTGGATTTGAAATAACAAATTTAGAATGGGAAAATGGAGAGGTTGTAAAAGCTGTTATAAAATCTACTCTAGGAGGAAACTTACGTATACGTTCTTATAATGCTCTATTGTCTTCAGAAGATAAGTCGTTAAACACTGCAAAAGGACCTAATACTAACGCTTTCTATCAGGCAGTTAATATTAAAAAACCAGTAATATCCGATAAAGCTACTTTAGAAGAATTTACAGCGCCTAAAAGTTTTTTATATGATATAGCAACAACCAAAGGCCAAACAATAGTTTTAGTTAAAAAATAAAAAAAACATGAAGGACAAACTACAAGCATGTTGTCTAATCGCTATGATCACTTGGGGTGGTACTGTTTTTTCACAAACTAAGCTTAAATCATTAGAAGATTTTAAAACACCAACAGGTGATTGGTTTATGGCGAAGGACGTAAAAGTAGACTCGGTAAACCATAAATTATTTACGTATGCAGAAGGAGGTGACTCTTTTGTGAATGGAGCAACGGGTAAAACGGTTCATTTAGAATCTAAAGAAGCCTTTGGAGATATTGAGGTGCATTTAGAATTTTTACTGCCTGAAGGATCTAATTCGGGTATTTATTTTCAAAGTAGATATGAAATTCAAATTTTTGATAGCTATGGAAAAGAAAATATAGACTTTTCTGATTGTGGCGGAATTTACCAACGTTGGGATGAAAGTAAGCCTAAAAAACAAAAAGGTTAATAACACCAAGAGTTAATGCAACCAAACCTTTGGGCGAATGGCAGACTTATGACATTATTTTTAGAGCCCCTAAATTTGATGCAAATGGTAAAAAAGTAAAAAATGCCATATTTGAAAAAGTTGTTTTAAATGGTGTTATTATTCATGAAAATAAAGAAGTTACCGGAGCAACCAGAGAAGGATTAGCAGGGGTAGAAGTTGCTAAAGCACCTTTAAGATTACAAGGCGATCATGGAAGAGTGGCTTTTAGAAATATTAGAATTAGAGATTTAGAAAACACAAGAGCTACAAAATTAAACACTTGGGTAGATGTATTTGAAAACACTAAAAAAGGACCTAATTACGATTTTGTTGTACAAGGCGATGCTACTGAAGACGAGGCTAAAAATATGTTTGAGTACTCAAATAGTGAGTTAAAGGCCATGTATAAATGGACGGCTTCAACTGCTCCCTATGGTGTGGCCATAACCAAAAAAAGATATAGCTCTTACGACTTGAAATTCGAATTTAAATGGGGAGAACGTCGTTTCGAACCGCGTCTAAATGAGATACGCGATGCCGGTTTACTGTACCATTGTCAAGCAGGAACTTATGCATGGCCTCCAAGTTTAGAATATCAAATTCAGGAAGGAGATTGTGGTGATTTATGGAGTATTCTCGGTGTAAGTTGTGATGTTTTAAGAGATGGAGAAATTCTAGTGCTAAAAAAAGCAGATTATAGTCGATCTAAAAAGTTTGTCGATAAAGAAAAATCAGGATGGAATGAGGTCTTATTAAAAGTTCGAGGCGATAGTGCACAATATTATTTAAACGGCGTACTTGTTAATGAGGTTATTAATAGTAATTACGGAGGTGTTAGTATCAATTCTGGTTTTATAGCCTTACAAGCCGAATATTCTGAATTGATTTATAGAAACATAAAAATAATGGAGAAATAGTAAACAAGCAACGTTTAATGTGGATTTGATGTTTGTTCAGGTTGATAAAACGCATTAGCCGATAATCGTATTTATGAAGAATTATATAGGAAACATATTTTGTGGAGTGTTAACGCTTATCTCTTTAATGGCTACTGGGCAAGCCAAAGAAAAGTGCGTAGAAGAAAATACTTCGGGTGTTTATACTAGGCCAAATATCATCTTTTTGATGACCGACGATCAGCGTTGGGATAATATGGGATGTTACGGTAAACCGGAGTTTAATACCCCTAATATAGACAAGTTAGCAGCAGAGGGTGTTACCTTCGATAATGCATTCTATGCTGTGGCTATATGTATGCCTAGTCGGGTAACAATGCTTACTGGACGTTTTAATTCTAATCATAGAGTGGGCTTTGTAGCTCCAGACGATTATACATTATCCCAATCCGATTTTGAAAAAAGCTACCCCGCACTCCTAAAACAAGCAGGCTATAGAACAGGTTTTGTCGGTAAGGTCGGGTTTACAGTTACCGAAAAAGCAACGCGACCGAGTACACCAAAAGAACACTTTTATAAAGAGCATTTAGGTAATACTTTCGATTATTTTGCGGGAAGTGAAACTTACGATTATAAGGGGCATGTTACTTGGCCTGAAAGTGATGTGGAACTACAGAATACCTTTAAGGAAGGTCGAGAAAATTCTGGAAGAACATTAAGAACTGGAGAGGCCATGCTTCGTTTTATAGATACGCAACCAGAAGACCAACCCTTTTGTTTATCTGTCAGTTTTTATGCTGTAAAGCACGATAAAGATAGAGATGTCTATATGCCCCATTATGAGCAATTCAAAGATCATGAATTTGAAGCGCCTAACAATTGGGTAGAAGGTGAAAATCCAGATTTACCTAATGTTGTCAAAGAAAATGCTAGAGGCGTGTATTTACATCGCCAAAGGTCATCGACTCCAGAAATGTACCAACGTCTTGTTAGTCGGTTTGCAGCACAAGGTTACAGCGTCGATGATCAAGTAGGTTTATTGGTAGATAAGCTAAAAGAAAAAGGGATGCTTGAAAATACAATCATTATTTACACTAGTGATAACGGACGCTTTCAAGGTTCGCATGGTTTATTCGATAAGTGTCTACTATATGAAGAATCGGTTAAAGCTCCATTAATTATTTATGATGGCCGTATGCCTGAATCTAGGCGTAAACGTCGTGAAAAGGCTTTGGTTTCGTCGGTAGATATGGCGTCTACAATAGTATCACTTGCCGGTTTAGAATCTTCAAATAGTATGCAAGGAAAAGATCTTACCCCTGTTTTAAATCAAACTCAAGACATGTCGCAATGGCGTGATGCCGTGTTTATGGAAGATTTATTTCTAGTAGATATGTTTAAAGAGCGTTATAAAGAGAATGTAGATGAGATTAATCAAAATTTAATAAACAGTAATAAGTCGTATCGAGCTCATGGCGTGCGAACAGAGCGATGGAAGTATTTTGTGTATTACGAACATACTCCAAAGATTGAAGAATTATATGACTTAGAAAACGATCCATCAGAACAGCATAATCTGGTGAATACATCAGAGTATACACAAATTCTAAAGACCTTAAGGATGAAAACTGAAGATTTATATCAGAAGGCAATTCAGACTAGATAAAAAGAAATAGGAATTAATTAACCTGAAATAAATAACTCAAACTAACTATAAATACACGATTTTATGAAAAAGAACATGTGCTTCTTAAGTATGTTTCTCTTGGTGTTGGCAAGTTGTAATACTAAGTTTAAACATCAACTAGAGAAAACCAATCATGCTGTGACTATTCAACAAGATAGTTTAACCCTAAAAATTGAAATAATTGACGACGCAATTATTCATGTAAAAAAGGAAATAAAAGGAACCCCTGCGTCCACCATTCCGGATTATGTCACGGTTTTAGAACCTCAAGATGTGAATTGGGAATTAAAAGAAACGGAGAATGAATTAACCATCAGTACCGATTTAATTAAAGTGTTAGTAAATAGCGATGGCACGATAACTTATGAAACTAAAGACCATAAAAAATTAGTTTCAGAAACGAATGAACAGACTTTTATAAACTTAGATGCGGATGCCGAGCATACGGTTTCGCAAGGATTTCATGCTGGAGATGAAGGTTTGTATGGATTAGGGCAATTTCAAAGTGGTATTATGAATTGGAAGAATGTTCCAATTCGTCTTCAACAGTACAATCAAGAAATAGCAGTTCCGTTTTTAGTGTCAACCAAAGGGTATGGTATTTATTGGCATAATTATAGTTTAACAGATTTTAATTTACCTCAAAATGAAATTAAATTTGAAACCGCTAAAACCGTAGCTAAAATGGCAAACACTCCATCAACTCCGGTAGAAGGCGAAAAAGAGGATGTTGCCGCACATATTACGAAATCTGAGGCTGAAGAAAAAAACATTAGAGAAACTACTTTTACACCAACCAAAACTGGCGAATATAACTTTTTAGCACTAAGTGATAATGGCGGACGGATGCGCGGTGCGATTAAAGTAAGTATTGATGGCGACGATGTGATTAATTATTCTACCATTTGGATGCCTAGACGTTATTCAGGAAAAAAGCATTTAGAAGCAGGAAAAACGTATAAAATAGTGTTTCAAAATACGGGTGCTAAAATTCCTGGAAATTTATATTATAACGCGCCAGACTATAATAAAACTGTTTTCAGTAGTACGCAGGGTAATGTTATAAATTATTATTTGGTGCAAGGAGAAAATCCGGAAGCTGTAATTTCGCATTATCAAAAATTAACAGGAACGGTGCCTATGTTTGCTAAAAGTGCATACGGATTTTGGCAATGTAGAGAACGCTACCACAATCAGGAGGAATTGTTAGCCAATGCCAATGAGATGCGCGAGCGGAAGATTCCTTTCGATAATATTGTACAAGACTGGTTTTATTGGCCAAAAGGAACGAAAGGGCCAGAATGGGATCCTGCTAAATATCCAGATCCCGATGCTATGGTAGACGAATTAAAATCTTTAAACTTAAAGTTAATGGTGTCTGTATGGCCAGAGGTTAAAAATGAAGCTTTAGAAGCAAAGTATAATCTTAAAAAGATTAAAAGTAGTAACTATATAGACATTTATGATGAAGGGGTAAGTGAACGATTTTATCGCATGTTAAGCGATTCTATGTTTCATAAAGGTGTGAGCTCTATTTGGTTAGATGGTACAGAGCCAGAGGGAGTAACAGATGCAACGCAAATGACGGCAGTGGGACGTTTTGAAGAGGTTCAAAATCCATATTCACTTTTAGTCACAAAAGCGATGTACGATGGGAGAAGAGCAGAGTTTTCAAACGAACGTGTGTTTAATTTAACGCGTTCTGCCTATGCTGGACAACAACGCTATGGAGCTACCTCTTGGTCTGGAGATGTTGAAGCCTCGTGGGAACAATTTTCTGAACAAATAGCTGCGGGTTTAAATTTCACTATGGCAGGAATTCCATATTGGACGCACGATATTGGTGGGTTTTTTAGGGATTCAAAATCGATTAATCCGGAGTTTGATAGCCAATATACCAATCCAGAATTTATAGAATTACTAACACGTTGGTTCCAGTTTGGTACCTTTAGTCCGATTTTCAGAATCCATGGTTATGTGTCGGAAACAGAGATTTGGAGGTACAATAAGGCGTTTGAAAGTACAGCACGAAAATTTATCGATTTGCGATATCAGCTTATGCCGTATATCTACTCTCAAGCATGGCAAATTACAACTAACAGTAAGCAACTTATGAGTCCGCTGGCGTATCATTATCCAAACGATAAAAATACCTGGGAGATTAAGGATCAATTGTTCTTTGGAGAATCGATAATGGTTGGTTTCGTGACTG
Source organism: Formosa bonchosmolovskayae (assembly GCF_051016085.1). Taxonomy (GTDB): domain Bacteria; phylum Bacteroidota; class Bacteroidia; order Flavobacteriales; family Flavobacteriaceae; genus Formosa. The sequence continues at coordinate 2,644,658 of NZ_CP174605.1, forward strand.
AATATGAGAAACGAGAAAAAGAAATGTACTTCCCAAAAGGACAGTGGTATAACTTCTGGACGAATGAAAAAATTGAAGGTGGAAAAACCATTACTGTGAAAGCAAATCTAGATGAAACACCACTATTTGTAAAAGCGGGAAGTATTATTCCTATGGGACCAAAAGTGCAGTATGCGACTGAAAAAACAGACGAACCTTTACGTATAAAAGTGTATCCAGGTGCAGATGCGTCATTTACATTATATTTTGACGATAGTGAATCTTATGATTATGAAAATGGAGAATATTCAGAACTTAAACTGAATTATTCCGAAGCCACTAAAACACTTTTAATAACTAAAGGAAATGGTGAGTATTTAGACTTTTCTAAAAGCCCTTTGACGCTAATTGTTGAAATGATTGGTGATCAAAATCAGACGGTGAGTTTTTCAGGTTCAAATTTAGAAGTTGAATTATAAACGATTTAACAAACACAAATACATTCAATTTTTGCAAGTGAAGTTTGAGGTTTAGTAGCCTTTAGCTTCACTTGTTGTGTTTAGGTATATAATTTATAGTGATTGAACCATGGTTTATACCAAAGTTATAGGAGCTTGCTTATTTTTATTTCATCAATTTAATTATTTAATAAACACACAGAAATAATATGTCAACACTTTGTCTTAATCTCAAAAACAATGCTTCCTCAAAATTAATAACGCTTCTTTACGTTGCTGTTTTTGGTTTAACAAGTTTTCAAATAACAGCCCAAAGTATGGTGAATTCTTTACAAGAATTGAAACCATATTTAGCAGCAGATAATGCTAATGTGAAAATGAAACCTGGTGTATATTCTATTACTGTAGACGATGTAGAAAAAGGGCTTTATACTCAAGAAACGAAAATTAAAAACACAAGTAAAGTGCTGTTACTTTTTGAAGGGAATAATAGTAATTACGATTTTACAGGCGTAACCATTAATGTGGACACTAAGGTGATGCAAGCTTATGGGAATAATCAAATTCACGAAATCCAGATTGTAGGAAATAAGAATGTCCTTAAAAACCTAACGCTTGTTGATGTGGGGTCGGTTCATGATGCTCCTACACGACGTGCAACTAATATTGTTATGGACGGCGCTCATAATAAAATTGAAGGATTCCATGTGACCACCAAGGGTTCTTTTCCTTATGGTTATGGCGATGCTTTTGGAAAAGGCGGTAAATCGGTAATTCCACATCGCAAACACAGTGCATGTTTAATTAGAGGGGAATCTAATCATCTTAAAGATTCAAAGTTTGTTCATAGAAGTTATGGGCATTGTATTTTTATGCAAGCCGCTAATAATCCAATTATCGAAGGTTGTGAAGTAGAAGGTGAAGTGCGTAAAACCGACGATATGCTTGCCGAAACGTCAGGACCAGCGTTCGACGTTAATTTTATGACGGTTTGGGGATATACGCTTCCAAAAGGGTATATGTTAAGCACAGGAGAAGCAGGAATTCGTGCATACGATGGGGGAGAAACGATTATTGATGGTAAACAATACAGACGCGGGACATCTAACGTTACGGTTTTAAATTGTACCGTTAAATACATGAGAACGGGTGTGACAATTGCACATGCTACAGGGAAAAAATATGTTGAAGGTTGCGTAGCTATAGGCTGTGAAAACGGATTCTCGTTAGGTTCGGGGGATGTAGTGAATTGCAAAGCCGATGTTACACACGGACCAGCATATGCATCAACTTACGAAAGAGACAAAGGATATAACGCAGATATTACACTTATTCCATCAAAGCAACCGTACTATAACGGCACAGGCGCTGTTGCTTATATTGGCGGAAGTCAGCATAAAATTACACTTCGTGGTTCAAGTGAAGGCGTAAATAATGGCTTAAAAATTAAAGTCGGTGGCGAGAAAGATAACATCAGATTGTTACATGGGAATCTTCCCAATCAAAACGATTTTAAAGGCTTCGATTTCGAAATACATAACCTAACCGAATATCCGGTCTATCTCTCAAATAAAAGTTCTGGAGTTACAGGCGAATCTAAAGGACCAATTACCAATTTAGGAACGGATAACACGTTAAAGTATACCGGGAAATAGACCTTATACCAAACAAAAACTAATCGAAAATAAAGTAGTAAAAAAAATAATAAAGATGAATAAAATACTAACATTCCTTTCTGTTTTATTAATGGTTTTTTCTAGCCAAGCTCAAGTAAAAGGCGATCAGAAAAAGGTTGTAGAAGTAAGTTCGCTAACCGAATTCAGAACCTATTTAAATCAGGATAATGTTCATGTCAAGCTTAAAGCAGGCAATTATCAAGTCGATGATGCTAAAAAAATTAGATTTTTTGAAATCACGGGGAATAACTCTTATTTCGATTTAAAGGGCGCACGATTTATGGTAGATTCTAAACTGTTTAGTCGTCCCGATTTGATTAAAAGTACCGATGGAAATAGCATGTATTGTGCTATAGAAATATCAGGAAATCACGTAATGTTAGAAGGATTGTATATCGAAACTTATGGCGACACACCAGGTTTACAAAGTAAAAATAAGATATTCAATATTGTTGGAGAGCACGTGACTTTAAAGGATGTAGAGTTGCGAACGGCAGGTTCTAGTCCTTGGGGTTATGGGTATTTATATGGCCTTGGTGGTGGAGATGTACGCAAAATGAATGGGATTCGTGTGGGATATCCAGCAAAGAATGTAAAATTGTTAGGGTGTAAAGTGCACATGAGAGCTATGGGACATGCTATATTTTTACAAGGATCAGAAAATACATTAATCGAAGGTTGTGAGGTAGATGGTTTGCTCCGTACTACCGATGCGATGCTTAAGGAAACTTCAGGCTACGGTTTTGATAAGAATTTTTATGCCGCTAAAGGAAATTATATAGAAGGTACTAACGTGGCCGAAGATGGTAAAATTTTGCCAGGCGAAATTATTTCTTTAAGTGAAGATGGAATACGTATGTACCCCGACTATAATGGTCATCCTACCACAAATACGACTGTAAAAAACTGTACAGTAACACAAATGCGTAGAGGGATTTGTACCGGATTAAGTACGTCGGGAGATAAGGTTATCGATTGTGTGGTACGTGATTGTGTAGCAACAGGGTATAATGTGGGGAACGCAGATACCTTAATTAATTGTAGTGCCGATGCGAAATACGGAGAAGCTTTTTGTATTGCGTATACCGATGCTAAAAATGCGAAGGTAGAAATGAATATCCTAGACAGTAGAAATGGAATAGCTAATAATTTGCTAGCTAAAATAAATGGTACGGGGCATCATGTTGTGATTAAAACTGAAGCTCCAGAATTTATTCCAGAAGCGATGGCTATTAAATTATCGGTGTGGGAAGGTTATGGAAATTTCGATGAAAATGCTAAAATGCATGCTACTGATATTACCTTAAACAATCAAACCAATACAGAAGTTATTACGTTTAACGGAACAGAAAACGTTGATATAAAAAGTAAAGGCAAAGTGCGTAAAGCTACAGATTCAGAAAATGAAGTAAATGATAGTAATCGTACAAAACGTTAAAACGAAGATCTCACTGGTAGATAAAACAAATTCATATCGCTCTCTAACTCTTAATTCTTTAGAACATAAAGGTTAGAGTGACAACATGCTGAATTATTCAGTAGGATACCTAAAATTAAAATAATGAGAATAGATTTTCATAGGATGACCATCCTAAAACATGTGCTAACCTTAGTAATGTTATGGTTTGCAGGGATTATTAATGCACAGAAATTAAATCAAATAGGAAGTTCTGATTTTTCCGATTGGAAAGGAATTTCTAAAGTGAAGAAAGAGGTTGCTACCGTGCAGTCTGGAGACACCATTTCTTATACGTATTCTAATCAAAACCGTATTTATTTTCCAGGAATTAGTAGACCTTTTGAAGGTGATGCTGCAGATTGGACAAAGTACAAGGCACTGACATTCGAGGTGTATTTTAAACAGGAAACTACCGCAAAAATAAGTGCGATTTTTAAAGTGGATTCTTTGGATTATGGCGATTTAAATCCATTAAATAAAGCAGAAATTGAGTTGGTCGGGAAAGGTTGGCATACTGTTTACATGCCTTGGGAGGTTTTCGATGTTGATGCAGGGCAACGTACAGCAACACTTTTTGCAGTCAAACACCTATTAATATCTGTAGATTCTGAAACAAATAACACCTATCAAATTAAAAACATTCAGTTAACTAAAGGAAAAACAACTTTTTTAGAAGCCGAAATTCAAGGGAAATCAGCTGAAGCTGGGAGCCAAGTGCTCTACGAATTTCAGGTGGGAAACACCACAGATAAAGCACAGGCAGTCGAACTTATTATAGAAACCATAGGTTGGGAGTCTATGAAAGGGCATATAGAACCTAGTCAGTTACAATTGGCTCCGGGAGAAATAAAAACCTGTACACTTACAGTCGATTTGCCTTCTCATTTACCTGAGGGTATTCGTGAAGATCAGGTTGTTAAAGCTATTGCTAATGGTAAAGGGGCTAATATTTCAACCCTTACATTTAAAACAGCCGTGCATCTACCATTTCCTAATATAGTATTTACAGCGTCTGGTTGGGATCAAGTACGTGAAAAAGCAAAACAATATGATTGGGCACAAGAAGGATTACAAGATTATATTAAAAAAGCAGAACGATGGGACGTTCCAGACGGCGCCGATTTTTCAAAAGAAACAGAGCGACCATTAGGGCAATCTGTTTTTAGTACAGACGGCCGAGAAATTTATAATTGTGCTATTGCCTATAAGCTTACGGGAAATGAAGATTATGCCGCAAAATGTATAAAATTATTACGCCGACTAATCAATCCTCAAACAGGATATCCAGCAACCTTAGTTGGAGGAGGGAATTCTTTTGTAGGTGAAGGTAAATTTTGGCAGGCAGTAGGTAGAATGTATGATTTAGTTAGAACAAGTCCGCAACTTACCGCATTAGATAAAACAAGAACAGAAGAAACATTTAGACTTTTTGTGAATCAAACCTTGAAAGGAAATACCAAAGGTGCGATAAGTAATTGGAATGTTGCCGAAATCACAGCAGCAATGTATTGCGCGTTAAATCTTCAAGATTGGCATCTTATAGACCAGTTATTAAATGGACCAACAGGGATTTATAAACATCTTGAACATGGTATTATGAGTGACGGTTGGTGGTACGAGTGTGCTGTGGGATATAATACTTGGGTAGCTACAGAATTTTCTGAAATAGCCCTTGCCTTAGAACCTTGGGGTATAAATTTTAAAGATCGCAAATTTCCTATAGGAACAACCAAGCATTTTTCATTATTGTCAAGTAGACGACAAGGTGGGATTATGGGAATGGAATTTGAAAAATGGGGAAAGATTGAGCGCAATAATGTAAGAATAAAAGACATGTGGGATGCGGCTATTCCGTTTATGGATTTCCGGGGTGTACTCTTGGCAGTAAATGACGCAGTAGAAGATAAACTTGCGGGGAAATCTTACGAGTTAGCGTATTATTTATATAGAGATCCAGAATATGCCGCAATTATTAATCGCGATAACAAGCGAGACTTATTGTACGGTGTGCCTAATCTTCCGGAAGTCACTTCAGAACAAATGAGTGTGTCTGCTTATGCAGATAATATGGGGATTGTACAATTGCGATCTCAAACAAAAGATAGACCGCAAAACGAACAAATACAAGCGGCACTGCATTATGGCTCACATGGTGGATATCATGGGCATTTCGATCGTACCAACTTGGTGCATATGAGCCGTTACGGGCGTAGCTTTTATGGAACGTTAATGTATTGGTATGGCTACGGGAGTTATTTGTATAAGTTTTGGAAACAATCATCAATAAATAAAAATATGGTTGTGGTCGATCAGAAAATGCAACAACCTGTAGAAAACTCTAGACTTTTATTTCATTCTGGAGACATGATGCAAGCCACTGCTATAGAAACCAATTCGAAGTGGAGTTATCCGCCATATGGAGGTATACCAAATTCGAAGCAAACATTTGCAGAGAAAATGTGGGAAGAAGGACGAACAATAGCATTACCTAAAACTCAACCCGAATTTGGAGAAGTTACAGAATACACAGAGCCTGTTTTACAACGTAGAGCTATGATTGTTTTAGACGATTATATTGTAATGGCAGATTACTTAAAAGGAGAACAAGAACACGAATTCGATTGGATGTTTCAAGCGAAAGGCTTCAAAGGAATAACGGCAGATAAAGCTGAGTTTTCTCATCATACCAATCAAATGAATTCAAATCCAATTGGAAGTGCTCAATTTATAACAGACTGTAATTGGTATGATATTGAAGGTACATCTAGGACTAAATTTGAAATGTGCTGGGGAGAAGGTTGTGATAACGAAGGTGTGCGTTTGCCAAATAGTGTAGATGGTCCATTAAAAATAGATGTGTTTAATGCCTGGCCCAAACAATCTCAAGTGATGATTGGTACATCTACAGAAGGCTTTTACGTCAACAAAAAATTATGGTACACAGCACACGCCGACAATCAAGAAATATTGAACGATAGTACAGGTGCTTGGATTTTAGGAAGTAAGTCTATAAAATTAGATATAACAGGAAAAAGGAAGCTGGAACTGACAACAAAAATACCTGGTAAGATTAGAAACAATACTATTTTTTGGGGCGATGCAAAAGTTGTTCTTAAAGATGGTTCAGAAGTATATCTGTCTGATTTACCTACGAAATATGAGAATGTTTTAATGCCAGATCAAAAAGGTAAAGATTATTACGGCGGACCAATTAAAATTGGAGGAGAACCTATGGCACAGGCCACACCTGGAATGCCAATAAATAATAAAGAATTGGGAAAAATTACTATCGATTTAAGTGGTCTAGACGTAGAAAGATTTGAAGCTAAAATAGGAGGTGATTTTCCACTGGGAGATGAAACGTCACGTTTAAAATCTATGGCGGTACGGTCTAAAGGTAAATCTGCAAGATATCTGGCTGTAATCGAACCTTACGAAACACAATCAGTTATAAAATCTGTAGAAGCTAAAAATGAAAATGAACTTGTTGTAACTCTAACCGATGGCCGCGTACAACAGGTTACACTTGAAGCTATGGAGCACGATAATGGAAAAATACTAGTGACGGTAAAAGAGTTTAAAAATGATATTTTGCTAAGAAGTGAAACGACTGTTCGTAATAAAGAATAGTATATACGAATTTCTTCTACAAGAGTTATAAAAAAGTCATAAATACTTTAAAAGGGTTTTAAGTTTGGGTATATGGATTATAGTTTATAATAAAATAACTCTCCTTTTTATATAATTGTATCACATTTTAATCTTGAAAAATAAGGCGTTAATTCATTTTGATATTAAAAATATAACAAGCATGAAAATTAAATTAATAACTATAATCACTTTAATGATTACAAGTTTAGGAGTTTCTCAAAATCCAATTTTCACCAGTGTGTTTACTGCCGATCCATCTCCACATGTTTGGCCGAACGATCCTAATACACTCTGGGTGTATACGTCGCATGACGAGCCAGGTTCCAATAATCATTATGGTATGACGGGCTATCATGCGTTTTCTACCACAGATTTGGTGAATTGGACAGACCACGGGCGAATTTTACATTTAGAAAATGTAGACTGGGCAGAAAGTCATGCTTGGGCTATGGATGCCGCATTTTATCGCGGTCAATACTATTTAGTGTATTGCATGAAAGAAGCCGGTATCGGACTTTTTAGAACTGGAGTTGCACGTAGCGATAGACCAGAAGGTCCTTTTACCGATTTGGGTTATGTTAAAGGTGTAGAGTTTGGTCAAGACCCAGCTATTTTTATAGACGATGATGGTACACCGTATTTGTACTGGGGACATGATAGAAAATGTTTTGCAGCCGAATTAAATAAAGACTTGATGTCTATTAAGCCTGAAACGTATATAGAATTAACACCTCAATTAACTCATGTGTTTGAAGGGCCATGGGTTCATAAAAAAGATGAAAAATATTATCTAACCTATCCAGGTTTGACACCTAGACGTTGGCCTGAAAAAATGTTTTATGCTGTAGCAGATAAACCTTTAGGACCATATGAATTTAAAGGGGTTTTTATAGATGATTTTGAAGGGCAGAGCGGAACCAATCATGGAGGAACTGTAACCTATAAAGGAAAAGATATCATGTTTTATCACAGTGCATGGTTGTCAGGTGGTTTAAGTGAAACCCGATCTGCAATGGCCGATTATTTAGAGTACGATACACAGGGAAATATATTACCAATAGTGCCAACCAAAACAGGTTTAGGTAATGCCAAACGTACTAAAACAACACTAAAGTTAGAAGCCGAAAATGGATTTGCTGCTGGAGGCAAATTGTATAATGTTATAGTCGATACTTGGATTAAAGGTTATAGTGGTAAAGGATATGTTACGAATTTCGACAATCCGTACGATCACGTTTCTATGTTAGCTCAGGTGGCTAAGCCAGCAAAATATCGTTTTAAAGTAAGATATGCTTCGCCCGATGGAGAATCTAATCACGATATTTTAATAAATAGCCATAAATACAGTGCATTTAAGTTTCCGCAATCGGATACATTTCGTGAAATAGATTTTGGTATCGTAGACCTAAAAGCTGGGGATAATCTAATACGTGTGTTTAAAAAGGATTGGAAACCTTCTAAAGGGGAGCTAGCAATCGACTATATAAAATTAGAACAAGTTTTTGAAGACGAAAAATGAATTTTTAGATGACTAAATAGTGATAATGACATGAAAAAAACAATTTTAACAGGACTGTTGGCCTTAGTAATCCAACTAGGTTTTTCTCAAGAGAAGGTACACGTTAAAGCGAGTGCTTCAGGTGAAAAATTCGAACATTTTTGGAGTAAAAGCGTTGGTGCTGGCCGAGCAAACGAAGGTTTACGTGCCGGATGGTTGGAGCAATTGGAAATGGTGCAGGAAGATTGCGGATTTGAGTATGTGCGGTTTCATGGGATATTTCACGACGATATGTTTCCGGTGTTTGAAAAGGATGGTAAATACACCTATAACTGGCAATATATAGATGATTTATTTGACAGAATGTTGGATCTTAATGTGAAACCTTTTGTAGAATTGGCCTTTTTTCCAACAGCGCTAGCAGCCGAAAATAGTAAAACTCAATTTTGGTGGAAAGCGAATATTACGCCAGACGATTCTAAATTTGGAGAATGGCATAATTTAGTAAAAGCATTCACCCAACATTGCGTAGACCGTTATGGTATTGATGAAGTGCTAACGTGGTATTTTGAAGTGTGGAACGAACCCAATTTACATTACGGTTTTTTCGATGGCACAAAATCTCAATATTTCGAGTTGTATAAGCAGTCTGTAACAGCGGTAAGAGCTGTCGATAATCGTTTATTAGTCGGAGGCCCATCTAGTAGTAATTTTGTTGCCGATGGACGTTACGATGGAGAAGTAGAAAGCAGAAGTGGCGATCTTATTACGTTTACTGCCGAGAACATCAACGATCTCGAATGGAAAGGCGCATGGATAGAAGATTTCTTAGCGTATTGCGAAAAGGAAAAACTTCCAGTAGACTTTGTATCAACACATCCTTACCCTACAGATTATCCATTTAATCCTACAACAGGAAAAGGGAAAGATTTCTCACGGAATGTAAATTCAACAAAAACAGATATCGAATGGTTAAATAGAGTGATTAAGAAAAGTGCATATCCCAATGCAGAAATTCATTTAACCGAATGGAATACAAGTCCGAATAGTAGAGATGCGATGCACGATTTTTTACCGCCTGCAGCGTATATTGCTAAAGTGAATTTAGATTGTATTGGATTAACCAATTCATTAGCGTTTTGGACATTTACCGATATTTTTGAAGAAAAAGGAGGGGCAGAAAGTATCTTCCATGGCGGTTTCGGAATGATTAATTATCAAGGTTTAGTAAAACCATCATTTCATGCCTACCGAATGTTGCACCAATTAGGAGATGAAGAATTATTTAAAAATGATTATCTGTTCGTAAGTAAAAAATCTACAGATGGTAAGGTTGTGGCGTTGGCCTACAATTATCCGGAAGACCATTACACGGCAGTCCCATCAAGTATTAAAAAAATAGATCAATATGAAAGTGGGAAACCACGTCAATTAGACTTTTCTATTTCAGACCTTAAACCCGGAGCGATGTTTAAAATTGAAGTATTAGATGCAAATAGCGGAAATATTTATAAATACTGGGAAACAATGGGTAAGCCAGAACCACCTACTCGTGAGCAAATTAAGGTTATGAAGCAATATGCCGAAAATTTAAACACAGAATTAGTAACTGCAAATACAAAAGGAGAAGTTAAAATTAAACGTGAATTAAGTCCTTGGAGTTTGGTCTTGATTGAGCAAGTGAATTAATTAGATTAAACTTTACAAAAAAACAATGTTTAAAAGAGCTACCTGAAAGGGTAGCTTTTTTTGTAACTAAAATATAATCTATTGTTTTTTAGTGTGTTGTATTTTTAAGGCTTATGCTCTTTAGAAATATCCAATTTATTGTAAGATCAGGTATAGACTTCCTAAAAGGGTTTTAAATTATAGTAAATGAACTATGATTTATATGTAATTAGTTGGCCTTCATGTAGTTTTAATGAACAAATTATAACTAATTAAATAATAAAATCATGAGAAAAATTACGTTTTTATTGACTGCAGTATGCCTATTAACCACAGGTCTGTTTACTAAAATGTATTCGCAAACAGTTGTAGATAACTTATCAGACTTTCGGCAAGCACTGTTAAATAGTGATCAGACTATTGTCTTAGAGGCGGGAGATTACATTATTACAGATTTACCCAGCGAAGACAGAAGCTTTTATATTTCAGGATCTAATAACATTATAGATTTAACTGGAGTATATATTAATTTTCCAGTAGATGCAACAAGTACCGAGCATTTTATAATAACAGGAGATTATAATGAATTTCGTGGGGGAGAATTTGAAAATACATATGCATCCGGTATAACCGAAATTACAGACTTTGTTGCTTACAATGAGGATAGAAGTAATTTAGCTAATGGAGCAGACCAACATATGACTATTTCTGGAACTGGTAATAGCGTGGTAGGATCCAAATTCACTGTTAGAGGCTCTTTCCCATACGGCTATGGAAGTTTATATGGTATTGGAAGTAGTAATACTTTTGGGTTAGATAAAAGAGCTGCTATTTATATAAATGGAATAGATACTGTAATAGATAGTTGCGAAGTACAGATGCAAGCTTTTGGACATGGGATATTTATGCAAAGCCCTTCAGAAAATACACTTATAAAAAACACTTTGGTAGAGGGTGTTGTACGTCATGGTAAAGATATATTGGCAGAAGGTATAGGAAGTTTACCTTATCAAAATAATTATTTGGATAATGAAGGAAATCCAATAGATCCTACAGATGTTCTTTCTCTATGTGAAGACGGTATACGTGCTTACAGTGGTTCAGGAAGTGTTACTGTAGAAAATTGTACGGTTAAAAAAATGCGAGGTGGTGTTCGATTGTACTTAGCATCATCTGCGACAGTAACAAATACCACAGCTATTGATTGTGGTATAGCGAACTGGAACTTGCCAAATGGAGGAAGAGTAATTAATTCATCTGGGAATTTTGCTTATGATGCTTTATCCGATTTTAGATTGAGTAGAAATAACACTAATATAGAATGGACTATCATTCCATCTCCTCATGCTACTGGGCCTCATAATTTAGCAGATATTCTTGGAAATAATCATACCATCACATTTCATAGAACACCTGGTCCTGTAGATGCAGATGAGGAACGTGCTATTGTTATTAGTGGTAGTAATTCTACAATTGTAAATGAAACTGAATACACCATTATATTGGAAGCTTCTGCAACGGGAAATACCATTACTACCTGTGGACGTGTCATAGATAATGGATCTAATAATACCTTAGTAGCATCAACAAATTGTGGTTTTTCGTTAGAATGCTCTAATACTGCCAATAACTTGCAAGCTGAATGTTTTAATAATATGTCCGGTGTGGAAGTTCAAGGTATCTCAGGTATGGTGAATGAGAAAGGTATTACAAGTGTTGATGACAATGACTGGATTAGTTTTGAGTCAATTGACTTAACAGGTGTTAGTGCTATAAATGTAACAGCAGCGACTGCTAAAACAAATACTTCTGTAGAAGTGAGATTAGCTAGTGAAGATGGAACTTTGTTAGCGACACTTCCTATTGCAAATACGGGTAGTTGTGAATCGTATCAAGATTTTTCGGTTGATTTATTGGATGTTTATAATGGAGTGACCGATGTATTCTTTGTGTTTAAAGGAGATTCAGATGCATTATTAAATGTTGATAAAATGAATTTTCAGTACGATCCTTGTTATGTAGCTTCTTACCAGGCAGTAACACCAAATTACGCAAAAGACTTTTGTGAAGCTTCAGAAGTTAATATAACAACAGATACTAATGAAATGGAAGTTGTATCAGGAATCAATCAAGACGATTATTTAAGGTTTTCTAATATAGACTTTGGAAGTGATTATAATTTAAATGCTGTTAAAGTTTCTGCATCTTCTCAGACTACAGGAGGAACTATAGAATTTAGATTAGGTGGTTTAGATGGTGAATTATTATCAACGGTTAACATCGATGGTACGGAAGATTGGAATACGTATCAATTGTTTGAGGGATATCTTTCAAAAGAAGTAAATGGTGTACAAGACTTATATCTTGTGTTTTCTGGAGGTGAAGTTGAACTATTAAATTTAGAAAGCTTTTATTTTTATATTGATGAATGTGCTTCTGCTTCATATAATGCAGAGGATTTTATAATAGCTTCAGACTATTGCGAGGCTTCAGAAGTTCAGAAAGAAGGAGATGTACCCCAAACTGTGGGGTTTATTAATAATGAAGATTATTTAAGATTTTCAAACTTTGATTTTGGAGATACTAATGATTTTGGTGCAATTAAAATTTCGGCGTCTTCAGCTACATCTGGAGGATTTATAGAAGTTAGATTGGGCGGATTAGATGGTAAATTACTGACTTCTGTTCCTATTGAAAATACTGGAAATTGGAGAAGATTTGAATGGTTTGATGGCTATTTTACCGAATCAGTAACAGGTATACACGATTTGTATTTAGTATGCACAGGTGGCGATGGCTATTTATTTAACTTAGCAAGTTTTGAATTTTATAGTGACGTTTTAAGCTTAAACGACTTGGGGTTACAAGAAAGTAATGCTATAAAAATAAGTCCAAATCCAACTCATGGAGATTTAAATGTTAACCTTTCAAACCATATGGGGTCATCTGTAAATTATATGCTTATCTCTATTGATGGAAAACAAATAACATCTGGAGTTTGGAAATCCAGTCATCAGGAAAAAATAGAAATGGATTTAAATCAGCTTCCACACGGATTGTATTTTCTTCAGATAACTACTGAGAGCGGACATTCTACAGTTAAAAAAATAGTAATTGCGGGTAAATAATTTACTAATTAGTGAAGGCTTTTAGAATGCAGGCGTCTATTGTAATTTTAGACCATTAAACGAAAGACTATCCATAAAGGATAGTCTTTTTTATTTTCATAAAGCCGTTTTATACAATTATTTGTATTAACTGGTTTAATATTAGTTTTTTATATTCTATAGATGTTCCGAGTTATTAAATGGGCTTTAAGTTATGGAAATTGATTTATAATTTATACATAATTGTTTGATATTCTTATAGTTTTAAGATTCAAATTATAACTAACTAAATAATAAAATCATGAGAAAAATTACGTTTCTATTGACTATAGTATGCCTTTTAACCACAGGTCTATTTAGTAGTCTTAAAGCACAAGCAGATGCAACAAATTTTCAAAAAGAACTTAGCTGTGCAGAATCTTACCCAGAATTAATCGCAGTGGATTTTAAAGGATCAGATGATGGAATACTAAAAACAGAAAATGGTATTTTAGAAAATATAGTAGATGGATCTTATATTATGTTTTCTGATATTGATGTAAGATGCGCCACTGGAATTACCGTGCTTGCTGCGGCACCCAGTGAACGTGGCTATATCGAAATTAGATTAGGATCAATATCTGGGCCACTACTAGGACAAACAGAGGTTATTAATACAGCAGCTTGGGCGCCTATGTCCTATATTAATGCCGATATAGATAGCAGTGAAGTCAACACAGATTCTGAAGATATTTATTTTGTATTTGTGGCTTCTGGAACAAGTAGATATTTATTTAACTTGTATTCTTTCAAGTTTAATATTGGCGATTCAGAACCAACCGATCAAGAAATAACTGTTAGTACATTATCTGAATTACAAAGTGCTGTTTTAGATGATAACCAACATATAATTCTGAATAATGGCGGAGATAACCGTTTTAATTTTGAAGACGACTTACCTGCTGTGTTGAGAAAAATAGAAGTGTCAGGTTCTAATAATACTATTGATTTGAGTAGGGTTTATATAGATGTTCCTGTGGGAAGTGTAAGTTCCACTTATTTCGTAATATCTGGAGATAATAATGTTATTATAGGAGGAGAGATAGAAGATACATATAGAAGTGGCATTACAGAGATTACAGATTTTAGTGCTTATAATCAGGATCGCGAAAATTTAGCTCATGGTTTAGGTGGTGATGCTGTAGTAACTATTACTGGAGAAGGTAACTTGGTAGATGGTTTAAAGTTAACGACTCGTGGCTCTTTTCCATACGGTTATGGAAGTATGTATGGTATTGGTGCAGAAAATGTTTTCGGATTAGATAAACGATGCGGTATACTTATTAATGGTAAAAATAACACACTAGATAATATTGTTCTTCATCAGAGAGCATTTGGACATGGTATTTTTATGCAAGGTGATGCAGATGAAACTGTAATAAAAAATACTCAAGTAGATGGTAGAGTACGTTTAGGTGCAGAGTTGTATAACGAAACAGAACCTTATGATTTGCCTTATTTAACAGATTATAAACAACCTTACAATAGTGATTTACCTATTGACAATACAGAGATGCATTCCCTTTCTGAAGATGGTATAAGAATGTATAATATACCCGGGAGTGTAACGATTGATAACTGTACAGTAGATCAAATGAGAGGTGGTATTCGTTTGTATTTAGGCGGAAAAGCAACGGTAAACAACGTAACGTCTACAAATTGTGGTAGCTCAAATTATAATTTACCTGCAGATGTTGGTACCATAACAAATTCGTATGGAAATTTCGCTTATGCGCCTTTATCAGATTTTGCTTTAAATAGAGGTGGTTATAATGCAGAATGGACTATAATTCCATCTCCACATGCAACAGGACCTCATAATTTAATGGATGTTAATGGCGGTGGTCATAATCTTGTATTTCATAGAACTCTAGGTCCAATTGATACTGACCTTTCTCGGGCTATAGTAGTAAGTGGTAGTGGCTCTACTATTGTAAATGAAACGGAATATACTATTATTCTTAAATCTACGGCAAGTGGTAATACTATACTTAGTTGTGGTGGAGGAACAATTATAGATGAAGGATCCAATAACACACTTACTTATTTTGACAATTGTGAAGATGTCGTTATTGAGGAAGAAGAATGCACAGTGGTTGATCCTTTTGTAAGAGTTGAGGCAGAAGACTTTTGTGAATCGTACGGCGTTCAGATAGAAACTAATACTGATGGAACAGGTAATATTGGTTACATTAATAATGGAAATTGGATCATGTTTAATGATATAGATTTTGGAAATGGTGCTTTAAGTGTTTCTGTTGGTATGGCCTCAGATAGAGACGGCGGAAATGTAGAATTTAGATTAGGAAGCGAAACAGGTACTTTAATAGGGACAGCTACGGTTGGTAATACTTCAGGGTGGCAAACTTATGAAGACGTTTCGGTAAACCTTACTGAGGCTACTGGAGTGCAAGACCTTTATTTGGTCTTTACCGGTGAAGGATCAAGTAGTTTATTTAACCTTGACTATTTTCAATTCTACACAACCTTAGGTATACATGATGTTTTAGAATCTGAAATTAAAATGTTTCCAAATCCGGTTAAAAATGAACTTCATATTATTAAGGCTACGGGAGCTCAGGTTGATGTTTATGACAGTTTAGGAAAATTAATTTTGTCACAAGATATTTTAAGCGACGAAACTATTATTAATACAAGTAATTTACATTCAGGAATCTACTTTGTTCGTTTCCAAAAAAATAATGGTGTATTATTTAAAAAGATAATTAAAAAGTAATTTTCATGATACATTATGAAAAGCTACCTGAAAGGGTAGCTTTTTTTGTTGTAAATATTTGAATGGTTTGAAATTGAATAGTTTACGTTTTCTCCACTTAAATCTTTTCAAAAGAAGAATTTCAGCATAAATGGGTGATATGTTAGGTTCTAAGAATCATAATTTATATCAATTTGAAGTGTTTATTGTTAAAATTGTATGTTAATAAAAATTAAACATATGATAAAATAAGAATTACTTAAAAATTTGTGTTTGCTCCAAAAAGGAGTTAAGACCATTTTAACCACAATTATTAACCATAATTAATCAAATTATATGAAAAACAAACTACCTATTGACAAACTCAAAATTAAACATCCAAATCGGATAAGCTCATCTGGGCTCTTATTCGTAATGTTTTTTTTATTGAGCTTAACTGCATTTTCTCAAGTGACGACAGTAAGCTCATTAACCGAACTTTTACCGTATTTAAAACAGAGTAATGTAGAAGTTAAATTAGAACCTGGAGTTTATACCGTAACTCCGGAAGATATTCAAAATGGATTATTTCCTGATTATACAGAATTCTTAGGAAGAAAAAATTACGTGCTGTTTTTAGTTTCAGGAAATAATAGTACTTACGATTTTACAGACGTAACTATAAATGTAGAAACAGCTGTTTTTAATGCCTATTCCGGGGCCTATGATAATTTTTATGAGATCCAAACCACGGGAAATAATAACGTCTTAAAAAACTTAACCTTAATAGATTTGGGAAGCGTTAACGACTATCCAAAAAACGGAGCGTGTAACATTACCATGGACGGGAGTTATAACCGTATTGAAGGTTTTCATATTACAGCAAAAGGATCTTACCCTTATGGCTATGGAGACTCATTCGGAAAAGGTGGCTCTTATACTATTAAACATTATAAGCACAGTGCTTTTTTAATTCGAGGAGAATCAAATCATGCTAAAAGTAATACTATTATTCATAGAACTTATGGACATTGTATGTTTATGCAGGCTGCGAATAATCCCATTATCGAAGACTGTTATTTAGAAGGTGAAATGCGCAGTACAGACGATATGTTGGCAGAAACGTCAGGGCCTGCTTTCGATATCGATTTTATGACAGATTGGGGATATAAATTACCTCCTGGCTACATGAAAAGCACTGGTGAAGCTGGTATACGTGCATACAATGCTGGTGAAACTATTATCGATGGCGTAGAATATAGTAGAGGGACATCGAATGTTACCGTTTTAAACTGTACAATAAAACATCTAAGAACAGGGGTTACTATTGCCCACGCCACAGGAAAAAAATATGTAGAAGGTACTACTGCCATAGGTTGTGAAAATGGATTTTCTCTAGGATCAGGAGATGTGGTGGATAGTTATGCCGACTGTGCGTTTGGTCCTGTGTATGCAACGACTTACACAACAGATAAAAATTTTAATGCAGAAATTACAATTATTCCTGCTGAAGATCCTTATTATAATGGTTCTGGAAACGTAGCCTATATTGGTGGTAGTAATCATAATATTACCCTTAAAAGTGCTCCAGGATTAGTTATCGACCAAGATCTGAAAATTAAATTTGGAGGGGAACGAAATCATATTAGTACACAAGGAGAAAGTCTTAGTAATCAAGATGATTTTTATGCTAAAAATATACAGATTAATAACCTTACTAATTTTGCAGTGTTATTAAATGACCAAAGCACCAATGTTACAGGTGTTTCTGGTGGTATGGTTACCGATTTGGGAACAGACAATAATGTGGTGTTTGAAGCGGTTTCAGTAAATACAATCGAAGCAGAAGCATATAAAACAATGAATGGTGTTACTACCGAAACAACTACCGATGAAGGTAGTGGTGAAAATGTAACCGCTATTGATGCAGACGACTGGTTAGAGTACGAAATAGAAGTGCCATACGCTGGAACCTATTATTTTGATTATCGCATAGCGAGTGCTACAAATTCAGGACAATTTACTTTAAGTGCAGATGGCGATGCTAAAGAAACGGTGTCTTTTTCTGCAACAGGAGGCGCACAAACTTGGCAAACGGTACGATCGGAAACACCGATACAATTAATGGCAGGAACTCAAACATTAAGAATTACAGCGCAAACTGCGGGATGGAATTTTAATAAGATGAGTTTGTTATTAAACTGTGCCGAAGTGGCTATTGTGCCAAATATAGAAACGTTTAATGCTTTAGGCTCATCGCTAAATAGAGTTCAGGCAAATACTAGTACTGTTTTTTTAGGAAATACGGTGCAATTAGACCCAGAACCTCTAGTTGGAGGAAGCTGGTCTTGGACGGGTCCAAATGGGTTTTCGTCTTCAGAACGTAGTGTGGTTTTAGAAGCAGTCCAGTTAAATCAGTCAGGCGATTATCATGTGGTGTTTACAAACGATTGTGGCGCTCAAACTGAAGAAACATTTACACTAAGCATTCAAGAATCAGTTTTATTTGAAGCAGAAGATTTTAAAACGTCTAGTGGGGTGTCAACAGAAACAACAACAGACGAAAATGGTGGATCTCAAATTTCTAATATAGCTTCAGGCGATTGGATGGAATACGTAGTTGAGGTTCCATTTCCTGCAACTTACACGTTTAATTATCGTCTTGCAAGTGTATCGTCTGGCGATTTTGATGTGAGTTTAAATGGAGAAGCATTACATCAAATTACTTTCGATGCAACTGGTGGAGCCAATGTTTGGTCAACACTTAGTGCTTCAGAAAATGTTTATCTACCTGTGGGAACTCATACTATACGAATAACTTCAAATTCAGATGGATGGCATTTAAATTGGTTCTCTTTAACAGGAAACGATTTTGTGAATCCGTGTGAATTACCGTTTACAAACGAAGGTTTTTCAGTAATGAATAGTACAGAAACATGGTCGTCTGGTGTATTAGATATAAGTTGTGCCACAAGCGTTAATGCGTATATGGTTTTGGAAGAAGTAGGTACGGTTTCGGCCTCAGATTATGTTAATGTATATTATAAATTAGACGGAGGAGATCGTGTTGCGATTTCAGAACATACAGGATCACTTTCTAATAGCTCTGCGGTAGTAAATAATTTAAGCGGAAGTACGTTGGAATTAATTGTTGAAGCGCAAACTTCAAGTCTAGATAATTATTATGCCGTGTCCAAAATAAGTGTTGTAGAAACCACAGATCCTTTTGTTAGAATTGAAGCAGAAGACTATGACGACTTAAATGGTCCGAAAGCGGGAACTACAGGAGATATTGATGGTAATCAAAATTTGGGGTCTATTAAACCAGAGCATTGGAGTATGTATGCGAACTTAGATCTTACTAATGTAAAAAGTATTAATGCCAGAGTGGCAAGTGTGTATGACGACGCATTTATTGAAGTACGATTAGATGCTTTCGACGGACCTTTAGCTGGAGTAATTGATGTTCCAAACACAGGGAATTGGCAAGTTTACGAAACAGTTAGTGCGTATATAGAGGATGTTACAGGCGTTTACGATGTGTACTTAGTTTATAAAACAAAAGTTAGCAATAATGTATGTAATATAAATTGGTTTCAATTTTCCGATGCGTATGTAAAAGCACCTACAGATCCTTTTTCTAGAGTGGAAGCAGAGTATTTCGATTCGGAAAGCGGTACTTCAATAGTGGGAACCTCGGATGTTGATGGTGAAAATCATATTAGTGATATACAAGATGGCGATTGGATTATGTTTAATGGTTTAGATGTTTCCAAAGCTTCTCAAATAGATTTTCGTGTAGCAAGCGTAACAGATTCGAGTATTATAGAAGTGCGTTTAGATGCTGTAGATGGCGAAATTATTTCTTTAATTAACGTACCAAATACTGGAGCTTCATCTACTTGGCAAACCATTAGTGCCCACGTAGAGGAAGTGACAGATGAACATGATATTTACATCGTGTTTAAAGGAACTGGCACAGATTTATTAGCTCTAAATTGGTTGCAATTTAAAGTGTACGAAAATCCGTTTGCAAGAATTGAAGCCGAAAACTTTGATGCTCAGTTTGGAGACCCAAATGTAGCTGGTAGTACTTCAGATATTGATGGTGGTGGAGATTTGCGTGGTATTGTTCCTGGAGACTGGGTAATGTTTAATGCGGTAGATTTAACCGGAGCAGAGAGCGTGAGTGCGCGTTTCGGATCTATCTACGACGATGCTTTTATTGAAGTTAGAACAGGTGCTGTTGATGGTGAGCTTATCGGAACTATTGAGTTGTTTAACTCAGGCGGATGGCATAATTGGGAAACTTCAACTGGAAACATTTCTAAAACAGATGGTGTACACGATTTGTATTTTGTTTTTAATACAGAAGTCAGTAAAAATGTATGTAACATAAACTGGTTTCAGTTTTCTGAACAGGCACTATCTAAAGATTTAGATGCGAACCTAAGAATTGAAGCTGAAGATTATCACGTATCTAATGGTACAACCATAGAGACAACAACTGATGAAGATGGAGAACAAGAATTAGCCATGATTCAAGATGGAAATTGGGTAATGTATCGTCAACTTGATCTTAATAAATTAGGAGGATTAGACGTTCGGGTAGCGAGTATTGTTGAAGGTGCTACGATAGAAGTGCGTTTAGGAGCTTACGATGGTACATTAATCTCTACTGTTAATGTGCCAAATACTGGCGGTATAGACCAATGGGAAACTGTTAGTGCTAAGGTCGCCGAGGTTACGGAAATCCAAAATGTGTATTTAGTATTTAAAAATACGGGAACAGATGGCTTACGTTTAAACTGGATTCACTTTACAGAAAATGAAAGTTTATTAGGCTTTTTTGAAGCTGAAGATTACGATGATATGTTTGGTGTCCAGATTGAAACGACCTCAGATGATAATGGAAAAGAGAATGTTGGTTATATTGAAAATAACGATTGGATCGCATTTAATGATGTCGATTTAACCGAATTCACAATTCTAGATGTGCGTTATAGTTCTCCAAAGTCAGGCGGATTTGTAGAAGTGCGTTTGGATGCAGTAGATGGTAGACTAATTGGAAATGTTCCTTTAGAAAATACATCAAATTGGAATAACTGGGCAACAACAAATTCACAACTGGTTTCGGTTGAAGGCGTACACACAGTTTATCTTGTATTTAAAGGCGGAAGCTCATATTTATATAATTTAAATTGGATTCATTTTAAATCGAGAGAAAACCCATTTGATAGAATGGAAATCGAAGATTTTGATGAAATGTCTAGCGGACCAAAAGTAACTTCACCAACATCAGATGTGGATGGTGGTGCAGATATTAGATCTGTAAAACCTGGTAATTGGGCCTTATATAAAGGTGTAGATTTAACAGAAGCAAAGAGTATGATTGTCCGTGCTGGAACGCAAATGGAAGATGCATTTATTGAACTAAGATTAGGTGCTGTAGATGGAGATTTAATTGGAAGTGTGCCATTAATAAATTCAGGAGGATGGCATAACTGGGTAGATTCTAGTGCAAATTTAGAAGCTGTTACAGGCGTACACGATGTCTATTTGGTATTCGAAACGGTAGCGAGTGCAAATGTTGGTAATATTAACTGGTTCCAATTTTCAAACCAAACAGTGCAAATGCCAATCGCTCCGTTTGAGCGTATTGAAGCCGAAAATTATAGTTTAGTTAGCGGGACAACAACAGTTGAAACTACAGATGTAGACGGTATTCAGAATGTTAGTGTCATCCAAAATAATACTTGGACAATGTATAGCGCTTTAGATGTTAGTAATGCGCTTTCTTTTGAAGCACGTGTCGCTAGTGTAAACTCTGGTGGTAGCATAGAAGTACGTCTAGATGGGTATGATGGAGAGCTTGCTTCTACTTTAGATGTTCCAAATACCAATGGTACTGATGCATGGGTAACGGTAAATTCTGAAGTATCAACTATTGAAGGTGTTCACGATATTTACCTCGTATTTAAAGGAGAAGGAGATAATCTATTCGATTTAAACTGGTTTAAATTTAATCAGGAATCATTAAGTATCGACGATGCTTTTAAGACTACTTTTAGAACGTATCCCAACCCTGTTTTAGATGCTTTAACCATTAAAAATGGAGCAGGAGCACAATTAAAACTATACAATGGATTAGGACGATTGATTTTTTCTAAAACAATTAATAGTAATGAACAAACTATAGACATGAGTCATCTTAGTAGTGGTATTTATATATTACGAAGCCAAAAAGATGGTGCTGTAGTGAGTAAGAAATTGCTCAAAAAATAATTTAATAAAGTAAGTAAAGGCTGCCTGAAAGGGCAGCCTTTTTTGTTTTAGATAATAGTAAGCTCCAAAAAAAACAGAATACTCTGGTTGTTATGTAAATAATAAAGCGAAAGAGTAATTCTCGACTTAGAAATCCCCATAATTTATAATTAATGACCTTTAATTTATAAATGATGCATTTTAAAAAAACGATATTAGTCTGGCTAAACTACAAGAAGTTTATCGACATCTAAAAAGTAGTTCAGGGATTAGAATCAACCAATTATTTCCGAAAATGAGATCATTATTTCCATTACAAAAGGGCGTTATTTTAAGTGTTTTAATTTGTCTTATCAGTTTTACCTTAATGGGGCAAAACTCTAACTTTAAAATTAAGAAAGTTAAAATTGAAGCTGAGGTAGATTCAATAATGACATCAAAATGGAATACAAATTTCCAGCATGTCGAATATCCAAAACAGTGGTTAGAACATGTTATAACAGTAAATCCAGGAGCATCTCTACAGGAAGCAATAGATGAGGCACATAAAACAGGAGGTGTTGTTTTTCTTAAATCAGGAATTCATGTTTTAACAGAAACGATAACCTTAAAAGGAAGAGTTACATTGGTTGGAGAGGGACGAGAGCATACCATAATCCAGCAAGGTCCAAATATGGAAACTACGGGATTCAGCATAGAAGCAGAACCACAAGTAACCGATTTAATAATTAAAGATTTAACTCTAAAAGGAAGCCGTTCAGGTAAGGCTAATGGGATATTAATCAGAGGAAGAAATGAGAGTAGACACGATCGTGTAATGCTTCAAAATATAAATGTTACAGATTGGTCGGCACAAGGCGTACATATGAAACGCACCAATAATATTATTATGGATAACTGTAATTTTCAGTATAACGGTTCCGCAGGTGGCTTGTATCATAATGTGTATTTTCTGTATAATAAATACATCTTACAGTCGGATTGCGACATGTCTTATCCTATAAAAGGGAAAGGGAATAAGTACACGTCTTGTGAATTTGTTTTGGCACAACGTTGTACGATTAAAGATTGCCTAGGTAATGGAATTCAGGCCGATCATGAAGAGGCTGGATATTTATTTTTTCATAAGTATCACGTTTCAAACTGTGGTCGTGTGGCACTATGGTTTCCATGTGAGGACTATTACGATAAATATACGTATACCGAAAATCCTCAATATGCACCACAACATGTTATTCTAAACCGTTGCGAAATTATTAATAATACGTGGGGTGCCATGTGGCGTATGGTAAATAATTCATTTGTTATTAATAGTACTTTCGATAATAAAAAGATTGATATGGGGCTTTTAAAATGTGATGTCACTTTTGATAATAGCACCTTTAAGCAAGGAAATAAAACATATACAGACGTTACCCAATGGCCTAAAGACGTTGAGATTTTATGGTAGAATTTATAAGCATTAATTATCTCTTAAATTAAAACATGAAGAAATTAAAAAGTATACTTATCATAATCTTTTCGCTGGTGATAAGTTTATCAGGATATTCAAATACTCAGAATGAAAACCTAACAACTGAGAAATACACTCAGAAAGCGAATGCAAATGATACGGTTTCATATGTCTTTCAATTAGAGAATACAAAAGGCACGCCGGAAACCTATTTTTTAAGTGTACTGCATCCGCGAGAATTGGCTTGCGAGAATATACTAAGTGATTCTAAAATTACAGTAAAACCTTATGCGATTTATAAAGGAACACTGCAAGTTGTTGTGAGTGATCGTTTGCCTTTGGGCGGACACGAATCGAGTGTGGTTGTTGTAAAAGATGTACAAGATAATGAGGTTGAACGACTAGAGTTTATCACTGTGCGTTCTAAAGCTCATCCATTTGTTTTAGTTACAAATGATGTTCTTGAGGAAGCCACTAAGAAGATTGAAAACTATGCTTGGGCCAAGAATAATCTAGACGCTATGTTAAAAGAACTTGATGGTTTTCAGTTTCCAGAACGTAAAATTATAACCAAACCAAGACCTACAAAAGTGTGGTCCAGTTTAAATTATTTGGCTAGCGATGGGGAAAAAGCATTTCAATTAGCATTAGCGTATAAATTAACGGATAATGTCGCGTATAAAAATAAACTAATAGCTTTTATAAAAGCGGTTTGCGATAAAGATCAAGGGTATTTATCTATAGGTGCGGCAACTACAGGCGTGCAAGTCCATGAAGGGAATTTCTTTTTATTCTTGGCTTCTGCAATCGATATTGTATATAATGACCCCGAATTATCGGCTACCGATAGACAAAATATAGAAGATTCGTTTCGGTATTATTTAGAATTGAACAAAAAACATATGGATGGTTTAGGGATTATGAATCACCAAGCGAGTGCAAATGCGGGAGCCATATTTGTTGCTTTGTTTTTGCAAGACATTCCAGAACTCACATATTTAACGGAAGCTCCAGGAGGAATGGCCGATCAAATTGGTAAGGGTGTAATGGCCGATGGTTGGTGGTTTGAAGGGACTGCGAACTATTGTTATTTAGTTACTCATAGATATTCGTTAGTTGCTCAAGCTTTCGAGAATTATGGTATGGATTTATATCATAGGCGTTTCCCTACTAAATTTAAAAGTAAAGATTTTGATAATGTAAAAGAAGGGTTTACCGGTATGAAATTCGATAATTGGGGACCTACAGGAAAAAACACTAGAGGATTGGAAGATATGGTGTCGCCGTATATTCCGTTTATGGACGAAAACGCTTATGTAGTTTCTAGCAATGATTCTGATATTACAAAACCAAACGATTTTTACGAATTAGCATACCGCGAATATAGAGAAGACGATTTGGCCTGGGTAATTAATAAAACCGAACGCGATTCTTGGGTATCCTTATTATATGGTGTCACCGATTTGCCAGAAGTAGAAGATCCTAGAACGGGATCGGCTTTTGCGCCTAATGTTGGGTTAACAGCTTTACGCTCTCAATCTCAAAAAGAAAATCCAGAACAACAAATTCAAGCCTATTTCAAATACGGAACTCATGGTGGTTGGCACGGGCAGTTTGATAGAGTTAGTTTAGTGGCGTTAGATCGTAATGGGCACAAGTATTTTGGAACTGAAATGGTTTGGTTTGGTTATGGGAATCCGGGGTATAAAGAAAGTGTACAAACATCGGCTACACATAATATGGTTATTGTAGATGAACTGCAACAAGAGGCGGTGCCTTCTGAGCAATTGGTGTTTTATTCCGGAGATTTAATGCAAGTTTCTATAATTGAAACCAAGGCAAGATGGCGTAAAATTCCGATTTGGAATGCTGAGAAATTTCCACCTTGGGATGATTCAGATTTTGATCCTAATTTTAATCCCATTCAGCAAAGACGGATTTCTATAGTTACGGACGATTACGTTATTCTAGCCGATTATATGAAGTCTGATAAAAAACACAATTACGATTGGTTAATGCATCCTATTGGATTTTCGGGAATTGAAGGTGCTAAAAAAACAGGATCAGAATTAAGTGTTTTAAGTACAAACAATGATTCACCTTATAAATATTTTAAAAATGCACAGTGGTATAATTCTAAACAAGGCACAAAAGTGCAGTTTAACGATGAGGGCAATAAATTAGATATTCATACACTGTGGCCAAGAAAAGCAGAGGTTCTAATTAGTGATTATCCGAACGGTGGTAAACCAAGAGGTATTAGAAATAATCCAGAGCGTAAATCCTATGGGGTACGCATTCATGAAAAGGAAGCTACATTTTTAACTGTAGTGGAGCCT
Source organism: Formosa bonchosmolovskayae (assembly GCF_051016085.1). Classification (GTDB taxonomy): domain Bacteria; phylum Bacteroidota; class Bacteroidia; order Flavobacteriales; family Flavobacteriaceae; genus Formosa. The sequence continues at coordinate 2,670,944 of NZ_CP174605.1, forward strand.
TATACTGGTGAGTCGGCCATATCAAATATTATTTCAAAATCATCTAATGAGTTAATAGTAACCCTAAAGGATGGTCGTGTACAAACCATTACGATAGAATATATGAAAGGGGAACATCCGAAAGTTAAAATATCGGAAACCACTCAAGGAGAATTGGTTAAGACTGAGATAACTAAATAATTATTTATTATGAAAAAAATCTTTTCTTTTATTATTTTTCTAAATGTCATCACGGCTACTGGCCAAGTCAACACAGCTATTGATTGGCCAGGTTTTATGGCGCAACACGATTTAATTTGGGAAGAGATGCCCAAGCAATGGAATGAAGGCGCATTTGTTGGTAATGGACAAGTTGGGATGATGGTGTATGCCAATATTGACGATAATCGTTTAGATTTTCATATAGGGCGTCAGGATGTAACCGATCATAGAAAAGCACCAAACAAAAAAACATCAATGAATGTTAAAGGAGCAAATCTTCTTGATTTCTCGAGATTGGATATAGGACGTATGGTGCTTCGCCCTGTAGGAAAAATTCTGGATATTAAATTACGACAAGATTTATGGAATGCAGAAATTAGAGGGACTATAATTACAGATCATGGGGAGATTACATTTAGAGGTTTTACACCCTACGACAGAATGCTGAATATCGTTGAAGTGACTTCGACAGAAACTAAAAATAAGAAGACTGTAAATTATACTTGGGAGTGGCAACCCGGATTACCTTTATCACCACGAATTATAGCCAAGCCAGAAACTTTAAAAGAAGATTATAAATTTAATCCAAAACCAGAACTAAAAACAGTTAACGGAATACATATTTGTGAACAAAGTTTAATTGCGGGTGGAGATTATGCAACGGCTTGGACAAATACCACATTCAAAAATAATAGTTCTACGATGTATATTGCTGTTGCTAATGAAATTCCCTTACGGCATGTGTCGGCCGAAGTCGCTTCAAAAACAGTAAAAGACGCACGAGCCATTGATATTAAAGCGATAGAAGCAACTCATAGAGATTGGTGGCATACTTATTTTCAAAAATCGTTTTTATCTATTCCAGACGGACGAATGGAATCGTTTTATTGGATTCAAATGTATAAAATGGCGGCGAGCTCTCGTGCCGATGGGCCTGCATTAGATTTATTAGGACCATTTTTTAAAAATACCAGTTGGCCGGGATTGTGGTGGAATTTGAATGTGCAATTAACATATTGGCCTTTTAATGCAAGCAATCATCTGGACATTGCTAAGAATTTCATCACTTTAATAGATGCCAATTTCGATTATATGTCACCCAATAAAAGCGGAAAAAGTCTGGGGGATTTTGCTTGGGCAATGCATAATTACTGGTTAATATATAGTTATGAAGGTAATCAAGATGCAATTCGCGATAAGTGGATGCCCAAAGCCATGAAGATTGCTAAGGTTTATGAAACTAAAATGCATAGAAACCAAAATGGTGAAATTGAATTAACAGAAATGGGATCGCCAGAATATAATGGTTTTAAAGCATATCCAAATACTAATTATAATTTGGCGCTTGTCCGTTGGTTGTTAAACACTTTGGTTACTACCAGTGAAACCTACGACTTAAATACCGAAGAGGTAAAACGTTGGAAAAATGAGCTAGCCGATTTAATAGCATATCCAGAAGATGAAAATGGATTAATGATTGCGAGTAACCAACCCGTAGATGTGTCGCATAGACATTATTCTCATTTGTTGGGATTATACCCGTTATTTCAATTAAATCCTAACGATCCTGCAGTAAGAGATTTAGTAGATAAATCTGTTGTGCATTGGCATAAAATAGAAAATAGTAAAGGTTTGGTTGGTTATTCATATACAGGAGCCGCATCGTTATATGCAGCTCTAGGACGAGGCAATGATGCAAACCAGATGCTTCAGCAATTTTTAGACGGTGATATTCAGAGTGCAATGTTATTGCCAAATACTTTTTATATGGAAGGTCATGGACGGAACCCCGTTATAGAAACGCCTCTTAGTGCAGCATCGAGTACAATTGAATTGCTTTTACAAAGTTGGGGCGGAAAAATTAGAGTATTTCCAGCAACACCAGATAGTTTTCAAGATGCTAGTTTTGCTCAGTTACGCGGTGAAGGAGGATTTTTAGTAAGTGCATCGCGTAAAGCGGGGAAAACAGAATTTGTAACCATTGAAAGTTTAGTCGGAGGTCCTTGTATTGTCAAGGTTCCAGGTTGGACAACAGCAGTACAAATATCAAAAGGAAAAGCGATTAAAATTGATGAAATTGACCATGGAGAATTCCGTTTAGATCTTAAAAAAGGAGAGACGATTACGATGTCTCCAGAGATGCTAAAAAAGGCCGTTATCCAACCTGTTTCTCATCCTAAAAGTGAGATTAATTTGTATGGAGTTAAAGAAGGGAAATCATACACCGAAATTTATGAATACCCTGTTCCTAAGTTTAATTTGCCGGAGGCAGATTAGACGTCTGTTTTAGAAGGTCTAACATACATGTATTGCTAAAACTAAATAAAAAATGATGATTAAAAAACTTGTTGCTAGTGAGACAATGGTTGAAGAGCTAATTACTACAACTTGGGATGGAGATGGACGTACGTATGTTGCCGAAAAGAATACATATTAAATTTTCTAACTATACATACTTAAAAGGATTAAACCGGCATGATAGTCTAAGGTCTAAAACTAGAGTTTGATATTTCATTATATAACTAAAGTAATTTTGACAGGCATTAAGCAGATATCCGTTATTGAATTAACGACACCAATTTTAAGTTTTTATAAAAGTTATGAACGTGTGTTTTTTGAAAAAAAATGAATTTGATGTCAATAAAACCATGAACACCTATAAATACTGATGTTTATGAGTATAAAAGGGTTATAGTTTATCAAAAATGATTCATAGTTTATACTTAAAAGAGACGGGGGTTTTTATTATTGCATAGTAGATTACAACAAAACTTGAGGAACAATTTAAACGATATAAAATTCAATAAAAGCATAAGGAATATGAAGATTTTTAAACTTACTACGGCTGTTTTTTGCATGGCACTTCTGTTGTCTTGTAATAATAAAGCAGAAAAAAAGGTGACAAGTGATGAGGTTGTAGCGGTAGCATCAAAAACCAACGAAGATGTAATACTAGATAAAAGTGTTGTAAAAATTAAAACGACGCTTCAAAATCTAAAAAGTGCGGATAGTTTTCCTAGAAATATAACTAAAGGAAACAAAGAGTGGAACTTGGTAGATGTTAAAGATTGGTGTTCTGGTTTTTGGCCGGGTGTACTATGGTATGCTTACGAGTATTCTAACGATCCAGAAATTAAAGCGGGTGCAGAAAAATTTACAGCTCCGCTTAAAACTATAGCATATACGCCTGCAGAGAATCACGATATAGGTTTTATGGTGTATTGTAGTTATGGAAATGGTTACAGATTAACCGGAAACGAAGAGTATAAAACAGTTTTATTATCGGCAGCAGATACTTTAGCAACGCTTTATAATCCTAAAGTAGGAACTATTTTATCTTGGCCAGGTATGAAACATAAGTTTCAATACAATACCATTATTGATAACATGATGAATTTAGAGTTGTTATTTTGGGCGGCTAAAAATGGAGGAGATAAGAGTTTATACGATATAGCAAATAGTCATGCAGAGAAGTCTATGAAATATTTGGTACGTCCAGATTATTCAATTTATCACGTAGCATGTTTCGATGAGAAGACAGGAGAATTTATTGAAGGACGTACACATCAAGGTTATGCAGACGATTCTATGTGGGCTAGAGGTCAAGGCTGGGGAATCTACGGATTTGCTATGTCTTACAGAGAAACGGGGAATAAAGAATTTTTAACAACCTCTCAAAAATTAGCAGATCACTTTATAGAACGTTTACCAGAAGATGGTATGCCTTACTGGGATTTCGACGATCCAAAAATTCCTAATGCACCTAAAGATGCATCTGCAGCAGGTGTTGTAGCATGTGGTATGTTAGAATTGTCTGAGCATTTAGAAGATCCAGCTTTAAAAGAAAAATATTTTAATGCAGGAAAAGAATTAATTACATTATTAGGATCTGATGCTTATATGAGCGGAGATACCAACGAATCTCTTTTACTACATTCTACAGGACATTTACCTCATAATTCAGAGATTGATGTGCCAATAATTTACTCGGATTACTATTTTATGGAAGCATTATTGCGCTTAAAGAAAATTGAAAATAAAATAGCTCAAAAATAGTTTAGTTTGTTTTTTTTTTGTAAATCACTAAAGATTTATGTGATTTAATCTTATTTGGTAAACCCTTTTAGAAGAAATTCTAAAAGGGTTTTTTAATGTCTGTATTTTAAATGGTTTAGAACGGTCTTGTTTCTTTATAGTGTGAAGGATTACTCTATAAACAGATCCTAATTACTGGGAAACTGTGAAGATAGCCGTATTACTTGTGTACATTTTGTAATTAGATCCAATAGATTCCTTTATAATAATTCTGCTAGCCAAATATTGTATTTGGGGTTTAAATTCATTCAATTAACAAGGACAAGGTTTTTTATACGTACGCTATTAACAGAATTCATATCTAATTATTGCTCTTGGAAGACTTAAAGTCTCCAAATTGCCCTAATTCTAAATAACTTAAAGATTTTTACTAGTACATCATTGAACTGTCCGATTTATATGGGCATTTTGGAACTAAAAGATTGCTAATTGGAGGTTCCATTAACAGTTATAAGATGTGTGCATATGTGCATTGAATCGAACTCATCTTGATTTTTTTGTATTAGTGCGAATTTTTTTCTACGGATGTATTTTATATCATCATAATCATTTTTAAAGCACTTATTTCTAAAACTGTAGGGCATGTAATACAGTCTAATCTACGTGTGGGATAGTATTACTCGTAATGTTGAGAACTTGCCCAATTAAAGTTAAAAAACATAAACAGAATTATGATATTGTTATTAATAGAATGTTAAATTTGTCTTTTTATGAATAAATCATAAAATTATGATTCAAAATTACTATTTCGATTGAAATCCGCTATTTATAAGGGTTTGAGCGTTAAAATGGACCATAATTTAGTGATATAGAATCATGTTTTAGAGAAGATATGAGGCATTATTTATAAAATTGTTAACAGGAAAACATAATAAAATGTTAATGCCATTTTAAATGTCTCCTTACAAACAATATTAATTTAAAACACACTAATTATGACCAGAAAAAAATTACTAAAAACAAACCAAACCATTTTAAGAGTTTATCTATTGAATACAAATTGTATGCATTAAAATTTGTTTTAAACTTTAACAATCAATTAAATAGTATAACGAAAAAAGTATTTTATGTATCAGAATAATAATTTAAAAAAGTCTTCGATAAAGCCAGTGTTGTTTATGGCTTTATTGTTATGCTTATCATATAGCGGTATGTATGCTGCAGACGATAAGGATAGATTCGCTAACTCAAACAGTATTAGTGAACAAAATTTAATAATAACTGGAGTTGTCACCTCTCAAGAAGATGGGATGCCTATCGCAGGTGTAAATGTAATTTTAAAAGGTGGCGACAGAGTTGGTACCGTAACAGATTTTGATGGTAATTATTCATTAAGCGTACCTTCATCATCTTCTGTTCTTATGTTTAGTTCTATTGGTTTTGTACCACAGGAAGTTTCTGTTGCAGGAAAAACTCAATTGAATATAGTAATGGAAACCGATATTAGTGAATTGGATGAAGTTATTGTTGTTGGATTTGGAACACAAAAGAAAGCGACACTTACAGGATCTGTAACTCAGGTAAAAGGAGACGATGTAGTGAAAGGAAAAGGAACATCTAGTGCAGCTTTAGCTTTACAAGGTGAGGTACCTGGACTTGTTGTAACACGTACATCTTCGCGTCCTGGTAATGAGGGTACTGATTTAAAAATTCGTGGTGATATTTCTGTAAACAATATTAGTCCACTTATTTTATTAGACGGACTTGAAATTCCAGAATGGCAATTAGCAACAATTAATGCTAACGATATTGAATCTTACTCTGTACTTAAGGATGGTGCTGCTGCAATATTTGGTACTAAAGCTGCCGGTGGGGTAATTTTAGTAACGACTAAAAAAGGTAAAAAAGGTTCTGCTCTAAAAGTATCATATAAAGGAGAAACTCAATTAAACTTTGTTAGAGACTACCCTTTATCTTCTATGGAAGAATGGGCACAACTTTGGATCACTGCTGGAGATAATGATGGAATTGATTTTGTTGATGGTGATGGAAACCAACAAACAGCAGCTTCAAACTACCGTTTCTTTACACGTGATGAATTAGTTTCGATTGTAGATGGTACATTACCAATGGCTCCAGAGTCTTACTTCTGGTTAGGTAAAGATCACTATTTTAGTAACGAAACTACAATGTTCGACGAAATGTACGGAACTACATTATCAGAGCGTCATGATGTTTCAATTTCTGGAGGTAGTGAAAAAGCAACATACAGAACATCTGTTGGTTATGCGAATGAGCGTTCACCTATTAGTTATGTGTATGACGGACAAAAACGTTACAACTTCCGTACAAACTTAACGTACGATGTGTCGGATATGATATCTACTGACTTTATAGTGTCTTACGATAATAGAACAACAGATGTCCCTACACAAGGTATTGGTGGTGGTGTTCAAGACGCGAGTTGGTTCCCATTATTTAATCCAGCAGGTCAGTATTACGATAACTTTGGAGGTAACAACTCTTTAGCTTATTTAGATGAAGGTGGTCGTACTAAAAATAACGATGAAATCTTTCGTTTAGGTGGTAAAATTAATTTTGATTTCGATAAGTATGTAAAAGGTTTATCTTTTTACTATCAAGGAAACTTTAGTTCTAAAAACAATCATAAAACCACAAGAACATCTACAGTTACTATGTACGATTGGTTTGGTAATACAACGTCTACACCAACAACATTGTTAAACTCTAGTGTAAAAGAAGAGTCTCAGAAACAAATATTCCAAAATCATGTATTCCAATTAAACTATAACCGTACTTTCGGTAACCATACATTAGGTGCTATGGTAGGTTATACTGCAGAAGAAACGCAAACAAATAATTACGATTTGTTCCGTTCTAACATGGCTTCAAATGATTTAAATGATATTAATACAGGAGACGTGACTACACAAACAAATGCAGGTGGTAGTAATGCTGTAGGTTTAGTGTCTTATTTAGGAAAATTAAACTACAACTTTAAAGGAATTTACTTATTAGAAGTATTAGGTCGTCGTGATGGTTCTTCGCGTTTAGACCCAGATTACAGATGGAAAAACTTCTATGGTGCGTCTGCAGGTATTAATTTAGCAGAAATGGCAATTATGGAAGGTAGTGCGTTTAACTTATTAAAACTACGTGCTTCTTATGGTGAAACGGGTTCTGTAACAGGTATTGGTGCATACGATTACTATTCTAGTATTGGATACGGTTCTACAATTTTTGGAAATAGCCCAGAATTATATAATACAGCATTCATTAGCGGACTTACTTCTACAGATCGTTCTTGGGAGCGTGTATCAACAACTAACTTTGCTGTAGACTTTGGAGTACTTAATAACCGTTTAACTGGTACAGCAGAATACTTTATTCGTAAGAATGACGATATGTTAGTTAGTATTACATATCCACAAGTATTAGGAGCTGGAGCACCAAAAACAAATAGTGGTACGTTTGAAACTACTGGTTACGAATTATCTGCTAACTGGAGAGATCAGATTGGAGACTTTAGTTATAACATAGGATTAAGTTTCTGGGATAATGAGAGTGAAGTTACTAAAATGGAAGGTGCACAGAATATTTCTAAAGGTGTAAACTCTGTGTTAGAAGGGAAACCATTAAATGCAATCTACGCTTACAAGACAGATGGTATTATGACTTCAGAAGATGAAGTTTTAAACTACTACAACCAAGTAGGTTTTATAGACGCAACCGACCAAACAAAATTGAAAGCAGGAACTTTATTACCAAATTATAGAAGTGCAGACCGTTTAGTACCAGGTACAGTAAAACGAGTTGACGTAAGTGGTGATGGTGTTATAAATGAAGAGGATTTAGTTTACGTAGGTGATACAGGTCCACATAAAAGTTTTGGTATTAACTTAGGATTTGCTTACAAAGGATTCGATTTTAGTGCATTCTTCCAAGGTGTTGCCGATGTTAATATTGTAAGAACAGGTTCTCTTGCTTATCCATTTGCACAATGGTGGACAAACCAAAACGCATCATTCTTAGGGAATACTTGGACTGTAGATAACCAAAATGCAGAGTTACCTGCAAGTTATTACAACACGGCTAGAAAAACTTGGAATTATGATTTAAACGATATTAACGTTATTAAAGCGGCCTATATGCGTGCTAAGGTGATCTCTGTAGGATATACACTTCCTCAAGCTACTTTAGAGAAAATTGGTGTGGACAGAATTCGTGTGTCTTTAACAGGAAACGATTTATTTGTAATTTCTAATGTAAAAGATGGTTTAGACCCTGAAGCAGGTATAGATACAAGACAAGGAAGTCAGACTCCATTTGTATCGACTATGATTCTTGGTTTAGAGCTTACTTTTTAATTGATAATTTTTAATTTAATGAATATGAAAAATATAAATTTTAATATAAAACGAATAGGGTTAGTGGCCATGGTTTCTGCGTTTATGTTTACAGGTTGTTCCGACTACCTAGAGCAAGAACCTTTAGATTCTGTAACAGAAGCTGTGTATTTTAAAACCCCAGAACAATTCGACGCAGCAGCAAATTTTTTCTATAGAGCTACATTTGGATATGTTGCAGGTAGTAATGGTGGAGATGAATCTTCAGATTTATCAGCTAACATTACAGAACAACCAACGTATGCTAGTGGTAATAAACCCGTTCCTACATCAGATGGAATTTGGAGTAGTAACTACAATCAGTTAAGAGAAGCTAATCAATTAATAGAGAAAGCGGCAGAATATGAAGGTGATCAATCAGAAATAGAAGTGCCTGTTGCTACAGCTCACTTTTTTAGAGCTTGGAATCACTACAAATTGTTATTGCGTTTTGGAGGAGTTCCTATTGTAACACGTTCTTTAGATGTGAGTTCTGAGGAATTATACGGACCAAGAAATAGTCGTTACGAGGTTATCTATCAAATCTTAAGTGACTTAGATGTTGCTATAGACGGATTACCTTCAGAAAATAGTATCGGAGATACAGAAAAAGGTAAATTGTCTTCTGAGGCAGCAAAATCTTTAAAAGCACGTATTTCTTTATATGCAGCGACATATGAAAAATATGTGGGTACAGCTACAGATGGAGATGGTACTACTGTTGGTGCAGGATCAGCAAAACCAGCAGATTATCCTAGCGTGCAACAACTTTTTGAAGATGCAAAGCAAAGCGCTTTAGAAGTTATGAATAGTGGTGCTTACGAATTATGGGATCATCGTGCAGAGCTTGGAGATAGAAACTTATTTTACTTATTCACTTTAGAAGATGGTTCTAATCCAGCAGGTTTAACTAAAGCAGATAACAGAGAATTTATTATCCAAACAGTTTACGATTTTACATTAAGACAAATTGGTCAGAACATTTCTCACTCTAAGCCATATACACCATCTAGAAAATTAATGGATATGTATTTATGTGAAGACGGTTTACCTGTACAATACTCTTCAGTTTTTGAAGGATACGACACAATGACTTCAGAATTTCAAAATCGTGATAATCGTTTAACTAGTTTTGTATGGGAGCCTCTAAAGGAATATTGGGGCTATGGTGCAAATGTTGATGGAGGTGGTGCACAATATGGTGTAGATTTTGCCGATGCTGGTACGGGATTCGATTACAGATATGTGCCTCAATTATTAAACCCATCAGGTGGACGTGGAGTTGGATATCAAGGTGTTAAATTTGTGACAGAACACAAATTAAGAGAAACACGTAGTGAGTCTTTCAACTTCCCTCATTTACGTTATGCAGAAGTATTGTTAACTTATGCAGAAGCGACTGTAGAATTAGGTGGAGGTGTTATTTCTGATGGAGATTTAGACATTTCAATTAATAAAATTAGAGAACGTTCTGATGTTGCTCCTTTAACTAATGCATTAATTTCACCATATTCAGACTTAACAATGTTAGGAGAAATTAGAAGAGAGCGTGCTATTGAATTATTTGGAGAGAGTCAACGTTTCGATGACTTAAAACGTTGGGGAATTGCAGAAGGAGAGTTAAATCACGACTTAATTTTAAATTATGTAGATGGTACAGAATTTGAAACTGCTTTAAATCCTAAGAACCCAACTGATTTAATTTATAACCCAGCAGGATTCTCTTACGGAACAACAAGTACTGAGAAATCTATATCTACATATGCAGGTATAGCAAATGTTAAGCCTGGAGCTTTAATCTTCGATATTAAAGGAAACAGAAACTTTTCAATTAAGAATTATATAGACCCTATTCCTTCAGATCAAATCAGATTGAACCCTGAGTTATTACAAAATCCACTATGGTAAAAACGAATTAAATTGAATTAGTAATTTGTGTTTGTTTTAAAAAGCAGTTGTGATATATCACAGCTGCTTTTTTTATTGTTAAAATCCCGGCAATCTAGTTAGTATGTGATCCGAGGTTGTCATTTAAGAAATTGGTTTGTTCATCTATATAATCTGTTTTACTATATTTCATCTTGCAAAAAATTTAAATATTTATCGTGTATTTTTTACATCCAGATGTTTAGTGAAAATAAGGGAAGTTACTCCGTTTATAAATAGAATTGTATTTACATTCAGAAGCGAAAATATTTTGGTTATCGTTGAGTGTTATAGCTGATTTACCTAGTAAATACGCCTGTTTTTCGTGTAAAATGGTTGACTAGTTATAGTCTTTGAACTATAATTTATTCAGTTTTTAAGAGATAAGATTTAGATTGCAGTAGTTATTGTTTTTTTTAGTCTTAAAAAATATAGAACAGTTTTTAAGACAAGTTAGAAATTGGTTTGAATTCATCCAACGCGAAGTATAAATCAAATTGGATGAATTTTTTTAGAATATCGACAGTACAAAAAACAAAATAGCGGAGATAATTTATATTAATTACCACGATGAAGCATTTAAAAATAGCCATAGTATTTTTTCTATTATTAAATAATATAGGGCTTTTATCTGCGCAAAATATAATACAAGGAAAACTTGGAGAAGCTACTGTAAATGGCGGACTTCAAATGGAAGATTATTGGGTGTGGGGAAGTTCGGTAATTAAAGGCGACGATGGGATGTACCATATGTACGCTTCGCGCTGGCCAAAGTTTTTACCATTTCATCCAGGTTGGATGATTGGGTCTGAAATTGTACATGCCACATCAAAAACTCCAGAAGGGCCATATCAATTCCAAGATGTCGCTCTTAAAGCACGAGGAACCCAATTTTGGGATGGACGCTCTACTCATAACCCTAAGATTGTAAAACATAACGACACGTATATTTTATATTACATGGGATCTACGCACCCCTTTGAAGAGGTTACTACAGAAAATGTGAATCAATTCGATTTAAAAAGTAAATGGTGCATTGCGGCACGATGGGGAAAACGTATTGGAGTCGCAACTTCTAAAAGTCCTAACGGACCATGGAACCGATTAGATACGCCAATTTTAGATGTTAAACCTAATTCTTTTTATAGTTTCTTAACTTCAAATCCGTCACCATTAATAAAGGCAGACGGCTCAGTTGTTCTGCTATTTAAAGGGCGTGATTATAAACCTGATGGTATTAGTAATGCAGATATGAGTATTGGAGTGGCTACAGCGCCATCTTTTAAAGGACCGTATACTGTGATGGGCGATAAGCCTTTATTTTCTTTAGAGCATTTTGGCGAAATCGAAGATCCGCATTTATGGAGCGATGCTACCGGATTTCATATGGTGGCCAAAGATCAGCGTGGCGCTATAACAGGCGAAGCAGGCGATGGACTCTTGGCACATTCTAAAGATGGAATAGAATGGGTAGTCGATAAAAATCCGAAAGCATATACAAAAACGGTGACTTGGGATAATGGTAAAACCGTTAAACAGGGACAATTAGAACGTCCGTTTGTTTTTGTCGAAGATGGCAAACCTACACATATATTTTTCGCGACTATGGATGGTCCTGGAGGATTTAGTAATGGAACAAAAACATGGAATATGGTTATTCCTATAACACAATAAACTAAACTAATTAATAAAACTAAAAATAAAACAGTATGAACAAGAAAATACTTTTATGGTCTATTACCGCTGCACTTGCAGGGTTTTTATTCGGATTCGATGTTGTAGTAATTTCTGGTGCCGATAAAAAACTTCAAACGTTATGGGAATCTTCAGATTCATTTCACGGTTGGGTAGTTATGGGAATGGCACTTTGGGGTACTGTTGTTGGTGCGTTGTTTGGTGGATTTCCAACCAATAAATTTGGCCGTAAAAATACCTTAATAGTCATTGGTATTTTATTTGCTGTTTCTGCTATTGGCTCAGCTTTATCTAACGATCCGTATGTGTTCGCTTTTGCTCGATTTATTGGAGGTATTGGAGTAGGGGCTTCTACAATTGCGGCACCAGCATATATTTCTGAAATCGCGCCAGCTAAAGATCGTGGTCGTTTAGTGGCTATGTATCAATTTAATATTGTATTTGGTATTCTAATTGCATTTCTATCTAACTATTTGTTAAGTGGCATTGGGGAAAACTCGTGGCGTTGGATGTTGGGAGTCGAAGCTATTCCTGCAGTCTTATACATTTTATTTGCTGTAAAATTACCAAAAAGTCCACGATGGTTACTATCTCAGGGACGTACTGAAGAAGCTAAGACTGTATTAAATATAATTGATCCAACAGTAAATGTAGATGAGCAAATTGCAGAATTTGAAAGTCATTCTCACGAAAACGATAAAACAGAAACTATCTTTATTAAAAAATACAGATATCCTTTAATGTTAGCTTTTTTAATTGCTTTTTTCAATCAGCTATCCGGAATTAATGCTTTTTTATATTATGCGCCTCGAATTTTTGAAGAAGCTGGTTTAGGAGAAAGTACAGCACTTTTAAGCAGTGTGGGAATAGGTGTCACTAATTTAGTATTTACACTTTTAGGCGTGTTTTTAATTGATAAATTAGGAAGAAAAACGTTAATGTATATAGGGTCTATAGGCTACATAGTGTCATTAGGTTTAGTATCAGCCGCATTTTTCTTTGGTTGGTCAGGTATGGCTGTGCCTATTTTCTTATTTCTTTTTATTGCAGCTCACGCCGTAGGTCAAGGGGCCGTAATTTGGGTGTTTGTTTCAGAAATTTTCCCTAATCATTTAAGAGCTTCAGGGCAATCTTTCGGAAGTTCTGTACACTGGGTTTTAGCAGCCTTAATACCATCTTTAATTCCATTTTTATTCAGCCATGAATTAATTGGGCCAGGTGTTGTATTTCTGTTTTTTGCATTCATGATGGTGTTACAATTATTATTTGTAGCGTTCTTGATGCCTGAAACAAAAGGTAAAACATTAGAAGAATTGGAAGTAGTAATGCTTAAAAAGAATAAAAAATAGTTCGTTAAAACATGATGAAAAAGATTATTGTAGTTTTTAGTATGTTTTGCATCACATTATCGATGTATGCTTCCAAAGTAGATACGCTTTTGGTGCATAGCGAGATAATGAATAAGACTATTAAAAACGTTATCATCACACCAGAGTCGTATACAAATAACGGAAAAGCATTTTCTGTAGTATATATGCTTCACGGTGCTGGCGGCAACTATGCGGCTTGGTTGGGGAAAGCTCCAGATATTAAAGCTTATGCCGATACTTATCAGGTTATCATAGTGTGTCCCGATGGTGCTAAAACCAGTTGGTATTTTGATAGTCCAATAGATGATGCCATGAAATACGAAACCTATATTTCAAAAGAATTGGTCTCAAAAATAGATAAAACCTATAACACTCTAGCCGATTCTAAACATCGTGCCATTACAGGCTATAGCATGGGGGGGCACGGTGCGCTGTATTTAACTTTTAAGCATCAAGATATTTGGGGCGCTGTTGCAAGTATGAGTGGCGGTGTAGATCTACGACCTTTTCCCAAAAACTGGGATTTAGAAAAACGCTTAGGTGTGTATGCAACCAATCAAGAAAATTGGGAACAAAACACAGTTATTAATATGGTGCATTTGTTAGATGGAAAAGATTTGAAAATTTTATTTGATTGTGGAGTAGACGACTTTTTTTATGATGCTAATGTAAGACTTCATAAGAAATTGTTGGAGCGTAATATTCCACATGATTATATAGAGCGTCCCGGCGGACATACCAATGCATACTGGAGTAATTCTATAAAATATCACATGGTCTTTTTTAACGATTTTTTTAAAGCGAATTTAAAAACGGACTAATTATGAATATGAAGTCATTTATATACGTATTATGTATTATGATTTGCTTTTCATGTAAAGTTGAAAAGAAACAAAATACAGTTGCAGAAGCAGTACAATCACAATCAGAACAGCCTAACATTATAGTGCTGTTATGCGACGATTTAGGTTATGGGGATTTGTCTTCATTTGGACATCCAATAATTGAAACTAAAAACCTTGATAAATTAGCGGAAACAGGAATTAAACTTACCGATTTTTATGCTACAGCTCCAGTGTGTTCATCATCGCGAGCGGGGTTGCTAACAGGTAGAAGTCCTAACCGTGCTGGTATTTACGATTTTATTCCAGGTTACAAAAAAAGTGAAGACAATAGAGATTTAGTTCACCTACGTGCCGAAGAAGTTACTATTCCTCAGGTGTTAAAATCTGTAGGTTACGAAACCTGTTTAGTTGGGAAATGGCATTGTTCGTCTCAATTTAATTCAGATGCGCAACCACAACCAAACGATTTTGGTTTTGATTATTGGATGGCAACTCACAATAATGCCGCGCCAAGTCATAAAAATCCCAGAAATTTTGTGAGAAACGGCGAAAAAGTAGGAGAAATTGAAGGCTTTAGCAGTCAGATTATTGTCGACGAAGCCATGTCTTGGTTAGATAAAAGAGATACCGATAAACCGTTTTTCTTAGAAGTGGCATTTCATGAACCTCATGAACCTATTGCGTCTCCAGAAGATTTAGTTCAGAAATATTTACCAAAAGCAAAGAATCTAGAAGAGGCCGAATATTTTGCCAATGTAGAAAACGTAGATCTTGCTGTAGGGCGATTACTAGAATATTTTGAAACTCATAATATTACCAATACGTTAATCGTATTTAGCTCAGATAACGGACCAGAAACCTTTATGAGATACGAGCGTGCTAAAAAATCTTACGGGAGACCAGGACCTTTAAAAGGTATGAAATTATGTACCAATGAAGCTGGATTTAGAGTGCCAGGTATTGTTAAATGGATTGGAAAAGATACCTATTCTGGAACCACCAATGCTGTGGTATCTGCACTAGATTTCCTACCAACCTTTGCCGAATTAGCTGGAGCAGAATTACCAGACCGCGTATTAGACGGAGAATCTTTTGTATCGCTTTTGAAATCTGGAAATTTTGAACGTGAAAAACCTTTAACATGGGCATTTTACGACGCCATTAACGACCGTCGTGTTGCCATGCGTAAAGGCGATTATAAAATCATGGCACGTATAGAATTAGATGGCGAAACACTACCTAATATTCATAATTTATACGATGGGAATATAGACGAACTTAAACGTGCTGAACTTACAGATTTTGTGTTGTTTAATTTGAAAAATGACATTGCTGAATCTGAAGATATTTCAGCTCAAAAACCAGAGATTTTCAAGACAATGAAAACGGAATTTGAATCGGAATATAAAGCGTTATTAGACGGCAGTCACGTATGGGTTAGACAAGAAGAAACAAATTAAACGTACTGTAAATACCAATTACGACTCAAACAAACTATAAATTTCAATAACCAATGAAACCTATTCAATTTAAACTAATAATTCTTTTTTCGCTATGTATCGTGGCTAGCAGTTGCTCAAAAAAAGAGGTAATTGAAGTGACATCTCCAAACGCAACTAAAAAGATGGTGTTTCTAGAAGGGGATAAAAATAATGATGTTTCTTTTTCTGTATTTTATAATCAAAAAGAAGTCATTCAAAGTTCGGTGTTAGAATTAATGTCTGAAGAATTAAATTTTACAGGAACTATTACGGTTGAAAATATTGAAAAATCTTCAGTAAATACCACGTGGACCTCTAGATTTAATGAGTTGAGTACCATTCCAGACCATTACAATCAGATAAAAATATATTTAAAACAAGGCGATGCTAAATTTAATATCATTGCCAGAGCCTATAATGAAGGTGTCGCTTTTGCTTACGAAATTCCTGAACAAGGAGACCTTACCGAAATTGGTTTAAATGAAAACATTCATTATAATTTCGATAAAGATTACGAGGTTTGGTCTACACCAAAACGTGAAAAAGGCGTTTTAACTGCTCAAGGCGAATACAGAAAAATTCCAATTTCAGCCTTACAAGAAGGTGCCGAACGTCCGTTAGTAATTGAGATAAACGATACGGTTAAAATTGCATTAGCAGAAGCCCGTTTGGTAGATTATGCACGAATGAGTTTTAATACAGGCATAACATCACCGTATAGTATTGTATCGACCCTTGATGGTAAAATGGGAGAACAAAAACAAGATACTATTACGGGAGCAGTAATTGCCGAACGTAAAAACGATGGCACTAAAGTGCATAAAACCTTACCTTTTCAATCACCTTGGCGTGTGGTTATGATGGGGAACAGTCATGGCGAGTTGTTAGAACAGAATTATTTAATTCAGAATTTAAATCCGCCATCAAAAATAGCAGACGATTCATGGATTACACCAGGAAAAGTACTTCGCGAAACCACTTTAACAACGCAAGGAGGTATGGCTGCTATCGACTTTGTAGCAAGTCATAATATGCAATATGTGCATTTCGATGCCGGTTGGTATGGTAATGAAATGGATAATGCCTCTGATGCTACAACCATTACTCTAGATCCAAAACGCTCTAAAGGTCCATTTGATATTGAAGCTATTACAAAGTATGCTAAAGAAAAAGGGGTGAAGGTCATGTTATATGTCAACCGTCGTGCTTTAGAAAATAAATTAGACGTTGTTCTACCCGTATTAAAAGCATGGGGTGTGTCTGGAATTAAATACGGCTTTGTTCGTGTCGGAGACCAAGATGCGACCGCATGGATGCATGAAGCTGTTAAAAAGGCAGCAGAATACGAAATGGTTTTAGATATACATGATGAATACAGACCGACAGGATTCTCGAGAACATATCCTAATTTGTTAACTCAAGAAGGGATTCGTGGCGATGAGGAAACAGTACCAAACGCACATACTTTAATCACCATGTTTACAAGAAGTTTAGCGGGCGCGGCCGATAATACGGTCTGTTATTATAACACACGAGTAGATAAAATGGGGTCTCACGCTTCGCAATTGGCAAAAACGGTTTGTATTTTTAGTCCGCTACAGTTTTTATACTGGTACGATAAAGCGCCATTAGCACCAATTAAGGACGACGGGCTTTGGGGCGATACGCGTACTATTGGTAACGAACCAGAATTAGAATTTTTTAATGCCGTACCAACCACTTGGGACGAAACTAAAGTGTTACGTGCAGAAATAGGAGAATTAGGAATTATAGCACGTAGAAAAGGCAACGATTGGTTTATTGGAGGTATTAATGGTGTCGCGCCAAATGATGTGACTCTCGATTTTGAATTCCTAGAAGAAGGAGCGTCTTATAAAGTGAAAGTGTATACAGATGATGAGAACGTAAACACAAGAACCCAAGTTAAAATTGAAGAGATTACTATTTCAAGAGATTCAAAATTAGACATTAACATAGACCGTAATAATGGTTTTGCTATGCACATTACTAAAGAATAAACGCTAGAGTTCATGAAAAATAAAGTTAGCATTTTAAAATACCTTGTAGTTTGCCTGTGTTTGGGCATCGTAGGATGTAAATCTAAAGAAGAACAACAACCAGAGGTGAAAAAGGAAATAAAGACACTTCCTAAAGAGCGTCCGAATATTATTTTTATGATGTCCGACGATCATGCATATCAGGCCATTAGTGCATATAGCGATCATTTAATTCAAACTCCAAATATAGATCGTATTGCAGACGAAGGGATTTTATTTACCAACGCAAGTGTTACCAATTCTATTTGTGCACCGTCTAGAGCAACCATTTTAACAGGGAAACACACACATATTCATGGGAAAGTGGATAATGTTTTTCCGTTTGATGAATCTCAAATGACGTTCCCTCAATTACTACAAAAAGCGGGTTACCAAACCGCGATGTTCGGAAAATTACACTTCGGAAACAATCCAAAAGGGATAGACGAATTTAAAATTCTTCCTGGTCAAGGACAGTATTACAATCCAGATTTTAATACCAACGACGGAAAAATAACTGTTGAAGGTTATGTTACTGATATTATCATGGACATGACTTTAGATTGGTTAGAACACAGACGTGATGAAAATAAACCGTTTATGTTATTTTCTATGCAAAAAGCACCACACAGAGAATGGTTGCCGGCGCCACGTCATTTTAAAGAATATACAAAAAAGACATTTGTAGAGCCAGAAACCTTATTTGATGATTATGAAGGCCGTGGTACTGCTGCAAAAACTGCAGAAATGAATTTGTTAACACACATGAACTGGGCAGGAGATTCTAAACTGTATCCAGAAATGATGAAAGAATTAGGCATTAAAGATGTGTCGGGTTGGGATTTAGAAGCTTTTGAACGTGAAGTGGGGCGTATGAATCCGGAGCAACGTGCCGTATGGGATTCTGTGTACAAACCATTAATGGAAGATTTCAAAGCTGAATATGCAAACATGAATGAAGCCGAGTTGATGAAATGGCGTTACCAACGCTATATGCAAGATTATTTAGGTTGTATTGCTTCTGTAGATGAAAATGTAGGTCGTTTATTAGATTATTTAGATGAAACCGGATTAGATGAAAATACCATTATTGTGTACACGTCAGACCAAGGATTTTATTTAGGAGAGCACGGTTGGTTCGATAAACGTTTCGTTTACGACGAATCGTTTAAAACACCATTACTTATTAAATGGCCAAATGTGATTACTCCAGGAACGACCAATACAGAAATGGTTCAGAATTTAGATTTTGCTCAAACCATTTTAGAGGCAGCACAAGTTGAAGCACCTTCAGATATGCAAGGGGAAAGTTTAATTCCATTGTTATTAGGAAACGATCAAGAATGGACTAGAGATGCGGTATACTACCATTATTACGAATATCCAGGAATTCATATGGTAAAAAGACATTATGCTATTATTACACAAGAATATAAGTTGATTCATTTTTATTACGATGTAGACGAATGGGAATTATACGACCGTAAAAAAGATCCGAACGAAATGAAGAATGTTGTAGACGATCCTGCGTATGCCGATGTGGTTGTAAAACTTAAAAAGCAATTGGCAGATCTTAGAGCACAATACGGAGACAGTTCGGAATTAGATCAAAAAATATTACAGAAATATTTGGAAGCGAAAAACAATCCAGATATAGAAACTGTACCCTTACATTAAATTGATAAATAAAAAATAATTTCATGAGATTTTCAATCTTATTAATCCTAGTTATAACCTTCTGTTTTAATACCGTAACAGTGCAATCGCAACAAGCGACGGAACATCCACGTTTGTTTGCAAAGACTAGTGATAGAGCTGCTTTAAAGCAGAAAATAGAAACAGAAAATTGGGCAAAAGCATCGTTTAATGCACTAATCGAGGAAATAACGCCATATGTAAATCGTCACATTACAGATCCAGAATGGATTGTATCGCGATTGGCGATGTACTGGAAAGATGGCGAGCGCTATACACAATGTTATATTAAAGGGCAAGATTGGGATTATGGTGAAGGAAATGCGCCTATGCCAACCGTTCGTTTACCGGGTATGCGTAAATGGAACGATTATGTAAATGTGCCTTTAGAAGACAGAATTCCGTATAACGAATCGGGTGATATGTTAGGGATTAGTCGTTCTAAAGCCGATAAAACACCTATGAAAATTCCGTATAAAGAGACGGGACATATGATTCGTGCCAATAATATGGAAATATTAAAACTGGCAGAAAAATCAGCTTTCGCGTATTATATGACGCAAAATGAGAAGTATGCTAAGTTTTCGGCAGATATTTATTGGACTTGGATCTTAGGAACGTATTATATGAATCCGCCTTTAGATCCCGAACAATCAACTAAAGGTCCTGGAGGCTACGAGCCCGGCGGAATTATGGGCTATTATGATTATGAAGTGATTCACGACGATAGACAAATTCCTATGGCGGCGACCTACGATTTTCTTTACGATTACTTAAAAGCGAATCCGCATAAACATTTAAAGGAAATTAATAAAACCACAGTCGATGTGTCGAGTGAAGTGTTTAAGCGCTTTATAGAAATCGGATTGGTTCGTGGTGGTAAAAAAGGAAACTGGAATGTAAACCGTTATAAAAACATCATAGGAAGTATGTTGGTTTTAGAGTCTAACGATTTTTATGACGATGGTAAAGGTCGTGAATATTACATTCCGTTTTACACAGAAAAATCGGGTGAGCATTATGCAGGTTTACCAGAAATAATGGCAAATTATGATACCGAAACAGGCTTATGGCCAGAATCACCAGGCTATGCGTCGGGAATGATTCCTACAGTATTAGAAATGGGATTGCAATTGTATAAGTCTGGCGTGAATACCTTAGCCGGAAATCCAATTATTGAAAAAGCAGCATTAGCGAATTTAGGTTGGTTAGATGCACGCGGGAATTTAGTGGTGTTTGGAGATATGCGTGGTGGCGCTTTTAATATGTCGGCTTTCGAATCCTTATTAACCTATTCGACTTGGAAAGGCGATACCCAAACGGCGAAAACCATGGCTACAGTCATCAAGAAAAACATAGAAAACGGACAGTACGACAGAAATAAATCCAACTGGCAAGATATTATTTTTAATCAGGCTCTACCAGAATCGGGTAGTGAATTGCCATATCACAGATCGGCGTATTCAAAATTTCATAGACATATGATTTTAAGAAATGGAAACGACGAAGATAACGGCTTAATGTTCACATTATATGGCGGACGCTATCAGTCGCATTTAGCCGAAAACGGATTAGCTATGCAATTTTACGGTAAAGGTTGGGCTCTTGCGCCAGATGCTTCGGCTTACGAATCGTATTGGTCACCAGATGCAGGATATCATCGAGGAATCACAGGTTCTAACACCATAGTTCCAGGATATAAAAAAGGCGAGATTACTATAAATGCCATGGATCCTAAAACAGTAGAAGATGGTTTTTATAATACCGAAATCACTTCTGAACAGGTATCTTTTGCAGATGTTTCAGCAGACGAAAAACGTCGTGTTGTGGCTATGATTCGCACTTCAGAAACTACCGGGTATTATGTAGATGTGTTTAGATCAGATCAAGATAACAACGATTATATTCATCATAATTTAGGTCACCACGTTAGACTTGCAAGTGCAGAACAGAAACCGTTAGAGGTGAAATCTGTAAATGATTTAGGTACTGAATACGACAAGAATTACAGTTTCTTTAAAAATCAAAGAAAGATAAAGTATACATCAGATTTTAATGCGACTTGGGACATTAATACGGTATCTCCAGAACTGCATGTAAATATGTGGATGCAAGGGCAAGATAACCGTGAGCTGTATGTGGTAGATGCGCCAGCAACCACGTTACGTGAAGATATTACACCTGGACAAATCAATAAAAGTCCACAGACTACACCAACGCTAATTGTACGTCAGAATGGAATAAACGCTAAAAGTCACCCGTTTGTTTCAGTGTTTGAATCGTATGAAACCGGACAAAAATCAATTCAGAATATATCTAAAGTGGGGCAGTTTGTTGATTTAGCGGCTTTGAAAATCGAATCGAAAAACAGTACACAAATTATCTGTAGTGCTATAGATTCGAATAAAGCCTTCAAGCCTACAAAAGAGATGATATTTAAAGGAATCTTTGGAGTGGCTTCAGAAAAAGATGGAACATTTGAGTATTTATATTTAGGTAAAGGATCTCAAATTCAGTTTGGCGATTATAAAATAGAAGCTATCAAAGGTGCTGTTACAGCAACGGTGTCGGTTAAGAATGGCAAATATTTCTATTCTTCTGATAAACCGATATCAATTCAGCTTAAAAAAGGAAAGGTGAAAACTTATCCTGCAGGCTATAATATCGAGATAAAATAGAATGATGACAAAGCGTTTTTTACATATTAAACCAGTTTTAATTGGTCTGTTTTTGACTATGCTGTTCAACACTGTTGTAGGTTTTGCACAAGAATCGATTCACCCAAGAATTTATACGTCTGGTGAATCGAAATCAGATTTTTTAAAGCGTATTAAGCAAGAAGATTGGAAGCAAAGTTTAATAGATAAGAAAATTGAAAATCTAGAGCCGTATTTAGAATATGTTAAGAATGATCCGACGTGGCTAGTGTCTAGGTTACAAATGAATTGGACCACAAAACATGATAAGGTGTTTTTAAAAGGAGGAAATTTTGATCATTCCGAAGGTCTTGCTCCTGTGCCAACGGTTCGTTTTTCGGGAACTCGAGATTGGGCTACAGCATATGTCGCTCCCAAAATAGAAGATGTAGAACCTTATTTTGATGATGTGCGTGGCTATTATGTTGCACATAAAAAAACGAAGAAAAAAGAGTGGGTACATCCTTCAAAAATCGGACATGCTATTGAAGGAATTAATCGTAAAATCATGGCACTTGTAGAAGATGCTGCCTTTTTATATTGGGTTACTGGAGATCAGAAATATGCAACGTTTGCAAAACCGGTTTACGAAACTTATATCGAGGGAATGTATTACCGCGATGCACCAATAGATCTAGAAAATGGAAAACAACAGCGTCTTTCAGGATTGGCAACTTTTGAGGTGATTCATGAAAAAATATTGATAAGTTTATTAACCACGTACGATTTCTTATATGATTATTTTGAAGCTGAAAATGTGAACTTAGAACACAGTGTGGCAGTATTTCAAAAATGGGGAGATCAAATCATAAAAAATGGTGTTCCAGATAATAATTGGAATCTGTTTCAAGCGCGATTTTTAACTTTTGTCGCTGTAGTGCTTGACGCTAATGCAGCGTATAAAAATGGTAAAGGACGCGAATACTTCTTAGATTTAACGTTTAATACTTCTACAGATAGACAATTATCTATTAACGAATCATTACTGGTGTACGACCAAGACACGGGAATATGGCCAGAAAGTGCTTCGTATTCTATACACGTTATTACTACCTTATTAGAAATTGTAACACTATTAGATAATACTACAAATAATAACGAATTATCTAACTTTCCAATTATTGAAAAGGCGGCATTGGCATCGTTTCAGTATTTATTTCCTAGCGGTTATTCAATTGGTTTTGGAGATTCTAACCATAAAACATTACCGCCAGAAAATTTTGAATTGCTAATCGCAAATTATAGAAAATATAAAGATTCGGAAAAAGAAGTCGTTATTTCTGGTTTGTTGGAGCAGATGATTGCTAAAGACGAGTATAAAAGACATGCCAGCGATTTATTTGAATTATTCTTTTATGTCGATAAATTGAAAACCTCAGAAACGGATTCAGACGGATTGGAACAGTTAACATCGCCAACATTCTATGCCTCAAATGTTAGCTTATTTAATCAGAGATTGGGTTCAGGAGATAGCGCCATGATGGTTTCTACGTTTGGATCGTACGGAAATCACGCACATGCCAATGGTGTAGCTATAGAATTATTTGCAAACAACTATGTGCTAGGACCAGATATGGGAAAAGGGTCGAGTTATTGGCATGAAAACCATAACGAGTATTATTCAAAGTTTCCGGCTCATAATACGGTGGTTGTTAATGGTGTTTCAGACTATAATGCAATGCGTAGTTATCATCCATTTACGTTAGAGAACAGTTTTCCTCAAGTAGGAATTACGCCTACATTTAAAAAGTTAACCTTCTCTAAAGTTTCATTCTTTGAACCTGAAGCAAAAGCCAATCAGCAACGATTTACCGCGCTTATAAAATCTAAATCAGATCAAGGATATATTGTAGATGTGTTTAGATCTAAAACTCAAAAGACAGGGACGCAACGCCACGATTATTTTTATCATAATTTAGGTCAATCTTTATCGCTTTTCGATACAAATGCTAAAGCTCTTATTCTAAAAGAGACAGAAGATTTTGGTAGTAAACACGGCGATATTAAAGGTTATGACTATTTAACAGAGAAGAAAAAAGTCATAACGTCTGCAGATGTTCAAGCCGTATTTAGGTTAAAGAGTAAGGATAAGGCAGATAATATGATGAAGCTTTGGATAAAAGGAAGTGAACTTCAAAGCATCTATACAGCCTTGGCTCCAAAATCGAATTTATTAAGTAAAGGCACTGCTCCGATCGAAGTTATAGATAACCCTATGCAAACCTTAATAGTGAAACGAGAAGCAGCCGCTTGGGACAATCCGTTTGCGGTAGTTTTTAATCCGTACTATGAAGGTGAGGAGAATCCGATTACTAATGTGACCTATTCATCTTTAAAGGATAATCCAAGTACTCAGGTTATAGACGTGTTGTTAAGTGATAGTAAAACAACCGATAAAATTGTTTTAAATACTTCAGAAGATGATGTAATTGAAACAGCTAACCTCTACCAAAAAGGATTACTATCGGTAACCCGTACACTAAAGAATAATGCAGACTTGGAGTATATTTTTATTTCTGGAATGTATCGATTCAAACAATTTGGATGGGAAATTATTGCTTCGGGGGCTCCCGTAACAGTTTCTGTAGAGCGTATTGGTGACACTTTTACAATAGAGACGGATGGAGCCATTCTAATTAGAGCACCATTTGTGGACGGTAAAAAAACTGCAGTATTAAAAGTTTACGAAGAAAAGGAATTAAAGCATTCTAGAGAAGGTCAAGTTGGACGTTTCAATTCTGAACAATTAGAATTTAGATTAGAAAAAGCATATAATAAAGTCGAAATCGTATATTGATAGAATTTACAGAAATGATTATAAATATAGCCATACTTGTTTTATTTTTCTTGCCTTCTATAGGTGCCTATGGCCATGTCTATATGGCTGGTTTTAGGGTGGGGTCAAAGCATATTTCAATAGATTATAATACCATAAAATATGCGATATATGTCAATGGAGATTTTATAGCGCAAGCAAAATATGAGTGGTGTGAACGCATTCAAATGAACAGCTTAAAGTTTTGTAATTCAAATTTAAATAATGCTAAAGGTCAACGTTATGGTGGTTTTAATAAAGACGGAAAGAATAGTTGTGATGCCGGTTTATTTTTAGAATCTCAGGGCTACTTAAAACGTAATCAATAATCTAAAAACACATTTATGAAGAATCTTTTGTTAATTTTTATGCTTGCTTTTGTAGCGGCCTCGTGTGGTTCTAACGCGGATAAAGTCATTACAATATTTGTATCTCATTCAGGTACGGCACAAGCCAATGGAACAGAAAAAGAACCTTTTGCTCATTTAGAAGATGCGGTTAAACATGCTGTAGAATTAAGAGCAGAGGATCAGAATTCTTCTATAGAAATTAATGTGCTTCCTGGAGACTATTATCTAGAGCACGCTATACATATTACTCCTGCTTTAAGCGGACTAACAATTAAAGGAGCTGGCGCAGACCAAGTGCGTATAAAAGGTTCAGAAGTTTTAGATCTAAATTGGGATTCGTTTAATGAAAATATATTTGTGACAACGGTAGATGAAAATTTAGATTTTGATCAGTTAATTGTAAACGGTACACCTCAAATTCTTGCGCGTTATCCTAATTATGATGAATCTTCTCAATATTGGCAAGGTTCTGCTCCCGATGCAATTTCCAAAGAGCGTATTGCAACATGGAAAAAACCTGAGGGTGCTTATTTTCATGCATTGCATGGCGGAAAATGGGGTGGTTTTCATTTTGAAATCACAGGAGTCAATGAAGATGGAACAGCAATCTTAGAAGGTGGGCAACAAAATAACAGAGGTTCTAAGCCACACGAAGAATTTCGTATGGTAGAAAATGTGTTTGAAGAATTGGATAGTCCGGGGGAATGGTTTTTAGATACAGATGCACATAAATTATATTATTGGCCAGCAGATACAACAACATTACAGACCTCTAAAATTGAAGTCGCAGTTCTTAAAGATTTAATTCAAGTGATTGGAACGTTAGACAATCCTGTAAAAGATATTACCATAAGCGGAATGACGTTCCAACACACAAAACGTACATTTATGGAAGAGTTCGAACCTTTATTAAGAAGCGATTGGTCTATTTATAGAGGTGGCGTTTTGTATTTCGAAGGTACCGAAAACTGTCTGGTTAAAGACAATGAGTTTACTAATTTGGGCGGAAACGTTATTATGGTAAGCAAGTATAATAAAGGTTTAAATGTAACGGGTAATCATATATATGAAAACGGTGCAAGTGCCGTGTCTTTTATTGGAGATCCTTCAGCGGTACGTTCTCCCTCATTTAATTATGGGCAATTTGTTCCGTTTTCAGAAATGGATACGATTGCAGGTCCTAAAAATGAATTATACCCGAGAGATTGTGTAGTAGAAGATAATTTAATCCACAGAATTGGCCGTATTGAAAAGCAAACAGCAGGTGTAGAAATCGCGATGGCGATGGATATTACAGTGAGACATAACAGTATTTACGATGTACCAAGAGCAGGAATTAATATTGGAGATGGTACTTGGGGCGGACATATTTTAGAATTTAACGACGTGTTTAATACGGTTTTAGAAACTCACGATCATGGATCTTTTAATTCTTGGGGACGTGATCGTTTTTGGCATCCAAAACGTAAAGTTATGGATAGTTTAACTACGGCGCATCCAGAGATGTATACTTGGGATGCTGTAAAAACCACAATCATTAGAAATAACCGTTTTCGTTGCGATCATGGTTGGGATATCGATTTGGACGACGGTTCATCAAATTATCACATTTACGATAATTTAATGCTGAATAACGGACTTAAATTACGTGAAGGTTTTAATCGTGTTGCCGAAAATAATATCATAGTAAATAATTCTTTACATCCACATGTGTGGTTTGCAAATAGCCAAGATGTATTTAAACACAATATAGTTGCAGATGCTTATCAAGATGTTGGTTTACAAGGCTGGGGGAAAGAATTAGATTATAATTTATTTCCTAATGAAGTCACGATGATGAAGTCTCAAATTTACGACAGAGATTTAAATAGTACTTTTGGAGATCCTAAATTTAAGGATCCAGCAAATTTAGATTTTAGCGTTGCAGACGATTCTCCTGCTTTAAAAATAGGCTTCAAAAATTTTCCAATGGATCAGTTTGGCGTTCAAAAAGAAAGCTTTAAAAAGCGAGCTAAAACTCCAGAGGTTCCGGTCTTGAAAGATCCATCAGAAAAGGAAAGTAGTCCCATTGTAGCTTGGTTACGTAACAATATTAAAAGTGTAGAATCTCCTCAAGAACAATCGGCTTACGGATTAAATTCTGCAGAAGGTGTTATCGTGTTAAGAATCTGGAATGCAAGTCCTGCTGTTAAAAACGACGGGATTAAAAAAGGAGATGTCATTCTTCAAGCAGATGGAAAACCAGTGAAGAATATTCAAGATTTTTTCAAAATAAATGTAGAAAATACTACAGATGAAATGGAACTTGTAATTATGAGAAACCAGTCTGAAAAGACAATCAATATAAAAACAAATTAATTAACTTAAAATAATAAAAAATGAAAATGAAAACGTTAAGGAACATGTGCTTACTGGTGGTAATTGTCATGTTAAACATGGGGCCAGTTTTGGCACAAGCAAGCTCGAAGAAGAAGTTGTCGGACGACGAGCGTATGGAATGGTGGAGAGATTCTAAATTTGGAATGTTTATCCACTGGGGAGCTTACTCTATTATTGGTGGAGAACGCGGTACTAAAATCGCTGGAGGTGGTGCAGAATGGGCCATGGACAAACTAGACTACACTATTGAAGAGTATGAAAAATATCCTGAAATGTTCAACCCACAGTTGTTCGATGCAGATGCATGGGTAACCATGGCGAAAAATGCTGGGATGAAATATATAGTTTTAACTTCTAAGCATCATGAAGGGTTTGCGTTATGGGATTCAAAAGTATCAGATTACGATGTAATGGATACCGCGCCATTTAAGCGTGATATTGTAAAAGAATTAGCCGAAGCTTGTAAAAAACAAGGCATTAAATTCTGTTTATACTATTCTATAGTAGATTGGCATCACCCACAAGCACAGGGTAATTTATATCCAAATTACAACATTTCTCAGCATGATGATCCGTCTGTTGTAAACCCAGAATTTCCTAAATATTACGAAAATTATATGAAGCCTCAAGTGGGTGAATTATTGAAAAATTACGGTGATATTGGAGTAGTTTGGTTTGATGGAGATTGGATTTCAGATTACACTACAGAAATGGGGAAAGATCTTTACAAATACATTCGTGACATTCAACCAAATACTATTGTAAATAACAGAGTAGATAAAGGGCGAACCGGTATGGATGGAATGAATAATAAACCTGGTCAGTTTGCAGGAGATTTCGGTACACCAGAGCAAGAAATTCCAGATACAGGAATTGATACAGATTGGGAAGCGTGTATGACTATGAATGGTACTTGGGGGTATAAACCTTCAGACGTGAATTGGAAAAGTAGTGAAGATTTAATTGAAAAATTAGTCGACATCGTATCTAAAGGAGGAAACTTCTTATTAAACATAGGACCTGATGGTTTCGGAAGATTTCCAGCAGAAAGTATTCGTCGTTTAGAAGCTATGGGGCAGTGGACTAAGAAAAATGGTGAAGCGATTTATGGCGCAACTGCAAGTCCTTACGAAAAACCAAAATGGGGACGTTATACTCAAAAAGATGGTGTCATTTATGCTCATGTTTTCGATTGGCCAGAAGATGGACTTTTAAAACTAAATAAAGACATTAAAGTTAAAAGAGCAACTTTGTTAACAGATCCTAAGACAGAATTAAATGCACTAGGAACATCTCGCGAATTATTAATCGATGTGCCTCAGTTAGCACCAGATACAACTGTTTCTGTTGTTAAAATAGAGTTGGCTAAATAAAAAGTTAAGTCGAATTAAATGTATAAAACAGGCAAACAACGTTTTAGGTGTTTGCCTGTTTAAATTACAATACAATTGTATAATTAAAATATGCTGTTGTAATCTTTAATCAATATAGCATGACAGCGTATAACGAACGATTTGGATATACTATGAAATCAATAAAAACAAAAAGATGAATATTTATAAAAGCATGTTTAGTATAATACTAGCATTTTTTCTGCATGTTGGTATTGGGTTTTCTCAAACAATTACTTACGAAAAACCAGAATGGGGAGCCTACACAGTAGGTGAAGAAGGGTTTTTATTGGCTCACATATTTAACTGGCCAGAAGATGGTAAATTGGTTTTAGATAGAGCGATTAAACCAAGAGAAGCAAGGTTACTTTCTAATCCAGATAAAAAAGTAAAAATAAAGTTAGTTGATGGTAAATTAACGGCCTTTTTACCAGAAAAAGCTCAAGAAAGCCAAGTTTCAGTTTTAAAAATACAATTAATACCTACAGAAGATTGGGCAAATCTAGCTCGTTATAGCCAAGCGAATGCCGAATTAAAAGCACCGAGTAAAAAAGAAAATAGAGTGGTGTTTATCGGGAACTCCATAACCGATAATTGGACGCGTGATCATGGGGTGTTTTTCGAAGAAAATCCATCTTTTGTGAATAGAGGAATTAGCGGACAAACTAGTGCGCAAATGCTATTACGTTTTAGACCAGATGTAATCGAATTACAACCAAAGGTAGTTGTGATTTCTGCTGGAACAAACGACATTGCCGGAAACAGAGGGTATATTGACATAGACCGTATTGCTGGAAATATATATTCTATGGCAGAATTAGCT
Organism: Formosa bonchosmolovskayae; assembly: GCF_051016085.1. GTDB lineage: Bacteria > Bacteroidota > Bacteroidia > Flavobacteriales > Flavobacteriaceae > Formosa. Next base: position 2,701,088 of record NZ_CP174605.1, read on the forward strand.
AAAGCAAATAATATTGAAGTCATATTGGCATCGGTGCTTCCTGCGAGTAGTTATTCTTGGAGTCCATCAATTGAACCTGCAGATAAAATTATCGAGCTGAATACACTTTTGAAAGCGTATGCTAAGAAAAATAAGATAATTTATTTAGATTATTATACCCCAATGGTTAATGACGATAAAGGTTTGATAAAAGAATTGGGAAGAGATACTGTTCACCCAAATGTAGAGGGCTATCTTATTATGGAGCCTATGGTGAAATCTGCAATATCTAAAGCATTAAAATAGTTTATCACATTTTATTAATTCCTAGCCTCATCGTTGCTTTTCTTAAGTAGTTATGAGGCTTTTTTATATAAATATTTTTTTGTCTTCTTATAAAACGTTTTAAGTATTACACACTCCAAAATAGACCATAATTTATAGTTCTTGAATGATGAATGATATACTTTTTAGTCTAAAATTAATAGTATTGTGTATGTCATTAATATAGGATTGAAGCGCTGGTTTATGGGTTGGTATTAATACTTAAAAATAGATTAAATTATTAAAGATTAAAAGAAGAGCCCTTCAAAACGATATCACGTGAATTTACGTTTTCAATGTAGCGCTTTATAGGTATAGTAATGTGATAGATAAATAAAGAAGTTATGAAAAAATACATGCTATTAGTCGCTTGTTGTGTTTCAATGCTCTTAGCGAAAACAAGTGTAGCACAAGATCGCACAGCACTTCATAAGCGTGCAACCAAGCAAGCAAAAGATCTGGTAAAACAAATGACTTTAGAGGAAAAAGTCAGGTTAATAGAAATGACGAATTTACCCATAGAGCGTTTAGATATTCCTGGACATCATTGGTGGAATGAAGCATTGCATGGCGTAGCACGTCGGGGAGAAGCTACTCAGTTTCCTGTGCCATTGTCTATGGCTTCGGGTTGGAATCCGTCTTTAATTAAAGACATGACCACCGCTATAAGTGATGAAGCTCGTGCGCTTAATAATGCAGATACAGCCGAAGATAAAGCAAGACGATATCACGGTTTAACCTTATGGAGTCCTGTTATAAATATGGCGCGTGATCCACGATGGGGACGTACAGAAGAAACCTATGGGGAAGATCCTTTTTTAACCACCGAGCTTGCATCTGCTTTTGTAAACGGATTGCAAGGCGGTGATCCCAATTATTTAAAGACTGTAGCGACTATAAAACACTTTGTAGTAAACAATACAGAACATAATCGCTTGCATGTGCGTCCAGATGTATCAGAGCGTGCATTACGAGAATATTATTTTCCAGCCTATCGGGATGTCATTGCTCGCGAAGATGTAGAATCTATCATGACGGCGTATAATGGTTTAAACGGCATTCCGTGTTCTGCCAATAAATGGTTGTTAACCGATATTTTGCGGGACGAATGGGGCTTTAACGGGACTGTGGTAACCGATGTTGGAGTACCAGGACACTTGGTAGAGCAACATAAATATGCTAAAGATGGACCAGAAGCTGCTATGATGATGATTACCGCTGGTGTAGATATGTATTCTGGATCGGACAGAGCTAGAGAAGTTAATGAGAGAGAATGGTCTAAGCAAGCGGTTCAACAGGGTTTAATGAAAGAATCGGATTTGGATCAAGCCATTATTCGTAGTCTAGCTACGCGTATTAAATTAGGACTTTTACGTTCAGATGAAGATAATCCGTATACTAAAATATCAACAGATGTGGTTGGTTCAGAAAATCATTTAGCTATTGCTAGACAAATTGCACGAGAGGGTGCTGTGTTACTACAAAATAAAAACAATGTGCTTCCTGCAACTCCAGAAAAATATAAATCTATTCTTTTTGCCGGACCTTATGTTAATGATGCGCCTTTTGGAGCTTACAGCGGAAATGCGGCAGGTGTAGCAGCAACACCCATGTTTGGTATGCAAGAAATCGCAGGAAACCAATTCGAAATTAAAAGTCAGTTAGGCGGGAAGTGGTTATTCATTCCAGAAGGCAATTTAAACGTTCCTGGAAAGCCAGAGACTAAAGGCGTAACAGGAGAATATTTTGCAGGGACTAAACTCGAAGGTCATCCTATTTCGGTGAGAACAGATCGTGGTTTCGATTTGGATTTGCCAAAACCACTAGCACATATAGATCCTGAAATTCCACAGCCTACCTTTTCGGCACGTTGGACAGCCGATTTAACACCTAATCGTACTGGACTTCATTATTTTTCAGTGACGGCTTTAAGCGGAGCGCGTGTTTGGATAAACAATGAAAAAATTCTTGATAATTGGCATAGCAAAGCAAAGGATAGCGAAGAGTCTCAAGGGATTTTTCTAGAAGCTGGTAAAGCAGTAAATTTAAAAGTAGAATATTATAATGAAGAGGCAGAGCCTGCTCGGGCATTATTAAAATGGGTGGAACCCCAAGAGGTTGTTGCTGTAGAGCATCCAGAAGATAAATTGCTAATATACGTGGGTGGACTTACATGGAGAATGTCTAAAGAATCTCATGATCGGATGAATTCTATTTTACCAGAAGATCAGATGGAAGAAATTAAAGCACTGGCGTCTATATATCCCAACATGTTAGTGGTATTAAATGGTGGCACAGTAGTGCAGTTGTCTGAACTAAATGACGTTGTGCCATCTATTTTGTTACAATGGTTTCCAGGGCAAGAAGGTGGTTATGCTTTAGCAGAGTTAATTACCGGTAAAGTTAGTCCTTCAGGACATCTTCCGCTTACATTTTACACCGATCCTGAGAAATTACCAGATTTTGAAAATTACGAAATCAGTAAAGGACGAACATACATGTATATGAAAGATAATGTGACCTATCCATTTGGGTACGGATTAAGCTACACGTCGTTTGAGTATTCAGGATTGAAAATTACTCAGAATAAAAAAGAAGTCACGGCTGTTTTAGATGTTAAAAACTCAGGAGTTATGGATGGCGATGATGTGATTCAACTATACGTTACCAACTTAGATTCTAAAGTATATCAGCCAATTCGTCAATTAAAAGCATTTAAAAGAGTTTCTATTGCTAAAGGTGACACGGAGCAAGTCGCGTTGCATTTTTCTATTAACGATATGCAGTGGTGGGATGTAAATAAACAAAAATATGTAGTAAATCCTGGGCGATACGAAATTCAGATTGGGAAGTCTTCATCTGAAATAGTACAGAAACAGATTATAATCGTAAAATAACTGAAATAATCGAAATAATATAATTCAGATACGTAATAGTTTTAGCCTTCACATTTAATATCTAATGTCATGATCATAAAATAAATTAAAAAAAAGATTCAACTAATCATTTATTTAACTTAAAAAAGTTTGGTTGCAACAGTATAGTAAATTAGGTAATTAAATGCGTGTGAACTAATATGTGAAATATAAAACATCATAGTTTATAGATATTGAACTATGGTTTAGAACACATATCAATTTAAAAAAATAATATTGTATTTATCAATTGGGATATGCAATGTAGTTTTTTTGAGTATATCTTTAATTGAAGTTTTAAAATTCTAAAAGAGGGTTTTAAAAAATAATCTATGTATTAATATAATTTATATCATGAATTTAACACGACATGCGACCTCATTATGGTTTTTTTCTTTTCTGTTTTTAGTATCTAGTTTAACACTAGTTTACGCGCAAAAAGCATCGGATTATGGTTTTATCAAAGGGACTAATTTTCAAGAAGATGTCGTTTATAAAACTGTAGATGGAAAGGATTTAGTGATGGATGTTTTTTTTCCAGATGCCGATAAATTAAAAGCGGAAAATCCATGGATGGTTTTTGTTCATGGTGGTGGATGGGCTGGCGGACATATGGATAATATTTATAGGACTGCCTTTGTTGGAACATTAAAAAAACTTGTTGAAAACGGTGTTATATGTGTTACAATAGATTACAGATTAGCGAAAGCTCCTGTTACCTCGTTCGAATCTGCTATAGATTGTAAGGATGCGGCTAGATTTCTCTTAAAACATGCCGAAGATTATAAATTAGACAAGGAGAATTATGGTGTTTGGGGAGGCTCGGCTGGCGGACACCTGAGTTTAGTCACGGCTTTAGTACCCGATGATTATTTTCCAGGAGATAAAGAATTAGCTCAGATTCATCCAAAATATAAATGTGTGGCTTCCTACTATCCGTTTACGTCTTGTTTAAATCCAGATTTGCGTCCAAATTCGGTTTTTGAAGACAGCACACTTTTTAAGCGTCTTTTAGGTGGCACTCTAGAAGAAAAACCGGAACTCGCACGATTATTAAGTCCGACAGAATTTTTAAACTCAGATAGTTTACCCGTTTTATTGGTACATGGCGACAGCGATAAAACGCTTCCTATTATAAATTCTCAATATATGGTTGAGGTCGCAAAAGAGAAAGATGCCGATGTAGAATTGCTTACTGTGGTAAATGGAGGTCATAGCTTTTCTGGAGATATTTCGCCCTCACAAGAAGAAATCGATAATTATACGACCCATTTTATACTGTCTAATTTAAAATGATGATTTTGTAATTAATTAGTCAAATTTTAATTTGGATTCTAGATTTTACATGATCGGTTAACACCGTTTTGAACGAATAATAATATATCGTCGCGTTGTGCTTTATAATATTAATTAAGAAGACTTGAGTCATAGCATATCGAGGGATAAAACTTTTAATTGCAGGGGGAGTAAGGTTTAAAGGTCATAGTTTATAAAAATTGAACCATGAGTTATACTTAAATTGAATTAAAAAAAATAACATTGTAGATGCATTGTATGTGGTCTTCAATGTTATTTTTTTGATTTAAAAAGGATCCAAATTAATAAGCGTGTTAATTATGTTTATAAAAATCTAGATGAGTTTTTTTACTTGAATTGCTTTTTAGTAAGCGCTTAAAAGCTTAATTAATTCAAGTCTATTTCATTCAAAACACTAAAAAGTTAAGTAAATGCGAATATCATATCTTATTATATTATGTCTGTTTCTAGGATTAAATACTCAGGTAAATGCGCAAGATATTCAGGATTATTCTTGGAAGACATTAAGTTGTACCGGCGAACCTGTAGCACGACATGAAGCCGCTTTTGTAGAAGCAGATGGTTTGTTTTATTTGTTAGGCGGACGTCGTATTCAAGAGGTTTCAATTTTTAATCCCAAAACAAAAACGTGGACTTCGGGTGCTAAACCGCCAATAGAATTGCATCACTTTCAAGGTGTAACCTATAAAGGAAATATTTATGTAGCAGGGGCACACACCGGACCTTATCCACATGAAACCCCCGTTAAAGATGTGTATATGTACAGTCCAAAAACAGATTCTTGGTCTATCGCTTTTAAAATGCCAAATAACCGACTTAGAGCTTCAACAACCGCAAGTGTGTATAACGATAAACTGTATATCGCTGGCGGAATAATAGACGGACATTGGGATGGCCATGTCACTTGGTTTGATAGTTACGATTTTAAAACGGGACAATGGAACGTACTGCCGGATGCACCTCGCGCTAGAGATCACGCTTCGTCTGCAGTGACTAACGGTAAATTATATATGCTAGGAGGTCGCGTATCTTCAGGAAAAATTAAAAAAGTTTTTGAACTGACAATTGGTGAAGTCGATGTATTCGATTTTAAAACGAATATGTGGCATACTTTAAAAGAAAACGTGCCAACAGAACGTGCAGGAGTCACAGCAATAGCGGTTAAAGATAAAATTCTGTTTGCTGGAGGAGAAAGTGCAAGTCAAAAAGAAGCGCACAACAAAGTTGAATGTTTAGATACAAAAACAGAAGCATGGAGTGCTTGGCCTAGTATGCCAGAAGGCAGACATGGAACGCAATTAATATGGTATAAAAAGAAACTGTATATCGCTTCGGGTTGTGGTAAACGAGGAGGAAATCCGGAGTTGTCTACTATCTTAAGTTTCAGTAAAGAAGATTAGGTTTAACATATTAACTGCGTTATATAACAAAATATATTATGAATATTAGTAATAACTTAAAATCCTCTGTATCACTTTTCGTGATTACACTATTTGTAATGAGTACTGTTGTTGTGAGTTGCAATTCAAAACCAGAATCGAATAACTTAGACATTTCGGAATTTTTAAAACACGGCAGAACCGATACGATTTATCCTTCAGCAAAACAAATGGAAATGCTTAAAGCAATTATTCCAGAAACCACATATAAAGCGGCGCCTTCAATTTCCGATAGAACCTATTGGGATGCAATTGCTAATACAAAATCTGGTCAGGAGTATTTAAAAGATGCCGAAGCGTTAATAGATAAACAACCAGAAGTACCAATAAGTGATAGTATTTATCGCTTGGCAAATAAAGACGGTAATAGAAAGATTTATAAGCCGAGATATTACCGTACAATGGAACATTTAGAACATTATATTTTAGCTGAATGTCTAGAGAATAAAGGGCGATTTATACCTCAAATTAATACCTATATGCAAGCCATTATGGATATGAAATCGTGGTTGCATCCTAATCACGACGATAAAGATAATGGTGTTTTAGAAGGCAGACGCGTGTCTATAGACTTAGGCGCTCGTAAATTTGGAATGGTGTTAGCATTAGGAGAATCACTTTTGGGCGATTCACTTTCGGAAACAATGCGGACAGATATTCAGGAGCAGTTGCAATGGCGGATTACCGATAATTATATAAAAAGTTGTGAAATTGCAGACGAAAACAACCGTTGGATAGATGGGACTAGCAATTGGAATTCTGTGTGTACAAGTGGTACTTTATTTGTAACTCTTACCAATTCTAGAAGTCATGAAGAGCGTATTTCTGCTGTAGGTTCTGCAATAAACAGCATGAAACATTATGTTAGTGGTTTTGGAGAAGATGGTTATTGCTCGGAGGGATTAGGGTACTGGGGATATGGATTTAATCACTATCTCTATTTAGCGCAAATGGTATATGATTATACCGGTGGAAAAATTGATTTATTTAAAGGCGAAAATCCTCAAAAATTAAAAAATGTAGGAAACTTTCCTGAACAATTCGAAATTCAGAATGGTACCTGTGCACCGTTTGCCGATGGTGTATCGCATACGTCTAGTAAAGGAAGTAATTTTGCCGAAGTTTTATCCGCTGCTTATTATGGCGCTAAAAAACCATCAGAAATTAGATTTGAAGAGGCTGTAGAGCAGATTATCGCTTGGGATCATCCAGAAATGTTTACCCCTAATACAACTCAAAATTCATCTTCAGCATTAGCAGATCACACCTATTTCGACGATTTTGGAATGGTAATATCTAGAGGTAAACAAGAAGTGCCGTTTTCCATTGCTGTAAAGGCAGGGCATAACGCCGAGAATCATAACCATAGTGATGTAGGTACCTATATTATTGTTTTAAATGACGAATTAATTTCGGGCGATATTGGAGCACCATCGTATATGGCCGGTTCGTTTTCTCCAGATAATAAAGCGCGAAGCTCTTGGGGGCATCCGGTTCCGAAAATTAATAATACCTTACAGTCTAATGGAAAATCATTTAAAGGGATAATCACCGATACTAGTTTTTCTTCGGAAGAAGATAAGGTGGTTATGGATATAAAACCAGCTTACAATTTAACTGTGTTGGATGTGCTAACACGTACTATCACTAATATTAAGACTGGAAACGGAAGCATTAGTATTACAGACCATTTTGAGGCCTCAGAAAACATAGATTTTGGATCGGCAATCATGACGTTTGCCAATTATGAAATTTTAGATGCTAACACTGTGATGCTTATTGGGAAAACTGAAAAGGTAAAAGTTGAAATTTCTAGCTCTGTAGGGCAAGTTGAAATTCATCCAGAACCCGTTCCTGTAGAGCATTTAAGAGAAGGCAAAGGCGCAAAAAGAATAGGAATTGAATTTAAAAATTCAGTGAAATCAGGTGATCTTACCTTAAAATACACACCCTTTTATAATTAAAAACAAACTAATCTAAATTAATAAAAATGAAATCTTACACATTCTACATCGGATTGTTAGTGAGCGCGTTGTGTTTTACTTCGTGCAAAACTGATGATAAAAAGATAGTTGAAAAGACTGAAATCAATTCAGAAAAACCAAATGTGATTTTAATTTTGGTGGACGATCAAGGTTATGGAGATATTGGCGCTTTAGGAAACCCATATATAAAAACACCGCATATTGATGCTTTGCACGCAAGTAGTGCTCGATTTACAGATTATCATGTAAATCCAACTTGTGCGCCTACACGTGCGGCATTATTAACGGGACATAATGCAAACAGAGCAGGCGTTTGGCACACAGTAAATGGGCGTTCTATACTCTTAGAGCGTGAAACTACGGTGGCAACAATTATGAAAGAAAATGGTTATGCTACTGGACTCTTTGGAAAATGGCATTTGGGAGATAATTATCCATCACGACCACAAGACAAAGGTTTTGAAGAAGTTGTTAGTTTTGGCGGTGGGGGTATCGAGCAAACTATGGATTATTGGGATAACGATTACTTTGACGATACCTATCACAGAAATGGTAAATTAGAACAATTTGAAGGATTTTGTACGGATATTTGGTTCGATGAAGCCATTAAATTTATGGAAGTTAACAAAGCTAAAAACAAGCCGTTCTTTTGTTATTTGCCTACAAATGCCGCTCACACACCATATTTTGTAGACGATAAATATTCCGATCCTTATAAAGATAATGAGAACATTCCAAGTGCGGCCTTTTATGGCTTAATCGCTAATGTGGATGAAAATATAGGAAAGCTTACCGAGTATTTAAACACAAGCGGATTAATAGATAATACCATTTTAATTTTTATGACTGATAACGGAACGTCTGCAGGAGCAAAAATTCCAAAGACAGACGATAGATTAGATGGTTTTGTTACCAAAGGATTTAATGCCGGTATGCGCGGAATTAAAGCGAGTAAATATGAAGGCGGTCATCGTGTTCCTTTATTTATCCATTGGAAAAATGGAGGCATAACAGTAGGGAAAGATATCGATGCCTTAACAGCGCATTACGATGTGGTACCAACCTTAGTAGATTTATGTAATTTAGATGTAAAAGATGATATTAAATTTGACGGACAAAGTTTAAAACCGCTAATAGAAGGAGATGATACGGACTTTAAAGAGCGTATTGTAATTACAAATTCTCAACGTATCGATGTGCCAGAACCTTGGAGAAGAACGTCTCTAATGCAAGGTAAGTGGCGCGTTATAGATGGTACAGAGTTATACGATCTAAAAACCGACCCAGAGCAACGAAACAATATTGCCGATCTGCATCCAGAAAAAATGGCTGAATTTAAAGATGCTTACAACGCATGGTGGGCAGATTTATTACCAGGATATAGCGATTTACCTCGAATTTATATTGGTCATGAAGCAGAGAATCCTGCAACATTATTTTGTCACGATTGGCATACCGAAAAAGCAGCGAGCCCATGGCACCAAAGACATATTAGAGAAGGATATATGGATAATGGATATTGGTTAATTAAAGTTGCGGAAGCTGGAACTTATAATTTAAAATTACGCCGTTGGCCAAAAGAAACTAAGCTAGCACTAGGAGCAGAGGCGGCTATACGTCCAGAACTTCCAGGTACTAGTGTAAGTGCATCTAAAAAAGGAAAAGCCTTGAGTATTAAAAATGCTCGAATTAAAATTCAAGATATTGAAGATGAGAAAGCCGTGGATGACACTCAGGAATATGTTGAGTTTACAGTCGATTTAAAAGCTGGAGATTCTCAACTTCAAACATGGTTTACCTTAGATAATAATGAGGAATTAGGGGCTTATTATGTTACTGCAGAAAAAATATAGATAGTAGAGGGACTGGTATAACAACCGGTTAAAAATAAATTTAGTTATTATTTACACATACCAATGTACATGGACAAAAAAATAGGATTTAAATTAGATTTTACAAGGTGTCTTAGCATTATATTTTTATGTGTATTTATACACTCTAAAGCGTCTACAAATAAAGGGTTTGAAATTGAATCTCCATCCGGAAAATTATCCGTTGTAATACATCAAGATAATAATCACTTAAAATATTCCCTTTTAAAAGAAGGAAAGGCGATAGTAAAAGCTTCTCAAATATCGATTTTTTCAAATATTTCAGAATTGGAAATTAAGGGAAGTCGTATAACTTCGGAAAACTCAACTTGGAACCCTGTTTGGGGGCAGTTTAGTGAAATTAAAAATCAATATAATGAGCTTGTCTTAGATTTAAAAAGTGATGGGATAAAAACCACGCTTTTCATTCGAGCGTATAATTATGGGGTTGGGTTTAGATATAAAATAGAAGGCTATAACGAAGGGAGAGAAGTTGAGTTTTATTGTGAATACAATTTAAATGCTACAGCTGTTTTATATTGTCCAGCAGGAGAAGGGGAGCCAATAGGTCCTCTTAACTTTAATACCTTATCTAAAGCTAAGGAACTTCCTAAATTAATAACACCTATTGTTGTAGAAAACTCAGAAGATACATATTTGTCCATTTTAGAGTCTGATTTATTTACTGCTCCAGAATTTGGAGTTATAAAATTTAATTTCAATAAAAACAATAAAACGTTAGTTTCTTCTAATACAACTAGGCTAAAAGGTGCGCTTACAACAACGCCTTGGCGAGTTATTTTAGTTAACGATAAAATAGGTGATTTGGTTACTAATACTGTACCTCTAAATCTAGCAACTCCAAATCAGATTGAAGATACCTCATGGATTAAACCAGGGAAAACGCTTTGGGATTGGAGAGTACACGATTATAAAACGAAAGACGGATTTACCTATGGTATAAATACCGAAAGTTATCTACGGTTCATTGATTTTGCCTCAGAGAAAGGAATCGAATATTTTTTAATAGATGATTTTTGGTTTACAAAAGCCACGAAAGGTTATCTAGAAATAGCAGAAGATCTAGATATTGAAAAGGTGTCTGCATATGCAAAGGATAAAAATGTAAAACTGATTTTATATTATGATAGACATAAAGGTAATTTTGGTGACGATACATTGTTTTCGTATTATCAATCATTAGGTATGAGTGGAATTAAATATGGCTTTATGGGTAGTAATGTGTCATTTACAAGTAACGCCATTCAGAAGAGTGCAGAAAGCCGGTTATTAATCGATTTTCATGATGCTCCAGTACCTTTCACAGGTATACAACGGACTTATCCCAATGCCATAACACGTGAGTATTGTCATGCACAACAAGATTCGAGAAGAGCGTTTACACCCGAAACGTTTATAAAGATGGCGTTAGTAAACGCCATACAAGGACCATTAGATATGAATAATGGTAATTTTGATCTTACCGGAATTAATAGTGGTTTAAGAGAAAAAGGCCCTAGAAAACCAAATTCATATTTTTCTACTGTTGTTTCAGAAGTAGCACGGACTCTTATTATTTATAGTGGTTTGGTATGTATTCCGGATGCACCAGAAGCGTATAATGAAAAAGCAGATTTATTTGAATTTATTCAGAAAATGCCAGTCGGAGAATGGGATGAGAGTAAGGTGTTACATGCTAAAATGGGGGGATATATCTCTACGGCTAGAAAACATGGTGAAGAATGGTTTATCGGTTCGGTGTACAATCAAGAAGGTGGAGTACTCGATCTTAATTTAGATTTTCTTAAAGAAAATCAAACTTATGATGTTACTTTTTACGAAGATACAAACAACACACATTGTAAAACCAACCCTGAAGCTTACCAAATAAGAAAAGGTAAGGTTAAAAAAGGAGAGGTCGTTAAAGCAAAATTAGCACCTGGGGGAGGACATGCTATGTGGATTAGACCAATAGCCGATTAGTTATTAGAATTAAAATTTATGTATAATACGTGTATTAATTCACCATTACAAGTAGTATGTCTACTGCTGTTTTTTTCTTTGAACTGTTTCTCACAAGATTCTACGTCAAATGAAATCAAACCTAATATTGTTTTTATAATAGTAGATGATTTAGGCTATTCGGATGTAGAATATATGAATCAGAAGGAAGGTATTAAAACCCCTAATATTAATAAACTCACAAAGACGGGTATGCAGTTTACAGACGCTTATGCCGCCGCACCGGTTTGTTCGCCAACTAGGGCGAGTATAGTTACCGGGAAATCTCCTGCGTCTGTAAAAATCACCTGTCATATTCCAGGAATGGGAATGGATAAATATTTAAAGAAGTTAAATCAAGGAAAAAGATTAAAGGAAGCTTACTTTTTAGATCATTTACCACAGGAAGAAATTACCATCGCAGAAGCTTTAAATGCACAAGGTTACGCAACAGCTTATATTGGTAAATGGCACTTAGGGGGAGAAGGGTCTATTTACACAGAAGATGGAATTGTGAATCCTAAGTTTAATCCAGATCATCAAGGTTTTGATGTTAATATTGGAGGCTGTGCGTATGGTCAACCTGCTAGTTATTTTTCTCCTTATAAAAATGGTACGATTACAGATGGGCCAACAGGAGAATATCTTACGGATAGATTAGGAGATGAAGCGATTAACTTTATTGAGCAAAATAAAGATAGGCCCTTCTTTTTAAATTTAGCGACTTATACTGTGCATACACCCTTGGCGGCGCCGGATAAAATTATTGAAGAACATGATGGCAATACCTATTTTGCTATGATTGAAAAGTTAGATCAAAATGTAGGGAAAGTCATGAATACATTAGCGGACTTAAACCTATTAGAGAATACTATTGTTGTTTTTTATTCAGATAATGGAGGTTTATGGGGTAATCTTCCTCTAAAAGGTAAAAAAGGAACTTTAAACGAAGGAGGTATTCGTGTACCTATGGTTGTGAACTGGAAAGGCAAAATTAAAGCAGGAAGCGTGTGTAATACCCCTGTAAGTAGCGTAGATTTTTTTCCAACCTTTATAGAATTAGCCGGAGGAATATCTAGTGTATATCCTAAATTAGAAGGCATTAGTATGGTGTCTTTGTTTAACGGGAAAAAGAATATTTGTGAACGCCCTCTATACTGGCATTTTCCACATCATAGAAAAGAAGGTTTGTCTATGGGAGCAGCAATTCGAAAGGGTAAGTGGAAATATATTATTGCTTTTGAAACAGAAAAAGAGTTCTTGTACAATTTAGATGAAGATATAGCAGAACAAAATAATGTATTAGACACTTACCCAAATAAAGCAAAGGAATTAACCTATAATTTAAGAGCTTGGCAAAGAGAGGTAGATGCAGAAATGCCTATCGAAAATGAAGATTTTAAGAAGTAATTATATGAATAAAACACACAGGAAATTTATAAATAAAAAGTGTAATAACTGGAATAAAAGTTTAATTACTGGATGTTTAATGTTTGTTAGTTTCTTCGGTTTTGCACAGCAAACAAAACCAAATATTGTAATTATTTACACCGACGATCAAGGGTATGGAGATGTGAGTGCATTAAATCCGGAGGCCAAATTTAAAACGCCAAATATGGATCGTATAGCTAATGAGGGTATTGTGTTTACAGACGGGCATAGTAGTGATGCCGTGTGTACACCATCGCGATATTCGTTGTTAACGGGCCGTTATAGCTGGAGAACATCGTTAAAAAAAGGCGTGCTAAGAGCCGATGGACCATGTTTAATTGAAGACCAACGCATGACTATTGGTTCGTTACTTCAAAAGCAAGGGTATAATACGGCAATGATTGGTAAATGGCATTTACAAATGGAATTTGTAGGAGATGTAAAAGAAGGCGGACGCGATTGGTCACAACCATTTACCGACGGACCTATAGAAAAAGGATTCGATTATTTTTTCGGGATTCCCGCATCTATGAATTATGGAATATTAACGTATTTAGAGAATGATCGCGTGTTGGATCCGCCAAATATGTACACCAAAAAGAAAATGGATGTCACGCCTCGTACTTATAGAATGACACCACCTTATCAAGCCGAGCAAAGTAAAGGTTATGTGGAAGTCGCTCCATCTTTTAACGACGAATATGTGTTGGAAACGTTAACCAATAGAGCTGTAAAATATATTAATGAAACAGCTACAGAAGCTAAAAATGGGAAACCATTCTTCTTGTATTTTCCATTAACGAGTCCGCACTTGCCACATAGTACACATCCTGATTTTCAGGGTAAAAGTAATTGTGGTAATTACGGAGATTTTATGCAAGAAACCGATTACCGTGTAGGTCAGGTGTTAGATGCGCTAAAAGCAAATGGTTTAGAAGATAATACTTTGGTGATTTTTTCATCGGATAATGGTGCAGAAAGTAATTACGAGTATCAAAGAGATACCTATCAGCATTATAGCTGTATGAATTTTAAAGGCGGTAAGCGTGATATTTATGAAGGCGGACATCGCGTTCCTTTTTTAATGCGCTGGCCAGATCAGATTAAAGCAGGGAGCGTAGTAGATACACCTGTTTGTCAAACCGATTATTTAGCGACCATTGCAGATATTGTAGATGCACAACTTCCGGTAAACGCTGCCGAAGATAGTTACAGTTTATACCATTTAATGAAGGGGAATACAGAGGTTCAAAATAGAGCTGTGATTCATCATTCCTTTACTGGGCATTTTGCAATTCGTGAAGGGAAATGGAAATTAAATATGCTTAGAGGTTCTGGAGGTTCGTTAAAACCAGTTATCATTGAACCTAAAGCAGGCGAAGCTATTTACGAGTTATACGATTTAGAAAATGATCCAGGTGAAACTAAAAATTTGTATTTCGAGCATCCAGAAATTGTAAGTCAGTTAAAAACTAAAATCACAGATATTATAAAAAACGGAAGGTCTACTGCAGGTCCTTCTCAACCTTTTATTAAGGAAGATTGGTCGCAATTAACGTGGATGAATTTAAACTAATCCGATTTACTAACCTAAACCTTTTTAATATGACCATTAAAACCATGGTTCTTTCAGCAAGTTTACTGTTCTGTATGGGAGTTCCATTATTAGCACAAGATCAATCCAACTCAAAAGTTCTAGATAAAGATGGATTCGAAACACTTTTCAACGGAAAAAACTTCGACGGTTGGTATTTAAAACTTCGCAATGGAGACGATGTTTTGGCGAAAAAAGTGTTTGCTATTGAAAACGATATGGTTCATGTGTTTAACGATGCTTTTCCTGATGAATATGAGTTAAATACGGGTGAAAATAATACACATGGTCTGTTTTACACCAAGAAAACATACAGTAAATATATCTTGAAATTTGAATACAAATGGGGAAGTCGTGTTGCAAACAATTTTGAGCGTTGGCAATATGATGCCGGTGTGTATTATCATATAACAAATGATGCCGTTTGGCCTACAGGAATAGAATATCAGGTGCGTTACGACCAGACTACAAAACGAAATCATACTGGTGATTTAATTCGTCCAAAAGATGTGACATACGACTGGTATAGGGCTAAAGATAGTGAGACATATTTGCATCCCAAACAAGGCGGTGTTTTAGATACTTCAAAGAGTTGGCTTCATCATGCAACACCAACACGTAATTTTAAAGCGTTGGACGATCAATGGAATCAATGCGAAATTATAGTCATGGGCGATAAGTATACGATTCATAAATTAAATGGCGACATTGTAAATATGGCCTTTAATTTAAATCCAAGTTCGGGAATTATCGGATTTCAATCTGAAACTGCAGAGATTTATTATAGAGATATTAAAATAAAAGAGTTTGATGAGGTCGTGCCTGCAGAAACATTTTTAAAATAACCCTAGAGTAACCAATCCAAATACTCGTTATAAGCCTTTTCAAAATTAAAACATTGAAAAGGCTTTTTTGCGTTTAAAAGCGTGTGTTTATTGTAAATTGACACTTAATTTATACGAAAAGAATCATAGTTTATATTCGTTTGTTTTCAAATTTGTGATCTTGGTAGTGGATAAAAATTAGGCCGTAAAATGATAAAAACAAACCTTCATCAAAATGTAACTTTACATTTTAAAACATTGCTTTATGTCTTCGGATTCTTATTTTTTAGTCAGTTTTCAAATGCTAAAGAAATTCAGATTTCGAGTCTGGAAGAATTAGCGACTTATGCATCGCAGAGCGGAAATGTGATAACCATGAAGCCAGGTGTATATAAACTCGCTAATTATTTAACAGTAGATTCGATACGTGTTCGTCACGATCAAAAGAAATTTTCATATATCGTGTTTAACGGTAGTAATAATGTATTTAAACTTGAAGGTGTAGAAATTGAGGTCGATACCGAATTACGCACAGTATTAAATCCGCCAATTCATAGCGACGAATTTATAATAAAAGGAAATAATAATACAGTTCATGGATTAACCATTAGATGTATTGGAGAAGGGACGTCGCCAGGAGGTACGGTGCTTCAAGTGGCTGGCCAAGGGAATGTTCTTAAAGATATAACACTTTACGTTGCAGGGTCTTCGCCATATGGCTACGGAGATTTATTTGGAAAAGGTAAGGCTAAAGAGACTGTAATTAAACACAAGAAACATAGTGGTTTATTAGTGACAGGAAGCGACACAAAATTATACCGTTGTAAATTGTATAATCGCTCTTTTGGTCACTGTTTTTTTATTCAGAAAAATCCAGAAAATGTGTATTTCGAAGATTGTTATGCAGAAGGCGCAATACGCACAACAGACGATATTTTGGCAGAAACTTCGGGCCCAGCTTTCGATGTAAATTTCCGCACTTGGACTCAGAATCGTGGAGGCGAGTATGTTGTAACTCCTGGTTATATGAAATCTTTAAGCGAAGATGGTTTTCGAACGTATGGTTATTCTAAAAATATTCACTTTAAAAATTGTACAGCCAAAAATACACGTGCAGGCTTCGAATTACGTGCAGAAGGCGTTCGACTTGAAAACTGTACAACCATTGGGACAGAACGCGCGTATTGGGTAGGAGATAATGCGATAGTTAAAAACTGTAAAGGCGATGCTAATTATGGGCCATTACTATTTGTAGAAGGTAGTAATGTAAATGTGGAATTAATTCTGGATCCTGCAGAATCGGATAGAATTGTACATGCTTTGGCAACGGTACAAGGTCGCAATAATAAAGTAGTATTAAAATCGGCTAATGGAAAAAATAGAACGCAAGATCTTCCAATATTAATCGGATATACACATCCAGAGCATGGCGAATCTATGTCGCCTTATGGAGAGGGAGAAACTAGTGATCTGCAGTTTGTAAACGAAACAGGAATGCCTATAAAAATTGGTAAGCTAACACATAACAGTGAGATTGTAACTAATGGAAAGCTGATAGAAGATAAAGGAGAAAACACCAAAGTTATTCAACATAATTAAACTTTTAAATATAAATAAAGCGGAATAACGTGTATTGTTTTATACAGTCAGAATCATGAAACGGAAAGAGTTTATAAAAATAATTGGATTAGGAGGATTAGCAATTTCTGTAGTTCCAAATGGTTTTTCGGCCACTTTGGGCACCAAGACTAACGAAGAAATTTGTCGTTCGCAATGGAACACCTTATGCGGAAATATTGGAGAAGTCTATAAAACAGACGCCTTTAAGTATGTGCATCCTAAAAAGGGCAAACCAAATGTTTTAATTTATGGCGATTCTATTTCAATTTTATATACATCGGAAGCGCGCGCGCAATTAGATGATAAAGCTACGGTGTTTAGATTATTTAAAAACGGTGGTTCAAGTCAGAATTTTATTCCGAATATGAATACACTTCAAGAGACTATGTTTCAGCCAAATTTAAAGGAAGGATGGGATTTTAAATGGGATATTATTCATTTTAATGTCGGGTTACATGATTTAAAATATCTTAAAGGTAAAAATCTAAATAAAGAAGGAAAACAAGTTTCTTCCATTTCAGAATATAAAATGAACTTACAAGCTATTTGTGAGTATTTAAAATCGAATTTTCCGAAGGCTAAATTAATCTTCGCTACAACAACCCCTGTGCCAGCGCATGCAAAAGGTAGGTTTGAAGGTGATAGTGTTATTTATAATAAGGCGGCTTTGGAAGTATTAGAAAAATATCCAGATATAAAAATAAACGATTTATACAGGTTTACTAAACCTCATTTAGAGACTTGGGCACAAGAACCTGGAAATGTACATTATAAAGAATTAGGTTTTCTTGCCCAAGGTAAAGAAGTCGCTAAAATTATAGAAACGGAATTATAATATAAATTAAAAATTAAAACAGATTACCAATATGAAAGTATTAAAAATAGCAGCCTTAGTATGCCTCTCACTTTTTATGAGTTGCAAAGAAGCCGAGAAAAAGCAAGAAGAGAAAAAGCGTCCTAATTTTTTATTCGTTCTGGCAGATGATCAATCGCCATTCGACCTGAAAGTTTATAATCCGAATTCAATATTAGATACTCCAAATATCGATAAACTGGCAAATGAAGGTGTCGTATTTGAAAGTGCTCGACATATGGGATCTATGAATGGTGCCGTGTGTACACCTTCTAGACATATGATTATGACAGGAAGAACGGTATGGAACTTGCCTCCAAGTGCAGAGTTTCAAACACAAATTGGTCCGCATCCTTTAGACGAACAAACTATAGGAGCTCTATTTAATAAAGCAGGATATAAAACCATGAGAACCTGTAAAAAAGGAAATTCTTATCCAGGTGCGAACAAGCAATTCACTGTGGTGCATGACGCTACGAAACGTGGAGGAACAGAAGAAAGTGGTAGTGCATGGCATGCCGAGCAAGTACTTAATTATTTAGGGGATAGAGAGACGGCCAAAGAAGAAGATCCGTTCTTTATTTACCTTGGATTCTCTCATCCACACGACACGCGTAACGGAACTCCAGAATTACTCAAAAAATATGGAGCTGTGAATCATAAAGATGAAAATAGTGTTCCTGACTTAAATGAAAAACAACCACAACTTCCAGAAAATTATTTAGAGGAACATCCATTTTTTCACGGTCATCCAGAGTTAAGAGATGAAGAACGTGTAAGTGGTGTGTGGAAAAACAGAGATGTAAATACCATTAGAAATGAAGTAGGACGTGAGTTTGCATGCTCAGAAAATATAGATATTCAGTTAGGTAAAGTTCTTAAAAAGTTAGAAGAAACGGGAGAATTAGAAAATACATATATTATTTATACCTCCGATCATGGTATCGCTATAGGGCGTCATGGTTTAATGGGGAAACAAAATTTATACGAGCATACATGGCGTGTACCGTTTATTATTAAAGGCCCTGGTATAGATGGTCATAAAACTAAAAATGGAAATATTTATCTATTAGATGTGTTGCCATCGGTGTTGGATTTAGCTGGTATTGAAATTCCAGAAACGGTGCAAGGTAAAAGTTTTGTACCCGTGTTAAAAGGTGAGAAAGAAGAGGTAAGAGATGTTATGTATGGTGTTTATGCCGGAGGAACTAAACCAGGGATGAGAACCGTGAAAAAAGGCGATTGGAAATTAATAAAATACGATGTCATGGATGGAACTGTTAGAGAAACTCAGTTGTTTAACCTTGCCGAAAATCCACATGAATATTTACCAGAACACCACAAAACTGGAGCGATGGAAACTAATTTAGCCACAAATCCGGAATATGCAGATAAGTTAGCAGAAATGGAAGCTTTACTCTTAGAGGAAATGATTGCTAATAACGATCCGTATAGATTGTGGGATCAACCTCAGAATAACTAAACTAATTTTTGTGAAACAAATACTGTGGCATTCTAAAGTTATTTTAGAGTTACTGTTCTAATAGATCTTAAAAAGACAGTTCTATAATTAGGTCATTTTTGTAGAGTAAATCTTAGGTTTAAATCATATTAATTTTTTAAAAAGCAGTAAATCGTTTATTTATACGATTTACTGCTTTTTTTGTGAGTTACAAATTTAAATGCAGTATAAAATCCTAATAATAAAACGAATAAGCAAATAAATTAGGAAATAGTGAAAATTAGAAATAAATGACTTATAAGTTATATCTAAAGAACTATAATTTATACTCTTTCTACTCATAATATAATAATATTACATTGTTGTAAGTATCCTGTTTTCAGTAGGTTACTTGTTTTAGTTGACATTTTAGTCTTAAAGTTTGAATTGTTTTAAGACGAATATTTAACCAATAATAAACTATTATTTATGAGAAATTATTACGCATTTAAGCAGGTATTATTCTTAGTCTGCTTCACTTTTTTATCAACCACATTATGGGCAACAGACCAAACGGTTCTTCCCGGAGAAAGTATTCAGACAGCTATAGACAATGTTTCAACTAGTGGTGGCGGAATTGTAACGCTCGCAAAAGGAACTCATGTTATTACCGTTCCAGTTAGAATGAAAAGTAATGTAACGCTTCAGGGAGAAGGTAATTGGGAAAGTTTACTGCAAACCACGGTAAACATGAATATGATTATAGCAGATGCTGAGGGTTTACAAAACTTAACCATTCAAAACTTAGCGATTCAAGGTACTAATGCAATTAATGGAGGAGGAATTCAAATTACTTCTCAAGGTGTAGATCACGAAAACATTAAAATTATTAATGTGCATTGTTTTGAAACGGGTTGGGGAGTACATATAAAAGGGACTAAAAATTTATTGGTTCAAGATTGCCTTTTTGAAAGAAATGGAACAGCAGGAAAAGAGGGATATGCCCACAATATGTATTTACGTCGAGTATATGGTGCAGAAGTTAGAGATAGCCAGTTTCTAAATTCAACCTCTGCTAACGGAATTAATATTTCATATAGTGAAGATATTAAAGTTTACAATTGCGAAATGTCTGGTAATTACTTTAGAGGTGTTCGTGCAGCAAACACAGACGGGTATTTAGTATACGATTGTATTGTTAACGATAATGGAGATGTTGGGATTTTAGCAAATTCTGAAGGTGTGCCAACAACCAATATTGATATTAAAAGAAACTGTGTCTCTAATAATTCTAAAGCAGGAATCTCTGGAGTAAATGGTGTTACAGGAATTGTTCAGGATAATAATTCTTATGGTAATGAAACAGATTATAATTTGCCAAATTCTGTGAATCAATCTGATAATACTTCAGATGCTACAATGAACTGCGCTTATAACGATACACCAAGTGTAAGTTTGTCTGTGGTACCAGGAGATGATATGATTTATTTAAACTGGGGATTAAAAAATATTACGGCAACGAGACAGGATGTGTTTAGAGATACAGATTCGGATCCTAGTGGTCGTACTCTAATTAAAAGTAAAGTTACTGGGGTAGATTATACCGATACTACTGCCGAAAATGGTGTTACTTATTGGTATTGGATAAAAGTAACGGGAGAGGATTCAAAAACTTATAATTCTAATGGAGCAACTACAACAGCTATTAATATAGATCCGGTTATTACACTTTCTGCAACGAAAGGGAACAGTGAAGTTGTTTTAAATTGGGAAATGACAGGGATAACCTTGGGAGATCAGGATGTCTTTAGAGACACGGATGCAGACCCAGAAGGACGCGTCTCAATTGCTTATAATGTTGAAGGTAATACATATACAGATACAACTGCAGAAAATGGTACGGAGTATTTTTACTGGATAAAAGCCACAGATGTTTCAGGTGAAAGTACAGATTCTAATGTAGCTAGTGCGACGCCAGCTGTTCCTGAACCGAGTGTAACGTTGCAAGCATATTCTGGAGATAACTCAGTGCTACTGCAATGGGAATTAAAAGATATTACTTTAGGCGATCAGGATATTTTTAGAGATACAGATTCAGACCCAAGCGGACGGGTTTCTGTAGCAAATAATATTGAAGGAAACTCATATGTAGATACCACTGCTGAAATTGGAGTAGAGTATTGGTATTGGGTAAAAGCTACAGATGTTTCTGGAGTGAGTACTAATTCTGAAGCTGTAAATGCTACGGCAAAAGCATTAAATCCACAAATTATTTTAACAACAACGCCAGGTGATGGTTCGGTAACTTTGAATTGGGATATTCAAGATATTAACATTCAGAATGTGGGTGTTTTTAGAGATACAGACGATAATGCAAGTGGTCGCAAACTAATTTCTAACGGTTTAACAGGTACGACATTTACAGACAATAGTGTAGAAAATGATACCGATTATTGGTACTGGTTAAAAGTCACAGATGTTACGGGAACAAATTTTAATACAGAGGGGATTTACGCCTTGCCAAGTGCAACACTTTCTATAGAAAAAGAAAATACAGATAATTTTAAATTTTATCCAAATCCGGCATCGGATAAATTAACCATTAAAATGTCTGCTTCGCAGTTTGATAAATATACCATACTAGATATTAGTGGACGTGTAACACGAATGGGGACTATTCCAAATGGAGTGCAACAATTAGAGTTAGGTGTAAATGATCTTGCAAATGGTATTTATCTTATCAATTTGCAAGGTTCTCAAAACAAAACATTCAAATTTATTAAGAATTGATTTCGCCTTAATTGGGGCAGATATAAGCATAAAATTCATCGTAATTTTTAATAAATGCGATGCGTTTATTAATAGTACAATGACTTACAATCGTTGTAAGTTATTTATTTTTTTAACAACCTAACTTTTAATTTTATGAACAACAATTTTACTAGACTGGACCTAACCAATCCATCTTTATTTAAGAAAAAACTCAGTGTTATCGTTCTACTGTTTTTAGGCGTATTTACTGTGCAAGCACAATTTGTGCATCCAGGAATAACACATAAGAAATCAGATTTAGACAGAATGAAAGACATGGTAAACGCCCAAGTAGATCCTTGGTATACGTCTTACCAAGAAATGGTTACCGATTCAAAATCGAGTTACGATTATGTCGTACAAGGAGATCCTTCATTTACAGAATTAGGAAGAGATTCAGGTGTGAATTACGGCGCATGGAATAGCGATATTCGTGCGGCCTACTATAATGCTTTGAGATGGTATATAGAAGGCGATAGTAGACACGCCGACAAAGCCGTAGAAATTTTTAAAGCTTGGTCTAATCTAACTTCGGTTACCAGTGGAGGAACAGAAGCATTAAGTGGAGGTATTGCCTACATTATGATTGAGGCTGCCGAAATTATTAATAGCACCTATTCTGGATGGAACGAAAGCGATGTGCAAGCGTTTAAAGATATGTTGGTGTATCCAGGATATTCTACAACTACAGTTCCAGACGATATTAGAAGCAATACTACATTTTATTGGAGTTCGTATTTAGGAGATCCTGTGCGTCATGGAAACCAAGGTTTATCGGGATGGAGAACCATCTTAGCTATGGGAATATTTTTAGATAACGAAATTATGTACGATCGTGCACTACGCTATGTACAAGGACTGCCTCACCGTGAAGACGATTTACCTTATCCTGCTGGGCCTAATACTAGTAATGCTGTTACGGCAACTAATGATTATGCAGATACGTATAGTATAACAAGAGGTTATGATATTGAAGATTATGGCTATAATGAGGTCATGACAAACTATATATGGGATAATGGTCAGTGTCAAGAAAGTTCACGCGATCAGCAACACACCATGTTTGGTATGGGCTTATTAACATCTATGGCAGAAATGGCATGGAATCAAGGCGACGATCTTTACAGTTTTACTAACGACAGATTGTTACTTGGATTAGAATATAATATGAAGTATAATGTGTCGGCAATAGAGTCGTACGACGATCAGACTACACCATGGGTGCCAACAGTAAGCTCGGGAGAATTTAGAGAAGGATTCGATAGAACGGGTCGCTGGTATTCTAAAGCGATTAGTCCGGATGGAGCAGGTGATTTTCCAGGGATACGCCCAGTTTTTGAAATGCCTGTAGCGCATTATTACGGACGCGGATTTAAAACCGAGGAGGACGTAAAATGGATTACGCGTGCTAGAGATAAAGCCATCGAATTATCGAGTTACGAAGCCGCAGGATGGACTAACGATGCTTTAGGTTGGGGAGCTTTAACAGCAAGACGACCAATGTTATGCTACGGAGATCCTATAATTGGTTTTGATGCTTCAGGTTTACCTATGTATGCTATGCATGATATTTCAAATCCGATTGAAGCTGAAAATTTTGATTACGATCCCATTAAAAACGGAGAAGGTAGAGTGTATCACGATCTAAGTGCTACAAATACTGGAGGTGCATACAGAACATTTGATGGTGTAGATGTAGAAGAACTGGGAGACGATAATTTTAGTGTTACAAGCATAGAGTCGGGAGAATGGTTAACCTATACCATTTCGGTGCCTGAGACTGGATTGTATAGTGTTGCTGTAAATTACGCTGCGAATCAAGCAGACGGAACTATGAAATTAACTTTTGGAGGTGAAGATAAAACAGACGCTATTGTAATGCCGTATGGCGCTCCAAATTCTACCGGAGATTCAGATTGGAAGTCATTTACAGTTGCAGAAGATATCTTACTAGAAAAAGGCGTGCAAAGTCTGAAAATTTCATTTGGAGGTACTTCAGAAGCTTTTAAATTAGATCATTTTACAATCACTCAAACAGGTACGGTCAAGGAAGATCAAGAGATTCAATTCTTCACGTTACCGTATAAGGTTGTAGGAAGCGACGATTTCGATCCTATGGCAACTTCTAGTTCAAATTTAGCTGTAAGTTATACAACTTCTAATGAATCTGTAGCAACAATCGTAGATGGTAAAGTTCAACTTGTAGGTGTCGGAACGACTACAATCTCGGCAATTCAAGAAGGCAATGATGCCTTTAATCCTGCTCCCGAGGTTACTCAAGAATTAAACGTTGTAAGCCAGATTGGTGGGACTATGAATGTAATTGTAGATGCAGACGCCTATGTACACGAAGGAAAAGCAAATGATAATTTTGGAGCGGTAACTAGTATGGTAACCAAAGTAGATGCGCGTTATGTGTATTTAAAATTTGATTTAAGTGCAGTGCCTGGTCCTATTGTTTCTGCAAAATTAAGAATGTATCAACGTACAAAATACGAGGATATTCGTGTGATTTATGATGTGGAAGATGACAGTTGGGTAGAATCTGAAATCACTTGGAATAACAAACCAAGTTTCGAGAATGAACGCTCTAGCGTAACGACTATTCCATCAACTTGGAGTGAATGGGATGCATCGTCTTATGTAGCTCAAGAATATAACGACGATAAAATCATTTCTATGGCTGTAAAAGATCCTGCAAATAGTGGGATTGGTATAGATTGGTATAGTAAAGAATTTGAAGATAATTTACCACCTCAATTGGTGATAGAATATTACGATGAGTCTTTAAGTATTGATACTAAAAATGTCTCAGTGGGTATTTTTCCAAATCCAGTGGCTCATGCATTTATTGTTACAAATAGCGTAGGCGCAGATTTAAAAATCTATGATATCGTTGGTAAGTTAGTTCTTCAAAAACAAGTTGAAAACGAAAACCAATCGATAGATGTAAGTACTTTAAATGGCGGGATTTATTTCGTTAATGTGAATAATAACGGGAATATTTCAACTAAAAAGATAATAAAAGAGTAGTTTAAATACATTTCAAGTAATAAAGCGGGTAAGTGTAACAGGAGTTATACTTATCCGTTTTTTTTATGCTTAAATGTTATCTTCTGAGTCAAAGAAAATTTTCAAAAATAAATACGATTAGAGCCCTAAAAGGGGCGTGAGCAATCGCTTTACACAAGGGCATATAAAAATGAATCATCATTTATAACTTATGAGCGATTAGTTATAGTTAATATTTTAAGTTTTTATCAACTTGCATATAGAACTTCTAACTAAAATCTAAAGCTATGACTTCTTATTTTAAATTTCTAATTTTTTTAATAGGTGTCTTACCACAATCGGTCTTGGCAGATGTTACATTAAATGCTCTGTTCACAGATCATATGGTGATGCAACGAGAAACCAAAATGCCAATCTGGGGATGGGCAGATGCTAATGAAAATATTGTAATTGTAGGTAGCTGGGGAGAAAAGGCTTTAGTAACTGCAGGAGCAGATGGCGTATGGAGAACTACTTTAAAAACACCCAAAGCAGGTGGTCCGTTTCAAATCGTCATCACCGGAAAAAATAAAATTGTAATAGACGATGTGTTATCTGGTGAAGTGTGGTTGTGTACCGGACAATCTAATATGGACTTTGCATTAGCTAAATTTTTAAATGATTCAAGAGAGCCACAATATCAGCCTTTGGTGGAGTATATTAGAGATGAGGTTGCACATGCAAACGACAATCAATTACGCCATATAGAAGTGCTTCAAAATACTTCACTTTACGAAAAACAAATAACGTTTAAAGGGCAGTGGGTGAGTGCTCAAGGTGAAGATGTGAAAAAAATTACGGCTACAGGGTATTTCTTTGCTAAAGAATTGCGAAAAGAATTAAATGTACCTGTTGGCTTAGTAGAATGCTCTTGGGGTGGTACTCGTGTACAACCTTGGATGTCTGAAGATACCTTCATGGCAGACGAAGAGCTAAAAACATATTTTAAGAATAATAGAAAAGAAATAAAGAAAACCATCGAAATAATGGAGGCTCCCGAGTATGTAGACACCGTTTATCAGAATAAGATGGCACTTTGGAAAGAAAACGGAGAAAAGGGGCGTGCTCCAAAACCAACAAAAAATCCTAGAAACGATATGCAATTACCTGCAACCTTGTATAACGGTATGTTAAACGCTGTTATTCCATATGCAATAAAAGGTGCAATTTGGTATCAAGGCGAAAGTAATGCGGTATATATGCCTACCGCATATGAACAGTATTTTACAGCCATGATTAAAGGCTGGAGAACCGATTGGAATCAGGGTGATTTTCCGTTCTACTGGGCGCAATTAGCAGGATGCCTGCGAGCAAATGAAACAGCAGATAAAGGCTGGGCAACGGTTAACGATCAATTGCGTAAATCCCTAAAAGTACCTCATACAGGTATGGCTGTTTTACACGATATTGGTGAGGCTAAAGACATACATCCGCATAATAAAATAGATGCAGGAAAACGATTGGCATTACTAGCGTTAAAAAATGATTATGGGGTGAAAGTTCCTGTTTCAAGCGGACCATTATATAAAAGTAAAACCGTTAAAAATAACAAAATCATAGTTTCATTTACAGAAATAGGATCGGGTTTAATGTCCGGAAAGAAGCATTTGTTAGAGAAAACGGTGCCAACTAAAGAGCCTCTAAAATGGTTCGAAATTCAAGATAAAGATGGTGCTTGGCACACTGCAGAAGCTAAAATTATTAAAAAAAATAAAGTTGAGGTATGGAGTACGACTATAAATAGTCCCGTTAATGTGCGGTATGCGTGGACAGGGTATCCGGAAGGTGCAAATTTGTATAATAAAGAAGGATTGCCAACAGCGACCTTTTCATCAGAAAACTAACCTATTTTAATAAATTATTATGATAAGATTTAACAGTACTAAAACACCCATAAAACACCTACTATTAATTGCTGGGGTTTTAGCTTGTAATACGCTTGTAGCCCAAAAAGTAGATTTAATTTATACCACGTCATCCGAGCGTTGGGTAGAAGCAAAACGATTTTTAAAGAAAAATAGTGAGGCGACTGCAGATATTACCGTATACACCGATCAGAAATTACAAAAAATTGATGGTATTGGTGGTTCGTTTAACGAGTTGGGATGGGAGGCACTTCAGAGTTTAGGAACTCAAGAACAACAAGACGTAATGAATGCCATATTCTCTGAAGAAGGTAGTAATTTCTCTATGTGTCGTATGCCTATAGGTGCATCAGATTATGCTTTAAGTTACTACAGTCATAACGATGTTGCAGAAGATTTTGAAATGCGTGATTTTAATATCGATCGCGATCGTTACATCTTAATGCCTTACATTAAGGCGGCGTTGGCCATTCGGCCAGATTTGCAGGTTTGGGCATCACCGTGGTCTCCTCCAGCATGGATGAAAGTAAATGAACATTACGCTATGCGAGGTGGTGATTTTGAAAATGCTACCGATGGAAATAAATTAGTATCGGGTGGCGAGATATTAAATAATGCCACAGGATTTAAAATGCAAGAACGCTATCTAAAAGCATATGCTTTATATTTTTCAAAATTTGTACAAGCGTATAAAAATGAGGGTATTCAGCTCGCAGCCATCCAACCACAAAATGAAATTGCTTTTCAGCCCAATTGGCCGTCTTGTACGTGGAGACCAGAAGATATGGCTTATTTTATCCACGATTTCTTAGGACCGCAATTTGAAGCCGATAAATTAGATGCCAAAATTTGGTTAGGAACTGTAAATTCTGGAGATCCTAATTATGTAAAAACGGTATTAAATTATAAGGATACTTCTAAATATATTGATGGTGTAGGATTTCAATGGGGCGGAGCTAAAGCGATTCCTACAATTCATAAAGAATTTCCAGATTTAAAACTGATGCAAACCGAGAATAAATGTGGCGAGCATGAAAACGATTGGACGTCTGTAGAGCGTTCCTGGAACGATTTGGTTCATTATACAAATAATGGAGCGGGATCTTATATGTATTGGAATATGATATTGGATGAAACCGGTTCGAGTGCTTGGGGCTGGCCTCAAAACTCGATGGTTGTCATTGATAAAACATCAAAAAAGATTACTTATACAGACGAATTTTACCTGTTTAAACACTTATCTCATTTTGTGCAACCTGGAGATTTTGTATTAAAATCTTCTGAAGGTAAAAATCACTTGGCCTTTCAGTTAAAAGATGGTCGCGTCATGGTATTGTTAAATAATAAAGAAAACGTCTTAAAAACTATTAACCTTAAAGTAGGAAACCAGATAGTAGGTGTAGAGGTACAACCAACATCTATCAATACAATTATATTCAACAACTAATTTAGTTTTAAAACTAAATCGTTTATTTAAAAGAGAGCGAAAAGAATCATATTCTTTTCGCTCTCTTTTGTGCTTAAAATACAATATCCTACGGTTTTAAAATAGTGAAATCGAATCGCTAAAAATATAATTTTTTTTAAGAGATAATAGAGCGTTGTTTTATGAGATGGATGCTAGTATTTTCTTCGCGATAAAACGTTCCAAATTTAGTGAGAAGACTATAAAATTTTTCTTTGTCATTGACTATAAACCCTTGTTTTTAGTGAAATGGGCCATAAGTTATCAGCTATGAATGATGGTTTATATTCTGTAACAATATTTTTTTTGAAATTGCGATTAAAATCAATCAGACCTAAAAAAGAACTGAATCTTCAGTGTGGGTAAAATTAAATTCATTTGGAATTAAAAAAGCTAACGCAATTAATATATGAATTCATTTAAAAAAATAATTTTCGGTGTAGCATTCAGCATTTCTATGATTTGTCAAGCTCAAAATGTAAAAGTAGACGTTAAGCAGTCTGGAGAAACGTTTGATCATTATTGGAGTAAGATGGTTGGTGCTGGTCGTGCTAACGAAGCGTTAAGAGCGGGATGGTTAGAACAAATGGAACAAGTTCAGGAACAATGTGGTTTTGAATATGTCCGTTTCCACGGGTTATTTCACGACGATATGTTTCCTATAGTTATGGAAAAAGGAAAACCAGTTTATAACTGGCAATACATTGATGATGTATTTGATAGGCTTTTGGATATGAATGTTAAACCTTTTGTAGAGCTTGCATTTTTACCTTCAAGTATGGCGGCTAAAGATTCTAAAACGGTGTTTTGGTGGAAAGCTAATATTACACCTGCAGATGATACATTTGAAAAATGGCATGATTTAGTTGAAGCCTTTACACAGCACTGTGTAGATCGTTATGGAATTGAAGAAGTTTTAACATGGTATTTCGAGGTGTGGAACGAGCCTAATCTATATCCATTGTTCTGGGATGGTACAAAATCGCAATATTTCGAAATGTATAAGCAATCTGCAATAGCTGTAAAATCTGTAGATCAACGTTTAAAAGTAGGAGGGCCTTCTACCAGTAATTTTGTACCAGACGAGCGTTTCGCAGGAGAAGTAACTAACGATAAGGTGTCTGAGGCTGTATTTGCAGCAGACGATATTAATGCTTTAGATTGGAAAGGTGTGTGGATAGAAGATTTTCTTGAATATTGCGAGAAAGAAAATCTTCCTGTCGATTTTGTGAGTACGCATCCTTATCCCACAGATTATGCTTTTAATCCTGAAACAGGAAAAGGAAGAGGTTTAACACGTTATGTAAATTCTCTAAAATTAGATCTAGAATGGTTAAATGAAACCATTTCTAAAAGTGCATATCCTAATGCCGAAATTCATTTAACCGAATGGAATACGAGTCCGAGTAGTCGTGATGCAATGCATGATAGATTGCCTGCTGCAGCATATATAGTGAAGTCTAATTTAGAGTGTATTGGATTAACTAATTCGTTAGCGTTTTGGACATTTACTGATATTTTTGAAGAAAAAGGAGGTGCAGCAAGTATTTTTCATGGTGGTTTTGGAATGATAAATTATCAAGGTCTTGTAAAGCCGTCGTACCATGCGTACCGTATGCTTCACCAATTAGGAGATCAAAAAATTTATAAAGATGATTACCTATTCGTCAGTAAAAAATCTACCGATGGAAAAATTGTTGCACTAGCTTATAATTATCCAAAAGAGTACGAAAATGCTGTGCCTGCGGGGTCGGATAAAAGAGAAAAAGGAACATCCAAAAAACTAGATTTCACTTTAACCGGTTTAAAAGCTGGAGCACATTTCGAAATTGAAATCTTAGATAAAGATCATGGTAATATTCATAATTATTGGGAAGATATGGGGAAACCTGAACCACCAACGCGTGAGCAAATTAAAACAATGAAAGCCTATGCCAACACTATGAAAATGGATCATGTAAAGGCTGATAAAAATGGAGTGTTAAAAGTCAATCAAGACCTTACGCCTTGGAGTGTTGTTTTAATAAAAGAAATTAATTAAAAAGTTCGTTATGAAAATTTTTAAAACTAATAAATCATTACAAACTATAGGAGTTTTGGCGCTTGCATTAGTATTTTTTAATGCCTGTAGTAACGTAGATAAAACCATGACGATACATGACAAAACGGTAAATGCTACGTTGATCTATGAAGATAATTTCGACTCCGGTTTAGAGGACTGGAAAGTAGAACAAGTAGCAGGTGGTACAGTAGAAAACAATGCTAGTAAACTAGAAATAGACGATGTTGGAGGTTGTACGGTTTGGTTAGATAAGAAGTTTGAAGGTCCGATAATGATAGAATACGATGTGCTTATTTTTCAAGACGGCGGACCTAACGATCGTGTATCCGATTTAAATTGTTTTTGGATGGCGAACGATCCAGAACATCCATCAGATTTATTCGCTAATTCTGAAGCTCGAGGTGGTAAATTTTCAAACTACGATAGTTTAAAACTGTATTATATGGGAGTTGGAGGGAACGATAATAAAACAACACGTTTTAGACGATATACAGGAGATGGCGAACGTCCTTTACTTCCGGAACACGATTTAAGTGATAAAAAATTTATGCTAGAACCTAATACACCTTACACTATCAGGTTGGTGGCATACGATGGTATAATTCAGTATTACAGAAACGATGTGTTATTGGTAGATTTTGAAGATAAAGCACCGTATACAAGTGGATATTTTGGATTGAGAACTGTAAAGAATCATATGACAGTAGATAATTTTAAAGTCTACCAATTGGATTAGTTTACATGCAACTTTAAACAACAAACTATATAAATTATATTAATTTAAAACATAAGAGAATGAGTACAAGCTATGAAACCCGTTATGCATCGAGTCCGCAAACTGTAAAGAAATACGATACCCAAGAATTGAGGAACGAATTTCTAATAGATAATTTAATGCAAGAAGGACAGGTTAATTTAACCTATACACACTACGATCGTTACATCGCAGGATCTGCAGTTCCAACATCTAGTGCTTTAACCTTAGAAACTATCGACCCTTTAAAGGCATCATTTTTCTTAGAGCGTAGAGAGTTAGGAATTATTAACGTTGGCGGAAGTGGTTCTGTAACAGTAGACGGTACTAAATATGAAATGGGATTAAAGGATGCCTTGTATGTTGGTATGGGAAATAAAGAGGTTGTATTTGCTAGTGACGATGCTAGTAGTCCTGCAAAGTTCTATTTAAACTCGGCACCAGCACATGTTAACTTTCCGACAAAAAAAGTAAGTAAAGCCGAAGCTAATAAATTGGAGTTAGGGTCTTTAGAAACGGCAAATCACCGTACCGTAAACCAAATGATTATTGGAG
Source organism: Formosa bonchosmolovskayae (assembly GCF_051016085.1). GTDB lineage: Bacteria > Bacteroidota > Bacteroidia > Flavobacteriales > Flavobacteriaceae > Formosa. The sequence goes on from NZ_CP174605.1 coordinate 2,733,245, forward strand.
GTATTGTAACAACATGTCAATTACAAATGGGAATGACAGAATTAAAAACGGGAAGTGTGTGGAATACTATGCCTGCTCACGTTCACGATCGTAGAATGGAAGTATACTACTATTTAGATATTCCTCAAGATCAAGCCGTGTGTCATTTTATGGGTGAACCTACAGAAACGCGTCACATCTGGATGCAAAACGATCAAGCTGTAATCTCTCCACCATGGTCTATTCATTCAGGTTCAGGAACTTCTAACTATACCTTTATTTGGGGAATGGCAGGAGAGAATCTAGATTATAACGATATGGATGTTGCTAAAATAACTGAATTAAGATAATTATATATATACTAGAATGTCAGTAAATTTATTCGATTTAACAGGTAAAACAGCGCTAATTACAGGAGCTGTTCACGGATTAGGAATGGCTATGGCTAAAGGTTTAGCCAATGCTGGAGCTACAATTGTAGTAAACGATTTATCACAAGCAGCGATAGATAATGCTTTAAAAGAATATAAGGCCGATGGGATAGATGCTCATGGGTATGTGTTTAATGTTACAGACGAGGCTCAAGTTATTGCTGGTATAAAACAAATAGAAGACGAAGTAGCTCCTATTGATATATTAATCAATAATGCGGGAATTATTAAAAGAATCCCAATGATTGATATGTCGGTTGAAGATTTTTCGGCTGTAATTAATGTGGATTTAATTTCTCCATTTATTGTATCTAAAGCAGTTGCAAAAGGTATGATTGCTAGAGGTGGCGGAAAAATTATTAATATTTGCTCGATGATGAGTGAACTAGGACGTGACTCTGTGAGTGCTTACGCCGCAGCAAAAGGTGGTTTAAAAATGTTAACAAGAAACATGGCTACCGAATGGGCAAAGTTTAATATTCAAACCAATGGTATTGGACCAGGATATTTTGCTACCTCACAAACAGCTCCAATTCGTGTAGATGGTCACCCGTTTAACGACTTTATAATTAGCAGAACACCAGCAGCAAGATGGGGAGACCCAGAAGATTTACAAGGTGCGGCTGTGTTTTTAGCCTCAAAAGCGAGTAACTTTGTAAATGGACATGTAGTATATGTGGACGGTGGTATTTTAGCCACAATAGGAAAACCTTCAAACGAAGATTAATATGAAAAATGGTTTAATATTTTCTTGGGTAGTTGCAGCGTCATTATTGGTGAGTTGTGGTTCTAAAGAAAAAGAAAGTACGTTAATTACAGTAAAAAACAACTTAGAATTATCTCGTAGTTTTGAAACGGTAGAGATTTCTAGAGCGGATGTCACGCTAAATGAAGGCGAACGTTTTGAAGATTTTAGTGTTCAAGATGCGACTACAAAAGCGATATTAACCTCTCAGTTTGTAGATGAAGATCTAGATGGAACCGTAGATGTATTATTGTTTCAGCCGGAACTCGACCCAAATTCAGAAAAACAATACGAATTGGTAGTTGCAGATTCTTCAGTAAAACAGGATACAACGGCATATTGTTATTCTAGATTTGTTCCAGAACGTACAGACGATTATACGTGGGAAAACAATAAAGTTGCATTTAGAACCTATGGTCCTGTAGCTCAGAAAATGGTGGAAGATGGTGTGCCAGGAGGTACCTTATCTAGCGGGATAGATTTATGGTTAAAAAAAGTAGAATATCCCATTATCAATAAATGGTATGCTAGAAATGCTATTAAAGCAGGCGAATACCATATCGACTATGGTGAAGGTTTAGATAATTTTCACGTAGGATCTAGTCGTGGAGTGGGTGGATCGGCTGTAAAAATAGATACATCGTATTACATATCTACAAATTTTACAGACTATAAAACTATTACAACTGGTCCAATTAGAACAAGTTTTGTTTTAAACTACGCCGATTGGGATGCGAATGGACAAACCATTTCTGAAGAAAAACACATTTCTTTAGATTACGGTAGCAACTTCTCAAGATTCGAAATTCACGTAAAGGGAACAGACGAATTATCTATAGGTTTAACGTTACATGATAATGAAGGTACTGTAACCGAAAACGTAGATCAAGGATGGATTGCATATTGGGAATCTGAATATTTCGATTCGGAATTAGGAACAGCAATAGTGGCTAAAAGGGACGATATGATTGCTTCAGAACGTTATGTAACGGCTGAAAAAGATCGTAGTAATTTATATAGTCAACTAAAAGTTAATAACAATAAAGTTGTATATTACGCTGGTTTTGCGTGGAAAGAGTCTAAGCAATACCCGACTAAAGCGTTGTGGGAGCAACATATACAAGAATTTTCGGAAAAAGTAAATTCACCTTTAGAAGTAACCTTTAATAAATAAGAATATAACACAAAAAAGAAGGTTTCAAAATTTAGGTTTTGGAACCTTTTTTATTTTAATTAAATAGAATACATGTCATTATATCCATTAAAATTCACGCCTCTTTATAAATATAGGATTTGGGGAGGAGAAAAACTGAAAACGGTATTACACAAAGATTATCAAGATGAAAGTATTGGCGAATCTTGGGAAATTTCTGATGTTAAAGGAGACAAAACAGTAGTTAGTGCTGGTGTTTTGGAAGGTAAAACGCTAGAGGAATTAACCACAGAATTTAAATCAGACCTTGTTGGTGCCAATGTGTATAAATTATTCGGGACAGAATTTCCGTTGTTAATTAAGTTTATAGACGCAAAAACACCACTATCTATTCAGGTACATCCTAGTAATGAAATTGCTAAGGAACGTCATAATTCGTTTGGTAAAAACGAAATGTGGTACGTCATGGAAGCCGAAAAAGATGCAGAACTTATTGTAGGTTTCAATCAGAAAGTAGATAAAGCATCGTATGTAAAAGCTTTAGAATCGGGGAAAATATTAGATGTTTTAAACAACGATACCGTAGCTAAAGGCGATACTTATTACATTCCTACAGGACGTATTCATGCTATTGGTTCTGGGGTGCTGTTAGCCGAAATTCAGCAAACATCAGATATTACATACCGTATTTACGATTACGAACGTGTAGATGCAACCACAGGAAAAACTAGAGAATTACATACCGATTTAGCTGTAGATGTAATAGATTATAGTGTTCAGGATAGTTATAAAACAGATTATAAAGTTTTAGAAAATGAAACCAACACCTTAGTTCATTCACCATATTTTAAGACGAATATTTTATCAATTAATGGCAAAATCGAGAAAGATTACACAAATCTGGATTCTTTTGTGATCTATATCTGTGTAGAAGGAGAACTAGAATTACAATGGCAAGGTATCGATTATCAATTAGTAAAAGGAGAGACTTTATTTTTACCGGCCTCAATTAATCGCATAGATTTAAAGTCGGATAAAGCAGTAGTTTTAGAGGTATACTACTAATAGTAAGTATGCTATTTTAATAGAAACGGGTGATTAAATAGTATTTAATCACCCGTTTGTTTTTTAGAAGTGGGACACCTTTATTGTTTTCTAATCCAATATTGTGTTCTTCCTAGAAGCGCAACGCCCATATAACCTCTTACTTTTAGTTTATTATCATCTACCAGTTTTAAATAACAACTGTAGACATCGCCAGATTCGGGATCTAAGATTGTACCATCGTTATATTCTTTACCATCTTTTTTTATATCCTCTATAATAACCAAACCAATCATAGGTTTGTCTTTTTTATCGCCCTCGCAAGCCGTGCAAACAGAGTCTTTTTCCCCGATATATTTATTTACTATTTTGGCAAAATAGGCGCCGTCGTTTTTATAAATTTCAATAAGCGCTTTTTTTTCATTGGTCTTATCATCGTAAGTTTCCCATTGACCAATTATACTTTGACTTGTAGCCGAAAAGCTTAAAGACATGAATACGAGAATAAATAAATGTTTCATAATTTTAGTTTGTTTAGGTTGTGTGTTCTAATTTTTGATTTAATAATTCCATATACGATTTACGAGCGGTTAACTCTTGTAAAGTCGTTTCAAACGTTCTTGTGTTTTTTAAGGAAGGAAAAGATAACTTATTTTTTGCAATAGAATGAGAAATTAACAAATTGAAATAATTGAATCTTAGAATTATAGTTTGCATAAAGTCTAGTTTCTGTACCTCGAACCCTAGTTTATTCGCCGTTCTGGTATTTATAATATAGCTTGTACCTTTAATTTTTAAATTAGGATCTTCATCTTTTAAGGTTTCAATCAGGTGTAAAAGACCTTGTATGTAATTTTGAAGAATAAAATTTGTGCGTTGCTTCCCATTTAATGTTTTGTCGATTACAAATACATAATCGAATAAGCTACCACCATGTATAGTAATTTCACCATTTTTTTGCGCTTCAGATAAAAAAAGAGGTGCATGATATTTAAGCTTTCCGCTAGCTTGCATAGCAGGTACATCTAAAAAGGGAGCAATAATAGAAAGTAGTATTGAAAAGAATAGAATACCAATAAAAAGTAATCCCGTTTTATACGAGATAATGGCCACTAATAAAATAAGCACTAAAGCAAGACTTATTACCAAAGCTTGAATACGTTTTTGCTCTTTTTTAGATTTTTTGAAAAATGGATGTTCCAATACGTGTTTTAGTTATGATAGCGATTAACTTTCGTAAATATATAAAACTATGTATACGTATTTAGTATGAGAGATTGCAATTTATACCTTGAGTATTTTAAAAAGAATTGCACTGAAATATAGGTTTGGCTATATTATATTGCGATGCACCGTTTAAAAACATTGACACTGTAAAGAGAAATTGTGAAGGATATAATAGAAAAAATACAACTTCATTGTATAATCTGCTGTGTTATTGCTACTATAAACGATAAGACGTGGTTGGGCTTAAATGCTTATTAGGTAATTTTTCTTGAACATTTTTTCGTAAACGTCTTTGCTAAACATATAGAGTTGTGCAGGTTTTTTTGAGACTCCAACTTGTTTTTCGTCTAAAGGAATTATGTATTTTTTATTAATTAATTTTCGTCTAAAATTACGGTTATCAATTTCAATACCTAAAATAGATTCGTATAAATCTTGTACATCATTAATTGTAAATTTATTTGGAAGTAATTCAAAAATAATAGGTTCGGATAGACACTTGATTTTTAAATCTTCGTAAGCTTCTAAAATAATACTTTCATGATCAAAACCTAATTCCGGTAAGGCATTTACAGGAAACCATTTTGCATGATATTTATTCTGGTTGAGATTAATGGCCTCTGTTTTTATTAAAAAATAGTAAGCCACGGTAATGGTTCGGCTATTAAAACCTTCATTTTTAATCCAAAGCTGATCTTTTTCGTTTAATAAACGATCGGGGTCGCCAAAAGCTTTGAATTGTTTTTTATACAAGCTGCTTAAACCAGTTAATTCTTTAAGCGCCCTCGTGGCGGTTTCGTCTAAAGTTTCATCTTCGTTTACATGATATCCGGTTAACACATAGTCGTTGACTAATATTTCAGAATGGGCTGGAGATTCTAGATAACGTTTTATTAATAAGACATTAAGCGTTTTTTCGGTGGTATTGTAACCAAAAACAACACAGTCTACAGAGATGTTTTTTATTTTCTTAGATTCCATATATAATATTTGTTAAACGAATGTAATAAAATTATTGATAATATTTAAATAAACGTTTAAAATACATTATATTGTAGAGTGCATTATTTTGATGTTAAATGGTGTGTAAATATCAATTTAGAATATAAAGAAGTTAATATAGAATATTTTAGCGTTTTATTTTGTCATGTCGATTTTTTGAATAACTTTGAAAAATAATTAAAAGCGTAAAAATGACGTTTGTATGATTTAAACCAAATGGAACTTAGTTTTATTGAATTTTACAACACGATTTAAACAAACTATAATACTAACTGCATATGAAAGCAACTAAAAATTTTCAAGAGTTCGAGGCTATAGACGAAGAGCAATTACCGGTGTCTAAACATAAATTACATGATTGGACACACTTTGCGGGTTTATATGCTGCCGAGCATGTAGCTGCAACAGAATTTGTAATTGGAGCTACATTTGTTGCTTTGGGAGCGACTACTAAAGATATCTTATTAGGTTTGTTAATAGGTAATATTTTAGCGGTGCTTAGTTGGACGTTAATTACGTCTCCAATAGCGGTAGAAACGCGTTTAAGTCTGTATACATACTTAAATAAAATTGCGGGAGATTCTATGACCAAGCTTTATAATTGGGCAAACGTTATTATTTTTACAGTTATTTCTGCGGCCATGATTACCGTTTCTGCAACGGCTGTTCGTTTCGCTTTCGATATCCCTGCACAACTCGATTGGTATCCTACAAATTTATGGTTTGTACTCATAGTATTATGTGTAGGCTTAGTCGTGGTTTCCATAGCAATATACGGATTCAAAGCCGTAACCGAATTCTCTGGAATTTGTGCACCTTGGTTATTTGTTATGTTTATTAGTGGTGCTTTTGTGTTGCTTCCGGCCTTGTCTCTTGTAGATTTAGGACAAACTATTCCTGCAAGTTGGAACGATTTTATAACTTTAGGGAATCATTCTATTTGGACAGGAGTTAATAGTAAAGGAGAAACAGGTATTGGGCTAGTGGAAGTAATAGGGTTTGCATGGGCCGCTAATACCATTACGCATTTTGGCTTAATAGATATGGCTTTGTTACGATTTGCTAAAAAGAAATCATACGGGTTAACAACCAGTACAGGTATGATGTTCGGACATTATATTGCATGGATTTCAGCCGGAATTATGGGGGCAGGTGCAGCTGTTATTATAGGAAAACCTATAGTGGCACTAGATCCAGGAGATGTGGCTTATTACGCTTTAGGATGGTCTGGATTTGTTATTGTTATTGTGGCTGGTTGGACTACCGCGATAGCTAATTTATACAGAGCAGGTTTAGCCGCTCAAGCAGTGTTTAGAAGTCATTCTAGAAAAAAAGCAACTATGGTTGTTGGTATCGTAACTATGATTGTTGCGTGTTTCCCTTTTGTATTTAGCCAGATATTGCCTTTATTAACTTATGCAGGTTTATTGGTTGTTCCGGTAGGAGGAATCGTGTTTGCTGAACATCAGATATTTCCAAGAATTGGTTACACACGATATTGGTTACATTATAAAAAATTAACTTTTAGTACACCTGCAATCGTGTCTTGGGGATTGGGTTTAATATTCGGTTTTGGACTAAATGTAATAGATATTATGCCGTTTTATTACTTGTTTATTCCAACTTGGATATATACAATAATTATTTATACGGTTTTAGCGGGGCAATATGGCGCTAAAGATTCGTATCCAACAGAGGAATTAGAAGAAAAAGAAAGACAACATAATATTGAAGTCTATCAAGACGAAAAAGCAACGCATGTTACGAAAACGATAAAGGATCATTCTGTATTCTCTAAAGTGTTGGCAGGAGTTTCTATAGTATCGTTAATAATTACTTTGGTATTGGCTTGTATAGTGTTATTTGGAAGTGCTAATGAATCTATCTATATTGAAAATAGAGACATCTTTTATCGTTATGCATTTGTGTGCACCGTCATCTATTTTGTAACGGCATATTGGAAATTAAAACGAGGAAAAAATAAAAACATATAATATCGTGGAGCATTTAATTAAACTTAATCAGAAAAATTTGGCCAAAGTTGCCAAAAATATACCATGTCCAACTTACGATCGTTCTAAGGTAAAGGCAGGTATTGTACATGTGGGTATTGGTGGATTTCACAGAGCTCATGAAGCGTTTTATACAGATCAATTACTGCACGATGAAGGTAATAATGACTGGGGAATTTGTGGTGTGGCCTTATTAGACTTCGATACTAAAATATACAACACGCTTAAAGAACAAGACGGATTATACACTCTTGTTATAAAAGAGTTGGATGGTACATTAACGAGACGTGTTATTGGCTCTATTGTAGAGTGTTTATATGCACCAGAAAATCCAATGCAGGTTATCGAAAAAATGGCAAGTGCAGATATTAAAATTATTACCCTTACTATTACCGAAGGTGGCTATAATTATAATGAGGCTACAGAAGCTTTCGATTTCGATAATCCGCAAATTCAATACGATTTAGAGCATCCAAGTGCACCTAAAACCATATTCGGATATTTAACTCAAGCTTTAAAGCAACGTCAGAAACATAATCTAGCTGTTACAATTCAGTCTTGCGATAATATAAAAGGTAACGGGGATTTGGCAAAACGCATGTTATTGAGTTATGTTGAAAAGGCCGAACCTGAATTAATGACTTGGATCGAAGAACATGTGTCGTTTCCAAACAGTATGGTCGATCGTATTACACCAGCAACATCGCCAGTAGATATTTCGAATTTAAATGCCGCTACCGGAGTCGATGATGCATGGCCAGTAGTTTGCGAGCCATTTCACCAATGGGTCATTGAAGATGAGTTTAAAGCAGGAAGACCAGCTTGGGAAACTGTAGGGGCACGATTTGTTGAAGATGTGGATCCGTTTGAAAAAATGAAGTTAACGTTGCTTAATGCAGGACATACTGTGTTGGGTGTTTTGGGAGCTTTAAGAGGATGTTCAACGATTGATGAAGCCGTTCATAATAAAGATATTAGAACCTTTTTAAAATTGTATATGGATCTGGAGGTAACACCAACCTTATCCGATTTAGAAGGGGTAGATTTAGATAAGTATAAGGAGACATTGCTTAATCGATTTGGAAATGTTTATATGAAAGATCAAATAGATCGTATCTGTTCAGAGAGTTCTGCTAAATTTCCAATATTTGTGTTGCCAACAGTGAACGCGCAATTAGCGCACGATAAGCATGTAGATTTTGCCGCATTAGTAGTGGCTGCTTGGGCTATTTATAGTTTGGGAAAAGACGAAAATCAACAAGACTTAATTATAAAAGATGTCATGCACGATGCTTTAGCAAAACAAGCACTTTTGGCTAAAGATAATCCAGCAGTATTTTTAGAATTAGAATCTATCTTCGGAAAATTAAAAACGTCCGATATTTTTGTAGCAGCCTTTACCAAGGCGTATAAAGTCATTTCCGAAAATGGTATTCAACAAAGTGTGATTAAATGGAATAAATCAGCTTTAAAACACGGTTAAATGAAAAATATAGTTTGTTTTGGCGAGGTTTTGTGGGATGTGTTTCCTACGCATAAAAAAATTGGTGGTGCACCTTTAAATGTTGCTTTAAGATTACAGTCTTTTGGTAATAAAGTGTCTATAATTACCCGAATAGGTGATGATACTAAAGGTGCCGAAATTGCAGATTTTATTAAAGCTCATGGAGTCAATACAGAAAATGTTCAAGTAGATGATGCCTTGGAAACAGGAGCGGTAGATGTGGTTTTAGACGATACTGGATCTGCTTCATATACCATTAATGCTAATCGTGCTTGGGATAATATTCAGCTTACGGAAACTGCTATAGCAAAAACAAAACAAGCCGATGCTTTTATCTTTGGAAGTTTAGTGGCTCGAGATTTAACGTCTCGTGCAACATTATATGCGCTTTTAGATGTAGCAAAATATAAAGTGTTAGATACCAATTTAAGAGCGCCTCATTATACTACAGAAGTATTGAGTCACCTTATGAATGTCGCAGATTTTTTAAAATTTAATGACGATGAAATTTTCGAGATTTCAAAGGCCTTAGGTTTCGAATCGACGTCCTTAGAAGATAATATAGTGTTTATATCAAAACACACCAATACTAAATCTATATGTGTAACCAAGGGATCTCAAGGTGCCATATACTATCAAGACGACACATTTTTTTATAACGAAGGCTATAAAGTAAAAGTAGTAGATACTGTTGGAGCAGGAGATTCGTTTTTGGGTTCTTTAATTACTAAACTACTTAAAGGTACACCGCCACAGGAAGCCATAGATTATGCCTGTGCTGTAGGGGCTTTAGTGGCGAGTCACGAAGGTGCAAATCCAAAGCTTAACGAAGCTGATATACGTGCATTCATAAATTCTTAATAAATCGGTTAAATAGTGTGAAAAGGCCTCGAGTGTATACTTGAGGCTTTTTTTATGTTGAATAATATCGTTGCGTCTGCACTCTTTTTTATTTATAAAATAGGTTTGGATATTATGGTTTTTAGAGATTTACGACGTTGCATATTATTTTTTATTGAAATAATTAAATTGTTGTTATAGCATATAATATTTTATATTAGTTTTAACAAGTATATAACAAAACCAACCATGAAAAAACATACAACCCTTATTTTTGTTTTATTATTCAGTATTTCACAGCTTTCTAATGCTCAGGCGGCTATTGTGGCCATGATTTTTGGTGACAAAGTAGCCTCAGAAAAATTTAATTTGAGTATGGAAATCGGTGTGCCATTTAGTAGTTTTTCTAATGTAGATGACTTGAAAATGCGAAATGGAGTAAACTTTGGAATAGCTGGAAACCTTCAATTATCCGAAAATTGGTATGTAAGTCCTACGGTGTATTTTTTATCGAAAAGAACTTTTCTATTAGAAAATACAGATTTACACTCTAACGACGACTATTTAAATGGTCTTTACATGAACACGAGAGCAAAAACTGTAATTAGTTATACCGACCTTCATGTGTTATTTACATATCAAATAAGTAATTCTAACTTTAGATTTGGTTTAAGTCCGCAAGTTTCATTCTTAAGTAAAGCTAAAGGAACTTACGAAGGGACAGAAGGCGAGTTTACTCAGAAAATTACCGATTTTGTTAATAAAACCGATTATGGTGTAATTGCCAATGTGGGGTACTTTTTAAGATCTGGACACGAAGGAAAAGGTCTTATTTTTAACCTAAGATACTATCAAGGTTTTACCGATGTTTTAAAAGATAACTTCGCAACAGGTAAAAATAAAAGTAGTTATATCGCTTTACACGTTAGTTTACCTTTCTTAACAGACGAATTGGCTGCGAAAAACAAAAAGCCAGAACCTATATCGGAAGATTAAGTCTTATTCCGTCAATCAACCTGCTGTAGCAGTAGTCCTATTGCTATACGTCGTGACTTCTTATATTTATCTAAATGAATAGATGAATTTTGGGGCTAACAAACGACGTGATTAATCGAAATAAAACGCTTGTTGTTTTAGTCTGATGTCATTCTTTTTTTTCGTTTTCTATATAAATTAATGGTGTAAAACGGTCGAAAATTGATGCCTTAAAATGAGTGAAACCGCAAGAGTATTGTCGCATAAATAATAGTGTTAATAGGAATATTTTAACAATCAGGAGTTAATTCTAAGTAATCCGTAGAAAAAGTTTACATATTGCGTTAAATTTTTATATTTTAGAAGTGTGTTATCACGACATCAAATTAACTTTTAAAAACCAGAGTATTTAATGAGCAATTATCACATAAAACATTTAGAAGAATATTATCAAGTATATAGAAAATCGGTTCGCGAACCCGAAAATTTTTGGGAAGAAGTAGCAGAGGAACACTTTATGTGGCGTAAACGCTGGGATAAAGTGCTGACTTGGGATTTTAAAAAGCCTGAAATTAAATGGTTTGAGGGTGCTCAATTAAATATTACTGAAAATTGTATCGACCGTCATCTTCGAACTAAAGGTGATAAAACAGCCATTATTTTCGAACCTAATAATCCTGAAGATGAGGCTGAGCATATTTCCTATCAACAACTTCACGATCGCGTATGCCAAATGGCAAACGTAATGAAAGATAAGGGGATTAAAAGGGGAGATCGCGTTTGTGTGTATTTACCCATGATTCCAGAATTAGCGATTTCTTTATTAGCCTGTGCGAGAATAGGAGCAATTCACTCAGTGGTATTTGCAGGGTTTTCATCTAAAGCGTTATCATCTAGAATAAATGATAGTGAATGTAAAATGGTAATCACAGCCGATGGGTCTTACCGTGGTGCTAAAAGCATCGATTTAAAAGGAATTGTAGACGAGGGCTTAGAGTCTTGTCCGTCTGTAAAAGATGTGTTGGTTGTAAATGGAATCGGTTCGGATATCACTATGAAGGAAGGTCGCGACGTTTGGTTGCAACCCTTGTTAGATAAAGCATCTCCTAATTGTGAACCAGAAATTATGAATGCGGAAGATCCGTTATTTATTTTATATACTTCTGGATCTACAGGGAAACCAAAAGGAATGGTGCATACCACAGGAGGATATATGGTGTATACAGCATATACGTTTAAAAATGTATTTCAATACCAAGACGGCGACGTTTATTGGTGTACTGCCGATATTGGTTGGATTACCGGGCATAGTTATATTGTGTATGGGCCTTTAGCAAATGGTGCTACTACAGTAATGTTTGAAGGTGTTCCTCAGTATCCAGATTTCGGACGTTTTTGGGAAATTGTAGAAAAACATAAAGTCAATCAGTTTTATACTGCGCCAACGGCTATTCGCGCCTTGGCAAAACAAAATATTTCATTTGTTAACGATAGAGATTTATCGTCTTTAAAAGTTTTAGGATCTGTTGGAGAACCTATAAATGAAGAAGCTTGGCACTGGTATAACGATAATATTGGAAAGCATAAGAGTCCGATTGTCGATACCTGGTGGCAAACTGAAACCGGAGGTATTATGATTACTCCAATTCCGTTTGTAACACCTACTAAACCTACATATGCCACATTACCTTTTCCAGGAATTCAACCAGCATTGATGGATGAAAATGGAGAGATTATTAAAGGAAATCAGGTCGATGGACGCTTGTGTATTAAGTTTCCTTGGCCAGCAATAGCACGAACCATTTGGGGCAATCATGAACGGTATAAGGATACGTATTTCTCGGCTTACGACAATATGTACTTTACCGGAGATGGCGCATTGCGAGACGAAGTTGGATATTATAGAATTACAGGTCGTGTAGACGATGTGATTATTGTTTCTGGACATAACTTAGGAACAGCACCTATTGAAGATGCGGTTAACGAACATCCAGCAGTTGCAGAATCTGCCATAGTTGGATTCCCTCACGATGTTAAAGGAAACGCACTTTATGGCTATGTTACTTTAAAAGAAACTGGAGAGTCTAGAGATCAGAACAACTTAAGAAATGAGATCAATCAGTTAATTACAGACCGTATTGGACCAATTGCTAAATTAGATAAAATTCAGTTTACAGAAGGCTTACCAAAAACTAGGTCAGGTAAAATTATGCGTCGTATTTTAAGAAAAATCGCAGGAAAAGATATTAGTAATTTAGGAGATACAAGTACGTTGTTAAATCCAGAATGTGTTCAAGATATTATAGATAAAAGTTTATAAGTGTCGAAATGTATAAAGCAAAAAAAAATCCCGATGTTTCATCGGGATTTTTTTTATATGTTATTTTTTCTTCGGTATAAATACAGGAAGTAATTCGGTTTTAACTTCTCCAAAACCAATTCGAGTACCATCGTTTTCACAATATCCTCTCATAACAACTGTATCGTAATCATTTATAAAATTACGCTCTGTTCCATCTTTTAAAGTAATAGGTTTTGTGCCTTTAACTGTTAATTCAAGCATCGAACCTAAAGATTCTGGTGTTGGACCAGAAATGGTACCACTTCCCATTAAATCTCCTGAGTTTACAGGACAACCATTAATGGTATGGTGAGCAAGTTGTTGTGACATATTCCAATACATATGTTTGAAATTTGAACGACAAACAACAGTTTCTTTCGCTTTTTTGGGTTGAATAGCAACCTCTAAATTGATATCGAAGCTTTTCTTACCTTTAGTTTGTAAGTAAGGCATTTGCGCTTTAATAGGTTTCGGACCTTGAACTCTATACGGCTCTAAGGCATCTAAAGTAACTATCCAAGGCGACATGGAAGAGGCAAAGTTTTTCGATAAAAACGGACCTAACGGTGCGTATTCCCAACTTTGGATATCTCTAGCGCTCCAATCGTTAAAAAGGACTAATCCAAAAATATATTCTTCAGCTTCATTTACAGGAATTGGTTCCCCTAAATCGTTAGCATCAGTTGTGATAAACGCTAATTCTAGTTCAAAATCTATACGTTCAGACGGACCAAACACGGGATCTTTTGCACCTTGAGGTAAGGTTTGTCCTTGCGGTCTATGAATTGGAATTCCAGAAGGGATTATAGACGAACTTCTACCGTGATAACCTATTGGTATATGTAACCAGTTAGGAAGTAAAGGTTCTTCTGGACCTCTAAACATGGTTCCAAGATTAGTAGCATGCTCAATATTAGAATAGAAATCGGTGTAATCTCCAATTTCTATAGGCAATTGCATTTCAATTTCATCTAAACGAAACAATACAACTTCCTTATGTTTTTTGTTATTTTTTAAAATATCATTATCAATATCAAAAATATCAGCAATTTTATTACGTACCGCACGCCATGTTTTTCTACCGTCGGCAATAAAATCGTTTAAAGTGTCTTGAAGAAAAATATCATCTGTTAATGGAATGTCGCTAAAGTAACCCAATTGATGTAGTGCACCAAGATCGATTGCTGTATCTCCAATACGCGTTCCTATAGTAATGATATCGTCTCGAGTAAGAAATACACCGAAAGGAATGTTCTGTATAGGGAAATCCGAATTCTTGTCGACATGTAGCCATGTCTTACGACCTGGATTGTTGGCTGATATTTGCATAACGTTGTTTTGTTGTTTGTTTAATAAATTATATTCAAATATATGTTTTTTGGTGTATTTAACTAATCTATTTGTTATTTTTGACTAATTTTTAACGATAAATAAAATTATGCAACGCGACGAACAAATTTTTGAATTAATAGAAGCAGAAAAACAACGCCAACTACATGGTTTAGAGTTAATTGCTTCAGAAAACTTTGTAAGCGACCAAGTAATGGAAGCTGCAGGATCTGTTTTAACAAATAAATATGCTGAGGGTTATCCTGGTAAACGCTACTATGGCGGTTGCGAGGTGGTAGATGAAGTAGAGCAAATTGCGATCGATCGCGCAAAAGCACTTTTTGGAGCGGCCTATGTAAATGTGCAACCACACTCTGGAAGTCAGGCAAATACTGCTGTTTTTGCAGCATGCTTAAAACCTGGTGATAAAATTTTAGGTTTCGATTTATCTCACGGTGGACATTTAACGCATGGTTCTCCAGTAAATTTCTCTGGAAAATTATATAATCCTTCTTTTTATGGTGTAGACCAAGAAACAGGAGTTTTAAATTACGATAAGATTCAAGAAGTTGCTACTAAAGAGCAACCAAAATTAATAATTGCTGGAGCTTCTGCATATTCACGTGATATCGATTTTAAACAATTCCGTGTTATTGCAGATAGTGTTGGTGCTATTTTAATGGCCGATATTTCTCATCCTGCAGGTTTAATAGCAAAAGGAATCTTAAACGATCCAATTCCTCATTGTCACGTGGTTACAACTACAACGCATAAAACGTTAAGAGGACCAAGAGGAGGAATGATTATGATGGGAGAAGATTTCGATAATCCTTTCGGAATTACACTTAAAAATGGAAACAAAAGAAAAATGTCTTCTTTATTCGATTCTGCTGTATTCCCAGGAAACCAAGGTGGACCATTAGAGCATATTATTGCGGCGAAAGCGATTGCTTTTGGTGAAGCCCTTACAGATAATTACCTTACTTATATGTTACAAGTTAAGAAAAATGCTTCGGCTATGGCAGATGCTTTTGTAGCAAAAGGGTATAATATTATTTCTGGAGGAACAGATAACCATATGATGCTTATCGATTTAAGAAATAAAGATGTGTCTGGTAAACAAGCAGAAGAAGCATTGGTAAAAGCAGATATTACTGTAAATAAAAACATGGTCCCTTTCGATGATAAATCGCCATTTGTAACCTCTGGTATTCGTATTGGAGCGGCCGCTGTAACTACACGTGGATTAAAAGAAAGCGATATGCAAACTATTGTAGACTTGGTTGACGAAGTGATTATGAACTTAGAAGACGAAGCTGTTTTAGCTGCTGTTGGGACTAAAGTAAATGCACTTATGGCCGATAGACCATTATTTGTATTTTAATAGGTATACATTTTACATATAAAAAAGGCTGTCTAATTTGATTAGACAGCCTTTTGTTTTTTACGCATTTTTCATGGTCTGAAAATAGAAACGTAGTGGTATGTAATAAGGATGTATGCTATTATTTATACTGACATAAATAAGACGTTTGCTCAGACACTTTAACTTGAAACGTTTTATTAGCTTCTATCTGATAAGCTTCTCCCGCTTTATACGTTTCCCAGCTACTAGATCCAGGTAATAATACAGTCATTGTACCTTCAATAACATTCATGGTTTCATGTTTGTCGGTTGCAAATTCGTAAGTTCCTGCTTCCATAACGCCTAAAGTCGATGCTCCGGTTGCCGATTGGTAGCCTAAAGATTTTACATTGCCTTCAAAATAGGTGTTGCTCGATATCATAATATTTGGTTTAAGTGAATGCTAAAAGTATAACAATGCTTTATAAAGGCCAAGTAAGTATAGATAAACCCTAAAAATCCCGAGTATAACAGAAATAAAAAATCGCCTAAAAATTACTTTCTAGACGATTCTTATGGGTTAGTGAAGTATTTGGGGTATTAATCGTTGAAATAAAATCCGTTTGGAGCTACACCAACGCTAAATGTTTCTAATAAAGATCCTGATAATGAATATTCGTAAGTTGTGCCTGCAGAAGCAAAATCGCCAGCATCTGCAATGTAAATTTTATCATCTTCTACTGCAAAACCATACATTGGACCATACAGAGAGGTCGATGTATATTCTAAAACTCTAGATGGTGTTGTTCCATTAATATCAAGTTTGTACACAGATGTTGCGTCTGTAAAATACAAGGTATCATCTTCCATAGTTAATTGCTTAGGACTTGTAACCACACCTGATAAATCAATAGTATTCGTAATTGTATTTGAAGCTGTACTTATCTCAAAAATATTTGGAGTACCAGCAAAATTAGTAGTCAATACATAAAGATTATCATCTTCTTCAACGATAGAATTAGGGGAATTTCCATCACCTAAATCTATCTCTATAGTTTCATTTGTATTTGGATTTAAAACGGTAATACGATTCCCGTCTCCAAAATATCCATTAGCAAAATAGATCATATCATCTTCTTCAATAACATGTTCAGCATTTCTCATTGCAAATGTTGAAGTAGAGTAATCTGTTAAATCGATAACAGTTACAAAATCGTCTGAACCATCGTCCCATCCATTAGAATTGGTAACGTAAGCTTTTCCATTAGCAATCGCACCATATCTAGGGGCACTAAAATCGGTGTCTATAGTCGTTTTATATTCGAAAGTATAACGGTCTACAACGGTTACTTGATTTGATGTACCTGATATAATGTAAGCATTATCATCGTCTAAAAATATGCTTTGTAATGCCCCACCAATTTCAGGAGCTACAGGATTTACAGTAGTATATACATTGTCCGATTTAGTTCCGTCTTCTCCAATAAAAGTAATTCCAGAAGTACCTTCAACACCAAATTGACCTTCATTTAGTACAAAATATCCATTTTCGTAATCGCCTTGAGGGATATTTGGAGTTCCATCGTCGTCGTCAGTACTACATGAACTTAAAAAGGCCGTGCTTGCTAAGGCAAGTACTAAAAATTTGTTTATCTTTTTCATAGTTTAATTAATTATATATTAAGGTTTAAGTAATTTTTTTATACTGTTTTGATGGTTTTAAATCTAAATTTTAATTGATTGAAAATAGCGTTATTCACCCTTCAGACGCCGTTTATAAAGGGGCGGAATAGATTGCACGCCTAATCGATATAATTTAGAATAAATAGGGGTGTTATAAGATGCGTTTATTTGCCAATAAATAAAAAAATGGAGATTACCACGTTTCTGATTTAAGTGATTCAAAACCAAAAAAGGTGTGAGAACACATGCAAATAATAAAAAATAAAGTATTAGTTTTTCTTCCATATATTTTAAGACTCTTTACCCGAAAGTCAATTAGTTTAGCTGAATTTGGCAGGTCTCCTGACTTTCGTCTTGTTAATTACCTTCCCAATTTTAAATTAAAATCAGTGGTGTTTTGAAGTTGTATTAACAAGCATTTTGCAAAGCAAAACTAAGATTACAGTTGCGGGAACAGTTTGAGGTTTACACTCAATTCCCTTTTAATCCATTATTTAATAATAATATGAACCAAAATTCGTGGCAAAACTAATGTTTTTATTTCTACTATAATATAAAACCTGTTTTTTTGTCGCATAGTTTGAAAATTACTGAGACATTTTCAGCTAAAAAATTAAAAATATGTATTTCGTCTGAAATTTATATGCTTACATTTGAGGTGTATTTTATATTAAAATTAGGTGTGCATTTGTCCATTTTTAGCTAGTGTAATTCACTTTTCAAATTTCAATAAAATGAAACCTTTACAGTTAAAATTTTTGGTTATTATACTTTTGGTATGCGCTTTCGGTTGTAAAAACGACGCTAAGGCGGTTAAAGACGTACCAGAGCAAAGTATAGATTTAGTCTTGAAACATGCTAAAGGCTTTTCGGTTAAATCGTATAAAAACTATAAAGTTTTAGAAATTTACAGTCCGTGGCCCAAAGCCGATAAGAGTTATAAATTTGCTTTGATCGACAAAAATCTGAAGGATAAAGCAGATTTAAATGCAGACGATTTCGAATCTATAATTTCTATTCCTATAGAACGTATAGTAGTCACTTCGACAACGCATTTACCTGGTTTAGAGTTGTTGGAAGAAGATGAAAAGCTAGTCGGCTTTCCGGGAACACAATATGTGTCTTCAGAAAAGATAAGAACACGAATAGATAATAAGGCCGTTCGCGAACTTGGTAAAAATGAGGGTGTAAATACAGAAGTACTCTTAGAATTACGTCCAGAGGTGGTGATTGCTTTTGGAGTCGATGGAAATAATGCCTCTATGGAAACGGTTAAAAAGGCTAATATTCCGGTGATTTATAATGGCGATTGGGTGGAAGAAACACCGCTGGCAAAAGCCGAATGGATTAAACTTTTTGGGGTGCTTTTTAATAAGGAAGACAAAGCAGAATCTGTTTATAATACCATTGAAACGGAATATGTTATGGCCAAAACCCTGGCCCAAAATGTAGAAAATAGACCGAGTGTATTTAGTGGAGCCATGTATAAAGATGTTTGGTATATGCCAAATGGAACAAGCTCGGAAGCACAGCTTTTAAAGGATGCAAATGCAAATTACCTGTGGAAAAACACACAAGGTTCGGGAAGCTTAGCTTTAAATTTCGAAACCGTTTTTAACAAGGCTAAAATGGGAAAGATTTGGATTAATCCATCTATTTATGGAAGTTTACAAGAATTGGAAAAAGCGAATATTCATTACACTAAATTCGATGCTTTTAAGAAACAAAACGTTTATTCTATGTCTAATACCAAAGGCGAAACGGGCGGTGTATTGTATTACGAATTGGGCCAAGCTAGGCCGGATTTGGTGCTTAAAGATTTAATTAAAATTTGCCACCCAGAATTACTTCAAGATCATGAGTTGTTCTTCTTTAAAAAACTAAATTAATTGCCAAATCAACAGACATATTCAACTGCTTTTATAGTGCTTATTGCACTACTAGTTTGTTGTTTTTTTATTAATATAAGTTTGGGCTCGGTTTCTATTCCGTTACATGCTGTGTTTGATAGTGTTCTTGGAACAGCTACAAATGAATCTTGGAGCTATATCATTCAAAATTACAGATTACCAAAAGCCATTACAGCCATTTTAGTCGGTTCGGGATTAGGCGTTTCAGGACTCTTAATGCAAACCTTATTTAGAAATCCTTTAGCGGGACCATTTGTGCTAGGAATAAGTTCTGGAGCGAGCTTAGGTGTCGCTTTAGTAATTTTAGGTTCAGGACTTTTTGGTGGCGCTTTTGCCGTTTTACTTACTTCAAAATGGAGCGTTGTTATAGCGGCCAGTTTAGGCAGTTTTTTAGTGCTTTTATCTGTGTTAATTGTATCGTCTAGAGTACGAGATACCATGGCGATTTTAATTATCGGACTTATGTTTGCAAGTATAACCGGAGCTATTGTAGGTGTGTTGTCTTATTTTAGTTCGGCCGAACAACTACAACGCTACGTGTTTTGGGGCTTTGGTAGTTTAGGAAATTTATCGTGGGTAGAATTGGGTGTTTTTGCACTCATTTATGGCGTTGGTTTAGTTCTGAGTTTAGCATCTATAAAGGCATTAAATACATTATTATTAGGCGATAATTATGCCAAAAGTTTAGGTCTTAATATTAAACAAAGTCGCTTGTTTATTATAGTAGCGACAAGTTTACTAGCAGGAACCATTACGGCTTTTGCTGGTCCTATTGCCTTTATCGGACTCGCGATTCCGCATTTAACACGGCTAGTATTTAACACCTCTAATCATAAAATCTTGTTACCTGCAGTGCTCTTGTTTGGCGGTGTTATTATGCTGATTTGCGATACCATTGCACAGATTCCTAATAGTGATTACACGTTGCCTATTAACGCCATTACCTCTTTAGTTGGAGCACCTATCGTGATATGGTTATTAGTAAGAAAACGAAACTTGATGTTTTAAGATGAAAGATACACGCACACATATCGTTTTAAAAACTGAAAACATTTCTATTGGTTACCGTGCTAAAAAGAACGTGCATGTGGTTTCTAAAGATATTAATATTGCGCTAAGAACAGGAGAATTGATTGGTTTAGTAGGAGGAAATGGTATCGGAAAATCGACCATGTTACGTACGCTTACCAATACACAACCAGCGTTAAGCGGACAGGTTTTTATAAATAATAAAGCAGTTACAACTTATGATGCTTTAGAGTTGGCGCAAGTATTAAGTATAGTGTTTACCGAAAAATTAACCTCTAAAAACTTGTCGGTGTTCGAGTTGGTTGCATTAGGGCGACAGCCGTATACCAATTGGATTGGGACTTTATCTGGTAAAGATTTAGAGCAAGTAAATCACGCTTTAAAACTTACCAATATTGAATCTTTAAAGGATAAAAAATGTTTTGAATTAAGCGATGGCCAACTTCAAAAGGTCATGATTGCTCGTGCGCTAGCTCAAGATACAGATTTAATTATTTTAGATGAGCCAACTACGCATTTAGATATGTATCACAAAGCCTATATCCTTAAATTACTTCAGAAATTGGCTAAAGAAACAGGGAAAACCATTTTGTTTTCGTCTCACGAAATCGATTTGGCCATTCAACTTTGCGATACTTTAATTGTAATGACTCCAGAGCGCGTGGTGTCCGATTCACCATGTAATTTAATTCAGCAAGGCGTGTTTAGTACTTTATTTCCCGATGATTTAATTCAGTTTGACGCCTCTACAGGAAGCTTTCGTGTGAATAAATAAGTGTAAAATCTTAGCATTTGCATTCTTTTCCTTCGACTAAAAACGACTATATTTGAGTCCTTTCAAACAAATTTCATGAACGATACACTTATACTATTGGCATCAATAGGCGTTTCTGCTCTCGTAGGAATGGTTATCGGGTTTACACTGTCTAACTTAAAAAATAAAGGTGAATATAGTAGGATAGAAGAACGCTATGCGCAACTAATGCAGCAGTTTTCTGAATATAAAAAAGATACAATATCTCAAAACCAGAAGCAGGAGGACGCCTTTAAAGTTCAGTTGGAGACACTTCAGAAAAACATTTTAAAAATTGAAAACGATCGAGAAGACATCCGCAGGGAAAAAGAGTTTTTAAATACAGAATTAACCCGTAGAAATTCCGAATTTGAAAACCTAAGGCAACAAAATTTACAGCGTGAAAAAGATGTTATAAAGCAACAAGAGCAGCTTCGCAAGGATTTTGAACTGATGGCGAGTAAAATTCTAGAGGAGAAGTCCGAAAAATTTACCCTTCAGAATAAAGAAAATTTAAAACAAATTTTAAATCCGTTGCACGAAAAAATTCAAGGTTTTGAAAAACGTGTAGAAGAATCTCAGAAGGAAAGTATAGGTATGCATTCTGCTTTAAAAGAACAATTATTGGGGCTTAAAGATCTGAATGTTCAAATGACAAAAGAAGCTACCAACTTAACCCGAGCTTTAAAAGGTGACAGCAAAATGCAAGGAAACTGGGGAGAACTGGTCTTGGAACGCGTACTCGAAAAGTCGGGGTTAGAAAAAGATAGAGAGTATTTTGTACAGCAACATTTTACGCGTCCCGATGGCACTAGAGTTTTACCTGATGTGGTTTTGCATTTACCGGATAATAAGCGCATGATTATAGATAGTAAAGTATCTTTAACCGATTACGAACGTTTAGTAAATGCCGAGGAAGATACCGATCGGGCTTTATATTTAAAAGCACACGTTAATTCTATACGTCGACATGTCGATCAGCTTTCTGCTAAAAACTATCAAGATTTATACGATATGGAATCTCCAGATTTCGTACTGCTTTTTATTCCGATAGAACCCGCGTTTGCCGTAGCTATTAACGACGATAATTCTTTGTATAATCGAGCTTTCGAAAAAAACATTGTTATCGTAACACCGGCGACTTTATTGGCGACACTGCGTACAGTTGATACCATGTGGAATAACGAAAAACAGCAACGTAATGCAAAAGAAATTGCCAATCAGGCTGGTGCTTTATACGATAAGTTTGATGGCTTACTAAAAGACCTAACGGGTGTTGGTAAGAAACTAGACGATGCTAAAAAAGACTATGCTTTGGCCATGAATAAATTATTTGATGGTCGTGGAAACTTAATCTCTAGAGTTCAGAAGTTAAAGAAAATGGGAGCCACATCTAAAAAGAGTTTACCGGAGTCTGTTTTAAAACGTGCTTTAGGAGACGAAGAAGAATAAAAAAAGCAGCTGTAAACAGCTGCTTTTGTATATTATGTATGAGACGGTTAAAAATTAATCCGAATCAATATTCATGTTTTCTTTGGTTGAATCTTTCTTTTCATAATCCTTAATTGGCGCTTTACCACCAGTAAATAAATTAGCTACAACCAGAATAAATGCTACCGATATTAGCGCAATTACAACAATATTATCTAATATATCTAGTATCCCAGATATTATAAATCCTAAAGAAACAGCAATCGCTAATGTAAACGAAGTTTTATCTGAAAACATATTAATTTTTAAATCCCTGTATAATTACTAGGAGTAATAGCCTTTAATTCTTCTTTAATTTCAGAAGATACTTCTAAGGTATCAATAAAATTTGAAATAGACAATTGGTTTATTTTTTCATTTGTACGTGTTAATCCTTTTAAAGCTTCATAAGGATTAGGATAGGCTTCGCGACGTAAAATGGTCTGAATTGCTTCAGCAACTACTGGCCAATTGTTTTCTAAATCTTGAGCAAATTTATCTTTATTAATAAGTAATTTGTTTAGCCCTTTTAAAGTCGATTCAAAACCAATTAATGTATGGCCAAAAGGGACACCAATATTTCTTAAAACTGTACTGTCTGTTAAATCACGTTGTAATCTTGACACCGGTAATTTAGAAGATAAATATTCAAAAAGAGCATTTGCAATACCTAAGTTCCCTTCACTGTTTTCAAAATCTATAGGGTTTACTTTATGCGGCATGGCAGAACTTCCAACTTCACCAGCTTTAATACGCTGTTTAAAATAATCCATAGAAACGTAAGTCCACACATCGCGATCTAAATCGATAAGAATGTTATTGATACGTTTTAAGTTATCGAACAACGCAGCCATATGGTCGTAATGTTCAATTTGTGTGGTTGGGAAGGAATGGTGTAATCCTAAAGTATCTTGTACAAATTTACTTCCGAATGCTTTCCAGTCAATATTTTTGTAAGCCACATTATGGGCATTGTAGTTTCCTGTTGCACCACCAAATTTTGCAGCATGAGGAACCGTTTCTAGTAATTTAAATTGTTCGCTTAAACGGACTACAAAAACGTCTATTTCTTTTCCTAAACGTGTAGGAGACGCTGGCTGACCATGTGTTCTAGCCAACATAGGAACATCGCTCCATTCTTGAGCTAAATCCTGCAATTTGTCTTTAAGTACTTTAAATTTTGGTAAATAAACCTCTAATAAAGCTTCTTTAATACTTAACGGAACCGCCGTATTGTTTATGTCTTGAGAAGTTAATCCGAAGTGGATAAATTCTTTAAATTCAGAAATATTTAAAGCATCGAATTTTTCTTTAATAAAATATTCAACAGCTTTAACATCGTGATTTGTAACACTTTCAATTTTCTTAATTACTAAAGCATCTTCAGTTGAAAATGATTTGTAAATCTCACGTAAATCCCCATAAAGATTTGTGTTGAAATCTTTAAGTTGTGGTAACGGAATTTCGCAAAGCGCTATAAAATATTCAATTTCTACCTGAACTCTATATTTTATTAAAGCTTCTTCAGAAAAATAAGGAGCTAAAGAACTTGTTTTGCTTCTATAACGACCATCTATAGGCGAGATAGCATTAAGTGTTGATATTGACATGTGTAGTTAATTTTTTTAAAGCGCAAATATACGTATTCCTTGCCTTTTTTAGGAGATATTATAAAAGGATTTCGTTAAATATTTCATAGAAATGTTAAGAGTTTGAATATCTTATTTTTTGCCATTAATTTGTTTTAAAATTTTGCGGGCTCTAGCTTTATAAGCAGCGCTTTGACTAAGATAGTCACGTTCTAAAATAACGGCTAACTCGGGATGAATCCATGGAAACTCCTTTCCCAACGCATATAAAGTGGACATAGCATACGCTTTTGTCGCTACTTTTTCGTTCGTAATCATATAATCAAAACATACCGAAATGATACGTTCTTTATGTTGCTTTGAAAACAAGAAATTTAAAGTACTATTTTCCGAGATATTAATTTTTTCCGCCAAATATTCGCATATTTTTGCCACAGGACGAACGGCAGAATCTAAATGCACAAGATGTATTTTAGAGGTAAATTTATCTATATAAGGGAACACGAGGATTAGGTTTTTTTTACAGGCAAATTCTAAAACCCACCCAGCACGACAGGATAATCTATCGTCTACCATGAATAAGATGTCTAGTAAATTATCAATTAATGACGGGTTATCTAAAATAAGTTGGGTGTATTGCACTCGCTTTTCACGAGAGTGATCCACATCATTTAATTGTTCGTAAAGTTGTGCGGTAGTCACTTATTTGTTATATTTTTAATTACTAAATTTAAATAAATGAAAGGTCTTAAGAAAATATTACTGCTAATTTTAGTGGTGTTTGTAATTGCTCAGTTTTTTAAACCAGAACAAAATACAGGAGATTTAACATCTATAGAACCCTTTCTTGAAGAGACAAATCCTCCAGAACCTGTTAGGGTTATTTTAAAAGAATCTTGTTACGATTGCCATAGCGATTATACTAGATACCCATGGTATAGTCATATAACACCAGTGAATTATTGGTTGGCAGAACATGTTAACGATGGAAAAAAACATTTTAATGTAAGTAAATGGAATAGTTATTCGATTAAGAAAAAAGATCATAAAATTGAAGAGTTAATTGAAATGGTTGAAGCTAAAGAGATGCCATTAGAGTCTTATACTTTAGCACATTCCGAAGCTAAATTATCGGAAGCAGATATTGCGAGTATTAAAGAATGGGCAGAACATGTTCGAATTAAACTGACTTTGTTACCGAAGCCACAATAACCTATGACAAACGTATTAATTATTGGTTTTGTATGGCCAGAGCCAAAATCGTCTGCCGCAGGAAGCAGAATGATGCAACTCATTGAAGCCTTTCAGTCCCAAAATTTTCAAATCACTTTCGCGAGTCCAAGTAGTAAAAGTGAGCGAGGAGCAGATTTAAAAGTGCTGGGAATTAGGGAAGAAACCATTGCTTTAAACAACTCTAGTTTCGATGTGTTTTTAAATGAATTGCAACCCAATATTGTGCTTTTCGATCGTTTTTTAATGGAAGAACAGTTTGGTTGGCGTGTAACCGAACATTGTCCGGATGCGTTGAAAATTCTAGATACCGAAGATTTACACTGTTTACGTAAAGGAAGACAACAGGCGTATAAAGATAAAGCTACATTTAACGACGATTACTTGTTTAATGAATTTGCGAAGCGTGAAATTGCTAGCATTTATAGGTGCGATGTAAGCCTTATGATTTCTGAAGTTGAAATAGATATTTTGACTCAAAAATTTAAGGTGCCAAAAAACTTACTGCTGTATATACCGTTTATGTGCGATTCCATCTCGGAAATAGAGCAGAAGAGTTTACCCGATTTTCTAGATCGTGAACATGTTGTTACGATCGGAAATTTTCTACACGAACCCAATTATCAATCGGTGTTGTATTTAAAACAAACCCTTTGGCCACTTATAAAAAAGCAACTTCCAAAAGCAGAAATACATGTTTATGGCGCTTATGCGTCTCAAAAAGTAAACCAGTTGCATCAACCTAAAGATCGATTTTATATAAAAGGTTTTGCAGACGATGTGAATGAAGTGATGAAACATGCCAAAATTTGTATGGCACCATTAGTCTTTGGAGCTGGATTAAAAGGGAAATTGGTAGATGCGATGATAAACGGAACGCCTTGTGCGATGTCTTCTATCGCGGCAGAAGGAATGTTTGGCGCACAAGAACCCAATGGTTTTATAGCCGATGATGTCGAGGAATTTGTTGCGAAAACCACTGAGCTTTACACAAATAAAACGTTGTGGACTAAAAAACAAGACCACGGATTTAAAAGTTTTAATTCGCGATTTAATAAGTCGTACTTTCAACAACAGTTTTTAGCATATATAGTATATCTTCAAACGCATTTAAAATCTCATCGTTTACATAATTTTACAGGTACGTTATTACAACACCATAGCATGCAAAGTACAAAGTTTATGTCGCGATGGATTGAAGAAAAAAACAAACACACTAGTACTACTTAATTTATGGATTGGACTCTAATTTTAAAAATCACCTATGGAATTATTGTGCCTTTGGTGTGCTTGCGTGTGATTTACGATACCAATCACATTTCTAAAACCTTGTCGTATTTACTGTTGGTAATCTTTGTTCCTGTGTTCGGAATTATCTTCTATTTTTCATTTGGAATGAACTATAGAACACGGAAAATTTACAGTAAAAAACTCTTTAATAATATTAAGTTAGAAAACCGCTTAGAAATTCAATTGCAGGATTATGCGAATAAAATTATTAGAAACAAGAAGGAATTATTCGCCTCAAATAAAAAGTTAGTCCGCTTATTGTTTAAAGAAATTTCGAGTCCGTTAACCAATAAGAATGAAGTTGACTTATTAATTAATGGCGAACAGAAGTTCCCAGAAGTGTATAAGGCTATTGAAGCGGCCAAGCATCATATTCATTTCGAGTATTATATTTTCACAGACGATGTCGTGGGAAAAAAAATAGAAGCACTTTTAATTAAAAAAGCAAAAGAAGGTGTCCAAGTCAAATTTATGTACGACGATTATGGTAGCAGTTCTATTCGTAAGAGTTTGGTATTAAGATTGAGAGCGGCGGGCGTAGAGGCGTATCCGTTTTATAAAATAAAATTGATCTATTTAGCCAATAGAATGAACTACCGCAACCACCGTAAAATTATTGTAATCGATGGTCGTGTTGGTTTTGTAGGCGGGATAAACGTTAGCGATAGTTATATAAACGACATAAATACAGAATCTACTACCTATTGGCGAGACACGCATTTAAAGATTCAAGGTCCAGCAGTTTGGTATTTGCAATATCTGTTTTTGTGCGATTGGAATTTCTGTGCGAATTGCGAGATTGAGCCAGAAGGCAATTTGTTTCCTGAGTTAGATTCTTTCAAGACCAAGTCTAATGTAGCTATTCAAATAGCGGCTAGCGGACCGGATTCTGAAACACCAACCATTTTATATTCGTTGTTGCAAGCTATTAATCTCGCCGAAGAGGAAATTTTAATAACGACTCCGTATTTTGTGCCTAACGAAAGTATAATGGATGCCTTATGCATTGCAGCAATGAGTGGCGTTAACGTAAAACTTTTAGTGCCGCGAAGCTCAGACTCTAGAATCGTAAATGCGGCAGCGAGTTCTTATTATACAGAATTGCTTGAGTCTGGAGTTCAAATATATCGCTATACTAAAGGGTTTATTCATGCAAAAACCATGGCTATAGATAATGAAATAGCTATTGTAGGTTCGGCAAATTTGGATATGCGTAGTTTCGATTTAAATTTCGAAGTGAACGCTATTGTTTACGATCGTGATATAAATAAACAACTTAAAGATGCCTTTTACGATGATTTAAATCATGCGTCCGAAATTGATTTAGAACGCTGGAAGGAACGTGCCTGGTACCATGAACTGTCAGAAAAAATCGCACGTTTGTTATCGCCGCTATTGTAAATTATACAGAGCTATTTCCGCTTTAAATTTTGAATCCTACTAAATAGGGTAGGATGCGAGTAATGCATAAACACATAAGCCGGATGTGGCGTTAAATTGCTCAAACTGGTTTTAGATAATTTCTTAAGTGACACTATCAAGTCGTTAGCATTATAAGTGTTTTTAGCGTAATCGTCGGCTTGATATTCAAATTTTCGCGAGAAGATGTTCATTACCAGACTGGTTAACTCACTTATCGGACTGTAAAGCAATCCGAAGGCGATTAATCCCACGTGGAAACTAGGAATCTCAACACCAATAGCATGAGATAATAACGGGTTTGAAATGAATTGCGATAACACAAAAAGAGTTACGCCTGTAAGTAAAATAGAAGCCACAAGATTAAAAATAATATGCTTCTTTTTATAATGCCCAACTTCGTGAGCGAGTACAGCAACAATTTCGTTTTCGGTTAAATCATTTATTAATGTATCGTAAAGTGTCACACGTTTTTCGCTTCCAAATCCAGAGAAATACGCATTGGCTTTTGTGCTACGCTTAGAGCCATCTATAACAAAAATATTATCTAGTTTAAATCCTACTGTATTGGCATAATTAGAAATTTTATCTCGTAAACTACCATCTTCTAAAGGCACTTGTTTATTAAAAAGAGGTACAATTAATTTGGCATAAAACATATTCATTAATAGGCTAAATACAGCAATTAAGGCCCAAGCATAAAGCCAAAACTGTTCGCCTGCTATATCGTAAAACCAGATAATAAGGGCCAAAATTCCACCTCCAATTATGGCAAGCATAAACCAACCTTTTATCTTATCTATAATAAACGTGGTCTTCGTGGTTTTGTTAAATCCGAATTGTTCTTCAATAACAAAAGTCTGATAGTAATTAAAAGGCGTCGTTAAGATATCGCTTCCCATCATTATTATTCCAAAGAAAATAATGGCTATAATAATTGGATTATCACTAAAACTTCTGGCAATATTATCTACAAACTCAAAGCCATCTAGTGCTAAAAAGACTAAGGTTAAAACAATAGAAAAGGTAGATGTTATTAAACCAAATTTATAATTTGTTGCCTTATAGCGTTGCGATTTTTTATATGCTTCCTCATCATAAACGTCTTGTAGCTCAGTAGGTAATGCATCGTTAAAATGTTTAGCATTTAAGGCATCCAAAACCTTATCGACTATAAAATCGATAATAATTATGGCAATTATAATATAAAATAAGCTCGTAGAAGTCATAAATTAAAAAGGGAATTTAACTGAAAAATTAAGCGAATTGACGCTGACGTTTAGCTTCGAAAACTAAAATTCCTGCGGCTACAGAAACGTTCATAGAATCGATTTCGCCTTGCATTGGAATAATAATATTTTGTGTGGCCTGATGTCTCCACGCTTCGCTTAAACCTGTAGCTTCGGTACCAACCACCAAAGCTGTTGCTGTGGTATAGTCTTGAGTGTGATAAGGTTTTGAAGCTTGTAATGCCGCACAAAAAATATTAATGTTTTTAGATTTTAAAAACGAAATAATATCTGCTGTACTTCCTGAAGCGACCTGATTAGTAAACACGCAACCCACGCTGGAACGGATAATGTTTGGATTGTATAAGTCCGTTTTAGGATTCGCTATAATAAAAGCATCCACATTCGCGGCATCGGCAGTTCTTAATAACGCACCAATATTTCCTGGTTTTTCTGGAGCTTCAGCAATTAAAATTAAAGGATTAGGTTTATCGAAAGTCAAGTCGGATAAGTATAATGTTTTAGATTGAGCTATGGCTATAACGCCTTCGGTAGTATCGCGATAGGCCAATTTTTGGTACACATCTTTAGAGACTTGAATAATTTCGGTAGCGGCCGATGTTAACGTTTCAATTTGAATATTGTCAATATAATCATTGCAGTATAAAAGCGTATCTATGGTATACTGTCCCTTTAAAGCGAGGGAAATTTCACGTTGACCTTCAATTAAAAATGTTCCCGATTTTTTGCGGTCTCGAGACTTGTCTTTTAACTGAACCAACTGTTTGATGTAACTATTTTGAGTGCTTGTAATATCTTTCATAAACTAAAAAAAACAAAAGTAAATGTTTTAGATGTAATTAATACCTTTTGAATTCGTCAAAGACCGTAAATCATTATAAAATACTATGAAAAACACTTTACTACTTTTACTAATTGTTGCTTTCGCATCTTGTAAGCAATCTACCGAAAAGAAAATCACAGAACAGGCAACGTCAGAAGAGGTCGTTACTCAAGACACGGCATCTAAAAACTATCCAGAGCACATCTCTAAGGTTTTTGAAGCGCACGGTGGTTTAGAGACTTGGAATGCAATGCAAACTTTAGCATTTACGATGCAAAAGCCAGATGGGGCAGAGGTTACAACTACCGATTTGAAAAGTAGAAAAGCGCATATT
Organism: Formosa bonchosmolovskayae; assembly: GCF_051016085.1. Lineage (GTDB taxonomy): Bacteria > Bacteroidota > Bacteroidia > Flavobacteriales > Flavobacteriaceae > Formosa. Next base: position 2,763,992 of record NZ_CP174605.1, read on the forward strand.
GAAATGGCAAACCACAATTTAGGTTTTAATGGGAAAGATGTGTGGTTACATTCTAAAGATACCACAGTTTACAAAGGAAAACCTAAGTTTTATTATAATTTAATGTTCTATTTTTATGCGATGCCTTTTGTATTATCGGATGATGGGATTACTTACACTGATGCAGAACCGTTACGTTTTGAAGGTGTTGAATATCCAGGAATTAAAATTTCTTATGGTGCAGGAGTAGGTGAGTCGCCAGACGATGAATATATAATTTATTACGATGCCAAAACCAATGAAATGACTTGGTTAGCTTATACCATGACGTTTTTTGCTAAAGAGAAAAGTAAAAAATTCAGCTATATTAAATACGGAAATTGGCAAGATGTTAATGGTGTGAAATTACCAAAAGCGATACAATGGTATAAAGTGGTAGATGGAAAACCTGTAGAAGTAAGAAATGAGGTTGAATTTTCTGATGTGACAATTTCTAAAGACAAACAAGATAACTCGTTTTATGAAGCTCCTGAAGGTGCTAAAATAATAGAGTAATTTAAAATTACTTATATATTAATTTAAAATGTTAACAGAGTGCAAGAGTGCGCTTTGTTAACATTTTTTAGTTTTGTGTGGGTTTGTCGTTTAAATAATTCACCAAAAGGGCCACGACATAACTATAACTTTCCATACCGCCTTGCTGGTTATTGGCTTCTAAATACGAGTTGTAAGTCATTTTAAAAATGGGCTCTAACGGATTCTGATAGCTTTCCCAAAAGGTGCGTGTTTCGTCGTAATTCTTTAAAATTCCTTGATGTAGAGTTTCCACTAAGGTCTCGTATTGTGCGGGGTCGCGACGGTAAATTTCGTTTAAACAATGGCGCAGTCCAAATGCATATCCGGAGTATTTCATGTAAATATCATCATTATTTATTGTAGCTAAGCACCCAATAAAATTAGCTTCGTTTTCGGCGGCATAACCTAATTGATGCGCCATTTCGTGAGCCGATGTAGTTGGAAATTTATAAGAGGGAATTAAGTAATCGACTTGTGCCTCATTAGTCAGCGGATTTAAATAACCACTAAACCCCATATAGGTTAACGGTACACTAAACAGGGACTTTTTGATGCTTCGGGGCTGATAAGCAAGATGCGGATACTGCTCTTCAAGATTCTTATATCCGGATTCTGAACGTTTAAATATTTCCGATTTACTATAAGGCATTTCAACTTTTATCGTGTCGTTTTTAGTAATTTCGAACTGTAGGGCATTGGTTGTTTTTATTAATTTTCGAGTAACGGAAACGAGTTGTTCTGTGGTATAATCGGCCTCTAGATTTAAATTTTTATGTAAAGGTAATCGGTAATAATTCATGCCCCAGAACAAATGAAAGGCAAAGTATAATAGGGTTACTGCCGATAAAATATCGATAAGCCATTCTTGTGTATTTCTAAAGAAACCTTTTCTATTTACAATCAGCCACCTTACGATATATATAATACCGAAAGCATACACCAAATCGCCAAACGAAAACGGAATCCAGCCTAAGCCATAACGCAGTGCTTTAGAGATTATAGGGTATATCCCATTACTATAATAATGTTCTATAATTTCTGGGTAATTCGATAAGAATTTTACTAGAAAGTATACGGGAAGCAACGAAAATGCTAGATATGTTTTTGGGTTTTTAAGCATGCCTCAAAAATAGGCAAATGTTTGTAATTGCTTAATGCTAATACGTACCTTTGTGAAACATTATAAAACGAAATTATGAATTCAGAAATAAGAGCACTAGAACCAAAAGCCCTTTGGAACAAATTTGCAGATTTAAATGCTGTGCCAAGAGCCTCGAAAAAAGAAGAGCAAGTTATTGCCTTTATGAAAGATTTTGGGTCGTCTTTAGGATTGGAAACTATTGAAGATGAAGTTGGAAATGTAATTATTAAAAAGCCAGCAACTGCCGGTATGGAAGATAGAGCGCCTATTGTAATGCAATCGCATTTAGATATGGTTCACCAAAAAAATAACGATACGGTTTTCGATTTTGCTACACAAGGTATAGACATGTATGTCGATGGCGATTGGGTACGTGCAAAAGGAACAACGCTTGGTGCCGATAATGGTTTGGGAGTGGCTACAATTATGGCTATTCTAGAAAGTAACGAGATTGCACATCCGCCGCTGGAAGCCTTATTTACTATAGACGAAGAAACCGGAATGACAGGTGCACAAGGTTTAAAAGGTGGTGTTTTGGAAGGAAACATTCTTTTAAATTTAGATACCGAAGAAGATGATGAAATTGGTGTAGGTTGTGCCGGAGGAATCGATGTTACGGCAACGAGAACGTATGAAGAAGAAGAAACTCCTGAATTTAAATTAGGATACAAAATTACTGTTAATGGTTTACAAGGTGGACATTCAGGAATGCAAATTCATGAAGGCTTAGGAAACTCGAATAAGATTTTAAACCGTTTATTATTTGACGGATTTGAAAACTTCGGATTACGTATTTCTGAAATTGATGGCGGAAGTTTACGTAATGCAATACCAAGAGAAAGTAAAGCTATAGTTGCTGTAGATGCAATTCATCAAGAGGCTTTCGAATTAGAAATGAAACTTCAAGGTGCTACAATTCAAGAGGAATTAAAAACAATGGAACCAGATTTAAAGGTGACTGTTGAAGCTGTAGAATTACCTGAAACTATTATGGACTTAGGTGTGCAAGAAGGCTTAACTAGAGCCTTATATGCCGCGCATAATGGGGTATACCGTATGAGCGCTGATATTCCTGAATTGGTAGAAACGTCTAATAATATTGCTCGAGTGCTTGTAAAAGACGGTCATATTAAAATAGGCTGTTTAACACGTTCTTCGGTAGATAGTTCTAAATGGGATTTAGCAAACACATTGCGTTCTGCATTCGAATTAACAGGATGTGAAGTGGAGTGTACGGGAGATTATCCAGGATGGGCACCAAATATGGATTCGTCTATCTTAAAAGTATTAGATACCACTTACCAAAAAATGTACGGTGAAAAAGCACATGTAGCCGCATGTCACGCAGGATTAGAGTGCGGGATTATTGGTTCTAATTATCCAGATATGGAAATGATTAGTTTTGGACCGACAATTAAAGGGGCGCATTCTCCAGACGAACGCGCTAGTATTTCTTCAGTACAGAAATACTGGAACTTTGTTCTTGAAATTTTAAAGGAGATTCCTAAAAAATAGAATATATTATATATAGAAAAAGCCGCTAATTATAGCGGCTTTTTTGTGTGTATTATAGTGATATATTATTCAGCTAAACCAACAATTTCTAAATCGAAGATTAAGTTTGTGTTTGGAGCAATAACAGGTGGTGCACCTCTTTCTCCATATGCTAAATAAGACGGAATAAATACGCGAGCTTTATCGCCTAAATTCATGTTTAACATAGCTTCTCTAAAACCAGGAACCAATCCAGCACGTTCGTTATATATCATTGGAAATGGTTTGTATCCACCTTGTACATCACGTTGTTCTTGGTATTTATTGTATTTCTTAGCAATTTCTGCCATAGACGTATCAAATAACTCACCGTTTTCAAAATAACCCGCATAATTAATTAGTACACGATCTGCACTTGTAGGTGTAACACTTCCTTCTCCACGCTCGGTATAAATCATAACAACACCGGTCTCTAATTTCTTTACTTCACCTTTTAAAGCTTCATTTTCTTTAATAAAGTCTTCTTTTGCGCGTTCTAAATTAGCTAAAGCTTCTTCTTTTTTACGTTCTATTTCTTTAAAACTTTCTAAGAATACAGCGTTAGCATCAAATTTTTTAGCAGCAGAACCTTTTCTAATAATGTTTATAGAGTTAATTACTACATCCTCTACAGGTTTGTCGCCTGGGCCAACTTCTACACTAGAAATAGAATCCTGAACGTCTTGTCCTATAACCAATTCACCAAAAACAGTATGTCTGTTATCTAAATTAGGAGTAGCAACATCTGTGATAAAAAACTGACTTCCATTCGTGCCAGGTCCAGCATTAGCCATAGATAAAATACCTGGTTTGTTGTGTCTTAAACTATCATTAAATTCGTCTGCGAATCTGTAACCAGGACCTCCACTTCCCATTCCTGTAGGATCACCTCCTTGAATCATAAATCCATCGATGATACGGTGAAAAGTAAGGCCGTCGTAATATCTTTTTCCTGTGTAAGTACTGTCTACTTTAGTATTAGTTCCTTCTGCAAGAGATACGAAGTTAGCTACAGTTACGGGTGTTTTTTCGAACTCAAGGTTAGCAACCATAGTTCCTTTGTTTGTATTAATTTCGGCATACATTCCGTCTTCTAAATCTGGATATTTAGTATCGCATGCAGTAAAACTTACCAATAGGGCAAGCAAAAATAGTTTCATTGATTGTTTTAATAATGTCATTGTGTGGAATTAATTTTCGGTTATTGAATGAATTGTTACTTTACAAATAAGTGGTGTATTTGTTTTTATTTTATTTTGATCGCCATAATAGCCATAAGCAATTGCCGAAGGAAACAAGAATGTTGCTGTTTCTCCAGCTTTCATTAGTTTTAGTCCTTCGCGTAAACCGGTAAATAATTCCTGTTTATCTACAATATAGGTGTCGGGCTTAGTTTCTGAGAATGAATAAACCAATTCTCCATTTATATTTTTAACGTTATAATCGAACTTTACAAGATCTCCAAAATTTGGATTTGGCAAGGAGTCCGATTCTACCTTCGTATTATAAGTATACCAAAAGCCGTTTTGAGAAGTTAAATAGTCTTGGTCTGGATTTGCATCCATAATATCTTGAAAACGTGTTTTCTCGTTTTCGTATAATTTAATGTTTCGCTCTATAGATTCCGTTACAAACGAACCACTTTTTACAGAAATTGGTCGTCTTGCCTCTGGAGATTTACAGCTTAGTACACTTAAAATGACCAAACAACACCATCCGATTTTTTTCATGAGACTAGTTCCTTTTTATGATCGGGTAATATAGTAATAAATTTTTCAACGGTTTCCTCTAAACTCAAATCGCTTTTTCCTCCTGCAGCATTGGTGTGGCCACCGCCTTCAAAATACTGTCTGGAGAATTCGTTTACAGAAAAATCGCCTTTAGAGCGTAACGATATTTTAATAATGTTATCTTTTTTATGCTCTATAAAAATAGCAGCGAAAATTATATTATCTAGAGATAATCCATAATTTACAAAACCTTCAGTGTCTCCTTTTTTAAAATCGAATTGATTTAACTCGTCTTGAGACAAGGTAATATATGCTGTTCTTAATTCAGGAATGACTTTTAAGTTTTTTAAAGCACAACCTAAAAGCTGAAGTTTAGCATAGCTATTGGTATCGTAAATGGCATTATGAATATCGGAGTTGTTCGCACCGCTCGCAATTAGTTTGCCTACAATTTCATGAGTCTGGCTGGTTGTTGAAGAGAATCTAAAAGAGCCAGTATCCGTCATAATTCCTGTGTATAGACAGGTTGCAATATCTGCGGTAACTTTATTTTCGTCGCCTAACATCTGAATAAAAAGGTATACCATTTCGCAGGTAGAACTCATACTAACGTCAGAAAACACAAATTTTGCATAATCGTCTGGTTGTTGGTGGTGGTCAATCATGATTTTAATGGCTTGACTGTCTCCAATACCATCGCCCATTTGTCCGACGCGGTGTAAGGCATTAAAATCTAATGTAAAAATAATGTCGGCGTCTTGTAATAATGTATTACAACGTTCTGTTTCGGCCTCATATTTTAAGACGGTTTCGTCTCCTGGTAGCCATTTTAAAAAGTGCGGATAATCGTTTGGAGCCATGACGATGGCATCGTGATTAGCCGATTTTAAATAATGATATAACGCTAAGGTAGACCCCATAGCATCTCCATCTGGATTTTTATGAGGAACAATTATAATTTTTTTTGGAGTACTTAAAAGTACTTTTATTTGGGTGATTTCTGCTGATGTCATAAGGGGCGAAGATACAATTTTTTAATATGCGATTATATTGTATTTCTTAAGAAATATATTACTTTTGGCACAAATTTATAAAAAGAATGGCAACAAATAGAACTTTTACAATGCTTAAGCCGGATGCGGTTGAAAACGGACACATTGGCGCAATTTTAGAAAAAATCAATGCTTCAGGATTTAGAATCGTTGCACTAAAATTAACGCAAATGACAATTGCAGATGCTCAAGAATTTTATGCAATCCATAATGAGAGACCTTTCTTTGGTGAACTAGTAGAATTTATGACTAGAGGACCTATCGTTGCTGCAATCTTAGAAAAAGAAAATGCAGTTGAAGACTTTAGAACACTTATTGGAGCAACTAACCCTGCGGAAGCTGCCGAAGGCACAATTCGTAAATTGTTTGCTAAATCTATCGGAGAAAATGCCGTACATGGTAGTGATAGTGATGAAAATGCTGCAATAGAAGGTGCATTTCATTTCTCAGGAAGAGAGATGTTTTAAGTGAAAAATCTTGATAAAATATTTAAAGCCTGTAAATTTTTACAGGTTTTTTTATTTTAAGACAATTTAAAATTTGAATCTATTAAAGATTTATTTATTTTTCCATTATGGAAGTTGTGAATTTACCGAAACAGCCATGTGCTATTGTGTCTTACCTAAGGGTAGGTAGGTTATTATACTATTCACTTTTCCTTTTTATCTTAGAATCTTGGGTGTATTGGAAATTTCTAAAAGCCTCATTTCAAAAAGATAATTTATGGATCCAGGGCTTCTGGATTTGGTGTTTCCTTTTTTCGTTTGTCCACATATTTTTAGTTTTAATGGATGGCTGGTCGCGTTATCAGAATTACAAACGGGCAAAAGATCAGTTTTTCGAATACGGATTTAGGAAACGTATTGCTGCAAATTACATGATTTCTAAATGCCAGCGAGAAGCCGCTTTGGTTGCCGCTAGTGAATTAGGAATAGAACATAAAGTGAATAATTACTATAAGCAACACGGTGTAAAATGGTTTCATTATGTGCCTTATTTTATGGTTAAAGATCCTTTGTTTTTATTTCGTAAAGCTTTCTGGTCGCGCACGTTTTTAGAGCGTAGTTATACGCCCAAATTCAATTTTAAAGACATTCAACCCAAGTTAACTTCATGATGTTAGTCGTAACCGATTTGTGTAAATCGTACCATAAATTACACGTTTTAAAGTCCGTGAATATGCAATGCAAGGCTGGAGAAATTTGTGGTGTATTGGGCGCTAATGGTGCGGGAAAAACAACTTTATTTAAAATTATTTTAGGACTGGTTAAACCTGATTCTGGCCATGTTAATTTAAAAGCCCAAGGAATTAAGCCCATAGGTGGAATTATAGAGAAACCGGCACTATACGATTATTTAAATGCTTACGATAATTTGAATTTGTTCTGCAAAAGTCAAGGATTAAAAGTAACTTCCACAGATATTTATAATCGGTTGCAACAAGTAGGTCTACCTATAGAAAGAACAGATCCCGTACGGAATTACTCTATGGGGATGAAACAGCGTTTGGGCATTGCCATTGCATTATTAAATAATCCGAAATGTTTAATCCTGGACGAACCTTTTTCTGGATTAGATCCCTTAGGAATTTCAGCCTTAAGAAAGTTAATTATCGATTTAGCAGAGAAAGAGCATTTGGCTATTTTAATTTCATCTCATATTATTGATGAGCTTAGTAAAATATGTAATACGATGTATGTGATTAAAGCAGGTGAAATTATTAAATCGGGGCTCGCGCAGGATATCATTTTAGAAAATACAAATAGTTTTAGTTTTAGCGCACCAAATATAAAAGCTTCTCAAGCTTTAAAACGGTACAATGTAAATTTTAAAGGTGAAATTGCACAGGTTTCTATAAGTACTAACCAAGTCCCTAAATTAATTCAAGAACTATCGGAAGAACACATTTTTATTACCTCCTGTGTTCCTGAATTAGATATGGATAAACTGTTTCAATAACCCTAAATATGCGCGCATTAATTTCTTCAGAGTTTTATAAACTCTACAAGCAAAGTAAAACCTATTATGCTTTGGTGGCTTTATTTATAATTGAAGCTGTAGTATTGGTTAGTGCATATTTTCAGGGTACTAGTATTATAGATATTTTACTAGATAATTTAAAGCAAACCTTCTATTTCGAGGGGAGTTTGCTTAACGGAAACCTTCTAGTCTATTTAATTTTAAATACATTATGGTTTCACTTGCCTTTAATTTTAATGATTATCGTATCCGGAACATTAACATCGGAATATAAAGACAGAACTGTACAAGCCATGATGTTGCAACCCATTAGTAAATGGAAATTTATTCTAAGTAAATACATCGTGGCGGTTATTTTTACTTTAGTTGTTGTATTTTTTGTTGCCCTTTCGGCATTTGTATTGTCGTATGGGATTTTCGGAAAAGGAGATTTAATTGTCTACTTAAATGCTCTAAATTTCTTTGAACAACAAGATGCTTTATATCGCCTAAAATGGGCTTTTGTGTCGGGTGCATTTTCCATGGTTTTTTTTTCGGTAGCGAGTCTAACTATTGCAGTATTTTTAAAAGAAGCCACAAAGACGTGGATTGTTTCTGCATTTTTTTTAATTCTGTCTAATATTTTATTGAAAGTAGATTTTGGAATCGCCTGGATTAACCGTTTATTTTTTGCCAAGTTAAACGATACTTGGCAGTACTTTTTTTATACCGAAATTCCTTGGGACACTATATTACAAAACACACTGTTTTTAAGCGTTTATATTGCATTACTTATGGGGATTGGTATTTACGTTTTTAATAAAAAAGATATAGGATGATACGATTTTTAATTTTGTTTTTTTGTGTTTCGACTGCTGTAGCTCAGGAGATTGATGCCGATTTATTAGCTGTTAAATCCCGAATGGATACTGTTGAAGCATTTACAGTAGATATACAATTGGATGTAGATATAAGCTTTATAAATATGCCAACCAAGCATGCTAAAATGACTTATACTAAAGGAGAAAAAGCCATGTTTGAATCGTCTGACTTCGTAATGATCCCGAAACGAGGATTAGATTTTTCTTTGCAACAGTTATTTGAATATCCGTTTATTACGGTAGATCGTGGCGAAGAGATAAGAAATGGAGTATCTTACAAAGCCATTAATATTATTCCTACCGATAAACGTGCCGATTTTTCCATAGCCACTTTATTGATAGATACAGTACAGGCGAGAATTACGGAAACGGAAATTAACACCAAGAAAAACGGAACCTATACTTTACACTTTCATTTTGAAAATGAAGATGACATATTGCCAGAGCTTGTAGATGTGAATTTTGAAATTGAACGTTTAAAAATTCCATTAAACTATATGGGAAAAGACACCTCTATCGATAGAAAGCAAATGCGAGAAGAAGGTGTGAAAACAGGAAAAATCACGTTAAAAATGACTAATTATAGTATAGACTATTTATAATTGTTCCAATTCTAGGGTATAATCGTATTGTAAATCTTCATGTAGCGTTAAAATGCTTTTTTGTATACTAGCAATCTGCCTGTCGTATAAGTTTGTTAGGGTCGCATTACGTTTAATAGACGGCTTAAATGCTTTCAATTCGGCACAGAAAAATAATAAAAGTTCCACTTCAGTTTCTTTTTTTCCTGAATATCTAACGTAGATTTTAAGTTGGCGCAATATTTTGCGTACACTTTTTTTTATATAAAAATAACTATTGGTATTAATGGTAGTAAACTGTTCCGAGATTTCAGTTTTAATTTGGTTTATGTATTCGGCTTCGTCGTGAGATTCGAACAGTAAGTAGGTGAGTAGCTCTTTATTTTCTTTTTTAAACTTCGATAAACGTAAGCATAGTGCGATAAGCTCGTCTTGCGTTTGATCTTTTAATTCTATTTTTAATTCTCGTACTGTGGCTGCTTTCATTTATACGTTATAATGGGCTCTAATAACACGTCTTACTTTTATTAATCTATATGCACCTATGGCTAATATAATGGGAGCCATAACGATTAAAACAATGCCAAACCATTCCATCTGTTCTAGCATATGTAGTTTAATTATGGTGAGTCCTGTTCCTAAAAACACCATAAATGATCTAAAATAAGCCAGAAAGGTGCGCTCGTTTGCGAGTTTAGTTCGTTCTATTGCTAGCCAATCTCGTGTAATTAAAGCTGGTGGGGTTATGTTGTCTTCAGCCATGATATGCTACTTTGAGTTTGTTATTTGTTTAGTTGTCTAAAATTAAAGATACTCAAAGCTAAACTTCTATTTTAATTTTTCAAAAGTAAAGCTATAAAAAAAGCCCAATCTTGCGATTGAGCTTTTTAGTATATAAGTGAAAATGGCTTATTGCTTATCAGCTTCTACCATGCTTTTCATTTCTTTTTCAACCATTTCGTAGAATTGGTCAATTTTAGGAAGTACAACAATACGAGTACGTCTGTTTGTAGCTCTGTTCTCTGCAGTATCATTATCTACTAATGGTACGTAGTGACTTCTACCAGCTGCAATTAATTGTGCAGGATTAACGTTCATTTCTTGTAATACTCTTACAACAGATGTAGCACGTTTAACACTTAAGTCCCAGTTGTCTTCAAGAATACCACCTTTTTTGTAAGGTACGTTGTCTGTGTGACCTTCTACCATAGCTTCAAAGTTTGGTTTGCTATTTACAACTTTAGCAACTTTAGCTAAAACATCTTTAGCTTTATCTGTTACGATATAACTTCCGCTTCTAAATAATAATTTATCAGCAATAGAGATAAATACAACACCTTTTTCTACATTGATTTCGATGTCTGGATCGTTAATACCAACTTCTTTCTTTAAACTAGTAACAACTGCTAAAGTAACACTGTCTTTTCTAGTTAAAGCATCTTGCAATCTTGTGATTTTAAGATCCTTTTCTTTCATGCTTTCTAAAGATTTCTCTAAGTTCTCTGCACCTTTTTGAGTCAGAGTTGTTAAATTCCCTTTAGTGTCAATTAAATCGGTAATTTGATCTTTCAAGGCTTCCGCTCTAGCAGTAGCCGCAGCTTTTTCTGTTAAACAACTATTCAGTTTAACTGTTGCTGTATTTAATAAATCTTGAGTTTCTTTTTGCTTAGATTCTAGTGCTGCGTAATCTTTTTTAGATACACATGATGATAATAGGAGTAAAGCAGCTACACTGCTTAAAATTAGTTTCTTCATAATAATTCTTAAATTACATTTAAACATATCAAAAATATGAAAAAAAAGATGTTAAAATAGCGTTTAACAAAACTTTTGCTAAGTATTTTTCAATTCACTATACTTTTGTTTCTTTTTAACAAAATAATCCCAAACTATTAATTCTGATTTATAGGAGTTTTGGGGCTGTACAAGTGTTTTTCTTTCCTTTAATACTTCCGATAACTGTATGTAAAAACTGAAATGTGCGTGAATTATTGCAATGAAATGCTTAAATTTTAATTGTAATAAAAACTGAAGTCCGGCAACGCCGTCTAACAGCATTCTAATGAAGATTATAGCGAGTATATTGCCGCTTGCATTTTTTACTAAAGTGAATAAACTATTCCTGAAATTAAGGTAGGTTTTCTTCGGATTCGAGGCATTTAACGTGGCACCACCAACATGATAAACTTGCGATGCAGGAATACACTTTATGGAGTACCCCAAATTTCTGGTGCGCCAACATAAATCAATTTCCTCCATATGGGCAAAAAAAGCATTGTCGAATCCATTTATAGTGTTAAACACGTCCGATCTTACAAACAGACAAGCACCAGTGGCCCAGTCTATATTTATATTAGAATTGTACTGTCCGTTATCTTTTTCCAACGTGTCAAAAATACGACCGCGACAAAACGGATAGCCATATTTATCTATAAAGCCACCAGAGGCGCCAGCGTATTCAAAATACTCTTTATTCTTAAAATCTAAAATTTTAGGTTGGAGTATAGCGGTTTTAGCCTCTTGCTTAAAAGCATCTCTTATAGGCGATAGCCAATTTGGAGTGACTTCGATGTCGCTATTTAATAAACAATAAACGTCTGCATCTATGTGTTTTAAACCGTCGTTATAGCCTTTTGCATAGCCACCGTTTTCCGAATTTAATATGATGCCTACCGAAGGAAATTCTTTTTTTAGAAGGTTAACAGATTCATCTGTAGACGCATTATCAATTACATAAATATCGGCGCCTTCCGAATTTAAAATTACAGAGGGTAGAAACTGTTTTAGTAACGTTGCTCCATTCCAATTTAATATAGCAATAGCAATTTTCATAATCTGTTAGGCCTTGTAATTAGGAATGTCTTGTAAGAAATTATATTTTTCGGCTTCAAAATCCATCTGGCAATAATAATGATTTAATCCGTTTGTAACCATTAAATAGCTCGCGTTTAGGGTTAAATTATATCGTGCAATTTGGTCGAAGGTGGTTTGCGTAATATTTATTTTAGGCGCTTTACATTCTACAATAACATGAATGCTTCCATCGGAATTAAAAATGACGATATCGTAGCGCTTACGTAACTTGTTTACTATTAATTCCTTTTCAACATTTATAAGTGATTTGGGGTAACCTTTAACTTGTATTAAATAGTGTACACAATGTTGGCGTACCCATTCTTCGGGTTGAAGAATCACAAATTTTTTACGGATATCATCAAAAATAGAAATTTTATTTTCGCTATTTTTGAATCGAAATGAAAACTTCGGAAAGTTTAGTTCTTGCATTGCTAAGTCTTGAATTTTCAAAGTTAGATTTCAAAATTCAAAAACCAAATTCCAAGAGGGTATTTTTGGAATAATCCTAGATAGTTTACAGTTTGGACGAGATAAAACAATTAGTTGCCGATATAAAGGAGAAAAAATTAAAACCTATTTATCTTTTAATGGGAGAAGAAACCTATTATATAGATAAGCTTTCCGATTATATTGAAGATCATGTTTTAAATGAGGAAGAAAAAGGCTTTAATCAAATGGTATTGTATGGTCGCGATGTGACTGTAGAAGATATTGTGGGACAAGCCAAACGATATCCTATGATGGCCGAATACCAGGTTGTTATTGTAAAGGAAGCTCAAGATTTATCGCGAACTATAGATAAATTGGTAGATTATGCTAAAAACCCACAACCGTCTACTATTTTAGTTTTAAACTATAAATATAAAACGGTAGATAAACGTAAGGCTGTTTACAAAACCATTAAAAAAACGGGGGTTGTTTTTGAAAGTAAGAAGCTTTACGAAAATCAGGTTGCAGATTGGATTCGTCGTATTTTAGCGCCAAAATCGTATACCATTACGCCTAAAGCAGCCCAAATGTTAGTGGAGTTTTTAGGGAACGATTTGAGTAAAATAAGTAATGAATTAGATAAATTACAGATTGTATTACCAAAAGATAGTCAGATTACACCCGAACATATCGAAGAAAATATAGGGATTAGTAAGGATTATAATAATTTTGAATTACGTAAAGCCATAGGAGCGAGGGATGTGCTAAAGGCGCAACGTATTGTTAAATATTTTGCAGAAAACCCCAAGGACAATCCTATGGTGGTTACGGTGTCTTTAGTGTTCTCATTTTTCTCGCAATTGTTACAAGTTCATGGTTTAGCGGATAAGAATCCAAGAAATGTGGCTTCAGCAATAAAAATTAACCCGTATTTCGTAGATGAATATCTCGTAGCATTACGGAATTATCCTATGAAAAAGGTAAGTGCTAATATTGCAACACTGCGCGAATTCGATGTAAAAAGTAAAGGTGTGGGATCTAACGCGGTGCCACAGGGCGATTTGCTAAAAGAACTTTTGGTGCTTTTAATGTTTTAAAAATTTAGAAAAGAATAAAAATAGCTTAACGTCTGTTATAAATGTGAGTTAGTGTTATCGGATAATAAAGTTGTATTCATGCAACGACTTTAAAAGATGACTTACTTTTTCTCTTTTCTGAAGAATGTTATAAAAAATATCCCCAAAGCAAGGAACATACTTATTCTAGCAATATAGTCTCCTGCTTTAACATAGAACGTTAGGTTGGTATTTACTGGAATATCTGCTTTTAAACTTCCTTGTGTGTCATAAGCTAAGGTTTGCAAAAGCTCGCCTTTCGGACTAATAAAAGCTGAAATTCCGGTGTTCGCACTTCTTGCAATAGCGCGACGTGTTTCTATAGCTCTAAGTCTAGCCAAACTTAAATGTTGCTTATGCCCTTGCGTATTTCCCCACCAAGCATCGTTAGTCATAATTGCTAAAACATTCGCGCCGTTTCTGATATAACCTGTGACATACTCACCATATACAGATTCGTAACAAATTACAGGGGCTACCTTATAATTAGTATTCTTTAATAAGAAAGCAGAGCGTTCTGTTTGTGTCGTTTTCATGGCTACAGTTCCGCCTAAATCTAACATGGCATCGCCAATAATTGGTTTTAAAATACTTTGATACGGAAAGTTTTCTACACCAACAACTAGTTTAGATTTATGATAAATTAGTGGTGTTTTATCTGAATTTATAAGTGCTGCGGAATTGTAAAAATCTACCCAAAGATGTTCGTTGTACTGGTTGGAAGTTGGTAAAATATCTGCTTCACGCGTATGCTTTTGGTAAAATTGAAAGCCCAATAAGTAGTTTAAATTGGGATAGTTATACACAAAAGCTTTGGCTTGAAAAAACTCTTTACTGCTATTAAAACGTGGTAAATCTACGCCATAACCTTCTGCCAAGACAGTCTCTGGAGTCACAAGAAGATTTGTTTCTTGAGTGGTTTTTTCTGTGGCTAATTTTTCTAACAGTACGCCAACCTCTTCATTGGTGGCATTATATTTTTCACTGTATGGATCTATATTTGGTTGTAGCACCACGGCCTCAATAGTATTACTTTCAGGAGTGTAGGTATAATAGCGTACTATAGAGCCGGCAATTGGAATACAGATAATGGCTAGAGTCTGAATGGTTGCACGTTTTAAGACTCTGTGTTCCGAAGTTTCAAAAAAGGTTATAAGTGCTTTAAAAAGAATCACGTTTACCAGCCATATCCAAAGTGTACCGCCGAAGGTTCCAGTAAGTTCGTACCATTGCACCCATTTTGGATACTCAGAAAAGGCATTACCTAAATTAAGCCATGGCCAAGAAAATTCCCAACCCAGATGTAATTTCTCGAAACAAATCCAAAGAGTTATTAAAAAGCAAAGTGATTTATTAGTTGTAGTTCGCTTAGCAACGGCTTGATAAATTAAAATTATAAAAGCCATGAGCAAACTATTTACCAAAATAGCAAAACTAGCACCAAACATATCGGCGTATTGCAACCAATTGGTAGTAATAAAATTCCAAATAAAGAATGCTAGATACGACAAGCCAAATAAACGCCAACCTTTGTACTTTAAAGAATGCGTTGTTCTAAGCTGTTGAGCTACATAAAGTAATGGGATAAAAGCGACAAATAAAAGTACAGGAAATCCGTAAGTAGGCCAGCCTAAAGCTAATAATAATCCTGTTGCAAGGGCTAATAAAAGATGTTTCAAAGTGTTGAATCCGATTTTTTAAAGGCCTGTTTCATCCTATAAATTAGTGCCTAAAGATACTAAAATCCAATTTCAAAGAAAACACATTCGAGTATAAAGCTACACTTTGGTCTCCAATATCTGTAAATGCATAATCGACTTGAATGCCTTGGTATTTAAATCCGACTCCCAAACTAGGCTGAAAGCTCACATGTTCGGTATTATCGATTTGTAATTCGTTTTGAAAATTACCCATACCACCACGTAAATATACCATATCTAAATACCCAAATTCAAATCCAAAGGAAGGATTTATACTCACAACACTGGTAGAAATAATATCGTTGTTTTCGGCGAAACGCATTTGTAAATCAATAGCCGTTTCTAAAGAATAATCGTAGTTAAATATAAAGGTTTTAGATATTCCCAACTGTAATTTAGGAATGGTGATTTCTGTAGTTTCGGGAAGTTCTTGGTTTTCGCCACCAATAGCATCTTGAATGGTTTGAAATTTATCTTCGTCGATTTGCCAAGCATTAAACGTAGTCGTAATATCTCTAGCCATTAACCCAAATTTCCAAGAATTAGTTTCGTACTGAATTCCAGCATCAAACCCAAATCCCCAAGAGTTAGCAAAATCTCCAATTATTCGTCTAATCACTTTGGCATTTACACCATAACTAAACCCTTCTAGAAATGTAGGTTGTCTAGCATAAGAGAAGGTTACCCCGTAATCTGCAGTAGAAAACAATTCAATTCTATCATAATTAATGTTTCCTTCGTCGTCTATTAATTGAGTGGTGTCTAAAATATCGTCTACTCCAAATCTAATTAACGAAATTCCCATAGCGCTTTGGTTGTCTATAGGCATGGCATAGGCTACATAATCGTAATTAGCAATGTTAGCAAAATAACTAGAATGCATTAACGACAGCTGATTGTCCTCTAAGTGCACTAATCCCGCAGGATTCCAATATCCTGAATTCACATCGGCAGATTGTGCTGTAACCGCATGGCTCATTCCTAATGCCGCGGCATCTACTCCAATATTCATAAATTCGTTAGAATATTTTCGTACTGCTTGGCTAAATGCAGATGCACTAAGTAATAGGAGTAGGGAAGTGAAAAGTATCTTCAATTCTAATTTTTTACAAATATGCAGATTATTTAATTGGGTTAAAAACTTTATTTAAAGCGAATATGAAGTTGATATTCATATTTTAAAATGAATTGTAAAAATTCTTAACGTAGTATTTAACTTAAAATATAGTCGCTTATTGTGTTATTTTTGGAAATGGTCTTATATTAGACCATAAATCTTTATTACTTTTACATAAACAACTTACAGTATGTCGATTAAGAATTATGTGCCAAATGCGCTGACTTTATTAAATTTATTTTGTGGTTGTGTTGCCGTTATATTTGCAACTCACAATCATTTTATAGCAGCCGCAACGTTTGTATTTGGAGGTGTGTTTTTCGATTTTTTCGATGGGTTTGCTGCGCGAAAACTTGGCGTGTCTTCAGAATTAGGATTGCAATTAGATTCTTTGGCCGATATGGTTACAAGTGGCGTTGTACCAGGTATTGTAATGTATAAATTACTTGCTTTAAGTGCGGGTAAACCGGAGCTGTCTACAGACACAGGTTCGTGGAATGCTTTTTTTAGTGGAGATGCAGTGATGCCATCATTTTTACCACTTTTAGGATTCTTAATTACTTTGTCTTCTGCCTATCGTTTAGCTAAATTTAATTTAGATGAAGAACAACAAGATTATTTTAAAGGGCTACCAACTCCAGCAAATACACTCTTAATTATATCGTTACCTTTAATAATGGAATTACAGCATAATGCAATGATGAATGCCATAATAATGAATCAAGGCTTTTTGATAGCATTAACCTTAACAAGTACCTTTTTATTAAATGCGCCTGTAGTGTTATTTGCTTTAAAATTTAAAACTTGGGATTTTAAATCTAATGCCGTTAGATATATCTTTTTAATGGTATGTGTGTTGCTACTTGTATTTCTTCAATTCGCGGCTATTCCATTAATTATTTTGGTATATGTGGCAATGTCTATGTTAGATGTGGTGATCAAGGGGAGTTATTAGATTCTGATTTAAGGCTAATAAAAGCTCAGAAGCACCTATTTTTGTGCGGTGTTTGGATATATCTGAATCTTACTTTAATAACAATATATTGATATATCATCGATCTGATTAGGGAGCACCTTATTGTCCTAAAAGATGGATTTATGTCAAACATTGTCCGCGAATAACAAAATATAAACGTGATAATTCAATACGTGAGAAAAGGTTTTGGCATTTCTATATTCCTACGAGTTTAAAAAATATCACATCTAATCAGAACTCAATTTTAGACTTAGAGTCCAATTTTATCACCGATAGTACTTGTAATTCAATGAAACGAGTCTACTCAAATTATAACAGAATCTGTAGTCTATTTCTTATCGGGATAATTTCTAAACCGCGAAAGGCTACCAAAACTTAAAGTAAAGTTAGCGTACGATTTAAAAATCTAACTTCTTTTTACGTAGCTCGAAATTCTGACCTAAATATACTTTACGTACCATTTCGTCTTCGGCAAGTTCTTCGGGTTTTCCGGCTTTTAAAATACCACCTTCAAACATTAAGTACGTACGGTCTGTAATGGCTAAAGTTTCTTGTACGTTGTGGTCTGTAATTAATATACCAATGTTCTTTTTGGTAAGTTGTGCTACAATACGCTGAATATCTTCTACAGCCACAGGATCTACTCCTGCAAAAGGTTCGTCTAGTAAAATAAAATTAGGGTCGGTTGCTAGGGCACGAGCAATTTCTGTACGTCTACGTTCCCCTCCAGATAATAAATCGCCACGACTCTTACGAATATGCCCTAAACTAAATTCATCAATTAGGGATTCCATTTTCATGAGCTGTTCTTTTTTGCTCATTTTTGTAAGCTGTAATACGCTTAAAATATTATCTTCAATACTTAATTTTCTAAAAACAGAGGCTTCTTGAGCCAAATAACCAATACCGTTCTGCGCACGTTTGTACATAGGGTATTTAGTAATTTCTTTATCTTCTAAATAAATAGAGCCACCATTGGGTTTAACTAAGCCAACAATCATATAGAAAGACGTGGTTTTTCCTGCTCCATTAGGACCCAGTAATCCCACAATTTCACCTTGATTAACCTCTAGAGAGACATCTTTTACAACTTTTCGTCCGTTGTAGGACTTCATTAAATGTTCAGCTTTTAGTTTCACGATGCGGTGTTTTTTATTATCTGTTTTAAAAATACAGAAGTGCTAAAATACTAAAATCATAGCACTTTCTGTTAGTGATTTTTCTACTTTAAATTAGGCTTCGGTAGCTTCTAATTCATCCCAAAACTCGTAAGCACGCCTTAAATGTGGAATAACGATAGTACCACCCACAAGGGTTGCAATACTTAAAGCTTCGACAACTTCTGCACGTGTTAAACCAGATTTGTACGCCGTTTCTAAATGATATTTTACACAATCGTCGCAACGTAACACAGTAGAAGCAACTAAACCTAGAAGTTCTTTGGTCTTAACATCTAAAGCTCCTGCCTGAAAGGCATTGGTATCTAAGTTAAAGATGCGTTTTATTATTTTATTATCATCGCTCAAAATGCGGTCATTCATTTTGGCTCTATAGTCGTTAAACTCGTTAATTTTATCTGACATTTTTTAAAGCTTTAGATTTTTTACGTTCTTTTCTAGTTACAAATTTGGCTATATAAATACTCACTTCATATAAAATAAGAACAGGGATAGCCACAATAACCTGACTGGCAATATCTGGAGGTGTAATTACAGCCGAAACAATAAGTACAATAACCATGGCTATTTTTCTATATTTTCTTAAGAACTCAGGGGTAATAATTCCACCTTTTGCCAAGAAATATATTATTATAGGTAACTCAAAAATAATACCACATGCAATTACCGAAGAGCGAATTAAACTAATGTAACTACTTAAATCGAAATCGTTATGTACCTTTTCACTGACTTGATACGTTCCTAAGAAGTTGATGGATAACGGACAAATTACATAGTATCCAAACAGAACTCCTACGAAAAACAAAAATGACGAGATAAAAATAAATCCTCTTGAGTTTTTACGTTCGTTGGCGTGCATACCAGGACTAATAAATTGCCATATTTCATATAGAATATATGGGAATGAAATAATAAAACCAGCCGTAATTGCGGTCCAAATATGGGCCGAAAATTGTCCAGCCATAGTTCTACTTTGTATTTTGAAAGCCGCTTCGTTAAAACAGAAACTATCGTCTAGCCCTAAGTAATTCGAAATGTTACATAAAATATCATAAGTAAAAAAACTTGGACGTGTTGGTCCAAATAAAATAGTATCGAAAATGAAGCTCTTTGCGAAAAAGGCTAATGTGGCCGCGATCATTACCGATAATGTTGCTCGGATTAAATGCCACCTTAGGTCTTCAAGATGATCTAAGAAAGACATCTCGTTTATATTTTTTTTAATCTTTTTCGCCATTATATAATACCTTCTTTTATTAAATCGTGAATATGTACCACTCCAGCGTACGTGTTGTCGTCTTTAGAAACTAAAAGCTGAGATATATCGTTAGTTTCCATGAGTTCTAAAGCTTCTATCGCCATGGCGTTTTCATTTATGGTTTTAGGCATATTTCCCATAATGTCTTTAGCGGTTAGATTGATAAAGTGATCTGTTTTTGTAAGCATTCGTCTTAAATCTCCATCAGTAATAATACCAACAATTTTTTGGTCTTCTATAACAGCAGTAACACCTAACATGTTTTTAGAGATATTTATAATAACCTCTTTAATATTAGTGTCGGGGTGTACTTCGGGTTTGTTGTTATCGTTAGAAATATCGGAAACGCGTAAATATAGTTTTTTACCTAATGCACCTCCCGGATGATATTTTGCAAAATCTCCGCTCGAAAAGCCACGTAGTTCTAAAAGACAAACGGCTAAAGCATCTCCCATAACCAATTGGGCTGTTGTGCTAGTTGTTGGAGCTAGGTTTAACGGACAAGCTTCTTTTTCGACATAGGTGTTTAAAAAATAGTCGCAATGCTGTCCTAAAAAGGAATCTTCATTGCCTGTAATCCCTATTAATTTATTTTTAGTGCTTTTAATAAGAGGAATTAGCACTTTTATTTCCGGCGTGTTTCCACTTTTTGAAATACATATAACAATGTCGTCTTTTAAAATAAGACCTAAATCACCATGTATGGCCTCGGCAGCATGCATAAAAAGAGCAGGTGTTCCTGTGGAATTTAGAGTGGCCACAATCTTGTTACCGATAATCGCGCTTTTCCCAATACCAGTAATGATTACGCGCCCTTTGGATTTGTAAATGAGGTCTACAACATTGACGAAATTGTCATTTATATATGATTTTAAATTCAATATAGACTGACCTTCTAACTCAAATACTTGTTTAGCAGAGTTTATAATGTCATGATTTTTATTCAAAATTTAATATTTTTTTAGGTTGATGCTTTTAAAGATTTTATTACCTTTAAACTGAAACGAACTTTTTTTTATAATTTTCGCTTGGTAATTGATTGCAAAACTAACGAAAAAAAATAATGAAGGTTCTCTAAATACAACGAATTAACTAATAGCTCATGTTTTTTTTCGCTGTATTAAATGTGTAAATAAAAATATAAACAAGTACATGTCAAAAGTTAACATTGATTTGCATTCTGCTCTTAAAGAACATTTTGGATTTAACGCATTTAAAGGGTTACAAGAATCTGTTATAGAAAGCCTTCTAGACGGCAAAAATACATTTGTTATTATGCCAACAGGAGGAGGTAAATCTTTATGCTATCAGCTTCCCGCATTAATGCAAGAAGGGACAGCGATTATTGTGTCTCCCTTAATCGCACTAATGAAAAACCAAGTAGATGCCATTCGTGGGATCTCTAACGAAGAAGGTATTGCGCACGTTTTAAACTCTTCGCTTAATAAAACAGAAATAAAACGTGTTAAACAGGATATAGTCGATGGCGTTACAAAATTATTGTATGTCGCTCCAGAATCTTTAACTAAAGAAGAAAATGTAGAATTCTTACGTTCTGTTAAAATTTCTTTTATGGCTATCGATGAAGCCCATTGTATTAGTGAATGGGGTCACGACTTTAGACCAGAATACAGAAACTTAAGACACATTATACAACGTATAGACGATACTATTCCGATAATAGGATTAACAGCAACGGCTACACCTAAAGTACAAGAGGATATTCTTAAAAATTTGGGAATTCATGATGCCGTTACTTTTAAAGCATCGTTTAACCGACCTAATTTATATTACGAAGTACGTCCAAAAACAAAACAAGTAGATAGCGACATTATCCGGTTTGTAAAACAAAACGAAGGAAAATCAGGTATAATTTACTGTTTAAGTAGAAAGCGTGTCGAGGAACTAGCACAAGTGCTTCAGGTTAATGGTGTAAAGGCATTGCCTTATCATGCAGGTTTAGATGCTAAAACACGTGTAAAACATCAAGACATGTTTCTAATGGAAGATGTAGATGTTATTGTGGCCACGATAGCTTTCGGAATGGGAATAGATAAACCAGATGTACGTTTTGTAATTCATCACGATATTCCAAAAAGTATAGAAAGTTATTACCAAGAAACGGGGCGTGCGGGCCGAGATGGAGGAGAAGGCCATTGTTTAGCTTATTATTCTTATAAGGATATAGAGAAGCTAGAGAAGTTTATGTCTGGGAAACCGGTTGCCGAGCAAGAAATTGGTCATGCATTGTTGCAAGAAGTTGTAGCATTCGCAGAAACGTCTATTTCTAGACGAAAATTTATTCTTCATTATTTTGGTGAAGAATATGATAATGAAACGGGTGAAGGTGGCGATATGGATGACAATGTACGTTATCCAAAGAAGCAAACAGAAGCGCAGGACGACGCCGTTCTATTACTAAAAACAGTTAGTAAAACGAAGGAAAAATATAAGTCTAAAGATTTAGTGAGTGTTGTTATTGGTAAAACCAATGCCTTAATTAAATCTCATAAAACAGACGATCAGCCATTTTTCGGATTAGGAAAACATCAAGAAGATAAATATTGGATGGCTCTTTTACGTCAGGTATTGGTGGCCGGATATTTAAAGAAAGATATTGAAACCTACGGGGTATTAAAAATTACGGAAGCAGGTAAAGCATTTATAAAATCGCCTAGCTCGTTTATGATGACAGAAGATCATATTTTTAATAGCGAGCAAGAAGCGAAAGCCACTAATATTACTAAAGCAGGTGGTGCAGGAACAGATCAAGCACTAATGCGTATGCTTAAAGATTTGCGAAAATCTAATGCTAAAAAATTAGGGGTTCCACCTTTCGTTATTTTTCAAGATCCTTCATTGGAAGATATGGCTTTAAAATACCCGATGACGGTTGCCGAATTATCTAATGTGCACGGTGTAGGAGAGGGAAAAGCCAAGAAATATGGGTCGGATTTTGTTAATTTAATAGCAAAATATGTCGAAGATAACGACATTATGCGTCCAGACGATTTGGTCGTGAAGTCTACAGGGATGAATTCCGCTTTAAAATTATATATTATTCAGAATATAGATCGGAAATTACCATTAGACGATATCGCTTCTGCGAAAGGTATGGAAATGGGAGACTTTATTAAGGAAATGGAAGCTATCGTGTTTTCTGGTACAAAGTTAAATTTGGATTACTGGATCGACGATATTTTAGACGAAGATCAGCAAGAAGAAATTCATGACTATTTCATGGAATCTGAAACAGATAAAATTGACTTAGCTATTGAAGAATTTGATGGCGATTACGACGATGAAGAATTACGTTTATATCGTATTAAATTTATTAGCGAAGTGGCAAATTAGTAGTTAAATTGGTTTAATATTTAATTGAAAAGAGCCTCGTTTACGAAAGTAAACGAGGCTCTTTTATAATAAATCTAAAATTTATGTTATTTGAAGTTTGAATAACATTCGGTTGCAATCTCTAATTCTTCATTAGTAGGAACAATTAATATTTTAGTTTTAGAGTTGGCTGTATTAATGCTTCTAATATGAGGTAAACGCTCGGCATTTAATTCTTGATCTAAATGTATCCCAAAATAATCCATTTGATCGCAAATCATTTTTCTAATCGTAGAACTGTTTTCTCCAATACCAGCAGTAAATATGATGGCATCAAGTCCGTTTAAAGCAGCTGTGTAGGCTCCAATAAATTTCTTAACGCGATACGCATTCATTTCTAAGGCTAAAATACAATCTTTATTACCTTGTTCTGCTTGCGCTTCAATATCACGCAAGTCACTGTAACCTGTTAAACCAAGCATACCACTTTCCTTAGAAAGAATAGTGATAATTTCTTCTTTAGTGTAATTGTATTTATCCATTAAGAAAAAGATAACAGATTGGTCTATGGCACCACTACGTGTTCCCATAATTAATCCATCATTTGGTCCGAATCCTAAAGTGTGATCTAAACTTTTTCCATTCTGAACAGCTGTCATGCTACAACCATTTCCTAAGTGAATAGAAATTAATTTAGCATCTGGTTTATCTAAAAATTCAACTGCACGATCGGTAACGTATTTATGAGACAACCCATGAAATCCGTAAACACGTACATTATCTTCGGTTAAAAATTTATTAGAGATCGCATATTTATAAGCTACAGCTGGTAATGATTGATGAAAAGCCGTATCGAAAAGCGCAATTTGTTTCGATTTTGTAAATATTTTTTCAGCAACTTCAATACCATCTAAATTTGGTGGATTGTGAAGTGGAGCTAATAAAATAAGATCACGGATTTTATCTTTAATTTCTTGAGTGACTTCTACAGGATCAGAGAATTTTTTTCCACCATGAACCACACGGTGACCAACAAGGTCTATTTCTGCAACGTCTTTAATTACACCTGTTTTTTCATCCATTAACATTTTAGCTACTTGAGCTAAACCTGTAGCGTGGTTAGGGATAGGTAACGTTAAAGAGATTTTGTCTTTTTGATCTTTATAATGAATAGCGCCATCTTCTAAGCCAATACGTTCAACCAGTCCTGATGCGACTACAGTTTCTGAAGGCATCTCGATAAGTTGAAACTTAATAGAGGAACTACCAGAGTTTATAACAAGAATTTTCATGAGTTTGTTTTATATATAGTTTTATAATAGTTGTTAAATTCCTTGAGCTTGAATGGCAGTTAAAATTACCGTGTTAAAGATATCGTCTACAGTACATCCACGACTTAAATCGTTAACAGGTTTGTTTAAACCTTGTAACATTGGTCCGATAGCTAATGCTCCAGTTTCTCTTTGTACCGCTTTGTAGGTGTTGTTTCCTGTGTTTAAGTCAGGGAAAATAAGTACAGTAGCTTGTCCAGCAACTTCAGAACCTGGCATTTTACTCTGCCCCACTTTTAAGTCTACAGCGGCATCATATTGAATAGGTCCTTCAATTTTTAACTCAGGACATTGTGCTCTTACAATTTCTGTAGCTTCTCTTACTTTATCTACATCTTCTCCTTTTCCAGAAGATCCAGATGAGTATGATAACATGGCAATACGTGGCTCAATACCAAAGGCCTCTGAGCTTCTAGCAGAAGAAATTGCAATCTCTGCTAACTGGGCAGCGTTTGGATTTGGGTTAATAGCACAATCACCAAATACAGAAACACGATCGTCTAAACACATGAAGAATACAGACGATACTATAGAGCATTCCGGTTTAGTTTTTATGAATTGTAATGCAGGTAAAATAGTATGTCCTGTAGTGTTTACGGCTCCAGAAACCATACCATCGGCGTCATTTTTATAAATCATCATGGTTCCGAAGTAAGACACATCGTTCATAATGTCTCTTGCCATATCCATGTTTACATTTTTATGTTTACGTAACTCGTAAAAGGTTTCAACGTAATCTTCAAATCCTTCGTAATCTGAAGGGAAAATGACTTTTGTTTTATTGTAATCTAAAGTCAACCCAAGTTCGGTTACTCTTTCTTTAATCTCTTTAGGGTTTCCTAAAAGAATAATATCGACTAAATCTAACACTTCTAAACGCGCAGCAGCCGTTAAAATACGTGGGTCTGATGCTTCTGGTAAAACAATGCGTTTTTTAGCTTTACGTGCTTTTTCAATTAAATTGTATTGAAACATACGTGGCGTAGTCACTTTGTTTTCGAAAGATGTTAGTTTTTCTAGTAAGCGGTCTGCTTGTATATGTTTTTGGAACGTTTCTAAAGATGTTAAAATCTTAGTTTTACTTTCAGCATAGATATTAGACTTAATATTTCCAATTCTATGGGTTGTATTAAATGTACCGTCGTTTACAGAGATAATAGGAACTACAGTTGTTAATCCATCGATTAACTTTAATATAGATGGTTCTGGAACAATTCCACCAGTTAAAATAATACCAGAAATATTAGGGTAATTACTAGATAAGTGTGCTTGAAGTGATCCTAAAATTAAATCGGCACGATCGCCAGGTGTAATCACTACCGAACCTTCACGTAAATGTGTTAAAAAATTACGCAATTGCATGGCACCCACAGCAAATTTTCCAGATAAGTTACCTAAATGCTCCGCTCCAAAAAGCACTTCACCGTTTAAGGTTTCTTTAATCTCCTTCATGGTAGGAGACGCTAAAGATTTTACCATCGGGATAGTCGAAAAATCTACAGTCTCTGGTAAGAATGCTCTCACCGAATTTTGAATAATTTCTACGTTTTCAGGCTGAATTTTATTCGCTACTAGAGCTATAACTTCTACATCGTGACTTTTAAATGTTTTATAAGCCATTTCTGCACTGCTAGTAAAATCTTCTAAGGATTTGTCTTGAGCCGTACTTACAATAACAGCAGGTAACCCTAAGTTTTTAGCGATGTTTACGTTCCAATCAAATTCAAAAACAGTACCTTCACCTTGGAAGTCTGTACCTTCCACTAGAATAAAATCATACTTTTCTTCTAGTGCTTTATATTTCTTAATGATTAAGTCTAATGAATCTCCAATTTTTCCAGCATTTCTATTCTGTACGATTTCATTTCTAGTTAATGCATACGTTTCTATATAAGGAATGTCTAGGTTAAAATGAGAAAGTAATGTATCTATATGATTGTCTCGTTTATCGCCATCTTCTTTGTCGATAATTGGCCTGAAATAGGCAACCTTAGCCGTTTTTCCTAATAAGTTTTGCATTAACCCTAAAGAAATAATCGATTTACCACTATTGGGTTCTAGAGTGGCAATATAAAGTCCTTTACTCATTTTCAGTTTTAATTTGTTTTTTTGCGAAATTAATGATTTTCAGAGTTTTAATGAGATATAAAGTTATTAAAAGTTACTTATTCCTTTTTAATTCTAAAAATCTTTGCAAATTTCTAGTTTTTATACCGATTAGCAACTGATTATTATCATGTTTTAGAAATTAATTCGAAGTAAGTTTTTAACAGTATGATAACGGCTATAGTAGTTTTTATTAGTAAATCATTTTTCTATATTTGCACTTTAATAAAATAGAAACAAATGCAAGACGGATTATACGCGAAATTTAATACTACAAAAGGTTCAGTTTTAGTAGCCTTAGAATTTCAAAAGACGCCGGGAACGGTAGGGAATTTTGTTGCTTTAGCAGAAGGTAATTTAGAAAATTCAGTTAAAAAACAAGGAACCCCTTATTACGACGGATTAAAATTTCACCGTGTTATACCAGATTTTATGGTTCAAGGAGGATGTCCGTTAGGAACAGGAACTGGTGATGCAGGATATAAATTTGATGATGAATTTCATCCAGAATTAAAGCACGACCGTCCAGGTATTCTTTCTATGGCTAATGCAGGTCCTGGAACAAATGGAAGTCAGTTTTTTATCACACACGTAGAGACGCCTTGGTTGGATAATGCACACACTGTTTTTGGACACGTGGTTGAAGGTCAAGATGTGGTAGATGCTATTGCTCAAGGTGATAGTATAGAAACTTTAGAAATTATTAGAGTTGGTGCAGAAGCAGAAGCTTTTAATGCTGTTGAAGCGTTTAGAACTTTTGAAGGATCTCGTGAAAAGCGTTTGGCAGAAGCTAAAGCAGAGCAAGATGCAGCTTTAGATAAAATTGCAGCAGGTTTTAGTAAAACAGATAGTGGTTTACGTTACCAAATTTTACAAGCTTCTAAAAGCGGTAAAAAAGCAAAATCAGGACAAACAGTTTCTGTACATTATAAAGGACAATTACAAGACGGGACCGTTTTCGATTCTTCTTACAAGCGTAAAGAACCAATCGAATTTCCAGTTGGAGTTGGTCAAGTCATCGCAGGATGGGACGAAGGAATCTTATTGTTAGAAGTAGGAGACAAAGCGAGATTAGTAATTCCTAGCGATTTAGGATATGGTTCTCGTGGAGCAGGAGGAGTAATTCCTCCAGATGCTACACTTATTTTTGATGTAGAATTAATCGAAGTTAAATAACATTTTCATTCCCTTAAAATATGCTAAAAGCTGTCTGAAAAGACAGCTTTTTTTATGTCTAGTTTTTAGGTATTCTTTAAAAAATGAGTATTTTCATTCTCTTAAACCACCATGTGATGAAACTAACTTTAACCACTTTATGCTTATGTTTAGGGTTTTTAGCCTTTGCTCAAGACCCCTTTTTAACGGTAACTTCTAAAGACTCCGTTGGAGATATTCCACGATTTAAAAGTAGTTTAGGCGTAAATATGAAACTAAATGGATATTTAGATGTGTACGGCGGATTAAATGATAGTGAGACATTTAACGTCGGATTAATAAATGTATTTGGTACCGACGATACCAAAAGTTTACATGTAGATATGTATCAAACGCAATTAAAGTTTAGTACTACTTATATTCAAAAAGATGGTAGTGTTATTACGGCAGTAGTCGAATCTGATTTTTGGGGAGGAGACGGCAGAATTCGTTTGAGAAAAGCATATGTAGAAACCACACATTGGCAAGTTGGACAAAACTGGAATAACTTTGGAGACGAAAGTATTTGGCCTAATATAATGGAATGGGAGGGACCACCTTCAGGAATTTGGTTAAGAACGCCTCATATAAAATATATGAATACGTTTAAGAATCCCAATTGGATGTACGAAGCGAGTATAGAAGCGCCTATTGCAACCAGTTTTGCTTACGAAGAGTTTCAGCCTTTAATAGATGAGGTCGATCAAATTACACCAGATTTAACTTTTTCTGTAAAATATAAGCGGGAATGGGGGCACTTAAGAATGTCTTCGGTGTTAAGACATGTACGTTATAAGCTAGATGAAAAAATTAACAGCTTTACTGGCTATGGTTTTACGTTTAGTGGAATTTATAAACCCAAAAGAAATAATTTCCAATTTCAGATTGTTGGCGGAAAAGGTATTTCGGCTTATTTAACTACAGTGGCAGGAAATGGCTACGACGGATATCCAGCAACTGGAAATGAGTTTAATGCAACTCCAGCTATGGGAGGATGGGCCTCTTACGAATATTATATCACGAATAAACTACATACAAATGCTGTATTAGGTTTTACACATTTTAATTTAAAGGACTCAGACCGCTTTATTGTGACTCAGGATGTAAATAATGATGTGGCTTTTTTAAGAGGTGATTTTATTCATCAGCATTATTACGGGATTTTTAATGTTATGTACGATGCTTACGATAGAATGACGGTTGGTTTAGAATTGGATTACGGAGTAAAGGATTTAGATATTTCTGGAGAAGTCAACCAAATTGCAGGTGAAATTGATCAAAGTCGTGACGCTATGCGTATTAGTTTCGGATTTATGTATTACTTTTAGAATATTGAACACAGACAAACAAACCTATAATAACCATGAAAACTAGAGACCAACAATTAAAATATCCGATAGGGCAATTTAAGTGTCCAGAACATATAACAGGAAAGCATCTCGATAATTGGATCGCTGTTTTAGAAGAATTTCCTAATCGGTTAAAGGCTTTGGTTAACCCGTTAACCGATTTTCAATTAGATACCGAATATCGTCCGGGAGGGTGGACTATTAGACAATTAGTACACCATATTGCCGATAGTCACCACCACAGCTATACCCGTTTTAAATGGAGCTTAACCGAAGATAATCCAATAATTAAAGCGTACGATCAAGACGATTGGTCTAATTTAGACGATGCCATTAAAGCACCGGTAAGTATGTCTTTAATGCATATAGAGGCGGTACATAAACGCCTAGTGTATCTTTTAAAATCTTTGAACGATAAAGATTTAAACCGTAGTTTTATACATCCTGAAACAAATAAAACGGTTGTCTTAAAAGAAAATATTGGTATGTATGCTTGGCACAGCAGTCATCATTTTGCACATATTGTTTCTGCCTTAGAACATAAAGGTTGGGCTAAGCTTTAGACCATTTTATATTACAACCAATACTAGGTTTTTGGACATTTAAATTATCTTCTTTGTTTAAGATACAATCTAACGCGTGACGTATATCCTGACCTGTAACGGCTATAGCATTTCCTGGTCTCGAATCGTCTAATTGGCCACGATATTTTAACGTTAATTCGGAATCGAATACAAAAAAGTCGGGTGTACAGGCTGCATTGTATGCACGAGCTACAGATTGAGTCTCGTCGAATAAATAAGGGAAAATATAGCCTTCTCTTTTGGCAACCAATTTCATTTTATCTGGAGCATCCTGCGGATAGTTTTTTATATCATTACTGGAGATCGCGATACAATTCACACCTTTCTGCTTATAGTCTTTTGCTAATTGCACAAGTTGAGCATTTACATGTATTACAAAAGGACAGTGATTACAGATAAAAAATATAACGGTAGCCTGTTCTCCTTTAAGCGTGTTTAAAGATAAATTTTTATCAGATATCGTGTCTTTTAATGTGAAATCTGGAGCTTTGGTGCCTAAAGGCATCATGTTAGAAAGTGTATCGGACATAATTCTGTTTTTATCAAAGTTCGTAATTATTTGTACTTTTAAAAAATGAAACCAACTATTATTTTTGAAGACTTTAATCTTGTCGATTTACGCGTCGGAACTATTTTAGAAGTTCGCGAATTTCCTGAAGCGCGAAAACCGGCATATCAGCTCACCATCGATTTTGGCGATTTGGGTATTAAAAAAACCTCTGCGCAAATCACTACGCTATATACTAAAAGTGAGTTATTAAACAGACAAATTGTAGCCGTTGTAAATTTTCCAAGAAAGCAAATCGCTAAATTTATGAGCGAGTGTTTAATTATGGGGGCCGTTGCAGGTAAGGATGTGATGTTACTACGTCCGGAGCAACAGGTTAAAAACGGAACGTCTGTGCTATAATTCATACCAGATATAGATGTCGTACACGTAAATTTCGATAATCATGCCATTTGGGTCTTGAACATAGCTTTAGCCAGTTATGTTTGGCGTCGCCCTAGGCATTTCTGTAAACGACTTTAATACAGTATTAAAAGAGAGAAAAGTCGTGTTCGTGGGCGTATTATCTCAGTTCTTTGTATCACCTTTTTATTGATACTTCTAGTGCAACCTAAACCGAGTATCGCTTTAGGAACGATGCTTGTTGCGATATGTACAGGTGGTAATATTTCTAATTTTATAACACATTTAGCGAAGGGAAATGTGGCTTTGTCGGTGAGTTTAACCGCTATTTCTACGAGTATGGCTTTAATCATGACACCGTTTAATTTTTAGTTATATGGTAATTTATACGAATCTACTTCTCACTTATTAACAAAAGTGGCATTAAATCCCAAGGATTTACTAGAGGTGGTACTTCTTATTTTGGGGATACCTCTGTTTTTAGGAATGGGTGTTAGGTCTTTTAAACCTGATCTGGCTATAAAACTTTCTGAATTACTTAAACCATTTTCTATACTTGTATTTGTAATTATTGTTATTATTGCGTTCTCTAAAAATATAGATGTTTTTAAAGCCTATATATTCAAGGTCTTGTTTCTAGGAATTGGCCATAATATTATGGCATTGGCTTTAGGTTTTTATGTCGCTAAGGATTTAAGCTGTCTTTTATAAACCAGAAAACCATAGCAATTGAGACCAGTATCCAAAATTCTGGACTGGGTTCGATTTTAATATTTACGTTTTTTAACGGGCTAGGAGGAATGGCCCTTATTGCGGCTTTTTGGGGCATCTGGCATATTATTTCAGGATTATTTTTAGCTTTATATTGGTCCAAACTAACTAAAGGGATACATGACATTAAAACAGTTTAAGTTACAGTGCGTTAAAGGATATATTGCTTTGGGTTTATTTTTTTATTATAAAAAGATAAGCGTTAATGGGCAGGAATTTATTCCTCGAACAAAACCTGTTTTATTATTATCGAATCATCAAAACGGACTACTTGATCCGTTAATTATTGCCACGCATTCTAGTCGTTTTGCTTATTACTTAACGCGAGCGGCGGTATTTCAGAGACCATTTATTTCAAAATTATTAAGAGGTTTGAATATGCTTCCCGTGTATCGGGTTAGAGATGGGTGGCAGACAATAACGAATAATAATGCCATATTCGAAACCTGTAAAGGTCTTTTGAAAAATGAAGAAGCGATTGTTATTTTTCCAGAAGGGAGTCATAATTTGAATAGAAAAGTTCGTCCCTTAAGTAAAGGTTTTACTCGTATCGTTCTAGATACTTTAGAATCTTATCCGGATTTAGATTTACAATTATTACCTGTCGGGGTAAATTATCAAAATGCATTGTCTTTCGCAGATAGTATGTCGCTTAACATAGGGAAACCAATAGATGTCAAGCACTATAAAGGCTTGGAGAAAGCAGAAGCGGTTAATGCCTTAAAGCGTGATTTACAAAAGGAAATTCAACTACTAACAACGCATATTGAATCTGATTATGATGTGGTTGCACAGGAACTGGACAAAAATAACGCCGATTTTTTAAATCCTAAGGCTGTAAATCACTTTTTAGCACACGATGAAAAAATTTCAGGTTTTACAAAAAATACGTCCGTTTTAGAACCTGTGGGTTTAATTTTTAAAAGCCTTTTAAAAATTGTTTTGTTACCGGTGTATATGCTTTGGAAATTGCTATTACAACCTAAAATAAAAGAGAAAGAATTTACGGGAACGTTTAGGTTTGCTATCGGATTGACTGTTGTGCCGCTTTGGATTCTTATTTTGGTGCTAATTATTGCCTTTAATCTAGGTTGGTTTATGGCGGTAAACGTTTTAATAGGAATACTTGGTTTGGCGCTTTGTGCGGTTAAATTATAGCTAGAATCGAGACATAAAAAAAACCGTTACAAGGGTAACGGTCTAGTTTGTGTTTATTTTAAATCCGATTAAATATCATCAAAACTAATATCTGTGAATTTTACGGCAGAATCATGAGCTATTTCAACAACTTCCTCTTGATTATCCTCGTATTCTTTTTTGAAATCTTTTTGATGACGTTCACTAATTACTTCATCTCCTTTTTCATCAATAATATAATCTGTCATTTCGTTTAAAATATCTCTAAACTCAGAAAAATCTTCTTTGTATAAATATATCTTATGTTTTTTGTAGTGGTACGACCCGTCGTCGTTTGTGAATTTTTTACTTTCAGTAATTGTTAAATAATAATCCCCTGCTTTTGTAGCTCTAACATCAAAAAAATATGTTCGTCTCCCTGCTCTTAATACTTTAGAAAAAATCTCCTCTTTCTCCATCATGTCCTTACTATCCATACTCATATTTACTATTAATAAGATTTAAATTGTTTAATTTAAGTTGTTAAAATTATTTATATAGGTAAATCAATTTCCTTTCAAAAATCTAAAAAAAAGACATACCAACCAACAAATTATGATATTTCTTTTTCACTAAGTTGCTTTAAATATAAGGTTTTATAATAACCTTCAACATTAATTAAGCTGTTATGAGAACCTTGCTGAATAATTTTTCCATCGTCAAGTACAATGATCTTATCTGCATTTTTAGCAGAAGAGACTCGATGACTCACTATTATGGTTGTTTTCCCTGAAGATACCTTGTATAAATTTTTAAGAATTTTTTCTTCGGTTTCCGTGTCTACAGCCGATAAACAATCGTCGAATAGTAATATTTTAGGATCTTTTATAATCGCTCGTGCTATAGAAACGCGCTGTTTTTGTCCACCAGATAGAGTAATTCCTCGTTCTCCTAAAACCGTATCGTAGCCTTTGGCAAATTTTGAAATATTGCTATGCACCTGAGCTAGTTTTGCGGCTTGGTAAACATCCTCGTCTGTTGCATCTTCTTTACCAAACTTAATATTGTTCTTTATAGAATCTGAAAACAAAAAGGCATCCTGAGGTACGTAACCAATACTGTCTCTTAAACTGTATAAGTTTAATTGGTCTATCTCTACACCATCAACCAGAAGAGTACCCGTATTTATGTCGTATAAGCGTCCAATTAAATCAAGTATAGTAGATTTTCCTGAACCTGTTTTTCCTATAATGGCTAAGGTTTCTCCATGATTTATAGTAAAGGAAACATCTTTTATGGCCTGAATATTAGTATCGTCGTAAGTAAAAGACACATTCTTAAATTCTATATTTCCTTTAATTTCGGAAGGAGTTTCTGTATTGTTCTTTATTTCTGGTTCAATCTCTAAGAATTCATTAATACGCTTTTGAGACGCTTCTGCTTGCTGAATGATTGAAGTCACCCATCCTACAGTAGCAACCGGCCAAGTAAGCATATTAACATAAATAATAAATTCTGCTATGGTACCTAAACTTTCTATTTCGCCATCTATATATTGTCTTCCTCCAATATAGATCACGATTAAATTACTAAGTCCTATAAGTAACACCATCATCGGGAAAAAGAACGCTTGTATGCGCACTAATGCCAATTGCTTCTCTTTGCTACCCTCGGATAACGTTTCAAAGTTTTCGGAGGTTTGTACTTCGATACCGTTAGCCTTTATTACAGAAATACCACTAAAACTCTCTTGTGTAAACGTAGATAATTTAGATAAATATACTTGTACAATTGTACTACGCTTGTGTATTTCTTTACTTAATCTGTAAATGGCAAACGATAAAACGGGAAGTGGTAAAACCGTATACAGCGTAAGTGAAGGAGCTTCGCTATACATATATAACAGCGCAATTATAAAAAGCGTAATAGTGTTTATAGTATACATTATTGCTGGTCCGGCGTACATACGCACACGACTAACATCTTCACTAATCCTATTCATTAAATCTCCGGTTCTATTCTTTTTGTAGAAATTTAAAGATAACCGTTGGTACTGCTGATAGATTTCATTTTTTAAATCGAACTCGATATGTCTAGACATATTAATAATGGTTTGACGCATTAAAAATGTAAAGATTCCAGCTATTATAGCAGCACCTATAATGTAGAGAATATCTTCTAAAAGTTCGGAACGTACCACAGCTACTTCTATGATAATGCCTTGATTATAGTCTTCGACCACCTTAAAAATTTCTCTAACAAAACGAGGTGTGAACAACATGAAGATACGCGCTATAATGGTAATGGCAATTCCGAAGAGTAATTGATATTTGTATTTAAGAAAGTATTTATTAACGTGTTTAAGGGCTTTCATTAACCGGGAGTATATGTTTTTTGTATTTAATTATTCTCTATTTAATGCGAGTTTGTTTGAAAATATAATAATAATAATATAGATTTGCGTTTATATTTTATTAATACATCAAAATAGTCAATACTAATTAATACATAATTAAAAATGGTTTCAGAGGTTTTAAATGCAAATGAACTGTATAAAGTGGATCCGGTATTTGGACATCACTCATTTAACAATCATGAGCAAATTGTATTTTGCAATGACAAAGATACAGGTTTAAAAGCAATTATTGGTATTCATAACACGGTATTAGGACCTGCATTGGGAGGAACTAGAATGTGGAATTACAATAATGAATGGGAGGCATTAAACGATGTTTTACGTTTGTCTCGTGGAATGACATATAAAGCGGCTGTAACAGGTTTAAACTTAGGTGGTGGAAAAGCTGTTATAATTGGTGATGCCAAAACACAAAAGACACCAGAATTAATGAAAAAATTCGGTGAGTACGTACATTCTTTAAGCGGAAAATATATCACTGCCGAAGATGTTGGAATGGAAACTTCTGATATGGATTTAGTTCGTGAAGTAACACCTTATGTTACTGGAATTTCTGAATCTAAAGGAGGCGCAGGGAATCCTTCTCCAGTTACTGCTTATGGTGTTTATATGGGAATGAAAGCAGCAGCAAAATTTAAATTCGGAACAGATAACCTTGAAGGGAAATCTATTTTGGTTCAAGGTATCGGACATGTTGGAGAGACTTTAGTAGATTATTTAACTAAGGAAGGCGCCAAAGTTATTATCAGTGATATTAGCGAAGAACGCCTAGAAGCTGTTAGTAAATCTTACGGAGCTACCATTTATAGAGGATCAGATTTATATAGCGAAGCTGTAGATATTTATGCACCTTGTGCTTTAGGAGCAACTATAAACGATGATACTGTAAATAAAATTCAGGCACAAGTTATTGCAGGAGCAGCCAACAACCAGTTAGCTAACGAGCTAGTTCATGGTGCTATTTTACAAAATCGTGGTATTGTTTATGCGCCAGATTTTTTAATTAATGCGGGTGGTATAATTAACGTATATGCAGAAATTGCAAAATACGATAAAGCCGAAATCATGAGTAAAACTCAGAATATTTACAATACAACGTTGGAAATTTTGAGCAATGCAGATGCTCATAAAATAACAACAAATCAAGCGGCTTTAAATGTTGCTAAAGCAAATATTGACGCAAGAAAAAAAGAGAATAATAAATAAATTATTTACTTAAAAATCGTATTTTTGCAGCCGAAAGTTTTTATAGCTTTCGGCTTTTTTATTAAAATTAATGCCATTAAGGCTATCATTCATGCTCCTAAAAGGAGGTTAAAAGTTCTTTGTAACTATGCTTAATAGAAGACATATTCGCGTAAAAGTAATGCAAACCATCTATGCATTTAAAGGTGGGGAAAGTGACGATTTTAAAGACGATCAAAAGTTTTTACTTAACAGTTTTGACGATATGTATCATCTGTATCTGTTACAATTATCTTTACTTATTGAGGTTCAAAAACGAGTTGAAAATCAGATCGATAAATCTCAATTAAAGCATCTTGCAACGTCTGAAGATAAAGATCCCAACAAAAAATTAGTTAATAACGAAGTCCTTCAGTTATTAAGACACAACCGTACATTAGGAGATACCATTAGAACATATGGTGTGGATAACTGGGAGTTAGACGACGAATATGTAGATGTGATTTACAAAGCCATCTTAGCTAGCGATATTTATGCGGAGTACATGAAAACGCGTACGTCAGACTTTAAAGCAGACAAGAATTTTATTGTCGATGTGTTTAAAGAAATTATCGCACCAAACGAAAAACTTTACGATTATTTAGAAGACAAAAACTTAACGTGGTTAGACGATTTACCTACTGTTAATACAACCATAGCTAAGTTATTACGTAAATGTAAACCCGATGTTGCCGATGCTTACTTTACCCCTAAATTATATAAAGATTTAGATGATAAAGCATTTGGAGTAAGCTTGTTTAAAAAGACGATTTTAAGTCAGACTAAATTAAACGCCGAAATAGACAATAAAGCAAAAAACTGGGAAGCCGATCGTATTGCACAAATCGATTATATTTTAATGCAAATGGCTGTTTGTGAGTTATTACATTTCCCTTCTATTCCAGTAAAGGTTACAATTAACGAGTATTTAGAAATCGCCAAAGAGTATTCTACACCTAAAAGTAGCATTTTTATAAATGGTATTTTAGATAAATTAGTTAAGGAATATCAGGATAAAGGAACCTTAAATAAAATAGGACGAGGGTTGATGTAGTTGTAAATTATTAGTACATTTAGCCTTTTAAAAAAATATATTTATTATGAAAAAATTAATATTAGGATTAAGCGCATTTTGCTTAATTGCTTTTACAGCTTGTAAAGAAGATGCTTCAAAAAAAGTAAATGAAGAAAATGTAGTAGTTGCTGCTGAGCGTGATGCTAATTCTTCAAAATTTCCTGAAATTACGTTCACAGAAACTGAACATGATTTTGGTACTATTGAATCTAAACAAAATGTAGAAACTGTTTTTGAATATAAAAACACAGGAGACGCTCCTTTGGTAATTACAAATATCGCAAGTTCTTGTGGTTGTACAGTACCTCAAGACTGGAGTAAAGCACCTTTAGCACCAGGAGAGTCAGGGAAATTTACAGTTAAATTTAACGGTTCTGGAGCAAATAATGTAACAAAAACTATTACAGTTAACTCTAATTCTGCTAAAGGTAAAGACATGGTTAGAATTAAAGCATTTGTTAAACCAGATCCAAATTCTACTCCAAAACCAACTTTAGCAACACCTCAAATTCAATCTTAATAATGGAAGGTATAAGCCAATTTTTACCGTTTATTTTAATGTTTGTGGTTGTGTATTTCTTTATGATTGCACCACAAATGAAACGTCAGAAAAAAGAAAAAAAATTCGCTAGCGAATTAAAACGTGGAGATCGTGTAATTACTAAAAGCGGTATGCACGGGAAAGTAGTAGATTTAAACGATAAAGATAATACATGCGTTATTGAAACCCTTGCTGGAAAAATTAAGTTTGAACGTTCTTCTATTTCTATGGAAATGAGTTCTGCTTTAACTAAAACAGAAGTAACTAAATAAATTTTAGTTTATAATATTTTAAAAAGGCTATCCAAACGGGTAGCCTTTTTTTGTTGTAATAATACCTTTTAAAAAAGATCTTTGCTCCATAGCTATCATTAATAGTGAAGAATGCAGGTTAACTTTTTAATGTTTCGGGATATCTGAGTTTGTAAAAGATTTAAAAAGCAAAAGACTTAGCTAGGTTACAATACGAAAACGGTCTAAATGATGATAATCATTTAGACCGTTTATATTTGGGATAAGTAAATATGTTTTTAGTTGTTAAAGAAGTCTATAGCGCCCTTCATTTTAGTCATATCAATGTCTCCTTTTTCCAATACTTTGGCTAACGACATAATTTGAGAAGGTTTCATATTATCTCCAAGCACTCTTAAAACACCAAATCCAGTATCTTTTACGTTTCCATAAACAATTAATTCATCTATAGATTCATCATCGTCACCAACATACTTAAGGGTAAATTTACCACCATGGTTGTTAATAACCATAAGTTCGTTGTAGGTTTCATTATTTAAAATAAGTTCTACTTTTTCCTTTTCAGTAATAAAGGCATCGGGTTGTGCTGTGTCTTTTTTATATCCTAAGAAGTTTAGGCGTTTAATAGATTTGTAGGTTGCCAATTGAGCATCATCTAGCTTCGATTCGTCTAGGTTTAACACAGTAAGCGGTAAATCTACCGTAGTGAAATTTTGTGCTTCTTGATGATCTACAATATAGGTTTGCAACGTAGGTTCAGATTTACAACTTGTAAGTAATAATCCGAAACAAAAGAGTATGGCGAAAGTTAATTTATAAGATTTCATAATATTTAGGTATTTCAAAACAGCGTTCTAATACTTTAAATTAGAACGCGTTTTAAGTGTGGATTTATTTGTTGTTCTTTAAGTGTTCTCCTCCAGGTATATTCA
The DNA here is from genome assembly GCF_051016085.1 of Formosa bonchosmolovskayae. Taxonomy (GTDB): domain Bacteria; phylum Bacteroidota; class Bacteroidia; order Flavobacteriales; family Flavobacteriaceae; genus Formosa. Next base: position 2,803,186 of record NZ_CP174605.1, read on the forward strand.
TCTTACTGGTTAGTTTAGAGATCTGATTTAAATCGATATCTCCTGTTAAAAGAGCAACTACAGTTTCAATCTTTCTGTTTTTTCCATTAATTTCTATATTGGCATCTTTGGTTAAATCTCCGATACCATTTACAAAAATTAGGAGTTCTTTTACGTGATCTGCATCTTTACCTTCTTTTACGTAAAATTTCACTTCTTTTCCGTCGTCTTTTACTTCCATTAATTCGTCTAAACCTCCTTTTTTAGATGTCATCCAAGTAGAAATATCGGTAGCAATAGCTTTGTCGTCTGTAATAATTGTTTTAAAACTCGTAATACTATTTACCATGTCTAGATAAGCTTGAGACTCGGCATCGTCTGTACTAATGTCCAGTTTTGCTAACATCTGAAACATTTTTGGTTTAATATTTACGTACGTTACATTTGGATTTTCGCTGTATTTATCAAAAATGGATTGTGCCATCATGCTTGCTGGTAATAATACTAAGGCAAGCGCAAATAAGATTAATTTTTTAGTCATCGATTTGGAATTTGTATTTAATATAGTTTTCATAATTCTTTATTTTTTAGTTGTAAAAATGATGTTTGAAGAGTGTTCTAATTCGTTAATATATCCTACTGTTGCCATCCCTTTATTGTAAGATTCTAAATAGCCCATAGTAGAAGCGCCTTTGTTTAAAGATTTAGAAATTAATTCTAAAGACCTCACAACTTCTTCGTAAGCCAATTGCGGATCTTGAATTGTACCTAAATCATCATGTGTTTGCGATAGGTTCTGAGTGGACTTAAAATAAAACCCTAACATTAAAACAGCAATTGCAGCGACGCTTAACCAAGCATAAATTGGTTTTTTGTTTGTTTTTAATGCTATATCTTTATTAAAGGTCTCGTTTTGATTGGCTTTAAAATAGGCAAATAAAGGTCTGTAAACTTCTAGGTGCGGTTCTATTTTATCTTGAGAAAAGTAGGTTTGTAACTGTTGCTCTTCTTGCAAAGTTGTCTCTCCGTTTTCGTACTTTTCAAGTAAATGTTCTATTTTATTTAATACCATAATTATGTGTATTAGTTAACTGTTCTCTTATTGTTTTTCGTGCTCTAGATAATGCAACTCTCACAGCTGTATTTTTCATGTCTAGCATTTCTGAAATTTCATCTAAATCATACTGTTCTATGTCTCTTAACTGTATAACCATGCGTTGCTGTTCTGGTAAAGTTGCAATGATTTTCCCAACCCAATCTAGGCTATCTGTTGTTTCAACTTGTTTATGAAGACTTGTATTATGATCTTCATAATTACTGTGTACTATCTTTAAATTCTGTGCTTGCTTAGATTTTAATTTGTCAAAACATAAATTTTTTGTCATTGTCATGGAAAATGCTTCTATATTTTTATAAGCTTCCATTTTATTTTTATTGGACCACAGTTTAATCAAAACTTCTTGCGTCGCATCTTCCGCTTCTTCGCTAGATATCAATAAACGTTTTGCTAAACGATATACTTTATCTTTAAAGGGTAATACAGTATTTAAAAATTCAGACTGGGTCATTTTTTTAATTCGGTTGTTGGTGTATTATTGGTGGTTTAATATTACGACGAACGATTATATAATTTGTTACAAAAAATTTTATAACTGCTGTTAAATAAAGTAAATTTATACTTTATACTCAGCTTTGATATGCAACATTTAAAGATTCCCTTTTTCCTTTGTGCGCTTGTATTGTGTTTAACTAATTGCGCTAAAGATGAAGATGATTTCCTAGTGACTACTTCAGAAATAAACGATTTTGTATGGAAAGGCATGAATGCTTTTTACTTATATAAAGACAATGTTCCGGATTTGTCGGATGCTCGATTTACATCAAACACCGAATATCAGAATTTCTTAAACGGTTTTTCTACACCAGAAGGTTTGTTTAATAGTTTATTGTACAATACGAGTACCGAAGACCGATTTAGTTGGATAACAGACGACTATATAGCGCTAGAGCAACAGTTTAGCGGGGAATCTGTTACACACGGTATGGAATACGGTCTGGTGCTTTTACAAAATACGGGAAATAAAGTTTTTGGTTATGTGCGTTACGTCATGCCAAATACAGATGCCGAACAGAAAGGCATAAAACGAGGCGATATTTTTAATCGTGTAAATGGTGTCGAGTTATATTACAACTCTTCAACAGATACCAATATAGACCTAGTACAAGGCACGTCGTATACTATAGGTATGGCGACATATGATGATAATGGTACTGAAGATAGCGACGATGATAGTTTTGAAAGCATCTCTGAAGAAGTGGATTTAGTGAAATCTTCACACACAGAAAATCCGATTTACAAACAAGAGGTTTTAAATGTTAACGGAAAAAAAGTAGGCTATTTAATGTATAATGCTTTTACAGGTACAGATGCTTTCGACTCCCAACTAAATAGTGCTTTTGGTACGTTTAAGAGTGAAGGTATATCCGATTTAGTTCTGGATTTAAGATATAATCCGGGCGGTTCTGTAAGTACCGCAACTTGGTTGGCTTCTATGATTACGGGACAATTTACGGGTGACGTTTTTGTGAAAGAAGAGTGGAATAGTGACTGGCAAACTTATTTTGAAACGAATAGTCCCGAAGCCATATTAAATCCGTTTGTCGATACCATGGAAAAGCGTAGTACTTCAGGTTCGGTTTCTTTTAGTGAAACTATTAATCATTTAAATCTTAGTAAGGTTTATGTGCTTACCACCAGAAGTACGGCTTCAGCAAGCGAGCTTATTATTAACGGATTAACGCCATATATAGATGTAGTTCAAATTGGAGGCATTACAACTGGTAAGTATCAGGCGTCCCGAACGGTTTACGATTCGCCAACATTTAGTAAGGCCGAAGTAAACACTAAGCATACATATGCCATGCAACCTTTAATCTTTAAATCGCTTAATGCCTTGGGGAATACAGATTATTTTAATGGGTTAACACCGGATATTACATTAAGTGAAAATTATGGAAATTTAGGTGTTTTGGGTGATGTTAACGAACCGTTACTAGCGGCGGCTATAGCCGATATTACGGGAACATCTAGAAGACAATATTCTACAGATGTGAGTATACCAAAGGAATTAAGCCACAGTAAAATGTTGCAACCTTTACCAAATGCGATGTACGTAGATTAAAGGTGTAAGGATGAATAAAATCTATTTTAATTGGAGCACCGGAAAAGATTCTGCTTTAGCTTTATATGAATTGCTACAGGACGAATCTTATGTGGTAGACAAGTTAGTGACTACCGTAAACTCACATTTTAAGCGCGTTTCTATGCATGGATTACGTGTAGAGTTATTACAAGCCCAAGCAGATGCCATAGGAATTTCTTTAGATTTTATAGAATTGCCCGAGTCACCCAATATGGAAGATTATAATACCATAATGAAGACGGCAGTACATCAGTTAAAAATTGCAGATTATACGCATGCGGCCTTTGGTGATATTTTTCTGGAAGATTTAAAGTTCTATAGAGAAATGCAACTGTTGGAAGTTGGAATACAAGGTGTGTTCCCGTTATGGAAACGAAATACTAAAAAACTAATCACGCAGTTTTTAGAATTAGGATTTAAAGCCATTGTGGTTTGTGCCGATGCTAAATATTTTTCGGAAGATTTTGTGGGTACGGTGCTAACAGAAGCGGTTATTAATAATCTGCCAGCAGACGTTGATCCCTGTGGTGAAAACGGTGAATTTCATACCTTTTGCTTTGATGGACCACTATTTAAATCGCCAATTCCTTTCCAAATAGGGGAGAAGACCTACCGAGAGTACCCAGCTCCGAATAAAAAAAGTAAACCTGCTGGATTTTGGTATTGCGATTTGCTTGGTGAAAATTAGTTACGGATTAATCTTCCTCAAAGATAGTATGCTGATACGCTCCTAAATCTGGAGCAACTGTTCTGTTGGTGTTTAATACATCTAAAGGTACCTGATTTGCGAAAATAGAATTACCTTGATCTATCGCTTTAGAATCTTCGCCTATAGTTAATAGATTTTCATTCGGATTATTAAAGTCAGGATCTTCGTTAAATAACATGTTTTCGTAATGCGTCGTGTCGTTAAAGTCGTAATTCGGACCTGAATAATCGGTGCTAGATGCATTTTGGAAACGAACTAAACAATTCGTGAATTTAAAATTGAAAGCAACCTGCTCGTCTTCAATTTCATCAAGAACAAACTCAGGATTATCATTTCCATAAATAATACAATTATTAAAGTTAGCTTCAGACAAGTCGGCTAAATAGGCCGTATTTTCTTCGTCTAAAACATAGTTGTTAATTAATAAAGCAGGAAATTGTCTAAAACTATTACTCCAGTAATTAGCAAGTGTTGCATGTGTAATATTATATCGTCCGCCCAAAGTGGCAGCAAAAGAGGACTGGCCGCTGTTATTTATCACTAAATTCTGAGCCGTAATAGATGTGTTTCTTCCTAAAACTCCAAAATTACTACTGTTGTAAATTTGTGTATTTGTAAGTGTTAATTTATTATCGTTCGGATTGCCTTCACTTAATATCGCAACGGTGGCATTTTTTATGGTTGCATAATTTATGCTGTTATTACGGCTTCCTTCATACAGCCAAATTGTTCCCCATTGTCCAGGAATATCCGAAAAGCTAGGTTCTAAACGATCGCCTTCAAAAATCACTTCGTTATCTAGGGTTTCTTGGTCGTTGCTATAGCTTCCGTTAACCTGTAAAGAGGCATTTTCTCCCACAAATAGTCCGGAATCACTATGAAAATGAATGCGAGCGCCCGCATCGATGGTTAGGGTTTTATTATTAGGAACTGCCGCATAACCGTAAATCACATAAGGTTTAGCATTCGTAAACTGTAATTCGTCTACAGTTAAGTAACGTCCTTGAATTTCAGATGAAATCTGTTCGCCATCCACTTCAACAGTAAGTGTTTCTACTATGCCTTCATCGCTCTTACTCGGATAAATAAAAACAGCATCTTTCACCAAAGTCACTAATTCTACTTTTTGTGAGTTTGTGCCCGAGGTGAATTCAATTTCATCGGTATATAAATAGGTCGCATCAGGATTGGTAAAATCGTTAAAATCTATCGTAGTTTCAATAAAAACATACATACTATCTTTTGCTAGAATTTCGACATCTTGAAATACTTTTCCAGACATACCATCTACATTTAATCGATAGCTTGAACTTTCCCCACGACCTAGTTTAAGCGATGGAATTACGAGGTCTTCATTACTATTATTATATACTTTTAAGTTATAAGTGCTAGAGCCAATATTGGTAAAAACGGTATCTAAATACACCGTGTCCCTAGAGAAAGTGAGGGTGCCGTTACTTTGTGTAAATTCGAAATCTTTTCGGCAAGAACTCCAAAGCATTAAAAAAAGACAACATGATATAAAATAGATAATACGTTTCATAATATAAACAGAATCTCTTTTTAGGAGATATTAGGTGAAAATATAACTTTTGGTCGAAATTAAGATTTAATCTTTAGCGCTTTAGTAGATTTTTATTGAAAAATAGCCTTTACATCTTCTGGTATTCGCGTAGGACGTTTTGTTTGGGTGTGAATTAAGCACCAATGCGTATCGGCAGTTAGCATGAGTTTCTTAGTTTTTGCATGATAGAGTTCTACAACGCGAATAGATTTTACACCGGTAGCTTTTTTAATGAAGGTTTTTAAGACCAATTCATCTCCTAGTAAAGCTTCACCTTTATAGTATATATGGTGTTCTATAACCACCCATATATATAAGTCCTGCATTTCTGAAGTTGCGGTGTTTTGCCAATGCCCTTTAGCCACATCTTGAATCCATTGCACATAACGTACATTGTTTACATGGTTTAATTCGTCTAAATCGTCTTCGGTTACGGTGACCTTAAGTTCAAATTCTTTCATGAATTATTGCTTAGGTTTTACAGTAACTTCAAATAGTTTGTCCCAGCGTTTTCCTGTTACAAATAATGTTTTTGTTGCAGGATTAAAGGCCATACCATTTAAAACATCTAAACCTTGGTGTTGTGTCACTTTCTTTTTTAGTGGTGTAAAATCGATAACGCCTTCTACGGCACCGTTTTTCGGATTGATAATAGCAACACCATCTTTTTGGTAAATATTAGCATAGATTTTACCATTAATCCATTCCAATTCATTTACACGTCCAATTTTACCTTTATTCGTATATACTTGAATATAGCTTTTTTCCTCTAAAGTTTCTGGATCTAAAATCCAAATTTTCTCGGTTCCATCACTTTTATATAATACTTTACCATCGTTACAAATTCCCCAACCTTCTTTACTGTTATTGTATTTAAAGCTCGATGTTTTTTTTAAGGTATGTATATCGTAAACAAAGCCTGTTCCTTTTTGCCAGGTGAGCTGATATAGTTTTTCGTTTAAAACGGTTAAGCCTTCTCCAAAATACTCGTCGGCTAACTTTATACCATGTATTATGTCACCTGTCTTATAATCTATTTTTCTAAGTTTAGATTCTTTATACTGTCCAGTGCTTTCATACAGTGTATCGTTATAAAATTCTAGGCCTTGAGTGTAAGAAGTAATATCGTGAGGATAGGTATTTAATAACTCGAAAGTGAATACTTTAGGCGATTTGTCGTTTAATATAAGTAGAGGAGCATTTACAGTTTGAACGTCGTCGGCCGTATAAATGGTCGCTTTTATATTTTGTTTCCCTAATTTATGCTGACTTAAATTTATGCTCTCAGAGATTCTAAGGTCGTTAATAAAGTAAACTATAGAATCGATTTTGATGTTTTTTGGGTTTTTTACAGAAAGATTTAGGTCCTCATGTAGAGAAATTCCATTGCCAGGAGCATTCGTTTGTAATGTAAAATCACTTTTTTTGTCTTTCGAGCTACTTCCGCAAGAAAATAATGTAGCAGTTAAAAATATGACAATGAGTATGTTGCTTGCTTTCATTTGTAAGTTTTAATTTTAAGCAATTTATTTATTTAAAATCAGTTAAAAAAATCATTGCGTAAAAATAAAAAGGATGTATATTTGCATCGGCAAGTCCTACACAACTAGCTCCTGTTGAATCCTCCAGGGCGGGAACGCAGCAAAGGTAAATGGTTGTAGCAGTGTGATGTAGGTAGCTTGCCATTTTTTATGCCTTATAGTTTCCTAAATTTCTCTTCACTTTTCACTTATTTAAATTGTACTTTTACCGATTTAAATCATAGTATTAATTTATGTCTAAAGTTGTTTTAATTACAGGTGGATCTTCAGGAATAGGAAAGTCTATAGGAGAATTTTTATCCAATAAAGGATTTAAAGTTTATGGCACCAGTCGGTCTCCAGAACGTTATACTTCCAGTCTGTTTCCCATTTTAAAATTAGATGTAAAAGACGTCTCTACAATCTCTAGTTGTGTGCAATCACTATTAGAGCGAGAAGCGCGTATCGATATAGTAATTAATAACGCGGGTGTTGGTATTACGGGGCCGATAGAAGAAATTCCATTAGACGAGATGAAAAATCATTTTAACACCAACTTTTTTGGTCCGTTAGAAGTTATTAAAGCCGTTTTACCACAAATGCGAAAGCAAAAAGGCGGGTTAATTATAAACGTAACCTCTATTGCTGGATATATGGGATTGCCATATCGTGGTATTTATAGTGCGAGTAAAGGCGCTTTAGAGTTGGCTACCGAGGCGCTTAGAATGGAGGTAAAAGGATTTAATATTAAAATGACTAATGTTGCTCCAGGAGACTTTGCGACTAATATTGCTTCGGGACGTTTTCATGCTCCCATTCACGAAAATTCACCATACAAAGTACAGTACGAAAATACCTTGAAATTAATGGATTCTCATGTCGATTCTGGTAAAGATCCTATAATTATGGCAGAGGCTATTTATAAGATAATTAATACCGAAAACCCAAAAATCCATTATAAGGTAGGAGAATTGTTACAAAAGTTTTCTATTGTTTTAAAACGTGTACTACCAGACAAGGTTTACGAAAAAATGTTGTTAAATCATTACAAATTATAAAAAGTAAACGTTTACGTAAATAAAGCCCGTTATTTTGATGAAATAGCAGTCAGAATACGCTTAATATTGTAAATTAGCAACATCGTTAGAATACAAATAAAATAAATATATAATAATGAAATTTTTTATTGATACAGCAAATTTAGCTCAAATTAAAGAAGCACAAGAATTAGGTGTTTTAGACGGGGTAACTACAAATCCGTCGTTAATGGCAAAAGAAGGTATTACTGGTCACGATAATATTTTAAAACATTACGTAGACATTTGTAATATTGTTGAAGGTGATGTAAGTGCAGAAGTAATTGCAACAGATTTTGAAGGTATGGTTAGAGAAGGTGAAGCCTTAGCTGAATTACATGAGCAAATTGTTGTAAAATTACCAATGATTAAAGACGGTATTAAAGCGTGTAAATATTTTTCTGAAAAAGGAATTAGAACAAACGTAACCTTAGTATTTTCTCCAGGACAAGCGTTATTGGCTGCAAAAGCAGGTGCAACGTATGTGTCTCCTTTTATTGGACGCTTAGACGATATCTCTACAGATGGTTTAAACCTGATTGCAGAAATCCGTCACATTTACGATAACTATGCTTTCGATACTCAAATTTTAGCCGCTTCTGTACGTCATACAATGCACGTTATTGACTGTGCTAAATTAGGAGCAGATGTAATGACTGGACCATTAAGTTCTATTGAAGGTCTATTAAAACACCCGCTTACAGATAGTGGTTTAGCTAAATTTTTAGAAGACTACAAAAAAGGAAATTAATTCCGAATGACTTTATAAAAAAAATCCTCAACATATGTTGAGGATTTTTTTATGACTAATGTTTTTTATTTAAGATGAATCCTTAACGATTTAGCATCCCTAATAATTGCATTTCAAAATCTTTAGAGAACATATTGGTATGACTGTTTATAATAGTCAGGTTTTTATCAATTAGCATCACTCTATTAATAGAATTAATAGCTAGTATTTGCCTAGAGAAATTGGGATCTTTAAAGTGATATTCGTTTTTAAGTGGATATTTATACTGCTCTAAATAGTTTATCCACTCCTCGTTGTTCTTGTCAATATTCATGGCTATAAAGTCTATTTCAGGATACTTCCTAGCCAGTTCTTGAGTCATTCTATGGCTATCTAAAAAATGATTTTTTAGGGTAAAAGACCAAAAGTAAATCACAGTAGGACGTTTAACAAAATCACTTAAATAAAGTTCTTCATTTGAGCTATTAGTAACAATGGTATTTGGTAATACGTTTCCAGGTTTTAGTTTTTCTAAAGATCCGATTAAATTGGAAATTTGCTCGTTGTTTTTGGCAAGCGTGCTTTTTTCTAAATAAGATTCTAAATACGGTGTGTAATTACTAATTTTTGCAGACGAGTTAATGTAGCGCAATGCCGCAAAATTTAATAGTGAATTTTTAATTGAATCGTTAGAGACTAAACTATCTATTAATTCAAGTTTAGATAAGTTAAAATCTAAATTTCTATTATTAAAGATACTGTCGTTAGACTCCTCGAAGTGTTTTTGTAAAGCGATATTGTTAAAATGGTATCTTAAAAAAGTGAAGTACGGAAAGTAATCTTTTAAGGACTCGTCGTTATAATCTACTTTAGATCTGTAGGCGTAGAAATCGCGAGGTAGAGATTTCATGTTTTTCAACTCACTATTTCCGTAAAACGTAAAAGGATACAATTCCTTTTGAGCATAAAAATTATAATCGATGTTCGCTTGTGCGATATGATTAAATTTATCCGATGTTTTGTATTTAGATTTAAACTCGTCTAAATTTTTCTGATAAAGTGATTTAATAGAATCGACTTTAAATGCGAAGTTTTCTGGGGTAGTCTGACTAAATTTTAAAATGGCCCGATTAGACTTTTCATTTTGTAAAAACATATTAATCAGGTAATTATTTTCTTTTGCACCACGCCCTGTGAACACCAAAGATTCGTCGAAATCTAAATTGTTTAGTCTAAAAATAATACTATCGTTAGGTTCGAGTAAAACCATTTGTATTTCGCCACCATGAGAGAAGGTGTATAGTCCAGCGTTTACAGGATTTATTTTAAATAAAAATCTATTGTTTTGGTCTAACTGAACGGTATCTAAAACAATCTTATCTTGAGAAATTACAACATAATTATTGCTAGGATTGATTATTTCTCCTCCCAGAAAAGCACAATTATCGTGTCCATATTTATTTTCCTTTTTACAAGATGTGAAACAAACGGAAAGTATAAGAATTAAGTAAAGGTGCTTCATAAATTAGAGCTCTCTTGATTAAATAGATACAAACAAAAATATGGGAAGCAGTCAACTTCGTCTGTTAACGGGGTGTTAAATATTTTTAAGATATTATTTCTTTCGTGTAATGGATGTAATTTTCTATTTTTGCAGCTAATTAAAACACTATATATGTTATCAGTTTCAAATCTTTCCGTTCAATTTGGGAAGCGTGTGCTTTTCGATGAAGTAAGTACAGTTTTTAATCAAGGTAATTGCTACGGGATTATTGGTGCTAATGGCGCTGGAAAATCAACTTTTCTTAATATAATAGCAGGAAAGCAAGAGCCTACTTCGGGTCATGTTCATTTAGAGCCTGGCAAGCGTATGTCGGTTTTAGAGCAAAATCACAACTTGTACGACGATCATACGGTTTTAGAGACCGTTATTATAGGGAACAAGCCACTGTTTAAAATAAAAACAGAAATAGATGCTCTTTATGCTGATTACACAGATGAGAATGCTGAAAAAATTGGTGAGCTTCAAGTGCAGTTCGAAGAAATGAATGGTTGGAATGCCGATAGTGATGCCGCGGCTTTATTATCTAATTTAGGGATTAATGAAGAATATCATTACACCTTAATGAAAGATTTAGATGGAAAGCAAAAAGTACGTGTGTTATTGGCACAGGCACTTTTTGGAAATCCAGATGTCTTAATCATGGATGAGCCTACCAACGACTTGGATTACGAAACAATTAGTTGGTTAGAGCATTTTATTGCGAATTTCGATAACTGTGTAATTGTGGTATCTCACGATAGACACTTTTTAGATGCCGTGTGTACTCATATCTCTGATATTGATTTTGCTAAAATTAATCACTACTCAGGAAACTATACATTCTGGTACGAGTCGTCTCAATTAGCAGCAAGACAACATGCACAGCAAAACAAAAAAGCTGAAGAGAAGAAGAAAGAATTAGAAGAATTTATCCGTCGTTTCTCTGCTAACGTTGCAAAAAGTAAGCAAGCAACTAGTAGAAAGAAAATGATTGATAAATTGAATATAGAGGATATTAGACGTACAAGTAGACGTTATCCAGCCATTATTTTTGAACGTGATAGAGAAGCTGGAGATCAGATTTTGAATGTTGAAAATTTATCGGCTTCACTAGATGGAGAAATCTTGTTTAAAAACATCAACCTAAACCTTAATAAAGGAGATAAAGTGGTGGTCTATTCTAAAGATTCTAGAGCAACAACCGCATTTTATCAAATTTTAAATAATAAGGAGCAAGCAGATTCAGGTTCGTTTAGTTGGGGAGTAACTACTTCTCAATCGTATTTACCTTTGGATAACAGTGCTTTTTTCGATAATAACTTAACTTTAGTCGATTGGTTACGTCAGTGGGCAACTACAGAGGAGGAGCGTGAAGAAGTATTTGTTCGTGGATTCTTAGGAAAGATGATTTTTAGTGGGGAAGAAGCATTAAAAACATCTAATGTATTATCTGGAGGTGAAAAAGTACGTTGTATGTTAAGCCGAATGATGATGGTTAGAGCTAACGTATTAATGTTAGACGAACCTACAAACCATTTAGACTTAGAGAGTATTACAGCATTTAACAACTCGCTAAAGAACTTTAAAGGAACCGTGTTGTTCTCTACTCATGATCACGAGTTTGCGCAGACAGTAGCTAACCGTGTAATTGAATTAACACCTAGCGGAATTATTGATCGTTATACTACATTCGATGAATACATGTCCGATTCTAAAACAAAAGAACAGCGTAACAAAATGTACGCTGTCTAAGTTATAAAATAAAATATGCTTTAAAAACCCTGATTCGTCAGGGTTTTTTTATGCGTCTAATTCCGAAGCAGTGGCTTCAATAATTTTAGCAGCCGCTTTTTGTTCGTCTTTATTAACGTATAAATCTTGTTGTCCCTGAATGGAGCTTCCAAAACCTGCTAATCTTCCAGATTCACTCTCGTCTTTAACAATAGCATTTATGCCAGCAGCTTCAAGTTCTTGAACAATTCTTTGGGTAATAATAAAACTTCCTGTAAATACTCTTATATAATTTGAATCTTCCATGGTTTTAAAAATTTAGTTATACTTAAAGATACGAACTTTTCAATAATCTTTTAAAATCTTTTAAAAATAGGGGGATAAAAGAAAAATTGAATATTTATTAAAAATAAAATAAAATTATAGCAGGTTATCTAATTTATAACACTACATTTGTAGTAATTATAATTATTTAATTTATTACAATGAACAAAGGAACAGTAAAATTCTTTAACGACTCAAAAGGATTTGGATTCATTATTGAAGACGACACAAACAAAGAACATTTCGTACACATCTCTGGATTAATTGACGAAATTCGCGAAGGAGATGCAGTAGAATTCGATTTACAAGAAGGTAAAAAAGGATTAAACGCAGTAAATGTAAAAGTAATCTAATACTTTCAGTAGTATATATACTTTTTAAGATCTTGAAACCCTATCAATTTATTGATAGGGTTTTTTTATGTTTATAAGTTAGATTTTCAATGTTTTATGTTGCATTTGAGTTAAAAATATAATTGCGTATTTATTTTGCTAAGTAGTTAATAATCTTAAATTTGTTACTATTATTAATATTATTTTTTTAAAACAGTGAAAAACGGAACAGTAAAATTCTTCAATGAATCTAAAGGATTTGGGTTTATAGTAGAGGAAGGTTCAAGCAATGAGTATTTCGTACACGTTTCTGGCTTAATTGACAGAATTGAAGAAGGAGATACAGTTGAATTTGAATTAAAAGAAGGAAAAAAAGGATTAAATGCGATTAATGTAAAAGTTATCTAATTTTTTAATTTTTGACACAAAAAAAGGCCTGCAATTTGCAGGCCTTTTTACTTATATGTTGTCAATCCATTATCTTAATTCTGCACCTAGTTTGTTTTCGAAATTAGATTGTAATTTATTCATAATCTTGTCTATTTGCTTGTCGGTAAGTGTCTTTTGTTCGTCTTGTAAAATAAAGCTCACTGCGTAACTCTTTTTGCCGTTAGGTAAGTTTTTACCTTGGTATACATCAAACAAGTTTACCTCTTTTAAAAGTTGCTTTTCCGTTTGTTTTGCAATTGTATAAATCTCTTCAAAAGTTACTTGATCGTCTAGAAGTAAAGCAAAATCACGACGTACTTCTGGGTGTTTAGCAATCTCGGAGTATTTCGTTTTATTGTGTTTTACTAAATCAATAATAGCATCCCAATTAAAATCGGCGAATAAGACTTCTTGAGAGATATCAAAATGCTTTAAAATGCTAGATTTAACTAAACCAAACTCCACTAATTTTGTTTTACCCAGACCTAATTGTAAGCCTTCGCTAAATATGTCGTTGGAAATAGGAGAGGTTCTAAATCTAGTTAATCCTAAACGTTCTAAAACGGTGTTAATAATACCTTTCATATAAAAGAAGTCTCCTTTTAAAGGTGCCGAGTTCCATGTTTCGGTAGATTTATTTCCTGTAATAAATAACGACAAGTGTTTAAACTCTTCGCGATTTTCATTGTATTGGTGATAGGTTTTTCCAAACTCAAAGAATTTTAAATTCGGACGTCTTCTGTTTATGTTGTGAGACACAGCTTCTAAACCTGAAAACAACAACGACTGTCTTAAAACAGATAAATCGTTACTTAAAGGGTTAAGCATACTAATGTTGTGATCTGATTTTAATTGCTCACTCAAGTTAATATAATCTGGCGATGTTAAAGAATTGGCCATAATCTCGTAAAACCCTTGTGATGCTAATTGATTTCCAATGGTGTTTTGAATCTTATGATCTTCAAAACGTGACGAATTAGAAATAGATGCATTTAATTTCTCAGTCGTTTTTACATTGTTGTAACCGTAAACACGTAATATTTCTTCAATAACATCGGCTTCACGTTGTACATCGTTTCTGTAAGCAGGAACTGTCAAGCCTAAACCTGTTTCTGTAACGTTGTTTATCTTAATGTCTAAAGACATAAGTATGCGCTTAATTACATCTTTAGGGATTTCTTCTCCAATAAGACGTTTTGCATTATCAAAACTTAAACGAACCTGGAAATCTTCTATTTTATTGCTGTAAGAATCTTCTATTTCACTAGAAATTTCTCCACCAGCAAGCTCAACAATAAGTAAAGCGGCGCGTTTTAAAGCGTATTCACATAAATTAGGGTCTATTCCTCTTTCAAATCTAAAAGAAGCATCTGTATTTAAGCCGTAACGTTTTGCGGTTTTTCTAACACTAACCGGATTAAAATAAGCACTTTCTAAGAAAATATTAGTAGTGTTTTCTGTAACTCCAGATTGCTCGCCACCAAAAACTCCAGCAATGCACATTGGTTTTTCGGCGTCACAAATCATTAAATCATCTTCGTGTAAGGTACGCTCTATACCGTCTAAAGTGGTGAATTTCGTTCCAGCTTCAACTGTTTTTACAACCACTTTCTGACCAGAAATTTTATTAAAATCGAAAGCGTGAAGCGGTTGCCCTAAATCGTGAAGCACATAGTTTGTAGCATCAACAACATTATTTTTAGGTGTTAAACCAATCGCTTTAAGTCGGTTTTTTAACCATTCTGGAGATTCTTCAACTTTAATTCCAGAAATACTAACTCCACAGTAACGAGGTGCTAATTCTTTATTTTGTACATCGACATCTACACGAAATGTTCTGTTATTCACATGAAACGCACTAACAGAAGGTGTAATAAGCTCGGCGTGAATTTCTTTTTGTAACAAACCGGCTCTTAAATCACGGGCTGTACCATAATGACTCATGGCATCGGCACGGTTTGGTGTTAATCCAATTTCGAAAACCAAATCATTTTCGACATCAAATATATCTGCTACAGCTGTTCCTACTTTTAAATCGGCATCTAAAACCATAATACCATCATGAGACTTCCCAAGACCAAGTTCATCTTCGGCGCAGATCATTCCAAAACTTTCTTCGCCTCTAATTTTACCTTTTTTAATGGTCCAAGCTTCACCAGTTTCAGTATATAACGTCGTGCCAATGGTAGCTACAGGAACTTTTTGTCCAGCATCTACATTTGGTGCACCACATACAATTTGTACAGGAGCTTCTGCGCCAATATTTACGGTTGTAATTTTTAATCTATCAGCATTCGGGTGCTGTATGCAAGTTAATACTTCACCTACAACAATGCCTTCTAGGCCTCCTTTTACAGATTGAAACGTGTCTATGCCTTCAACCTCTAGGCCAAGGTCGGTTAAAAGTTCTCCGGTTTGCTCTGCAGACCAGTCAGTTTTAATAAATTGTTTTAACCAATTGTATGAAATCTTCATGTAAAGCGTGTTTTCTTAAAAGCGCAAAGATAGTAATACTTCAACGTCTATAAAATTGTAAAATGTTTTTTTATTGTAAGGAATTTGATGTTTCTTCGAATACTAATTAAAACTATATTCTATGCGTTATTTTTTATTGCTAAGTGTTGCAATATGTCTATTTAATTGTAAACAACCTGAATCTGAAAAACTTGAAAAAGGCATGTGGAGGGCGACAATTGAAGCTCAAGATTCTGAGGTTTTACCTTTTAATTTTGAGGTGGTTAACGATAGTACGCTTACCGTGTTTAATGCCGAAGAAGAAATTAAAGTAGACGAGATTTCTTTTAAAAACGATAGTGTAATTATAAAACTACCAGTGTTTGAAGGATATTTAAAAGCGAAACTCACAGCGGGAAAATCGTTAAACGGATTCTTTATTATAGATGAATTAAAGCGTGCTGTGCCATTTAAAGCTGAATATGGCGTATATCATAGATTTGAAACCAGTAAAAAAGCCGAGGTAAACGTCGACGGTATTTGGGAAACAACCTTTTCTCCAGACAGCCCTGAAGATAAGTATAAAGCCAAAGGTATATTTAAGCAGAATGGCGATAGCGTTACAGGAACATTTAGAACGACTACCGGAGATTATCGTTTTTTAGAAGGTAGTGTTGAAGGCAATACCATGAAGCTATCTGCTTTCGACGGTGCTCATGCGTTCTTGTTTACGGCAGATGTGAACGATAGTACAATGACTGGAACGTTTTATTCAGGGAATCATTTTAAAGAGTCCTTTAAGGCCAAACGTAATGAAATGTTTGAATTAGCCGACGCCGATTCTTTAACCTTTTTAAAGCCAGGATACGATGCTTTAACATTTGCTTTCCCTGATGCTTCAGGAAATATGGTGTCTTTGTCTGATGCGCAATTTAAAGATAAAGTGGTTGTGGTGCAGTTAATGGGGACGTGGTGTCCAAACTGTTTAGACGAAAGTAAATATTTTGTAGAGTATTTAAAAGCTAATAACTCTGATGATATTGCGTTTATAGGACTTGCATTTGAATATGCCAAAACGAAAGAAAAAGCCTTTGAAAACATCCAACGTTTAAAATCGAGATTAGGTATTACATATCCTATTTTATTGGCACAATATGGGTCTACAAATAAAGAATCGGCTCAAGAAAAACTCCCTATGTTGAATCATGTGTTGTCTTATCCAACTGCGATTTATATCGATAAAAAAGGAAAGGTTAGAAAAATACATACTGGATTTAACGGACCTGCTACAGGAGATTTATATGATGATTATAAATCTGACTTTAAATCGTTTATAGGTAAATTACTAAATGAATAGTTTAACTAATGTAATTCCAAATATTTTTATATTTCGCTAATTGCTGATAGGTGAAAAGTATAGGACGATGCTGGTCTTTAATAAGTCTAGGGTCGTCTTTTAAAATGTTTTTTGCGTGAAAACGAGCGAGTTTTAAAATGTCGTTATCTTTAATGATATCTGCAATTTTAAGGTTTAAAATACCGCTTTGTTGCGTGCCCATAATATCTCCAGGACCTCGTAAACGTAAGTCGACTTCTGCAATTTCAAAACCGTCACTGGTTCTTACCATGGTCTCTAAACGGGTCTTGCTATCGTTACTTAGTTTATGACTCGTCATTAAAATACAGAAACTCTGTTCTGCACCACGACCTACACGACCGCGCAACTGGTGTAGTTGCGATAATCCAAAACGCTCGGCACTTTCAATAATCATTACCGATGCATTCGGAACGTTTACACCCACTTCAATAACTGTAGTGGCAACCATAATCTGAGTTTCTCCTTTTATAAACCGTTGCATTTCAAACTCTTTATCGGCGGGTTTCATTTTTCCGTGTACAATCGAGATATGGTATTTCGGACTAGGGAAATCGCGAGCTATGCTTTCGTAGCCATCCATCAAATCTTTATAATCCATGTTTTCGCTTTCTTGAATCAGCGGATAAACTATATAAACTTGGCGTCCTTTATCTATTTCGTCTCTTATAAATCGCAATACTTTTAATCGGTTAGAATCGAAACGATGTACCGTTTTTATAGGTTGTCTTCCTGGTGGTAACTCATCGATTATAGAGATGTCTAAATCACCATAAACCGACATGGCTAAAGTCCTCGGAATTGGCGTTGCAGTCATCACTAAAATGTGAGGGGGTATAGCCCCACTAATCTCCCCAGAGGGGAGACTTTTCAATAGGTTTTCAATTTTATTTAATACGTTATCTATGTCGCCAATGACCTGTTCGTTCGTAAAACGAATCACTTTATACCCTAAATCATTTAAAATTTGGGTACGTAGACTGTCTGCTTCTTTTTGTTCTGCCGTGTTGTGATATCCTCCGTCTACTTCAATAATTAAGTTCTTTTCAAGACAAATAAAGTCGCATATAAATTCATCAACTATATGTTGTCTTCTGAATTTTGAATTGAGTTTTTTAGCACGTAAACTTTCCCATAAAATCTGCTCAGCTTGGGTGCTGTTTTTTTTGTTTTCTTGCTTTAAAGTCTTCAGTAAATTGTAGGCCGATGGTCGTGCCGTCATATACTTTTTGTGTATGGCTTTTGCCTCCTCTTTTTGGGAGGATTGAGGAGGGCCTTTTTTCCACAATTTACTTCTTTGTGCAACTCCAAAACGGTGTTGTTCGTCTATTATAGCAAGTCCTAAATTCTTAAATTTCACCTTATCTTCTAGTAGCGCATGCGTACCAATTAAGATGTCTAATTCGCCATTTTCGAGGGCTTCGTGAATAATTCGTCTATCTGAAGTTTTAGTTGAACCCGTGAGTATTTTTATACTGATATTTAGTTCTTTACATAGCTTATGTAATCCGTTGTAGTGTTGGACTGACAAAATTTCAGTAGGAGCCATCAAGCAAGCTTGAAAACCGTTGTCAAGTGCGATTAACATTGACATGAGAGCGACTATGGTCTTCCCCGAACCCACATCGCCTTGTAAAAGCCGATTCATTTGCGCATTACTACCTAAATCGGCACGAATTTCTTTAATCACACGTTTCTGTGCGTTGGTTAAATCGAATGGTAAATGGTGTTTAAAGAAAGTGTTAAAATATTCGCCAACTTGGTCGAAAGGAAAGCCTTTTATTTTTGATTTATGAATTAGATTTTTCAGAATTAATTGCAACTGAATGTAGAATAATTCTTCAAATTTTAATCGGAATTGTGAGCGTGCTAAGAGCTCTTGATTTTTCGGGAAATGGACATTAAAAAGCGCTTCAGATTTTGAAACTAATTTAAGTTCGGTTAATAAATCACGAGACAACGTTTCTTCAAATTTACCATGAGTTTCTAAAAATAACTGTTGCATGATTTTACTCATCACCCGGTTGGTAATTCCTTTGTTCGATAATTTTTCGGTGGATGGATAAACAGGTTGCATGGCCGAACGCAGATTTTTCTCATGGTCTTCCAACAGTTCCATTTCCGGATGTGGCATGCTAAAGTTGGTGCCAAAGGCATTAGCTTTTCCAAACACCACATAATCGGTATTTAATTTAATACTTTCTTTGAGCCATTTTGCGCCACGAAACCAAACGAGTTCCATAGCACCAGAGTCGTCTCGAAAGCTAGCAACTAAGCGTTTTCCTTTGCCTTGCGATACTTCCTTAAGTCCGGTAACGCGCCCAATAATTTGTACATCGGCATTGTTACGCTGTAATTGAGCGATTTTGTAATATTGAGTTCGGTCTAGATAACGATTAGGAAAGAGATTAATTAAATCCTGATACGTATGTATGCCAAGTTCTTTTCTAAGTAAATCGGCACGATTTGGGCCGACACCTTTTAAGTAGTCAATTGGGGTTTGAAGCTTGGAATTCATAAAAACGAAGATAAATCTTATACTTGAAACATAAAACCCTAATTTTTACGAATTTTACTAAAACCTTTGTTATATTTAAGATATGAAGCATTTTTTATACTTTTTAATTGGGATATTCAGTAGTGTATTGTGGAGTCAACAAATTGATGTGATTGATTTTAAGTCGATTACTGCACAAGTGTCTATTCAGCCTTTGGAGAGAGAAATTTCAGGTAAGGTTTCGTATATTTTTGATGTTTTACATGCTACAGATTCTATTTTTATTGATGCTCAGCAGATGCACATTTCAAAAGTGACCTTAAATAAACAAGATATAGCCTTTACAAACGATGGTAAAAAACTGTGGATACTGTCTGATTTTGAAAGAAGTGATAATAACACACTGAAGTTAGAATATACTGCAACCCCCAAAAAAGCCATGTATTTTGTAGGATGGGAATACGACGGCCGACAGCAAGTTTGGACGCAAGGCCAAGGGAAATACACGAGTAATTGGTTGCCGAGTTTCGACGATATGAATGAAAAAACAACCTTAGACCTGACAGTGAACTTTCTTGATGGCTATAAGGTTATTGCAAATGGTGAATTAAAAGAAAAAATAAAATCGGAAGATGATTTAACGTCTTGGCGCTACGTATCGACCAAGCCTATGAGTAATTATTTGTTTGCCATTGCCATTGGGAAATACGATAAAAAAATACTCGAATCTAAAAGCGGAATCCCTTTAGAGTTGTACTATTATCCAGAAGATGTTTCAAAAGTAGAACCAACATACAGATACAGTGCACAGCTATTTAATTTTTTGGAAACAGAAATTGGTGTGCCGTACCCCTGGGACAATTATAAGCAAATTCCGGTGGCAGATTTTCTGTATGCAGGGATGGAAAATACCACGGCAACCATTTTTTCTGATGCCTATGTGGTAGATGATATTGGTTTTGTAGATAGAAATTACGTAAACGTAAATGCTCACGAGTTGGCACACCAATGGTTTGGAGATTTGGTTACCGAAACTTCGGGGACGCACCATTGGTTACAAGAAGGATTCGCGACCTATTACGCGTTACTCGCCGAACGCGATATTTTTGGAAACGATTATTACAAAATGCGGTTGTATGAATATGCTAAAGAATTGGAGGAGCAGGATGCAAGCGGACAAAGTACAGCCTTGTTAAATCCGAAATCGAGCAGTACAACGTTTTATAAAAAAGGAGCGTGGCTCTTGCATGCTTTGCGTGTAAAAGTGGGCGATAAGGCTTTTAAAATGGCTGTTAGGCAGTATTTAAAAGCACATGAGTTTAAAAATGTAGAGACAGACGATTTTATTAAGGCGGTAGAAGCGACTAGCGGTGAAAATTTAGATGCGTTTTTCGATTTGTGGTTAAACACTGTAGAATTTCCAAAGGAGTCTATTGTTGAAAATGCTAAAGACGATATGAGTTTTTACATCAAGCATTTGGAGTATATTGAATGTTCGGTCGATAAAGACGTCGATTTTTTAATGGACGCTTCTAAGTTTTATTTTGAAAAACAAGAAATCATAAAAAAACATCCGGAATTAATTACGGAAGCGGTAGTGCTTGAAAATGGTGTAGAAGTGCGTCAGACCATTGCTCAAACCTTGAGAACGATTCCTTCAGAATTGCAATCGGCTTACGAAACCTTGTTAAACGATAAATCGTATCAGACTCAGGAAATGGCCTTATACAATTTGTGGTCTAACTTTCCAGATAAACGCGCTTCATATTTAGAAGAAACAAAAGGGCGCGTTGGTTTTAAATCTAAAAATATCAGACAATTGTGGTTGGTTTTAGCCTTGTCGACTCCAGAGTTTGAAGCCGACAAGAATGTGTCTTACATCAATGAATTAATCAGTTATACAGGGCCGGAATACGATTTTGAAGTCCGTGAGCTGGCTTTTAGTTATGTTGATGCGCTTCAGTTGTATAATGAAGATTCAATTTCAAATATCAAGCAAGCAACAACGCATCACAATTGGCGACTAAGTAAAATGGCAAAACAATTGCTATCGACTTTAGAAACACAGCCAAAGTATAAAGCTATTTTAAGTCGGTTAGAAACACAATCTACAACACCATGAGAGCGCTTGTAATTTCGGGAGGAGGAAGTAAAGGTGCATTTGCAGGAGGTGTGGCTCAATATCTTATAGAGCATAAAAAATATAATTACGACCTTATTATCGGGACATCTACGGGAAGTCTATTAGCTTCTCATTTGGCGCTAAAGAAAGTGGATAAAATTAAAGGCATTTATACAAGTGTTACTCAAGACGATATATTTAATAGCTGTCCGTTTTTAATCAAAAAAAAGAGAGGTATCGAAACCATTAGCATCAATCATGTGAATGTGTTGCGCAATATTTTAAACGGAAATAAAACATTCGGAGAGAGTTTAAACCTTAAGAAACTGATTAAAAAAGTATTTACCCCAGCCGAATTTTCAGAACTAAAACAAAGCGATACCGATGTGGTGGTTACGGTTTCAAATTTATCCATTAATCAAACAGAATATAAATCGCTTAAAGATTTTGAATACGACGAGTTTTGCGAGTGGATTTGGATTTCGTGCAATTACACCCCGTTTATGAGTTTGGTGCAAAAGAATAGTTTCGAATATGCCGATGGAGGTTTGGGGTCTATGGTGCCTATAGAAGAAGCTATAAAACGCGGTGCCAAAGTAGTAGATGCTATTATTTTACAAACCGAAGTCACTCAGTTTAACCGCATGCCATCCTTAAATGCCTTTTCGTTACTTACCAATATGTTTGCGTTTATGCTGGACCGTATCGAGAGTCAGAATATAAAAATCGGGAAATATGTAGCCACAAATAACGATGCGATTATTAACTTTTATTACACGCCAACCATATTAACCACAAACTCTTTAATTTTTAATAAAAAGAATATGATGAAGTGGTGGCAAAGTGGATTTGAATTTGCCAAATATAAAAATGATGAAATTAGCCAATTAGAAAACATATGAGAGCATTAGTAATTTCGGGAGGCGGAAGTAAAGGTGCCTTCGCGGGTGGTGTCGCCCAATATTTAATAGAACGCAACAAGCGTGAATACGATATGTTTTTGGGGACCTCTACAGGAAGTATGTTAATGCCGCATTTGGCTACGGGCGATTTAAAAAAATTGCATAAAATGTACACCAATGTTACGCAACATGATATTTTTAGCGTGAGTCCATTTATTCAACGCAAAAAAGAAGGCCGTGAGTATGTAACTATTAATTATTTGAGTTCCATACTTCAGTTTATTAAACGGAAACGGACGTTTGGAGAAAGTAAATCTTTAAGGCGAAACATTAAAAAGAATTTCACTTTAGAAGAATACAATCTCATTAAACGCACTAAGGAAGATGTGGTTGTAACGGTTACCAATTTGTCTAAAAGTAAAGTCGAGTACAAGTCTATTCATGATTATTCCTATGAAGAATTTTGCGAATGGATATGGATTTCCTGTAATTACATACCGTTTATGTCTTTAGCGACAGTAAATGGTTACGAATATGCCGATGGCGGATTTTCGTGCGTGGTGCCTATTCAAGAAGCCATAAAACGCGGGGCCACAGAAATTGATGCGGTAATTTTGGAATCGGAACAGATGAAAAAAAATAAAGTCTTAGGAAAGAACCCGTTTTCATTAATGATGAATTTATTCGGTCATTTATTAGACCAAGTAGAACAGCATGATATTGTGATAGGAAAACTCGCCGCGATTCAGAAAACGGTAAAGCTTAACTTGTATTACACCCCTACCAAACTCACAGAGAATTCTTTAATTTTTAGCAAACCCTTAATGGAAAAATGGTGGAAACAAGGCTACGAATACGCCGAAGAAAAACATTTTAATGGGTCGACTACTGGTTTAGAGGTTAAGGGGAAGAGGAGTGTTTAAGGTTTTTTTTGTTTTCGTAACCAACCTAGGATACGTTGATTGTCAATATTCCACATGTTACCTTGTTGTTTTAAAGGAAATGATGTTCTAGTAGTTTTACCTACATTTTGTTGAATCACTTCAATGGTATTGTTACTTGTTTTAGAGATTATAGATACATGTCCGTATTTATTAAAGAGATTGCCTGAATATACTACTAAATCTCCAACTTCTGGTTTGGATATACTTGGATTGCTGTATTGTATTAAATCGCGTTGTTTGTTTTTGTTGCCATCTTTAATATTGGGGTTAAAGAAACTTTTAGCATGACCATAGGAATCAGGCATTCTGTGTTTATAGTGTTCGTAATAATATCGTTTTACAAATTCTACACACTGATATTTTAATCCTAAATTATAGCCATCGGAAGTAGTATTCCTACCAGAAACATTATTCATTGCACCATTATAATAAACGGATACACCATTTAAACTATCTACTTTATCTCCAGGAGTAGAGTTTGCTTAAGAATATTTAAGACCATAGAGTATAATACTGCCTAAAGCGATAATCATGGTAATTAGAATAAATATATCTCTAGGTTTCAATTTCATAAGTTACTTAATAAGAAATTCTAAATATATTGGCAAGTGGTCGGATAGTTGTCTCGCAGCTTCTAGGTTACTACAATCTCTAACAAAGTCGATTGCTCCAGATTTTACAGGTGAGATGTTTTTTGAGTAGTATATATTATCAATAGGGTAGTTTAAATAATCCCCATTTTTGCATTTTGTTTTCAAGGTCGTTTTAGTGTCCTTTAATGCTGATTTAAATCCTTTATTGTATAAGTTATTCCATACTTCATGTTTCTCATTCATATTAAAATCTCCTAATATAAACACGCTATCAGAATTTAATTTAGTGGAATAATCTTTTAAATAGATAATTTCTTGTTCGGGATGATCGTCATGTTTACGAGAATGAAAGTTGACTACATAAAACGGTTCGGTACCTTTAGTTAATTGGAATTTACCTATATAGGGCTCTCTGAAACACTTTTCTGCCAATTCTGAATCTAAATACGCAGGATTCGTTAATTTTACTTTAGAAGTCTTCCAAAGAAATGCATAGCGCTCACTAATATAAACAGAAGGACTTTTAGTAGGATCGCTTGTGCGATAATCCCATTTAGATCCCATTCTATTTAATTCGTCTGCAATTTTTGCCACAGCTTGCGCTCCAGCTGGATCTTTACCAACCACTTCTTGTATAGCTACAAGATCAAAGTCTCGTAAAATTTGGGCAATTTTGTGTATTTCATTAGCATCTTTAGTTCTTCCTAGGTCTCTAATGTTCCATGATGCTATTTTTAGGGGGTTAGTACTTACTTTAGTAGAGTAATTTGGATAAGTACCATTCCCTTTATTTGGTGAAAATGCCGTTGTTAAAAGAAATATAACTAAGACTAAAATATTGATACATTTCGAGTTCATTATGCCTCAGAAATAAATGCTTTCAACTCTTCAAAAAATTCTTCCTTCGAATTAGAGGTATCTAATAATTTATAATGTTTAACGCCTGATTTTTCTAACCAGTCTGACCAAAATAATGACATTATTTCAAAGTCATTTGGAGAGACTGTTTGGCTTCCCGTGTTTCTATTTAAAGATCTATCATACATTTCAGAAACAAAAACCTCTGTGTTTTTTAGATTTTTATTCTCTATGGGAATAATGCCATATCCTGATGATTTAAAAAAATCTTCGAGGTTAGAATTGCCGGAAGCTAAAAATTCTTTTCTAAATTCATTAACCTTATCTTTTGAAAGATAAAAGCATTTTTTTTCATGACAATTACTTTTTCCATATAATCCAGCCTCTATGTAACCATCAGTTAATAATACAATTATATTTCGTTGGATATTTAGTACATTAGTGTTATCGTCTATTTTTAAAGTGTCTGCTGTATTTCTAATTAAAGTTGGTGTTATTTCTTTCTTAAAGTAATTATATATATCACCCCCAGTACTATTTTCTTTAGCTTTAGAATAAATATTATTTACTTCTTTATCGAGGGAAGACAGAATGTCTTTATTGCCCCCTTTGGTTAAAAAAGTAATACGTTCAGATGGATTCATGTTGGATAAGTCCATCTTTAAATTTTTCATATTTATATTAAAATCATTTATAATAGTAGGATTCGTGAATCGAAACTGGACAATATCTTCTTGACCAATTACTCTATTCCCAATATTGTAAATGTCAGGATAATAGTTGTTATAGATATTAGTAATTAGCTCAATATCGGAAACGGGTTTGGGATATAAATCTTCAATCCTATTAGATAAATCAGGAGTTATAATTAAATTTATGTGTTCATTAATAGTTGTTTTCTTTTCAACGTCACAACTATTTAATAATAGGATAGATAGTACTATAATTATTTTTTTCATTAAGCATCAATTTTTTTCATATTATCAACTAACCATTGATCCGAAGCATTAATAGCTTCCTGTGACTTGTTTATAGCTTTGTCTATAGCATATTCATCATGTAACCATTCATTCCATCCTTCTATAAAAGCACTGACTCTATCTTTTAAGGAGCTTAATGAAATTTGAATATTATCGTTTTCTATATCATTTTTATATACATCTGCTTTTTTTATAACATTAGCTATTTTGTTATTGGCGTCTTGATTGATTTGAGTTATCTTAGAATCTAACTCTTTAGGTAAATAAATAAGATTCTGTTCTAGTAAGCTTAATTTGCTTTCAAGATCTTTAATTTCTAACTCAATATTATTAGATTTTTGAGTTTCAAGCTCAATTTCTTTGTTTAAAAGATCTATTTTTTCTTTGATTATTCTTTTTTCAATTAACATTCTTTCTCTACCAGTCTGAGTACTTCTATCTGCAAAAAATGTTATTAATTTATTCATTATTATAGCTAAAAAAATGAAAGGAATTGCACCAAGAAAAAAGACTAACCAAAAATTAATATCCGAAACAATTCCTGAAAAAGAGTTATCGGCTTCTATACCTTTAGATAAGTAATTAATTTCACTTATAGTTGTTGATACTTTTACTGCAATAAATACATCTATCGCGATAACAACTGAATAAGATAATAGAGGAGAAATAATAGCTTTAAATTTATTCAAGGTAGAATTGTTGGTTTTTTCTTCTTTAATATGGGCTATATAAGCAATAGCAAATGGAATAAATACAAAAAACAAAATATAAGACATAGCAGTACCTCCTTTAGATAATGCTTTTGACCAAGCTTTTGCTTCATAAACTTGTGGATTTACCGTAATACCTGCTTTAGCAGCTTCCATGGCATCTTCATAAGAATACAACATGATATATGCTGATGAAGAATAGAATAAAATTAAGGGGATGGATAAACCAATGAAGAATAAAACTAAAGGAATAAATTCGTGATATTTGAACAGTGGTTTTACAAATTCTATATTCAATTCTGAAATCTTGTCTTTTAAATTAGAGATTTCATTTTCTTTACTAGTTTTAGTTGTTTGAAGAATGTTTTTTTGTTCAATCTCTTTATTGTTCTTCTTTCCTATAATTTCAGATTTCTGAAACTCTATTTTCTTTTCTTCGGAATTATTCTCAATAATTGCAGAGTTTAATTTCTCATCTTTTCTTGTATTTATATTTTGAGTAAACTCAGCAACCTTATTGTCTATTTTATTTATTAAATTGTCTTTATTAAGATCATTCTCATTTTTGTCTGATACGAATAAATGATACAAAGAATCCATGGATTTAGATATAACTTGTGCATCTCCACTAACTTCTTTGGCTTGTTCATAAGCCATATCTTTGATTTCTGATCTGTTAGTCTTTTTTATTTCTGAAGAAATAATGGATTGAAAAATTTCATCCAATGATTGATCAATAACATCTGTTTCACTGTTATTAATTATATCTTTACTTGCGGTTTCTTCAATTAATGGTTTCTTTTTAAATCGAGATAACCAGCCATTACCTTTTGTTGCCTTTTCTTCTTTAAGAGCTATTGTTTCTGTTTCCATAGTTAATTTTTTGAAGTCCTCTAATAGTTCTAAAATGGTAGATTTGTGATTTGTTTTAATTACTGATTCAGAATTATTTTTCCTTGCATTGACGGTCCAATTATAAGAGCCATGAAAGGCGCGTTTTTCATCAATTAAGCAATATTTTTGATGCATGATGCCATATCCTTTTCCTTTTATCCTGGTTAATTGACCACCATTAGTTTCAAATTCGGTGAAGTCTAATTTTTGATTATCCTTATTTTCACCTATAACAACAGAAACTTGAATTTCTTCCTTTGCTTTTAAGATTAGGATATCTAATAATGATTGGTCAGTGAACCATGCCGTTACCACATAAATAGAGTTGTTTGCAGACATAAGACTTTCTTCTAATTCTGTGAAAATGTCTTTTCCTTTGATTACAGCTTGTTCCATTATTTTTTTGTCAATAAATTTAAAGTTAGATGTAATATCACAAAAGGTAATTATTATACTAAACTTTTTATTTGCTATTTAGATCTGTTTAAGATGTATTATTTATTCATTTTAATGGATATTAAAAAAAATGTAAAAAACTGAGTAAAAGTAATTTAATATGCAAGATAAATTTTACGGATTCCCGTATTATTTACTTATTTTTTAAATATATCCCTCTTATTTTACTATTAAATAACATATGCGATTAGATATTAACAAAAGTGGTATATAAATATTGGTTATTTAGGTTTTAGAATTAATTTTAAATTAAAAGTACATGTTTATATGACTCAGACAAAAGTCATAGATCTCACGCGATCAACAAAACAATTTTGAATTTTTTGTCCTAATAATTAAAATTGTTATGATTTGGAATATTAATGAAGATGTTATGTAAATTTAATGTACGACTAAAGCGTAAATAGATAGATTTATATAAGCTTGGCTTAATAGCGTTATTTGCTATAAATCTTACTAAAAAAGTAATTTTATGATTTTTAGCTTAATTAGATCCTAATCAAATTAAGAAAGTAGAAAATTTATTTGAACTTGAATAAAAACAGGATTCATTGAATGTTCAATTAAAATTAGATTTAATTGAAGAGGTTATAATTTTGTATTGGATATTAGAGTGAACCATTAACTCAAATCTCCTCTAAAATAGACTTGCCTGTAGACTTATCTCCAGATGTCCACTGCCAGGTTTCATGAAGTCTGATTTTTCCGTTGGGAAGGATTTCAGGTTTAGAAGTACAGATTCCTGTCATGAGTTGTCCTTTAGTATTGATCTGATGATAACGCATTTCAATGTTACCAAAGTCGTCTACCAACCCGATTAAATGTCCGCTTACTATGTGTCCACCTTGGTAGTTCGAGGTTAATATGTTTCCGTGTTGTTTGTATTCAAAACTGGTTTCAGCAGTAGTTTCTCCGTTTTCGGAATTTTCTACAGGTCTGAATATTTTATTGTGATAGTTCAATTTAAAGCTGTTAAAGTGTTTTGATAGTGGTTTATACATTACCACATATCACTTACTTCTTTTTTAACATAAGATAAAGCTGTGTCGCTAGGTGCGCGTTTTTCCATCATTTCCGATAAAATCACTTCGCGCATTTTGTTTGCAGAGTCCGTTTTTTCTAGCATGGACGCTTTTCTAATTAACTGAATGGTAGAGTTTTTAGCCGTAGTAATTACGCTCCAACAATCGTCGGTGATGTAAATTTGTTGAGATAAGTTATGCTCGAATTCTTGCTCGATCGTACTAATTAATAATACTTCATAGTCGTCTTTATCGGTCGAGGTGGGTTGCACACGAATCAATAGTTTAGAAGGTGAAATACGTTCAAGAAACAAGGCCATACGTTCGTAAGCTTGAAGTCGTATGGGCATGGAATTTACTTGCATTTCTTTTTTCAGTAAAAAACGTCTGCGACCATCTTCATTTTTTGTGTGTTCTTTAAAAAAATGATAGGCAATCAAACCAGTAACAACTGTAGGAATAGTATAAAAAAACAGACTTAAAATAGATTCGGAATTCATTTATTCAGGATTTAGAGCAAACTTACTAGCTTTTTCTGTGTCTACAAAACAAGTAATATTGGTTATAAAAATTAGGCTTGAGGTGCTTTTCCTCCTAAATACGTACAATCTTTTAAAGCTTGCATGCTAGTAAATGGAACAGGAGATTTTTCGTATTTGTAGGTTTTATCTAATTTAGAGGTTAGGTTTTTATCGTCTACGTTAATATTAATATCTCGCATAGTAAACTGACAAGGATGTTCGTAACCCGCGGCATGAGTAACCTCAATAAATTCCTTACTAAAGGTTTTAAAATACTGAGATAATCTTTCAGATTTTAAAGTAGGATCTATTCCGTTTTGTAGCCACTTATTTTGCGTAGCCACACCACTAGGACAACGGTTAGTATGGCAAACCTGTGCTTGTATACAACCTATGCTTAACATCGCTTCTCTGGCCACATTTATACAATCTGCTCCCATTGCAAATGCCATAGCGGCTTTAGCCGGAAAGCCTAGTCTACCACTCCCAATAAATACAATACGGTCGGTAATATTACGTTTTAAAAATACTTTATATAACTCACTAAATCCGTATACCCAAGGTAATGAGACGTGATCTGCAAAACTTGGTGGCGCCGCACCAGTTCCACCTTCACCACCATCTACGGTAATAAAATCTGGTCCTTTTCCTGTAGCAATCATAAGATCGGCAAGTTCTTCCCATTGTTCTATTTTTCCTATAGCGGCTTTAACACCTACAGGCAGACCAGTTAGCTGTGCTATGTTTTCAATAAATTCTATTAGCCCAGGAATATCTTTGAAGGCGGAATGACTTGGTGGCGAAATAACATCTTTTCCAAGAGGGACGTGTCTAATTTTAGAAATTTCTTCTGTAATTTTTGCGGCAGGTAAAACACCTCCTTTTCCTGGTTTAGCACCTTGAGATAATTTAATTTCTATTGCTTTAATAAACGGATTTGCTTCTACTAAGCTCACGAGTTTATCCATTGAAAAACGTCCTTCGTCATCACGGATTCCAAAATATCCCGTTCCTACTTGAAAGATAATATCACCTCCGTTACTGTGGTAAGGCGACAAACCACCTTCTCCAGTATTATGGTAAGCACCGGCAATTTTTACACCTTTGTTAAGCGAGTCCATTGCTTTTGCAGATAACGATCCAAAACTCATTGCCGAAACATTAATTACAGAAGCGGGTCTAAAAGGTCGTCTTCTGTTGTTATAGGCTCCCATGACTTTAGCGCAAGGTAAAAACGACTTGTCTTTAAGACTCGGGTGGTTCCCTTCTGGTTTGTAAGGTAACATGGCATTATTTACAAACATATGCTGGTTGGCATAAATATCGCGATCTGTACCAAATCCTTCGTAGTTATTCTCTTTTTTTGCTGAAGCATAAATCCAACCGCGTTCAATTCTATTAAATGGTAATTCTTCACGGTTATTCGATACAAAATACTGGCGCATTTCAGGACCAATACTTTCTAAAAGAAATCGGAGATGCCCTACAATTGGAAAGTTGTGACTTATGGTATGCTTTTTCTGAAAAAAGATGTCTCGAATTGCTACTATAAGTAAGAATAGGATAACCCACATCCACCAACTAACATCACTTAAAACCATATTGTATCTCTTTTTATTCGTTAACGGGTTAAATATATTATAAATAAAGCAAAAAGATAAAGGAAGATTTCCTTAACATTATAGTGTTTAATTAAATTAGCTTTATAAATCTATCATTATCAATGACAAATAAAATAAAGAAGCCCCTAACTATCGTACTATTAGTTATATGTGCATTATGCGTGGTGTGCTTATTTTTTGCAAATACTTTTGTAGAAAATAAATTAAAAGAGACGTTAAAGACCTTGCCAGAATCGGTAAGTTTTAAATATTCCGATTTGCACGTGAATGTCTTTCAAGGCATGTTATTTGTCGAGAATCCGGAATTAGAGTTAATAGAAGGCGTTAATAAAGATGTCGATTTAAATATAAAGCTAGAAGATTTTAAATTAAAAGATGTTAGCTATTGGGAGTATGTCGTTAATAATACCATTCATCTCGATAGTATTATATTGCTTAATGCGCAAATATCTTATGTAAGATCAAAACAGAAAAACAAGGATACTACAAATTCAAAGGAGTCTTCAAAATCTGGCGGTTTACAAGATTTTAATAAGATTGTTAAAATAGATCGTTTCGATTTAAATCATGCTACAGTAACGTTGTTTAAAGCGTCTAAAGATTCAGTATTTTTAAAATCTGATAATGTGAATATAGCCTTTAACGATATTCATTTTGATGCGACTACGGCTCAAGAAAGCATCCCTTTTAACTATTCTAATTATCATGTGTTAACCGATTCATTGAGATTTGATGTTGGAGAATTTGAAACCTTGAGTTTACATGAGCTTGAACTAACAAAGAGCCATTGGGTGGTGAGGAATTTAAAACTCAAAACCAAGTATTCTAAACAAGAGCTTAATAAGGTTATTAAAAAAGAACGCGATCATTTTAATATTAAGATGGACTCCTTATATATAGAGCAACCTGATTTTGGTTTTAAAAACGATAAGTTTTACTTTAAAACGGATACGATTACCATTCAGAAACCTAATATGAAAATTTATAGAAATAAGCTGATTGCAGACGATCTCTCTATAAAACCATTATACAGCAAAATGCTTCGTGATTTAAAAATCAATCTCACCTTACCAATATTAGTATTAAAAGACGGCTATATAGAATATCAGGAAAAAGTAAAAGAAGGTATTCATGCCGGAAGTATTTCCTTCGCTAATTTTAACGCGACTATTAAAAATGTAAGCAATACATATGTTTCGCCTACAAAAACAGAGTTAGATATTCATACCCATTTTTTCGATACAGCGCCTTTACATGCTGTATGGACGTTTGATGTGAATAATGAAAAAGACGAATTTAATTTTAAAACAGAAATTGGGTTGTTGCCCGTTTCTCAATTAAATAAATTCACCGAACATAATTTAAATGTCAAGTTAGAGGGGCAATTCGATAAAGTTTATGCAAATATTAATGGGAATGTAGATCGATCGCACGTAGATTTTAGTGTGAAGTATGAAAACATGAAACTTGATATTTTAAATAAAAAGCATAAGAAGAACAAGTTTCTGTCTTCGGTAGCCAATTTATTTCTTAGAAATGATTCCGATAAAAATGAAGATGGTTTCATTACAAAATCAGGACAAGTGGAACGAGATAAAACAAAGTCGGTGTTCAATTTTTTCTGGTTAAATGTAAAGGAAGGCCTAAAACTTGTCTTTGTGGGAGATGGCATTATTTAAGCATTTGGCATTTTAGTTACTTGTGCAAATTGGGCAATGTTTATAATTATTTATAAATCTATTTACTTAAACGGTTAACAAAGGTTAATTTTGCAGTCTAAATTGTATAAACTTTGGAGAAGTATTTAAGTCAGTTAAATGAAGCACAGTTAGCACCAACCATTCAAATGAACGGCCCTATGATTGTTATAGCGGGTGCCGGCTCGGGAAAAACGCGTGTGCTTACTTATAGAATTGCCTATTTAATGCATAAGGGAATCGACCCTTTTAATATTTTATCGCTAACCTTTACTAACAAAGCAGCGCGCGAAATGAAAGAGCGTATTGCATCTATTGTAGGTCAAAGTGAAGCGAAAAATCTTTGGATGGGAACCTTTCACTCGGTATTTGCTAAAATTCTTAGAATTGAAGCCGATCGTTTAGGGTATCCTGCAAACTTCACCATTTACGATGCACAAGATTCTCAGCGTTTAATTTCATCTATTATAAAAGAGATGGGATTAGACAAAGAATTATATAAATACAAATCGGTATTTTCAAGAATATCTTCATACAAAAACAGTTTAATTACCGTTCGCGCTTACTTTCAGAACCCAGAATTAATCGAAGCAGATACTATGGCTAGACGGCCGCGTCTAGGAGATATTTATAAAGAATATGTAGATCGCTGTTTTAAATCTGGAGCTATGGATTTCGATGATTTGTTATTAAAAACCAACGAGCTCCTAACACGTTTCCCAGAAGTTTTAGCCAAATATCAAGATCGATTTAGATATATTTTGGTCGATGAGTATCAAGATACAAACCACTCACAATATTTAATAGTAAGAGCATTGTCCGATCGTTTCCAGAACATTTGTGTGGTAGGGGACGATGCGCAAAGTATTTACGCCTTCCGTGGTGCGAATATTAATAATATACTGAATTTCCAAAAGGATTACGACGATGTAAAAATGTTCCGATTAGAACAAAATTACAGATCGACTAAAACCATTGTGAATGCCGCCAATTCTATAATCGATAAAAACGAAACCAAATTAGATAAGGTTGTTTGGACGGCTAATGATGAAGGAAATAAGATTAAGGTAAATCGTTCTATGACCGATGGGGAAGAGGGACGATATGTAGCGAGTACCATTTTTGAAACGAAAATGAACGAGCAACTTAATCATTCCGATTTTGCCATTTTATACCGTACTAATGCCCAGTCGCGTTCTATGGAAGACGCTTTGCGTAAGCGAGATATTCCGTATCGTATTTATGGAGGTTTGTCATTCTATCAGCGTAAAGAAATTAAAGACGTTCTGTCGTATTTACGTATAATTATAAATCCGTCGGACGAGGAAGCTTTAAAACGTGTTATCAATTTCCCACCACGTGGAATTGGTCAGACCACGATCGATAAATTGCTAATAGCGGCTAACGGTTATAAGCGCTCTATTTTTGAAGTGATGAAACACATCGATAAAACCGAAGTGAAAATCAATTCAGGAACAAAGAATAAATTGCAGGATTTTGTGACTATGGTAGAAAGCTTCCAAGCCATGAATGAGAGCGTGAATGCCTTCGAGCTTGCAGATCACGTAGCCAAAACTACCGGATTAATAAAAGAATTTAATAAAGATACTACACCAGAAGGTGTTGCTAAAGTAGAAAACATTGAAGAACTTTTAAACGGTATAAAAGATTTCGTTGAAGAACAAAAAGAGTTGGCAGATACTACAGGATCTTTAACCGAATTTTTAGAAGATGTGGCCTTGGCAACCGATTTAGATAATGATACCGGAGAAGACGATCGTGTGGCATTAATGACGATTCACTTGGCAAAAGGTCTGGAGTTTCCATATGTGTTTATTGTCGGATTAGAGGAAGATTTATTCCCGAGTGCAATGAGTATGAATACCCGTAGCGAGTTAGAGGAGGAGCGCCGCTTGTTTTATGTGGCTTTAACGCGAGCAGAAAAACAAGCCTATTTAACGTATGCGGTGTCAAGATACCGCTGGGGGAAATTAGTAGATTCCGATCCTAGCCGATTTATACAAGAAATAGATGAGGAGTATTTAGATATACTTACGCCAATTGAAGAGCGTAGGATGAACCCGATGTTAGATGCTAACATTTTTGGAGACGATGTGCCAAATAGAAACATCCGTTTTAAACCAGCTAAACAATTACCGATTCAGAAAAAAGGTGCGACTAAAATGCAAGGACCAGCAAAAGTTCCTGTAAATACCTCTAAAAATTTAAAGCCAGTGAGCTCTACGGCTGGCGCTGAATCCGGGAATTTATTTGATAACAAATTGGTAGCTGGAAATATAGTGAAGCATTTACGATTTGGTAAGGGTGAAGTTTTAAAAATTGAAGGCGCCGGAGCAGATACAAAAGCAGAAATAAAATTTGAAAATGGTGGTAACAAGAAATTGTTACTTCGTTTTGCTAAATTAGAAATTATAGGGTAACAGAAATATTGCCATTATAAAGCTTATAATAAAAAAGTTCAGAATTAAATATTCTGGACTTTTTTAGTTTCAACGACCTGTTTACATGTAAATTTCTGTTCATGTGAGTAAAGGTCCATCTAATGAAACTTGTGCATTTTATTTGGATTAAAGGATATAGATG
Source organism: Formosa bonchosmolovskayae (assembly GCF_051016085.1). Taxonomy (GTDB): domain Bacteria; phylum Bacteroidota; class Bacteroidia; order Flavobacteriales; family Flavobacteriaceae; genus Formosa. The sequence goes on from NZ_CP174605.1 coordinate 2,838,577, forward strand.
TAAAAGATACACAAGATTTTAACCCGATGGAATGAATAAATGGTTATTCCAAATTAGCTCCAATAAACGCTTTTAATTTAGACCAAGTATCTAATAACTCTAATCCTTCCCAACCATGTCCAGCTTCGGGATATAAAGTATACTCGTGCATAATGCCTAGTGCTTCAAGTTTGCTTTGTAGTAGGTCGCCTTGAGACGTCGGAATTAAAGGATCTTTTCCTCCATAAAATAAAATGGTTGGAGGTGCTAACTCTGTAATTTGATGATAAGGACTTATTTTTTCTAAAAACTCTGTAGTTAACTCTAAACCATATAATTGCTCAAGCAGATTTACGGTAGTGAAGTTTACATTTTCTAAATACGCTGGATCGGTAAAATTTGTAGGTCCAACAATGCTTCCAACCATTTTGGTTTGCTGGGTGTCGTCAAACGCATAACTCCATAACATGGCTAAATGTGCTCCTGCGCTAACGCCTACAAATCCAAAATCTTTAGAAATCTGGTATTCCTCAAGGTTTGCGTTAAAATGATTTACAACAGCTGTAATGTCGTTTATTTGCATGGGATAAGCTTCGGTAGTTTCGTCTACTAAGCGATAATTCATATTTAAAATAGCAAGATCTGGTAAATCTTTTTGAATGAATTCTATAAAGGTATTCATGTCTTTTTTGTCACCAGACGTCCATCCGCCACCATGTACTAAAATTAGTGTTTTGGTATCAGAGTCGCGATGTGCAGGCAAATAGATGTCGTATGTTTGAAATTCATCATTACCATAAGAAACGTCCGTTTTAACAGTAGCTTCCAAATCTACAAAGTCAATCACCTCGTTTGTCGAGTCTGAAGTACACGAAAAACTCGTGACTGCAATTATTAGAAGGATGATAATGGATTTTATTGGTTTCATTATAAATTATTAATTACTTTGTAGAACGATTCTACAATATACTTATTATGGCCGAGTTTATAAAAATTTATGAAGAAAATCCTAATCCAAAGGAAATAAAAAAAATTGTTGATGTTTTAAAACGTGGCGGATTAATTATTTATCCAACAGATACCGTCTATGGTTTGGGGTGCGATATCACTAATACCAAGGCTTTAGAGCGTATTGCACGGATTAAAGGTGTGAAACTAGATAAGGCTAATTTTTCTTTTATCTGTTACGATTTAAGCAATCTCAGCGATTATGTGAAGCAAATTGATACATCGACATTTAAAATTTTAAAGCGTGCACTGCCTGGTCCTTACACTTTTATCCTTCCGGGAGCTAAAACCTTACCAGTTGCATTTAAGAAAAAGAAGACGGTAGGTATTCGTGTACCAAATAATAAAATCGCTTTAGAAATTGTTAAAGCGCTTGGGAATCCAATTGTGTCCACTTCTATTCGAGATGAAGATGAGGTGATTGAGTATACGACAGATCCGGAATTAATTTACGAAAAGTGGGATAATTTAGTCGATTTAGTTATCGATGGTGGTTACGGAGATAATCTAGCATCTACAGTAATCGATTTCTCAGAGGCTGAGCCTGTAATTGTTAGAGAAGGAAAAGGAAGTTTAGAGATTTTTTAATGCGTTTTTAAACCGTTTTAAATCCGCAATTAGTAATTTTGTACCAAAGAATTTATATGATTAGTCAAGCTCAATTTGAAAAAGAAATAGAAGGAATTATTGCAAATGCTGTTCGTGAAGATGTTGGAGATGGCGACCATAGTTCTTTGGCGTGTATTCCTGAATCGGCACAAGGAAAAGCTAAGTTATTGGTAAAAGATAATGGCGTTATTGCTGGTGTGGCATTTGCTAAAATGGTTTTTGAATATGTCGATAAGAATTTAAAAATTGAGACTCTAATAGAAGATGGTAGCCAAGTAAAGTTTGGAGATGTCGTCTTTTATGTAGAAGGCGCTTCGCAATCTATTCTAAAAGCCGAGCGTTTGGTTTTAAATGCAATGCAACGTATGAGTGCGATTGCAACCAAGACTAAATCTTATGTAGATTTATTAGAAGGCACGGGAACTAAAATTTTAGATACTAGAAAAACCACTCCAGGAATTCGAGCTTTAGAAAAATGGGCCGTAAAAATTGGAGGAGGTGAAAATCATAGATTTGCGTTGTATGACATGATTATGTTAAAAGATAATCATATCGATTTTGCAGGGGGCGTTACGGCAGCGATCACAAAAACCAAGACGTATTTAAAGACAAATAATAAGGATTTAAAAATTATTGTTGAAGCAAGAAATCTTCAAGAAATTGAAGAAATACTTCAAAACGGAGGCGTGTACCGAATATTAATCGACAATTTTAATTACGAAGACACCAGAACAGCTGTAAAATTAATAGGAGATACGTGTTTAACGGAATCTTCAGGAGGAATAAACGAAGATACATTGCGTAAGTATGCCGAATGTGGTGTGAATTATATTTCGTCTGGAGCCTTAACACATTCGGTATATAACATGGACTTAAGCCTGAAAGCGGTTTAATTATGACAAAGCCTATTGAAGATAAGCTAGCGAACATTCCGGTTGTAAATTTATTAGTGAAGTTTTTTAAAACCTTAAAACTACCAGGTTTAGAGGGATTATCTGTTTACGATTTATTAGAACTTTACATTACAGGAATAATTAAAGGCGCGTTAACTTCAAGAGCAAGTGCGATCGCTTTTAATTTTTTTATGGCTATTTTCCCTTTTTTGTTATTCATTTTAATTCTTATCCCGCATATCCCAATAGCAGGTTTTAAAGCCGAATTTTTAGACTTTTTAGAATCGTTTTTGCCACCAACAACTTCGGAGTTTTTCTTTAAAAATATTTTCGAAAATATAGATAGTACAGAACGTGGTGGCTTGTTGTCAACCGTATTTTTATTGTCTATTTTTCTAATGGCAAATGGGGTTAGCGCCGTGTTTTCTGCCTTTGAAAGTTCATATCATTTCGAACTATCCAGAAGTATATTAAGACAATACCTTTATGCCCTGGGCGTCGCTTTAATCTTGGCCTTTTTAGTCGTAATTTCGGTAGCGGGCTTTGGATTTGTAGAAATTTATATCCTTGGTAGCTTATTTGAAACCTTAACCCAACAAGGTGTAGAAATAGGTAATAGCAGTATCATTTGGGTGAATATCTCGAAATATGTTTTTGGAATTGTAATGATTTATCTCTCTACTGCTACTTTATATTATTTTGGAACGCGCGAGGGAAAACATAGTCGTTTTTTATCGGCTGGAGCACTATTCACAACCATGCTAATTGTGAGTGTATCGTATTTGTTTGGTGTATATATCGAAGAGTTTTCGCAGTACAATGAGCTTTACGGCTCTATTGGGGCTTTATTGATATTAATGTTTTATTTGTGGTTAAATTCCAATATCATTTTGTTAGGATACGAATTAAACATATCCTTACGTCAATTACGTAAAAACAATTAATTTATGCTTCATTTTATAGATGTTATTCTTCCTATTCCTGTCGAGAATCTGTTTACGTATGTCATTACAGAAGCCGAATCCGATTTTATAAAACCAGGCATGCGTGTCGCGGTCCCTTTTGGAAAAACGAAGGTCTATACTGCTATTGTAAAAAGGATACATAATACACCACCGGAAATTTACGAAGCGAAACAAATTCAGCAAATTTTAGATGAATATCCTATCGTTACCGAAGCGCAATTAAGATTGTGGGATTGGATGGCAAATTATTATTTGTGTACAGTAGGTGATGTTATGCGTGCATCGTTGCCAAATGCATTTATTCTGGAAAGTGAAACCTTAATTAGTAAGAATAAAGACAAGGTTATAAACGACACAGATTTAAGAGACGATGAGTTTCTTATTTATGAAGCCTTGCAACATCAGTCGTCTTTACGTATTCAAGACATTGTAGATATTGTAGATCGTAAACAAGTCTTTCCTATAATTAAGCGACTTCTAGAAAAGGAGGCCATAGTGGTTGAGGAAGAGGTTTTTGAAAAGTATAAACCCAAATTGGTCAAGTATGTGAAGCTTCAAAATCAGCATACAACTCAGGAGGGTTTACAGAAGTTATTGGAAGAACTAAGCCGAGCGCCAAAACAGCGGGATGTGGTTATGAGTTTGTTTCAGTTATCTGCAAAAACGAAAAAAGCAATAAAAGTTTCAGAATTGGTTGAAGCGAGTGGTGCTTCAGCAAGTATTATAAAATCTTTAATCGATAAATCGGTTTTAGAAGAGTATTTTATTCAAACCGACCGTATTGAGTATAATGGCGAAGCATCAGAAGCCTCCAAAGTGTTAAATCTGGAGCAAACCGAAGCGCTTAGTCAGATTAAAACGACTTTTGAAACGCATCAAGTGACATTGCTTCATGGTGTAACATCTTCAGGTAAAACCGAAGTCTATGTAAAATTAATTGAGGAGGTGTTAAAAACGGGCAAGCAAGTTTTGTATTTACTGCCAGAAATCGCATTAACTACACAATTGGTAAACCGGTTACAAATATATTTCGGAGAACAAGTTGCCGTATTTCATTCTAAATATTCGGCTCATGAACGTGTTGAGGTTTGGAATAATGTGTTGTATAATTCATCCAAAGCTCAGGTAGTTTTAGGTGCGCGATCTTCAATATTCTTGCCGTTTAACGCTTTAGGATTAATTATAGTAGACGAAGAGCACGAGCAATCGTTCAAGCAATTCGATCCTGCACCACGATATCACGCAAGAGATACTGCTGTGGTTTTGGCACATATTCATGGCTCTAAAACGTTGTTAGGCTCGGCTACTCCAAGTTTAGAAAGCTATTTTAATGTGCAGCAAGGCAAGTATGGTTTGGTAGAAATTACTAAGCGGTACAATAATGTGTTGATGCCGGATATTGAACTGATTGATGTAAAAGATAAACAAAAGCGAAAGTTAATGACTGGGCATTTTAGTGATAGAATGATTCAGGTTATGGCTGAAACTTTAGAAGAAGGACATCAGATTATTTTGTTTCAAAATCGGCGTGGATTTTCACCCATAGTAGAATGTAAAACATGCGGACACGCGCCTGAATGTCCAAATTGCGATGTAAGTTTAACGTATCACAGTTATCGCAATCAGTTACGTTGTCATTACTGCGGTTATAATATGGCAATGCCTTTAAAATGTCAGGCTTGTGGAGATACTTCATTAGATACTAAAGGGTTTGGTACCGAGCAGATAGAGGAGGAGGTAAAGGTGTTGTTTCCAAAGCATAAAACCGGACGTATGGATTTAGATACCACACGTGGAAAATATGGTTATGAAAAAATAATTACTGCCTTCGAGCAACAAGAAATGGATATTTTGGTGGGTACACAAATGCTTACCAAAGGATTGGATTTTAGAAATGTTGCTTTAGTGGGAATTATGAATGCCGATAATCTATTGAATTTCCCCGATTTTAGAGCACACGAGCGCAGTTATCAATTGCTTTCGCAAGTGTCGGGACGCGCAGGTCGAACAGAGAAGCAGGGAAAGGTCCTTATCCAGACGTACAACCCGTTTCATAACATATTGCAACAAGTGTCTACTAACAATTACCAGGCGATGTATAAGGAGCAAATGGACGATCGTTATAATTTTAAATATCCGCCTGTGTATCGGTTAATTCGAGTGACGTTAAAGCATAAGGATTTTAATCGTGTAAATATGGCTTCAATTTGGTTGGGTAAAGCCTTTAGACAAGTTTTTGGAGATTATGTGCTTGGTCCTGTAGATCCGCCAGTGGCCCGAATTAGAAATCAGTTTCACAAAAATATTCTAATAAAGATTCCATCGAAACAATCGTTAGGAGGTACAAAAAAAGCCATTGTTAAAATTAACAGTAGCTTTATGAATGTAAAAGATTTTAGATCGGTAAGATTAATCTTAAATGTCGATGCGTATTAAATACTATTTAATGCTTCAACAAGTTGTGATTTTTTATTTCGACTCAACGGAATTTCAACAGCGCCAACTTCAACGTTCTTGCTGTTAAATCTGTCAATTTTATCTAGGTTAACAATATAGGATTTATGAATTCTAAGAAATTTTCCTTCAGGAAGTTCTTGTTCAAAAGCTTTCATGGTAGATAACACTACAAGACTACCTTCTGTAGTAACTAGTTTCACATAATCTCCAAGTGCTTCAATCCATTTAATATCGTTAATATATACTTTACGTTTTTTAAGGTTACTTTTTACAAAAATATGTTCGCCTTCCTCTTCTTTAAAGTCTATTTTTAATTTATGCTGTTCTAAGGCTTTTTCGACAGCTACCATAAAACGTTCCCGAGTTATAGGTTTCTTTAAATAATCGGTAGCATCGTAATTAAACGCTTTAAAGGCATATTCTGTTTTACCTGTAACAAAAATAATCTGAGGTTTGTTGTTTAGCACATCGAGAAGTTCGAAGCCGTTTAATACCGGCATCTCAATATCTAAAAATATAAGATCTACTTTGTGAGAGTTTAAACCATTTTTGGTTTCCAGAGCACTACTGTACTCCGCAATTAAGTTAAGAGCAGGGTGTATTTCTATTAACTTTACAATAGATAATCGCTGAATTGCAGAATCATCTACCACCACACAGTTTAAAGTCATAACAATTTAATTTTCAGTTAAGATAACGACAATAGTACAAATTAACCGGATAAAAACCAAAGAAAATCCGATAAAGTGTAAGCTTTACCTTATTTTTGACGCAAGTTGACGCAGGTAATAAAATATAATTATTTTTACTAATGCGTTTGTTATATTTAATAATTAGGCGTATATTTGCAGCCATTTTTAACAATAAAAATAGATTTGAATATGAATCATTATGAAGCTGTTTTCATCTTAAATCCCGTTTTATCTGAAACACAGATAAAGGAAACAGTACAGAAATACGAAGACTTTCTTGTTTCTAACGGTGCTAAGATGATATCAAAAGAAGATTGGGGACTAAAAAAATTAGCTTACCCAATTCAAAACAAAAAAAGTGGTTTTTACCATTTATTTGAATTCCAGGTTGCTGGAGAAGTAATTACTCCTTTAGAGTTGGAATTTAGACGTGACGAGCGTTTTATGCGTTACTTAACTGTAAAATTAGACAAGCACGCTGTGTCTTGGGCTGAGAGAAGAAGAGCTAAACTTAAACAAAAAGCGTAATTATGTCATCTATAGAACAACAAGCAAAAGGAAAAAAAGACGGAGAGATTAGATACTTAACGCCTTTAAATATTGAAACTAATAAGCAAAAGAAATATTGTCGTTTCAAGAAGTCTGGAATCAAATATGTGGATTATAAAGACGCAGATTGGTTATTAGGTTTTGTAAATGAACAAGGTAAAATTTTACCTCGTCGTTTAACTGGAACGTCATTAAAGTATCAAAGAAAAGTGTCTGTAGCTGTTAAAAGAGCACGTCACTTAGCTTTAATGCCTTATGTAGCTGATTTATTAAAATAAAATACCGATAACAATGGAACTTATATTAAAACAAGACGTTGAAAATTTAGGATTTAAAGACGATGTTGTAACAGTTAAGAACGGTTATGGTAGAAATTTTTTAATTCCTCAAGGAAGTGCTATTTTAGCAACACCTTCTTCTAAGAAAGTATTAGCTGAAAACTTAAAGCAAAGAGCTTTTAAAGAGCAAAAAATTGTTGATGAAGCAAATGTAATTGCTGAAGCTTTAAAAGCTTTAGACATTAAAATTCCTTCAAAAGTAGGATCTGGAGATAAATTATTCGGATCTGTAAACAATATCGATCTTGCTGAAGCAATCGCTAAAGAAGGTCAGTCAATCGACAAAAAATTCATCACTGTAATTGGTGGAAGTGTTAAACGTTTAGGTAAATACGAAGCCGTTATACGTTTACACCGTGAAGTAACTGTAGATTTCCCTTTTGAAGTAGTAGCTCAAGCTAACTAATTAAAAAGATATTTATAATATTAGAAACCGTTTAGACTTGTTCTAGACGGTTTTTTTAATTCAAAAAAAACATGAAATATTTTATTTTTACCGCTTTAATATTTTGTTTTATTAGTTGTAGCGAGGTTGCTAGTAAAGATTCTAAATTAATTGAAACCTTTAAATCTACAAACACAGAATTACCACAGGTAAGTGTACATCGTGGCGGAAAAAATATACAGCACTATCCCGAAAACTGCTTAGAAACCTTACAGTATGTAAACGACAGTATTTTTGCGATATACGAAATTGATGTGGCTCAAACCAAAGATGGTAAACTTGTTTTAATGCACGACAATGCCATAGATAGAACGTCTACGGGGACTGGATTGGTTAAAAACTTAACGTATAACGAATTAACTGCGTTTAATTTAGTGGACGATTACGGTAATGAAACCGCTTTTAAAATCCCTTTATTTAAAGATGTTTTAAAATGGGCCAAAACGAATAATGTTATACTTACTATAGATATAAAACGTAGCGTAAGCCAAAAGGTAGTCATTGATGCCATAAGAGAAGTAAATGCCGAAGATATAAGTGTAATTATAACTTACGATGTAGAACAGGCAACTACCGCTTATGAATTAGCTCCAGATTTATTATTATCCGTGTCTGCTAGAAATGAAGAAGAATATAATCGCCTATTAGAGGCTAAAATTCCGACTAAAAATATGCTTGCTTTTACGGGAACACGATTATCTAATGCCTCTCTTTTTGAGAAGTTACATGCCGAAAATATAGTATGTATGTTGGGTACATTAGGAAACTTAGATCAACAAGCTGCCACAAAAGGAGAAAAAAGTTATGTGACCTGGAAAGCATTGGGAGTAGATATTTTTGCTACAGACAGACCTTTCGCAGTTTATAATGCCTTAAAATAAAAAAGAATGAAATACGCTAGACTAACAAAAGAACAGTTTGAAGAATTACATCAAGAATTTATTAATTTTTTAGCGACGCAATCTATTGATGCAAGCGAATGGAAAACCATTAAAGAAACCAAACCGGAAGTTGCCGAACAAGAATTAGATGTGTTTAGTGATTTGGTATGGGAAGGTGTTTTGAGTAAAGTAAAATATCTTGAGCACATTAATGGACAACACATGCATTTATTTGCATTAGGAGAAACGAATATGCATTTGGTGGCTATAAAGTTAACCAACGATAAAGATTTAGCCACTAAAGAAGGTTTCGCCTGGTTACGAGACAACTTAATGCATGATAATGTAGAATTTTTACAAGCGAATAAGACCTATTCGGAAGATAAAAATCTAGATATTTTTAAGCTTATCCAACAGGGAGCAAATATTACAAAAGGAGAGTTATATACCTTTTTCAATAATTTAGTAAACGCGAATTAATACGGTTTTATTCATAACGTAAGGATTCTATAGGGTCTAGTTTTGCAGCTTTAGAGGCTGGATAAGAACCAGAAATTATAGCGACTACAAACGTAATTAGACTAGCCCAAATCATGGCAGACCAAGGCATACTGAATTGAAAATCGACCACAGATGCAAATCCGAAGCCGAGTAAAATTCCGAGGATCATTCCAAGTATGCCTCCAAGCTGTCCGATTATTATGGTTTCAATAAAAAATTGAAACGCTATAGTACCCTGTTTTGCCCCTAGGGCTTTACGAACTCCAATTTCTCTTGTACGTTCACTTACCGATACTAACATAATGTTCATTAAAGCTATAGAAGACCCTAAAATGGTAATGATACTAATTATCCAAGCGGCTGTAGCTAATATGCCTGTAATCGCCCCAATACGGTTAATTAAATCGTCACTGCGTTCTAGACCAAAGTTATTGTCTTCGACAGGAGTTAGTCCGCGAATATTTCTAAAAGACACTATGGCATCATCTTGGGCTTGTTGTAGTAGTTCTTTCTTTTCTACCATAACACTTAGTGCATAGTTTATATTGGCGTTGGTAAAAATAGAACGTGCTTTTTGCAAAGGCATAATCACTCTTAAATCCTGATTATTACCAAATGTAGATCCCTTAGATTCTAAAGCACCGATGACCTTAAACTTAAAGCCTCTAATCGAAATTGTTTGGCCTATAGGATCTTCATCCTTAAATAATGCCTTCACTAAATCACTACCAATAATACACACATTAGAATTATTGTCTACTTCCAGCACATTAAATTCTCGCCCTTGATCGACTTTTAATCCAGAATTCTGAATAAAATTTTCGTTAGATCCAATGACGGTAACTTCTGGATCTGTTTTTACGTTTTCATATTTTACTTCGGCCATAGAAGTCCCTGTAAAGGAAACAGAGGTTTTAGTAAATGGAAAGTTGTATTGATTTTCGAAATCACGTATATTCTGATAACTAATTATCGGATTTGTTTTTTGACGCTTACCTTGTTGGCGTTGCGCTGTAAACTCGTAGCGCTGAATATTAAAGGTGTTAGCTCCCATAGAAGAGAAGTCGCTAGAAATGGTAGTTTCTAAAGCGGATACCGCACTTAAAATCCCAACTAATGCCGTAATTCCTATGGCAATAATAAGTATAGTTAAAATGGTACGCAGTAGCTGACCTTTTATAGAATCGAAAGCAATTCTAATATTTTCTCGAACAAGTGAAAACATGAAAATGGTGTTATTGGTTGTGTCTTTTAATGTAAGACTATTAAAACGGAATAAAGTTACTATAAAATCGAATTATCTTATTAAGTCACATCAAAAATTTAGATATTTGTGCTCAAATTTAAAATACTAATGGCACAAAAACCAAGCATTCCAAAGGGAACTCGAGATTTTAATCCGGAGCAAGTTGCAAAACGACAATATATATTTAAAACCATTCAGCATGTTTTTGAAACTTACGGTTTTCAACCTATTGAAACTCCGAGTTTTGAGAATTCTGAAACTTTAATGGGAAAATATGGAGATGAAGGTGATCGTTTAATTTTTAAAATTTTGAATTCTGGGGATTACCTAAATAAGGTAAATGACGCCTTGTATGCCGAAAAAAATTCTACCAAAATTACATCTCGTATTTCTGAAAAAGCGTTGAGATACGATTTAACAGTACCTTTTGCTAGATATGTAGTGCAACACCAAAACGAAATTGAATTTCCGTTTAAGCGTTATCAGATGCAACCGGTTTGGAGAGCAGATCGTCCGCAAAAAGGACGTTTTAGAGAATTCAATCAGTGCGATGCAGATGTTGTAGGTTCAAAATCCCTATGGCAAGAAGTGGAGTTTGTACAATTGTACGACGCTGTTTTTTCTGCGTTACAATTAGAAGGTGTGACGATTAAAATTAATAATCGTAAAATTTTAGCTGGAATTGCAGAAGTTATTGGTGCACAAGATAAACTTATCGATTTTACTGTTGCTTTAGATAAATTAGATAAAATAGGAGAAGAGAAGGTTAAAGAGGAAATGTTAGGAAAAGGCATTCCGCAAAGTGGAATCGATAAATTACAACCGCTATTTACTTTATCGGGAACGTTTGAAGCCCAAATACAAAGTTTAAAACAAATTTTAAGCACATCGGAAGACGGTTTAAAAGGTGTAGAAGAACTAGAATTTATAAATACAGGAATTGATGCTTTAGGATTAAAAACGGCAACATTACAGTTGGACGTTACATTGGCCAGAGGATTAAATTACTATACAGGCGCTATTTTTGAAGTAGCAGCACCAAAATCTGTACAGATGGGATCTATTGGTGGCGGTGGTCGTTACGACGATTTAACTGGTATTTTTGGTCTTAAAGATGTAAGTGGAGTAGGGATTAGTTTTGGATTAGACCGTATTTATTTGGTGCTAGAAGAATTACAATTATTCCCTGAGGCCGTTAACAAAAATGTGAAAGTACTTTTTATAAATTTTGGAGATCGTGAAGCCTTATACAGTTTAAAAGCGATACAAAAATTAAGAGCAGCAGGAGTGAATGCCGAATTATATCCCGATACGGCTAAGATGAAGAAGCAGATGAATCACGCTAATAAACGTGCCATACCTTTTGTGGTTTTAGTAGGAGAAGAAGAAGTAAAGTCTGAAGTTTTTACATTAAAAGACATGAAAGATGGATCGCAGAGTCAAGTAGATTTTAATACCTTATTGCAAGACGTAACACCTTAAATAATTAGGTTTTTATTATAAAGAAAAGTCCCGATTTACATCGGGACTTTTTTAGTTAATCTAAATTGTAGTTATATTTTTTATAAAATTACGGTTTTCAGTAAAATATAAACAATTAACCTACTTATCTTTGTATTAGCTATTAGTTGAAGTAGTTCATACTACTTAGATTAACAAAGAGGTTGTTTGGGAGGGCAACCTCTTTACTTTTTTTATAAAGTATCGATTTTATTCTTTTAAGTTTTTTAGAGTGTTTATTAGGTCTGCTGGTTCTGCACGTTTACGATAGTCTACCTCTAAAAAAGCATAAGTAATCTCACCATTCTGATTGATTATATATGTGGCCGCCAATGGTAATTCGTCACTTGTATCACCGTTAAATCCGTGTAAATTAAACCCGTCCTGATAGCGTTCGGCAACTGCATCTGTGAGTTTAAAGATAATGCCATAAGTTTTGCCTACATTATTTCCTATATCGCTTAAAACTTCAAATTTAAGGGCATTTTTCTCTGCAGTATTCATCGAGTTGTCTGGCAATTCTGGAGATAATGCTAAGAGGTTTGCACCTTCCGCTTGAATATTATTTAATTCCTGCTGTAAACGTTGTAATGTTAAATTGCAATACGGACACCAACCACCGCGATACCAAGTTAAAACTACTGGTCCTTTTTTTAAATATTCGCTTAAAGACACTGCTTTACCAATGGCATTATTAAGCGTAAAATTAGGAGCTAAATCACCAACCTGTTTAGCCGTTTCAACAATACCGCTTTTTTCTACGGCTTCTAATCCTTCGGCATAATCTTGTTTTTTATCCGCTGGAGCATGTGCATCAAAATCATCTTTCTTTGCGTCTAATAGACTTTTAAGCGTTGGTTTTGTAAGTTCTGGCATCGTTTACTTTTTTCTGTTTTCATTTGTAATACGGGTGTATGGTCGAAATGATAAGTAAAACATAACATTAAATGCCTAGTATTTATGAGGATATGTAATCTAGGGCTGTATTTTGATGTGAAATAAAATGAAATTCTCCGCCAAAAGAGCTGTGGTTATAACTTAAAGCTGGTAAATGTTTGTTCTACAGTAATTTCTTATATGATGTCCATATCTAAATGAAAATGTACTGTTACAACATCTTCAATTTTTATTAAACCCAACATTTTTTTTGGATTCTCTAAACCAAAATCTCTAATGTTTAATTTAATCTTGCCGTTAACCGTTAAAGCTTGGTCTCTGGAGATATGTATCGGGATTTGATACGATTTTGTAACGCCCGCAATTATAAAATCTACATGTGCTGTAACAATTTTTGGGTCTGTTTTAGAGCGTACGACTTCTTTTAAACGTATGGCAATTTGAGGATAGGTATCGGATTTTAAAAGATCATTAAAATCTTTATTTATAATTTTTCTGCCACAGTCGAATTCCTTATTATCTAAAACCAATAAGGCATTTTCAAAAGAGGTATGACATGATTTAGCGGTGTAAGAAATCGCTATTTCATCTTTTAGAGTTACTGTATTAAACTTACATGCAAAGTTAGCAACATTAGTAATACCATGTATGGTGAGCTTACTACTTGGTTTAATTATAATCTCTGATTGTGTTTTTACTGGACTTCCTGAAAACGATACGGCTAGAAGTACAGATAAGACAATGGCTAGCTTTTTTAGTATCATAAATTAATTTCTTTTAAGTCGTTACTGATTTAAAATAGCTTAAAAATATAGTTATTTCGTGTTATACAATCCGGAAAACAGGTTCCTTATTAAGTATACTCTTAGTTTCGAAACTTTAAATCTAATAAAGTATAATTTATACGGATTAGAGTTTAGAACTTGTTAAGGAGCTTAGATGAAAACTTGAAAAAAAAATCCCTACCGACTGTGGTAAGGATTTTTTACTTTAGTTTGAGTGTAATAGTGACTTTTTAATACTCATTTGTAAGATTTATAAACTTGAAATTTATAAATGACACGCTTAAAACGGTTTTAAATAGTCTGGTTTAAATCCTTTATATGGTTCTAAAATTAGAAACTAATTACAGCTTCGAACATGATTCCGTCAAATTGAGCATCGTCGTACAGACCTGTTCCTCCATCGTAAGATTGGTTTACATATTCTAATTTAGCTAAGACGTTTTTTGTCATAAACCAACCAGCACTTGCTTGAAATCTAGTGATATCCATATCTTCAGTTCCGTCGTACTCAGAGTTCACTACGTTATAACGACCAGCGACATAAAAGTTTTCACTCTGACCAAATCTGTAGATTAATTCTCCTGCATATTGTTGCGTTTTTCCGTCAAAGTCAGGTTTAAGAATACCATCGCTATCTATCTTTGAATTTGTCGTTCCTGAGTTCATTTCAATGGTTCCGAAGAATTCTAATCCTTTATACTTTACAAACGGATTAATCATTACTGCTGTAATACTGTTTTTAAATTTTGGTGCAAAACGACCTGATCTAAAATCGTCTGATGTTGCAGTTTCTGCTTCTAAAACATTGTAGTAACGAGATCCTGCTCTATCTGCGTTATATAAGTATAAGTTTGGTATAAAACCTGAGTTGTACAAAGAGGCTGTTAAACGTACTCTTAAATCACTATTTAATTGTTTGTCGTAACCTAATTTTGCTAAGAAAGATGCACCTCCAGATTTTCCGTTTTCATTTTCTACAACAGATTGGTTTAATTTTCCATTTGTAGCACCTATCATACCAATAAATCCATTTCTTTGGTAGTATAATTCTGCTCCAATTTCAGTTGTAAAAGAATCCATGATTAAGTTACCTACAAATGGATTGTATATAGCTTGTGCATTATCTGTTCTTCTAAAGTGCGCATCACCATAGTTGTTTTCCATTTGTCCGATTCTAATCGTCGTGTATTTCATAACGTCGTCTAAGAAGCCTTCTTGGATAAAATCTAATGCATCAACTTGAAAGAAACCTCCTTTTACATATGGTTCGTGGTGGTGACGAGAAGATAAATAGGTTCTTAAGTGCATTCTTACACCTGGAGCTAATGCAACATCTAAATCTAAGTTGGCAGTAGGTAAGTTAAAGTTAGGTGTAATTCCTGCTAAAGGTACAGCTCCTGAATTTTCATGATCTAAACCTTGAAATTGTAAAGCAAAAGATCCTCCCATTTTTACTTTAATATTTTCGAAAGTAGAAATTGTATCTTTAGGGTCTTCGAAAACATTAATACCACGCTGGTCTGGTTGTCTATAATTGTCGATGCTTCTGTTGTTTTGTGCGTATACGTTAGCACTTGTAGCGATTACTATTACGGCAATAACTAATGAGTTTATATAGTTTTTCATTGTAATTATATTTTTTGATTAAAATTTTATTGGAATACGGTGTTGAATTCAATTTTTAATTCATCACCAGTTGTTATAGTACCAAACATTGCTGTAGGAGGATCGATTTTAAATTGTGTCATTTTTAAAGTGTGAGATCCTGCTAATTTTGCATTGCTGTCGGTAAGCGTTAACGTGAAGTTTAATTGTATAGCATTTGTGGTTCCTGCAATGGTTAAGTCTCCAGTCGATTTTACAGTATAAACGCCATTACCTTTTGGTGTAATAGAATTTACTTTGGTGAGTTTAAAATCGATGCTCTCAAACTTCTTAGTATTTAAAGCTTTGTATGCGTTTTTGTCCATTCCAGACTTTCCGCTTTTTAAGCTTTCTGCAATTACTTTAAAGTTTAAAGCATTAATTGAAGCTGTTTCGCTTGCTTTTTCTACAGTTATAGAACCGCTTTGTTTTTCTGCTACTACTTCCCAATCATGCAGGCTTGAAGTTCCAAATACACTTAATTTAGAGTTGTCGTTATTTAAAGTGAACGTTTGTGAAAACGCCGTTAACGAGCCCAATAAAGTGACTAGAATAATTAATGATTGAGAAATTTTTAAGGGATGATTTTCAGTTTTCATGTTTTAAAAATTTGATTATTAATTGATGTCGATATGTCGTTTGATTTACTCTTTTGTCATATAAATGTTAATTTAGTTTCTGATATTTTTTTAACAGTTTTGAGAATTTTAAGTCCATTTATTTTAACATAAAACAATGTTAATTTTAAATGAATTCCATTTATTAAGGCTTGGCTAATTCTCTCAATTAAAATATTTACACGTGTGTTATTTAATTATAATGCGAATTTCGGATTAATGCATATAATAAAACATGACTAAAATCATGTTTTAAATAAAAGTTGACATTCTTTAGTAAATCGCTAAATTTTAACATAAAAAGCGGGTTTTTTCGTCCAAAATGTTAAAAAACGCAGAATATGATAGCGTGTATAAATGTTAAATTCTATGAGGTGTTTTTCGTAATTATGCTGTAATCACGGAGTTGAGTACACTTATTTTCTCGTAAATTATATGTGGTGTATAGTGCCGATTTAAGGATTTGCTAATTTGTCTTTTAAAGATAGATTGTTGATTTCTTTCTCAATGCGTATAATAAGAGTGATAATAGCTAAGATAGATGGTACTGGATGTGCGAGATGGATTAAAGGGCAACTAGGAATGGTTAAATATTTAAATCTAACCTGTTAGAGTGCTGTGAAATTGAGAGTGTATTAGAATATAAAATGCTAGATTCGATACTAAAGTGCAGATGGTTTAGAGAAAATTAAAGATGATGTTCTAATCGTTGCGTGAGTATGCTACAAAACAAAAGAGGTTTAAAATCAAATTTTAAACCTCTTTCTTAAATGGTATATGTTTCGATTTAATTCGAATCTATTCGTGTGATTTTCGCACCAATAGCACGTAAACGTTCATCTATATTTTCGTAACCTCTGTCTATTTGTTCAATATTATGTATGGTAGATTTTCCTTTAGCAGATAAAGCTGCTATTAAAAGAGAAACTCCTGCACGAATATCTGGAGAAGTCATAGTCGTTGCTTTTAAGCTCGATTTAAAATCGTGACCAATAACGGTAGCACGATGCGGATCGCATAAAATAATTTTTGCGCCCATATCGATTAATTTATCGACAAAGAATAAACGGCTTTCAAACATTTTCTGGTGTATAAGCACGCTTCCTCTCGCTTGAGTAGCTACAACTAATACGATACTTAATAAGTCAGGGGTGAACCCTGGCCATGGTGCATCGGAAATGGTAAGGATGGAACCATCGATAAAACTCTGAATTTCGTATCCATCGGTATGTGCTGGAATATGTATATCGTCGCCTTGTTGTTCTACGGTTATTCCTAATTTTCTAAATACATTAGGAATTTGTCCTAAGTCGTTCCAACTCACATTCTTAATAGTCAATTCACTTTTTGTCATGGCTGCTAATCCAATCCAGCTACCAATTTCAATCATGTCGGGTAACATGCGGTGTTCTGTACCTCCTAAAGAATCTACACCATCAATAATTAACATGTTAGAACCTACACCGCTAATTTTAGCGCCCATGCGGTTTAACATTTTACAAAGTTGTTGTAAATAAGGTTCGCAAGCGGCATTATAAATGGTGGTTCTGCCTTCGGCTAAAACGGCTGCCATTACAATATTTGCTGTACCGGTTACCGAAGCTTCATCCAGAAGCATATACGCTCCCTTTAATTTCTTAGCTTCAACACCGTAAAAGTGATCTTCTTTGTTATATCTAAAATCGGCTCCTAAATTAATGAATCCTTCAAAATGAGTATCTAATCTACGGCGACCAATTTTATCTCCTCCTGGTTTAGGGATATAGCCTTTTCCAAAACGTGCTAGTAGCGGACCAACAATCATGATCGAACCACGAAGTCCTTTTCCGTCTTCTTTAAAAGCTTCAGATTCTAAATATTTTAGATTTACATCGTCTGCTTTAAACGTGTAAGAACCACTTCCTATTTTATTTATTTTTACGCCTAGATTACGTAAAAGGTCGATTAGTTTATTAACATCTACAATATCTGGGATGTTATTAATTGTTATCTCTTCGGCAGTTAAAAGTACTGCACATAAAATTTGTAAAGCTTCGTTTTTTGCGCCTTGAGGTTGGATGCTACCTTTTAATTGGTGTTGTCCTTCTATAATAAATGTTGCCATAACTATTTAGTAGCGTTTTCTGTTACGGTTAGCGTTTGTGTTTGAATTTGTATTTTTCTTGTAAGTCTTTTTGGTGTTGGTAGACGTATTATATTTCTTTTTAGTCCGCAACAAACTTGTCGAATCGGAAAGATCTTCCTCTGTATTCTTTAAGTTGATTTTTCCATCAGACAACTCATATAAATGATTAAAAATCACATTATCATCTACAGTATCCTTGTTCCAATTTAAAAAACATTTTTTCATGTGGTTTGCAATCGAGTAGATAAGCGCTTCTTTAAGTTCGCCTTCTTCCCAAGTATTTGCCACATCGATCATGGTTTTTATATTGTTTCCGTAAAAACGATATTTTGGAAAATTTTGAGGATATTCTAGAGAGTCTGGTTTACGTTCTAAGATTTCTCGATCTGGATTACCGTAAGGAGAATCTACATCCAATTCAAAATTAGCAATTATAAAAAGCTGATCCCAAAGTTTGTGCTGAAAATCAGGGACGTCGCGTAAATGGGGTTGTAAATTACCCATAACAGCAATAATAGCATTGGCTTCTTTATTCCTGTCGTCTCTATTTTCTATAGTTTTAGCATGGTTAACCATTTTTTGAAGATGTCTTCCGTATTCTGGAATAATCAAAGGCTCACGCTCTGTATTGTATTCTATGTTATCTATCAAAATGTAGTGTAGTGTTAAAAATGTGCACGAAGTAATTATGCCCTCGCAAAATACAAAAAATTATTAAAGACTAATAACGCCTTCAACATTTTCTGTAACTTCTTTGTACTTTTCGACAACGGTTTCTGGATTTTTTAATGTAACACTTATAGATACACTTGTATATTTTCCGTTTTTAGAAGGTTGTGTTTTAATTACAGCTCCCAAATTGTTAAATATGCCTTCTATTTCGGCTATTTTTTTTGGTTCGGATTTTACTATAAATTTATATAAATATTCGGCAGGCCATGCGGTCGTATCATATAATTGTGTTTTTAATTTATCATAAAATTCTTCTGGAGTTTGTTTATCGCTCATAGGTATTATTTTGAGTTGCAAAGATAGTATTTCGTTTGCATTTTTTATTGTTGATTAAAATCACGAATTTTACAGCCAAAACCTTGCCAAATTGAAGACAAAGAAAATTGTAATAACAGGAGGTCCTGGAACAGGAAAATCATCTATCATTCACGAATTGCAAAAAAAAGGGCACTCTTGTTTAGAAGAAATATCTAGGCAAGTCACCTTAGAGGCTAGAGAAAACGGGATAGATCACATGTTTTTAACCGAACCTTTACTATTTAGTGAACGCCTTTTAAAAGGAAGAGAATCTCAGTTTTACGAAGCAAATACAATCGCAACATCTTGTGTTTTTATAGATCGTGGCGTGCACGACGTTTTGGCATACATGGATTTTATTGGCGATGTTTACCCTGAAACGTTTAAAACGGTTTGTGATTCTTTAGAATATGATCATGTTTTTATTTTAAAACCGTGGAAGGAAATTTATAAAAGTGATGCCGTACGGTATGAAAATTTCGAACAAGCATTGCAAATTCACGAATGTTTAGTAAAAACTTACGAAGGATTTAATTACACCTTAATTGATGTGCCGTTTGATACGGTTGAAAATAGAGCCGATTTTATTTTAAATAAAATTAAAGCGATGTAATTAATGCAACATCCTTTAAAAATACTAGAGCGCTATTGGAATTTTACAGAATTTCGTCCGTTTCAAGAAGAAGCCATTCAAGCCGCGATTGATGGAGAAGATGTTTTTGTTTTAATGCCTACCGGAGGAGGGAAATCGATGTGTTTTCAAATTCCTGCTTTAGCTAAAGAAGGGATTTGTATCGTAATTTCTCCGCTTGTAGCACTTATGAAAAACCAAGTGCAAGTATTGCAAGATAAAGGGATTAAAGCGATGGCGCTAACTAGCGGACTTTCATACAGTCAGTTAGATACCATGTTGGATAATTGCATTTACGGAAAGTATAAATTCTTATATATTTCGCCAGAACGTTTACAGCAGGAATTGGTACAAGAACGCATCAGGCAAATGCATGTAAATTTAATTGCTATAGACGAAGCACACTGTATTTCGCAATGGGGAAACGATTTTAGACCGGCATATAAAAACATTAGTACACTACGTGAATTGCATCCTACGGTGAATTGTATGGCTTTAACGGCTTCGGCAACACCTTTGGTTGTAGACGATATTGTTAATGAACTTGATTTTATTCAGCCTAAAATATTTAAACAATCTTTCTTTAGGCCAAATTTAGCGTATATGGTATTTCATGAAGACGATAAATACTATCGGATTGAAACCATATTAAGAAAATATACCAATTCTTCTATTATATATGTTCGAAGCCGGAAACTGACGGTAGAAATTGCTAGTTTTTTAGAAAAAAAAGGTATAAAAGCGTCTTCGTTTCATGGTGGCTTAAGTAATCTTGAAAAGGACGAACGGTTAAACGATTGGTTGGCCAACAAAATGCAAGTTATGGTGGCTACTAACGCATTTGGGATGGGAATAGATAAACCCGATGTAAAGACGGTGATTCATCTTAATTTGCCAGATAGTTTAGAGAGTTATTTTCAGGAAGCGGGGAGAGCAGGTCGAGATGGCAAAAAAGCCTTCGCTGTTATATTAAAGAATAAGAGTGACGACTTATTAGTCAAAAATCAGTTTCTGGATGTCTTGCCAAGTATTAGTTTTATAAAGCAAATGTACCGAAAACTCTCTAATTATTGTCAGATTTCTTACGGAGAAGGAGCTTTAACAACTCACGATTTTAATTTTAATGCCTTTTGTAAAGCATATAAGTTTAATGGTGTTTTGGCGTTTAATGCGCTTCAGATTTTAGATCGGACGAGTATAATCACGTTAACGAAGCAATTTCAAAATAAGACCTTGGTTCAGTTTGTTATTTCTAATGCGTCATTGTTTCATTATTTAGATACACATTCAGAATTACAGCTCATCGTGAAATCGTTATTAAGAACCTATGGCGGTATTTTTGAACATGCAACAAAGATAAATACGGTATTAGTTTCCGAAAAAGCTTCCATCCCAGAATCTGTTTTAATGCGTGCTTTAAATACATTAGAAAAAGATGAAATTATCACACTTCACCAAACTAAGACAGATGCTCAGGTCACGTTTATAGTGCCACGTGAAGACGATAAAACCATTAATAGAATTGCTAATATAATAGAGCAACAAAACGATTTAAAGCAGAAGCAAGTAAAAAGTGTATTAGATTATGTAGATAATGATACGGTTTGTAAAACGACTCAATTATTATCTTATTTTGGAGAAAAGGACGCTAAGCCTTGTGGCATTTGTTCCGTGTGTATAGGTGCCGTTAAAACCCTTAAAAAACCTAAAGTAACCGATTTTACGGCATTAAGAAAGCAAATTATCACACATTTAGAACATGGCGATTTATCCTCTAGAGCATTAGCTTCGGCAGTGAATAGCACGGAAGCAGATGTGTTAAGTGTTTTAAAATTACTGTTAGAGCATCATATTATTTCTATAACAAAAACGAATACTTATAAATTATATCATACCTAAATACCTTTTTAGATTGATATTTTTTCAAAATAAATAAAAATGAAAACATTAAATATTGTATTCATGGGAACGCCAGATTTCGCTGTTTCCACATTAAAAACATTGGTCGAAAATAATTGTAATATAGTAGGTGTAATTACTGCACCAGATAAACCGGCAGGTCGCGGACGAAAATTAAATGAGAGTGCTGTAAAGCAATACGCCGTGTCTCAAGACTTAAAAGTGTTACAACCTACCAATCTTAAAGATGAAGGCTTTTTATCTGAATTAAGAGCTTTAAATGCCAATTTAAACATAGTTGTCGCGTTTAGAATGTTACCAAAGGTAGTTTGGGCGATGCCGGAATTGGGAACTTTTAATTTGCATGCATCACTCTTACCTAATTATAGAGGAGCCGCTCCAATAAATTGGGCGATTATTAATGGAGAAACAAAAACTGGAGTTTCTACTTTCTTTATAGATGAAGAAATTGATACAGGTGAAATGATTCAGCAAGAATCAATTGCTATTGGGGAAAATGAAACTGCGGGAGAGCTTCATGACCGATTAATGCACTTAGGAAGCGAATTGGTTTTAAAGACTGTAAAACAAATTGAAGCAGAAGACGTTAAAACAACGCCACAAATAGAGGATGCCAATTTAAAAACGGCTTACAAATTAAATAGAGACAACTGTAAAATAGATTGGACAGCATCTATAGAAGCGATTCACAATAAAATTCGTGGCTTAAGTCCGTATCCAGCAGCATGGTGTATTTTAGAACATGGAGGAGAGGCCGTGGATGTGAAAATTTACCAAGCGACTATGCAGTTAGAAGCTCATGATTTTGATATTGGCGAAATTCAGAATACTAAAAAAGAAATTAAAGTTGCCGTTGAAAACGGATTTATAAATATCCAATATATGAAACTTCCAGGAAAGCGAAATATGTCGGCCAAAGATCTGTTAAACGGATTCGAATTTAAAACGGGAGCAAAAATGCTGTAACCCCTTATTATAGCTCGATTTAGTGAAATAAATGTAAAATTTTCAAGGGTTATTAACAAAAGGCCTAAGTTATTAACAAATTGGCGAGTTTCCCTTGCTATTACTTGCGTAGTTAGCTAATCCGTATAAATTTGTAATAGTATTAAAAAGTTTAACCAACGATTTATTAATAATTAAAATTAAAATTATGAACAAAACAGATTTAATCGATGCAATGGCAGAGCATGCTGGAATTTCAAAAGCAGCAGCTAAAAAAGCATTAGAAGGAGCACTTACAGAAATAGGAAGCGCTTTAAAAGACGGTAAAAGAGTATCTTTAGTAGGATTTGGTTCTTTTTCAGTTTCTGAAAGAGCAGCTAGAGAAGGAAGAAACCCACAAACAGGAAAAACTATTCAAATTGCAGCAAAAAATGTTGTAAAGTTTAAAGCTGGATCTGAATTATCAGGTGCTGTAAACTAATTAGTTACTTCATACATATTACAAAAGGCCCTCTAATTATAGAGGGCTTTTTTATTATATTTTCATCAAATATTGGATTTTAACAAAAATAATATTAGATTTAGTTATAAATTCCTATGAATATGATTACAATTAAACCAAAAAAAGGTAATTTGTTAATCGCAGAACCGTCAATTATAGGAGACGTATCCTTTAATCGATCTATTGTTTTGTTGGCAGATTACACCAATGATGGTTCTATAGGTTTTATTTTAAATAAGCCTTTAGATTACACAATTAACGACCTAATTCCAGAACTTGACGCCAATTTTAAAGTATATAATGGCGGACCGGTAGAACAAGACAATCTGTACTTTATACACAAGGTCCCTGATCTTATACCAGACAGTATCGAGATTTCTCTAGGTATTTACTGGGGAGGTGATTTTAATGTCGTAGCCGAGCTTATTGCTAATAAACGCATCGAAGAAAAGGACATCAGGTTCTTTTTAGGATATTCCGGATGGGATAGCAATCAGTTAGACGAAGAATTAAATGTTAATTCTTGGGTGGTCACAGAAAATGTTTACCAAAAAAATATAATCGAAAAGGATTACGAATTCTTTTGGAAAGAAAAAATGTTAGAGTTTGGTGGTGAATATAGTATTTGGTCTAATGCTCCAGAAAATCCGAGCTATAATTAACTCAATCTCATTTTTACATTTAACTTCTGAATAAGTAGTTTTGAAATCGTATTTGTAAATGTCTTTTTACGGTATTTTGAAACTGGCTGAATTCCTGTAATCGCATTAGTAATGAAGATTTCATCTGATTTTTGAAGTTCGAAAGCAGAAATAGACTCTTCTATCAGTTCATATTCAGGAATAGCATTAATAATTTCGATTAATTGTTTTCTCATAATACCTTTAAGACAACCATCGCTTAAAGGAGCTGTTTTAATTACGTTTCCTTTAACAACAAACACATTTCCATTTAACGCTTCTACAACATTTTTATTTGTATTAAGTGTCATACAATTCTGCAATTTATTTTCTTTAGCATAGATGCTCCCAACTACATTTAACGCTTTGTTATTGGTTTTTAAGGTAGATAATAGGCTAGGGGAGATGTAATAATCTTTAAACAAATCGACTTCGTAAGGTGCGTCCGAGATTAAATAAAAATCGTTATCTAAAGGTTTGGTATCAATAATAAAACTAATATCGTTTGTTTCTGGTAAATACAAACCGCCTTCGTTTCTAAATACAGTTAGTTTTACACGAGCAGAAGCATCGGTTAATCCATTAACTTCAAGAGTACTTTTAATTTCGGCTTCAAGAAATTCCATATTAAAGTGCATTGGAATTTCCATACGTAAGATGCGCATAGATGCCATTAATCTAAAATAGTGATCTTCCCAAAATAAAATTTTACCATAAGATGTTTTTATGGTTTCAAAAAGCGCATCACCATAGGCAAAACCTCTATTGTTTGAGTTTAAAACTGAATTATTATCTTGAATGGTACCGTTAAAATTAATCATAAAAAATGCCCGAATAGTTTTCGGGCAAATATACTTTAAAATATGTAAATATCGATTAAGCTGAGCCTAAGACCTGTTTTAAATCTGAAATTTGATTTTCCCACAGCATTTTAGTTTCATCAATTTCATCTTCCTCGGCAAAATCGACTACAATAATAGAAACATCTTTAGTAATTTCGTCTACCTGAATACGAAGCTCGAAGAAATAGGGATCATCTTCATCATGTAACCATCTAAACTTGATGCGTTCACCACTTTTTTTGCTTAAGACTTTAGCTTGCTCTTCTGCTCCGTCCCAAATAAATTTGAAAAGTTCACCTCTAGAGTTTACGTTGTCGGCAAACCATTCAGATAATCCTGATGGTGTAGAAATATATGTATATAAAAGGGCTGGTGAAGCTTTTATTGGGAATTCAAGTTCAAATTTTATTTTATCTTCCATGTGTTCATTCAAAAATTATTGGCTCAATATATACATTAATTATATACTTTATATACAAATTAAATAAAATTTATTTTTTTACAATAAAAGCTTGTGAACTTCAAAATAGTTGTTATATTTGCACCCTCAAAATAAGGCGAGGTAGCTCAGTTGGTTAGAGCGTTGGATTCATAACCCAGAGGTCACGAGTTCAAATCTCGTTCTCGCTACAAGTATTTACAAGGCTTCACAGAAATGTGAAGCCTTTCTTGTTTTTATATGGGTACAGAATACCTTCCTTTTATATCTTTCCTAATATTTACCATTTAATTTTAATAATAGCTATTAATTATGCTGTTTAGAAGGTTGTGTAAGGTTACTACAGCTTATCAAAAAGAACTTTGAGAGTAGACTTTACAGGGATCAAGTTATATTTCTGGGGAGCCGTATAAATTATGCATATAATTTAGTTAATCTATAGAGAAAGAACTTAACATCTCTGACTCCTCTAAACAGCGCTCTAAATTCCTTTATTTTAGCATTAAAAGATTCTGCCGAAGCATTTGTGCTTCTATTATTAAAGTAGTTTAAAATAGAGTCATAGTGCGTTTGTATTGATTTGGCAATCGTATTAAAGGATTTAAATTCTGATTTTTCTACTTTATCATACCAATGCGCTAATTTTAATCTTGCTATACTTTTGCTAGTATTAGTTTGGAAAATATAGCTTAGATCCTGAGCAAGATTGTATGCTTTTTCAATTGTTGGATACCGTTCAAATAGAATCTCAGCTCTTTCTATTTGATTTACCGTCCACTTAGCCTTTGATTTGAATAATAGATATCTGCTTCTAGCTAATAATTGTCTGAGCGTATCACCATTAGAAAGAAGTTCAGGTTGATATACTTTTCCTTTATTTCGATCTTCTTCAATGGCTTTGTTTTCAGCTTCTATGATTTCCCATCTTAGTCTTATCCGCTCCTCTTGAACAGCTTCTGAAGCTAGTTTTTGAACATGAAACCTATCGGTAACGATGTCTGTTTTTGGAAAACATTTTTTTACGATTAAATTCATGTTTCCCGCCATATCTACAGTCACCTCCCTAACCATTTTTCGTCTTTCTAAAGGAATTTGGTTAATCACATCGATAACATCCTGTGCTTTGGTACCTTTTACAATAGCTACAATACTTCCTTTTTTACCATGAGCGTCTTTATTGGTTACAATGGTATAAAGTTCTCCATTAGAAAGTGAGGTCTCATCTAGGCTTAAATATTTACTTATATTTTTGCCGTAGAGTAACCAATCACTAGCGTGATCCTTTTGTGTCCAATCCTTAAAGTCACTAAGATGATTTTTATAGTGAAACTGAAGTGTTTTTCCTTTTAACTTATAATAATCACCAAAGCGTTTAGCGCTTACAGGGTGATTATCAAGAGAGTTCTTTTAAAAAAGAGGCAAACTCGTTAGTAATCCGAGTGCCCTTAGCAACCAAATTCCAATCTCTTTTTATGATTTTGCCAGTATCAACGAGTGTCCAACGTCTTCTTTTTATGTGCAGAAGTACCGGTTTTCCTCGAAGTGGAAAATCTTCAATAGTGATCTCTGACAAAAAACCTTTTGATTGCGCTATTTCTGACTGATATTCTTGAGGAAGTATATTTTTCTCTTCTAGGTAGAAATGCGTTTCTTGTGATGTGCTCTTATCAGAAACAATATCAAAATATTCTAATAGGCCTTCTGGTAATAAATAACGGGCTAATTCTATATTCAAAATCTAAACATTTTTTATTCAAAGATAACATTCTCCCCAACTTTTACGGTTGAGCCCTTTACAGGAAGGTAGGATTCGATTGTGGTGAATTAGAGGTTTTAAAGAGCTGTTTTGTGAAGTTTTTACAGTTAGATATCAAGTTGTAGCTCTACTATTTTAATCTACTATCAAATTCTAAAATAAGGGTTTGAGATTTATAAAATATCTTTTACTATCCCCATTAGAAATGTAAAAGATTATGCCGTACTGAACGTGTTTTTCTAATCATTAGGGAAAAGTTATTGTGGTAATTTTAATTTTAATTAAGTTCATTTCTTTTTGGTTTTAGTTTTTAATTTGAAGTATTCTAAACTGATAATATTATGAAAATTAATGAATTTCCAGAACAGGAACAGCCGCAACCAGGGAAAACACATAAAATGACTCCGGAACCGATACTTATTCGTGATAATTATAGAGGATCAGGAAAATTAGAAAACAAGGTCGCTCTAATTACAGGTGGTGATAGTGGGATAGGTGCCAGTGCCGTATTGCACTTTGCAAAAGAGGGAGCTAATATTGCTATGGTTTATTTAGAAGAAACTAAAGACGCTGAAGCCATACAAGCAGAAGTTGAGAAAATGGGTAGAAAGTGTTTGCTTATTAAAGCGGATTTAACTCACGAGGATAATTGTAAAAATTGTATTCAAGCCTGTATTAATGCGTATGGTAAATTGAACATTGTGGTAAATAATGCTGCGATGCAATTTCCAAAAGATTCTATATCGGATATAACCAAAAATCAATTACATAAAACTTTTGAGACGAATATTTATCCTTATTTTTATTTATCCAAAGCGGCTTTAGATTACTTAAGTCCAGGAGATACTATTATAAATACTAGTTCGGTTACAGCATATAGAGGTAGCGAGCATTTAGTGGATTATGCAAGCACTAAAGGAGCAATAGTAAGTTTTACGAGGTCATTATCGGCGCAGTTGGCTACTAAAAATATCCGAGTTAATGGTGTTGCTCCTGGTCCTATATGGACGCCACTAATTCCAGCAAGTTTCGATGATGTATCCGATTTTGGACAAGATACACCACTGGGTAGAGCGGGACAACCAAGTGAAGTAGGTCCGGCTTACGTTTTTCTTGCTAGCGAAGATAGTAGCTATATTACCGGACAATTTATTCATGTTAATGGAGGTGAGATAATTGGTGGTTAAAAATCAATCATTTAATACGAAATAATGTTATGATTGAGCCAAATGAATATACGTTTGATTTATTAAAAATCTTATTTGGGGAGTATAACCTACTTATTTATGTTGAAATTATTATCCGCGTACTCATCATTTTAAGCTACACAATGCTTATTATAAATTGGATTGGTAAACGTGTGGTGGGAGGTTTAGGTAGTGCCGATATTTTAATAGTTGTAGGTATGGGGAGTGCAGTTGGAGACAGCATGTTTTATCCTTCTATTCCATTAACTGTTGCTATTTTAGTTATAACATTAATAGGTGCGCTACAAAAGGTATATGTGTATTTGTCTATAAAATCCGAATCGGTCAGAAAAAAAACACATCCAAAAGTTATAAAACTGGTAGAATCGGGTAGGTTACTTTATGATAATTTTTCCGATGATCAAATCGATAAATACGAAGTGTATATGTTATTAAGAGAATCAGGAATTAAATATTTGTCTGAAGTCGAGCATGCTTATTATGAACAATCGGGTAAGTTGAGCATTTATAAATATGAGAATCCTATATTGGAGCACTCTATTCTTCCGGAGCACCTACCTAATCACGAAAAATTCCCTCATAAATCGAAATGAAAAAACAAATTTGAATGGTTGATTTATAATTTATACCTCTTAAGTCTAATATTTGCGAACCTTTATTTACTTCAGTTGGGAATTTTAACTAGGAGTGATTTATTGGCTATTATAATAATTAAGGGATTACAAAATGGTATTCTGGATTAAAATTTAGTATTTCTTTTCAGAATTTTACGGCCTATAAATACAACTGGCCTACACAGATATTTATAAACGGATTGATGCAAAAGGGAAGTGTTCGGAACTGCTTTTAATAACAGTATGAAATAATCTTCTGATGCAGGGTTTATCTATCGTAAAATCGGGTTAAAAATAGGATGACTCATATAGAAGTGCTTTAATGAAAAATTAATGTGTTTTACGTAATGTAATGTAAACGACATAACGTGTTTTACTCTGTGTATTTCATTTTTGATTTAAATATATTCTTAATTGTATCTAATTCTTTTTTGTATTTTAAATCTGTTCTAGATGCAAAATATAAAGTGTTTTCTGTTTTCACTTTTCCTTCCCAAACTAAATGTATTTCGTTTTTTAAAATTTGTTCTTGGCATAAAAAATCGGGAACTAATGCAAGTCCGTTACCATGATTTAAACATCTAATTATAGAAGTAATATTTGGTAAAATGTAATTGGGTTTAAAAGCAGGTTTCTTATTAAAATTTTCAAACCAAAAACGTCTAAAATGTTCCATTTCGTTAGATGAACTATACCAAGTGTTTTTAAGTAGTTCGTCTTCTAACTTGTTTAAATCATTAGATTTTAGGTGTTCCTGTAATTGGGTTGTATCGGTTTTATTGCCAGCTACTAAAACGATTCTTTCTTTTGAAAACGGAATATACTCCACTAAAGATTTTTTTTCATTCTGTTTTTTAGGCGTGATTACTAAATCTAAAATGCCATTGTTTAGGTCTTTTATTAAGTCTATATGTGATCCAAATCTAGCCACTAAATCAAAGTCTAGTTTAGGGATTTCAGGTTCAATAATGAGTTGAAACATTTCTGAACACATTCCTATATTTAAAGATGGATTTTTTTCTTGTGTTGTTTTCTTAAAATGCTGTTCTGCTATTTCAAGTTTAGTTAAAGATTCAATAATATATTCATATAGGAATTTCCCATCCTCTGTTGGAATCATTTTTCTCGAAGTCCGTTCAAATAGTTTTTTGCCAACATACGCTTCTAAAGCATTTAAGTGTACACTAACTCCTGGTTGGGACGCATATAAAGCAATAGAAGCTTTGGTTAAAGTTCCGTTTTCGTATATTTCTTTAAACGTTCTGTACCATTCTAAATTCACCATAACTATCAATATTTTGATACAAAGGTATGATTTGTATTATTTTTACAATAATAAGTATTGCTTTAATTTTGGCTCAAATAAAATAAGATACAAATGAAAAATATATTTATAATTAATGGAGGTCATCCATTTGCACATTCTGGAGGAAGATTTAACGACACACTTTTTAACAACACAATTTCATTTTTTAATACGCGTGAGGACTTTGAAGTGAAATATACTCAAGTAGGTGAAAACTATAACGTAAAAGAAGAAGTTGAAAAATTTAAGTGGGCAGATGTAGTGATTTATCATACGCCAATTTGGTGGTTTCAAATACCATTTGGATTTAAAAAATATATAGATGAAGTTTTTACGGAAGGTCATCAGAATGGAATTTATGCCAATGACGGAAGAAGTAGAACAAATCCAGACATCAATTACGGAACAGGTGGTTTAATGCATGGAAAAAAATATATACTTACTACAAGTTGGAATGCACCTAAAACCGCATTTACTTTAGAAAATGAATTTTTTAATCAAAAAAATGTAGATGAAGGTGTAATGTTTGGGTTTCACAGAATGAATGCTTTTACAGGAATGGAATTATTAGCAACACATCATTTTCACGATATGGAAAAAAATGCAGATGTTCCTTTTGAGTTGAATAATTACAGTGCTATTTTAAATGATTTAGCGCCTAATTTGTAATGTGCTGATGTAGTGATGAAATGTCTTGTCTTGAACTACAGCTATAGGTCGAATTAAAACTTCAAACATAATCTATATCGCGCATTGTTTTATAATCTA
Source organism: Formosa bonchosmolovskayae (assembly GCF_051016085.1). Classification (GTDB taxonomy): domain Bacteria; phylum Bacteroidota; class Bacteroidia; order Flavobacteriales; family Flavobacteriaceae; genus Formosa. The sequence continues at coordinate 2,869,348 of NZ_CP174605.1, forward strand.
AAAATAAATGAAATTTCGTGGTATAGATTCATTGTGATTTTGTAGTTACAGAAATCCATTACAATGGCCCAATTCATTTAAAAAGGAAATCAGGAATTGGAAGCAAAACGATACAGACGTTGGTTGTCTATACATGTCAATTTGAGCATTCTGTATGCGATTGTGCGGTCTTTATGTATAACAGTAGCATCTTCGGAATTAGAAAGCATGGTGGCCGTGAAAATGGTTGTTGTAGAGTAGGTAGAACAGGACTTCTAAAACTTCTTAATTTCTGGTTTTTTTTAATTTTCTAGTTATTGAAAAACATTTTTAGCTTATAGATATCACTCCGTTGTCAAATGCTAAAGGAATTATCCTTTTGAAAACAAAGAGTTTCTTGCGGATTTAAAAAGTCGTCTGGTTCTCGTTTGGTTTGGTTTCTAAAAGCAATTAAAAACGAATCGTAAGAAATAAATCCTGTTTTTTCGGCTAACTCTTCCCATGTTGCATCATCCAAATATCTGTTCTCAATAAGGTTAAGTGCATCTTTTATTCTGCAATAATCTGTATATTCAACAAAATTAACGATTGCATGATATTTAAAGATATAGCATAAATGGCTTTTAGGAATATTTACTGCTTTTTCAAAATCGGATAAAGAGAATTTAGGATTTCTAAAGGGATGTTTTTTATTTACAAAACACTCGATTTCGGATACGTAAGACAACACGCTTTCTTCTACATGACTACCGTTCTCGTTCTCTTTAGGATTTATAATATTTATTGTATCAAATATCCATACATGATCAGTAATGTTTATTTGATTTTCTTCTTCTATATCCCTCTTTTGCATATCTGGATAACCATATAAAATTTCAGGATGAATTAAAATTTTACCATAAATTAAAATCCAAGGGATAATCACTAAGGCAGAATAGTGTTCTGCTCTAAATAATTCATTGGAATTTTTTTCATGATATATTGAAAACAAAATTCTAATAAATAGAAATGATGAAATGACAAAAATAAATTGGGTCCAATTTTTAATGACTAAATAATGTCTTTTTTCTAATGGATTACTGATGTCTAAATTCCAAAACTTGGTGTATAGAAGATTAAAAGATAGTAGCCAATACACTCCTACAAATACATTTAAACCAATGAATAGCATGTTTTGAATAGACTGGTTTTTTAGGTTAGGGAAGTATTCCTGAGCTAAATAAAAAAATAAAATAAAGACAGGATATAAAAAATGGCGAAATTCATTTTTATTGAAATAATTATAGTCTTTAATTAAAGATTTAAAGTATAAATATAGGGATGGCACTGCAATTATATATACCGGCAAAAGGTATCTTGAAGTTAATAAGGATTGGGCATTTATAATTTCAAAAAAACCAATGTTAATTGTCCTAATAGAACATAACATAAAAATTATCACTAAATAAATATTTACGAAAATATTGGATCTATACGAAAATAGCATAAGTGATATTACAAATAGGCCAATAATCCCAACCAAAATTAAGGTTGAGTTTACTAAAAAATGATAATGGGGCATTTACTTTTTTTTAAAAGAACAATTAAATAGGTGATTTAAAATTAACAAAATAACTATCGCAGTCTAAGTAAAACTGTTGTTTTTTAAGAAAATTCTTTCCTTTTTTTAATGAAAAATACTAATATGTTGTTTATTAGATTTTTATCAAATCAGTATTCGGGAAATTTGAATGTCGTTTGATAAAAAACTAGACAATTTGTCGCTTTCTAATCCACTAGTTTGTTATTATGTATGATCTTTTAAGATTGCGTGTCATGATAATGAAAGTCTTTACATTATTTTATCTAGTTACTGCAAAATGAAAGCTTGTATTTAGGTAGGGGAAGAAGTAAGGAAAAGTTTTCGTGAATATAATCAAATAGACACTTGTCTTATAACCTGATTCTTGGCTAGGTACTTGTTTATGCAATTGGATTTTATAACGGATAATTAGACTGAGAAGTGACAATTAACGTTATTTAAGACCAAAGTAGACTAATTATTTTTATGTGTAATTTTAGGAAAAACAGAGAACTTACTAATAAAAAAATGGATAAAATGGGGTTTGATGCAACTAAATAATTTTAATTCATTTAACAGAATTTGCATAGGTGTCCGATTTCTAATCCTATTGTTTATTTTCTTAAGGTTATCATTTTAGTTTTGGTATATTGTTAAATCAATGTTTTTTAGTTATAGGTAGACAACGACCATTTTTTTTAAAATAATATGTTTGTCTACCCATTACTAAATGAGAGAAGTACTCATGCATAACACTAATGTTGTTTAGGTGATACATGAGTACTTTTTGGTAAATTTTATTTTTTAATAACTTTTCTTACAGCTACGTTGTTTTCTGTATTTTCTATTTTCAGCAAATAAATTCCTGCAGAAAATGAGGACATATCTATTGTAGTATTACTCGTTGTTAGTAATACTTTTCCTGAAATATTAAATATTTGAGCTTTTTTAAACTCTTGCTTTCCTTCTAAATTAATGAATAACGTATTTATTATTGGATTAGGATATACCTTAATAGTACTGTGGAAATTTTCATCTGCAATACTTAGCGCATTACAATCGATAGTACTATAATCTGCAGTTTCATCTTTATCCCAATCACCAAAGTAAGTATGACCTTCATCTATTTGAATACAAGTTAAGTCAGGGTTATTTGTAGCATTAAGACCTAAGTTTTCATTATTTCCATTAGCAATATTTAAACTTGTTAAACTATTTGAAGAACAGTTTAAAGAGTATACTAATGGGTTTTGAGAAATATCTAAACTTGTTATTTGATTTGTATTACAATTTAAAGTCGTTAATGCAGGATTTTGAGAAATATCTAAACTCGTTAATCCGTTTGAATAACAAGCGATATAGTATAAAGCTGGGTTTTGAGACACATCTAAACTTGTTAAACCAATAGTATTAGCAGTTAATTTTTTTAGAGCTGTGTTTTTAGAAATATCTAAACTATTTAAGCTCATGTTACTACAAGATAAACTTTCTAAAGCTGTGTTATTAGACACATCTAAACTTGTTAACTGATTTGTATGACAAGTTAAACTGGTTAATGCTGTGTTGTTAGAAAGATCTAAACTAGAAATACTATTTGAAGAAAAAGATAGAGTTTCTAATAATGGATGTTGAGACACATCTAAACTCGTTACATTATTATTTGAAAAAGATAAATAATATAATGCTGTATTATTAGAAATATCTAAACTCGTTAAACTATTATTAAAACAATTTAAATATGTTAAAGCCGTGTTTTGAGAAATATCTAAACTCGTAATGCTATTATTAAAACACGTTAGTTTTGTTAAGCTTGTAAATGCTTCTATACCTGTTAGGTCTGTAATAGACTTGTTAGAAACATTCATATCTCCTGTAAAAGACGCGGCTTCGTCGCAAGAAATTTCACCATCGCTATTGGTGTCTATGGTATGGTCTGTTAATAATGAGTTTTTAAAGTTCGCATCGGGTATGTTTACATTGGTTATGCATTGCGCATGGGTGTGTAAATAAATGAATACTAGCAAGAGAAAGATTAATTTTGTTTTCATATAAGAAATTGATAAAAAGGTTAGTGTATACAAACTAAGTGTCAAAATTTAGTAACACCCCAGAAAAATGTTATATGTTCTCTTATTAGCGTTGCTATGGTTTTCTTCAAAGCGATTTTTCTAACTATCAAAAAAAAATGAATCAACTGATTTAATACAAATTAATTAGATTATTTCTTCAAACAATTTTATAGTAAAACTAAGATCAGCCAAATGGTTTGTAATCCTTTTTTAGAATGCTATATTTTAAATAGAAGGAAAATGATCATCCAAATTTGCTTTTAGTCTACACCCTATTATGTCTGTTAATTTGCAGTTTTATAGTATATATAATAAGGATAACACTTGATGTTATAGATTGTGAATTACTAATAATGCCATGTGAATTTAAAAGGAATTTCTGCCTTATTAAATTAGGCTATCGGAATAAAAAAACTGTGTCTGAGCATGTGTGAAATATAGAGGGGTTACTAACAGTGTATTAAATGACATAAGGATGGGCATAAAATTGAAATACTGCACAAATATTGTGCGCAAAAGAAAATATAAAACAAGTTTTATTTCCTAATCTTTGTCATTAAATATCGGCTCTAAATTATAGAGTTTGCATAAGGTCTAAATATTATTAATTGGTTTTATTCTATTTTACAAGTAGTACGATTAATCTAAAGGATAGGGTTTACTATATTTACGTTATATAAATAAATTTTTGAGTTGAGTGCTAAAATTAATCGAGTTATGTTGATACGTGAAAATTCTCTATTATTTTTTTTAAATTCTCTAAAAAATCCTATTCAATTTATCAATCTAAAAAAAAACTAAAACAATTTTTATTCTTTTATAATTCGATAAAAATATTCATCTTATTTAATATATATTAGCTAAAATTTAACTTTTTTTTAATTAAAATTTAACTATAATCTTAAAAGTGACTTTTAAGGTAAATTATGGATAGCTCTGATAAGAATATCATAAATGGCCTAAAGGCCAGCGATAAAAAGGCTTTGACTATATTGTATAATACTTATTGGAAAGTACTATATATTTCTTCATTTAATTTATTAAAAGATAAAGAAGTTTGTGAAGAAATTATACAAGATGTCTTTATTGATCTGTGGAATAAACGTCAAGAGCTTGAAATAAAAGTTTCGCTACAGAGCTACCTTTATGCATGTGTAAGATATAAAGTTTTTGCTGAATTTAGATCAAATAGAATAATGCGAGTTGAGCTATTTGAAGAAATAGATAAGCGTTTACAATATACTACACCAGAAACTAAAATGATGCACAAAGAATTACAACAGCATATTGAACTAGTTGTTGAAAGCTTGCCGGAAAAATGCAAACGGGTGTACAAACTTAGTAGAAATGAACAGTTGAGCCATAAAGAAATAGCAGAACAATTAGGTATAACTATTAAAACTGTTGAAAATCATATTACAAATGCACTTCGCGTACTACGTACATCTTTAGGGCAAATTTTATTTATTACCCTTTTTCTAAATTCTTAAATTTTATAGTAAAATCAAAATGCGTTTTGTTTAATGTTTAAATCAATTTATTGCTTTAAATGTGGTCTTTTTGTTCTTTCTGAATAGATCTTATTGTATAAATAGAAAAAATATCATTTTTTTTTAGGGGGTAAGTAACTTTTTTGACACTCACTTAATATACACTTAACGTATTAATACATTTTATGAATTACAATCAAAATAAAAATCAAGATTTTCAAGTACTCATTGAAAAATATCTCGATGGAAAAATTACGATTGAAGAAGTTAAAAAACTTGTAAATTATTATGAAAGTTTTCAAGAGAGTCATGAATGGGATGAAGAGTTGGGGGCAGAATTTAATATCAAAAATAATATACTTTTTAATATACTAAAGTCCATTCAAGAGGAAAATTCTGTTAAAAACATTCCATTTTATCAAAATTCCATTTTTAAATATATTGCTGCGGCTTCAATTGCTCTTATTGTTACATTAACTTTTCTGTTTAATAAAAATAACACCCTACATAACGAACCTGTTATTGTAGATACTAAAATTGAAATTGGGAGTTGTAAAGCGGTATTAACACTTTCAGATGGTTCTGTAGTTGCCTTAGATAGTACGAACACATATAATAATAAATGTGTGAAAGGTAACGGAAGTGAAATTATATATGGAGTCTCGGAAACTGAAAGTCAAAACTTAGAGTTTAATTATTTAACTGTTCCTCGTGGTGGACAATATCACGTAGAGTTGTCAGATGGGACAGACGTTTGGTTAAATTCAGATTCACAACTTAAATATCCTGTAAATTTCATAAAAGGACATCCTAGAGAAGTTGAATTGGTGTATGGTGAAGCTTATCTAGAGGTTTCTAAAAGTACCGAAAACCATGGAACTGCCTTTATCTTAAAAACAAAACAACAAGATATTACAGTATTAGGAACAATTTTTAATGTAAAAGCCTATATCGATGAAGTCGATATCGTTACCACATTAGTAGAAGGTAGTGTAGCTGTAAGTAATAGTATTAATAAAAATATTTTAAAGCCTAGCGAACAATCAAAACTATCTCAAGATAAAGACGATTTTGAAATTTCGACAGTAGAAGTAGAAGAATTTATTTCTTGGCACAAAGGAAAATTTAGTTTCACAAATAAGTCTCTAGCAGAAATAATGAAAGTGTTGTCTAGATGGTATGACGTTGACATTCTAATAGTTAATGAAGACCTAGAGAATATTGGTTTTACCGGAGTTATAAGTAAAAAACAACCTATAGAAAATATCCTTGGAATTATACAAAATACAAATAATATGAAATATACAATAGAGAATAAACATATCACGATTGAATAAAAAAATAGGGATATAACTAAACATCTCACCGCCAGTAATATCCCTGTGAGTAATTGATTAATTAACCAACATGTAAATTTATGAAAAAAAAAATTACTAATCCGCTTCTCTACACGCAGAGAAGGTTTTTGACGCTCATCATGAAAACATTTATTTTTTTCTTTTCGATGTCGCTCTTTAGTTTAACTCCCAAGAATGGATTTTCGCAAGGTGCCAAAATTGAAATTGAATCCAGTCGGGTTGTTTCGGTCGACGAAGTTTTTGAACTGATTAAAAATCAGACAGATTACACCTTTATTTACAGAGCAGATTTGTTCGAAAATTATCCAAAAGTAACCTTAAAAAAAGGTACAGTTAAAGCTCAAGTGCTTTTAGAAAAAACGCTTTCTAATGGAAGCTTTAGTTATGAATTCGCACAAGAAAACACAATCATTATTAAGAGTAAGATTTCTAAGGACGACCTGGGTGCTAAAGTAGATAATGATGATGAAGTACAAAGTATTATTAATGGTGTTGTCGTCGATGAAAATGGAGTTCCTCTACCTGGAGTAACGATATTATTAAAAGGCACACGTAAAGGTACAACTACAGATTTTGATGGTAATTTCAAAATCAATTTGACAGGTAATACCGAAACCCCAATATTAGTATTCACTTTTATAGGGTATGAAAAACAAGAGGTTAATGTTGGTACCAAAACCTCTATAACAGTAAAAATGAAACCTGAGCTTTCTGGTTTAGACGAAGTTGTTGTTATTGGGTATGGTACATCAACTGTAAGAGATGCAACTGGTGTTATAGCTAGAATTCAATCTGAAGATATTGAGAATGCTCCAATGGCCACAACTGTAGAATCTTTAATTCAGGGTAAAGCTTCCGGTGTAAATGTACAAATTCAATCGGCTTCACCTACTTCTCCAGTTAGTGTTGTAATTCGTGGAATGTCTTCACTAGATGGAGACAATCAACCGTTATGGGTTATCGATGGTGTTCCTCAGGAATCAACCGTAAATAGACCTAATTACGACCCTGTAACTCCATTAGCAGACTTAAACTTAGAGGAAATTGAAAGTATCGATATTTTAAAGGATGCTTCTGCAACAGCAGTTTATGGGTCAAGAGCTGCTCATGGTGTTATTATTATAACTTCTAAAAAAGGAAAGCGAAATACAAAACCCGTATTTCAATTCTCTACAAATATATCTCAAAGTATTACCGATTATAATGCATTCGAATATTTTGATGGCCCACAATACGAAAGCTTTATGGAAGCTGCCTATAGAGAGCAAATTATAACTAATGGCTGGACAGGTGATTCAGATCAATTTTTTGACGAACAGGCATTTTTTAATTTAAATACCAGTGAGTACGATGCTTCGGATTTAACACTTCTTCCAACAGCTTTTTATGGTGGTGATACAGACTGGCAAGAAGAAGTTTCACAGAATCCTTTTAATGTAAAGCATGATTTATCTGTAAGTGGTGGTTCTGAATTAACTACTTTTTATGTGGCTTTAGGTATTATAGAGAATGATGGGGTTGTAAAATCTGGATATAATAACGGGTATAACGGAAGCGTAAGGCTAGATACTAGATTAAGTGATAGGTTAACCTTTGGAATAAATTTAAGAGGTTCTACTAGAGATGCTAGTAATAAAGACGGATTACTAACTGTAGTGAATAGAATACGTCCAGATTTAAAACCATATAATGAAGATGGGTCTTTATATTACAGCTATTATGTTGAAAACCCGTTTACAGCTATTTTAAATGAAAACTCTTCAAAGACTAATTCTCTTAATACAACAGCATATTTAGAGTATGAAGTTATAAAAGGTTTAAGATGGAGATCATCTTTTACTAATGCGTATGCTGATTCTGAATATTTATCGTTTAATTACGCAGGTACCTACCAAACAGAATTAAGTGAAAGACGTTGGAGGTCTTCAAAACGAAATCGTGATTTATTTGACAATACCCTAACTTTTGCAAAGCTTATAGGCGATAAACATGATATTACAGCTTTATTAGGTTACAGTTTAGAAAAATATAGTACAAGTAGTTATTCAATATATGCTGAAGATTTTGCTGATGATGATCTTCTTAATAATTTTGGATCTCATGCATCAGTTCCAATTGTAAGTGAAAGTAAAGGTGAATCTGCGTTAATTGGTCAGTTTGCTCGTGTGCATTATAAATACGATGACCGCTATATAATATCAGGAACAATACGTAGAGATGGATCTTCTCGTTTTGGTTCAGATAGACAATGGGGTACCTTTCCTTCTGGAGCTTTAGCTTGGATAGTTTCTGAAGAAAATTTCATGAATTCTAATAACATGAAAAAATACCTTTCTTATTTAAAGTTAAGAACATCTATTGGTATTACAGGATCTACAGGTGGTCTTGGTTATTCAGATTGGGCTACAGGAATTCAGGCTGAAACTTATAATGACAGTCCAGCAATTAGTCCGAGCTCTTTAGGAAATCCACACTTACAATGGGAAGAAACCACTATGTTTGACCTTGGTTTAGATTTTTCTATACTTAACGATCGTGTTTCTGGTTCGGTAGGAATTTATAAAAAACACAGTGATAAATTAATTTACGATAATGATATTCCTTGGAGTTCTTCAGAGCGATATACATCTGCAAATATAGCGGCAATGAAGGCTAATGGTGTAGAGGTAAGCTTAAGAGCTGATATTTTTCGTACAAAAAATGATCGATTAACTTTTAACTTTAACTGGGCTACCAATAAATCTACTGTTGAAAAAATTACAGGAAATTTAGACCAACTTATTTTTTATAGCTACGATACACGTATGATATTAAATGTTGGAGACGAAATTGGTGATTGGTACGGTTACCAAACAGCTGGTAGATTTTACGCTACAGCAGAAGACTCTTATTCATTTAGAAATAGCTTAGACGAATACGGTAATCAAGAACCTTATGTTAGTGAAACAGAAGGTAAAGGAGATATGATTTATGTAGACCAAAATGGAGATGGAATAATAACTGCAGATGATGATCGTGTTAGTTTAGGGTCATCAATACCTGATGGTTATGGTGGTTTTGGTTTAAATTACACACATAAAAACTTTAATATATCGGCTAATTTTAGCTACGCCTATGGTCATTTAAGACATTGGACGGCAGCTAGAGATTGGGTTAGATATGGTATGAGAGATTATAACAGTAGTGTAAATCTTGCAGGAGAAAGTTCTGTAGTATTAAGTCCAGAAGAGGCCTCTTTTCCTAGAGTTTTAGGAACTTCTATTGGAGGGAATGGGCAATTCTCAGATTTCTTTTTACACGATGCATCTTATCTTCGTTTAAATGCATTGGCTATGAGCTATAATCTACCGCGTGAGATATTCAGAAATACGGTATTAAAGTCACTTACTTTAAATTTTAGAGCTTCAAATTTATTTACAATTACAGATTATCCAGGTTTCCGTCCAGATGGAGGTTCAATACTATCTTCAGTAGGTACGGCATCAGCAGAAGACAGTAGTACTTACCCTGATGCTTCGGTTTACAGTCTTGGATTAATAGTTAAATTCTAATATACATATTTTATGAAAAAATTAATTTATATTTTATTATTACAAACTCTATTTTTCGGGGTCAGTTCTTGCTCAGATGAATTGGACATAACCCCAAGTTACGAGTTAAATGAAGTTAATGGAATAACAAACGAAGGTAAAGCTGAAGATGCTGTTCACGGGATATATCCTTACATTGTACAAGGGAATAATTATTCTGGAGGATTGGTTTATGCTTTAGCATCTAGAAGTGGTTTGGCTAGATTCTCGACTTCTGATTATAATATGACAACCACACAAACCAACAATAGCCCTTCACAACAGTATTTCTGGTTAGGATATTACGAAACTATAAATGCGGCCAATTATGCTATAAATGGTATTAATAAATTAGGTTCAGATGTAATTTCCGATGATAGGAAATCCGAACTACTTGCAGAAGCTAGATTTTTAAAAGCTTTTGCCTGCACATATGTGTTTTGGAAATACGGACATTGGTGGGAATCTAATGACGAGAGTCCTTATGGAATATTATACCGAGATGATTTAGCTACAGTAGACAATCTTCAAGTCGGTAGACTTAGTGTAGGAGATTCTTATGAGAGAATAATGGCGGATATCGATTTTGCTATTGAAAACTTACCTGATTTTAAAGAAAGAGGGAATCGATATGTTTCTAAAGAATTTGCTAAAATTTTTAAAGCTAAAATTTTACTGTATAGATATGGTTTTAATGATGGAAGAAACAAACCAGAATTAGAGGAAGCACTTGCTATAGTAGACGAAATTTTAAATTCAAATATACCAGGATTTTCTATGCAATCAGATTTAGCACAGGTTTATGAAGATTCGTGGGATTCTGAAGAAAACTTGTTTTCTGGATATTTAGAACAAAATGGTAATGCAGATATATGGAATGCATCGTCGTACTATTTTTCAACATTAATCACTAGAGGTACACTGGTTTGGGATTGGACTACTGAATCACAAATTACGGCAGGGTTAGTTAATGATGCCGATGATTGGTTTAAAGCTGATGGTCGTTGGCCAATAGCTACTGGTTTAATGCCATGGCCATATAATGCAACAAGTACGTTTAAGTATTATGCTTGGAAAAAAGTATGTAGACTGGGACAGTATTGGGGGCTTAATGCAGAACCTCAAGACAATAAATATAACACATATTTTTTTAGATACTCAGAGTTATATATAATGAAGTCTGAGTTATTAGCAAGAACAGGTGCATCTGTTGCAGAGGCTATTGAACCAATAAACACTATGCGTTCTCTTAGAACAAATCCTGTATTAGAAACTCTTAATCCAACTTCAGAACAAGAATTGATGGATCTTATATTTAAAGAATATAGTTTAGAAACATTCTTAGAAAATGGTAGTGCCTTTTTTGCTTCATTACGAATGAAAAATGCAGATGGCGTATTATGGATGGAAGGACTTAAAGGATTCTCTATCGAGTTTAATAAAATTTGTTATCCTATTCCAGATGTAGAAATGCTTGTAAACAGAGAGATCATTCAGAACCCAGATTTAGAATAATTTAATTTATAAAATATGAAATTTACCAAAAAATATATAAGTATCACAGCTGCTATTATTGGCTTAATTGTGTTTAATTCCTGTGCCGAAAGGTATATAGATGAAATAGAGTACGGCAATGATGTTACATTTAACGAATTAACTTTAGATAGGTTTTCTTTTCTTATTCCTGATGCACCTTTTCAAGCAGAAGGTTATGTTTCGGGTGAAATTACTGTAAATGTATCTAAGAATGCAGATGGTACCTATAGCGGATTTGCTTTATCTAATAAAAATTCTCGTTCTTATCCTTGGAGCTTATCACCTACATTTGCACCTGCTAGCGAGCTTAGCCCAGCAGAGGTACAAACTTCTATAGATTCAACTTTTTATAGTGTTTATACCGACGAAGTAAATAGAACAGAAAATTTTTTAGTAGGAAATACAAATAATGATGACGCCTATTTTACATTGCCTACTCCAAATGTTATAGAGCATGTACTAGTAGCAAATACATCATATAATGCCCTTTTAAGTCTTTACGGATCTATTTATTCTGGCGATATTGACGCTGAAACGCAAATGTATGATATAAATGGAGATGTAGTAGCTAACCCCAATATAGCAAATACAGACGATTCTGTGAAAGGAGTCTTTACACTTCCAGGAGTAGATGGTACTCTTAATACAGTGAGATTAAGTGCACATCAAACGCTTCAAAAAATGGCTGCCGGAGAAGTCGCAGGCGAAGAAGCTGGTCAGGCAATTGGAGGAGAAAGTGTTGGAATCGCGGCTGGAGAAGCTGCCGGAGAGGCCGCACGTGATCAATATGTTGCCGATAATCCAAGTAGCACAGAAGAAGAACAGCAAGCGGCTTATGATGCTGCGTATCAAGCGGCGTACGATGTTGCTTATGGCGATGTATATCAAGCTGCTTATAACGAAGCATATGATCAAATAAATATTGGAGATATAACCCTTACCATTGAAGGTTTTCTTAACGGTACGAGTGTTGGTACTACAGATGTTTATTTAGCTTTATTAGAAGGTGTAGATCCAGCAAATCCGGCTTACACATATACAGTAACCGATTGGAGAAGAGTCGATTTATCATCATTCGGCGCAGTTGATAAAGTGTTATTCAAGATGTCTTCTTCTTATGTTAACCCAGACGGTAGTATGGTGTATGCACCTACTTTTTGTTTAGATGGTATCCGACTTCAATAAAATACATATAGTTATTTACTTAAGAAAAACGGGAACTCGTTTTCCCGTTTTTTTTTAAGTCCACTTTAATTTATTAAAACTTTTATGTAGTGTATCACATCTGTCAAATGATTGTAAATCATCTTGATAAAGGATACTTGTATACTACCTGAACTAAAACTTTATACATGAAAAAAATTGTTATTATACTTCTATCGACCTTGTTTTTAACGTCTTGCGAAGAAAAAAAAGAAACCAAAGATTATATCTTGCTTTCTGGAACCATTTCTAATCCGCCATCAAAAGAATTTAGGCTAGGTGGTAAGGGCGGTTCAACCACGATTGAAATAGCAGAAGATGGCACCTTTTTAGATACAATTAAGACCGGAACAGGGAAATACATCTTTTTTAATCCTAGAACGCGAGCAGATTTGTATTTAACCAATGGCGGTGAATATAACTTAACAGCAGATGGTAAAGATTTTAGAAACACAGTGAAATTAACAGGGACAGATCCTGATGCTTCAAATTATTTAATGACTAAAATTGATAACATCATTAAAGTTAGAGGCGATTATGCCGAATTTAATTCATTAAACGAATCCGATTTTATTGCTAAAGAAACAGCTGTTAAAGAGCAACTTCTTAATTATCTAGATAGTTTTCCTAATGTCCCGAAAGAATTTTTAGAAGCTGAACGTGAAGAGTTAAATTACTACCACTTATTAACTTTAATTAAATACGAAAGTTTACACCAAAGATACATAAAGCAACCCGATTTTAAAGTTTCGCCCGATTTTCTTAAAGAACTAGAAGGTATAGATTACCTTAATGAAGATGCTTATAAACTTAGATCGTCATACAATAAATTAGTAAAAGAGCATTTTAACAGAAAGGCAGATGAATTAATTAAAAATGAAGGGGTCGACCAACATTTAGCTAAACTTAACGTATATGGAGCAATTCCTAACGACTATATAAAAAATGATTTATTAATGTCGGCTGCTTCTAGTGGAATAACCTATACCAACAATCTAGACGAATATTATAACACATATATATCTGTGTCCACGTCTAAAAGTAATGATGAAAGTATTACAGAAAAATACGAAAATCTAAAAAAGCTTTCTAAAGGTCAACCATCTCCAGTCTTCACAGCATACGAAAATTATGCAGGTGGAACAACTTCTTTAAGCGATTTTAAAGGTAAATATGTATACATAGATGTTTGGGCAACTTGGTGTGGTCCGTGTTTAGCGGAAGTGCCTGCTCTTAAAAAAGTTGAAAAGCAATATCATAATAAAAACATAGAATTTGTAAGTATCTCTATTGATGTAGAAAACAAATACGATGCTTGGAAAAAAATGGTTACAGATAAAGCGCTTTCTGGAGTGCAATTACTTGCAGATAAAAACTGGAAAAGCGATTTTGTAGCTGCTTACGAGATTAACGGAATCCCTCGTTTTATTTTAATTGATCCATCAGGAAACATTGTAAGTGCTAATGCGTCTCGACCATCGGACTCAAAATTAATCGAACTTTTTAAAGAATTAGGAATTTAATTAACACATTATTAATTTAAAAAGTATCATGAACAGAATCCTTATCTTATTGCTTTCAATGCTAAGTTTAGCATCGTGCAAAACAACTCCTAGTAAAGATTATATTTTACTTAGAGGGACTATTTCCAATACCACATCAGAAAAATTTAGACTTTCAGGACAAGGTTTACGAATGCCTATTGCATTAGCAGAAGATGGCTCCTTTACTTGTGATACCATGTTTTCTGGAACCGGACGCTACACCTTTACCGATGGTAGAAACTCGGCATATCTTTATTTAGAAACTGGAGGTACATATAATTTAACGGCAACTATAAATAAATTTAAAACAACAGCTAAGATAACAGGTACCAATCCTGATGCCTCTAATTATCTATTAACAGAATATGAACATAACAATAACCTAAGAGGTGTTTATGCTGAATATAATTCATTAAATGAAACTGATTTTAGTGACAAACAACAAACAATATTTGAAGCTAATACCAAATACTTAGAAAGCTTTAAAGGACTGCCTAAAGAGTTCGAAGAAGTTGAACGTAAGGAATTATATTATTCTCATTATTTAGCACTTATAAAATACGAAAGTTTACATCGAAGATATACCAATCAACCAGATTTTAAAGTTTCAGATAATTTTATGAAGCAATTTGAGTCGGTCGATTTTTTAAACGAACAAGCTTTTAAACGCAGAGGTTCTTACGACGATTTAGTTAAAGAGTATTTTGTGCGTAAAGCAAACGAGTTTGCAGAACATGAAGGTATCGATAAATACTTAGCAAAACTTAAAGTCTTTGGAGAAATCCCTAACGATTATATAAAAAATAATCTATTAAACTCGGCAGCAAAGTACGATATAGCTTATACAGATAATATAGATACGTATTATAATACATTCATAGCAGCGTCTACATCAGAAGCGAATAATAAAAGTTTTACAGAAAAATATACAGCATTAAAAAAATTGTCTAAAGGAGAGCCTTCTCCAGTTTTTACAGATTATGTTAATAATGCAGGAGGTACAAATTCTTTAAACGATTTTAAAGGAAAGTATGTGTATATGGATGTGTGGGCAACTTGGTGTGGACCGTGTATTGCAGAAGTACCAGCGCTTAAGAAAATTGAAAAACAATATCATAACAAGAATATAGAATTTATAAGTATTTCTATTGACACACAAGATAAGCGCGAAGCATGGAGTAAAATGATAGCTGATAAAGCATTAGGCGGTGTTCAGTTACTAGCAGATAAAGATTGGAGTACCGACTTTATTGTAGCCTATAAAATTAATAGTATACCAAGGTTTATTTTAATAGACCCAAATGGCAATATTGTGTCATGGAATGCACCTAGGCCATCAAATGACGAATTAATAACCTTATTTAATGAATTGGGTATTTAAGTATGCCTTTAAATATAAAAACATATCGTATGAAAAAACACTTATTTTTAATGGGAATGGCTATTCTAGCTTTCTCATGTAAAAAAAATGCTCCGGCTGATTACGCCCTTGTATCAGGACAGTTTTTAAATAATACTGATGAAAAAATAATTTTAATAAGTTTTAATGATCGTGCATTTTTAGATACGTTACAGGTTTCTAGCGATGGAACTTTTAATGATACCATTAGAGGAGATAAAGGGTTGTATCAATTAATTTATAATAAAATGCGTACCAATATTCATTTAGAAAATGGTTACAATTTAATACTTAATGCAGACTCAAAAGCTTTAGATAGTACAGTTGTTATTACTGGTACCGGTGCTGAAGAGAATAATTTCCTTAGAGCTAGAAGTAAAAAAACAAAAGAACTAGAAGGGACAGAAAACATCTATATTTTAGAAGAAGATGCTTTTAAAGACAAAACCACTACAATAGTTACTTCTCTTAACGAACTCTTGAATAATACCGAAGGTCTTTCTGAACCGTTTAGGTTAGCGCAGCAAAAAGATATTAAATACACTTATCTTAATAAATTAGGTAATTATGAATACGCTCACGCACGCTATGCTAAGAAAAAAGATTTTAAGGTGTCTCCAGATTTCTTATCAGATTTAGACCTTATCGATTATAATAGCGAAGAAGATTATATCGACTCAAGAGCTTATAAATCATTAGTGGGTAAGCATTATAGAAGTAAAGCGGCTGAAATTAAAACTACTGAAAACATTTCTAAAGATATTGCCGATTTACAAGCCTTCTCTACAGCTAAAAATCAGACCATAAAAAACGATTTGTTAGGATCTACCGTAGCAGGAATAACTAGAACAAAACATCTTGATGAATATTACAAACTTTTTATGGCTGCTTCTACAGACGAAGAGCAGAATGAAACACTTAAAGGCTTTTATGAAAATTTAAAAAAGGTTCAAGATGGAAATCCCTCTCCTAAATTCGATAATTATGTAAACTATGCTGGAGGAACAACTTCTTTAGACGATTTAAAAGGCAAGTATGTTTATATCGATGTTTGGGCAACTTGGTGCGGACCTTGTATTCGTGAAATTCCAGCTCTAAAAGAAACAGAACAGCAATACCACGATAAAAACATTGAGTTTGTAAGTATTTCTGTAGATAAACAAAAAGACTTCGAGAAATGGAAGAAGATGATTAATGATAAAGAACTTGGAGGTGTGCAATTGTTTGCAGACAACGATTTTCAGTCGAAGTTTATTAAAGATTATGTTATTAATGGTATTCCTAAATTCATTTTATTAGATCCTTCAGGAAACATTGTTAATGCCAATGCGCCAAGACCATCAGACCCTAAATTACTCTCATTATTTAATGAGCAGGGTATTTAACTCTAAGCTGTGTAATAATTATTAATACACCTTAAAGCATATTAAAACTAAACCTTTCCTAGCAATTTTGTTTTCTTAAAAACAATTGAATTAGTCATAGTCAATGTCTAGGAAAGGTTTAAAGGGTTATTTGAAAAGATAACCCTTTTAAATTAGTTTAAAATCTATCATTGCTTTTCAAAAATAATTTTCTCCTTAATTTTTAAAAATACAATACATGAAACATTTTTTTTCATTTTTAACATTGCTATCACTGAGTTATTTTGCGATGGGTCAGAATATAGATTTAAAACAACCTATAGCTACAGACCAGAGCGTAATAAAAGGTGTGTTGCCTAACGGATTAACTTACTATATAAAAAGCACAGACGTTGTTAAAGATGCGGCGAGTTATTACATTATTCAAAATGTAGGGTCTGTTTTAGAAAACGACGACCAGCAAGGTTTGGCGCATTTTTTAGAACACATGGCCTTTAATGGGACGCAAAATTTCCCAGGAAAAAGCATGCTAAATACACTGCAAGGCCATGGTGCCGTTTTCGGAAAAGATATAAACGCATATACGTCTTTCGACGAAACGGTCTATAATATGAATAACATTCCAACCAAAGAGGCTTTGGTAGATACCTGCTTAACGGTGTTAAGTGATTGGTCTAATTATTTATTGTTAACCGATGACGAAATAGATGCTGAACGCGGCGTGATTAAAGAAGAATGGCGAACCAGGCAAAACGGACGCATGCGTTTGTTTGCTAAATCTCTGCCTATCACTTACAATCATTCTAAATATGCAGATAGATTACCTATCGGACAAATGTCTGTAGTGGAGAGTTTTGATTATAAAGCCCTTCGCGATTTTTATCACGATTGGTATAGAACAGACTTGCAGGCTATTGCCGTAATTGGTGATTTTGATGCAAAGGTTATAGAGCAAAAAATCATTGAAAAATTTTCTACAATTCCAGCTGTCGACAATCCTAGAGCACGCTTTATAGTCGATATTCCAGATAATAAAGAAATGATGTATAGCTTAGGGATGGACCCAGAGATATCCACAGCAAATATTACCTTCGGAATACGTCATAAAAAATCAATAGAGACAGAAACTGTGGCCGATTTAAAACGTTCAACTCTTCAATCTATGGCGACAGGGATGTTAAATGCTAGAATTTCTGAATTGGCTCAAAAACCAGAGGCTTCATTTTTAGGAGCAGGTATGAGTTATGGGAGTATGTCTAGAACATCTAATGCTTTTAGTATCGGAATTTCACCAAAACCTAATATGCAAAAAGAAGCTTTTCAAGAGGTGTTAACAGCTGTCGAGCAAGGTGTAAAGTTTGGGTTTACGCAATCAGAATTGGATAGAAGTATTGTGAAATACAACACATCTTACGAAAACAGAATAGCTAAGAAAGCAAGTATCAGTCACAAAAGTATTATAAGTAGTATTAAGAAAAATTATCTTGAAAATGAAACCATTTCAGATTTAGAGAAAGAATACGAAGTGGTGCAACAAATCTTTAAGACCATAACAACAGAAGACCTGCATACTACCCTTAAAGCAATGTATGCTAAAGACAATAGATATTTAAATGTTACAGGTGTAGAAGGGCAAGCAAACTTAACCAAAGCAGAAGCCTTAGATATTATGAGTACTGTTGAAAATGATAAAACACTTCAACCGTATCAGGAAGCCATGGCAGGAAAAACCTTAGTTTCGGGGATTAACTTTGTGCCTGGTGAAATTGTAGAAACGACCATTAATAACGAACTAAATGCTACAACCTATGTTTTAAGCAATGGCATTAAGGTACATCATAAATTTGTCGATAAAGAGAAAGATAAAGTCGCTTTAAACGCCTATAGCTACGGTGGAACGTCTTTATTGAATACAGAAGATTTACCTTCTGCAAATTTTGTATCGAGTTTAGCTCAGAAATCAGGATTAGGCGATTTTAATGCTACAGACTTAAGAAAAGTATTAGCAGGAAAAACAGCAAATGTATCTATTGGTTTAGGAGCTATTAATGAAAGTATTTCTGGTGGATCTAATACCAAAGACGTAGAAACCATGTTACAAATGGTGTACTTAAATTTTGTGAATCCACGTTTCGAAGCGTCTGCTTTTACCGTTCTAAAAAGTGGTTTAGATAATTATCTTATTAGAAAATCGAACAGCGTAGCAGATAAAATGAAAGACAGTTTAACTGTAACGGTTTATGGTGAAAACAATCCTAAAGCGCGTCTTTTTACAGAAGACTATGTTTCCGACATTAAATTCGAAAAGATAAAATCGATTTACGACGCACGTTTTCATGACGCTTCAGACTTTGAGTTTTTTATTGTGGGCGATTTAAAAGCAGAACAATTACTACCGCTGTTAGAAAAATATATTGCGAGTATTCCAACATATAATACCATAGAAGCCTATATAGATAATGGCCCTGAATGGAAATCAGACCATATTAAAGAAGACATTTATTTGGTTATGGAAGACCCAAAGGCGACCGTAAATATCGCTTATAAAAAAGAAATGCCGTATTCAACAGCGCATGCAATTTATACCAATGCGCTTGGCGATATTCTTCAATTACGTGTTACAGAAAGTGTAAGAGAATCTGAAGGAGGCGCATACAGCCCAAGAGCAAATGCAAGTTTGTCTAGAGAGCCAAAATCGCAATTAAACGTGTCATTTAGATTTGATTGTAACCCTGAATTGGCCGATAAATTAGTGGATATCGTGACTGCAGAATTACAAAATATAGCTGATGGAAACGTAAGAGAAGACGATTTAAATAAAACACGAACCAATTTCTTAAAGGAACGTTTACAGTCTAAGGATAAAAATAGTTACGATATGCGATTGTTAACTAGTTTCTATCGCTATGATTTAAATCTAAACGACCCTAAGAATTTTGAAGATATCGTAAACAAGATGTCTATTAAAAACATTCAAGATATGGCGCGTGAAGTCTTAAATGAAGGAAAATCGTATCAAGTTGTGTTTAAACCAAAGCAATAAAACTATACTTATGAAAATGATAATTTTAGTCTTTGCCTTTTTAATAGGAGGTATGTCTCAAGCTCAAATATTAGATCCTGTTAAATGGAGTACATCAGTAAATAAAATTTCTGAAACGGAATATGAATTAATTGCTATTGCAGACATAGAGAAAGAATGGCACTTGTATTCACAAAGGGTTCCTGAAGATGGTCCAATACCTACAAGTTTTGTGTATGCAGGGAATGGTAATTACCTAAAAAAAGGAAACACCTTAGAAGGTAAAGGACACGTTATCCAAGATCCTGTATTCGAAATGGAAATTAAATATTTTGAAAATAAAGCAGAATTTAGGCAACGTATAAAATTAAAAGGAGAAGTTCCTTTCAAAATAGAAGCCATTGTCGAGTTTATGGTTTGTGATGATAGTAGGTGTTTGCCTCCAACAGAGAAAGAACTTGTATTCGATATCAACTAACTAAGTATTTGAATTAGTCACTTAAAATGTAAGAGTATAAAGGATTGTTTATATAACAATCCATTTTAAAATATTTAAAATGAAAAACATACTATTAGTACTCGCTTTACTAACATTTAATTTTGTAAATAGCCAAGTCCTAGATCCTGTAAAATGGACCACTTCTGTAGAGAAAATATCAGATACACAATATAACTTGATTGCTACAGCAAATATCGATGCGGGTTGGCATTTATATTCGCAAGTCGTACCCGAAGGTGGCCCGATAGCGACGACCTTTATCTACGATAATTCGGAAGAAAATTTTACTTTAAACGGTAATACTGTAGAAGGTGAAGGACATACAGTTCAAGATCCTGTTTTCGAAATGGAAATAAAATATTTTGATGGTGAGGCAAAATTTATCCAAAACATAAAAGTCACAAAAGCAACATCTACAATAAACGGATTTGTAGAGTTTATGGTCTGCGACGATACCCGTTGTTTACCACCAACAGAAATAGATTTAGAATTTCAGCTTAACGGAAAAACAGCTTTAGCTACAGAAACGACTAAAGCTGTAACACCAGAAGTCGCTACAGATAACACTACTAAAATCACAGATGATTCAGCCTCTAATAAAGGACTTTGGTCAATCTTTTTTATTGCCTTTTTATCAGGGTTTGCAGCCTTATTAACACCATGCGTATTCCCGATGATTCCAATGACGGTGAGTTTCTTTACTAAACAAAGTAAAAACAAAGCCGCTGGAATTAAGAATGCCATTATTTATGGTATTTGTATTATCGTTATTTATTTACTCTTGGGGATTGCTGTAACTGGAATTTTTGGAGCCGATGCTTTAAATGCACTAGCCACTAATGTGTGGTTTAACATTATTTTCTTTGTGCTTTTAGTCGTTTTTGCGGTGTCTTTTTTAGGTGCTTTCGAGATCATGTTACCAAATTCTTGGGCAAATAAAGTCGATTCTCAAGCAGATCGTGGCGGACTTGTCGGTATCTTTTTTATGGCCTTAGCCTTGGCTATTGTATCCTTTTCATGTACAGGTCCAATTGTGGGAACTTTATTAGTGGAAGCGGCATCAAAAGGAGGAGTCGCGCCAATAATTGGAATGTTTGGATTTTCATTAGCCATTGCATTACCGTTTGCATTATTTGCAGCCTTTCCAGGTTGGTTAAATTCATTACCAAAATCAGGAGGTTGGTTAAACACCGTGAAAGTGGTTTTAGGATTTTTAGAATTGGCCTTAGCATTTAAATTTTTAAGTCAAGCCGATTTAGTTTTACAGCTTCACATTTTAGAACGTGAAGTTTTCATCGCGATTTGGATTGCCATTTTTGGAACCCTAGCGTTTTACTTATTCGGAAAGATTCAATTACCACACGATTCCCCATTAACGCATATTTCGGTGGGCCGATTAAGTTTAGGACTTATCGTGTTAACCTTCACTATTTATATGATTCCAGGCCTTTGGGGGGCACCTCTAAATATTATTAGTGCATTTCCGCCACCACAAGACTATAGCGAATCGCCTTATGGTGTAGGTTTCTCAAAATTAGGATCAGGTGGTAGCGCATCTGCTCATGGCGATTTACCTGAAGGGGCACATTTATTAGCGCCACACGATATCATGGCGTTCAACGATTACGACACAGGTTTAGCTTACGCTAAAAAAGTAGGTAAACCTGTGATGCTAGATTTTACAGGTTGGGCGTGTGTAAATTGTAGAAAAATGGAACAGAATGTATGGCCTGCGCCAGAGATTTTAAATCTATTAAAAAACGATGTGGTTTTAATCTCGTTATATGTCGATGATAAACGAAAACTTGAGGCTGATGAGATTGTAGACTCTCAGTTAAAACCAGGAAAAAAGTTAAAGTACATCGGACAAAAATGGAGTGAGATGCAAACCATTAAATACAAATCAAATTCGCAACCATTTTATGTTATCATCGATCATAACGAAGAGAAACTAGTCGAGCCTGTAGGCTATATTCCTGATGTAGAGGCGTATCATACGTGGTTAAACGCAGGAGTTTCCAATTTCAAAATATAAATCAGTATCAATTTAGACTTTATAAACAAATCAAATAAACAAAAAGTATGAAAATCAATTATATTCTATATCTATCTTTAATATTAGTATGTAGCAGTTGTAAATCAACTAAGAATGTTTCGGAAGTTAGCGATACCACAGTCGAAATAATAGATGAAGGAGCCGAAAATGGTTCAGAGTTTGTCAACGCTGCCAGTATAGAGGTTAACAAATTAGTAGCGGCCAATTTGCATACGCCATTTACAAAACTTAAGGAAGACAGAACGAAAAACTTTGAAGTTAATTCAGGAGTTGAGATTGCACATATGAATTCAGATAAAAAAACAGGGAATCAAATGTATCACCACTTGCAAAAAAGTACGTTATATATTGGATCTTCGTACTTATGTGATAAATGTCCGAATGTCCATTTAAGCGCTGCTTCAGGCTTTATAATTCACGAAGATGGTGTTATAGTAACTAACTACCATGTGATTTCACCTAGAGATACCATTGAGTATGATGGTCTTTTTGCAGTAGATCACGAAGGTACTGTTTATGTAGTAACTGAAGTGTTGTCTGCCAGTAAAGCTAACGATTTAGCGATTCTTAAAATTGATACAAAAGGGAAGAAATTAAATGCCTTACCATTAGCAGAAACAGAACTTGTTGGAGAAGATGTATATATGATGGGGCATCCTTTTAGAAATACCTTCTTTATGACTAAGGGGATTATTTCTCGAAAATACGTAGACTCTAAAAAGGCACAACCTAAAATGACCATTACAGCAGAATTTGGTTTAGGTGCTAGCGGAGGACCAGTAGTTAATGACTCGGGTGAAGTTGTTGGAGTGGTAAGTGCTACGCGTGCTAATTATACCGGAGAAGGGACGAAAGAAAAAGGGGATTTACAGCTTCTATTAAAAATAGTTATACCGGTAAGTCAACTTAATAAATACCTTAACGAGAGCGTTTAAAAATTATCATTTATGGTGAGCTTTACTGGAGACTTTAGTTTTTAAAGCCTTGTGTTTATCTTCTTTAATAAAAGTTGATTTAAGGATATGTTTTTGCTGAAAAAATGAAATTTTATCGATTGAATTTTAGGAAAATATCATATTTGAAATAATAAAAGGAAAAGTGTTTCAAATTATCATTTATGATTAATGATGTAATATTTTAAATTTAAAAATAATGAGTATTATAAATTTCTTAAAGGATATTTTTAATTCAAATAAAACTTCGGTAACAGAATCCAATTTAGAACAGTATTTTTCAAAATTTAGAAAAAATGTAGTTGGTTTAGATCAAATTTTTGTCTCTCCTTACGGAGAAAAAAAGATCATTTATGCCGATTGGACTGCAAGCGGAAGATTATACAAACCTATTGAAGAACAAATTTTAAATACTATTGGTCCATTTGTAGCAAATACGCATACAGAAACATCTATAACGGGCAGTGTAATGACACATGCTTATTTTGAATCAAGGTCTGTAATAAAAAATCATGTAAATGCATCTAGTGATGATGTGTTACTCACAGAAGGTACTGGAATGACAGGGGCTATCAATAAGTTTCAACGCATTTTAGGAATCAAAATTAGTGAAAACCTAAAAGCACATATTGATATTCCTCAAGATAAAAAACCAATAATTTTTGTGTCACATATGGAGCATCATTCTAATCAAACCTCTTGGTTAGAAACCATAGCTTTAGTAAAAGTTATCCCTTCAAATACAGATGGTCTGCCTTGTTTAGAAAGTCTTGAAAAATTGTTGAAAGAATACAGAGAAACGCCAATAAAAATAGCGGCAATTACAGGCTGTTCGAATGTAACAGGTATTATTACACCTTATCATGCTATTGCAAAAATAATGCATAAAAATAACGGTCTGTGTTTTGTCGACTTTGCGTGTTCTGCTCCTTATGTTAAAATTGATATGCATCCTCAGGGTGCAGATGAATATTTAGATGCCATCACATTTTCTCCTCATAAATTTTTAGGGGGACCAGGAACGACAGGGGTTTTAATTTTTAATAAAAAACTCTATAAAAACTTAGTTCCTGATAATCCAGGAGGTGGTACTGTTAGTTACACCAACCCTTGGGGTGATCATGATTTTATAGATGATATTGAATCTCGCGAAGACGGAGGGACACCTGGCTTTTTACAAGCCATTAGAATAGCACGGTCTATACAGTTGAAAGAGGAAATGGGAACTCAGAATATTTTAAATAGGGAGCGCGAATTAAATGCCATCATATTCAAAAGGTTATTAAAAATTAAAAATTTACATATTCTAGCACCTCAAAATACAGACCGGTTGGGTGTTTTTTCTTTTTATATTGAAAACGCTCATTACAATTTAATAGTAAAACTCTTGAACGATAAGTTTGGTGTTCAATCAAGAGGAGGGTGTTCTTGCGCAGGAACTTATGGACAATATTTATTAAATGTCAATCAATCCACATCAAAGTCCATTGCGTTAAAAATTAAGGAAGGTTGCTTAATAGAACGACCAGGTTGGGTACGTATATCTACTCATCCCACTATGACTAATGCTGAAATTGAATTTATTTGTGAGGCAATAAAAGAGGTGGCTGATAAGTTTTTAATTTGGACCAATGATTATAAATATAATCCTCCTAAAAATGAATTTATTCATAAAGCCAGCCATAATATAGAGAAAAAAATTATTGAAGATTGGTTTAGAAATTAGTATAGCTTAGGGGGCATTATGAAGAACGCATGGTCATATTATAAATGTATATTTTTAATTTTATCTTGTTATTGGAGTATGCATTGACAGGTATTCATTTGATATCGAATTTAAATTATTTCATAAAATTTCATAAGTCATTTCATAAGAATAATTATAAAGAAACTTTTGGAGTAGACACCAGCAAAGATGTATTTGATAACCTTTCGGGGCATAATTAGTACAAAATTGATGTATCTGGATGCGTTAAGTTTCTAAAAGAATTACCCGATATGGCAGTGGTTATGGAAGCAATAGATTATTATTATTATTATTATAGCTTTACTCAGTTTTTTTCATTTTCAACTTTTCAGAGTTCGAGTAAATTCAGTCAGTGCTTTAACCTGTAAAATTTGTCAATTCCGATTTAATTGATTCATACTGCTTTTCACCACAATGATTGGAAACGGTCTCGTGTATGATTAGTGGCGTGTTTAAGTTACTAATTTAGCAAATAAAAACCGAATGAAGAATCCGCGAGGATTTATAGAAGTAAACGAGAACAAGCAATTACTTATAGCCATTGTTAGCTGCTTGTTTTTTCGTTAAACGTATATTTTCCAAGTCTTAAAATACAGAAAAAAACTAATGTCACAGCCTGTAAATTATAATCAGAAAATTCTAAAAATGAATGAGCAATATTGTTCCTCAAATTTTTTCCTTTTCTAGTGAATGTATATTTAAACAATTCAATGTCCTTTTCTGTAAAGTATTTTTTTGTTGTTTGGTTTTCTAATAATTCCTCAAGTAATTGTTCTTTTAACTCTCCATTTTTAGAGGTAGATGTATTACCTCCAGACAATCTGATAAAGTCTCTTAATGCACCTTCGAATTTTAAAGTCAAAGAATCCATTGCTAAAATGAAGTTGTTGATTTTATTAGTATTCATTAAAACCGAGAGTTCAAATTGAGCAAAAAGATTATGGATTCCAGGTGCTAGCATTGTTAACCAGTTCGAATTTTGGTCAATTTCATTATCGGTCATTCCTCTTTTGAATTTAGTACCGTACCAAGTTTGAGATTCAAAAAAGTCATAGATTTTATAATAATTGAGTTTACCTGTTAAAATACCGTCTACAAAGACTTTTAGGAAAAGACTGAAACATTTTACTCCGTGGGAAATCGTATAACTCTGAATGATTTCTTTATCAATTTTTTCTGAATCCTTTAAATTCTTGAAGTTACTGTTTATGTCAAAAACGCTTGTGTTAAATAAATTATGAATTGAGTTTTTAATACTTTTCTTGGCATTTTCTTGATTTTCAATTGGGTCAACTAGAATGTCTTCGTTAATTGAGAAGAAAGCAAGTATTCCCTCTGTTGGCATATCCAATATGACTTTTGATTTCATATTGAGATAACTATTAAACATCTCTGTTTCCTTTTCTCCAAGTTGCCAACTTACTTTTCCGAGTTTTACCGTTTGCTTAAGGCGATTATATTCTTTAAGATTTTCTTCTGCTTCTTCTAACTTACCTGCAAGTCTTAAATATTTTGCCTTTGTTCCAATTGTAGTATACTTGACAAAGTCTGTATCCTCTTGATGCTGTTCTAAAATCAAGTCTTCGTTTTTGGCTAATAACTCATATAGTTCATTTAACGGAAGTTCTAGTAAATTATAAAGTTGTATACCAGTTTCTAATTTTTGCTTATTTGAAAAATATGATACAGGATTTTTTTCTTCAATCCAACTTGGTAATTTTAAAGCAATATCATTTAGTTCCTTTTTAGTAAGAATATTATTTTCTAGAATAGAATTTAAAATAATTGGTTTAAATCAATTTGGTAAGTCATTAATAAGTGTAATTGCGACTTCTTTGGCATCTTCTATTTTCTTCTTTGTTTTCTTTGATATATGTAAAATTGCAGATAGAATTATAGGCAACTCGCGAGCTTCCTCCGATTTAATTCTATTGATAGTGGCTACATAATTATCAATAGCTATTTCAGCATATTTATGATGCTTAATTTCTTGCCAGAGCAAATGAGAATATCTTGATTTTAGCCAAGTATTTTGCGTAAATTCTAATCGCTGTTTAAGATATTCTATGTCCTCCTTTTCTAAACCAATTGTTGCTATTTGACCTTGTGAATCTGTGACTTGAACATTTGTAACTAACTCGCCTTTATTTAGGTTGTAGTTTAGTGATTTTCTTTCAACAATAATTTTCTTTTCCCAATCTCCTTCGATTTTAGCTGTTACTTTCAGTTCTCGATGAATGTTCCATATACTCAATGAATTCAAATTTTCAATTGAGTCGTAAAAGTCTTTTAATTCATCTGGAATTTTATTCATAGGTTTTGGTCAAACTTGCAGTTAACGGTTCGGCTATGGCAAGTAGGGCAGGCAAGGAAACTTTTCGTTTCCGTCTGGTCTGCGAGCCAGAGCTTTTTGTTTTGTAATTATTTTTTCTTTTTTAATTGCCAAATCCAAAAGATTTGGCGGACTTAGCAAACACGCCCAAGCCATTAAATTTAGCTCTTTTGCCCTATTTGCTATAGGCATTGTTGTGCTTAGTTTTTTATTTTTTCCAATTCAGAATAATATTCAACTTTATCAAACACAAATGGTCCAAATTGAGAATAATCCCAATAATTATGACTTTCCTTTCCTCTATGAAGTTGCTCAAAATCAGTCCAAATAATTTTTGCGTTAACGACTTCAACTTTGGTCATAAAAGACCAACAACCCCAAACTCCACATTCACAATCTAGAATGTCCGATTTATTGTCTTCAGAGTTAGAGCTGTCTTCCAGGTTTAGTAAGTTTTTATAGAGAGTTGTGGGATTAAGTCCTTCATATTGGCCAGCAATATTTGGACTACCTTCTTTTTTTGCTAGAGGTGTTTCAAATTCAGATAATAATTCAATCAAATCAATTCCATCAATCATAATTTTTGCGACTGAATGATTCAATCCATCGTCTTTGTTCTCCTGTATTTTGATTTGAAGTTTGTTCATTTTCAAATGTTTAGTCCTGAAATATGGCTACAGTTAAAAATTGGTTTTAAGCTGATAATTGATATACCATATTTGGTGTTCTATAGTCTAAAGATAAATGTAATCTTATTTCGTTGTATAAATTAATTGCATTTTTTGTAGCCCTCTTCGCATGTGCTTCATTAGTAAAGGTCTGGTCTAGATAAAACTCATCTTTTAGTATGCCGTTTACACGTTCTGCCATTGCATTTTCGTAACAATGGTTTTCTTCAGTCATGCTAATTTCTATCTTATTTCTTTTAAGTATTTGCGTGTATACATTGCTACAATATTGTATGCCTCTATCTGAGTGATGTATGAGTCCTGTAACATGCTTAGCTTTATAAATGGCTTTATTAAGCGCTCTTACACATCCTTTAAGTTCTAAGCTATCACTTAGGTCGTAACCCATTATTTTCCTTGAGTGCATATCTGTAATTAGTGCTAGATAACAAAATCCTTTTACGGTTCTGATATAGGTAATATCAGACACCCAAACTTGGTTAGGCCTTGTCACTTTTAGGTCTTTTATAATGTTGTTATATTTATAAAAACGGTGATGGGAGTTTGTTGTTCTGGAACTATATTTTTTTCTTAAAGTAAGCATGCCCTGAGACCTTAATACTTTGAATAGTGTGTCTCTACCGACTTTAAGATTAGTTTTTCTAAAATCTTTATCCAACGCTTTTATAAGCTTACGTACACCTTCTCTAGGAAGAGATTTGCGTCTTTTCTTGACTATATTAATAACTTGTTGTTCTAGTTTTAAACGCTTATCAGCTCTGCATTTAAACTTATAATAGGCATCTCGTTTTAGTCCAAAACAACTGGTAATAGCCGATAAAGAAACAAATCCCTTAGCTTTATCTTTTGCTTTTATTAAGGCTTGGTATTTAGTTTTTTTTTTGAGCTGTTGGATGTTTTTGTATCCTAATTTTTCAGCGGCTACTTCTAGGTAAGATTCATCTACCATTGCATCGAGATCTTTTTTAAGTAGTAGTTTTTTTAGTTGTTCTACTTCTTTTTGTAGCGCTTTAATTCTAGTAATTTCGTCTTTTGTTTCCACTTTTACTCTGGTGTTCATTAAGTCTTTACGTTCATACTTTTTAATCCACTCGTTAACAGTTGTAGGAGCGATGGAGTAGAGCTTACACAATTCACTCAGAGTATTTTCCTGTTGTAAGTTCGGCTAAAATTTTCAATTTAAAAGGTTCACTCTACTTTCTAATTACTTTGTCATTTCTATACATAATGTTTAAAATTATGTAGCCTTTATTCAGGACGGGTCAAAATTATGCACAACGGGCTCGGCTATGAGTAGTTGCGTGGGTTTGCACTTTACTTTACAAGTACACACCAAACTGAAAATCCGCGAGGATTTTCAGAAGTAAGCGAGAACAAGCAATTACTTATAGCCATTGTGCCTGTTGCACAAGTTAAGAAAAAAGTAGTAATGCAATTGCTTAAAAAATGAACGTTTCTTATCTTTATGTATGCAGGGAAAAAAGACATATCAAGAGAAACTATTCAATCAATTTAGACTTAGCGAACGTGTGCCAGAAGACAATTTCTACCGGCGGCTTCATACAGCTATAGATCTTAATTTTCTTTATAAAACCACTCAAAAGTTCTATGGATCAAGCGGACAAAAAAGCATCGATCCCATTGTATTTTTTAAACTTTGTTTAGTGGGATATTTAGAAAATATAACTAGCCATCGCAAGCTTATTGCACATTGTAGCATGCGTTTGGATATACTGTATTTTTTAGGTTATGATATAGACGAAGAATTACCGTGGCACTCTACCATTAGCCGTACACGACAATTATTTCCGGAAGACGTTTTTGAATCTGTTTTTATAAAGGTTTTTGAACTATGTGTATCCGCAGGTATGGTCGCTGGACACACGCAAACAATAGATTCTGCTCCTGTAAAAGCCAATGCTTCCATGGATACTTTAGAACTTAAAGTTCCTGAAGAAGATTTAGAGAATCACCTGCGCCATATTCGTAACATTAGCAATCGAGATAAGCACACCCCTTTAAGGCAATCTAAAGAAAATAAAGCAGATAAAAATCAGCAAACTTTATCTGCATCTCACAAGGAATTACAAGCTATAAAAAGCCGTAATACCAAATGGGCAAAAGATCAAGATGCTCGCCCAGGAGCCGGCGCTAAAGGCAGTCGCTACACGAGTAATAAAACACATTATAGCCCCACCGATCCCGATGCGCGTATTAGTGTAAAACCCGGCAAAGCAAGAAAACTTAATTACCTCAGTCAGCTTACTGTAGATACTGCAAACCATGTTATAAGCGATATAAAAGCGTACCATGCAGACGGTAAAGACAGTCAGCATTTACCAGATATTGTTAAGCGTGTAAAACAACGGCTTTGGAAATCACAACTTGTTTGGGAAAATTGTGTAGCCGACACAGGCTATAGTAGTGGTGAGAATTATGCTTTTCTAGAAGCTATAGGTTTAAAAAGTTTTATACCCGCTCATGGCACTTATAAAGGTGGTCCAGATGGATTTACTTATGATAAAGACAAGGATCATTACACCTGTTCAAAGGGTAAAACCATACCGTTTAAGAAGGTATTTATTGAAAAAAAGAATCACACCAAAAAGAAGGAATATCGCGGGTCAAAACAGCTGTGTATAGACTGCCCGATTCGCATAACATGTCTTGGGAAATCAGCCCAAGAAAAGAAATTTACAGTTACCTATTATCGTGAGGAATACCAACGTAATATAGCTCGAGTAAACAGTAATCAAGGGCGTTACATGAAAGGAAAACGGCAAAGCACCGTAGAACCCGTATTTGGAACCCTGACACAGTTTATGGGGTTAAATAAGGTTAATACTATTGGTGTAAAACAAGCCAATAAATGCATGCAACTCTCAGCTATTGCTTACAATCTCAAAAAATACATGAAATTTATTGAAAAACGTACTAAAAGTGATGCAGGAGCATTTGCACTTTATTTTAATCTAAAAAAGACCTTTTATAAAGCTATTAATACATTTTTAAGACCTTGTAAATCACCTAAAATATTAACTGTATAAAAACAGAAACCGTCTCTAAAGACGGTTTTTAATTAAAGGTGTACTATTTATTTTGGGCTTGTGCAACGATTACCATTGTTGGCAACTGGCTTTTTATTCAGTTTCATTTATTTTATCAGGGTCTTGTCTCGTGTCAAAAACATTCGCGATTTCGATACGTCTAAAGTCATAATTTATCCAATAAACTATTTTGTAATTTTTAAACACTAAATATCGAAATTCTTGTTCTCTATGTTTCAAGCTCGTTTCAACTTGTCCAATTTCTGGTTGCTTTTCAATACCAATAGTCGAGTCAACGATTCCATTAACTAAATTTTTAGCTACTCTTTTACTTGCTTTGATTAAATAATAGCTGTAAATATCCTCAAGTTTGTTTTCCGCAAGCTCTAACCAATAAACTTCTAACTCCATTTTTGGATTTTAGCCTTTAAATCCGTTGCTTTTATCATTCGTCCATTTTTTGAGTCTTCCATTGCTTGGTCAATTTCTGCGTTATATTGCTCCATTGTCATTGGCTTGAAGTTCTTTTCAGTCAATTCAGCTTTCCTTTTACGTAATAATTTTTCAAGTCCGCTAACGATTTCCTCATTTTGAAGTCTTAAAAACTCTTGAACAAATGATATTTTTCTTGCTTCTAAGTCCATTTCCTTTTGTCTTTTTATCAAAGATACAAAATTATAAATTTCGGTTGATTTTTATGATTGTCGATTTTTTTCAGCTTGTTGCCAACGTTTATGTATATGAAATGTTGCGTGTTTGTGTGCGAGGATTTTCCGAAGGAAAATCAGAAGCTAGCAAACGTGCAACTGACATTGGTTTAGCATAAAATTAGCAATTTTTTATATACTGTGTGCCTGTTGCACAAGTTAAGAAAAAAGTAGTAATGCAATTGCTTAAAAAATGAACGTTTCTTATCTTTATGTATGCAGGGAAAAAAGACATATCAAGAGAAACTATTCAATCAATTTAGACTTAGCGAACGTGTGCCAGAAGACAATTTCTACCGGCGGCTTCATACAGCTATAGATCTTAATTTTCTTTATAAAACCACTCAAAAGTTCTATGGATCAAGCGGACAAAAAAGCATCGATCCCATTGTATTTTTTAAACTTTGTTTAGTGGGATATTTAGAAAATATAACTAGCCATCGCAAGCTTATTGCACATTGTAGCATGCGTTTGGATATACTGTATTTTTTAGGTTATGATATAGACGAAGAATTACCGTGGCACTCTACCATTAGCCGTACACGACAATTATTTCCGGAAGACGTTTTTGAATCTGTTTTTATAAAGGTTTTTGAACTATGTGTATCCGCAGGTATGGTCGCTGGACACACGCAAACAATAGATTCTGCTCCTGTAAAAGCCAATGCTTCCATGGATACTTTAGAACTTAAAGTTCCTGAAGAAGATTTAGAGAATCACCTGCGCCATATTCGTAACATTAGCAATCGAGATAAGCACACCCCTTTAAGGCAATCTAAAGAAAATAAAGCAGATAAAAATCAGCAAACTTTATCTGCATCTCACAAGGAATTACAAGCTATAAAAAGCCGTAATACCAAATGGGCAAAAGATCAAGATGCTCGCCCAGGAGCCGGCGCTAAAGGCAGTCGCTACACGAGTAATAAAACACATTATAGCCCCACCGATCCCGATGCGCGTATTAGTGTAAAACCCGGCAAAGCAAGAAAACTTAATTACCTCAGTCAGCTTACTGTAGATACTGCAAACCATGTTATAAGCGATATAAAAGCGTACCATGCAGACGGTAAAGACAGTCAGCATTTACCAGATATTGTTAAGCGTGTAAAACAACGGCTTTGGAAATCACAACTTGTTTGGGAAAATTGTGTAGCCGACACAGGCTATAGTAGTGGTGAGAATTATGCTTTTCTAGAAGCTATAGGTTTAAAAAGTTTTATACCCGCTCATGGCACTTATAAAGGTGGTCCAGATGGATTTACTTATGATAAAGACAAGGATCATTACACCTGTTCAAAGGGTAAAACCATACCGTTTAAGAAGGTATTTATTGAAAAAAAGAATCACACCAAAAAGAAGGAATATCGCGGGTCAAAACAGCTGTGTATAGACTGCCCGATTCGCATAACATGTCTTGGGAAATCAGCCCAAGAAAAGAAATTTACAGTTACCTATTATCGTGAGGAATACCAACGTAATATAGCTCGAGTAAACAGTAATCAAGGGCGTTACATGAAAGGAAAACGGCAAAGCACCGTAGAACCCGTATTTGGAACCCTGACACAGTTTATGGGGTTAAATAAGGTTAATACTATTGGTGTAAAACAAGCCAATAAATGCATGCAACTCTCAGCTATTGCTTACAATCTCAAAAAATACATGAAATTTATTGAAAAACGTACTAAAAGTGATGCAGGAGCACTTGCACTTTATTTTAATCTAAAAAACACCTTTTATAAAGCTATTAATACGCTTTTAAGACCTTGTAAATCACCTAAAATATTAACTGTATAAAAATAGAAACCGTCTCTAAAGACGGTTTTTAATTAAAGGTGTACTATTTATTTTGGGCTTGTGCAACGATTACCGGTGTTACCTGCAGGCTTTTTCCACGTTATTCTACTCTTTCAGTTTCATTCTCTTCATCTGGTTTTCTACTCAATCTAATTCCGATAATTATCATTTGAATAATTCCAATTACCCAATAAATAGGAAATCGTAAAAAAGTATAAACAACTTCAAAACTATCCATCCATTCGCCTACAATTTGCAATTCAATTATCATTGAAACAAATGGAAGTACAAACCCAAACAATAGACTGACCAATAAACAACCTACTTTTTTTTCAAAATCTGTTTTCCAATATTTTATATTAAGGAAAATTAAAATTGCGATAATTAAATAGTCAAAATATCCTATTAACATTTATTGATTTGATTCGTGAAAATATTCATACGCATAGCCTTCTATTTCTCCGCTTAATTGATTTCCGTTTTCATCTTTCAGTTCATACATTTCTTGTATTCCGCCAATCGAAGCACAACCATCTAAACCCAAAAGGATAGTGTAAAAAACATCAGGTAAAGCTGAATTCATAACTTTTTCCATTATTACACTTTGCTCATTAGTCAGATTAAGTGATTTAATTAATTGTCCAACTTCAGTTTCGGGATTTTCAGATAAATATTCTTTCAGAAAATCCTGTTTTTCGGTATAAAATGCCTTTACTAATTCTTCTGTGTTCATCGGTTTTGTCAGCTTGCAGGTAACGGTCTTGTGTATGGCTCGTTGCGTGCAAATTAGCGATTAATTTTCGGTTGAGCCACAAGCCAGATTTTTAAATTTTACTATTTATCTTTTTCTTGGAAATCGTCAAATTTAAAAATTTGGCAACTTTCCAAATACACCTTAACTTTGGTTTAAGCAATTGAATAGCAATGAGCTATACACGTTGTTGGCAACTGGCTTTTTTTATAATATGTCTTTATCTTTTCCGTCAATTTTGTGTTTCATTTTTTGTCCCATTCCGCTTGTCACATATCCAGCAACCATTTCTTTTTTAATTTTTCCGTTTTCTAAATATTCCAAGTTTATTGAGCAATCTCCAGTAATTCCAACCCAAACAGTTTTACTTTCATTCGGTTCAAGCTCTGCGATGTATTCTGTTTCACAACCGACTATTTTAATGTCAGTCAGTTTGTTATTAGTTCCGTTTGTGAACGTAATTCTCATATTCCCAATTAAAATCAGCGAGAACCAAATGAAAAGGAACATTATTGGTAGATTAATCAGCATCAATCCGCTTGTTTTTAAAAGTCTTTTGCGATTGGTTGAGTCCGAATTTGATTTAGCTAAAATTGCTATTAAAATTATCAAATTTACAACTCCTGCAAGAACTATAAATCCGTATCCGATAAACAACAAATCGCTGTTTGAGGTCAGAAAGTAAATTCCGAAAATCAATGCTCCGATTATGAACGAAATTACCGCAGTTCCTTTTCCTAAAGTGTTATATTTTTCAGACGTCATTTTTTTCAGCTTGTTGCCAACGTTGTTGTGTATGGTTAGTTGCGTGGTTAAGCAACTAATTTAGTAAACAAATACGAACCCGAGAAAATTCCGAAGGAATTTTCCAAATAAGCACTTGCCAAAGCAATTAATTATACACGGTGTTGTGTGTTCGTTTTTTTACATCATTAACCAAGCTTCCTTTATAAAAGTCAGTTCAGAATTTTCAACAAATTCACTCATCGATGTCTGATTGTCCGCTGATTCATTTTTTAATTCCAATAGAATTATTTGTGTATAAATTCGTTCGGGCATATTTACAAAAATTCGAAACCTTTTAATCTTTGGTGATTTGTTTAAAAAACTCAATTCTTCCAAATCCCATATTTTAAAATATTTTTCACTTATCAAATCTGGATATAAAATTCCATTTTCGAAAATCGAGCGTAATTTATTGTCATTTAGGTTAATTTCAACCACTCTGTTTCCAAAACTAATTTCATTCGCATTGGTGATGAAATTACCATGCTCGTCCAAAGACTTATATTCATTTACTATTTTAATTTCTCCGTTAAATTTGATGTGATTTTGTTTTTCGTACTCATCTTTGAAAAACTCTTGTGCCCAAAAACCCTCTTGTTCTCCTTGATTCTTAAATGGCGGTTTTAATTCCGAAACTTGTTCAGTAATTGCTTTTTCGGTTTTTGTTTTTGAGGAACAGCCAACAGATAAAATAAGAATTAATATTAAAGTCAATTTTTCCATAAGGTTTTTCTCAAAATGACACACAACGTTGATGTGTATGGTTAGTTGCGTGGTTAAGCACCTAATTTAACAAATAAATCACAGATAGAATATTCCGCAGGAATGTTCGTAAGTCGGCAGTGACCTAGCAATTAATTATACACGGTGTTGCCACACGTTTTTTATTTTAGTCCATTATTTCTTTTCTCGATTTGACTTTTAGTTTGTTCAAAATACTACTCACATGCGATTTCACAGTACTTATTCCAATATTAAATTCATCAGAAATATCTTTATTAGTTGCTCCTTTTTTAAGCAAGTCAAATATCTTTCTTTCTTGGACACTAAGTCTTTTAATTCGGTTGTTTTTAATAAAACGTGATTTTCCTAAAACATATCCAATAATTATTAAAATAATTGAGAGAATTATATTCCTAGTTAAATTGCTTTTCGAGTTTTTTATGGGTAATTTTTTTCTAAAATCATTGAAGTAGCTATTGTCAATTTTCGACCACTTGTTTAAGTAAGATTTATAGAATTTTTCTTTAGAAATGTAGTTTGATTCAAAGTTACTTTTGTAGATAGCATAAAGTGAAATTAGCGAATTAGTGGATGAATCAGCAATATTTAACAACTCTTCGTTTAATCTATTTTCTATAAAGTTTCTTTTAGAAAGTCCACTTAAAGAAGCAATACTATCTTTCTTGAAAACCAAGCTCGTGATTTTTTGAAACTCAAAATTTTCATTTTGAGTTTCAAAAATTATATTCTTAAAAGGTGGATTAGTTGATGTGGCTTTGAATTCTAATTTAGAATATCTATTAGCAATAAAAACAAAGTAGTTTTCACTTAATCCACCTATAATAAGTGAAGTCTTAGAATCCGCCTTTTTTGAAATGTGTAAACGATAAAGTTTCTGTTCTTTGGGTAAAAAATCTATATTAAATTCAAAATAACCAATGCTATCTATTTTTGAATCTGCAATTATCATTTCGTTAGACATTGAGTGAATATCACTAAATGTTGGGATGTAAGACAAATAAATTTTTGAAGACCACGATGAATCTATCTTTATCAGCCCTTTTATTTTGCCGTTAACAGAATTTTGCCCTAATACATTGATAGAACTTAAAAACAGAAGAGCTGTTATTTTGTAAAAAATTATATTATGATTAAATTTCATTTATTTTAAAGAAATGAAGCTGTATTTATTTGAATCATTCCTTTAGCGTTTATAGGGATAATTTTTACTTTCCAATTACCAGCTTGTGGATCTATCAAAGATTTGTTTATATTACCCTGTGCACGTTCTGAATTCTCAATATTCAATTGAGTTCCAACAGAAAAAGTTCCTTGTTTTTTTTCGTTTGAATCATATATTTCTATTGTAAGTTTTCCTGAAGTTACAGATGTGTCAATCATTAATTCAAATTTTTTTGTTTGTTTCTCAATTTTTATAATAATCTCTTCATTTTTTTTATGCTCATCAAGTTGAATAGTTCTTTGAAAATTGAACCTTGTAGACTGATTAATTTCAGTTTTATTGGTTTCATTATTCTGCTTTTGAGCAAAAGTTGTTAGAGAAATTAAAAATACTAGTAAAACAGCTCTTTTTTTCATGGTTTTAAATTTAATAGTTTAACAATAAGTTTGATGCAAATCTATTATTAGGTTTCTAATAAAATAAAAAAGTCACGGTTGAAAATAGTATGATTATAGGTTGAAAAAGGTCTTTCATTCATTTGTCAATCTTTTTTAGATGAGACTAAGCCTCAAATGTGTGGCAACGTGTTTGTGTATGGTTAGTTGCGTGGTTGGGCAACTAAGTTAGTAAACTTTAACGAACCCGAGAAAATTCCGCAGGAATTTTCGCAAGTAAGGAAGAACAAAGCAATTAATTATACACGGTGTTACCTGCAGGCTTTTTCCACGTTATTCTACTCTTTCAGTTTCATTCTCTTCATCTGGTTTTCTACTCAATCTAATTCCGATAATTATCATTTGAATAATTCCAATTACCCAATAAATAGGAAATCGTAAAAAAGTATAAACAACTTCAAAACTATCCATCCATTCGCCTACAATTTGCAATTCAATTATCATTGAAACAAATGGAAGTACAAACCCAAACAATAGACTGACCAATAAACAACCTACTTTTTTTTCAAAATCTGTTTTCCAATATTTTATATTAAGGAAAATTAAAATTGCGATAATTAAATAGTCAAAATATCCTATTAACATTTATTGATTTGATTCGTGAAAATATTCATACGCATAGCCTTCTATTTCTCCGCTTAATTGATTTCCGTTTTCATCTTTCAGTTCATACATTTCTTGTATTCCGCCAATCGAAGCACAACCATCTAAACCCAAAAGGATAGTGTAAAAAACATCAGGTAAAGCTGAATTCATAACTTTTTCCATTATTACACTTTGCTCATTAGTCAGATTAAGTGATTTAATTAATTGTCCAACTTCAGTTTCGGGATTTTCAGATAAATATTCTTTCAGAAAATCCTGTTTTTCGGTATAAAATGCCTTTACTAATTCTTCTGTGTTCATCGGTTTTGTCAGCTTGCAGGTAACGTGTTTGTGTATGATTTCGTTGCGTGTTTAAGCACTAAAGTTAGCAAATAAATCACAGATAGAAAGTCCGCGAGGACTTTCGTAAGTAGGCTATAACTAGCAATGAATTTTACACGGTGTTGGCGTGTCGTTTTTTATTCTTTTCGATTGTTAATTTTCGTTTTTAAAATCTTCCACATAATTTTCTTTAGAACTCAGAAATTCACTTACTGAAACATATCGTATTTCAACATTTTCCATTTCGGTTTTTATTTGTTTCCGAATACTGTCGTTATTTGACTTCAATAAGATAAATTTTCCATTTTCAATTCTGTAACGAATTGTAACAAATTGTCCAATATCAATGTCCTTATTTTCTGAATAATCTTTTCTATTGTTTTCTGAAATAATTGTTCGAGCGTGTTCTCCTTTTAATCCCCAAATCCACGATTTTAAATATATATTATTATCATTACCGAGTTCCACTTTTTTTATTTTCCACAATTCGTTATCCGATATGCAAGAAGTCAGAAGTAAGATGACAAAAAATAATCTAATTATATATTTCACTTAATTTTCTCGATTTAAATTTAGTTTATAATCAGTTGAATTTTTGTTTTTCGTACAGTTTCTCAAATGCACGCCAACGGATTTGTATATGAAACGTAGTGCAGAAAATAGGCAGTTTCGTTTCGGTTAAGCACAAGCCGAATTTTTAAATTTTTCTAATTATCTTTCTTTTCTCAATTAGCCAAATTTAAAAATTTGGCGACCTCGCAAAAATGCCCGAACCTGCGTGTTAG
Organism: Formosa bonchosmolovskayae; assembly: GCF_051016085.1. Lineage (GTDB taxonomy): Bacteria > Bacteroidota > Bacteroidia > Flavobacteriales > Flavobacteriaceae > Formosa. The sequence continues at coordinate 2,908,876 of NZ_CP174605.1, forward strand.
CAACGACTCGCACTATGTTTTATATACGTTGTTCTACACCGTTTTTTATCCGCTGTTGTTAGTTTTAAACGTTCTCAAACATTGGATTAATATAGCCATATTTTTCTTTAATTCATCAGTTTGAGATGCTGAAGCAGTCAAATTGTAAAACACTCCTTTAGTTTCGCTTTCTACAACGAAACTTATGGTTTCAATTTCGCCGTAAGTTCCAGTATCCGATTTTGTGTGCAGAAAATAAGCGTCTTGATTTAGCAAATCAGTTTTGCCTGTTTCAACAACTTCCGCATCCCAATTCGTTTCCAACAATTCGAGATAATATTCAAATTCAGATTTTAAATTCGTTTTGTTTCCAAAACTTTTAATTTTCTGCACTGAAAGTAAATCGACAAAACCATCATTGTCAGGATTTGAACCTGCGTCAATTCCCAACAAGATATTTTCGTTTTCGTAGTTTTCTACTTTCCATACCCAATTAATCGGAATAGAGAATGAAAAGTCGCCATTCGGATATTCAATTTTTTGTTTAGCAACTTTTACGGGATAATTTGCGTAATTATTCAGCGTGTTTTGTGGATTTGAACAGGAAGCTGTCAAAATCAGAAATATTAATGCTATGACGAATGTTTTTTTCAAATGGTGTAGAACGTTTATGTATATGGAAAGTTGCGTGTTTGAGTGCGAGGATTTTCCGAAGGAAAATCAGATGCAAGCAAACAAAGCAACTAACATTGGTTTAGCATAAAACTAGCAATTTTTTATATACTGTGTTGTATGCAGTTTTTATTTTATTCGGTTGAGTATTATGAAATCATAATCTGTAAAATTTTCAGGTCTAATTCCATTTGAGCCTCTAGCAAACATTATTCGGTCATTTTCTAAAACATCTATTATACAAGGCCAAACTAGTTGTCTTTCGGTTTCCAATTCCGTGAATATGAGGTCAACCGTAATGGGTGACTTTTTATAATCAACTTTATAAGTCAAACTGAATTTTTTTCCGTCTTTTACGAATTCTTTTCCGCCTAATAAGTCAGTTCCAAACTTAATATATGCATAGCCTTCTTTGTCAAATGTAAAATATCCAACTTCATCTTTATCCGTTCCTTCCCATTCTCCGACTAATTTAAATTCAGAATTGAATTCAAATCCATTAAATGAGATTAATGAAAGACTAATTGCTAATGTTAATATCAGTTTATTCATAGTGCTTGGTCAAATTGCATACAACGGTCTCGTATAAGAATAGTTGCGTGGTTAAGTATCTAATTTAGTAAACAAAAACGTGCCAGAGGAAAATCCTCTGGATTTTCCGAGTAAGGAATGACCAAGCAATTATTTTTATAGATTGTTAGCAATAGTTATTTTACTTTTTGTTCGAATTTAACAGACATAGTTCCATTGGTTGCTACAATCTCATAAGTTCCATTTTTAAGTGCTAAATTACAATAGTCGGTTTTATATTCAATTTCTATAACATCAATTGGAATTGAAGCATTTAAATTTTCTCCTTTATTATAAGCAAATATCATAATAGGAAAATCCAAATTTAAATTAGAAATATTAATAGCCACATTATTATTCCCGTTTTCAAATAACCAATTTGGTCTATTACTAATGTATTTTGTTAATGGATGAAAAACAACAATATCAATCCATCTGTCATTATTTTTATAAGCAAAGGGGTTTGAGTTTTTATCAAGAAGAATGGAAGGATGCTTAAAGTCAAAAGATTGAACAAAAATATTGCTATAGTCAAAAGTACTTTTTTCAGAGTAAAAAACTTGGTCAATCGTTAGCGGATTAATTCCAGTCAATTTGTGTAATCTTCCAGCTAATGATAAGCCACCAAAAAAACTAACATTTCCTTCAATAGCGTGGCCTGAACCACAATGGATGAGATTCTTTTCAGATGGTTTTTCTTTAATTATTTTATAGATATTGTTCGCTTGGTCTATTTCTCTTTTAGCCCCTCCTTCATTACCAGTTGTTTCATATGGATAAATTGTGTATCCAATTTCTTTAGCTGTTCTTATCAAATTTCCGAATTGTGGGTTTTTAGTGTAATAACCTGAATTTTGGATTGGGTATTTTCTGGAATTTAGCAAAGAGTCTTTTTTATCACCATTTGTGAGGGCTTCAAGAAACAAGTTTTTGTAACCATTATTAAATAATTCTTTTAGCAAAGATTCTGTGAATACTCTGTGAGATGCGTTATGGTGAGATTCATTTATAATAACAATTTTGTTCTCTTTGGATTGATTAAGTATGTAATCTTTTGCTTTTGCAGTTTCATAAAGATTTTTAATTGAATCAAATTGAAACTGGTTATAACCAATAATTTTTGGAGTAAATTCTAAATCCCAATATTTTAATGCATTTTTATGGTCAGTTTTAAAGGAGTACTCTGTTGCGTAACTTTGAAAGTCAGGTTCTAAAGCGTCTTTTTTAGATTCACTTTCTATTTCGGCTTTAAACTTATATTTATTGTTGAATGCAATATCTTTTTTTTCATTTCTTATAGATTTACAAGAAATAAAAAATAAGATAATTGTTACAAAATATATTGTTTTGTTCGCCATAATTATTGCTAACGTTGATGTATATGGTTTGTTGCGTGTTTCAAGCACCTAATTTAGTAAATAATTACCGACCAAGAAAGTCCGCGAGGACTTTCGCTAGTAAGCAATAAGCCAGCAATAAATTATATACGATGTTGCCAACAGTAATTTATTCAAATTTAATTTCAAATAATAAATAATGTTTTATTCCAAATTTTTCTCCCCATTTTTCAATTTCCTTTCCACTTGTTCCGACTTCACACCACGATTTAGAACCATCTTCTCTTTCGTATGGAAGAATATACGCTAACAAGTAAAATTTCTCATTATAAGCGATTTCTAAATTACTTTCCTCTGCAATATTTCTCAGACTATATTCATCTGTTTCAATTGCGTCATATTGTTTTGTTATTGAAAATCTTGGAAATTTAAAAGTCATTTTCAATTTATTTTTATGAGTTAGTTTCGAAATTACCTTTAAATTCAAAATAGTATCATTTACATTTTCAAATTGTTTTATTCCAATTGTTTTACTATTGAAGACTGTTGTGTCTCTGACTATTTTTCCGTCCCAAATTTCCTTAACTGTTAGATGATAACTTTTATTTTTTAATTCTTTTCCAATGAATTTCAATTTCAAATATTCGATTCCTTCAAATTGTAGAATATCTCTAATTTCAGAATTATTAGAAGAGTAGTCCGAAATCATTTTCAATCCGTCGTTTGAATTTTGTCCGAACGAAATATTAGTGAAATAAACACAAATTAAAAGTAGAATTCCTTTTTTCATAATTTTTATTTTTTATTGTTGGCAACGGTCTCGTATAACCGTCAGTTACGGGTTAATATGCTTTAATTTTCGGTTTAGCACGGACGTTAGCAATTCCGAGTGGATTCGGACGTAGTCGAATCCGCCGTAATTGCGGTTATACATTGTTGTAAACAGTTTTTTATTCAGTTCTGCTTTCAAATTCAGTTAATTTTTGTCTTATTGACTTTCCTTCTTCATAACTCACACGTAATTTATTCAGTCCAATAATAGATTTTTCATTTTGGTCAGTTATTTCTAATGAGGATTTCACACCGTTATATATCAACGACTCATTTCCGTTTAACTTTTTTTCAAGTTGAATTTTGTTCCGCACTATTAGTAAAATTCTTTTTTCAGTTAGAATTAATGAATCAAGTTTTTTTCTTGTCAAGAAATATATAGCAGAAATCAACGAAACAGTATTGTTTAATATCGATTCAAAAAAAGACTGTTCAGATTCCTTTTCTAATAGGATAATTCCAGATTCAGATTTCAGAATGTTATTAATTTCTTTTTTCGTCATTTATGCTCTAAATTGTTTACAACGGTCTGGTATAAGATTAGTTGCGTGGTTAAGCAACGAATTTAGCAAATACAAACCGAATAGAAAATCCGCGAGGATTTTCGTAAGCAGGCTCGTACCAAGCAATTAATTTTATACGTTGTTGGCAAATCGTTTTTTATTCTATTATAGTCTGAAATCCAAATAGACCTCTTTCGGAATGTCCCATAATTTCAATTTTAACTCCATTCGGTTCAAGCCTTCCCACAACAATTTTATTTTCTTTGTAATCAAGTCGTGAGCTTCTTAATAAATTAAAAAAATGACCTGCGATATTTACTGTTGATTGGGTAATTGGCAAAATATAATCCCTTAAACTTACTACTCCTTTCGTCATTCCGTTAATTTTCAGTTCCTTTCCAGATACCACATAAAAATTATCTCCGCTTAAAGAATAAGAAGAGTGAAAAAATGAATTCCTTAAAGGACTTGAATAAAGACTTCTTATAGTCTCAATTAGTAATTCAAATCCTGCTTTTTTAGACAGACTTTCCAATTTGTCAAGTTTATTTGAAGGATTAAGTTCTCTGGCTAATGTTGGTGAATTATATAACATAACTCCATATCTTTCTCCAAGACATATTCTCAACATATTACCTAACATATTATAAAATTCATCCATTTCGAAAATATGGCAATAAAGTAAAAGCAAAAGTCTAATCTGTTCGTGCTTATTTTCAGATTTTTCAATCAATTCTACCATTTGGAAAAATAAATCTTTGCTTTCGTGAATGTGACTTAATGCTCTGGCATCTCCCATTCCATTAAAATTTATTAGAGCACAGACGTATTCAAATTCGTCTTTTTTCTTCGCAGTTTTAAAAAGTCTTTCAACTTCTTCTGTGAAAATTTCATATGGTAGTTTCTCTGTCATTCAAATGTTTGCCAACGTGTTTGTATATGGTTTGTTGCGTGGTTTAGCACGTAATTTAGCAAATAAAAACCGAATAGAAAATCCGCGAGGATTTTCGTAAGGAGGCTAGAACTAGCAATAAATTATATACGTTGTTGTAACACGTTTTTTATTCCGCTAAATATTGTACTCAACTCTATTTCTCTCTTTTCAATTCCGTCCATTTTGTCAATTTTCTGTCCGAATATTTTGTTCCAAAAACCTCTCTTTGTGAAGTTATAAGAATAACTGAAGTCAGGATGAGATTCCGTATTATAAAGTTTGGATTTCAGAATTATGTTGTTTTTCACAAATTGAACTTCTTTTCCTTTTAATCCACTTTCGAGAATAGAGAGAATTCCATTCCGATTCTGTTCATTAAATTCCAATGCTGGACTTCCGTAACTTTTATCGTCTTCACTAAAATCGTGTTGATAAAAGTATTCTCCTTCCACATATTTATTATATCCTGGAACTGTCGGATTGAAAATTTGCAAATAGATTAATAAATTGTCTTTTAAATATCCAACTTTTATTTCAGTCAGAGAACTTTGTTCGGTTGATTTGAACGTTTCAATTTCCGCATCTCCTTTAAATTCAGTTTTTGGATTTTCGAATTTTCCGCTTCCGATTAAAACTCGGTTAATAAACTCTTTCCAATGTTTGAATTCCTGCATTTTCTTGATTTGGTCAAATGTGTTACAACGGTCTCGTATATGAAAAGTAGCGCTGAAAATAAGCTGTTACTTTTCGGATTAAACACAAGCCGAATTTTTAAATTTTATTATTTATTTTATTTTTGGGAAATTGTCAAATTTAAAAATTTGGCGACTTCTAAAAAAAAATGCTCTAACCTTAGTGTTAGCCACAACTCGCGCTATTTTTTATATACATTGTGCCTGTTGCACAAGTTAAGAAAAAAGTAGTAATGCAATTGCTTAAAAAATGAACGTTTCTTATCTTTATGTATGCAGGGAAAAAAGACATATCAAGAGAAACTATTCAATCAATTTAGACTTAGCGAACGTGTGCCAGAAGACAATTTCTACCGGCGGCTTCATACAGCTATAGATCTTAATTTTCTTTATAAAACCACTCAAAAGTTCTATGGATCAAGCGGACAAAAAAGCATCGATCCCATTGTATTTTTTAAACTTTGTTTAGTGGGATATTTAGAAAATATAACTAGCCATCGCAAGCTTATTGCACATTGTAGCATGCGTTTGGATATACTGTATTTTTTAGGTTATGATATAGACGAAGAATTACCGTGGCACTCTACCATTAGCCGTACACGACAATTATTTCCGGAAGACGTTTTTGAATCTGTTTTTATAAAGGTTTTTGAACTATGTGTATCCGCAGGTATGGTCGCTGGACACACGCAAACAATAGATTCTGCTCCTGTAAAAGCCAATGCTTCCATGGATACTTTAGAACTTAAAGTTCCTGAAGAAGATTTAGAGAATCACCTGCGCCATATTCGTAACATTAGCAATCGAGATAAGCACACCCCTTTAAGGCAATCTAAAGAAAATAAAGCAGATAAAAATCAGCAAACTTTATCTGCATCTCACAAGGAATTACAAGCTATAAAAAGCCGTAATACCAAATGGGCAAAAGATCAAGATGCTCGCCCAGGAGCCGGCGCTAAAGGCAGTCGCTACACGAGTAATAAAACACATTATAGCCCCACCGATCCCGATGCGCGTATTAGTGTAAAACCCGGCAAAGCAAGAAAACTTAATTACCTCAGTCAGCTTACTGTAGATACTGCAAACCATGTTATAAGCGATATAAAAGCGTACCATGCAGACGGTAAAGACAGTCAGCATTTACCAGATATTGTTAAGCGTGTAAAACAACGGCTTTGGAAATCACAACTTGTTTGGGAAAATTGTGTAGCCGACACAGGCTATAGTAGTGGTGAGAATTATGCTTTTCTAGAAGCTATAGGTTTAAAAAGTTTTATACCCGCTCATGGCACTTATAAAGGTGGTCCAGATGGATTTACTTATGATAAAGACAAGGATCATTACACCTGTTCAAAGGGTAAAACCATACCGTTTAAGAAGGTATTTATTGAAAAAAAGAATCACACCAAAAAGAAGGAATATCGCGGGTCAAAACAGCTGTGTATAGACTGCCCGATTCGCATAACATGTCTTGGGAAATCAGCCCAAGAAAAGAAATTTACAGTTACCTATTATCGTGAGGAATACCAACGTAATATAGCTCGAGTAAACAGTAATCAAGGGCGTTACATGAAAGGAAAACGGCAAAGCACCGTAGAACCCGTATTTGGAACCCTGACACAGTTTATGGGGTTAAATAAGGTTAATACTATTGGTGTAAAACAAGCCAATAAATGCATGCAACTCTCAGCTATTGCTTACAATCTCAAAAAATACATGAAATTTATTGAAAAACGTACTAAAAGTGATGCAGGAGCACTTGCACTTTATTTTAATCTAAAAAACACCTTTTATAAAGCTATTAATACGCTTTTAAGACCTTGTAAATCACCTAAAATATTAACTGTATAAAAATAGAAACCGTCTCTAAAGACGGTTTTTAATTAAAGGTGTACTATTTATTTTGGGCTTGTGCAACGATTACCATTGTTGCCCACAGTATTATTTGCCCAAATTTCTGTTTAATACAATTGGTTGGATTCGGGCAATTTTGTCTTTATCATCAAATATAATTTTCAATAATTCCTTTGCTGGTTCTGAAATATCTTCTTTGTACTTAAAATCTAGTATTGTGAAAACCTTTCCATCAAGTCCGACTTGAATTCCGCTATAAATTAATTCTGTGTCCTTTTTAAAATCCCAATTCTCGATTAGAGTATTTAATTGTTTATCCGTGACATTTTCGATAATTAAAGTTGATAAAAACGTTTTGGATTTGGTTAAGTTCTTATTGCCTAAACTTTCAATAAAATTAGATGAAATTAATTTTAAATTATCAAGTCTTTGCTCACTCAATTTAGGTTCAATTTTCTTTTCCTTTTTCGTATTTGTAATGTATAATCTAATCCTATGAGTAGGTGCAGTTGTAACCATTCCTCGTTTTTCGTAAAAGTTTGAAATAGTCGTAAACATTTCTATTTCCAAACTATCATTTGGTTTCCAAATGTTTGTTTTACTTACGCCTTTTCGCATTTCAACTTTTGACAAATCAGATAAGCTACCCTCTGTTTCTGGTTTGCCATATATCTTGGTAATTTCCTTTTCGATTTGAAGTGATTTTTTCCTTAATGCTCTCTGAAAACTTAAAGGTTTTTGACTTTCGAGATTGCCTGTATTCTTGTAAAAACTTTCATCCCAATCGTATCTGATGTATGACATTGTAGAATCAGTTTTTTTAAAAAAATAGTTAGCTCTTAAATTAGGTATTATCTTTTCTTTCCGAATGAAAACAACTGGTTGTGCATCTCCAGTAAAAGATATATTATTTGAAATGTTTTCTTTTCTTTCACTACCCAATCTTTCTTCAAGTTTAATGTAATCATCGAGTGAAGTATTGTGAATGTCAAATATAAATTCTTGTCCGAAAACAGAAATTCCGACTAATAGAAATCCAAGTGTGATTGTAATTCTCAATGTTTTTTTCATATTGTGGGCAACGTGTTTGTATATGGTTTGTTGCGTGGTTTAAGCAACTAATTTAGCAAATAAAAACCGAATAGAAAATCCGCGAGGATTTTCGTAAGTAGGCTAGAACTAGCAATAAATTATATACGGTGTTGCCCACAGTATTTTATTCCGTTTTCAAATATTTTTCGATTTCCGATTTCTTTTTTAAGTCAATTACTTCTTCACTTGCAAAATCTACCATTATCATATCATATTTTTCTCCGATAGCATTTAATCCATCAGCGATTTTCGTTTTTTGTATGTTTTTCCAATCGTAAGTTGAAAACCAAATATGTTCTATTTTGTTATTTTCTCCATCATAGAATATTGCACTTGAGTGACTTCCAAACGCTTTGGTTTTAGAATTTTCTATAATCTGAGGTTCTCCAATTCCAGCATAAGTCAGTTTTGGGTATTTTTTAATTCCGACAGAGTTTAATAATTCCACAAAATCATTTTCGTTAATTTCGAGTTGTTTAGTTTCAATTGGTTTTTCTTTAATCGCTGTAATTTCTGAAAATCCATTTCCGTCAGAATGTTTTTCCGCAAACTCCGATATTCTTCCAGTTTCATTTAGAGCATATTCCAAATTTTTAGAAGACATTATTTCAACCATTAAATAATCGTCTTCCCAAAGAAGCATCGAATTTTCATCCGATGAATTTTTTTGAGAGCAACTAATTCCAAATAGTGCTAAAATTCCCATTATTAACGGTTTTTTCATATTGTGGGCAACGTGTTTGTGTATGATTTCGTTGCGAGTTTTAGCAACTAATTTAGCAAATACAAACCGAATAGAAAATCCGCTAGGATTTTCGTAAGTAGGCGAGTACTAGCAATGAATTATACACGGTGTTGTAAAACGTTATTTTATTATTACAGTTCCAACAATGTCCGACTTGTCTATCAGTCCAACAAATCTCGAATCTTCTGATATATCTCTATTGTCTCCTAAAACAAAAACTTTATTAGTTGGAATTTTTAGAGGTCCGAAATTATCTAAATTCCAATTTTGATTATAAATCTCTTGAACTATCGAGTTGTAGTCCATTTTATTTACTGTTCTGCGCCTAAATTCAAAGTTGTTTTTTTGAGCATAATTATCGGAAAGTAAAATCATTATCGAGTCCTTTTTTTCTCCAACTCTTGAAATAAAAGTCACGTCAGGATTTGTTTCAGGTTTGATTTTATGATATTCACTTTCTGTCAAAGTATAGAAATGCATAAAATCAGTTCCTTTATCAACATTTTTTCCGTTAATGAATAATGTTCCGTTTTTGATTTCCACAATGTCATTTTCCATTCCACAAAGTCTATGGACTCTGATATGATTTCCTAACATTCCGTTTTGATTTTTGTAACAAACAAAGTCTCCATTTTTCGGTTCAGTTAGGTTCGAAGCGACCATTTTAGAATTCAATTCCAAAGTTGGTAAATTCGATGTAGTCGGATTATTATAAACTGTGAAAATTCCAGTCCAACTCAATAAATGATATATCACGAATAAAATTCCGAGAAGGATTAATGTTATTTTCAGAGGTTTCTTCATAATGTTTTACAACGTCTCATGTATGGAAAGTGCGTGTTTGCGCGTGAGGATTTTCCGTAGGAAAATCAGCAGTAAGTAAACAAAGCACTGACCTTTAGATTATGCTCTAAATTAAGCATTTTTTATACATATTGTTAGCGGGCGTTTTATATTTAAAGATATTTATTGCGCAATACTATCCCATAACAAAAGTCATTCCGCCGTAAGAGTTTCGAAATGCTTGGTGATCCGCTGGGAAATATTGGGTAGGAGTGAGGTCAGTCATACGCAACAGTTGCGCATCGTTTGGATCCGATATTTGTTTTAAATTTTAATCGTAAAAAACTGATTGATTTTAAGGTTTTAAACCACTTTTGAGTTGATTTAATTGTTTGTTTTGAGCAGAGTGAGCAATGGCCGCTAACGGTTTTGTGTATGGTTAGTTGCGTGGTTTAGCAACTAATTTAGTAAACAAAAACTTGCCAGAGAAAATTCCGAAGGAATTTTCCAAATAAGCACTTGCCAAAGCAATTAATTATACACGTTGTTGGCAAATCGTTTTTTCTTTAAGGTATTAATATCAAACGTTGTTTTAGCTTTTCGTTTCCAAAAACCCAAACAATTAAATATGCACCAGCTCCATCACTATTCCATTGATGAACGATATAATCGTCTTTGTTTTTATTAATTGTAAACTTATTGTCACATTCAAAAATATCTTCATAAAGCATATTCGGAATGTCAATAGTTTTTCCATTTAGAGTAGCGTTAATTCCACTAACTTCAGTTTTCGGAATATTGCCATCAGTTCCGTAAATCCGACGACCATTTATTTTAGTCAGCCATTTTCCATCGTAGTCACAGATTTTGTTTTCAAGACTGAATTTTTTTAACTCGTAATTGAACGAAAATTCAGTTCCTTTATAAACATCCAAATTCTCAATCGGACATAAACGACTTTTATGAATATATCCAGTAAAAGAATAGTCTTCGTCGCATTCTAATTGGTATTTGTTTTTAGAGATATAAACAGTTATCCAATCAGATTTAGTTTCTTGATAGCCGAAAATTTCGGAATCTTTTAGTTTGTATATGATTTCAGAATCAGAATTCGGCAGTTTTCTCACGTTGGTGAATCCATCATTATCTTTTATAACTGCAATTTGTCCGTAATTCAGATTACTAAAAAATAGGATTGTAATGATTATCAAAAAGTTCTTCATTTTCTTAAGATGCAGTTTTTCTAAATGTTTGCCAACGGTTACGTATATGGAAAGTTGCGTGTTTGTGTGCGAGGATTTTCCGAAGGAAAATCAGAAGCTAGCAAACAAAGCAACTAACATTGGTTAAGCACAAAATAGCAATTTTATATATACTATGTTGTGTGTAGTTTTTATTTTAATTCAGTTTTTACTTTCTTTTCTAAACGCTCTAATGTTTTTATGTTATAAATAGAGTCATTATAACTTAACCATTCCTTTTTAAAATCAGAATAATAACGTCTGTGCATTTTGTCAAAATCGGATGGGTTTAGTTTTTTTACGCTCAATTTTATGAAACTATCAACTTCTTTTTCCATTCTACGTCTATAGGTTTCAAGCAAATCAAATTTAATTTGTGCAACCCTTAAATCTCTTTGGTCAGTAGTGTCTGATATTGTTGCTTTGACTGGGTCAAAAACTGTATGAGACCTAAATAAAATCGGGTCGTTTACATTAAATCTAGAGTGAAGTCCAATTCTAGCATCGAGGTCTTTTAATTCAGGGTCAGTAGTAAAATTAAAGTCGGAATATTTAAGTTTATTGTTTTCTGTCCAAACAATTTTGTCCTTAAGAGTCAAGTATTCCGAAAAATCATAATAATAGCTCATAAAAAATAATCGGAATATTATAAATCCAAAGATTATTGTGGAGATTATTAATATAATTTTTCTTTTTCTATTCATGTTCTCAAATTACACACAACGGTTTTGTGTATGGTTAGTTGCGTGTTTCAGCAACTAATTTAGTAAACAAAAACGAACGCGGGAAAATTCCGAAGGAATTTTCCAAATAGGCAACGACCAAAGCAATTAATTATACACGTTGTTGTACACCGTTTTTTTATTCAGTTATTATTAGTTTTTCGTCAAACCAAACATCTTCATATTCCTTTTTGTCAATTAAGAAACGATATCCAACGTCAAGTCCGAAATATTTAATTAATTCAGGTCGAATTTGAAGCAAATGTTCCGCACACATTGGTTGGAAAAAATCTTCAGATTCCGAATATTCTCCTGTCCATATGTACCAACCAGTTGTTCCTTTTCCTTCTGGATGTCTTAATCCATGAATTGGGTCAGCATTTAAGTCCGAACCGATTCCAACTTTCAGTTTTTTATTTATCGGATTCCATTTAGACTCGTATTTTTCACAAATCTTCTTTTGTCGGTCGATGTGTACATTCCACAAATTATAATCCGCTAATAAATTCTCGTCCGTTGCCAATTGGTGTTTCCAAAGGCAAATGTTAGTTTTTGTTATTGGAAAATTGATTTCTGGACTATCCCATTGATAAATTATATCAGAGATTACATCATCGTCCCAATCAAAATGTTCTTCTGTGATTAAATTCCACGCATAATCCTCAAAATCCTTTTCTTGGATTTCTCCATTTAGATATTGGTCGCATTTAGCGATTAAATCAGAGCGTGATATTTTAATTTCTTGGTTCAATTTAGTTTGTTTCGCAAATGGTGTACAACGTGTTTGTATATGGTTTGTTGCGTGGTTTAAGCACTAAATTTAGCAAATAAAAACCGAATAGAAAATCCGCGAGGATTTTCGTAAGTAGGCTATAACTAGCAATAAATTATATACGGTGTTGTGCCTAGTTATTTAGCATTTCTTTCAGTTCTTTAAAATCTGGATTATCTAATAAATCTAATTCATTTCCAGATGCTAATTTTATTGCGTTTCTCATTTGCTTAATTCGGTTAGCCATTGGTAAAATAATTCGGTTTCCGTGTTTTATAAATGAATATAAATCCTTTTCGGAAGTTGGTATTTTGTAACCTTTTGGACTAGATGAGATTAAAATTCCTTTATCTCTTAAATTTCCAACAACTTTAGACCTAAAATACTCTTCTTTTAAAGGTTTTTCTCTACTTTGATTTAAGTGATTAAATATCTCTTTTGTTGAAATGTATCTTGATTTATAATAAACCCTTTGATATAAAAGTAGTAGTTTTAAGAAGTTTATTTGATCAATTTTCTGTTGGTCATTTCCACTTTCTTTTTCTATAAAATCATTAATTCTCAAATGACTTACTTCTGCAATTAAAGGATTAAATGTATTGTCAGTATTAGATTCTACAAAATCTGAAAAATTATAATCTTTTGGGAAGAAGTTTAAATCACTTACTATTGGTTTTATTAATGTTTTGAATTCTTCACTATATTCTGAAATTTTGGTTTCGTCATAAATATATCCAAGTGTTCCTGCGATTAAATCTGCTATCTGTATTAAATTACTCTGTTTACTATTTTCAATTCCAAATTGAGAACCCGAAAACAAAGTTTTTTGATGATGTTTATTTACATAAGCTTTAAACTCCAACATATAATCGTTTCCTCCGTGTTCATCCACGTACAATTCCAATTGAGGAAAAGTTCGGAATAATTCCTTGTATAAAAGATTATTTAAATATTTATAAAATGATTTTTTATAACTAAATCCTTTCCCTTTTAATTTTCTTTTATCTACGATTACTGCGTAAACTGATAAATCTAAATTAATTACGTCAGATAATACTCTTATTCTCCTTTTATGGTTTTTTGAAATACCACTTGATTTAATTTCTCCAGTTTGGAAATTGTGTTTTTTTCGTATTTCGTCTACTGAATTTTCAAGTTCCGTGACTTTGTCTGAATTACAAATTACAGTAGCAACAATAAAGTGACTTCCTTGAGTTGAAAATTGGAAAGAATTATTTCCATATTCATCTGCAAAAGCTGTAATTTTATTCATTTCCGGCAGTTTTTTTTAATTAGGCACAACGGCTTAGGCTATGATTAGTTGCGTATTGATAAGATTTAATATTCGATTAGTAATAGCTGATGTAAAGAAACAGTAATTAATGTGCTGCATAGTGTAGCAATTAATTATAGCCATTGTTGTAAACAGTTTTTTTACTATGCCAGATTTAATAGATGAACTTCCTGTTAAGGAAAAAAATTACTTATTCTATATAAGTCAGCAGTTAAATGACATTAAAGAGATTCAAGGGCTTTGTCAGCGTGTATTAAAGCGTGCAAAAAAGCTAGAAAATTCAGGTCAACCGACAAAAATTTGCCTTGTAGAAGCGATGAACGATGCACTTAAGGAAGAGCTTTCAAGAAAGACATAGATAATCTATGTATCTTCTCTAATTCGTCCTTTGTTTTGTACATTGATACATTGCCAATTTTAATATTGTAAAACAAATCGTAATTAGACTCGTTTAAGAATTTTATAAGTTGTTCTTTGGATTCAACATACTCGAATATACTCATGGTTGGTATTTTTTCCATGCCATTAACAGTTGTGTTGTTTTCGTTTAATTTTGATTCAATTCGTTTTAAATCTTTTTTGGTTATTTTCATAATTACTGTTTAATACACTTGGGTTTTATTTGTATTTAATATGATTAATCGTGATAATTTTTGGTCTGTAATGTGTCATTTTGCGACTTTTTTATGGTTGTGTTGTATGATTTATTCGTTTCATTTAATGGTGAAAGTTGATTTTTTAAGTCAAGAAAATCATTCTTTAAAGTCTGAAATTCAGAATTTGAAGGAGAAAGAACAAAACCACTTAATAGACCTAAAACACCAAAAATAATGAAAAGAGACAGGTATATCTTTTGGTAAAGAGACAAGTTAGGTCTAAGGCTTTCCATATAAAGCAATCCTTTATATTTTATTAAAGCCATTTGTTTTTCTCCATTTCTGGTGAAATAATCTATATGACCCGATTCTCTCATTTGTTTTAATACACGGTGTGATTCTGTTTGGTTTTTAAAAAGATTTGTTATGTCAACATATTCACCGTTGTCATTCGCAGATAGTCTTTTTAATACCTTATATTCTAAGTTCTTTTTCATTAAATTGTTTACAACGTATTTGTGTATGGTTAGTTGCGTTGACAGGAACTAAGTTAGCAAAAGAAAACGAACCAGAGGAAAATCCGTAGGATTTTCCGAGTATGCACAGACTGAGCAATTAATTATACACATTGTGCCTGTTGCACAAGTTAAGAAAAAAGCTTTAATGCGATTGTATAAAAAAGTCAGATTTCTTATCTTTATGTATGCAGGGAAAAAAGACATATCAAGAGAAACTATTCAATCAGTTTAGGCTTAGCGAACGTGTGCCAGAAGACAATTTCTACCGGCGGCTTCATACAGCTATAGATCTTAATTTTCTTTATAAAACCACTCAAAAGTTCTATGGATCAAGCGGACAAAAAAGCATCGATCCCATTGTGTTTTTTAAACTTTGTTTAGTGGGATATTTAGAAAATATAACTAGTCATCGCAAGCTTATTGCACATTGTAGCATGCGTTTGGATATACTGTATTTTTTAGGTTATGATATAGACGAAGAATTACCGTGGCACTCTACCATTAGCCGTACACGACAATTATTTGCGGAAGACGTTTTTGAATCTGTTTTTATAAAGGTTTTTGAACTATGTGTATCCGCAGGTATGGTCGCTGGACACACGCAAACAATAGATTCTGCTCCTGTAAAAGCCAATGCTTCCATGGATACTTTAGAACTTAAAGTTCCTGAAGAAGATTTAGAGAATCACCTGCGCCATATTCGTAACATTAGCAATCGAGATAAGCACACCCCTTTAAGGCAATCTAAAGAAAACAAAGCAGATAAAAATCAGCAAACTTTATCTGCATCTCACAAGGAATTACAAGCTATAAAAAGCCGTAATACCAAATGGGCAAAAGATCAAGATGCTCGCCCAGGAGCCGGCGCTAAAGGCAGTCGCTACACGAGTAATACAACACATTATAGCCCCACCGATCCCGATGCGCGTATTAGTGTAAAACCCGGCAAAGCAAGAAAACTTAATTACCTCAGTCAGCTTACTGTAGATACTGCAAACCATGTTATAAGCGATATAAAAGCGTACCATGCAGACGGTAAAGACAGTCAGCATTTACCAGATATTGTTAAGCGTGTAAAACAACGGCTTTGGAAATCACAACTTGTTTGGGAAAATTGTGTAGCCGACACAGGCTATAGTAGTGGTGAGAATTATGCTTTTCTAGAAGCTATAGGTTTAAAAAGTTTTATACCCGCTCATGGCACTTATAAAGGTGGTCCAGATGGATTTACTTATGATAAAGACAAGGATCATTACACCTGTTCAAAGGGTAAAACCATACCGTTTAAGAAGGTATTTATTGAAAAAAAGAATCACACCAAAAAGAAGGAATATCGCGGGTCAAAACAGCTGTGTATAGACTGCCCGATTCGCATAACATGTCTTGGGAAATCAGCCCAAGAAAAGAAATTTACAGTTACCTATTATCGTGAGGAATACCAACGTAATATAGCTCGAGTAAACAGTAATCAAGGGCGTTACATGAAAGGAAAACGGCAAAGCACCGTAGAACCCGTATTTGGAACCCTGACACAGTTTATGGGGTTAAATAAGGTTAATACTATTGGTGTAAAACAAGCCAATAAATGCATGCAACTCTCAGCTATTGCTTACAATCTCAAAAAATACATGAAATTTATTGAAAAACGTACTAAAAGTGATGCAGGAGCACTTGCACTTTATTTTAATCTAAAAAACACCTTTTATAAAGCTATTAATACGCTTTTAAGACCTTGTAAATCACCTAAAATATTAACTGTATAAAAATAGAAACCGTCTCTAAAGACGGTTTTTAATTAAAGGTGTACTATTTATTTTGGGCTTGTGCAACGATTACCATTGTTAGCCACTGGTTTTTTATTCAATATAGTCGTTCACGTCATCTTCAGGAATCCATTCTTTCATTTCTGGCAAAACTCTTTTTTGCATAAAGTCAAAAAAATCCGAGTGTTCAGATTCGATAATATTCCAACCTTTCACATTTGTCCCGAATGAAGGATGAAAGACAATTATATTTTCCGTTACTTTTCCGTTCACAATTTCAAATCCGACAAACGTGTCCATATCTTGTCTGCGTCCAAAAGTCAGAACTTCACGATTTTGTTCGCACTCAATTTTAAATCGTTCATTAATTGACGAATTCGGATTAATTTCCGTTTCGAAATTCCACGGAATGAATTGAGTCAAATTCAGTTTTGCAAACCAATTATATGAGTTTGGTATTTCGTAATTCATTTTAGACTTCTGTTTTTCAACTTGTGGCTAACATGTTTGTGTATGGTTAGTTGCGTGTTTCAGCAACTAATTTAGTAAACAAAAACGAACGCGAGAAAATTCCGAAGGAATTTTCCAAATAAGCAACGACCAAAGCAATTAATTATACACGGTGTTGGCAAATCGTTTTTAATTCATATTCGGCATTAATAAACTCAATCCATAAAAGTAAATTACTCCAATAATTATAATTCCGATTAGATTTAATTTAAGAGTTTTGCTTTTAAGGTCAGTCCAAATAGTTTTTAATTTTTCTTTTTCAGAAACGACAACCTTGGTATTAGCTAAAAAATCGCCAATTCTCCTTTCTGGATTTATTAACCCGACGATAACTTCTAATGGCCAAGCAACAGCAATTGTCAAATTCCGCACAAAGCATTTTAATTCAGATGCTGGTTTTTCAGTTTTCCGATTAATTACTTGATATCCCAAAATCCGTTTTGCAGGACTTTTGGCATTAAAAAAATCTTTGTTGAGATAGATAAACATCATAAAAAAGAAAATCACAGAGAAAGTACCGTTTCCAAATTCTAATATTCTATTTGCTTTTAAAATCATTAGAATAATCATTGGTGGAACTATAACAATTGTCATAATTATGTGGTCCAATAACATACTTGCAATTCGATGAAATCTTGAATTGATTCCAGCAAGTTTATTAACTTCTTTGTTTAAAACTCCTTTGTATTCGGTTTCGTTCATCTAATGTTTGCCAACGGTTTTGTGTATGGTTAGTTGCGTGTTTCAGCAACTAATTTAGTAAACAAAAACGAACGCGAGAAAATTCCGAAGGAATTTTCCAAATAAGCACTTGCCAAAGCAATTAATTATACACGTTGTTGGCAAATCGGTTTTTTTATCCGAACAATAGTTTCGCTCGTTCATTTCCGATTTTATTTAATTCAGATTCAGTTTGTTTATAATTCAATTCGTTAAACATCGTTTTTAATTCAGTCATACTATTTTCAAACAATTCACTTTCTTGCTCTAAATTCAGCCGTTTTGATAAATCAGATTTTCCAAACTTTGGTTTTTCTAATTCTGTTTTATTTCTCCGATTTAAATATGCGTTTATTAAGTCAAAGTCATAAAAATTTTCAGATTTGAGTGAGGAAATCCGAGTTTCAATTATTCCTCTGTCATTTGCAATGTCAAAATTCAGCCAACTATTTTTAAAGCGATAAATTCCACCCATTCCGCTAATATCAGATTCAGTCAATTCAAATCCGTTCTTATTCAGAATTCCGATATAATATTTGTTCAAATTATTATCTAAATATTCTTTAATTCCCATTTTCTCGTTCTGGTTGCGTTTCCTCAACTGTTTGCCAACTTGTTTATATGAATAATTGAATACGCTATAACCTACCAAAATGGGTTGGATAACGATGGTTTTTTAATTTGGTATTCATAACTTATTATTCTTGTGTTGTTTGTTAATTACTAGAGCAATATAATAACTTTCTTACAATGTGTCGAAAGGATTTTTAATATCCTTTAAATTAGTTGATGTAACGTGCGTATAAATCATGGTTGTTTTAGGGCTGTTGTGTCCTAAAAGTTCTTGAATATACCTAATATCAGTTCCACTTTCTAGTAGATGAGTTGCAAAACTATGGCGCAAGGTATGTAGCGTGGCATATTTTTTAATTTCGGCCTTATGTAATGACTTTTTTAAAACTTGTCTAGCACTTACTTGCGTATATGGTTCTTGGTTTCTGCCTTCAAACAGGTAATGTTTTGGGCTGTAATGATCAAGGTATGTATGCAGGATAGGTATAATACTAATTGATAATAAGGTGTATCTATCTTTTTTTCCTTTGGCAGCCTTAATATGTATTAATCCTCGATCATAATCAATAGCATTTAACTGCAAAGCAAGAGCCTCTCCAATGCGTAAACCCGCTGAATACAACAAACTTAATAAGGTTTTGTGTTTTAGGTTTTTGGTGCAATCTAATAAGGTTTTAACTTCCATTTTGCTTAATACATTTGGGAGTTTCTTATCTTTATCTGGACGTTTAATATCTAAAGCCTCAATATCAATTCCTTTAAAAGTAAAATAATGTTTAATACCACTGATACATTGATTTTGAAAGGATACAGACTTTCTAGCCTTAAAAATATAATCGTAATTAAACTGTTCGATGGTGCGTGAAGAGAATACTTCAATCTGTTTAAGTTGCATATAGCGTAAAAATAGAGTTGTTACCTCTACATAGGTGTTTACTGTATTAGGGCTAAACCGTTTTTGTTCTAACCACCGTTTAAATTTATTCAGTGCTGTAACCTTCTCGATATGTAGTGTTGGTAATTCTAATGTCCAATAAGAGGCTTTGTCTTCAGCCTGTAGTGAGGTTTCTGGAAGCGATTTAAACTGATTGTAATCTACATACCAACTTTGTTTTCTGAAATATTTAAATAGATCTGATATGGCATTATTGTAATAGGGAATAAAATAAGTCTTATAGGTGTTACTATATCTCACGTTGGGAAACGATTTAACATAAAGTTCAACCTCATTCGTATCTTCAAATGATATTGCTATAAGTTTATTTTGCTGATGCCAAAGCGGTTTAAGGGTAATTGTTATCATCAGTTTTTTATTAAAAATAAAGAATATTTATAATTTTATCGTAAATTAATCGAATAGTATTCGTTTAATCTTCAGGTAATTGTGGGGTGTTTGTAAAAACTTGTAAATATTGTGGTGAAAATTTGAGAGGGCGGTCAGACAAATTGTTTTGCGATCTACATTGTAAAGGTGCCTATCATTATAGAAGTGCTTTAGAGAACGAACCACGTTTTTTTAATCAGGTAGATAATCAACTAAAACAAAATCGACGGCTATTAAAAAATTATAATAAATCAGGAAAAGCCATTATTAGAAAAGATCTACTAATAGAAGAAGGTTTTAATCCAAATTACTTTACACACTACTGGAAAAATACTAAAGGCGATGTTTATTTGTTTGTATACGAATACGGATTTTTAAGAAAGGTAGAGCATACCGTCGAGAAATATGTTTTAATTAAGTGGCAGGAATATATGGAGAAGTAACAGGTGTATTTAAGAATAAAATGTATTCGCCAAATCAAATTCATTCAACTATGATCAATGCCTACAGGAACTCCGTTTTATTTACAAAGTAGCTTCAATTATAATATAGAATTACAATTTTAGATTTGTTTTTCAATCGGCATTTCAGAAACTACGGTAAGTATACATAATTAGTTTTTATAAGTCTTAATTGTGTACATAATTCCAAGACCATGGCCTGCAAACGTGTTATTGAATTAGTAAATTAATCGACTGTTGTGTGCAATTTGGCCACGTTACCAAGATTTGGTATATTTGAGTAAAAATATAGTCAAAATGGGAAAAAACACATCAATATCACTCGGAAATCATTTTGAGGATTTTATAAGAGAAGAAGTAAATTCTGGAAGATATGGTTCGGTTAGCGAAGTAATTCGTTCTGCTTTACGTTTGTTAGAACGTGAAGAAAAAAAGGAAAGGGAACTGATTAAAGCTCTCGAGGTTGGGGAAAATAGTGGTTTTGTTGAAAATTTTGACCCAAAACAACATCTGAAAGCATTACATCGTAAACACTTATGAGCAAAAACAAATATCGCATAAGTCAACAAGCGATTGAGGATTTAGATAAAATTTGGATTTATACGCTCAATAAATGGTCTAAAGAACAAGCTGACAGATATTACGACTTGATAATTACGGAAATTGAATTTATAGCTGACAACTTTATGACTGGAAAGTCAGCGGAACAAACTCGAAAGAATTATCGAGTGACTAAAAAAAAATGCCATTTGATTTTTTATAGAAAAGTGGAAAATGATTTTGTGGAAATAGTTAGAATTTTGCACCAGAGAATGGATATCAAAAAACGACTGAAATAAAAAACTGCACACAACAATGGTAATCGTTGCACAAGCCCAAAATAAATAGTACACCTTTAATTAAAAACCGTCTTTAGAGACGGTTTCTGTTTTTATACAGTTAATATTTTAGGTGATTTACAAGGTCTTAAAAGTGTATTAATAGCTTTATAAAAGGTCTTTTTTAGATTAAAATAAAGTGCAAATGTTCCTGCATCACTTTTAGTACGTTTTTCAATAAATTTCATGTATTTTTTGAGATTGTAAGCAATAGCTGAGAGTTGCATGCATTTATTGGCTTGTTTTACACCAATAGTATTAACCTTATTTAACCCCATAAACTGTGTCAGGGTTCCAAATACGGGTTCTACGGTGCTTTGCCGTTTTCCTTTCATGTAATGCCCTTGATTACTGTTTACTCGAGCTATATTACGTTGGTATTCCTCACGATAATAGGTAACTGTAAATTTCTTTTCTTGGGCTGATTTCCCAAGACATGTTATGCGAATCGGGCAGTCTATACACAGCTGTTTTGACCCGCGATATTCCTTCTTTTTGGTGTTATTCTTTTTTTCAATAAACACCTTCTTAAATGGTATGGTTTTACCCTTTGGACAGGTGTAACGATCCTTGTCTTTATCATAAGTAAATCCATCTGGACCACCTTTATAAGTGCCATGAGCGGGTATAAAACTTTTTAAACCTATAGCTTCTAGAAAAGCATAATTCTCACCACTACTATAGCCTGTGTCGGCTACACAATTTTCCCAAACAAGTTGTGATTTCCAAAGCCGTTGTTTTACACGCTTAACAATATCTGGTAAGTGCTGACTGTCTTTACCGTCTGCATGGTACGCTTTTATATCGCTTATAACATGGTTTGCAGTATCTACAGTAAGCTGACTGAGGTAATTAAGTTTTCTTGCTTTGCCGGGTTTTACACTAATACGCGCATCGGGATCGGTGGGGCTATAATGTGTTTTATTACTCGTGTAGCGACTGCCTTTAGCGCCGGCTCCTGGGCGAGCATCTTGATCTTTTGCCCATTTGGTATTACGGCTTTTTATAGCTTGTAATTCCTTGTGAGATGCAGATAAAGTTTGCTGATTTTTATCTGCTTTATTTTCTTTAGATTGCCTTAAAGGGGTGTGCTTATCTCGATTGCTAATGTTACGAATATGGCGCAGGTGATTCTCTAAATCTTCTTCAGGAACTTTAAGTTCTAAAGTATCCATGGAAGCATTGGCTTTTACAGGAGCAGAATCTATTGTTTGCGTGTGTCCAGCGACCATACCTGCGGATACACATAGTTCAAAAACCTTTATAAAAACAGATTCAAAAACGTCTTCCGGAAATAATTGTCGTGTACGGCTAATGGTAGAGTGCCACGGTAATTCTTCGTCTATATCATAACCTAAAAAATACAGTATATCCAAACGCATGCTACAATGTGCAATAAGCTTGCGATGGCTAGTTATATTTTCTAAATATCCCACTAAACAAAGTTTAAAAAATACAATGGGATCGATGCTTTTTTGTCCGCTTGATCCATAGAACTTTTGAGTGGTTTTATAAAGAAAATTAAGATCTATAGCTGTATGAAGCCGCCGGTAGAAATTGTCTTCTGGCACACGTTCGCTAAGTCTAAATTGATTGAATAGTTTCTCTTGATATGTCTTTTTTCCCTGCATACATAAAGATAAGAAACGTTCATTTTTTAAGCAATTGCATTACTACTTTTTTCTTAACTTGTGCAACAGGCACAATGGCTATAAGTAATTGCTTGTTCTCGCCTACTTCTGAAAATCCTCTCGGATTTTCAGCTTCGTTTGTACTTGCCACGTTAACCGCTAACCCACGCAACTACTCATAACCTAGTCCGTTTTGTTTATACATGATTTTTAAAATCCCGTTTATAGTCTCAAGCATAAAAAATGAGTTAAAATATTTAAATTGCTTACTTTTTATTTAGATCTGACTCTCTAATTTAATTAAAAATAGCAGTGCATAAGACAAAAGAGTTTCATACTTTGTCCCTAAAATCGTATAAAGATGTTTTTGATGCATTATATACTTCGCTATGTCTTTTTGCCGAAAATTATGTCGATAATTTGGATGTTGCAAAAGATATAGTGTAAGATGTGTTTATAAAGGTTTGGGTAGATAAAATTGAATTTAAAAACGAGATTGCAGTAAAATCTTATTTGTATACTTCGGTTAAAAATTAATCATTAGATTTTTTAAAAAGCAAACGCTTTAAAACAACAGAACATATGTCTGTTGTCGATATAGATAATTTAAGTAAAGACTCCTTTTATTTAAAAGAAGTGGTAATCGAGGAAGCTTCATCTAAAATCGAAGCCGCTATAAATACACTGCCCAATAAGTGCGCTCAAATTATTAGGTTAAGTATAAAAGACCTTTCAAATGCCGAAATTGCGCAACATCTTAATATTTCCATAAATACGGTTAAAGCTCAGAAAAAAAATCGCCTATAAAAGGTTAAGACCATTGCTTAATAACTACTAACATCATCCAAGTTATAAAACCAACTATGACTTGGATGATGTTTTTTTTTAGCTTAATTTCTATTAATTCAATTTTAGTGATTATAAAATCTTTTAAAAAGCTAGAACGTGTATGTTGTTTTAATACTTATATTGTCATGGTTAAAGTAACATTTACTTTAGCGTGAAAACTGATTGTAGTAGGTTTTTATAACCTGTTCTACAGGTTTATTTTGCGGCGTAAATCTAGAATCGTGTTTTCCTCCAGATTTGTCATGATTTATAAACCATTTCCAGACAAAACCACCAGCAAACCAATCTTCGTCCCAAACAGTTTCAAATAATGCCTTGGTGCAATTTACTTGAGCTTCTAGGTTTACCTGAGTCATTTTTCTATCACTGTCCCATGGCGATTTTCCACTATAATCCACGCTTCGATACCCAAATTCTGTAAATAATATGGGTTTTTTATGTGTTTTTGAAAATTCTGAAATTACGGCTTTATGCGGTTTCCATCCGGCTAAAGCATCCTCTAAACTTGGCGTTTTATTGGTGCTTAAAGGGAAATATGCATTAATGCCTATATAGTCTAGATGATCCCAAAAAGGCGTATTTTTAAACTCGTCCCAATTCGCAGCATAGGTTAGTTTTCCTGAATATACTTTTTTAATATTTTCTATTAAAGAGATCCAGTAGTCGGGTCTGTGTTTTATAAATTGTTCTAATTCGGTTCCTATACAAAACATATCTACTTGGGCGTCTTCGGCTAATTGTGCATATTCTAATATAAATTTAGAATACGATGTTTCTAAAAGCGTCCAGTCTTCTTCATTTTGCATATGAATATGACCGGTAAATACCCCGTGCCCAATCCAAATTTGTGGTTTAAGCATAATCTTTATATGTTGCCCTTGCAAAGCTTCAATATAGTGTTTGGCACCAGATCGGGTTTCTCCAAACCATTGTCTGTCGGTATTATATTGCACTGTAGGATGATTAAGATCTCTAATAAAACCAAAAGGCATTACGGCAGCGTAATTGGCATGGATATCTACCAAAGGTGTAATGTGATTGCCTTTTACCGTATCTCTAGACGAGACAAAACTCACACCATTTATTTTTGGCGTTTGGGTTTGGCAAGAAAAGACACTTAGTAAAATAACAAATAATAAGGAGGTGTATGAAGACATAATTTAAGATTAAAAGCTTCTAATGTAGTATATTTCATTAAAGAAGACTTTCTGGTTATAGTTAATAAAAACAAAAATATTTCACAAATTAAGGCTGTAGTGATGCGATGGTTTGGGATGCATACTTATGGAAGCTCTAAAAGAGGCAGTATCGTAAAGTGATTACAGCAGATAAAAATTGTGAGGTTTGTCTTTAAAAACAATAGCGACTCAGATTTTGTCTGAATCGCTATTTTAATTGGTTTAATATACTGGGGTAAACTTAACTTCTTTTTACTGGGCAACCAATTGCTTTTGTAAAGTTAGGATCTGGTTTTTTACCATGTTCTAAAGCTTCAATAGCATCTTCAACATACTTTACTTTAACGTCTTCTGCAGATTTTGCATTGTCGTCTATCGTTCCTATATACTGAACTTGGCGTGCGGCATCTAATAAAAATACGTGAGGTGTTCTTACAGCTCCGTATTGTGGAAATATATCGTGTTTCTCATCGGCTAAATATACAAAAGGAAATGCTTTTTCTTCAGCACGTTTTTGCATCGCTTCAAAGCTTTCTGTAGCATTATCTGGACTTACATTCGGGTTGATTGCTATAACCGAATATCCTTTAGGTGCATAGGTATTATGAAGTGAAATTAAACGGTCTTCGTACATTTTAGAAAACGGACACCCGTTACATGTAAACACAACAATATATCCTTTTGCGTCTTTAATAGAAGATAAAGAAAATTGAGTGCCATCTACGTTTTTAAGATCAAAATCTGTAGCCACATCTCCTATTTTATAACCTCCAATTTCTTCTAAAGATTTAGTCTGCACCGGGCTATGGTTTCCTCCTGGAGGTGGTCCTTTTCTATCGCCATGATCTTTTGGTGGGTGTCCTGGACCATCTTTTGGATGTTCAGGTCTGCCTTCATGATGTTCTGCGGTAGTGGGGTGTTCTTTGGTTTCAGATTTATTCTTACAAGATATTAATGTGCCTGCAGCTAAAACAAGACCTGCTAAAAGGATACTTACTTTTTTCATATATTAATTATTAAAGGTGTTTTGTATTTCGGTTTCTAAATCTTCAATACTTTCAAAATCACGTTCGTGGTAAGACCGTTTTTCATTATTAAATATAATGGTAAACGGAATGGATCCAGACCAATTAGAATTTATTTTATCTATCCATGTATTAGAATCGGGATCGTCCAATAGTACTACTTTTAAGTCTATGGCGTTATCTTTTAAAAAAGGTTTAAGCTTCGTTTCAATGCCTCTAGGGAAGTCAAGACTCACCAATGTTACCTCTACATCCGGATGACTTGCGGCGTATTTTTTAATTATGGGAAGCTCTTTAACACAAGGCGCACACCACATTGCCCAAAAGTTTACAATATGAATTTTATCGCTGTTCGTGTATAATAAAGGTTCTAAAGCTTCGAAATCGTAAACAGGAATACTATCATTTATATTCAGATTTTCTGTGATCTTCGTTTCACTTTCTGTTTTACTTTTTTTATCTACACATCCGTAAAATAAAGGCGTAAGACAAAATGCTAAAATGAGTAAACGTATGTTTGTTTTCATAACTACTATTCGGGCTATTTTGGAAATTTAGACTGCGTATACTATAAAAGGTTTAATCCAGGCAACTCATTAATAATACGCAGAGTTAAAAACTATACATGGTATAGTCGATTTCAATTCGTAAAAATACAAGATTAAAAGCTGTGATTTACATTGTAATTTGGGTAAAAAAGATTGTAATTAAGGTTTTTTGTTGCTTTTGATGTCTCGGTTATAAACTATGGAGCTTTACACAAACATAAAAACTTACTTTTTAAACGATTTGGACCATGTTACCGATTACAACAATCAGTTTTACATTAAAAAATTTGGAAAGCGTCATGACCATGGGAAAATGCATCCCGATCCACAATTTCTAGAACCGCATAAGCGGGATTTTTTCGAAATAGGTATCATTGCGCAACATAATAAAAATATGCGCATTGGTGATCAGGATTTTAATAAAATGACAAATGGATTAGCCATTGTATCTCCATTTCAAACCATAACTTATGGCCAAAATAATGCCGATGCTACAGATGATTCTGGTTATGTAATTTATTTTAAATCTGCCATTCTTGAGGGATTAAAACAACCCTACGAAGTTCAAAATCAGTTTCCCTTTTTCAAGATACATACACAGCCTTTGTATTATTTGTCCGAAACCGATTTTAAAGAAATTTCTACTTTAGCAGAGGCTTTATACCAAGAGTCTAGACATACTGAAATAGATAGTTTGGAAATGATACGTGCTATACTTTTTCAATTACTTTATAAAGTAAAACGCATCACGCATAATAACGAGGGGATTGTGCCTTTAAATAGATTTGATGCTATTATGGCTAAATTTGAAAATGAAATTTTAGCGAGTCATAACAACTTTTTATCGGTTAACGCATATGCGTCAAAGCTTAATATTAGTGCTATTTATCTATCCGAATGCGTGAAGAAAGCCACAGGTAAAAGTGCTCAAAAAGTGATTATAGATTATAAAGTTTTACATGCCAAAACACTGCTCCACCAAACGGATACATCTATTGCACAAATTGCCGAGGTTTTGGGATTTAATGAGGTTGCCAATTTTAATCAATTTTTTAAGCGACATGCTGGAATTACGGCATCTCAATTTAGGAAGCTATAAATTAAGATAACAACGTTTTATAAGGCCATATCCCATAAAATGTGCTTTATCTTAAGTGCTATTATTTTAGTAATAATTAGGCTAAACAAGATGTTGTAAATTGTTTTTAAATTGGTTAACCAATTGTTTTAATTCCCCTTATTTTTTTCATAATTTGTACCCTATTAAATTGGTACACCAATTTTTATATTTTTTATTTATTAATAAGAATGCCATGAAAACAAACTACACAAACCGCTTACAAATTTTAATACTTTTAATTTTATTTTCCAATTTTGGAAGTCATTTATGGGCTCAAATTCCCGCGGATCTTATGGAGAATTGTAAACAATGGAAAATTACATATCCAACAGGAGAGGAAGAAAAAAAATTATGTGACGAGCCTAATAACGAATTCTTTTTTGTGAACGACGATAAAGACGCTATTGTGTTTCGCACGCCTATAAGAACGGATAACGGAACAACTCCAAACTCGGATAATGTGCGTTCGGAACTTAGGGAAAGAGAGCCTGATGGAAGCGCCGATGTATATTGGACTACCGAAGGTTCGCATATGCTTTATGTAAAACAAGCCATTACGCACTTACCTATAAATAAATCGGAATTGGTAGCTACTCAAATTCATGGCGATAAAGAAGCCGGCATTGATGATGCTATGGTATTGCGATTAGAAGATTCTCATCTGTTTTTATCGTTTAATGGTGGTAAATTAAGATCTGATATTAGTATCACAAACACCTATACCTTAGGAACCATTCATGAAGTTATTTTCTTAGTACAAGATAATAAACACTATTGCTATTATTCTGAAGATGGAAGCCTTCTTGAAGCATTCAATAACAATACGGCATCAGATTATTTAGTTAAAGATGGGGATCGAGATTATGTTATGGATTTGGAATATGACCAATCCTATTTTAAAGTTGGAAATTATACCCAAAGCAATCCAAAAGATGAAGGCGACGATACCGGGAAACCAGAGAATTATGGAGAGGTTTTAGTTTATGATTTTTCTGTAGTACATGACGAAATTGAGGTTAGCGGCGTTAGCCTTTCGCCAAGTAATATTGAACTTTCTATAGGTGGACCTTTTCAATTAACAAAAACCATTAGTCCTGCACATGCTACAAATAAGACGGTGACTTACAGTACGTCTGATGCTAGTGTAGTAGAAGTGAATAGCAGTGGAGTTATAACAGGGAAGTCTGCAGGAACTGCCGTAATTACAGTTACTACTGTCGATGGTGGTTTTACAGCTACTAGCTATGTTACAGTTCTTGAGGACGCCGTTGGTACTAACTTAGCATTAAAAAAAGAGATAAAGGGAACAGGAACGCATGATGCCGATAATAAAGTAGAAAATCTGGTAGATGGATCGACTGCAACGCGCTGGTCGGTTTCAGGATTTCCGCAAACTGCTACTATAGACTTAGGACAAGTATATGCTATAGGAAGATCGGAAGTGGTATGTTATTCAGATAGAGCATATCAATATACCATTTCGGTTTCAGATACCGAAAATGGAACGTATACAGAAATTGTAGACCGTTCTGAGAATACAACACCGGGAGATGAAGGCAATCCTATTGTAAATGTGTTTGCGCCTGTAGAAGGTCGTTTTGTTAAACTAACGGTTACAGGCGCGGCGGTTTACGATGGCAGTTGGGTAAGTATGTCTGAATTTAGATTATTTGAAGCCTCGGCTTTAGGTATTGAAGATGCGCCTTTGGATGAGCGTAACATTGTTTTATCTCCAAATCCGGCAAGAAATGCTATTTCATTTAGTGGGGCAGAAGGGTTCAATAATATAAAAATATACGATCATGTTGGTAAACTGATTGTTAATCAGTCTTATAATGGACAATCTGTAGATGTTTCGCATTTAAACTCTGGACTTTATATTGTGAGATTATCAGGAACTTCTAAGACCGTAAATAAACGTATGATTAAAAAATAACATCAATTTAATCAATAAAAAAAAGGCAAATGGAGTGTACTTCATTTGCCTTTTTTATTTTTTAATAATTCGACTGTTAGTATGAAAGCTTATTTTTAGACAATTTCTAATCGATTTTGATTTCAGTATTTAAAGTGCATCTTCATGCCTTCGTGGGTGGCTATAAAGCCCAAATCTTCATAAAATGAAATGGCTCTTGGTCTCCTTTTGTCGGATGTTAATTGTAAAATAACGGCATGACGTGCTTTTGCCCGTTCTATAATCCACTTAAATATGTGTTTTCCCACACCAATACCACGTAAATCCTTTCTTACCTGGACAGCTTCAATTTGCGCTCGCAGTCCGCCACAATAATTTAAATACTGAATAAAGGTCAGTTGGAAGGTAGCGATAACCGCTTTGTCTTCGTTTTCAACAACCATAAGTTCTTGATTCGGATCAGAATTTATAATTTGAAACGCCTGTATATAATCTTTAGAAACAGCGTACTCCAGTTGTTCTCTAGTTTTTCCTAACTCATCATCTGCAAGTAATTCAACAATGGTATAAAGATCGTGTTCTGTAGCTGGTCTAATGGTCATAATACTGATTTGCTAGTGGTTTAAAAGTGTAATTATAACATCTTAGGTTTTAAATGTAAACTAAAAGCTCTGAAACTTTTAAATGGAATTAAAAATTTCAGAGCTTAATTATATGTAAATGACCCGATAATCAGGATTAGACTTTATCTATTGGTAAGTATTATTTATTTATGATCGGTTACCACTTTGTGAAGCACTACTTGAGCCGATTTTTCATAATCATCGTGCCATCCAAAATAATTACCCGTTTTAAAGTAGTTTTCGTGAACATAACCGTTGCCCACATAATCATATATTTCGGTATAGGCAATATCTAAGCCTTTGGCTTCGCACACGAGCCCGCAGTATAGTTTTCCGTTTTCAATTTTCATCTTAAAAGTAAAAATTTCATTATCTACACGACCAAAATCTACTTTTTCATCGTATTTGCTTGTCCACGGATCGTTATTTGCCGGTTTCGTATAATGATCTATTTGTATCATTCCGTCGTTCCATCTAATTTTTACAGTTGCTGGATTTCCAGTGGTGCCTTCAGATTCTATACCGTGAATTTGTGCAACTATAGTACGGCCGTTTCCTTCTACATAATCTACATTAATAGTAGATTCTAAAATATGAACACCAGTGGCCATAGACCAATTGTCGGTAGTGGTTTGGTTTCCTCTCCAATACTCTCTAAGTTCTGTTCTGCAATATTTATCGCCTAGAGCAGATAGTCCCGATGTGGTAATTCCTGTAAATTTAGTCCATAGTGTGTACGAGCCATCTTCGTTTTTATAGAAGTATTTAGACTGACTAGCAGTGAGATTATCATTCACAATATCGGTATACTTAATGGATGTTGCTTTTCCATTTCCAGCATCTATAGGAACCGATAAATACCAGTTTTTCCAGGTTATGTTTTCCGCTTCTACTTCAGGGATTTCCGTGTCTGGCTCTTCAGTTTCATCTATTACGTTATTTTCGCTATCTGAACTGCAAGCGATACTAAGTACGATTGATAAAAAAATTAAAAATTTACTGGTTAAGATTCCTTTTGTGATCATATAAAAATCAATTAAAAATAAGTTGTTTTATTTGTTTGTGATTTACTGTGTTATACTGATATGCAATAGTGTAAGTGTTAAAAAATGAATTTTAGCGCGTAAATATACACCTAGTTTTTATAATAATCTAATAGGGTGCGGCGCGCTGTTTTTTCAGTAACAAAAGGTGGGCCAAAAGGTTTGTAAATAGCGGAATTTTTAAAATAAAGGTGTAAGTAGTGAATATTTTATATGATTGTTTATGATATATTACATTTTTTTAATTGTTAGCAAGCCAAGTCATCATTTTATTTAAAGCATGTTCTCTAACGGGTTTAGCCGATAAAAAAATATCATGTTGGGCGTGTTCAATTTCTAATAATGTAACATGGTGTCCAAGAGTTTTTCCAATGCGTTTTATGTCCTCAATATTTAGTACAATATCGTTAGACAGGGCTTGTTTAGAAAATTTTGAGGTTTTTATAGATCCGGAAGAATGCATTACCAATACCGGTACTTGTATGTTCGAGTGTTTTAAACTTTGCTGAGCCTGTGCTATAGCCAAAACCCATTTAAAGTAGGTAGGAAAGCCTTTTATCGGTTTCCAGTCTAAGTTAAAATCCCACTCACCAAAATAATCTTTATGAATGCTTTGCGCATAAGCAGGAGTGAGGACGCCATTAATTTTGGCATAGCTAGATATTTTAGAAGCCATTTTTGCCACAAACTGACTGATGTATTTTTCCAATGACGTCTGATTAAAATCAAAAAAAGGAGAGTTTAAAATTAGCCCATTAACATGATGTCTTTCTTTTCCGGAATTCATATAACAACTTGCTGTTAGGCCACCGGTGGAATGTGCAAGTAAATAAACAGCATTACTTTTATTTTTTATCTGTAGAATAGCTAGTGATAGTTCTTCGAAATACTCTTCAATATTTTTACAATAATTGGGATGTTGATGCGGTAATAGCGCTCTACCGTACTTGCGTAAATCGAGAGCATAAAAATCGATTTGATTGGTGTTAAAGAATTCGCCTAAATGTGGATGAAAAAAATAGTCAATATATCCATGAATGTATAATATGCTTTTTCTATTTCCTGCATTAAAATTTGAAGCTGTTAGCACAGCAATTACTTCCCCTTCGTAATCTGGCTTAAGAGTAAGCTTCTGACTGGTATAATCTGTGGATAAATTCATGTCGTGTGCGTTTCCTAAATTATGGCAATTGTAATTTATACCGTATTTCATTTTACATGCGGTATTATAAAAATAGGCAACTTTTTAATATGAAATGGATTTGAATATTTTAAGTCAAACCGATAGTCAGGCTACGGATGATATCTCAATTTTCTAAAACCATTTCTTATCGCTTTCTTTGTGTCATTTCATCTGCTGTAAGAAAGCCATCATTATTACGATCTCTGTTTTCGAAATTCTCTTTTAATTTTCCTTTCACTTCCGATTTTGAAAGTTTATTATCCTTATTGCT
Organism: Formosa bonchosmolovskayae; assembly: GCF_051016085.1. GTDB lineage: Bacteria > Bacteroidota > Bacteroidia > Flavobacteriales > Flavobacteriaceae > Formosa. Next base: position 2,941,626 of record NZ_CP174605.1, read on the forward strand.
ATCCATTTTTTCTAACATACTTGCAAATGAAGGTGGAGTATTTGCACCCGGATTAGCGTTTGCTTGTTTGGCTGGGCGTAGCGTGGTATTATCTTGCGAATTGGATTGCTGTTCTGTTTGATTTGCTGAGGACGGATTAATATCTCTTACGGCTCTCACATAATTATAAACGTATCTTACATCGCCTTGAGGTCCGAAATACTGAGGGAACTTACTTTTATCTCCGCTTTTAGGATCGCTTCTTTGAGCACCTGCTCCGTGTACGTCCATCAAAGTACCTCTCATTTCGCCTTGAGCTTCCCCAAATGAAATATAAACGGCATTGGCACTTGGATTTTTTCCGTCTAAGTGTGTCGTACTTGACCAGAAATAGGGATATTGACCCTGTTTTCCGATAGGATCTGTAATTTCTGTAGTTTCAAAGACTGGATGTATGGCTGGAGATTGAGTGGTTTGTGGGGATCGGCTATAATCAACTATACTTTGGAGTTCTTTGGCATTGGGTAATCTCCAATCGGAATATGTGCCTAGCTCAAGATGTTCTGCATAGCGTAAAGCATCTTCCCAATCCCGACCATTTCCATCATCTGCTTTTTGCCACATTAAACCCGTAGCTAAGTCGCTAACTGTGCCGTCTTTATTGTCTATAAAATTATTATATCCATAGGTAGAATCACCACGAACCATGCGAAAATACATGGTGTTGTCTGTACGCGTTCGCGGATTTATTTTAGAATAACCTTTAATCCTCCCGTCTACAAAATTTACTCCAAAAACGGTTTCATTATTTTTCATGGTACGACCAACGTATTCGGTAGACGACCAAGTTTGTGCATCAATTTCGCGTTCACCTTTAGTCGAATCCCCTAAGGGTTGCATAAAGTAATCGGTATTAATAAACATTTCTATGGCATGCTCTCCTTTAACCTGTCCAGTGAATAAGATTAGTGAATAAAGTTCTTTTATTGTTGGTACTCTCCAGTCTGAGTGGCCACCTAAAGTAGAGTGTGCCGCCTTTTTAAATGCATCGGTGTAAGTCATTTTCGAACCCATATCTTTTTCCCAAGTGAGGCCTGTAATGTTATCTGTTATAGTACCATCTTGATTATCTGTATACGACGGCGGATTCCCATTGTAATGGGCATCCTGCCCATAAAAAGCATCGCCTACTTCGGGTCTAGAGATTTTATCTGCATCGGAGTAATAAGTGTTAAGATCTGTATCTACAATAGGGTAGGTGTAATTTAAATTTTTAGTAGATGCAGTGGAAATAGTAAGCGGAACAGTTAGTAAATCTTTACCGTATATTACAGGGCCACTGTAGTTTTTACGTATTTCGGATGTTGTAGCTTCTTCGTCGATTTCTGTAAAGTTGAAGTGTGTTAAGACTACATTTTTAACATGTGCTTCTTTTGCCATTAACGAGCTTTCTTCTAAATTAACATGAGCTTTTTCTTTGTTTCCGGTGCGCTTATTAGTTCTGGCATTGCTATTGGTTCTGCTCGGTTTTTTCTTAGAGCCTAATGCAATGGCTCCACCGGAATCCATAATTAAATATTCGGCATCTTTTGCTAATATACTTAAAGACTTAGAATAGGTTAAATCTCCAGAAATAACTATAGATTGGTTACCGACATCAAACCGATATGCATAGGTAGTAATGGCATGATTTACTTCGGTACATGTAATCTTGATATCACCTATATAAAATGATTCATTACCCCGTAAATTCTTAGCAGAGAAATTGTTTTTAACACCGTTTAAACTGCGTCCAGATTTGGAAAGCCGATAACTTATATCTTCTTCATACGTATCTAGAATATGATCTATTAGAGTGGTTGTTGGCGCTGGCCCTGCAACCGTGAATGTATTGCCTCCCAATAGCGATTGAATAAATATTGGGGTAAACTCTTCGTTATGGTCTAAATGATGGTGCGTAAAAAGGATGCCATCAATGTCTTTAATTTTGGTGTTGTTTTTATTTAAATTGGCTTGGGTTCCATTTCCCATATCCACCAAAATGTGTGTGTTTTTATATGAAATGAGTGCCGATGGTCCAGAGCGTTCAGTATTAAATTTTGGAGAGCCTGAACCAATAATTGTGGCTGTTAATTGTTCTGTGGTTTGTTGTGCGAAGATTTGTATGCTTAACACTAACAGCATTAAAAACAAATATTGTCTCATATCTATACTTTTAAGGTTAGACCTGAATACTTTAAAAGCGTTTAATGCTAAGATGTACTATTTTATGAAAACTTTAATTTCTATACCTTCTAAGTTGAAGTTAGTGGAGAATAGGCAAAATAAAAGGACATTTAAAATACCGCATTTTAAACGGATTTAAAGCTCCAAAATTTATTTTTTGGTAAAGGGGCTTCAAAAGTTGTAGAAGTCTTGGTTTCCGAATCTTCATACGTGAGTTTCCAGGCATGAAGACAAACAGATTGCGGTATGTACTTTTGATCGGAACCATATTTGTCGTCTCCAATAATAGGCAGTCCGATATGCGATAATTGTGCTCTAATCTGATGAAATCGTCCAGTTTTTGGTTTCACTTCTAAAAGGTAACCAAAATCGTTTTGGTCGATAACCGTGTAAGAAAGTCTGCAATCTAAAGTGTTTTTAGACTTAGACTCCACAATATCGGCTCTCTTTTCTAAGTTGTTTTTTACTAGAAAGTTCACCAATTGTCCTTTTGTTTTGGGCGGTTTATTTTTAACAATCGCCAAGTACGTTTTCTGAACTTTACGTGTGCTAAAAAGAGCGTTAAAAGAGACTAAAACACTTTTTTTCTTAGCAAAAATTAGAACACCACTTGTTACACGATCTAATCGGTGAATCACACCAACATAAGGTTTTGGCTTTTTCTTTAGTATATGTTGGAATACCTGAGTTTCGACGGTATTACGCTCATACGGACTTTTCTCTGTGATAAGTCCGGATGTTTTGTTTACAACAATATAATCGTTGTTTTCTGCTACAAGTTCAAGATTAGACATTAATACCTTATTTTTTTAACGTCTTTTCTTTCGAGAAGCTTGTTTCTTTTTGCGTCGAGACCCAAATGTAGTGCCTTCGCTTGTAGAAGGAATAGCATCGTCAAACGTGTTTTTAACAGGTTTAAGATTTACCTTTTTCCAAGCCGGTTTGTTATCTTTTTTCTCAGGTATTAAAACGTCCAATAAGTCTGGTCTTCCAACCTTGTTCAAGGTTTTTTTAATCCAATCTTTATTTTCTTGCTTGTACCAAAAGAAGAATCGGTGTTGTTCGTCCTTCTCTTTTTTAGATTTTGGTGTTTTCGTTGGTTTTAGTGTGTACGGATGGTAACCACTATAATAAATAACAGTAGCCACAGTCATAGGCGTTGGTGTAAAACCTTGCACTTGCTCCAATTGGAATCCCATATCTTTGGTTTCCGCGGCTAAATTTGCCATGTCTTCAACTTCACAGGCAGGATGATTTGATATAAAATAAGGAATCAATTGAAGTTTTAAATCCTTCTTAATATTAATCTTATCGAAACGTTCTTTAAACTTGTGAAAATATGAAAATGACGGTTTACGCATTAGTTTTAAAACAGGATCAGACGTATGTTCTGGAGCTACTTTTAAACGTCCAGAAATATGCTTGGTCATTACTTCTTCGGTATAATCGTCTAATTCTTTTGGATCTGCATTTTTATTAAATTCAGGAACCAACATATCGTGACGAATACCACTACCAATAAACGATTTCTTTATTTTAGGATGCTTATCTACCGCTTGATATAATTCAGTTAAAGGCTTGTGAGACGTATCTAAATTACTACAGATTACTGGCGAAATACAAGAAGGTGCAACACATTTATCGCAAATGGACTGTACTTTACCTTTCATTTTATACATATTGGCGGAAGGTCCACCGATATCTGATAAATAGCCTTTAAAATCTGGCATATTAGCAACTTTGTCGACTTCTTTTAAAACAGATTCTTGACTACGACTAGCGATGAATTTTCCTTGGTGTGCCGAAATGGTACAGAAGCTACACCCACCAAAACAACCACGGTGAATGTTAATGGAAAACTTAATCATTTCGAACGCAGGAATAGGTCCACGTTTATTATATTTTGGATGCGGTAATCGTGTGTATGGTAAATCGAAAGACGCATCAATCTCTGCTTCCATCATGGTTGGAAACGGCGGATTAATAACTAATGTCTTGTTGCCTATTTTTTGAGAAATTCTGTTGGCATTAAGCTTATTAGATTCTTGCTCGATAACCTTAAAGTTAGAAGCAAATTTCTTTTTATCTTTTAAACAGACCTCATGAGATTGAATTTCGACATCCTGCCAGTTTTTATTCTTCGGAAGATCTTCTTCTGCATTCAATAAAAAAGCCGTTTGTTTTACGGTTCTTAAACTTGAAAAAGGAACACCTTTTTGTAATAGCTCTACAACTTCACGTAAGGGTTGTTCTCCCATACCGTAAACTAGCATATCTGCTTTAGACGTTTCTAAAATAGAAGGCATAAGTTTGTCGCTCCAATAATCGTAATGTGTTACACGACGCAAAGACGCTTCAATCCCTCCAATTAATACAGGAACATCAGGAAATTTTTCCTTTAAAATATTAGTATATACAGAGGTGGCATAATCTGGTCTGAAACCTTTATCACCATTAGGCGTATAGGCATCATTATCTCGACGTTTTTTACTTGCGGTATAATTACTAACCATAGGATCCATACAACCACCAGTCACGCCAAAGAATAACTTTGGTATTCCTAGTTTAGTAAAATCCTGTAAATTATCGTTAACACTGGGTTGCGGTACAATAGCAACTTTTAAGCCGTAACTTTCTAAAATACGACCAATAACCGCAGGCCCAAAAGAAGGGTGGTCTACGTAAGCGTCTCCGCTAAATAGAATAACATCGAGTTCTTCCCAACCTCGAAGTTTGACTTCTTTGTTAGTTGTTGGTAACCAATCTGTAAGTTTATTTTTATGCATATGGCAACAAAGGTACAATTAAATTCTTTTAAGTACTCCACACAAAATACTTACTAAAAGTTAATTTTAAAAAACAGGTATATATTTGATTCCTTTGTTGTTACGTCTGTATGTGTTATTCGTTTAATAAAGCATCAATTGTATTTGCTGTTACCGTGTGGTAGTTAGGTCGTGCGGTTTTATAAATTGCTAAGGCTTCGTCAATGCGATCGGCTTTTTTAAAGGCTTTAAAGAGTGTTGTTACATACCAGCGTCTGCCGACTGTGTTTAAGAATTTAGAAATTCGTGCATCTACATCATTTCCGTGATAGTTATTTAATATAGACTGCTCAAACCAGACCATAGTGATATAAGAGTTTGTCGATTCCGAAAAATTAAAGGTATCGTCTAAGTGTTGCATCTGTGACGTGGTGATATCTTCAGGGAAGTTTCGGATAAAATAAACCCATTCCTGTGGGGGCCATTCACTAGTTTTTGCAGTGTCGATTGCATCGGTTTCGATAAAGGTGGTTAATACATTTTTAACGGTTGTAAAGGCATCAGATTTTATAACCGCGGCATTATCAGGAATACCTGCCTCGTAAATCCACTCTTCTGTATTAAACGTAATATTGTTTTTATTTAATAAATTAATATTTAGATAGGTGATAAAATCTTCTGTGTTTGTGGTAGAAAAGGCATGTGTTTTAAAGTAGGATTTTAAAAAAGCATCCATATTTTCACGACCGACTTTTTCTTCTAGGGTCCTTAAAAATAAATAGCCTTTGTCGTATGCAATACTGTTCATTCCATCGCCAGGATCACGACCTTTTAAATCTAATTTTAGTTTGGTGTCATTCGGACTGTCTTTTAAAGATTCTAATTCATCGTCTAAATCTTGGCGTCCAATTAATGCGAGCATGTCGGCACGTTCTTTGCCGTAAAGGGCTTCCATAATTCTGATTTCAAAATAAACGGTAAAGCCTTCGTTAAGCCAAAAGTCATTCCACGTGGCATTGGTTACAAGGTTTCCAGACCAGGAATGTGCCAATTCGTGAGCGACTAAAGTGGTTAAACTTTTATCCCCAGCAATAACTGTTGGTGTTGCAAAAGTTAATCTAGGGTTTTCCATACCACCAAACGGGAAACTAGGAGGAAGGACTATAACATCAAATTGTTCCCAATCGTAGGCGCCATATAAATTCTCGGCCGTAGCGACCATTTTTTCCATATCTGAAAATTCGGCATGTGCTTTTTCAATCATAGATTTTTCAGCATAAACACCGGTTCTATTGCTTATGGCTTTGTATTCTATATCTCCAATGGCAAGTGCAATAAGATAGGCAGGTATAGGTTGTGTCATTTTAAAAGTGTACACACCATCGGCTGTTTTTTCTTTAGGGTTTTCGGCACTCATTACCGCCATTAATTCTGAAGGTACTTTTACCGTTGCGTTATAGGTAATACGAATTTGCGGACTATCTTGAATCGGAATCCAAGTTCGGGTTAAAATAGCTTGACCTTGAGTAAAGAGAAAAGGATTTGTTTTATCTGCCGTTTGTTGGGCATTTAACCATTGCAAGGCTTCTGTTTTATCTGTAGTCTGATAGGTGATGGCAATTTTTTTAGTCGTCTCTTGAATGCTTATCGCTAATGGTTGCCCGAGTTTTTCATCCGAATCACCTAAAGTGAATGCTGTTTGTTCTCCATCGGCTTTTACATCTATAATATTTAAATATTTTGCGTCTAAAATGATTTCTTTGGCATTGTTGTTTTTGATATTATAAGTAGCCGTTCCGCTAATTATTTGCGTATCGAAGTCCACAGCAATATCTAAATCTAAATGTGTAATTACGGCCTGGTTTGGTTGCGCAAAGGAATGCGGTTCTTCTGCATAGGTATTTGTAATAGTGTTTTCTTTAGGTTGTTTACAATTGGTAAACGCGAAGATGCAGCAGACTGCTAGAATAAAGACTTTTTTCATTAGGGATATTTCTTTGGTCACTAAAGTATGAAAAAGCGAAGCCGATAAGAAATAAGACATCATCCTTTATAAAACTTCTTGTAATTATTTAAGATTTCCAATAAACAGGAGATAAATTTTATGAATTCACAATATCCAAAACCCTTTAGCCGAGAAAGCACAACAGGGTTTATTTTGTTTGTCTCTACTATTTCAGGATTAACATGGGATCGGATTTATTAATCGAATTATTAGTATTAAATTTGCAACATCAAATTATTATATCCTTAATTTTTAGTTTATGCCTTACCAAGATGTGTTTGTTCTTTTCTGGGAACACGTAAAAGAAAGTGTTCAAGAAGGCCGATTTGCCAAGTTAACTATGGCAAAGACCATAGGGAAACCAAACTTGAAAAATATATTTGTTAGACCCGTTTACTCTGATAACGATTTTAAAGTGTTAGTGAAATTACGTTATCAATCTAAAGAAACAGAGGATGAGGAATTTGAATACACTTTAGATGAAGCCTTCGAATATTTAAAACCTTATTTAAAAACGTCTTTTTCGTCGGTTATTTTATTTACAACAACAAAAGATATTACGTTTAAAATCAATAAAAAAGGAGCGGCAAGTATGACCGAACAGGGGCCGACTTTTAAGAATGTTATTCAGCCTAAAAATGATTTAGACTAACAGAAATTAATTATTTTATAATAGAAGGCAAAAAAGCTGGACTCTATGTATAGAGTCCAGCTTTTTTTTAGATATTCCGAAAAATTACTCCACAGTTAAGGTGTACTGAGGCGTTGGGTTTAACGGACAGAAATATACGTATTCTCCTTTTTCAAGTGACGTTACTTTACTACTTTCTGAGGTATTGTTCTCTACGGCCTTTGTAACATACGCGGTACTAATGTGGTTTTCTGGGTTAGATGCATCTTTACCCTTTGGTACTAATACAAAACCAACTTGATGACCTACGTTTTTGTTTGCGATCTCAAAAATATAATCACCTTCTTTTAAGGTAAGAGATTTCTGAGTAAACGCTCCTTTAGTTTGCTCCAAAGCCACTGTTGTTGCCTTAGCGTTCATTTTATCTTGTGCCTGTCCTGATACGGTGAAGGCTAATGCGAATACGATTACTGCTATAAATTTTTTCATCTTTTATTGTTTTTTTGTGTTATTTGTTAGTCTTAAATGGTTTCTAATTCTAAAGGTTGTGCTACTGGGAAATCTACAGGAACTTGGGTTGTACTATGTATGTAATTAGAAATTGTTTTGTCGCCCACTAAAGCAATGGTGTCTATTAAATTTCCTTTTGTATAGCCCGCATTAAAGAAGTTTTCTAAAACCGCTTCGTCCGTTTTTCCTCTGTTTTCAGTAATGTTTTTAGCTAATTTTGCTAACGCATCTAATTTGTTATTTACTGAAGAATATCCTGCTCTTAATTCTAAGATTTGAGCATCTGTAAAACCATTCATCTTCCCGATAGCTGTATGTGCAGAAAGACAATATAAACAATCGTTAACTTGACTAACGGCAAGATTTACAACCTCTTTTTCTTTAGCAGATAAAGAAGTTTTTGCATTAGCAAAGTTTAAATAGTTTTCTAGAGCAGTATCACTATGTGCGTAAGTGGCGTATAAATTAGGTACAAAACCTACAGCTTTTTTTAAGTTGTCGAAAATAGCTTGGTTGTTTGTGCTTACGTCTTCTCTTGAAGGGATATTGTTAAATGTATTCATAATTTTAAATGTTTATTCTGAAATGAATTCAGCTGTTATTGATGTTTATTTTTATAAATTTTGTTGGTACAAAGTTGCACTAGAATGGGGTGATAAAAAATAGGTGTTATTCCCTAAAGCATGTCATTTTTTCCCTTGTACTTAGAAATTTCCTACATATGGGTTTTCGGCATCACAATAATAATCGTGAATGTGCTTTTGATCGCAATGTGATTCTGTGTTGATTGTTTTTATCGCAACTTTTCTATTGTTGGCAAATATTTCAATCAGGTTGAATATGGATATGTTTTTTAATTTCATCTTGTTATTGTTTTAATATTACAATGCAAAGATGCGATAGAAGGAGACGTTATAAAATGAAGAATTTGCCCAATGGCATGTCAATTTTTCCTAACTTGAGGTATTTAGACGTTTTTTAAAGTCTGAAGGGGATAAGGTGGTGTGTTTTTTGAATAATCGGCTCAGATGCGAGGCATCTTCAAAACCAATCTCGTAAGCAATTTCTTTAGTGGTTTTATCGGTATAACTTAATAGACGTTTTGCTTCCAGTACAATACGCTGATGAATAATATGCAACGGACTTCTGTTTAGTTTTGCAAAATTATTAGATAAGGTTTTAGGCGACTTATATAATTTGTCGGCGTAGAAAGCTACACTGTGTTCTGTTTTAAAATGTTGTTCTACCAAGAAATTAAATTCACGTAGTAAATCCACTTTAGAGCTTTTAGGGGTTTCAATTATACCTGCCTTAGCCTTTAATAATCGCGTACTTTTTATAATAAAACGAGCCATTAGCATTCTAAGCATTTCTGCTTGGATGTTGTCTTCAGTCTCTAATTCGTCTATAAAAACTTCGTGAAGTGTTTCAAATTTTTCTTGTTCGACTGTATTTAAATGAATTACTGGAATATTGATATTTCCAAAGAAAAGTATACCCACGCAACTCACTTCTTGATCGTGATCTTTAATACAGTAAAATTCTTGATTAAACTGATATATAGTAACATCGCGCCCAGAGATATACTGAAGATATTGAATAGGCGTAAGAGCCAATATACTGTGTGGCTCGACTGTAAAAGGTACACTGTCTATAATTAATTCTACAGGTTCCGATTTAGCCCAAATAAAGGTGTAAAATTCAGATTGCTTCGCTTTTTTAAAAGGCACCAAGTCATGCTCATTTCCAATGTTGAAAATAGCATTAGTAGAAAATTCATTAAAAGTGTGAGTCATGTTCAATAAGTCTAATGAGTCAATTAAAAATTACAAAAAAAAAGAAAATTATTTGGTTGTAACTGATGTATTATAAATCGTTCGCCTGGGTAAATTGTAAAGAATAATAGTATACTCTTAAGTGTTTTGAATTGTAATTAAACACCGATTAGCTCATCTTTTTTTTTATTTTAAACATTTTAGCTGCCGAAGTATAACCGCCTTCTGTGCCATCTACAAAGTGAGAATGCTTTGTTTTTCGATCCAGTACATAACAAGACATTACAGAAGCATGTGTAATATGAATGCCATAGATTATCTTTTTTTCGTTTTCTAACCGATTTAGATAAGCTACAAATTGGTCTATTTTATCTTGTTCGGCGGTGAAAATGGTATTAATCATACCGTCCAGCATAAAAGTATGAGACAACTGACCAATTTGTTTTAAGTATTGTTTTCCATTCTGACTTAGATTTAGATAGAATTTTCCAAAAAGGGTAGATACCCATTTTTTGGTTACATACATCCAATCCCGATTGGCGAGACTAATTTTCATCTCCTCCAAAATGTTACGAATACTAAAATTCAATTTTAATTTGTTCGATTTAATTGGTTGTCTATTTTCAAAGGTCCCAAATATAGTATCCATTTGGTTAATAATATCTCTATAAATAGCCCTTTGATCGGTTTCATTAAGCGCATCTAATAATAAACAAACAACTTTATTTTGTGACTGATCCGGATTAATCTGCTTCCATCGACATTCCATACCTTCTAAATTTAAAAGGTCTTTTTCGAAATGGGTCGCGTTATTTTTTTCAAAATCATGTTTAATGATGTCTTCGGCTAATTTCAATCCGTTGCCTAAAACAATAGGAATTGATAATTGGTTGGTGAGCTTATGTTTCGCTATTTTAAGATTAGATTTTAGAGTGATTAAATGTCTAACCGAAACATGGCCAACTCTAAGGGTTAAATTGGTGTTTGTTTTAATGTGAAAACTGTAGTTTTCTAAAATCAGTATTATATTATTTAAAAATAAAGTAGGAATTATAAATGTGGCACCATCTCCTCCAAAAAAATAAGGAATTTCAATACCTTTTTTTTCTTTTCGTAACGCATTTAAAACGGAAATTATTGAACCTGTAGCGGTTAAATTGACTTGATGATGATTTCCAGAATCGACCGCTCGTGTGGAATTCTGAATATCTACAACCACCACGTGCCAAGTGTCGGGAACCTCAGAAAAACAGGATTCACATGCTAATAAATCTACAAGGTTTTTTTCCGAGCTTTTAAGTTTTGTGTAGAATTCTAAGACGTTAGTATGGGTCATATGGGAGGATGCTGAGGTCTTTAAAAAAGGCTGTTTTTTGACGTATAAATTTCCTTTTTGTAGTATTTGGTCTTTATTATAGTTTAGCTAATACATTTTCTAGCAATGCTTTGGTAGCTTTTATACCTTCGTCTTCAGACAGTTCGCGGCCTTCATATTCTATGCCTATATATCCTTTATAACCAGATGCTTTTACAATAGTCATCATTTTAAAGAAGTCCGATTTAGTCTCGTTACCAGTGGCATCAAAGTTGTGTGATTTGGCACTAACGCCCTTGGCAAAAGGCATTAATTCGGTCATTCCTTTATAACGATGGTATTCATCTAAACAATTTCTATTGGTATCTCTAGTCATACAAAAATTTCCAAAATCGGGTAGCGTTCCTACATTTTCCATATTTACATTTTCCATAACGTTGGCAAGCCATGCTCCGTTAGAAGAGTAGCCACCGTGATTTTCTACAATAATGTTAATACCCTTAGAGGCACCATATTTTCCCAATTTAGTCAATCCATCTATAACATATAGCGCAACCTCATCAGAATTACCTTTACCTGCTGCATTTACACGTATTGAATGTGCGCCTAGGTATTTGGCGATATCTACCCAAGCAAAATGATTTTCTACGGTTTTTTGTCGTTTCTTTGCATCGACATCTCCTAAATGCCCTAAACCATCACACATAATAAGTCCGACGTTTACATTGGCATCCTCACATTTTTGTTTAAACATTTTCCAATAGACCATATCGTTTGCTTTGGTTTTATAAAAACTATTAACAAGTTCTATAGAATAAATACCATAAGAGGTGGCTATTTCAGGAAAATCTGTAGGATTTAAACTTCCGGTATTAAAGGCTCTGTGTAGCGACCATTGGGCGAGTGATATTTTGAAATCTACCGGTTTAGAATCGGTAACCGGGGTTAAAGATTGAGATTGTAAACTAAAAGACAGTAACAATGCAATCGCAATTAACATTCGTTTTAATTCTGAAAAGGACCTGTTTAGTGTAGTTGCCATAATATTATTAATTAATAGTTTTAATCTTTATTTCTCTAAATTCTATACCTTGTCCTTCGGCCTGCAAAGCGATATAACCTGCTTTTAATAATTGACCTTCGTTCTTATAATTAATGTCGTTTACATCTAATCGGCCACGACTAATTTGAGGTTTAGTATATTGAAGTACCGTATCCCGCTCTACGATATGTTTTATGAGTGAATCTTGGTACACAATAATTTCTCCCGAAAGCCATTGGTTCCATGTGTAGGTTTTAGAATTTGAAGGCACGCAATGTCTGGAATCCATCTCGCCTTTAAAAAACACCTCTGTTTTGGGAGTACACACATTAGCTGTTGTTCTAGGTTCACCAGCTGTTTTCTCTGCTAAAATTTGATATTCTACCGATGTTGGCCAATCCTGATCTTTAGTCATGGTATTCGGATCTTGAGAATGAATCATAACACCGCTATTTCTATAGGTGCCTTGAGGTGCATCTTCCATCCACTGGTCTGTAAAACGATATTCAAACTTTAGGTGATAAGAAGAAAAGGGTTTGTTGTAATAGATATGACCAAAGCGTCGTCCAAATTCAGAATAGCCATCGTAATTTATTTGAAGCGTGCTATCTACAACTCTAAAGGTATTTGCGTAATTATCGTTTACATCGTGGTGATTAATTTTTATAGTCCAATCCTCTAAATCTTTACCATTAAAAAGATATATCCATTCACTCGATGTGTTATCGGTTTTATTTGTCGTTTTAAAGTTGCAGGAGCTTAACAGTATTACTGATAAAACATATAGAATTATTCTAGGATGACTCATTTTGGTTGAGGTTTTAATGCCAAGTAATCATGGATTTAGTGATTTTGTGAATCTGTCTGTACCATGATTTTGCTGTAAGCACCTATGCAATTTTTAAAAGAGATAAGCACTCAATCTATACCACTCAGACCATTATTTTATTGGTCGCTACGTTGACTTGCTCTAAAATAGTAAAACTAATTAAAACTTAGTAAAATCTCTAAATATTTTAAGAAAGATAAAAGATACGTCGGACATCAGTCTTAATTATTCAATAAAACGTAAACCGACTTGTTACACCTTTTTGTCTTATTGAGGTTCAAGGGAACAAAAAAAATAAAGCGCCATGAAATAAATTTCATGGCGCTTTATTAATTATGGATTGAAGTTAGAGTCTTAATCTGGTTAATTATTGCATTATGCTTTAAATAAACCGTCTATAGAAAGATAACGTTCTCCTGTATCGTAATTCATAGTTAGAATAACCTTATCACTAGACGTCTTTTCTAATTGCTTTCTAACCGCGGCTAAAGATGCTCCGGTAGAAATACCAACTAAAATCCCTTCAGTTTTAGCAATTTTCTGAACTTCTGCAAATGCTTCTTCTTTGGTAACCTGGATAGCACCGTCTATTAGATCTGTGTTAAATGTTTCTGGAATAAATCCTGGTCCGATACCTTGTAAGGCATGTGGTCCTGGTTCACCTCCCGATATTACTGGAGAATCTGAAGGCTCTACAGCAAATACTTTAACATCGGCAAATTTGTCTTTTAATACTTTAGACATACCACTAATGTGACCACCTGTTCCAACTCCTGTGATTAAATAATCTATGCCTTCTGGGAAATCTTCAACAATTTCTAAAGCTGTGGTATCTTCGTGTATTTTTGGATTTGCAGGATTGGTAAACTGAGACGGCATCCATGCATTTTTATTGTTTTCAACCAATTCTTTTGCCTTTGCTATCGTACCACCTAAACCTAATTCTTTAGGTGTTAATACAAGTTTTGCGCCGTAAGCGGCCATTAAAGCTCTTCGCTCTACAGACATAGATTCTGGCATGACCAAGGTTAAATCGTAGTTTTTAACAGCGGCTACCATAGCAAGACCAATACCAGTATTTCCAGATGTAGGCTCAATGATTTGGGTATCTTTAGTTAAGATGTTTTTTTGTTCGGCATCTTCAATCATCGCTAAAGCTATCCTATCTTTAATACTTCCTCCCGGATTGTATTTTTCAAGTTTCATCCAAACGTTCGCATTCGGAAATAATTTATCTAATTTCACTATTGGAGTGTTACCAATACCTTCTAAAATGTTATTGATTTTCATATGATGTGTTTAATGTCTAAGTATTCTTAAACGGTTCCTAATGGAGTAAAATGTGAAAAATTGAGCGTTACAGTCACTCAATTTATTGAATTATAAAATTAATGAATTTTGCGTATATAAGAGCGATTTCTTCAGGCTTTCTAAGGCGACAATAATATTTATTGCATCATCATAGATTTAATTTTCGATATTTAACTTCGGAACGATTTCACCATCTATCCATTGTAACTCGCGACTCACGGTATTCACTTCTACCCAATTTGTCGCTTCGTCTTGATATGTGCCATATTCCTTTTTGTAAACTAGTTTTCCTTCAACGCCATCGGTGTCGTTAGGAAAAACAAGTTCTTCATGAAACCAATAGACTCCGGCATCCGAAATTTGAGAAATTGAGAATGCTTTGGTCATGGTACCATGCGCTTCAAAAAAGTAAATACCACCACCTTCTACACCACAAGCTTCTGCTAGATAATCTATATAAATAATTTGGTCTACATCTTCAAGCCCTTTATTGTCGTAAAGTTCTACTGAAAAAGTAAGGGTTTCAAGCTCAGAAGTGACTTCGTTGATTTCTAAAGCTTCATTTTAATGACGGATTACAATGTAGTACGAATCATCTTTCTTGCTGTAGGTATAAAAGTATTTAGACGCTCCTTTTTCTTTTTGCCCTATAGAAATCAAGGCACCTAAGACGTATCCTTCCTGATCCTTATATTTTACTTTATAGTAGTGCGATGCTATTCCGTTATAGAGCACAGTCTGTGTTGCTTTTTCTAGAATCTGAATTTCAGAACCGATAGATAAAACATCTATAGCCTTAGATGTGGTATCCGGTTTGGCTCGAAAGGCGACATGGTCTCCGAACATGACATAGTTTTTTCCATTCTCGAAATCGGAATACGTGTTGTAATATGCAATGTCTTGAGCATAAGACAGGCATGAAATTAAGAGGATAAAAAGAGCTAGCTTGTTCATTTATAAATTTTTGATAAGGTTCTCAAGACATCAAGTAGACTAAAACGGAAAGGTATTAACTTATTATGATTTTCTCGCCGAGAAACTTTGGTTGTACGCCAAACAAAATATCTAAAAACACTTTAGTACGTGCTAAATATTCTCGAAGTTGTACTTTTAATCCATAACGAGTAGAGACGTCTTTAGCATTAAAACCAATAGCATTCATGCCGTTTTTATTCGCTAAATAAATCGCTCTTTCATTATGGAATTGCTGAGATATTATTGTGAGTTCTGTTTGCCCAAATATGTGTTTGGCACGCACAACAGAATCTAATGTTCTAAAACCGGCATAATCTAAGATTATTTTATTTTCGGGAATACCGCGTTGTATTAAAGATTCTTTAAAATCTGTAGGTTCGTTGTAGTTTTTATTTCCGTTGTCTCCGCTTATAAGGACAAAATCAATTTTTCCATTTTTAAATAAATCTACCGTAGCATCTATTCTATATTTAAAGTATAAATTAAGTTCTCCGTTCGTTAAAAACTTAGACGTTCCAAGTACCAATCCGACCTTATTTTTCTTGATCTGATTAGACTTCGTAAATGTTTTATTCTTTGCATTAGATTCAATGGCCATATTAGCAGCATATATAAGTACTAAGTTGAACAAAATGAGCAGAGATAGTACGATTATAATTTTCTTTTTCATTGGTTTTGATATCTTTAATACAATATGTTTTATCAATCTACAGCGATGTAAGCTATTATAAATGTAAGTGGTTTGACTATAGGAAAGGATGTAAGATTAAAATCTTAACAGTTCTTTAGGCCTTCTCTATTGTATGAGCGGAATTCATATTTTCAAGTATAAAGATTTGGAGTAATTATTCATATGTGTTATATTGCATATGTTTTGATAGAAACTCAGAATATTAGAATACGTTAGCTAGATTGGAGTAGAGGTGAGCTCTTTTTTTGAGTTGATATATGCTTTTTAGTGCATATGATTATTTTGTAATTTCTATTTATATCGTGCATAATTATTAAAAACTATATATATATGAAATCAGTAAGTCATTTCTTTAAAGCTGTTATTCAAGCGTGTCCCTATACTTTGGTCGGTAAAATCTGTGTAAAGGCAGTTAAAGGAAAACCTGTAACTTCTAAAAAGACACCAAAAAACAGTCTTTTGTATAAAAAAGGCATGCAAACCGGTCGAAATATCGCTTTAGTAGGTGTGTTTTGTCCATTTCTATGGTATTCCATTTTATCGGGAGGGACCAGAGATTTTATTATTCTAAATGCCATACATTCTGGAATAATAGTATGTATTGGCGGTATAGTGGCTGGCATTAACTATCTCGCGCTAAACCATTCTAAACATAAAATGATGCAACGTGGTTAGTAACCAGAAATTTATAAACAACGTACCGATGTTAAACCTATCTTTTCCAGATATGGGAATAACACCGGTACGATGTGATTGAATTGATTTTTAAGTTGTGCAGTAATTTATTTATAACACTTCTTTCATGTGCTTATAATTTGTTTTTACCATTTCTAAGACTTCATCCATACGTCCACCTAAAATCATTTTACTTATAGACAATGCATAGCCTTTCATCTGATCGAATTCCATTTCTGGAGGCATTGCTAAGGCTTGCGGATTGGTAAAAATATTAACTAAAACAGGACCGTCATGTATAAAAGCTTCGGTTAACGCCGTTTTTACATGATCAGGCTCTGTGACCGAAATACCTTTAAAGCCCATAGCTTCTGCTATCATGGCAAAATCTGGATTAATCATATCCGTTTCATTATTAGGTAAACCTTCTACTTGCATCTCTAGCTGTACCATACCTAAAGAACGGTTGTTAAAAACGATGAGTTTTATAGGTAGATTATACTGTTTAATGGTAGCCAAATCGCCTAATAACATAGACAAGCCACCATCTCCACAAAAGGCAATCACTTGACGTTCTGGATAAGCTAATTGAGCCCCAATTGCCATGGGCATGGCATTGGCCATAGAACCATGATTAAATGAGCCTAACATCATTCGTTTTCCAGTCCCTTCAATATATCTGGCTCCCCAAACGCAACACATACCGGTGTCTACCGTAAAAACCGTATCATCATTTGCCATTTTATTTATAGTCGAAGCTACAAACTCGGGACTAATATGGTTTTCAGATCCGCTTGCATTTACATAAATATCTAAGTTCTCTTTTACTTTATCGTAAATCTGTAATTGTGCTTTTAAAAAACTATCGTCTTCTTTGTCTTTAATTAATGGTAATAAAGCCGAGATGGTATCTGTAATTTTTCCAGACAATCCCATTTCTAGTTTTGCACGTCTCCCTAAACGTTCGGGCTTTTCGTCTATCTGAATGATTTTGTTTTTTACGGGCATAAAATGTTCGTAAGGGAAATCTGTTCCTAAAAGGATAACCACATCCGATTCGTGCATGGCATGGAAGGCAGACGGCACTCCCAAGAGTCCTGTCATTCCAACCTCAAACGGATTGTTATATTGCATACCCATTTTTCCTCTAAAGGAATAGCCAATGGGTGCTTTTAATAAGGTTGCCAATTTAATAATATCGTCGTGAGCTTCGCGTGCTCCGATACCACAATAAATGGAAATTTTAGGATGTTTATTTACTAAATCTGCCAGTTTATGTAACTCGGTATCTGTTGGTCGTAAAATGGTTTCGCCATGAAAATTATACATAGATGTGGCACTTTCTTCAGCAGGCATGGCAGATACATCGCCAGGTAATCCAAAGACTGCTACACCTTTTTTATGTACAGCGTTTTGTATGGCGGCTTGTAACATCCGTGGGACTTGTTTTGGTGTGCTCGCCAGTTCATTATATACACTACAATCATCGAATAATTTATAAGTGTTGGTCGCTTGAAAATAATCTACTCCAAATTCTGGCGTATTAATGGTAGACGCAATAGCAATTACAGGAACTCCGGAACGGTTAGCATCGTATAAACCATTAATTAAATGTACATGTCCAGGACCACTACTTCCTGCACAACAGGCAAGACCGTCTAATTCTGCTTCGGCAGCAGCAGCGTAAGCACCAACTTCTTCATGACGGACATGAATCCATTTAATCTTTCCACTTCGCCTAACGGCATCATTTAATTCATTTAAGCTATCTCCCGTAACCGCATAAATGCGTTTTACATTGTTGCTTACTAGCATTTCTACAATTTGGTCTGCTACTTTCTTTCCCATAATTCTTTTTTTTTGTGCGTTTTCCTTGACTTATTCAAATAAAATTACAAAATAGGAGGAGTAAAGGGGTGTAAAGTTTTGTTAACTTATATCCTTGAGAAGTTGTTACACCAAAAAAAGTTGTTTTTAAGGGTGGATTAAGATCAGATTCGTGTCTGATTTGTAAAAGGAGCCATTTTCGGAAAACACACCCGAAGCGTTACCGAACAAGATCTGAACAAGACTCGAACAAAACCTCTTGTAAATCCTAACTTCGTTTCAGTCGGGTGCTACCAAATTCATAACCGTTCAGTTTGTGTCACAGTGTGTCAAAAGTATAAGAAAAAACTCACGAATAATGTATCGTAATTTTAATAAATAGTAAAGATAAAAGGCCGAATTTGGTATTTTATAATCATTGGTTTTACCGCAACACTAATCACATATTAAGATATAAAACCTTCATTAAGCGGTGGAGGTTTTTAGCTGTGTTAAAACGGATGAATCTTAACATGCCTTTTTAAATTTCTGTTCAATAAATATTTTACTTTTATTATTTTTACTTTAAACACTATAAATTAAAACGTTATGAAAAAATATATAGGATTATTAGTTTGTTTCTGTTTGTCCTTCGGACTACATGCACAAGGATTAATTGGGGCTTGGGAGCGTTATTCGACCTCGGAACACCTCAAGGTAAAACATGTTATGGTATATACCGATGGCTACTACGTATTAACAGCGTTTAATGCGAATACAGGCGAATTTGTAAGTACCACAGGGGGTAGTTGGGAAATAGAAGGAGATAACATGACAGAACACATAGAGTTTGATTCTTCTAATTCGGATCGGGTTGGCACGACAATTAGTTATAGCGTGAGTATAACGGATTCTAAACTTAAACACATTGAAAGCAATACAACATTTACCCAAATAGACAATGGAACACCGGGAGCGTTGCAAGGCGCGTGGTTAATGTCTGGAAGAGTTAAAGATGGGACGGTACAATCGCGAGATACAACAGGTCCGCGAAAAACGATGAAAATACTATCAGGAACCAGATTTCAATGGATAGCCTTTAATATAGAAACAAAAGAATTTAAAGGTACTGGCGGTGGTACGTACACCACTAATAATGGCAAGTATACCGAAAATATTGCGTTTTTTTCTAAAGATAATTCTAAAGTCGGTTTGTCTTTATCTTTTAATTTTGAACTTATTGATGGAAATTGGCATCATTCAGGTAAGTCTAGTAAAGGCGATCCTATTCATGAAGTATGGAGTATTAGAGACTAAGTATTACATGCTACAGTAGGTGATGCAATAACATACATAAGTACATTCTTATCTTATAAATCCAATGCTCATGGGCATTGGATTTCTTGTTGGTTTTAGCTTTAGATCTTATTATTTCATTTTTAAAGTCAGGATTTGCAGTGTTTTATACCGTGAAAAAAATCATTTACATTAAAAAGTGAAAAAGATATTAATTGTAAATAAATGTCATTAAATTTAAGTGAAAAATAACAAACTAAAACCCAAACAAATTGAAAATCAAAACAGTACTTGTCGCCAATCGCGGTGAAATAGCCATCAGAATTTTTAGGGCCTGCACAGAAATTAATGTAAAAACTATAGGGATTTACACCTTCGAGGATCGGTATTCCTTACATCGCTATAAAGCAGACGAATCCTACCAAGTAGGGGAAGATAACGAACCCTTAAAGCCGTATTTAGATATTGAAAGTATTATTAAAGTTGCGGTAGAACATGGTGCAGATGCCATTCATCCGGGATACGGATTTTTATCAGAAAACGCCAATTTCGCGCAGGCTTGCGAAGATCATGGTATTATTTTTATCGGACCAAAAGTTTCCGTTTTAAAATCGTTAGGAGATAAAATTATGGCGAAACGCGTCGCCGTAGAAAACGATATTCCAATAATAAGAAGTAATAGTAAACCATTAACCGAAATAGATGTAGCCTTATCTGAGGCCGAAAATATTGGATATCCCATTATGCTTAAGGCGGCTTCTGGTGGTGGCGGACGAGGAATGCGGGTGATTAGAAAGGAAGAGGAGCTTAAAAGTGCGTTTAACGAAAGTAAGCGAGAAGCTTTAAATGCTTTTGGAGATGATACGGTGTTTCTAGAAAAATTTGTAGAAAATCCGAAGCATATCGAGATTCAGATTGTAGCCGATAACCATGGTAATATGGTGCATTTGTTTGAACGGGATTGTTCGGTGCAACGGCGTTACCAAAAAGTAATCGAGTTTGCGCCTTCGTTTGATTTATCGGTAAAAACCAAGCAAGCGTTATACGATTATGCTTTAAAAATATGTAAAGCTGTAGATTATAATAATATTGGTACAGTTGAGTTTTTAGTTGAAAATGACGAAATCTATTTTATTGAAGTCAATCCAAGAGTGCAAGTAGAGCACACGGTTACCGAAGTGATAACCAATATAGATTTAATAAAAGCACAACTCTTTATTGCTGGTGGTTATAAACTATCGGATGAGCAAATTAAAATTCCGAGTCAAGATGCCATAAAAATAAGTGGCTACGCTTTACAGTGCAGAATTACAACAGAAGATCCTCAAAACGATTTTAAACCCGATTATGGAACGGTGTCTGCCTACCGAAGCGCGGCAGGATTTGGAATCCGTTTAGATGCAGGAAGTATTTATCAGGGTGCTGTAATTTCGCCTTTCTTCGATTCTATGCTAGTAAAAGTTACCGCACATGGAAGAACTTTAGACGGTGCAAGTCGTAAAATTCGTCGTGCTTTAGCCGAGTTTAGAATCCGCGGTGTTAAAACCAATATGCCATTTCTGGATAATATTCTAAAACATGAAACCTTTAGGCAAGGAAAAGTAACAGTAAACTTTATAAAAGCTAATACAGATTTATTTGTCTTTAAAGCGCCTAAAAATAGAGCTACTAAATTAATTACATATCTAGGCGATATTGTGGTTAATGGGAATGCCGATGTTAAAAAGGTAGATACTACAAAAACGTTTATCAAACCAAAGGTGCCTAAATTCGATTCTAACGCAACGTATCCTGAAGGCACTAAGGATCTTTTAACCAAATTAGGACCGGATAAATTTTCGGAATGGTTAAAAAACGAAAAGCAATTACATTTTACAGATACAACCATGCGCGATGCACATCAAAGTTTGTTGGCTACACGTATGCGAACATTCGATATGCTAAAAGTGGCGGAAGGTTATGCTAAGAATCATCCCGAAATTTTTAGTATGGAAGTTTGGGGCGGTGCCACTTTTGATGTGTGTTTACGGTTTCTTCAAGAAAATCCATGGGAAAGACTGCAATTGTTGCGTAAAGCCATGCCTAATGTCCTATTACAAATGCTTATTCGAGGTTCGAATGGGGTGGGGTACAAAGCGTATTCAGATAATTTAATAGGTGAATTTGTAGAACAGTCTTGGGAAAATGGAGTCGATGTGTTTAGAATATTTGATTCGTTGAATTGGATGAAATCCTTAGCGCCTTGTATCGAGCATGTACGCACACGAACGGGTGGATTGGCAGAAGGTTCTATTTGCTATACTAACGATATTTTAAATCCAAAAAACACAAAATACAACCTGAACTATTATATCAATCTAGCTAAGGAAATTGAAGGAGCCGGCGCTCATATTTTAGGTGTTAAAGATATGGCCGGTTTGCTAAAACCTTATGCCGCTTACGAGTTAATTTCGGCTTTAAAATCGGAGATTAATATTCCGATTCATTTACATACACATGATACGTCGTCTATCCAAGCAGCAACCTATTTAAAAGCGATTGAAGCTGGCGTAGATGTGGTAGATGTTGCCTTAGGTGGTTTATCGGGTTTAACATCGCAACCTAATTTTAATTCGATTGTCGAGATGCTGAAATATCAAGATCGCGCAAGTCCAATTAAAATCGATTCTTTAAATGAATATTCTAATTATTGGGAAACCGTGAGAGACTATTATTATCCGTTTGAATCGGGTTTAAAGTCGGGCTCTGGCGATGTGTATAATCATGAAATTCCTGGCGGGCAATATTCGAATTTAAAACCACAAGCTCAAGCTTTGGGGTTAGAAAGTCGCTTTCATGAAATTACAAAAATGTATGCCGAAGTGAATACCCTTTTTGGAGATATTGTTAAAGTCACACCAAGTTCTAAAGTGGTAGGAGATATGGCGCAATATCTTGTGAGTAATCATTTTACGGTGCAAGATGTTATTGAGCGTGGAGACTCTATGTCCTTTCCGCAGTCGGTAGTCGATTTGTTTAAAGGCGATCTCGGACAGCCGGTTGGTGGTTTTCCGAAGCAACTCCAGCAACTTATTTTAAAAGATCAGAAACCATATACAGACAGACCAAATGCACATATACCGCCTTTAGATCTGGAAGAGGAATTTAAGACGTTTAAAGATACATTCGAAAAGGATTTTAGTAGAAAGTTAGAGTATACAGATTTCCTGTCTTATCAGCTATATCCGAAAGTGTTTACCGATGCGTTTAACAAGCATTTAAAATATGATAACCTGATGAATTTACCGACCAAAAACTTTTTTTATGGTATGGATTTGGGAGAAGAAATTATTGTAGAATTAGACAAAGGAAAAACACTGCTAATTACTTTAGAGTCTGTAGGAGAAGCCAATTATGAAGGCTTGGTTACTGTATATTTTAAGGTGAATGGCCAAGGACGAAGTGTGAAAATAAAAGATACGTCGATTAAAGTTGATACGGTAGAACATATCAAATCTGATAAGTCCCATCCGAATCAGATCGGTGCGCCATTACAAGGTATGTTGTCTACCATATTAGTAGAAAAAGGAGATAAAGTAACTAAAAATCAGCCTTTGTTTATAATTGAAGCCATGAAAATGGAGACCACCATTACGGCATCTGTAGATGCTACAGTAAAAGAGGTTATACGAAAAACAGGAGGCATGGTCCATGCCGATGATTTAATTATTGTATTGGAATAGGAACGTGGTTTTATAAGTTTTTAATAGAAATAGTGAATCTGTACTAAAAAAAAGAACCTCAGACTTAAATGAAGTCTGAGGTTCTTTTTTAACACTGAAAATATAACTTGAAATGCAATTAAGCTTCGCAACTTGCGCAATCTTTCTTTTGTTTGAATTTCTGCGCCGCATTCATACTATGTTGATAATACAACGATTTTAATCCTAATTTCCAAGCATTAATATGTATTTTATTAATGTCTTTTGTAGGCATATCTGGATGTACAATAATGTTTAATGATTGTCCTTGGTCGATATGGTTTTGTCTGTTCGCCGCTTGGTAAATAATATCCATTTGGTCTATTTCCGAATAGGTTTTAAATACCGCCTTTTCATGGTCTGATAAGAAATCTAAGTGCTGTACAGAACCATCTCTACTTCTAATGTCGTTCCAAACTTCAGGAGTATTCATACCTTTTTCTTCTAGAAGATTAACCAAGTATGGATTTTTAATAGTGGTTTTAATTTTAGCAATATCCTTCACATAAATGTTAGACCAAATTGGTTCTATTCCTTGAGATACTTGTCCTAAAATAAAAGCTGAAGATGTAGTTGGTGCAATCGCATTTAAAGTCGCATTTCTACGTCCGTATCCTTTAAGAAGGTCTGGTTCTCCTAATGCTGTTGCAAGTTCTTCTGAAGCTTTATAAGAACGCTCTTTTATGGTTTTAAATATTTCACTATTTAAGTTAAATGCTTCTTGACTGTCAAAAGACAACGATTTAGATTGTAATAAAGAATGCCATCCTAAAACCCCTAAACCTAAAGCTCTGTTTTCTTTAGCGAAGTTATAAGCGCGCTCCATAAATAAGAACGTTTGGCGGTCTTCACGGCTGTCGGAATCTCTATAAGATTCTAATTTTTCTAAAAATTCTGAAATTACAGCATCTAAAAAGTACACCATAGTTTCTACGGCGTCTGTATCTTTCCACTTGTCGTAATTAAGTAAGTTTATACTAGAAAGTACACAAACAAACGACCAGTTTTCGTCTGACGGCAACATGATTTCTGTACATAAGTTACTCGCGTAAATCGGATGATTTTTGTCCTTGTACACATCTACAGAACCTTCATTAGCATTATCTGTAAAGAAGATATATGGGTAACCCATTTCACCTCTACTTTGTAATACTTTCGCCCATACTGTACGTTTTTCAACATCACCATCAATCATAGACTGCATCCACGCATTGGTTACCGTAACCCCATGCGTTAATTCTTGGATAGCATTTCCTTCAGACCCAATTTCTAAAAACTCCATAATATCTTTATGGTCTATTGGTAAGTACGGAGAGAAACGACCACGACGCACAGAACCTTGACTTACAACATCGACCATAGATTCGAAGAGACGCATAATATGCACAGCTCCTGATGCTGTTCCGTTATTCTTTACTTCGGCTCCTCTATGACGGATTTTACCAAAGTATCCAGATGTTCCACCACCAAGTTTAGACATCATTCCAATTTCAGATTGGGTAAACAAGATGTTTCCCATATCGTCGTCTATATGCGAACCAAAACAGCTAATTGGTAAGCCACGTTTTTGTCCGAAATTAGACCAAACAGGAGAGGCTAGCGAATAAAAACCTTGAGACATATAGTTGTAAAATTTATCGCTAAAGCCAGGCATTTTTAAAATGTCTTGCGCGCGATCTGCAATCTCTCTAATACGCTCTTCTGGATTTACACCTTCTGTAAGGTATCCCGATTCTAAAAATTTACGGCTATTTTCGTTTAACCACCCAAAGGAATCATTTTCTATGGTACCGTTTTTAGTGTGTAATGCCGCGTGCCTAGCATCGACTAAATTTTGAGCATTATTTTTTTCTGATGTTGTTGTAACAGGGTCTTGATTGTAAGTGTTGTTTTCCATTTTTTAAAATAAGTCGTCGCTAGTTATACTTTGGGCTCTTTTACTGTAATTTATTGAACGTTTAACAAAGAAATCTCCATGTTTTGTTCCGATTATTTCGTCATCAAACCATTCCGTTTGAGCTAATAATTTCTGATCAATTTCAAATATTTTATCAATTCCAATACTCTCTAACGAGTTATTAAAACGATTTTTAATGAATTCGTTTATTACCGCTTTCGGAATAAAATCTAATTCACCTTTTTCGAAAATCCAATCTATAATTTTACTTTCAGAACTATACGCTTCTTCACATAGTTGCTGAATCATAATCTTATACGTTTCGTTAAACCATTCTGGGTGTTCGTCTTTAATGATATTGATAAGGTCGATACCAAAATCGCCATGAATTTGTTCTTCTTTAGAGGTTGCTTCTACAACATTCGAAATTCCTTTAAGCATATTTTTATGCTTGTTAAAAGCCATTATGATAAGGAACTGAGAGAATAAAGACACATGTTCTATAAACAAAGAGAATAATAATACAGATTCTGCATACTCTTCGTTATTTTCGCTTTTTGCATTTTTTAAAGCCGTCTCTAAATATTGGACACGCTTCATTATTGCAGGCTTCTTCTTTAATTTTTCGAACTCACTATTTAATCCTAAAATTTCTAATAAGTGAGAATAGGCATCGTGATGTCTTACTTCACTTTCTGCAAATGTAGCACCTACAGATCCTATTTCTGGCTTAGGCATACGGTGATAAATATCGCCCCAAAACGTTTTAACCGCCACCTCTATTTGCGATATAGCAAGCATGGTGTTTTTAATAGCACTTTGTTCTACAGGTGTTAAAGCCGATTTAAAATCTTGGATGTCACTTGTGAAATTAAATTCGGTATGAATCCAGTACGAGTGACGAATAGCTGGTACATATTCGTAAAGTTGAGGGTACTCGTAAGGTTTTAAATTGATACGTTTTTCGAAAATATTACTTTTTCTACTTTGCGTTTGGTTGTTTCTATAAATGATATACGCTTTGGCAACATCTACAAACTCACTATGCATAAGTTTTTTCTCGACAATATCTTGTACTTCTTCTACCGTAGGTACGTAATCTTTGTCTTGATCGCGACGTTCTAAAAGCTCGGCATATACATTTTTTGCAATAAGTGCGGCATCCTCGCTAGTACCATGATTAACGGCATGCATCGCTTTAGTAACCGCAGCTGTAATTTTCTGAAGATCGAATGGTTTTGACTTAAAATTTCTTTTAATAATTTGAATAATTTCCATATTTACGATATTAAGTTGGTTTAGTTCGCCTTAAATTAAATACCTTTTAAACACTGAGAGGTATTTATTCTTGGCAATAAACCATTAGTTTTAAATTGCAATACTGATTTTAGGTAAACAAGGAAGAATAAGATAGAGACCACACATAGTAAATGGCATAGCTCTTTTCTAACTCCAGCTTCAATCCCCGAAAGCACATTGAATTATTAATATTAAATGGCAGGTCTTCTGACTAACTCCTTTCACTCGGTCTTCCCATTCTTTCGAAAAGTGACCTTATTTGAGCTTCAGTTCGTGAGTATACAGCTGCGGGACAGTTCCGGAATTCCACCGGATTCCCTTTTAATATCAAATTCGAAAACTTGATAACCATTTAAAGTTAAAATCGGGTGTAAATTTATCTACTATAAATAAGTTATAATAATATACTTATCAGAACTTATTGACAATTGTAGATAAGAGTAATTTCTAACCCGTTATATTATTTTTTTTATTTTAAAAGTAGACGTTGCTTCCTAGTAGAGTAGGGGATAAGCTTTCTTAAAAATAAAACTGCAATGGAATTTAATATACAATCTATTTATTTTAGCAGAACGTTTTACAGGCTAGATATTAGGATATCCGTTATAAATCTAGACTAAAATTTTCGAGCTTTTTCAAGTCGTCTGCAACAATTATATTCCACCGTTGTTGTTCTTCTTGATCTGTTGAATACTGTGTTTGAGTATCGTATTGCTTCTGAAAATAGATATACGATCGAAACAAACTTTTATGAATGCGTCTGTAATCGGATTGTAATACTTTTCCTGTCGTTTTTTTTATCTTTTGAATATCACGTCTCATTTTTCGGGCATACAGTTCTGCAATGTCAAAATGTAACTGTTCATGGTTTAAAATATAGGCACTTGTTGTATTTATCCATGACAGATCTTTATGAAACTTGGCGAACACCTGGTAGGTATAGATACCATTTTTATAGCTGTTAGGTACAATAATAATATTGGCGCCCGTTAGTGCTTTTTTTGAGGTTGTTGTATCTACTTCTGCCTGAAAATCTGTTAGCTTTAATCGTCTGTCTTTAGTCCAAATAATGGCATCATCAGTTTCTTTTTCAACTTTCTTAAACGTCTGAGCAAACCCAGACGTGCTCATAGTCGTAATAAAGATTAGTGATATAATGTAGTAGGTATAGATGTCCTTCATCTCTGTTTTAAAGTAAAGCCTGACTGACTTTTAAAGGTGGTAAATTAAATTTTTATTTTAGGGAATTAAAATTTTTCAACAGACTTTTTGGCAATAAAAAAATCCGAACATATGTTCGGATTTTTACTTTATATAAGAAGGAGATTATTATTTAATCTCTATAACTTCTAAATCGAAAGTTAAAGCTTGACCAGCAAGTGGGTGATTTCCATCGACAACAATATGATCGTCTTGAATATCTACAACTCTAAATTGGTGTTCTCTACCATCTTCACTTTTTGAAGTTAATCCCATTCCAAGTTCTGGTTTTACTTCTGGTGGTAATTGCTCATTTGCAACTTTATGAAACAACTCTTCGTTAATGTCGCCGTATGCGTCTTCTTTAGCTATCTCAACTGTTTTTTTCTCGTTCACTTTCATGTCAATGATAGCATTTTCAAAACCAGGAATTAACATCCCCTGACCAATAGTAACTTCTATAGGCTCACGCTCTAAAGAACTATCGAACACACGACCATCGTTTAACTTCCCTGTGTAATGTACTTTTACTGTATCATTCTCTTTTACTTGACTCATACTCTGTTTTTAAAGTTTTAATAAAAAGCAAAGCTAGGATTTTAAGTTGGAAGCACCCAGAATATAGGCTAAAAGTCTGAAAATTAAGAAAGGTTTAACGTCTAAAACCTTAATAATAAACGCTAAACAAAAAAATGAGCTATATAATTTACTTCTAAAGTTATATTTGTTTTAAATGATTGCAATTAGACAACCTAAGTATGAGGTTTGTTCATAGTAATTAGTTGTAAAAATAGTGTCAGATAACAGATATTCTAAAAAATGGACAGATTGGTAACCGAAGTAAATTCTTCAAGAAATTTCATTCCTTTATAAGAGTTTCCTTTTTTATTTAATTTCGGACTCCAAACAGCAATGGCATATTTGTCAGGATAAATGGCAATTATACCACCGCCTACACCACTTTTACCGGTTAGTCCAACTCTAAAAGCAAATTCTCCCGACTCGTCGTAAAATCCACAAGTCTGCATGAGTGCATTTATACGTTTCGATTGCGTTTCGGTTAGTATCGGGGTTTTATCTGTTATTTTTTTACCGTTGTTGGCTAAGAACAAAAAGAGCTCGGATAAGTCTTTGCAATGCATTTCCAGCGAACAGATATCAAAATATAAGTCTAACACATCGGCGGGATTATTTTTAATATTTCCTAACGATTTAATAAAATTACAGAGCGCTATATTTCTAAATCCTACTTCTTTTTCCGAGGCCGCAATTTGACTTGAATAATTAATGTTTTCATTATTGCTTATGTCACGTACAAAAGCTAAAAATTCTGCTTTCGGATGCTCAAGCTCGCTTAATAATATGTCTGCTATAACTAATGCTCCTGCATTAATAAATGGATTTCTAGGGATTCCTTTTTCTACTTCTAATTGTAACAGAGAGTTAAAAGCGTTTCCTGAAGGTTCTACATCTACACGTTCCCAAATTTTTGCACCTAATAGTTTATATGCTAAAATTAAGGATAAGACCTTTGCAATACTCTGTATGGAGAACTTTTGGTAACAATCTCCAACACCATAATTTTGGCAATCCATAGTCGTTATGTGTACTCCAAATTTGTTCGGATCTACTTCGGCCAAATCTGGAATATATGTGGGTAGTGCGCCACAATCTTCCATAGCCTTCACATTTTTGTATATGTCTTGAATAATGTCTTTAAAATCCACGTTCTTTTGTTTTTAATGCAATATCTGCGTTATAATAATAAACTGCGAGTTAGAATAGCTAATGTAAGGAATAGAAACTAAAATGAATCGCTGTTTACATTTTGAACGTATATGTGACATCTAATGGTTAGCTCTTACTGTTGATTGCCCTTTTTATAAAACACCTAATACTGAAGCTTTTTTAAAATTCTTAAAAGCTACAATGTTGCGAGCTATTCATAATTTAAAATTAGGTTGTTTTAAATAAAATATTGAAATTTGCGACGTGAAAACAGCAACACTTTTTTTAGCTATATTTCTTCTAGTTAAACCACTAATCCCTTTAGTGGAATACGTTGCGTTTTATGATTATATAAAAAATGAACTTTGTGAAAACAAAGAAGTGGTAGAAATGCAATGTAATGGAAAGTGTCATTTAGGTAAAGAAGTGGCTAAAATTTCTGATTCTCCCGAGACTGGAAATGATAAAAAACAGGTGTCCATAGAAACTATGGTGGTCTTTTATCAGAAAATTTCAGATCATTTATTTTCACCATGTATATTATATACGGATACTGCAAAAATTACTTCAAAGTATAATAGGTCTTATTCCTATCTAGAAACAGACTCTATTTTTCATCCGCCACAAGTATAATCCTCCAGATGTTTTTAAGTTATATCAGTGTTGATTTCGGTCAGCTCTAAATTTGCACGTATTATTTTAAGTGCATCATGGTATACTTATAAACAATCCTCATCTATTTTCTTATTTAAACTACAGGTTTTCCTGTTATGTATTAAACGCGTTTAAAATGTTAGGAATGCCGTTTTACTGCACCAGTACTGCTATGTTTAAATAGACTTTAAACGGACTATTTCTAGATTTTACAGAAATAGTCTATAGAAAATAAATAACAAATCGGAGTGATCTCGATAACTATCGGGTATACGCAGATTAAATAATTTAAACAATGAAATTTTCAAAATTTTGTCTCATTGCATTAGGCAGTGTGGTGCTTTCCTGTACCATCGAAAAAACCGACTATGAAGCTGAAATAGCAACAGAAACTACGGAATACTTTGAGTTTGAAGAGGTTCTTTCTGTAATTAATGGTGATTATACTATGAGTCTAGAGGCGTTAAACGGTACGCTATATAAGGGTTACAATGACATTCGTGTGAAAGTTATTAATTCGCAAAGCAATGAAAGTTTAGAACATTCCGACATCTCTTTTTTACCCATCCTAACAGATGCCAATGGTAATAAAACCTCTTGTCCGCATAGTTACAGCTTAACTTATAATAGTACAGAAAAGTATTATTCTGGTTATGCCGTTTTTACGAGTGAAAGTAATACTACAGTAAGCTGGCAGGCGTATATTGATTTTAACGTGAATTCCCAATCGTATGCTATTAATCAACCGATTACAATTGAAGAACAAACGAATATGAATCTAAATATGACTGCCTTTACTGCTAGTGATAACGAACAATATTTTATAGCATTAGTATCGCCACAGAGTCCAGGAGTAGCCGAAAATGATTTGGTAGCTGGTATTTATAAATACAATAAACCAACAGAACCGGAAGGTGAATTCCCAGATCTATCTCAGTATTCTTATTCTATTGTTAATGATTTTACCTTGTTCTTAGATCCGCGAATGCCAGAAGCTTCCATGGGGAATCATTCGTCGCCAAACAATCAGGATTTAACGCAACAGAGTGATAGTTTATATCATGGTGTTGTGAATTATACGATGACGGGAAATTGGACTTTGAATTTTATGTTACAGAATGAAAACGGGAAAATTATAAAAGGTACACAAGTTCCAACAGATTTTACACCGGGAGTAGAAGGTGCAAAAAGTGAGCTTTATATCGATATTTTATTTTAAAAAAATGAAAAGAATAACTCTAGCTCTATTTTTATTAGGAACACTTGTACATGCCCAAACCGAACCAGTAATACACGATAGTTTGGATGTGGTTCTAGATGAGGTTTTAATAGTGGCCGCTAAAAAGGATAAAATTAAAACAGATTTAAAAATGGCTGTTTCGGTGGACGAATTTTTAGCGTCATCAGAGCATATTAGCTTTATAAAACGTGGGGCTTACGCTTGGGAACCTTTACTTAATAATATGAGTACCGAACGTTCTACGGTGAC
This sequence comes from Formosa bonchosmolovskayae, assembly GCF_051016085.1. Taxonomy (GTDB): domain Bacteria; phylum Bacteroidota; class Bacteroidia; order Flavobacteriales; family Flavobacteriaceae; genus Formosa. The sequence continues at coordinate 2,973,464 of NZ_CP174605.1, forward strand.
TATAGACGGGATGCATATTTTTGGAGCCTGTACCGATAAAATGGATCCGGTAACATCGTATGTCGAAAGTAATAATTTGTCGGATATAGATATTAAATCAGGGCAAGAAGGTAGTATGCATGGCGCGACAGTAGCAGGAAGTATAGACTTAAAACGTAAAAGTACAGCATTCGGAAGAATTTCTAAATGGAATGGGGCTTTTCAGTCGGGTTATGAGTTTAATAACAATCAGTTTTTTAATTTAGGAAATGTATCGTATTCCAGTGATAAATTAGTTGCTGATGGGAGTATTTCGTACAGAAAAGCAGATAATTATTCCGATGGTAATAACGATGAGGTAGACCATTCTCAATTCACAAAAATCAATAGTGCTTTAGGTCTTGCGTATAAAACTAGCGCATTGTCTTCGGTACGCGTAGATGCTATATTCGATAAAGCCAAAGATGTTGGTTATCCCGCCCTTCCTATGGATTTGTCATTGTCTAGAGCCTTAATTACTTCTGTGGCCTACAAGAAATTTTTCGAAGAGAAACTGCTAAAAGTTTGGGATACTAAAGTGTATTATAATGCGATTGAACATTATATGGACGATACCACTAGACCTGAAAATTTAGTACATATGGACATGCCGGGTTGGAGCACAACTTATGGTTTATTATCTAAAGTGAACTTAAAAAGTGATAGGTATACAGCAGAAATTCAATTAAACGCTTACGATAATTTATCGATTGCCGAAATGCGCATGTATCCTCAGGATCGGAGCGAGCGCACCATGTTTGCTTATAGCTGGCCTTGGGTAACGACGCGTTATGCAGGATTATCCATGAGCAATTCCTACGAAATGTCCGAAAAAAGTCAGCTTAATTTTGGAGGGACTTTAGGGGTGAATTACAATTATTCTAAATACATTGAATTCAATTGGATCTTTCATCCGGGAGCACCACAAGAGAAGACACGGCTTTTACCTAATCTATACGCAAGTTATCAGTTTAATACTAGCGGATTTAACGCTTCTATAGGTGGCGGTTATGGCCATAGAGCACCTTCTGTTTCCGAAGGATATGGATATTATATCTATAATAGTTTTGATAGATATGATTATATAGGAGATCCGAATTTAGACAACGAAATTTCTTACGAGGCCAATGCGAGTGCAGGATTTTCTCATGCGAAAGGACGTATTCAGGCTAAAGTGAATTATTTCTACATCGAAAATTACATTATTGGTCGCATTTTAAGTGCAGGAAGTCCTATGAACTATCAGTCGGTTGGAGTTAAAGGATACACGTCTTTAGATTTTGCGACCTTATTCAATTTTTCATTAAGTGGTGACTATGCTATTTTAGATAATTTACATTGGAAAGGGACACTAACCTACGCACGAGGTTTAGACGAAGATGAAAATAATTTACCATTTATTCGTCCGTTAAGTTATCAAACCTCATTGCACTTTTCGTATCAAAAATTTGGCTTTCTAACCTCGCTTAATGGCGATTTCGAACAAATAGATTATAGTCCGGAATATGGAGAAGACCAAACACCGTCTTATACCAATTGGAATCTATCTGCAGATTACACATTTCATATTAAAAATTACAAAACAGTCTTACAAGTCGGTGCCGAAAATGTATTTAATACCTACTACAGCACGTATGCAGACTGGGGAAATATCCCAAGAATGGGGCGTAATATATTTACGTCGTTAAAAATAAATTTATAATAATTAATACCTAAAAAATATAATAATCAATTAAATCAAAAACTATGAAAAATTTTAAAAAGTACCTTTTATTACCAGTAGTCGCTTTAGCGCTTGTGTCTTGTAACGACGATGATGTGCCCGTGGCTAACCATGTAACTTTAGAATTTGAGAATACATTTAAAGGAACGCCTATAGTGCTTAACGAAACAGAAAATACTTCGGCAGTTGGACAAGTTCACAAATTTTCTGAACTAAAATATGTAATAAGTAATGTTCGTTTAATTCAAGCCGATGGGACAGAAATTCCGTATAATACTAACAATTTAGATGCAGGAGCAATAGTTGTAGATCAATCTAAACCAGAAACAGCAACGTTTGTGCTAAATGATATTCCAACTGCGGAATACAGTCAGATTATTTTTGGATTAGGAGTGAGATCGGATTTAAATACTTTGGACGAAGTTAGTAATCCAAATTTTTATGCCACTGCAGGAGCGAACGATACAGCAATGCACTGGGAGTGGGGAACAGGTTACCGTTTTACAAAGATTGAAGGATTTTACGATGGAGATAAAGTGTTGTCTTTCCACTCTGGAAGTACTGTAGATGGAACTGAAGGCGACGAAAGCACTTATAATGCATATTATGATGCGTATAGAGATATCACTTTAGATCTTCCTACCAATGCAATCGTCGGTGAAAACGCTCCAACCATTAATATTGAAGCAGATTTTGATAATCTGTTAAGCGGAAAAACCAACACGATTACTTTAGACGATAGTAATGCTTTACCTAGTTTACACACGTCTGTAACCATGTCTGAATATGTTGATAATATTGGTGGTAACCAAGTAAGCGATTTTACAGGTATGTTCTCAATTTCTTCAGTAGAAAATTAAACCTAAATGTTAGAGCCGGAAAAGCAAGACGTCTAGTCCGGCTCTTTTTATTATATAATTTGCTCCAATGAAAAACGCATTAAGAAACATTGCATTTGCACTGTTGTTGGCATCCTGTAGTAACGATGATGCTGAACTTATTTCTTATAATAACCCAGAAATCACTTTAGATATTCCGTTGGGTTTCCCAGATCTTAATAGTGCTTTTTATACAAATGTACCTACAACATATGGTGTCGCATTGGGTGAGAAATTATTTAATGAAACGAAATTAAGTATCGATAATAGCATTGCCTGTTCGAGTTGCCATATGCAAGGAAATGCCTTTGCAGACCATAATACAAAAGGTATTGGTGTAGAGAATAGAATAGGACTTCGTAATCCGCCACCAGTACAGAATATGGCTTTTATGAAAGCATACAATTGGGATGGAAATATGAGTCGATTAGAAGATCAAGTTCTAGTTCCCATTATCACTCACGAAGAAATGGATTCTTCAATTTTAGAAGTTATAGGCAAACTAGAAGCCGACGGCTCTTATATGGAATTATTCAATAAAGCCTTTAATGGTGAAGGCATCACAGCAGACGGTATTTATAATAGTATCGCTCAATTTGAATATACTTTAATTTCAGCAAATAGTAAATACGATAGAGTAAATCAAGGTAAAGGAGAAATATTTACAGATGTAGAAGCTCAGGGTTATGCCACATTTCAGAATAAATGTATTAGTTGTCACAGTACAGAATTATTTACGGATCAGAGTTATAGAAATATCGGATTTCCTGTAAATCCAGATAACGAGGAAGCTGGACGCGCAAGAGTTACTGGCCAGCTAGAAGATTATATGCGTTTTCGTGTGCCGTCATTACGGAATATTGAATATACTGCACCTTACGGAAGTTTTGGTCAGTTTGAAACACTAAGAGATGTTCTAGACTATTTAAGTGATGGTGTTTTAGACGCAGATAATCTAGATCCTATTTTAAAAGATAACGACAACAGAATTGCACTAACCGAACAAGAGAAAGATAATCTTATTTCATTTATGAATACATTGAGTGATGAAGCATTTGTAGGTAACTAAATTTTATAGAGATAGATCGTCTTTAATCCTCCAATTCGGTAATTAAAGATTCGTGCATAAACCCTTCTAATGTATCATTAGTCCGAATATGAAACCAATTTTGTGTTTTGCTTAAAATTTCAACAGGAGTGGCCCTTTTTAAATCTTTAATTTTTTCACTTTTTACAGCAGGACTTACTCTAAGTTCATTGTTATTAAGACGTGTTTCTCCAAGAGAAGACATCGTGTAACTTTCAAATTTGGGAGCTTCAGTTTCTTTAACAAACGGGTAGGGATCTACAGCACCTTTTTGGGTGTAGATTCCAAAATGTAAATGCGGACTCGTAGTTTTAGCATTTCCTGTATTTCCAACAAAGCCCAAAGTATCTCCTACTTTAACGCTCCGTCCGCTCGAGACCGCAATGCTGTCTAAATGAGCGTAATATAGCGACTGGCCAAATATACCATCTCGTAACCAAACTTGTTTTCCTCCTAGTCCGCGATTTCCCGTGTTGTAAACAAACCCATCTGTAGATGCAACAACGGGCGTACCACGTTTGGCAAAAATGTCGATACCTTCGTGCGAGCGTTTACCACCACCTCTGGATGCACCCCAAAAGCTTTGTACTGCACTATTGTTTTTACCATCTACAGGAAATGCCATAGTAGGTTCTGTAAATAGTTTTAGACTAAAGTTTTTATGGTGTTTTCGATTAGAAAAAACAACAAGCTTATAACGGTTGCTAGCAGAGACGTCGAAGGATACGTTATTAGACTCTACTGTATTTGATGCCGTAGGTTTTTCCGCCACTATTGAATCATTTTCAAATGGAAAAATATCTATTACCAATTGTAAGCTATCAGGGACACTATTAGATTCAAGTTTAAAGCGTTCGCCTTGCTGTAAATTTAGGGTATACGCTAAAATATTAAATTTAGACGTGTCCGATTTAGATTGTATGGTAGCTGGGAGTTCAACTTGAAGGTCATTATTTTGCGCGTTATAATAACGGTTCTCGTAGTGTTTAAAAATACTGTCGTTGTCTTTAAAATCACGTTCAAAAACAGTTTTTGCCGAAGGTTTCGAAATGGCATCGGTTATTTTTTGCGCCTGTTTACAAGATGCTAATACAACTAAAGTTAAAAGTATGGTTATAAAATGCTTCATACCTTAAATTAACATAAATCGTACCATTTTTTTAGTGATGATAAGTGTGTGTAATTTCTTTTAATCGCTATAAAGCAATATTTCCTTCTATGACTTTAATCTTTTTCTCTAAATAGCCATTTTCGAAAGATCAGAATTCCGTTTGTAATTTTTTTCTTTTTTGAAAAAACCACAGGGATAGCCATGGTTGCTAATAAGGCGATAAAAGCCGATGTTCCTAAAGCACCACCATAGCCTTGAAAGAACATACTTTTATTAATATAAATAATACTAAAAATAATGCCGGCAATAATTAGCCACCGGTAGTGTATAATGGCTTTAGAAGATACCATGCCCACAAAAGAAGCTCCAATAAATGCAGTTGGAATATTTTGTGTGAGATACGGATTTAGTACTTCTGGAAAATAATAGAAAAATAGACTCACGATTAACGTTAGCAAAGCAGATGCTCTTACGGCACCTTGTTTTAAGTGTTCATTAACGTAAAAGGTTAACGTAGCACCTAAAATTCCTGTTATAATTATTATAAGATTGTTTATCATACTATCCATAAATAACACCAATACACAAAAGAGACCATTAGCACACCTCCAAAAGCAACCATACCTAATTTACCACCAATACCTTGAAATATACTTTTAGATAAGAGTAAAAAGACACCAGATAACATACCAGCAAGTACTACAAACTCAATTGAGGGCGCAATTTCTAAACTAGACATGCCCACAAACGATCCACAATAAATGGCAGGTGGTAACTTTTTTAAATAGTCAGATTTTTTATTTAATGCGGGTAGGAAGGATGCTACTGTTCCTGTAATTGCAGTGGATAAAACAACACCTAAATGACCATAAACATTAAGTATGTAGCAAATTATGGCGCCAATTGGCACCCAGAGCACTACTAAAAGTTCTTCGTAAGTGTATTCGTTTTGGTGCACATCTAAATACCGATATCCTAACCACATAACCACTATAATAAGCGATATCATAAGTCCAGAGTTTAGTGCATTCCTTTCGTATTTTTCTAAAACTATCATTATGCAAAATAGTGTGAGAACGCACATGATGGCTAATTTTGAGAAGACCTGTACAGCTTTATGAGTTTTTCTTGCTGTTTTAGGATTTTTAAAAGGCTTAATCATTTAATGTGTTTAAGCATAACAATCAAATTCAGTGTATCGTCCTGTGTTTATGGACGCATTTATAGCGCCTCTCAAAAAAGAAATTTACTAATACTTGATAAAGAATTTGAATCTATTATGAGCTAACAAACGAGATCTAAAGCACTGTTGTATTATAATTCCGTTTTCAAAATAGAAACTTACAACACCATAATTACGGTGTCTAATTAGAAATATAATAGAAGACTCTGTTTTACAAACGTTCTTAGCTGGTTAATTACAATTTTATTTTTTTATGCGAAGTTAAAAAATATGAGAGGTGCTACATAGCATTAAAGGAGGAATATTTAATCCATGAAAAAAATAAAAGTTCTTAAGAAGTATCTCCTATTAATAATTAGGGTCGGAATATGAACCCGCGATTTATTTTAATATTATCCTCAAAAAACGTGTTAAAAACTTTGTAAATAATAAATTTTCAGAATAAATAAGAGTTATTAATTAACTTTATTTAAATCTACTTGAATAGTAATTATAGAATTTGTATTTTTGGTTCACCAAATTGGTTAACCAATTTAATCTATAAAACAAATGAACGCAATTAAAAGTACGATTTCAATTTTAATCCTTTCCATTTTATTTACAGTTCAAGCTAGCGCTCAAGCTGGGAAGACTATGGTAAATAATGAGAAGGAATTAGACCAAGCAATTAAGTCTGCAAAACCAGGTGACCATATCGTTATGGCTAATGGTATTTGGACAGACCTTATTATTAAATTTAAAGGTGTAGGTACAGAAGCTCATCCTATTGTTTTGGAGGCAGAAACTCCAGGACAAGTATTTATTGAAGGACAATCTAGACTTAGATTATCTGGAGAATATTTAGAAGTTTCTGGATTATACTTCAGAAATGGGTTTACACCTAAAAGCACCATTATCGATTTTAGAACCGATAACGAAAGTGTAGCAAATCACAGTAAAATTACCAATTGTGTTATCGAAGGATTTACTCAACCAGATCGTGAAGAAAAAGACAACTGGGTTCAATTCTACGGAAGACACAACGAATTAAGCAATTGTTACATTGCTGGGAAATCTAATCCTGGACCAACATTAAGAATATACTTAAACGGTAACGAAAACATTAATAATCACCATAAAATTATAAATAACTATTTTGGTGAAAGACCTAGAGCTGGAGGACCTCACGGAGAAACTATACAGTTAGGAGATAGTTATACGTCTATGACGCCTTCATACACTCAGGTGTCTAATAATTTATTTGAAAGATGTAATGGTGAAGTAGAAATAATTTCTAGTAAATCTAACTTTAACGAATTTACAAATAACATCTTTTTTGAAAGTGAAGGTTCTTTAGTGTTACGTCACGGAAACTATGCAAAAGTAGACGGAAACGTATTTATCGGAAACGAAAACTCTACAGCAATTGGAGGTGTTCGTGTTGTAAATACAGGACACTGGGTAACAAATAACTATTTCTACAAAATTATTGGTAGCGATTTTAGAAGTGCCATTGCAGTGATGAACGGAATACCTAAATCACCTTTAAACCGTTACAATCAAGTTACAGATGTGGTCATTGCTTATAACTCATTTATCGATTGTATCTCACCTTTACAATTTAGTGTAGGAAACAATTCTGATAAAAGTGATGTATTACCTGCAACCGAATTACGTTCTGCAAGACCTACGCGTACTATTGTTGCAAACAACTTAATTTATAATCACGATGCAAACGAGACTAAGCCAATTTTTGCTTACGATGAGGTTGATGGTGTAAGTTTTTACAATAATATCTTAAATATTAAAGATGTAAGTGGTATTGATACTAATGGCGGTTTAACACAAGAAGACTTTACAGTAAACAAAGTAAATGATTGGTTCTATACGCCTTCAAAAGCATTCAATGATGTATACAACGGATTCGATTTCGAACAAATATCTGAAGATCTTGTAGGAAACGACAGAACTGACAATAGTGCTATTGGTGCAGTAACATTTCCTTTTGATGATAAAGGTAAAGTTGAAATCAATAAATCACAATACGGACCAAAATGGTTAGACCGTAGCGGTAAGAAAGCAAAGTCTAAAACTATTAAAATAGCAACTGCAGAAGCGCTAGCTAAAGCAGTAAAAGAGGCTAATTCTGGCGATGTTTTAGAATTAAAATCAGGAACATTTAAAGTGTCTGAAACTATGAAAATAGACAAAGACATTACAATTAAATCTACTGGAAAGAAAAAAGTTAAGATTATGTATAGTGGTGCTGCAAATACAGCGTTATTCCAAATGTTACCTAAAGGAAACTTAAATTTAGATAATGTCGCTATCGAAGGATCTAAAACTCAAGATGCATTCGCAACCTTAGAGAAAAACATGTCGACTGTTTATAAGTTGAAAATTAAAAACAGTGAAGTATCTAAATTCTCTAGTGTTTTAAGAACGTATAAAGGATCTTTAGCCGATTCTCTTGTTGTTTCAAATTCAACTATTAAAGATTGTACAAACGGTATTCTATTAGCAGGAGAAGATGATGATAAAGGAGATTACAGTGCAGAATTTGTAACGATTGAAAATTCAACTTTCGATAATGTAGACCAAAACGTCCTAAACTACTATAGAGGTGGTTACGACGAGTCTAGTATTGGTGGTACTTTATTACTAAGAAACAATACATTTAAAAACAGTGGATCTAAAGAGGAAAGTAAAATTTTATTACAAACTCGTGGAATCGTAAACATCGATTTTAAAGGAAACACGTTTAAAGACAATGCGGTTGCTTACATTATAGTGCTTTGGGGAGAAAAAGGACAAGTGTCTGTAAACAATACTATAGATAACTCTGGTGAAGTTAAAACAGAGCAAAATCTAAAAATGAAATTGATGTACTAATTGCTTTAGTAAATCATACTTGTTATACTACTAAAAGAGCTTACGATATGTAAGCTCTTTTTTTTTGTTCCATCTTTTCATTTCTCTGCAGAATCGTATATGTAACAGTGTAAAGATCTTGTTTTTTCAGGGCGTTCCAGCGGAGTCGAGAACAAGCATTGTTTTTATGATTTTTAATCTATTAAAGTAGATTCTCGACTCCGCTCGAATACCGTGTTCGGATAGTTAACATTTAAATTCTAATGTATAGTTTTTTTGTCTTCTCTCTTTAATCGTATATAAAACAGTAAGACGATCTTTTATTTACAGGGCGTTCGAGCGAAGTCGAGAACAGAAATTGATGTTATATAATTTCTAATCTATTAAAGAAGATTCTCGACTCCGCTCGCATACCGTGTTCAGATAGATATCGTTTAAATTTTAATATATAATCATTTTCTCTTGTATCTTTAATCGAATATGAAATAGTAATAGCAACTTATTTACCAAGGCGTTCGAGCGGAGTCGAGAACAAGAATAGTTTTTTTACCATTTTTATTCAAACAGCAATATCCTGTTAATCTACAAGCACCAATATTATCCGTAGTAATGTGACCTAATTTGAAAAGTATATTAGTTTATCCAAGAGCTAGAAGAAAGGCGTTATATGTACTATTTTAAGCCAAGCACTATAAAACAAAAGCGACTTTGAATACTCAAAGTCGCTTTCTAAATACAAGATCTGAATTGAAAACTGAAAAAATCTATTCGGACTTGTTTAATGTAATCTATATTGGTATTGCAACACGCACATATACTTTCTATCTGTTTCTTTATGGGTAATATTTGAAAAAATCGGACGATTTTGAATATCCAAACTCAGTTTAGAATTATGTCCACTCAAGTACCAGTTTAATCCAACACTACCAAATACCATATCCGATTGTAACGCATCAAAACGACTACTTTGCATAACAAGATAAGGCTCTAATTGCCCCCAATCCGTTTCTTTTCCCATTTGCTTAAAGAGGATACCAAAATGCCCGTATATACTTTGGCCAGTTCCCATAGAAGGAAACGAATTTCCGAGACCGTTTACAATATCATTCGTGTTATCAAATCCATATGCCGTGTTATTTACACCTACACTTCTTAAATTATTAGGCCCTAGATCGTAATTAAAGTAACCTACATAAGCACTCGTGGCATCTATAAATGTTGAGGTAACAGGGTGATCCCAATATACATCTGCCGACCATAAATTCATGTCGTGATACAATCTGTTTTCATTATCTATAGAGTATAACGCATCGTGTTGGTATTTTGCACCAATACCAACCGAAAGCAATTTCTTTTTACCTAAATACGTTCCCACAAAGTTGGGTCCGCGATTGTTTTCTTTTTCAAGGAAATCGTACTTAATATAAGTGGTATATTGTATGTTTCTATATGTGTCTGTAAATTGGGAAGCACCAGCTTTTGGCTCTGGCGGATTTGCATCCGTGTAAGCATAACTAAAGGGACGGATAAATACCATACGGTAATTTAGTTTTCCAATATCTCCTAATAGCACTAAACTTAACTCGCGCGTAACATCATCCGAATAGTTTAACGTGGGTTGCGCTATTAATGGTAAATCGGTTTGCATCATTGTCGATGTCGATGGGGCCGCATAACGCGATAAACCATCGTAAGTAGATTTTCCAAAAGCAATAGCAAATGGTTTAGATATATTATATATGCCGTAAAAGTCTAATATTTTTAAGTATGGAAAATCACGATCTTTACCATTAAAATTGTTTTCTCCTAGGTTAAAGGTGACTTTAACTTTGTTACCAAAAGTAAAGCTACTTTGTAATCGTAATCGTCTAACTGCGAGTCCGATATTGTAATCTTTAACATCTCCACCTTCATTTTTGCTACCAGGATTCCATTGGGTGTAAAACGCCCAAGGTTGTATAGTACCACCAAGTTTTACCTTAATCTCAGGATCATTAAATAGCGTATATGTAAATCGCGGTTTTTCAATTTTTGGAATTAAAGAATCTATGTTCTGACTATAATTAATTAATGGGAAGAATAGAAATTTTAATGTCAAAATGGATGTCCATTTTATAGCTTTTAAGCCTTGTAATGGTGGCATCGATTTCTTAGAAATAGATATTTTTTGGGACATTATGAGTAATTTCGGTAGAAATCAAATGGTTTAATCGACTTCGTTAATTTCAGTTTTTTTACTAGTCAAAGTTCGTGTGTAAAAGTTGCTCATACAATGATATATGTCATGTTTAATTGCTCATTTTTTCGTAACTTTAATAGGTTGTAAATCCCTAAATTAGTATAAATAAATGAAAAAGTTGTTTAAAATCTTGGTCCCTTTTGATTTTTCTGATACAGCAAATAATGCGCTAAATTATGTTAAGAATTTTGTAGCAGATGATTTGAATACAGAGATTATTCTAGTATATGTTAATGAAATTGATGATGAGCAGGCCGAGAAAAAGTTGGAAGCTATACGAGAAGAATTTCAAGCGCATTCTAGAAATATTGTTAGAGCTATTGTTAAAAAAGGTTTACTTCAAGCCTCGTTAATAGAAGTTACAAAAGCAGAAAAAATAGACCTGATTTTTATGGGAACGAGTTTAGTTAATAATAAAAAATTAAACACGAATACCTCTTCATTTGTACTTGTTGTAGATTGTCCGATTATTGTTATTCCAAAAGATTACGAAAACTTTAAAATTAAAAAAATAGCTTTAGTTATAGGCGAGGATTTAATTCACGATAGTAAATTGTTAGGCGTTTTATTGCAAGTCGCTAGACGATTTAAAGCTAAAGTGCATGTATTAACGGTTAAACAAGAAGAAGCCGATTACGGGTACACTATTGTAGATGAAAAAAATGAAAATACAATTATGTATTATTTAGAAGATTTTTACTCGCATCATCTGTTTGTTGATGGTCCAGATATTCCAACTAGTATTTTTAAATATGCAGAAGAAAAGGATATTGATCTTATAAGTATATTACCACGTAATCATGCTAAAGGAAAAGTGTCTTCGGAAGGAGCCTTAACTAAAGCCTTATCCGAAGTGTCTAAAACACCTTTACTAGTTATTGATTAGTATCTAAAAAACACATTTTTAATAAAAAATTGAGAAAGACTGTCTGTAATAGGCAGTCTTTTTTTGTTACTTTATTTGGTACAGATTAAAGACCACTACCACTAATATAGGATAGCTTCAATTAATAAAGTGTTTTAAGTCGCTTGTTTTGAAATAATTACTTCTACTGAAGTTTGTTTTTTAAAAGTATATCATATACAAAGGAAAAATAATTTTAGATTCTATCATATAATAGTAAATTTACCCTCGATTATAATAATGTATGGAGTTCAACTCTATACATTTTTATGTGTTAAATGTAACTTAATAAAAAATGAGCAAAGCAACAACTGTAGTAGATAAAAATACTGATTTAGAAACCTATTTTCAATCTTTTAAAACGGGTATTATTGGAGATAATTATACCTTTAAAAGTAGGTTAGGAGAGAAGCAATTATTGTATGCAGATTGGATTGCGAGCGGGCGGTTATATGCACCTATAGAGAAGATAATGCAAGAACAAATCGGACCTATGGTTGCGAACACGCATTCCTTCTCTAGTGAGACAGGAAAAGCATCGACGTATGCTTATAAGCATGCGCGATCTATTATTAAAAAACATGTTAATGCCAATCAAGACGATGTTTTAGTCACATCTAACACCGGAATGACGGGAGTTTTATCTCATTTACAGCGTGTCATGGGATTACGTTTTCCTGATGCCAAACAGAAGAAAAGTCAACTTGCAGAACACGAACGTCCTGTGGTATTTATTTCTCATATGGAGCACCACTCTAATCATGTGCCATGGTTAGAAACCATAGCAGACGTCGTGATTTTAAAATGTAACGATCAGAAATTAATTTGCCCAGAATCTTTAGAGGAGGCTTTGTTAATGTATAAAGATAGAACCACTAAAATAGGTTCTTTTACTGCTTGTTCTAACGTTACTGGAATTATTACGCCGTATTACGATTTAGCTAAAATTATGCATAAACATGGCGGCTATTGTTTTGTCGATTTTGCGGCCTCTGCGCCTTATGTAGAAGTTAATATGCATCCCGAAGATTTAGATGCACATTTAGATGCTATATTCTTTTCTCCACATAAATTCTTGGGCGGACCAGGAACTTGTGGCGTTTTAGTGTTCAATAAAGATTTGTATAAAGCGACTTGTCCCGATGTTCCGGGAGGAGGAAACGTTCAGTGGACAAACCCTTGGGGAGAATATGCTTATTTTCAAGATATTGAGGTTCGTGAAGATGGTGGAACTCCAGGGTTTTTACAAGTTATGCGTACCGCTTTATCTATGCAATTAAAAGATAAAATGAATACGGAAAAGATTGCCGCTCGGGAAGAAGAATTATTAGCCTTTTGTTTTAAAAAATTAAGCGAGATTCCTAATTTATATATTTTAGGAAGTACCGAGGTAAAACGTATTGGTTGTGTATCTTTTGGTATACAGGATGTGCATTATAACTTAATCGTTAGGATTTTAAACGATCGTTTCGGAATTCAAGTGCGTGGTGGTTGGTCTTGTGCGAGTACGTATGGTCATTTTTTATTCGATTACGACGAGAATAAATCCCTAGAAATGGTAGACGATCTTAATTCTAAAAACTTAACAAATAAACCAGGTTGGGTACGTTTATCATTGCACCCTATTACATCTAACAAAGAATTAGAATTCATTTGTGATGCCATAAAACAGGTTGCCGAAAATCATGAAGCATGGAGTAAAGACTATGTATATAATAAAAGCAATAACGAGTTTGAAGATGGAAGTAAAGACACCGAAATCATTCAGAAAGTTCAAGACTGGTTTACAATGTAACTACACGATATAACTTCAATAATGTATTGAAGAAAGCATAATTTAAACTTCATCTGTAACTAAGATGAAGTTTTTTTTTGGTCCTGATTTAACCTTTAAAATAAAAGTGAATAAGAAAAGCATAGAAATACATAAGTTGATTTAAATTTGTAGTCAAAATTGGTATTTATGAAATTTAAATTGGATCGGTTCATTCTCGCTATAATAGCAACTATAATTTTTGCATATTTCTTTCCTCAATGGGGAATAGAAGGGAGTCCTTTTCCTATTTCGACAGTGAGTTCTATAGGTTTCTTTTTAATATTTTTCTTCTACGGATTAAAATTAAGTCCGACACAAATCAAATCCGGATTATACAATTGGAAATTACACGTGTTAGTACAACTGTCTACATTCTTATTATTTCCATTATTAATCCTTATGTTTTATCCGTTTGTTCAAACCGAAGAGCAACATAGTTTTTGGCTGGCCTTATTATTTATGGCGGCTTTGCCATCCACAGTATCGTCGTCTGTAGTTATGGTTTCTATGGCACGTGGGAATGTGCCTGCGGCTATTTTTAATGCTAGTATTTCTGGAATTATAGGGATTTTAATTACACCACTTTGGGTTGGATTATTTATTGAAAAAACGGGTGCAGAGTTCGATTATGGTTCCATTTATATGAACTTGATATTAGGGATTATTTTACCTGTAATATTGGGAATTATGCTTCAAAAATATGGTCACCAATTTGCCATGACATACAGTAAACAACTCACGCTTTTCGATAAATCTGTTATTCTACTTATCATCTATAAAAGTTTCGCCGATTCTTTTTATAACAATATTTTTAATAGTGTAAATTGGTTGGATTTCGCCTTATTGTTTGTAATAGTTCTCGCTATTTTCTTTATCGTGTTCTACATCATCGGGATGATTGCTACGAAGTTAAGATTTAGTATTGAAGATAAGATCACGGCACAATTTTGCGGGACAAAAAAGTCTTTAGTACATGGAACTATTTTTTATAAAATTCTATTTAAAAATGTGGCCGCGTCTAGCTTAATATTACTTCCTCTTATGATTTTTCACGCATCTCAAATATTTATAATCAGTATTATAGCTTCAAAATTAGCGAAGCGCGAAGACCACGTTCTGTCTTAAACTTTAACGCATTTTTAGTTATTATTAGTTGCCAACTGCTTTAACTTTTTGCATCTTTATATTAAGTAATAAACATTTATTTAATACTAAAATATATCGATTATGTATACATTTCAGCAGCAATTAGAACGAATTAAAGATGGCAAAGGTTTTATAGCCGCTTTAGATCAGAGTGGAGGAAGTACACCAAAAGCACTACTTGGTTATGGAGTTGATGAAAATCAATATAAAGACGAAACTGAAATGTTTCAACGCATACATGAAATGCGGTCTCGCGTTATAACAAATAACCATTTTTCTAGCGATAAAATATTAGGCGTTATTCTTTTTGAAAGAACCATGAAAGGATTAATTGGTGAGGAACCTGTGCCTTCCTTTTTATTAAATAGAAAAATTGTTCCCTTCTTAAAAGTAGATAAAGGTTTAGAGGATTTAAATGATGGCGTAAAACTCATGAAGCCAATTCCGAATCTAGAATCTAGATTAAAAGAAGCTAAAGATCTTGGTGTTTTTGGTACTAAAATGCGTTCAGTAATTTACGAAAATAACGCAAAGGGTATTGCTGCCATTGTAAAACAACAATTTGAATTTGGATTACAAATTCTGGCTTGTGGGCTGATTCCTATTTTAGAACCAGAGGTAGATATTCATGCTAAAAACAAAGCAGAAATCGAATCGACTTTAAAGAAAAACATTCGCTTAGAATTAGATAAACTAAGCAAAGATCAACATATCATTTTAAAATTAACATTACCAACGGTTGCAGATTTTTATAAAGACTTGGTAAATCATGCCAAAGTTATGCGCGTGTTTGCGCTTTCAGGAGGTTACGATATTGAAACGGCTAATACCTTATTAGAAAAAAATAAAGGTGTAATAGCGAGTTTTTCAAGAGCACTTTTAAACGATTTAAAACAACAACAAAGTGATGATGAATTTTCTACATCTTTAAATCATGCTATTGATAGTATTTATAAGGCATCAATTACTTAAAACACCAAATCAATTCAGAATGTTATGAACTACTCCAAAATAATGCAGATTAAAATCCATTATTTTGGAGTAGTTTTTGTTTTTAATTGTCTTCGGCAAGTTCTAAAATAGAATTGTAGTAGGTTTTAACCAACTCTTGCCCATAAATGCGTTCTAATCTTCTTACTATAAAATGGCCTTTGGCAACATTTTGAAAGTGATCTATAAATAAAGTGTTAATAATACCGCCTCCAATAGCTCCAATGGCAGGAATTCCTTGTGCTGCAGCTTTTTCAGTAACCATCACGTTAAATCGGGCAGCTATATTTACAATAAACTTTACTAATGCTGGGGCACTTTCCTCAGATATTTTTTTAGTCGCAACAAATCTAGAGGCTTCCGTAATAGAGTTTGCTAATGCGGCACGCACTACAAAATAACCGCTCTCTGCATCATCATCAGAAGGGCTTTCTCCACCTAAAGCAAAGACTTCCATACATGCTAATTTGGTTTCGTTTTCACTTATTAATTCGCCTTGAGATCGAGCAATATCTGCAATAGATCGCAACATAAGCGTTGTAGATATTGGTAATTCAACGGCTAAACCTGCTAGTCCAAAGAATCCTCCCATACCACCAGAAAAGGCAACTCCAACTTTATGCCAAGCATTAGAAGGTCGTTCTACAGGTATATCTTCTAAAGACCAAATGGCGGCTTCCGTAGCTTTGATAAGTGATTTTTGAGTGATTTTTCCAATGTTTTCTTGCCAATTATCGGGAAGAAATTCGATAGCCTTTTCAATTGGCATCCCTATAACATTAGTTATTTTGGCAGCTATACTTGGGTTTTCAAGTAATGTGACTGCAGTAGTTAATTCTTGTATATGTAAATCGCTTAAGGATGTTTCCATAAGTTAGTTTTTATTAATGGTTTGAATTTTAAAATTACAAAATCTATACCAGAGTTATTTTAAAGTTATCTTAAGATGTAAATTTATTCTCATCTTCAAAGCACATAAAAACTAGAGGTCTTATAATGGCGACTAGGTCTAAATATACCCTATTTAGGGTATTTTTTTATAAATATGAAGGACCTACATTTGATTTTACCTTCTTTTGTAAAAACACTAATAATTTTAAATAATGAAAAACACTTTAATTCTGTTAACACTATTACTTCCTATTTTATGCTTCTCTCAAAGAAAAGAAGATATAAACCCTTTTAGATTAGGCGTTAAAGCTGGAGTCCCTGTAGGAATTGGAGTAGAGTTTGAGTATGTCACGCCATTGTTAGGAAATAGAATTGCTCCATTTATAAGTTATGGGATGTTACCGTACGACGATTTAGATTTTAACTATTTTGAAGTAGGGTCTAATATCTATTTTGGTGGTCGCGGAAAAGGCGGATATGTTTCTGCTTCCTATGGTAAATTTAACGGAGAAGTTAGTAATCTAGAAAATACAAATATTGATGGTGAGGACTTTACTAATGGTGTAGCAAAAGAAGAATTAGCTTCCTTTAATGTAAAACTGGGATGGAAATATGGAAAAACACTTTACTTTAAATGGGAACTTGGTTATGCGATCGGAGAATTACCTACAGAAATTGAAGTTACAGGGGATATTAATGGCGTTAGAGAAACTTTTCAAGTGAGTACAGAAGACGTATTAGAATATGTTTCTGGTAAAGGATACCCAATTCTTAATATTGGTATTGGATATGCCTTTTAATTTTTAGAATCAATAAATAACTAAACCAACCTATTATGAAATCAAAATTATTAATAGCATTATTCTTTTTTACATCTGTTACTATGTTGGCAGATACAGTCTTTTATAATGAAATTCCAGGAAGTAAAAAGATAAAACTGAGTTGTACAGAAACGGATGCCGATATTTACATTAATGGTAAATTATTAGGCAAAGGCGCTCTGGATATTAAAGTGCCAGACAAAGGCTGTACACTTGTAGAGGTTAAAAAGACCGGATACTTATCCGAAAAAATCGAGTTCTGTAATAAAAAAGAGTTACCAAAACCGCCAAGTAAATATCAGTTTATCCTGCTTAAAGACGAAGCATTTGATGTGTCAATTCAGTCGGAGTTAGCAAATACCGATGTCACTATAAAAGCATTAAAGGGAAAGGATGATTCGTGGAAGTTACTTAATCAAATTGTGTTGTCTCATTTTGATGTAATAGAAATGAATGATAAAGAAACGGGATATATCCGTACAGCTTGGGTAGTAGATAGTTTTGATAAAAGTGCAATAAGAACCCGTTTTATAGTAAAAGAATCTTCAAGCGATCCTTTAGTTTATAAAGTCAAATTGGTTACAGAACATACAGATCGGCATGAAGATGGTGTGGTGAGCGAAAGGCATTTTAGAGAATGGAGTAGAATTTTAAAGAAATACGAATCTTTAGTCAACGAAATTCAAGCGAGGGTGAAGTAATGTTATTCGTTTTCTGAAATGGAATTAAGAATAAGTATTGTATAGCGCAATGCCCCTAAAGTCATCTAAAATATAAATTATGAATGTAATAAAACCACTGGCATCTGTTTTACTTTTAGTCTTTTTGTGTCTGTCTTGCGATGTAGAAGAGGTAGTGAATAAATTCACGGGAGGAGCCTGTGAAGCGTTAATTGATGATTTGTACGACGAATATGATGATTATATCGTTGAGACCCTAAATACTGAGAGTCTAACTGAGGACGAAAAGACAAATCTGATAGCAGATTATGAGGAAACCCGCGATGAAAAAATTCAAGAAGTAAATGATACTTGTGAAGAAGAAATAGATATTTTTTAAAAAATAACACTATACAAACGTAAAAACACCTTCAAATTCTAGCGAGAATTTGGAGGTGTTTTTTTTGTTTAAATTCATTTGTAAGCATAAAGTGATAAAACTTATCTTTGCCGACTTATAAATATATTTTAAATGATTTCTATAGACTCGATTGCAGTAGAATTTGGAGGAACAACATTATTTAGCGATGTCTCTTTTTCCATAAATGAAAATGATAAAATTGCCCTTATGGGGAAAAACGGAGCAGGTAAATCGACTTTGTTAAAAATTGTTGCAGGGCAGAGTAAACCTACTCGCGGTAATGTGTCTTCACCAAAAAATTACGTCATTTCTTATTTGCCACAGCATTTACTTACCGAAGATAATTGCACGGTTATGGAGGAAGCTTCAAAAGCATTTGCCTCTATCTTTAAAATGAAGAATGAAATAGAAGCTATAAATGAAGAGTTAACCGTACGTACAGATTACGAAAGTGATGCGTATATGAAACTGATTGAAAAAGTTTCGGAATTGAGTGAGAAATTCTATTCTATCGAAGAGATTAATTACGAGGCCGAAGTCGAGAAAATATTAGCTGGACTCGGATTTGTACGTTCAGATTTTAATAGACCCACATCAGAGTTTAGTGGAGGGTGGCGTATGCGAATCGAGCTTGCTAAAATTTTATTACAAAAACCAGATTTAATTCTTTTAGATGAGCCTACCAACCATATGGATATTGAAAGTATTCAGTGGTTGGAAGAGTTTTTAATTACGCAAGCTAAAGCCGTTGTGGTAATTTCGCACGATAGAGCTTTTGTAGATAATATTACAACACGTACTATTGAGGTGACCATGGGACGTATTTACGATTATAAGGCAAAGTATTCTCATTATTTAGAATTACGACAAGACCGTCGTGCGCATCAGCAAAAAGCGTACGAGGAGCAACAAAGAATGATTGCCGATAACCAAGAGTTTATCGACCGTTTTAAAGGTACTTATTCTAAAACTTTACAAGTACAGTCGCGTGTAAAAATGCTTGAAAAACTAACACCTATAGAAGTTGACGAAGTAGATACTGCGGCACTTAAATTAAAGTTTCCTCCTTCACCAAGATCTGGTCAATATCCTGTTGTTGTAAACGAATTATCTAAATCTTATGGCGATCATGTAGTGTTTAATAATGCCAATTTGGTTATTGAACGCGGACAAAAAGTAGCGTTTGTAGGGAAAAATGGTGAGGGAAAATCGACTATGGTTAAGGCTATTATGAATGAGATCGATTTTGAAGGAAGTATGGAATTAGGGCATAATGCCAAAATAGGATATTTTGCTCAAAATCAGGCTTCTTTATTGGATGGCGATTTAACCATTTTTGAAACTATAGATCGCATTGCGGTTGGAGATGTTCGTAACAGAATTAAAGATTTGTTAGGGGCTTTTATGTTTGGTGGAGATATATCTACTAAGAAGGTAAAAGTACTTTCAGGAGGTGAAAAAACACGTTTGGCAATGATTAAATTATTGTTAGAACCTGTAAATGTGTTAATTCTGGATGAGCCTACAAACCATTTAGATATGAAAACCAAAGACATTATAAAAGATGCCTTAAAAGATTTTGACGGTACCTTAATACTGGTGTCACACGATAGGGACTTTTTATCAGGTCTGGCAACAAAGGTTTTTGAGTTTGGAAACAAACGCGTGAAGGAACATTTTGAAGATATTAATGGCTTCTTAAAACTGAAGAAGATGGAAAGTATGCGTGATATAGAAAAATAATCAACGTCTTTACCCTTAAATTTAGATATCAAACACCTTATAGATTTAGTTTTTAAGGTGTTTTTTTGTCTACGTATTATATTTAAGTGACAAATTTGTCAGTTTTCGTAAAGAGGTGTTAATTGGAAAAATACTATTAAAATTTAGTAGGATTCTCCATATTTACGTGTGATTTATTAAAACGATTAAAAACGCAAATTGCTTACAGTCAATGGGTTTTGTGCGGAAATAAAATCGTCATAGTATAATTTTAAAATAAATTATTCGACTGCTATGAATTCATTTATATTTGGTATTCTAAATCAACCAATTTAATGAAGTTTAAAAGTTTTTTTCTAGTCCTTTTAGCTATAGGCCTATGTCAAGATATGTACTCTCAGATTACTGGAGAAGTTATCAATGCTCAAGATAAATCTAGAGTGGATTATGCAACCGTAGCGTTGTTTAAAGTAAAAGATAGTACTTTGGTAACCGGAGTAATTACCGACGAAACAGGGCGTTTTAATATAGCTGATGTTAAAAAGGGAAGCTATTATTTAGAAGCTTCTTTTATAGGTTATGAGAAAACCACGACCGATGCTTTTACAATTTCTAAGCAAAATGAAGCTTTACCTCTAGGAAAAATATATTTAAATGCTAGCTTAGAATTGTTAAACGAAGTTGTTCTTCAAGGGACCACAAGCTCGGTTATTAATAAAGTAGATAGACAAGTATTTTCGACTAAGAATTTTCAAAATGCGTCTGGAGGAAATGGAATAGATGTCTTAAGAAATTTACCGTCGATAAACGTGAATGGGGAAGGAGAAATCGCGCTACGAGGAAGTACTAGTTTTACGCTTTTACTTAACGGAAAACCCATTCAAAGTAGTGCTACTCAAATAATAGGTCAGCTTCCTGCAAATGCTATAGAGCGTGTAGAGGTTATTACGGCGCCGTCTGCAAAATACGATCCGGAAGGAAAAGCAGGAATTTTAAATATTATCACTAAAAAGGGAGCAACTAATGGTGCTTTTACACAGGTGAATTTAAAATTAGGCTTTCCAAGTATAGAAGATTACGATAATGCAGAATCTTCTGGACGTTACGGTGGCGACTTTACTTATAATTTAAGACAAGACAAATGGAATCTATCATTGGGCGCGAGTTACCAGCGTAATGATGTTTCTGGACGTAGAGAAGGCGATGTGTCTACCATTATAAACGATACGTTAACTAGATTTCCTTCGGATGGCGAACGTAGTTTTGACGAGATTAATTATTCGGGACGCGTAAATTTAGATTATACACCAGACGATTCTAATAGTTTTTCACTAGGAGCCTACGCGGGAAAAAGATCTAAAGACAGATTAGCGACCATTTTGTATTACGATAATCATGCGATAACACCGGCAGATGGAGGTGATGCAGATCGTATTTATACTTTTCAATATTTAAACGATAACCTAAGAATTCGTAAAAGTGATTTTGTAGTAGCGAGTTTTGATTATGCTCATGTTTTTGAAAATGAATCTAATTTATCTACTTCATTTTTATACGAATACACCTTTTTGGGAGGGCCAACAACCAATGAAAACTTAGGATATCCAGACACTTCTGAAATTCTGCAAGAAGAATATAACACGAATGATAATCCGTTACATGGAGCTCGATTTCAAATCGATTACAATTTTAAGCCCATGGAGGTTGGTCAGTTAGCAGTTGGATATCAATTCCGAAATTTAGATCATAAAGGAGATTTTGTTTACGAACGCAAAGATTTAAATACAGGCGAATTTGTTTTAATTCCAGAATTTTCCAGTGAAGTAGATTTAACAAGACAAATTAACTCTGGATATGTGCAGTTAGACAAATCTACAGACCAATTCGATTACAGTGTTGGGCTTCGTCTAGAAAGTATGAACAGAGATCTTTATTTAAAAGATAAAGTGGGTGTCGTAGATACCACATATACATACGATTTTGTAAAATTATATCCTTCGGCATCGATACAATATAAAGTAAACGATAATTTAAAACTAAAGACCGCTTATAGTCGTCGGGTGGAGCGTACTACCTCATTTAAAATGAATCCGTTTCCGGAACGCGAACATTCAGAAACCTTAGAACAAGGAGATCCAACTCTAAAACCCGAATTTATAGATCTAGTAGAACTCGGTGTTGTTAAAGCCTTTGAAAGTGGAGCATCATTGTATGGAACATTTTATTATCGCGATGTAAAAAACTTGATAAATCGTGTTAATACGGTATATAATGATACTATTTTAAATAGAATTTACTCTAATGTTGGTTCTGGTAAATCTTTAGGATTAGAATTAGGCTCTGAGTTTAATGTTACCGACAAATGGAGTAATTTTATTGGAGCTAATTTATATAACTTTAGTATAGACGGGGCTTACAACGGAAATCCAATAGATACAAGTAGTTTTGTGTATTCATTAAACGTGAATTCCACTTACGATTTTTCAGACACGGCTTCATTACAGTTTACGTTTAATTATTTATCCGATCGTGTGACTGCGCAAGGTGAAGATTCTGAATTTTATTCACCCAATTTGTCTTTTAAAAAGTCGTTTTTAAACAATCAATTGGTTGCGACCTTGCAGTGGCAAAATATAGATATGGGATTATTAGACACGAACGAACAACGTATTAGTACTTGGCAAGAGGGGTCTTTTTATACCACTACTAATTATGTGTACGAAGTAGATATGGTGTTTCTAAACTTAACATATGCGTTTAATAAACGTAAAAATCAATCTAAATTTATCGAAAGTGAATTTGGAAAACGTGAGTTTTAGCGCTTACAAATAGTTTACTTGTTCATCATATTAAATTGATATTCAATATTATTAATATTAGAAATAAAGAAATAGCCTTACTAAATATTTAGTAAGGCTATTTCTTTATTTAAATTCCAAGGATTTTAGCATCCACGGTAAATACTGTATTAATTTCCATCTCATGATCTTCTGTTAAAACTTCATCTGTTGTCGTCTTAATCTTTAAATAAAAGGAATCTTTAAAAATATATTCTTTTAAATCATCATCAGTGGTTTCTAAATACAATACATTACTATCATTTTCAATTGGACTTGGACTCCAAGCTAATTTTTTATCTTCTAAACCTTCAGACGCAATATAAATTTCTAAGATTTCTAAAAAACTAAAATCTTCAGTACTTGGGTTAGTTAATGTTAACCTAAATTCCTTTAATTTAATATCATCAACTAAACTTTGAGTTGTGTTATTAATACTAAAAGTAGACTCTGTATTTGTATCAAAATCTGGTGTGTTTATTGTAATTGGGAAATTTATAGGAGTTATCGAAGGTATTGTTACGGACCTATTATAAGACACGTCAAATTTTGTAAGCTCGTCTAATGTACTGCAAGACGTAATTAGAATTGCGATTAGAAGGTATAAATAAGGCTGGATTTTAAAGCTTGAATGTTTCATGAGAGGAATATTTAGGGTTGTAAATATAGTGTTATTAATATGAGAAAAAATAAGTCTGTTGTGATCTGGAGTTTTATTAGGAATTCATATCAACATTATCGGTTTTTTAACATGTTGATTTATAGTAAAATAAAATATCATTGTAACTTGATAGCATAAAGAATCATATATATTAATCGATTAAAAATTTATAAAATGAAAAAAATACTTTTTCTAACAGGTGATTTTACTGAAGATTATGAAACAATGGTGCCATTCCAAATGTTACAAATGGTAGGCTACGAGGTGCATACCGTATGTCCAAACAAAAAAAAAGGAAATACTATTAAAACAGCTATTCATGATTTTGAGGGCGACCAAACCTATACCGAAAAACCGGGACATAATTTTGTGCTAAATTATACTTTCGACGATGTAGTTGTTGCAGATTACGATGGTTTGGTTATCGCTGGCGGTCGTGCTCCAGAATATTTAAGATTAAACAACACATTAATCGAAATGGTAAAATATTTTTTTAATGAAAATAAACCTGTTGCGGCCGTTTGTCACGGGATTCAAATTTTAACGGCAGCAGACGTTGTTAGAGGACGAAAATTAACAGCATATCCTGCTGTAGCTCCAGAAGTAAAGATGGCTGGTGGGGAATTCCAAGATATTCCAGCAGATAAAGCAATTATCGATGGCAACTTAGTAACTTCTCCAGCTTGGCCAGGACATCCAGAATTAATTAAGGGGTTTTTAGATATTATGGGCGCAAAAATCAATTTATAAGCATTTAAATATAAGCGAAATGCTAAGTACAACTTTAAATTTATACTTAGCATTTTGTTTTTATTGTGCTTTCGCATCTTCAGCTATACCATTCACGAAGTGTGTTATCATTTTTAATTCTGAAGCAAATTCAGAACCCTCAAAACCAGATATATCCGCTTCGGTAATTGTAGAATTATAAAATTCTAGGTATTGGCAGGCCAATGGGATATAAGACCAGTGCCATTTTTCTTCATGATATCCTGTACGTCCATCTGCTTTAGAAGTATACACCTGATAAAACCCAAAAGCATTAGCATTTTCAACTAGCCAATTGTATTCTTTTAACCCTTGTCCGCTTTCAAAGTACGAGTTTGTTAACTGATTTAAATCTATATCCGTTCCCCAATGATGTCTTGATGTACTTGGCATTGAACTGTAACGTAGTATCTTTTGTGCGCGTTCGATAGGTGTTAGGTCTGCATAATTATTCCATTTACGATCCCAAATAGATTTCTGATAGGTGAAATTACGCGTTCCTGAAATTATTTTAAATGTAATATTGTCCTGTTTGGCTAGAGCATTCATTTGTATAAATGCATTGTAAACTTCGGCCTGTAGGTAAATGGTCTTGTTCGAAAACTCGGGAGCGACTTTTACAAAGCAAGAATCTGTTTTAAAATTGAATTTGCCCAAGACAAAGTCTTTGGTAATGGTTTTGCAAGGGTTTTGTGACTCTAGGTGCTCAAACTTGGAGTAACGCTCTAAAGTGGCATCTTTTTTAGGGTAGAATGCAAGCCATAAACAGATAATGATAAAAGCAGAAATCTTCATAACGTGGATTTAAAATTCTTGAAAATTGAATACAAGGATAACGTTATTTAAAGGAATTTCTTATTCAATTGGCGTTTTAATGATTCTCGTAAAAGTGTAATTTGTTTTTAGCCAATGCTAATTCTTGTTGCAACGCATCTACCTTTTTCAATAAATTAAAAACCACATCAATTCCTTCTAGGTTTACATTGAGTTCGTTATGTAAACGAATCATTTTTTCCAAATCTGTTAACGTGTCTTGATGAAGAAATGTATTGTTTTCTATGGTGATAAATTCTACCAAACCTATGCTGTGTAAATTTTCTAGAAATACAGGTTCTATGTTGTATTGTACACAAATAGTATTGACTAATATATAATGATTTTCTGCCATCTTATCTTAGTTTTTTTAATTCGGATAATAGCTCTTTTTCCTTGTCTGTAAGGTTAGTTGGTGTTTTTATATGGTATGTAATTATAAAATCTCCATACTCGCCTTCTTTCTTATACACAGGAAATCCTTTACCTTTTAATTTTACCTTAGTTTCATTCTGAGTCTCTGGAGCAACTTTTAATTTCACTTTTCCAGAAAACGTATCCACCATAATATCGCCACCTAAAAGTGAGGTGTATAAATCTAAATCGACATCGGCATGGAGGTTATTATTGTAACGTTTAAATTTAGTATTATTAACAATATTAAACTTAATATATAAATCGCCATTCGGCCCGCCGTTTACACCAGGCGCTCCTTTACCAGGTATTTTAAGAACTTGTTCGTTTTCTATTCCCGCAGGTATGGTGAGTCTAATTTTTTTGCCGTTTACAGTCAGAATTTGCGACTGATTGGTATAAACATCTGTTAGGTTTAATTGTAATTCGGCATTAAAATCTTGGCCTTTAAATTGCGCGCGACTACGACTTTGTCTAGAGCCCGATGTACGTTGACTACCAAACATAGATTCGAAGAAATCTGAAAAATCATCGTCGGATTGACCTTGTCTGGAATAACTTTGATAGCCTTGTTGTCTGTTACTATATTGTGCTTTTTGAGCACGTTCTATGTCGTCGGCATGCTTCCAATCTTCACCATGCGCATCGTACTTTTTACGATTCTCGGTATTGGAAAGCACTTCATTTGCTTCATTAATATTTTTAAATTGCTTTTCCGCTTCTTTATCATTCGGATTTAAATCGGGATGATATTTTCTAGCCAACTTCCGATATGCCTTTTTTATATCAGCTTGGGTTGCATTTTTGTCAATTCCTAAAATTTTATAATAATCAATAAAATTCATAACTAATATGTATTAAAAAGTTGTGTGTCACACTTATAAAGATCGGAAAAATTATAAAGAATTACAACAATTTATTTGCTT
Organism: Formosa bonchosmolovskayae; assembly: GCF_051016085.1. Classification (GTDB taxonomy): domain Bacteria; phylum Bacteroidota; class Bacteroidia; order Flavobacteriales; family Flavobacteriaceae; genus Formosa. The sequence continues at coordinate 3,000,342 of NZ_CP174605.1, forward strand.
TCAAATTCTAAATGTTTAGAAAAAAAGGGCAGTGTTTTTGTTGTAATACGTTCTCCAATTTTGTTGGTGTGATTGCCTTTGTAAGTTTCAAATGTGTGGTTCACCTTATGGTTTAATAAGATGCTATGGAGTTTGTTAGAGGCTTCGAAAATTTCTAAATCGTCTGTGCCTACATCTATAGCAAAAGCTTTATAGGTTTTTAAGTTTTCTATATATTGATCGACTGTATATAAGATTTGGTTGTTTTTAAACTTTTCTAAGATTTCTGGTCGCGGTTTACCATCTTTATAAGCTAAATCGATATATAACGGAAATTTTCTAGGGTTGGACGCCCAAGCCGCCGAAAATGCCATGTTTATACTTTCAACAAAAGAGACATCTGCAACACCAGATTTAGAATTTACAGCTTCCATGTTCTTTATGTTTTCTGCATTAGGAACAAGACTTTCTTCCATACAACACGGACTAAGCGCATACATCGCAGCATAGACTTCTGGGTATTTCATACCCAGTCTTATGGTGCCGTAACCTCCCATAGAATGTCCTGCTAAGCCCCGACTGCTTGCTTGAGGCAGTGTCCTATATCTTAAATCTATAAATTCTACTAGTTCTTTGGTTATAAAAGTTTCCCAATCTCCCATGGTTTCAGATTTACCATAAAAACTCCCTTTAAATGTAGTGTAGGCGTTAGGCATAACCACAATCATCTCCTTGGAAGTGCCATCGGTCATGCTTTTATTTAAAATCTCGTATAAATTAATCCAATGGTGTTTCCATCCAAACCACTCACTATCGCTATCGGTAAAGCCATGTAAGAAATACAATACAGGGTATTTTTTATTAAGACTAGTCTGATAAGATGGCGGTAAGTAAACGGTTACATCTCTGTTAGACGGATCGTTAATTAAGTTGTTCTTTAAAGCTTCACTTTGTACTTTTAACCGTACACGAAAACCTTGGGCATGAGATATTACAATGCTTAACAGAGTGAAAATTAAGGTGAATACAATTGATTTTATTTTCATATAATCTATTTTGTGTATGAGTTTGGCGACATTTGAAAACAGTGTTCAAGCATTTTAAATAGTTCTGGATGCTTCCTTTTCATAAGATTTGGATTCTCAAAAAAGTATTCTGAAGCTACCGCAAAAAATTCTGCTTGATTTGTGCCTCCATAATCTCTAATATCTGATTTATTATTATGAATGGCTTCCATTTCTTTATGAATTAACTTTAACCACGGAATGGTGTACGTATGTTTCATTATTAATTCAGGAACCCCGTCGGTATCTCCATCCATTTTATCTATTAAATGTACAAATTCGTGAATGGCCGTGTTTCTCTTATCGTTTTCATTTGAAAATCCGTGATACAAGGCTTTTTTAGAAAGAATCATTTGCTTTTCTAAACGTCCGGTACCAATCATGCCCGCAATAATTCGATTTTCTTTTTTTGAATCGAATTCATAATCCGAATTAAAATTATCGGGATATAACAGGACGCCACTTAAATTAGAATAATGCCATTCAGGAAAACCAAAAACGGGAATTACGGCGCTCGCAGCAATTAACACTTTGTCTAAATCTTTTAGTTCTAATTGTATGCCTTCTACATGGACTTCACTTAAAAACTGCATCATTTTTATTTGAAATCGTTTTTGATCTTCAGTATTTAGTGTGCTATAAAAATCGACATGTTTTAATAGTAAATCGTGCCATTGTTTAGGAAATTGATCTGCTTTTTTTCTTTTCAATTTACGCAATGCATAGATTGTAAACGCGAGAATTATAACGAAGGCGATCCCAACGTATATCATAGTTATATTTTATAATTATAGGTTACAAGTTAAGATAAAAAAAGGGGAGTAGTATTACAATTTATATTTTTGATATTATGAATCATTAGTTTAAATAACTACATTCAAAAACTAATATTATAACGGATTGAAAAGTCTAATCGTGTTGGTCTTTTATAGATGTTTTGGAGACACTTAGAGAAGTACGTACTTATTTATATTAAGATGATAAGCTATGAATTCTGTACGTTAAATTAGATTAGACTGTTTTTAAGTTTTAAACATGATTTTAAACGAAATGATGTGAAATAGTTCACTGATTTATGGTTTTATTAACAAATTACGGCCAAGTGAATATGTAATTTTACTGAAACTAAAAATAAACAATATCATGAAAAAATTAATGCTAAGTCTTTGTGTACTTGCTGCATCTTTCAGCCTGAATGCGCAAATAAAGACGCCACAACCAAGTCCTTTAAGTAAAATGGAACAAACCGTTGGATTAACACAAGTAACTTTAGAATACTCTAGACCAAATATGAGAGGAAGAGAAGTTTTTGGAAATCTTGTACCTTATAACGAAACGTGGAGAACAGGTGCAAATGCAAATACTAAAATTTCATTTTCGGACGATGTTGTTATCGATGGTAAAACCTTAAAATCTGGAGAGTATGCGATATATACGGTACCTAATAAAACATCTTGGGATGTGATTTTTTATTCCGACGCAACAAATAGTGGTTTACCTAAAACATGGGACGATAGTAAAGTTGCTTTAAAAGCGAAAGCCAAAGTATATCCAATGCCCGTAGATATTGAAACATTTACAATGACTTTTGATGATTTAACAAGTGATTCTGCTGTTATCGGGATGCTATGGGGAAAAGTATATGCTGGTGTTAAATTTGAAGTACCAACAGATGCTATGGTTATGAAAAATATTAATAGCACAATGAAAGGAAGTCCAAAGGCAAGTGATTATTACGCATCTGCAGTGTATTTCTACGAGTCTGATAAAGATATAAATCAAGCCAAAACATGGATGGATAAATTTATGAGTATGACTGAAAAGCCAGCATTTTACCAATACCGTAAGCAGTCTTTAATTTATGCTAAAGCAGGGGATAAAAAAGGCGCTATTGAAGCGGCTAAAAAATCTTTAGAAGGTTCTAAAGTAGCTGGAAATAAAGATTATGTTAAAATGAATACTGATTCTTTAAAGGAGTGGGGCGCATTATAGTTTAAATACGTTCAAAACATAAAAAAGCCACAATCAATATCATTTGATTGTGGCTTTTTCTATTTATATTCAAGTGCAATAATTTTTCTAACCTTATCTAAGGTTTTAATGAGTTTTAGACTAAAATCGTAAGTCATTATATCACTCTCGGTTTTTCCTTCTCTAAGTAATTGATTAAAATGAAGCGTTTCAAAATTATAACCAATAGTTGGTCCGGTATAATCTAATGTTTGTTCTGCTCCGTTTTGGTTAATAGTTACTGTGGTTGGTGCATGGAATTGAGTGTTTAATGTGATGACTGCATTTTCGCATGTAAATTTACATTGCGTAGGCGTGTCCTCGAGTAAACTACTTTTTAACACAGCTTCAGTATTATCTTTATATTTAAAAATCATATCACAGGTCGAATCTGCTCCGTTGTCAAATGTCGTGCATGTGGCTTCAATGTCCTGAGGTTCTCCTAAAGTAGAAAGTGTTGCAAAAATAGGGTAGATGCCAATATCTAATAAGCTCCCGCCACCAACAGTTTTGTCGAATAGTCTAGAAGCCGTGTTAAATGGTCTTGAAAATCCGAAATCGGCTTCAACCTTTAACAATTTTCCGTAAGTTTCTTTTTTTAGTTCAGATAACGCAAACTGGTAATGCGGTAAAAAATACGTCCATAATGCTTCCATTAATAAGACGTTTTTTGCTTTTGCCAAGGCAATCATATCTTTCACCTCTTCCGTATTCATTGCGAATGGTTTTTCGCACAAAACAGCTTTGCCATGCTCTAAGCATAACATGGCATGTTCTTTATGAAAACTATGCGGCGTTGCAATATAAACGGCGTCGATATTAGGATCTTGAGCTAAGGCTTCATAGCTGTTGTAAGCCTGAATGGCATGGTATGTTTTACCAAATTCATTTGCTTTATCTATAGATCTTGAAGCTACCGCTTGTAATTGTGCATCTTTTATAGTGACTAGATCTTTTGCAAATTTATGTGCAATGTTACCAAGTCCTAGTATACCCCATTTTATGGTTTTATGTGGTTGTGATGTCATCTGCTTTCGGATTTAAAAGTTGATTAAAAAACGAGATTATTAATGCTATAGCAATGACTAAAGTACAGCCAAAAAGATTCAGCCACAAGTAAGGCATCCAATCTTGATACCAACCTAGTAATACGATAACTTGAGTTATAATCGCGGCCACAAATACGGCATTTGCTTTTACATGTTTAAAGAAAAAAGCAAGTAAGAAAATCCCCAATACGTTCCCATAAAAAATAGAACCAATAATGTTTACAAGCTGAATTAAATTATCGGCTAAATAAGCTATACAAGCAATACAAATGGCTAATAAACCCCAGCCAAACGTAAACCATTTTGTGGCCTTAACATAGTGCATATCGTCACGTCCTGGTGCCAAACTACGTTTGTAAATATCTATAGTTGTGGTAGACGCTAAGGCATTAAGCTCGCTCGCTGTACTGGACATGGCGGCACTTAATATTACAGCAAGTAAGAGTCCGATTAAACCCCGAGGAAGATTGTTTAGTATAAAATGAATAAAAACATAATCCTTGTCATTGGTTTCAATTTTTGTTTGATGCTCATTCGCTGCTTTTTCTAGAAGCAGCTTGGCTTCATTTCTATTTTCTTTTTCGGCAGTATTTACCGTCGAGATTTGAGATTTTAAATCTTGATTAGGCGATGAAATATACGCGTTTAGTAAATCCTTTTTTTCTTCGAATAATTGATGCTGATTAGATTCCAAGACTTTAAAATCGTCGGAATACGAAGATGCAGCAACAACCTCTTGCGCGTGCGGATTAAAATGAATAGGTGATTCGTTAAATTGATAAAATACGAAAACCATAACACCAACAAGAAGAATAAAAAACTGCATTGGCACCTTTAAAATACCGTTAAAGATGAGTCCTAATTGCATTTCTCGTAACGATTTACCTGATAAATAACGTTGTACTTGGCTTTGGTCTGTTCCGAAATAAGACAGCATTAAAAATGTACCACCAATAATACCGCTCCAAAATGTATATCGGTTTTCAAAGTCGAAAGAGAAATCTAGAATGTTCATTTTATCATTAACGGTCGCAATCTCTAGGGCATTCGAAAAGTTAATGTTGTCTGGCAAATAGCTTAAAATCAAGAAAAACGCAATAAACATACCTGTGAATATCACAGCCATTTGGTGTTTTTGAGTGACACTTACCGCCTTGGTACCTCCAGAAACAGTGTAAATAATAACGAGTACACCAATAATAATATTTAACTGATTTAAAGACCATCCCAATACGGCCGATAAGATAATTGCAGGTGCGTAGATAGTAATTCCTGCGGCCAATCCGCGTTGTACTAAAAATAAGCCCGCGGTTAAACTTCGCGTTTTTAAATCGAATCTGTTTTCAAGAAATTCGTAAGCAGTATATACCTTTAAACGGTGGTATAACGGAATAAAAACCATACAAATTATTATCATTGCAATAGGCAAACCAAAGTAAAACTGTACGAAGCCCATACCGTCGTTAAAGGCCTGTCCAGGTGTCGATAAAAATGTAATGGCACTGGCTTGAGTAGCCATAACAGACAAACCGATAGTCCACCATTGTGCCTGATTTCCACCACGAATATAATCTTGAACATTTTGACTTCCTCGGGTTTTCCAAGTTCCATAACCCACAATAGCGAGTAGCGTACCAATTAATATAATCCAGTCTAAAGTTTCCATATTAAAAGGCGTTCATAATTATATAAAACAAAATAATATATACAGCATTTGCAATTAAAACCCAAGTATAAATAGGTTTCCAATTTTGTTTTATCGGCTTTTCTTCCTGCATTTTACTTGTTTAATTTAGGTTCTGTATTAATGTCTTCTTTTCCTATTGATAACATATTTGCAAATAATCTGTAAGCTCCAGAAACTCCAGCTGGGAACTCTCTAAAGAAACTTAGTCCAGTATATATGTAATGTCCTTTTCCGTATTTGGCAACTAATAAACTGCCTTGCTTTTCTGTTTCATTTTTGTCATGCATGCCTAATACAGGAGTAAATTCTTTTCCCCATGCATCCGGGAAGTATAGACCGCGTTCTTGTGTCCAGCCTTCAAAATCTGCTTCGGTAATTTTATTAGGAACATTTAATACATCGTTTTTAGGATCTAGAAATGTTACTTTTGCATTTTCGTCGGTGACACGATCTCTTGAAAGTTGTAATTTATAAGGGGCTAAATTATCAACTTTTAAACGGTGATTGGTATTGTATTGTACGATTAAATTCCCACCTTCTTTTACAAAATCGAATAACACATTTTGTTTATATGCCAAATCATCTACGGTATTATAGGCTCTAATACCTACAACAATCGCATCAAAATGTTTAAGATTAGCAGGTGTAATATCGTCTGGAGAAATTATGGCAACATGATAACCAATTTGTCTTAGACTTTCTGGAACGACATCTCCAGCACCTTGTATATAGCCAATATTTTCCCCTTTCTTAATGATATCTAATCGAACAAACTTACTTGGTTGTGGCATTACCACAGTTTGAAATGGGATGTGATCGTAATCGATTTCATTCAATCCTTTAGAGTAAGTCGTTCCGTTTACCGTTACTGTAGCTGTAATTTTTACTTCACTCTGACTGCTTGGTGGTGTAACCGTAAATAAAACTGTTTTAGTTTCGCCACGATGACCAATAGAAACAGCTAAGGATTTAGGTGAAATGGTCCAACCTTTTGGAGTATTTAAACTAACAGTACCTTCTACATTATCTTTTCCTGCAGTAACAACTACGGCAACTTGCTTAGGAGTATTGTTTTCGAAAATAACTACAGGTTCCGCTAATTGCGAAGCCACAATGGGCACAATTTCGAAAGGCATATAGACTTCACCTTTTACGGGATCGTTGGTTTTATAAACAATAGGTTTTGTAAACGGGATCGTGGTATTTTCAATAACTAAATTAAAAGTTACATTCTGACTTCTTGGTGTTTCCGGAGAGCCAATTAAAGACTCATCTTCCACTTTATACATGCCCAAACTGCCTTGCTCTGTTAACCAATAAGGCGTGGTTGTTTCTGCTTTAGAGTCAATGACATAATGTTCGTTAAAGCTAAACTTTGTGTTATTTTCTAAGTTAATATTTTTAGAAATTGAAACATTATTTGGATTCACGATACTTTGTAGCGTAATGTTGGACGCACTTCTATTAATAACTTCGATAGTTAAATTTACATCCTCGTTTATTGTCGCCCAATTGTGTTGCGCACTAGCTTCTAGGTACAGGCCAGCACATGCCGATATTACATTTTTAATATCTTCGGTTTTAATGCTTTTCCAATGACTATCCTCTAGCTGTTGGATTAAAGTGTAAGCTTTAACTAATTTAGGCAGACTTGCCGAAGGGTTTTTAAAATCGTATTCTTTTTCAATTTCAGTAATTAATTTTCCGATAGCTTTCCCGTTCTTAACACGATTCCAACTGGTATCAATACCATCAAAAACAGAATTTGCGTTTTTAGGCATATCGCCTTTAATTAATTCAATATATTCTAAGCTAGAACCACGAGTTCCCGTATTTCCGAAGCCTTGAGATTTATGCTGACTGCGGCTTAAAGATGAAATTTCTGTATTAGATAAACCACTAGATGGGAAGTAAACACCTGTATCTATGCTAAGCATATTACTTTTATCTGCGGCATCAAATTTTTCTTGCGAGCCATAAAACCAATAAGATGCATTAAAGAACATACGTTTTGGTTGCCAAGTTGTAGTTGCATTAAGTTGCTCCGGATATTTAGAAGCGTCGTTAGTTAAATCGAATGCTTCGACACTTAACATAGCCGAACTGGTATGATGGCCGTGCGTGGTTCCAGGCGATCTGTGATCGAATCTATTTATAATAACATCGGGTTGAAATCTTCTGATGGCTAAAACCACATCACTTAAAACATCCTCTTTATTCCAAATGGCTAAGGTTTCGTCTGGGTGTTTAGAGTAACCAAAATCGTTTGCACGAGTAAAAAACTGTTCACCACCATCGGTACGTCTTGCTGCCAATAATTCTTCGGTACGAATTACACCTAAAAGCTCTCTAATTTCAGGACCAATTAAATTTTGTCCGCCGTCCCCACGAGTTAAAGATAGGTATGCAGTTCGAGCTTTGACTTCGTTAGCCATATACGAAATGATTCTCGTATTTTCGTCGTCAGGGTGGGCCGCCAGGTACAACACTGAACCTAAAAAGTTCAGTTTTTTTATGGATTCATGAATTTCGGAGGCATTTGGTTTTTTCGGCTGTTGCGCGAAACACGCAGGAAACACTAATAATAAAGTTAATAGTGTGAGGAATTGGTTTTTCATTAAACTGAATTAGATTAGGCTTTAGCTTCAAATATAAAAAGTAGCCTCGGCATTTAAACTGTTTTAAGGTTTCTTTAACGTAAACCCGTAAAAGTAGACGTAAGCCGGTCTAAATAATTTCAGAAAAATAGAAAAAGTAGTGTTTATATTTTAAAGCCATCTTTTACGCTTAAAGTAAAAAAGCATAAAAATAAACATGATAAGCATCACAACCAGAAGAATAGGGTAGCCGTTTTTGTAATGTAATTCTGGCATGTAGTCAAAATTCATCCCATAAATTCCAGCGATAAACGTTAGCGGTATAAAAATGGAAGACATGATAGTTAGCACTTTCATAACTTCATTCATTTTATTGCTAATACTTGTCATGTACATATCCATTAAACCCCAAACCATTTCACGATATATTTCGGTGTTTTCGTTAACCTGAATGGTGTGATCGTAAACATCTTGAAAGAAAGGCAGTGTTTTTGGATTAATAAGTTTATGCTCACTTTTTTCAATGCGATTTATAATATCGCGAAGCGGAAAAACAGCACGACGAATTCTTAGTATTTCACGTTTTAAATCTTGAATCTGATTAGTAACCTGCTCTTTGGCGGTGCCATTAAATAATTCGTCTTCTAAATCTTCTATTTTTTCGCCTATGGCTTCAATGACTAAATAATAATGATCGACTACACTATCTATTAAGGCATATAATAAATAGTCGGAGCCCAAAGACTTAATGCGACCTTTGCCATGGCGAAGCCGATCTCGTAACCCTTCAAATACATCACCTTCGGCCTCTTGAAAGGAAAGCACATAATTATGGCCCAGAATAAAACTAATTTGCTCTGAATTTAAACCCAGCTTATCGTCGTAGCTTAACATTTTCATGCTTATGGCTAGGTAATTTTCAAATTCATCAATTTTTGGGCGTTGCGAAATATTGGCAATATCTTCTAGAATAAGCGGATGGATTCCATAATGCTTACCCATTTTTTCGATGGAATCTGTATGATTTAAACCGTTTATATTAATCCAAGTCACTTCGTCTGTAGATTCCGATTTATACCCAAAAGCATCATCAATATTAGTTAGTTCTTTTTCGGAAATGTGATTTGCACTGTAATTAAAAACTTCAATAAACAAAGATTGAGACGATTTTTGTCCCGTATACACAATTGTTCCAGGTGCTAAGCCTGGCTTTTGTTTATTCCTTTTAGTTCTCGGTTTTTTTTGCATATTGTAACTAACTCAAATTAAATGGCATCGTTACCATCGGTTATGGCATCCTTTTGAACTAAAGTTACAGCTTTTTGTAATATTAAGTTATTCGGATACGTGACTAAGTTGCCATTATCCAATCTAAGGTGTAATTGGAATGCACGGATATCTTCAATAACAGCTTCAATAGGGAAGTCTTTATCATGAATACTTATTTTGTCCCCAACCTTATAAGGAAACGAGAAAAACATTATGACTCCGGAAGTAATATTACTTAATATAGACCAAATGGCAAATAAGGCAATACCTATAACTGCAAAAACAGATGAAAAAACTAAAGCTAAATCTTCCGGTTGCGCTCCCATTATTATAGAAAGAAACAAGAGCCCTATAAAGAACAAGGTAACAGTTGAATAACGCTGAATAAGATGAATTCGGGCTTCGTTAATACCACTCTTTCTACCAATTTTCTTTATTAGTATAATAGAAATATATCTAATAATCAGGAGTATAAGTAGTAAAATAATACTTGAAACAATAACCTTAAAATGATTTTGAAAAAACATATAATTAAATGGAATTTAATGAAACAAAGATAGGCTAAGGAAATTACAATTTATAATATAATTGCAATACCATTTTGTTTAAAATACGATATATGGCAAATATGGAAAGTCCTCTACTATAAAAGTAAATGTCTTGAAATTAGAACAGTAGTTTGTAAATATAAATACAGTAATGTTCTAAATGATTTATATAATAAAGCATTGAGATTTTTACAACTAGAGATCTTGTTGTTAAAACTATAGAATAGAAGAATTAGTTAATGCGGCATATTACAGTTGGAATGTCTTTTGGTCTCTGTATGTTGTAGAAAAGGATGTTATTTACATTTCAAATCTTTTAATTCTTAATGATAAATCTTTAGGATCAAAGGGTTTAGTAATAAAATCGTCTATACCTAAAGAAAAAGCTTCTAAAACCACGTCTTCTTCACCTAGAGCTGTTAAAACAATAATTTTAATTTGATCGTCGTAATTTTCCTTAATCCAAGTTACAAGTTCTAGTCCAGAAACATGTGGCATCATAAGGTCTGTAATAACTAAGTTTGGAGTTTCGTTTTTAATTTTCTCAATAGCATCACTTCCATCGGTTGCAACAGTAATAGTGTAACTACTATCTTTTAAACTGTGTTTAATTAATTTTCTAATAACGTCACTGTCATCAATAACCAATATTTTCATAGAACAGATTTTTTAAGATTTTATACAAAAGTATATAATTACGTGCTACTTTTTTTACTAAAATGGAAGATAATCTTTTATTTAAGTAGTTGAACGTGTTTGTTTTATTTGTATATTTATGTATATATACATTGCAACAGCTTTTCGGAGGTTTAGAATTTTAATAAAATTCGGCAGTATAGAACACGTTAATCTCTTTAATTTTTTAATACTTTATTTTGAAAAAGGAAATACAAAAAGAAAAAGAGTTACAGAAAGAATTTTGGAAAATTGGGAAAACAATTTTTTGGAGTATGATAGCTGTAATCTTATTTACAATTTTTTTAGATGTTATAATTTTAAGTAAAAATTGGTTAGACTTTGTCCTTCTAAAATTATTTTTACTAGGTTTCTTTTATTTTACTTATAATTTTTTCACGCAAAGGTACAAAACACCTAACCTTTTAATTCATTTAACACTATTCTCTTTTAATTTTTTAACATTAGTATCTATTTCAGACTCCGGAACTGAAAACAGAATGGTTTACACGTCTTTACTTATAGCGTTGTTTGTTGCTTTTAATACGTTTGCTATATGGTCTATAATAAATAGCTTTATTCAGTATTTGCTAGTTATTGTTACTTTTCTTGTTTTAGTCTACATGGGGGAAATTACGGATCCGTATCAAATTTTAAACAATGGGGGATATCTATTTTTACTACTAGGTTTTATGAGTTTTTTCTTTCCCAAGGTAAGAAAGAGTATGATAATAGAGCGTATTGGGGTACAGCTAAGAGCAGACGAGAAAATTAAGTATTTAGGAGGTGAGTTGTCTGAAGTACAGACGAGTTATAAATCGCTTCAAAATAAAGTGATTAAGAAAGAAAATGAAGCTAAGTTTTTGTTTCAACAAATTAGTAACGATTTAAATAAAATTAATGAGGTTGTTACTGAAATAGAAGGTGATACAACCGAAGAAAAAAAGAGGAAAATTCAAAAATTAGACGACTTAATTCAGAATTTAAGAAATCAAAGTTCGGTGTATTTTAGACCGATTAATTTAGAGACCAACAAAAAGAATTACTCTACAGATAAGGTAGACGTTTTAAAAGTCTATCAAAATGTTATTAAATCCTTTACGAGTCAGATAGAAGGGAAGCATATTAATTTTATTGAACAGTTAATTGCCGTCAATCCGCAAATTATTGGTAACAAAAAGATTTTCAATACGATACTTTATAATATTTTAAATTTTATGGTCATTTTCTCTGATGAAAATGACGATATCGTAGTCACTATAGATACAAATACAAAAGATACCATATTTAGTGTGGCAAACAAAACAAGTGGTATAAATACTTCAGAAATAGAATCTTATTTTAGAGATCTTGAATTTGTAAATTACGATTATAAAAAACACAGTGATAGTGTAAAAATAGGACTAAGAATTTCTAAACAATTAACGGAAAAAATGAATGGGTATTTTAGTTATGTGTCTTCAGAAAACATGGGATTCGAACTTAAAATTCAGTTCAAAACATTTAAACAAAACTAGGTGATGATGAAAAATTATTATTTTATTGCATTAACAATCTTGTTAAGCTTACAAACAACTGGATATGGTCAGGTTGTAGAGCATTTTAAGGCATACGATTATGCCGAGGAAATAACCATAGACGGCTCTAAGGGTATAGAAAATATTTACATTCCGGTTAACGAGAATATTGATGTACTTAATAGTTATATTAATTTAGAATTTACCTGTTCTAGTGTACTTAATTTTGATCAAAGTTATATTTCTATTCTGCTGGCCGATACACCTATAGAAACACGATTTTTAAAAGATCAAAACCAAATCGTTAGTTTTAAAATCCCTGTTAAAGAGAAGTATATTGTTTCTGGGTTTATAAAATTAACTGTAAAAACCAATTTAAGAATTGGTGATGATATTTGCGAAATATATTCTGAAGGTGGTTTTTGGGTTAAACTCACCGATAATTCCTTTTTCTCTTATAACGTTTTACCTAGTAAGAAAACGGTTATAGACAAAACAATTAGTTTTATAATTCCAGATCTTAAATATATTGTTTTAGGCAAAGACAATGATATCAATAATATTCAGTATGCCTCTTATATTAAGTTTTACTTAAAGCGTGTTTATGGTTTAGAGCTAGAGATTAAAAGTATTGAAGACTTTAGCGACAGTGTGCTTGGTAATGCCATTGTATTAATGCCTTTTAATACGTTAAGCGAAAAAATATCAAGTAAGCTTCCTGATTTTAAGAGTGACGATGCTGGTTTAATCAGTGTTTTTAAAGATGAGTATAAAGATCCTAAAACCTTAGAAATTTTTAACGGACTAAATATTGTAGTCACCGGAAAAACAGAGTTAGGATTTAGTAAAGCCGCAAATATTATGTTGCAAAAGCATTTACTAAATTCGTCTTATGTAGATTATGTATTTGTAAATAAGCAAACTAAATTATTAGATATTCCAGAAAGAAAAGATTACGACCCTATTTATTTTAAAGAGTTAGACGCACAAAATGGTGTTTTGGAAGGAATTGGATATTTACGTTCTAATATCTCTATTCCAAGAGCTAAATTTGGATCTAACGTAAAGAAAATGAACGTTAGTATTAAAGGTAAGTACAGACCTTTAGACGATAAGGAACACGGTTATTTTAATTTATATTTTAATGATAATTTTTTAACTTCTTATAAATTAGATAATACGGGCGAATTAAACATCGATTTCGATTTTGACGATCTTGTAATGGAACAAGATAACAATTTTAGATATGAGTTTTATTTTATACCTAAAGGTGGTTTGTGTGAAATTGCTCCAGCAAATTTTTACGGTCAGATAGACAATGTGAATTCCTATTTTAAACCAGTCGGATATGATGTGTCATCATCTTTATCATTTTTTAGATTTCCAGAAAACTTCCAATCAAAACCATTAGCGATTTATACCGATTTAGGTGCCGAAGATAAATTAGTGGGTACACTATCGGAATTAATAGACATTATTAATCCAGGAGAAGCCGGATTATTAGGGTTTATTTACCCTCAAATAAAAGTTGCCAATTTAAACGATATTAAAGCAGATTCGGAAACGTCTAAAATTATTATTAGCGCGGATGGCGATAAGTTTACTGAGTTTTACGGAGATGCGGCATTTATAAAATTTAAAAACAACACGGCAGAATACGATTCGGAAGAGTTTAGTCCGCTTCTAAAAGAATTTAGTTTCTTATTTAATGTAGAGTATCAAAAAGAAATGGGATTCAATCAGCTTTTCTATTATAACGATTCTCCTGTAATGTTAATTAACGTTCCTCAAGATTATAAAGAAAGCACCTTATCATCTTTAGTTTCTAATATTAGAGAACAAACCATTTCAAATACAGGAAATGTAATTGTTGCAGAGAACGATGATGCTTACTTTTTCGATTTAAGAGTAATTCAAGATAATCAAGACAAAACGAAATTAAATTCCGAACTAAACGAGTTTTGGGGTAAATACAGACTGTTTATTGTAGCTGTCTTATTAATATTAGTAATATTAATATTAATGTTTATTTATCAAAAATCTAAAGAGTCTAAAGCAAAAATTAAAGATGAAAATTAAAATTGTTAGTCTTCTTTTGGTTCTGAATGCATGCATATGCTATTCACAAACCCCAGTGTTACCAGTAGAACAACCGGAGGCACAAACTGAAAATTTATGGTTTCAAGGCGAAAACTCTTGGTTAGAAGGTAAAGGAGAGGTTTTGTTATCTCCATACGTGTCTCACTATTATACAGATACCAAAAGAGATGAAAATGGTAATAAATCTGATTTCGATAATAATGGTTATTACGAAAACTATACCTATAAACTCTATTTTTCGACCGCTTTAATAAGTCATAAACTGAGTTTAATAGGAACACTTCCTTATGTGAAAAGCACCTATTCAGACGATTATACTTTAGACGAAAATAGTGAGTTTGGCGATATGGAATTAGGGGTTACCATGCATTTAAAAAACATGGGTAAATACCACTATTTAACGGGGTCGTTTACAACCATTATTCCGGCATATAGCAACGATGAGAATCCGTTTACAGGCTTTGGAAAAGTAGGAACCGAGTTAAGAGTTGGTATTTCAGGAAACTCGGAGTGGATGGGAATTAACGATAATTTTCATGAATTATCACTTGGTGTAAAAAAGTTTTACGACGGCGGACCATTACAATTTAAATTATATGGGACACAAGGATATAGAATTACGGAAAAATTTGTGGTCTTAGGGAGTTTAGAAGTACTATTGTCTAGAGGAGACGATTTTACAGTGTCTCAAGATAATATTCAAGTAACTACAGATTTCGATTATATAAAAGCTACCCTAAATTTAGGGTATGAGTTTAATCCTAGATTTGCTTTATATGCTGGAGGCTTTACAGATTTATACGACAGAAACGTGTCTATTGGTAGAGGATGGCAAATATTTAGTGTTATAAAACTATAATTGAATGGCAAGTTTTAATATTAACATACATAGAAAAGAATTATTTATTGAAAGTAACTTGCTTAGCGGTAAGCAGGTGTCTGAAATCGAACGCTTTAAAGTTAAATTAAATAAATCTTTTCTTAAAACAGCGCTTAATCATGGTTTTGTATCTCGTTTTCACTACAATAAAGTATTAGAAGGCTTTAAACTGCCTACTTATAACATTAACTGTGATACCATAGAGGAATACAAATCTTTTTCTGATACGCACGAGCGTTTTACGCTGTTTTTAGATACGTTAATATTTCCCATTGAACACAATAATAAGACTGCTTTTGTTGTTGCAGATCCTTCCGATATTAACAATATTAGATTAGTCGAAGAAGAGCTAAACGTTACAGTTTCGGAAATTTTTGTGACCAATGAGCTGGATTTAATAAAAGCACTTCATATAAAATATGGGGGAGAGATTTTACATAAATCAGTTTTCCATTTATACGAAAACGATCCTAATAGTTGTGCTATTGAAACCTTTACAAAGAAGCAAGTCATTGCTTTAGGTGTTATGTTTTTGGTTTTTTTAGTGTTTTTATATTTCAATTTTATTGACACATTAATTGGAGCCAACTTATTATTAAACCTATTTCTATTATACTCCATCCTGTTTAAATTCATGCTTACTATTTACGGTTCTAAAACAGAGTTGGAGAGTAAAGTCAGTAAAGAGGAAATTGAATTAATTAAGGATAAAGATTTACCTATTTATACCATTCATTTACCGGTGTTTAAAGAGTCTGAAGTTATTCAGAAACTAGTTTGGAACTTAAATAATCTAGATTATCCCATTGAAAAGTTAGATGCAAAATTGTTAATTGAGTCGGATGATGAGATGACATATAATGCAATTAGAGAAATGAAATTTCCTACTAATTTTGAACCGGTAATTATTCCTTATGCGCAACCTAAAACTAAGCCTAAAGCCTGTAATTACGGATTGTACTTCTCTAAAGGAAAATATTTAACAATATATGATGCAGAGGATATTCCGGATAGTGATCAATTAAAACAAACCTATAAGTTATTTCAAAAACTTCCAGAAGATTACATCGCGATACAGTGTGCCTTGAATTACTTTAACAAGAATGAAAACTTTTTAACCAAAATGTTTACTCTAGAGTATTCTTATTGGTTTGATTATATGTTGCCAGGTCTGGATAATCTTAGAATTCCAATTCCGTTAGGTGGAACAAGTAATCATTTTAAGTTTGATAAACTTATGGAACTTGGAGGATGGGACGGTTTTAACGTTACCGAGGATGCCGATCTAGGTTTACGATGTTATGCAAAAGACTATAAAATTACAGTACTTAACTCAACGACATACGAAGAAGCTAATAACGACTTTTTTAACTGGATACGTCAACGTTCGCGATGGATTAAGGGGTATATGCAAACGTACTTAGTACACATGCGTAATCCTGTAAAATTGTATAAATCTATTGGAACTAGAGGGTTTTTTGGATTTCAATTTTTTATAGGTGGAACGGTGTTTACATTTTTAAGTTATCCTATACTATTGCTTTTTTTACTGATTTATATATTTTTCCAAAGCAAATGGATAGAGTTACTATTTCCAGATTGGTTAATTATTATTTCTATAGTTAATTTCACCTTAGGAAACTTAATTATGATTTACACAAATATGATTGCAATTTTTAAGCGCCAATCATATTCTTTAATAATATATGCATTAGCAAATCCTGTGTATTGGCTTATGCACTCAATTTCTGCTTACAAAGGCTTACATCAGTTAATAACCAAACCTTTTTATTGGGAAAAAACTAATCACGGTTTAACTAAAAAGAAGAATTAAACGCGGTATGGATAAAATTAAGTCAAAGAGTGCTACGCTAGTCTTTTTTATAATCTGGTTTATTTATATAGCTTTTTTTAGTTTTATAATAACAGTAATACGCGAAACAGGCTATTTAAATTTTGAACCACTATTTATTACTAGTCATATTAATAGCTTATTCCAAGGTGGCGAGTTAGTCAAAAACTTTTTCTTGTCTTACCCGTTAATAACTAATGTTTTATCTTATCCTTTTTCTATATTTAGTCCTGAAGATGCACCGTTTTTTGCATCTGTATTTTACATGTCGCTTTTTGCGACTACCGTTGTCACTGTGGTAGGGAAGGAAAAGAATAATGTAATTAAAGGACTCTTGTTTTTATATTTCTTGTTTAGTCCTGTCACTATTTATGCGGCCACATCAGGAACTTCTGTGTATGCCTTTCTTATACTGTATTTTTTAATTTTTTACTACTTGTTTAATTATATTAAAAAATTCACTACCTACCATATTACTATACTTAGTATTATTTTAAGTTTAGCCGTTTTTCTGGATTATAGAATTTTATGGTTGTTAATTCTGTTATTATTATATGCATTTGTATTTAGTATTTTCGGAATAAAAGGATTAAGATCTGCAAACATTATTATTAAGTATGTTAAGATTACGCAGCACCATTCATTAAGACGAAAGCTAAGAGGGCGTTTAGTTTCTATGGTGTTTATTATTGGTTTTTTTCCCATTACAACATTACTCTTATACTTATTCATTAATTATTTAATGGGGAATGATTTCTTTTATTTTTACGATTCATTAGATACGAGATGGAATGGTAATAGCTTCCTGAGTTTATTAGAAACAGATACTCTTGCAGGCTTAAATAACAGAACGGTTAACGATTTTTCGTTCATTCATATTGTGATTTATTTACTGCCTATTTATCTTTTTGAATTAATTACACATTATAAAAAAGGATTAAAAGTTTTTATTTTAGTCTTGGCACCTATACTGTTGCATCTTTTGGTAAGAGATAGTATTGTAGATTATATGAGTTTGTCTTACTATTCAATACTTATAGCTTGTGGTTTAGCGTCTATGGCCACAACAACTGAAACCTTTTTTAATCTAAAAAAATTAAGCTATATATTTTATGCTTGCTTATTTGTAGGAAGTATTTATGGGGAATATTTATATTTAAAAAATTCGTCGTTTACTTCAGAACAAATCTATTATAAGAGTGTAGTCGAGCAGGAGCAGAACCCTGTTTTATTAGAATATAAAAAAGCTGGAGAGTTTTTAGCTTCAAATACGCCTGAAAATTCTGTAGTATTATCTGATAGATCAATCCTGTATCCAATAATAGCCTATAATAATAAAAATAACTTTTTTATATCTAACAGTTCTGCAGAATTTGAAAAAGCAATTTATTATCCCGATAATCATTGCGATTACATTATTGTTACCAACAAAAAATCACCCTATCATTTTTTAGATAAAGTAGCAACCAATTTTAATTTTAAGAAAAATAATGGATTTAGTACGTATTCTATAAGGAGTAAAGTGGTTTACCATTCAGATACTTTTTCTATTGTAAAGGTTGTAAACTAGTTATAAGCAATCTAAAATATTAATGTTGTCTGTTATTCCAAAGTTCCCTTGATACTCCCATAGGTAGCATTTTATATTATGGGATTTAAAGATAGCAACAATATCTTTAAAATATTGACATCTATACTCCGGGGCAATAGTATTAATGGCCCCAAATTCTGTACACCATATGTCCACATTATTTTGGTTTGCCCAATTAACAATAATATCTATTTTATGACTTAAGGATGTTTTATTAGCCATGTCTTTATAGTCATTATAGTTAACCTCTCCAGGAGTACCCAAAGCTTCAGGAGCCATATTTGGCATCTTACTGGGGTTATAAGGATAAGGAATACCTATAGTTTTAGTTTGATTTCCAACCCAATCGGCACCTTGATGGGTAAATATAAATGGTTCATAAAAATGAAAAACATAAATAATATTTTCAAACGGAAATGGTTTTTTTCTAGATAATTCATAGATGCTGTTATAATTTGTTGCACCTATAAGTATTTTCGTGTCTTGGTCTTCTGCTCTTATTTCAGAAACAATTTCAGGCACTACAGCGTCCCATTGTTCGGGATATAAATTGGGTTCATTTACAAGTTCGTAGTACACATGATTGGAGTACTTTCTTAAAGCTCTACTAATAAGTCTCCAATTGTTTTTTATAATATTTACATTGGTGAAATTAGTCTCTTTGTTAATTGTGTGATCAAAATAACACACAATTAGCGTCATGTTTTTTTTCTTAATATATTTTGCAATTCTACGTAGGTCTCTTAAATATCTATTTTCTGATTCTTGTTTAAATTGATACTCAAAAGAAACCGGCAGTCTTACATCGTTAATACCACGACTATGAATTTCATCAATTTCGTCAATTATATCTTTATAATTTAAGGTTTTTCCTTCCCAGTAACGTTCGTAACCAGTTAAGTTTACACCAATATTAGGTTTGCTATTTTGTGCCTGTGCCGTTATCATCATTAATAAAAGAAGCAGAGTATATATTAATCTTAACATAATTATGTTATCTAAATTGAAGGTGTAAAGATATTATTCTTTTTCTTCTAATATGTTAGATAAGTTTAAGTTATATGCATGTGTAACAAATCAATATTAGGTTTTTAAGATGCTTTCCTAAGATAATTCATTTAAAAATACATGAAATATGTAGCGACAGGTTTTTTTAGGAATGTTATAAATAGAATTATTTACGATACCATTTCGTTTAAAACGCGATACACCACATCTGTAGGAAGTCCCATAACATTAAAATAGGAGCCTTCTAGTTTAGTTGCGCCTATATAGCCAATCCATTCCTGAATGCCATAACCTCCGGCCTTATCGAAGGGTTTAAAGTTTTTTATGTAGTAGTTAATCTCGTCGTCTGTAAGTGCCTTGAATGTTACTTTTGTAACAGAATTTACGGTCTTTTCGAAGTCTAATGATGTAAAACAAACCGATGTAATGACTTCATGTGTTTTATTGCTTAAAGATTTTAGCATATTAAAAGCTTCGTCCGAATTTTTTGGTTTTCCTAAAGCGGTTTCATTATTCCATACAATGGTGTCGCTGGTAATTAAAATGTCTTTAGGTTTTAAATCTGTTTTAAAAGGAAGTGCTTTAAGCTGTGCTAAATAATCACTAATTTCAAAATGACGTAACCGTGGTGGAAATACCTCGTCTACAGGTTTTAATACTATTGAAAAATCTAAACCTAAATCTTTAAAAAACTGTTGCCTTCTAGGAGATCCAGAAGCTAAAATTATGTTATGATTACTTATGTTTTTATGAAGCATTATAGTTGAGTTAAGGGATATAAAAGTAGGGATAATACGCCTGTTAACATAACTAATTTAAGCGCATTACTAATTTTGTGATAGTCTTTTTTAGATTTCGCACTAAAAAGTTCAAAGAGTATGTAAAGCAAAGGTCCTATTATTAAAAAGATAAAATATGCAACTTTTAAGGGTCCGCTATATAGGTAGATAATTACGTAATAAATTAAGGATATTAACGGGGCACAGGTTAATATAAGTGCAATTTTAGATGCTCTACTTCTCCCTATTAAAATGGGTAAGGTTTGCATTCCAGACACGTAATCACCATTTATATCTTCTATATCTTTTACAATTTCACGGATAAAATTGAGGAGAAAAGCCATACCTGCATAGCCCATAATCAGTTGGAAAACCATCCGTTGGTTGGCTTGATTTTCGAAGGTTATTACAGGAATTAAATCGAATAGTCCAACAATAATTAGACTTAAGCCCACTAAAATGGAAATAATAATATTTCCTATAATACACGTGCGTTTTAAATAACTAGCGTATAAATAGAGAAGAACGGAGATAATAACAAAAAGCGCGAAAAAACTGCTTTTCTCGATGGCATGAGATAAATAAAATCCCAAGCCAACGCCAACAACATTTAATGCAATAAATAAATTATAAGCTGTAGTTTCCGATAGCGATTTACCAATTATTACCCGATGGGGTTTGTTTACCGAATCGGTTTCTACATCGTAAATATCGTTTATAATATTTCCTGCAGAGGCAAGACATATTGTGGCCAATACAAGCACGGCAAATTGCCAATCCAGTAAGGCCGTGTCTACACTAAATACAGGAAATAAAGCGTATTTAAGCAGGGTTTGAACAAGAATAAGGAGTAATAGGTTTTTCCAACGAATCAGGTTTAACACCTTCATGTTAGTCGTATTTCGAGTTGAAATTACCACTCCAATTGCCTTGTACTTTTAGCACTTGTTCAATAACATCTCTAACGGCACCTTTGCCACCATTTTTATGAGATACGTATTTCGATATGTTTTTAATTTCGGGAACGGCATCTTGTGGACAAGTTGGTAAACCTACAACAAGCATCACTGGGAAATCTGGAATGTCGTCACCCATGTAAAGTATGTTTTCTGTTTTAATATCGTGTTTTTGAACATACTCATCTAACTGATCTAGCTTATTATGTGCTCCCAAAAAGATATCGGTAATACCTAAGCCTTGTAAACGTTTACGCACCCCTTCATTAGAACCGCCCGAGATAATACAAATTCTATAACCGGCATCTATCGCAGTTTTTAAAGCGTAACCATCTTTAATATTCATAACTCTAAGCATTTCTCCTGTCGTGGTTACTGTGACGTTTCCATCGGTTAAAACACCATCCACATCAAAAATAAAAGTGGTTATGTGTTCTAAATATTCTTTATAGCTTTTTTCTTCCATGAGTTTCTGTTATTGATTCGGTTAATAGCTTATAGATTGCTTTATGTTGCGGGTTTTCTATTAAATTTAAATGCTTCTTAATGGTTTGCTTATCACCGCGAGTTGCCGGTCCGGTTTGCGCCATATAGGGAGACATATTCTGAATTTTTTTAGCTGTTTCTAGAATTAATGGTTTTAAAACATCGAATTCTATTTGATTGGCTTCAGTGATTTCGTGAGCAATACGATACATCTGATTGGTAAAATTGTTAGCAAATACGGCCGCGATATGTAGGCGTTTACGTTGTTCTGTAGAGACTTTGTAATCCTGACTCCCAATAGCATGTGCCAATGTTTTTAGTAATTTATAATCCGCTTTTTTCAAAGCTTCAATACACAACGGAATAGTGTTAAAATCTATAGTGGCATCTTTTGTAAAGGTTTGCAACGGATAAAAAACGCCACGCCTATGCTTAGCATCTAAGTCGTAAAGACTAGCGGTACCGGATGTGTGCACTACAAGACGGTCTTGAAACGGTAACGCTTCAGAAACAGTGGCAATGGCATCGTCACTAACGGCCATAACGTAGAGGTCTGCTTCGACTAATTCTATAAGGGAATCGGTAACAGATACTTCATTTTTATAGGTGGAAATTTTATCAATATGCCTATTGTACCATTGTGTTACAGTAATTGCATCAGAATTATGAAACACTTTATATAAATGAGTGGCGACATTTCCTGCGCCAAGTAATACGACTGAAATCATCCTGCTAAAATACATTTTTTAAAAATATTTTATGGCTATAGCTAGATAAATTCAGTAATTAGCAGATCAAATTCACTTATGCAGGAGTTAAGTAGCTTCTTTTGTTTTATGTAAACTATATTTGCGATTCACTTTATAGGAATTTAAATTTTAAAGTAATGGATGTTATAAAATCTGATATTAAAAATCGCGAAGATGTCCATAAACTGGTATCTGCGTTTTACGATAAAATTAGAAAAGACGATTTTTTAGGGCCTTTTTTTGAACCTATTATTACCGATTGGCCAGAACATATCGATCGGTTAACGTCGTTTTGGGAATCGAGTTTGTTTTTAAAAACAAAATATTATGGCAATCCATTAGAGACACATATTAGAGTAGACGAAGAAAATAACAATGCAATTTCCGAACAGCATTTTGGCGCTTGGTTAAACCTTTGGTTAGAAACAATCGATCAGCTTTTTGAAGGCGATATTGCTAATAATGCGAAGCAAAGAGCTCGTAAAATGGGGACATTTTTATACTTAAATATCTTTCAAGCAAGACAAAATAAAGAATAGCATTTAGTCATCTTAAAATTAGGTTAATTTTAACAGTCTTTGCGTTTAATACGTACCCAACAACCGAACAAAAAGCACTAAATTTGCGCACTTAAAATCAAGAGAAACCGCTATGCAAAACAAACTTGCCAAGATTCTTTTTTCCACACGTTTAACATCCATATTGTTTATAGTTTTTGCTGCAGCCATGGCTATCGGTACATTTCTTGACGCTGGACAAGACACGTCTCCAACACCTTATTCTAGAAATTTAATTTATAATACTTGGTGGTTTGAAGCCATTATGGTTGTTTTCGTAATTAACTTTATTGGGAATATTAAACGTTACCGTTTGTACAAAAAAGAAAAATGGGCGTCTTTAGTGCTTCACTTATCTTTTATTTTAATCCTTTTAGGTGCTTTTATTACTAGATATATTGGTTTTGAAGGGATGATGGCCATTCGAGAAGGCGCCACAGAAAACACATTTTTATCTCAAAAAACGTATATCACTGCATTTATAGATGGTGATTATATGATTGATGGCGTACCACAACGTTTGCCATTAGAAGAGGAAGTCGATTTTTCTAAGCGATTAGATAATTCTTTTAAAATTGAAACAAAATACGACCAACAGCCGGTAACCATTGAAATGACCGATTTTATTGGTGGGGCAGAGGAAGATATTATTCCAGACGAAAATGGGGAATCGTATTTAAAGCTAGTCGAAGCTGGAAACGGACAACCTCACAATCACTTTTTAAAATCTGGAGAAGTTCAGAGCATTCATAGTTTATTAATTTCTTTAAATAAGCCTACAGATGGTGCTATTAATATTAGCACTACCGATGAGGGTATTTTTATAGATTCTCCTTTTGAAGGCGAATATTTAACCATGGCCACTATGGCAACAGGGAAGTTGGTAAAAGATAGTTTACAACCTTTAATTCTACGTTCACGTTATGTTATTGGAGATATGCAACTTGTATTTCCTAAGCCAGTGGTAAAAGGTACTTTCGGAATTGTTAAAAAAGCAGAATTTCTTAAAAACGATGAAGATGGCGTTATTCTTAATGTAACGGCAAACGGAGAAACTAAAGAAGTTGGATTATTAGGCGGGAAAGGTTCTAACGGTGCCTTTAAACAAGTGCAAGTTGGTGGTTTGGATTTCGCCTTAAAATACGGGTCTAAAGTTATCGAACTTCCGTTTAGTGTAAAACTTAATGATTTTGAAGCCGAACGCTATCCGGGAACTGAAAATAGTTACTCTGCCTTTTCTAGTCAGGTAACTGTTATAGATGAAGAAGAAGGCGATTTTGATTATAAGATTTTTATGAATCATATTTTAGATCACCGCGGCTATCGCTTTTTTCAATCTGGATTTGATCCTGACGAAAAAGGAACAATTCTGTCTGTAAATCATGATTATTATGGCACACTATTTACGTATATCGGTTACTTCTTATTGTATTTTGGGATGTTAGCAACACTAGTTACTAAAGGAACGCGATTTGGAGATTTACGCAGAAAACTTGATAAGATAAAAGCGAAGAAAGCCAAATTGCTTTCAATTTTACTCTTGTGTTTTGCATTTAACGGATTTGCACAAGGACATTCGGACAACGATGGACATGCGCATGGTGTAAAGCCAACCAAAGCGCAAATAGATTCTATTCTAGTTGCTAATAAGGTACCACAAGATCATGCCGATAAATTTGGGCATATGGTTATTCAGGATATTGGCGGGCGTATGATGCCTGTTAATACGTACGCTTCAGAGTTGTTACGTAAATTATCAAATTCAGATACTTATGCAGGTTTAGATGCAGATCAGGTGTTTTTATCTATGCACGAAAGTCCGTTGTTATGGTATAATGTACCAATTGTATATTTAAAATATAAGAAAGCCGATTCGTTGCGTTCGATAATTGGGATTCCAAAAGATCAGAAATTTGCAACTTTAGCCGATTTCTTTACAGACCGTGGTGCATATAAATTAGGACCATATTTAGAAGAAGCGTATAAAGCACCAATTCCTAACGGATTTCAAAAGGAATTCAAGGAAACCGATCAGCACGTAAATTTATTATACAATACAATTGAAGGACGTTCATTGCGAATTTTTCCTATTCCAGATGATGAAAATAACAAATGGATCTCTTCAATAGAATATAAAGGAGGAACGCTTAAAGTTGAAGATTCTCTGTATTCAAATTTTATAAATAGTGGTTTTTCTGCCTATTTAATGACGCTGAATCAAGCAAAGAGAACAGGCGATTTTACCGATGCAAATAAGTTATTAGATGCTTTTCATAAAACACAAGAGCAATATGGTAGTGATGTCATGCTATCGGATGAAAAGATAAGAACTGAAATTTTATATAATCATTACGATATTTTTAAAAACCTGTTTAGTTATTATCTCTATGCTGGAATTTTAATGTTTACGATACTAATTGTTCAAATTTTTAAGAGCAAAAGTAAAGCCGTGAATGTAGGTGTTACCGTATTTAAATGGATTGTAGTTGCTTTGTTTGTGTTGCATACCTTAGGATTAATAGCACGTTGGTATATTTCAGGACATGCGCCTTGGAGTGATGCCTACGAGTCTATGATTTATGTAGCTTGGGCAACCATGCTGTTTGGATTACTTCTAGGAAGAAAAAGTGATTTAACCATTGCGTCTACAGCTTTGGTGACGTCAATGATTTTAATGGTGGCTCATTGGAACTGGATGGATCCAGCGATAGCAAACTTGCAACCGGTTTTAGATAGTTATTGGTTAATGATTCACGTGGCAGTAATTGTAGGAAGTTATGGTCCGTTTACTATAGGTATGATTTTAGGTTTAACCGTATTATTCCTAATGATTTTCACCAATAAAGAGAACAAAGATAAAATGCTGATTAATATTAATGAGCTAACCGTAATTAACGAAATGGCCTTAACCATTGGTTTAGTCATGTTAACAATAGGAAACTTCCTTGGAGGAATGTGGGCTAACGAAAGTTGGGGACGTTACTGGGGATGGGATCCTAAAGAAACATGGGCATTAATTAGTATTATGGTGTATGCGTTTGTAATCCACATGCGTTTAGTGCCAGGGTTAAGAGGCCGTTTCGGGTACAATTTAGCATCTGTTTTAGCATTTTCTAGTATTATGATGACCTATTTTGGAGTGAATTTTTACTTAGCAGGACTGCATTCTTATGCTAGTGGAGATCAGATTGTAAGTGTTAAATTTATCTTGATCACTTTAGGGATTGTCGCTGTAATAGCAGGCTTTGCTTATGTGAAATATGCTAAGTTTTATAAAAAGAGTAAATAATATAGTTTTAAATAAGTTGTTGTAGATAGTTAAAAACTAATCCACAACATATTGCAAGACCGAAGCTTAATAGGGTACCAATTAAAATGTATTCTGTTAATTTTCGGTCTTTTGCTTTCGATAAATCTCCAAAGCGAAATACCGATTTTGCTGTGATTAAAAACCCGATACCTGACCAGAAATTCATTACAATAAATAAGAACACAAATAAACGTTCTAACATGCCTATATAAGCACCGGCATCTTTTAGAGAGGCTTCATTGTTTTCTTCTAATTGCCATTTAGAAATTATAATTTTCATAATTACAGAAGACACCACAGTTACAAATATTATGGAACAGATTAGGAGCAAGAATGTGGTATTGTAAAGTGTATCTATAGAAATAGAACGTGGTTTGTAAATAGCTACAACACATGCTATAATAATAAGGTGTGCCAGTTGGTCTAAACAAAATAGCCAGCGGGAGTTTATCTTGGTGTTTAGATATAGTTTTATGGCATCGATTATAAAGTGAGAAAGTGTAATAATAAGTATGCCCCAGATGTAATTAAAGTCGAATTGAAGCACCACAAGCAACGCTATAAAATGAATCGCTATGTGAAAATATAAATATTTCGATTTTAGCTTACGGTGCTCTTTGTCTTCAACCCATTTTGTAGGTTGTAAAAGGAAATCACCAATTAAGTGCGCGAGGAATAGTTTTATAAAAAGAGCAATCATAGTGAGACATTTTTAGTGAAGAACTGTATCATTTTTAAAATTTCATCATAGCCCGCACGTTTTAATCCTTGACTAACATTGCCTTGGGTGCTTTCTGTTAATTCCGCCAGTTGCATTTGATTGTATTCGGGATGCGTAAGTGCTAATTTTAGTAACGATGCAGTGGTTGGAGTCCATGTGTTCATGGTGAGTAATGCTAATTCTAGCATAATGTTTATCGTGGTGTCAAATTTTAAGTCATCAGATTTTATAGCCAAATTTGTTTTTTTTAATTGCTCAAAACATTCGCCAGAGTATATAAACGCACTACCATTAGATTCGGTTATGCTATTGGCATTGTATGTTTTTTCTCCAATACCAATGGCAAGTCTTACGTCTATAGATTTAAATTGTTTTATACCGGCCTTTATTAAAATGGCTGTTTTTAAGGCGTCTTTCGGAGAAATTTCTAGTTGAAAGCTATCGCCTCTGTATATTTCCCATTGCTTAGGAGCTTGTCCGTAGCGATTCAGGATCGCTTTTAATTCGGTAAGCCAGTCGCTTACATCTTGCGTTCTAGAGTTAATAATATCTCCGGTTATTATGCCAATCATTCTTTAATGCCTTTTATCAAATATATTGGAATTTTTAGTAACTTCAAAATTATTAGCTATAAAACTAATAATTGACATTATTAGCTTAAAAGATTATATTTGCATTTATTAGCTTTAATACTAATATTTATCTGTAATTATAGCTTTGAGAAACTAGAGATTAAAAATATATTTGTCTAAAAAGAAAATTATGAAACTAATACAGGAATTTAAAGAGTTCGCGATTAAGGGAAACATGATAGATATGGCTGTTGGTATTATTATCGGAGCTTCATTTAATAAGGTAATTGATGTCTTGGTAAAACAAGTATTTATGCCACCGCTATCTTTATTGTCGGATGGTATTCACTTTCAAGATAAAGTATGGGTGTTAAGAGAAGCAGTAAATGATGCTAGTGGTGTTGTAGTGGCAGAGCAAATTTCTATAGGTTATGGTGCTTTAATTGAAGCTTTTTTAGATTTCATTATTATTGGTTTTACCGTATTTATTGTAGTGAAGTTTATGAATAGATTACGAAACAAATCACAAGATCCAAAGAATAAAACGGTTGTAACCCCAAAAGATATTCAGTTATTAGCTGGAATTACAGATTTATTGGAAGAACAAAACGCCATGCTAAAAGGTAAAATGAAGTCATAAAAAAACTACCAAGACACTAAGGTCATGATAGTTTTTTTCGAATTAATTAATAGCACCTTTATATGGTTAATCTTTAACATTCCTAATTAAAGATTACATAGTTAAAATTTACATTCCAAATATAGTCGACCTGTAGATTATATAAAATACCCAATTTTGGGTATTTTTTGGTTTATATGGTAATCTAGAAATAATAGTGATGTTTAAATAATTTTATACCTTTATAAGATGAAAAATACTTTAATAATAGTGTTTGCTTTTATACTGTGTAGTTGTAAGCAAAACACAAAAGAGACGTCTATAGTGCCTAGTGAAGACATAAGTACCACGGTAGATAAAAGTAGTGCCTTAGAGAAGGAAACTATATATCAATTTAAGGTTCGGGATTTGTACGGGAATCCGTTTGATTTTTCAACCTTAAAAGGCAAAAAAGTAATGCTGGTAAACACAGCGAGTAAATGCGGATTAACACCGCAATACGAACAACTTCAGGAGATATACGAAACCTATCAAGATCAAGGTTTTACTATTGTTGGTTTTCCTGCGAATAATTTTAAAAGTCAGGAGCCAGGAACAGATACCGAAATCGCAGCGTTTTGTGAGGCCAATTACGGTGTCACGTTTCCTATGATGAGCAAGATTTCTGTAAAAGGATCTGATATGGACGACGTTTATAAATTCTTAACCCAAAAGGAAAGAAATGGATTAGAAGATTCTGAAGTAGAATGGAATTTTCAAAAATATTTAATAGATGAGAATGGATATGTTGTTCGTGTAGTTGCACCAAAAACATTACCTACAGATGACTCAATTATTTCTTGGATAAAAAGCTAATATCATGACTAAAAAATTAGGATTACAAACCATATGTACCCATGTTGGAGAAGTAAAGGATGAACAGTTTAAAGGGGCTGTATCTCCAATTTATATGTCTACATCTTATCAGTTTGAAGACGTCGATGTAAAACGTTACCCACGTTATTTTAATACTCCAAATCAAGAATTCTTATCCAAAAAGATAGCGGCTTTAGAACATGCTGAGGCTGGAATGATTTTTGGTTCTGGAATGGCTGCTATTAGTACGGTCTTACTTGCCTTTTTAAAAACGGGCGATCATATTGTGGTACAAAACACATTGTATGGCGGTACGAGTAATTTTATACGTGAAGAGTTTCCTAAATACGGTATAGAATTTTCCTTTACAGATGGATATGAAGTTTCAGATTTTGAAGACAAAATACAAGAGCATACAAAAGTTATTTACATTGAAACACCGTCTAATCCACTATTAACCATTACCGATATAAAAGGTGTTGCTGCATTGGCTAAAGAGAAAGGCTTACTGTCTATTATAGACAATACATTTGCCAGTCCAGTGAATCAGAATCCAATAGATTTCGGGATCGATATCGTACTGCATTCAGCTACTAAATATCTTGGTGGTCACAGTGATATTTTGGCCGGAGCGGTAGCTTGTTCTAACGAGCACATGAAAATAATTTGGAACGTCGCTAAAAATTTAGGTGGTAGTTTAAGCGATTTCATGGTCTGGATGCTAGAGCGTAGTATTAAAACATTAGTCCTTCGTGTAAAAGCTCAGAATAGAAATGCGAAGAAGTTGGCGAAGTTTTTAAATTCACATTCAGATATTAAAAACGTGTATTATCCAGGTCTAAAAAGTCATCCGCAGTATGCTTTAGCAAAATCTCAAATGAAAGGTTTTGGAGGAATGTTATCCTTTGAATTGAATGATGAACTAGATGCTTTATCATTTCAAAAAGCATTAAAATTAATAAAACCATCTATGAGTTTGGCTGGGGTTGAAAGTACCATGTTATCGCCATATAAAACGTCTCACGGATTATTAAGTCAGGAAGAACGAGACCGTATTGGCGTCACCAATGGTTTGATTCGTTTTTCTGTAGGAATAGAGACAAAAGACGATTTAATAGAAGATATTGAGCAGGCTATTAAAGCTGTAAAGAAACAGGCTAAAGTAGAAGCCTAATTATTAAAGGACAAACAGCCTTTTAAATTAAAAAGAAGTAGATGAAATTAGATATACTTGCAATCGGGGCACACCCAGACGATGTAGAATTGGGATGTGGCGCAACCATTGCAAAAGAAATAGCCAACGGAAAAACAGTTGGAATTATAGATTTAACTCGTGGTGAACTAGGAACCCGAGGCACTGCAGAAACCCGTGATGCAGAAGCCAAAGATGCTGCTAAAATTTTAGGCGTTTCGGTGCGGGAAAATTTAGGCTTTGCTGATGCTTTTTTTTTAAACGATAAAAAGCATCAATTAGAAGTCATTAAAATGATTCGTAAATATCAACCGGATATTGTGCTTTGCAATGCAATAGACGATCGCCATATAGACCATGGAAAAGGTAGTAAATTGGTTAGTGATGCTTGCTTTTTAAGTGGCTTAAAAAAAATAGAAACAGAAGTAGGAGGTGAGCCTCAAATACAGTGGAGACCGCAACATGTGTATCACTATATACAATGGAAACCAATTACTCCCGATTTTGTTGTAGATGTTACAGGATATATAGAAACTAAAGAACAAGCTGTTTTAGCATATAAAACACAATTTTTTGATCCCGATAGTAAAGAACCAGAAACACCTATTTCAAGTAAAAATTTTACAGATAGTGTAAATTATCGTGCAAAAGACTTAGGACGTATGATTGGTGTGGAATATGCAGAAGGCTTTACGTCAGAGCGTTATGTGGCGGTGGAAAATTTATTTAAAATAAAATGATATTTTTTTTAAAAAAGGCTTGGAATTTCTATAAAATCTCTTAAATTTGCACACGCATTACAAAAATGCAGTTACATGGTGGTTGTAGCTCAGTTGGTTAGAGCATTGGTTTGTGGTACCAAGGGTCGCCGGTTCGAATCCGGTCTTCCACCCAAAAAGTAAAAGCCTTTCGATTTTTCGAAAGGCTTTTTTTGTGGATATAACTGTTGTATTCCTAAAATTCTAAGCGCTCGCCTTGCTCTGGAAATACCAAATCTAAACCCAAATTATTTTGAGCTTGTAATTGTTCAGAGATCTTCAGCATATGCTCTACAGGTGGCTTTTGGTGTGTGATTATAGTTTTAAATCCCTTTAGAGCTTTTTCTCCCGTTAACTGTTGCAATACTTTAAGCTCCTTATAAAACCAATTGGGAGTCAAGTGACCAAACAATGCTGTGTCGGCTTGTTCATTAGGGAATGACACTTCAATAAACATAGCACGTAACTGTTTCTTTTTAATTAATGGAGCGATGGCCATCCATAAATTTTTTAAATCGGCGCTTTTCTCTATTTTATCGGGACCAGTGTCGCCTAAGTACAAGATGTAATCCTTCTGCTTTCTAATTAAAAAAGCGGTGCTCTCAAACGGACTCACATGACTAAGCGGAAAAGCTGTAACATACATATCTGTATTTGTAATAGGAACCTCTTGATGTATATTTAAAGTTTTAAAATGATATCGCTTTATTTGATAACCTGGACCTTCATCTCCGAAATTGGCCCATGTTTCACCATTAAAATAATGGTTCTGCATCATGCTCATACATTTTTGTGTGGCATACACTGTTTTCGAAGAATCGGCAGGAGAATTAATAATAAGCCCGGAAACATGATCTAAATGTGCGTGAGATATAAGATATCCTTTAATGTAGTTTCGTAACACATCGCTTGTAGACGTATTAAAGACCTTGTTTTTAACCGCCATTTTAAGACCTGCATGAATGGTACCGGCATCTAGACATATAAAATCGTTCGAGTTTACGGGAGCTACCATATAGGCCGATAAATTAGTCTCGTCTATACCACCTTTAACGCCTAATGGTATAACTTGAAATGCGGGAGCGCGTTGTGCTAAAAGAGTAAATGTGCAACATAATACACAAATAAAAAGGGATATAATACGTCTCATTATAGATGCTTTTAATAGGGATTAGGTGTATTGTGTAAAATTAAAAGCTTAAACTTTATATTCATTAGTTTTTAATCAAAAATGCTAATGAATTAAGTGTCAATCTATAATGTTTATAAATATCTTAAATAATGTTAAAATTTATACCATATTATAAATTGTAATGTCTATTTTTGAATCATACCAATCAACTTACAAGCAAACTAACCATTAAAAAAAGCGTCATTTTTTAAAGACGCTTTTTTGATTTGTTTTATGATTTAACCTAGAGTGTAGGCGCTAAGTAAGGCACTTTTACTATTAGATTTTCGATTTTATTTTTTTAAATAGACTAATGATTAGGAGAACCACAAAACCGATTACTGTACCTGAAATTAATTCAGACAGTATACTAGGAAGTGTGTGAAAAAGATCGTGTAAATATGGAATATTATGAATAAAAATTCCACCAGAAACCAATAGTAGCGCAATAGTTCCAACAACTCCTAGTCCTTTAATAACCCATGGAAGTGCTTGTACTAATATGCGTCCAATTTTATCTGAAAAACTATTGTCTTCTTCGTTTAGATTAATCAGTTTTAATCCGAAATCATCCATTCTAACAATAAGGGCAACAATGCCATAAACACCTACTGTCGCTATAAGTGCGACTACAGAAACTACTATGATTTGTGTTGTTAGCGGATGTCCAACCACTGTACCTAAAGCAATTATAACAATTTCAACAGAGAGAATAAAATCGGTGACTATGGCCGCTTTAATTTTTTCCTGTTCTAATTTTAATAAATCTGCTTCAGTTTTGGCCTCGACGATTTTTTCGGTGTGATGATGATGAGGAACAAAAAACTCATATATTTTTTCGGCACCTTCGTAAGCTAAATATAGTCCACCTAATGTTAATATAATAGGAATGGACTGCGGTAAAAAAGCACTAAGTAAAAAAGCAAAAGGTAGAATAATCACTTTGTTTTTAAGTGATCCTTTAGTTATAGCCCATAGTACTGGTATTTCTCTAGAAGATAAAAAACCAGAAGCTTTTTCTGCATTTACAGCTAAATCATCTCCTAAGATACCTGCTGTTTTTTTGGTAGCTAATTTTCCCATGGTTGCCACGTCATCCATCAATGCCGCGATATCGTCTAATAAAGCAAAAAATCCTGAAGCCATTTACATTTAGATTTAAGAAATCCTAAGATTCATTTGTACAAATGTAATTACTGTACATTAAATGATAACTAAAATTGTATCACTAAGTTTTAAAAACTGATAATTTTTCAAATTAACTGATTGTATTTTATATATATAATAAAGGAGCGTATCGTTTTATACGAAGTATACTAAAACTAAGTAAGGATGGTTAATTATTGGCTAAACCAAGCTAGAATAATGCGTATGTATTTAGTTGTACTTAGATTTTTGGTTAAAATACTTAGTTTTTAATTGTTTTATTGTAAGTATTAGTGCGTAATTGTTAAAATATTATTAGTAAACAGGTCGTTATATATTATTATTAATAGTAATTTAGACTGATGTATAACGTTATCGGAAAAATAATTACATTTAAACGTTAGAACACTACAAACTAAGAATTATGAAATATAAGCATATTGAAGATTCCCAAATCACTATGACCCAATTAATGTTGCCCTCACACTCTAATTTTAGAGGAAATATTCACGGAGGTTTTATATTAAATTTAATGGATCAAATTGCATTTGCTTGCGCTTCAAAACATTCCGAACACTATTCGGTAACAGCTTCTGTTAATAAAGTCGATTTTTTAAATGCAATTGCCGTTGGTGAATTGGTAACCTTAAAAGCATCTATAAATTATACAGGTAGAACGTCTATGGTTGTAGGCTTACGGGTGGAATCTGAAGATATACATACTGGAGTAATTAAGCACTGTAATTCGTCTTATTTTACAATGGTTGCAAAAGATAAGGCCTATAACAGTATAGAAGTTCCTGGTCTAATTCTTAATAGTCCGGATAGCATAAGACGCTTTGCTAGAAGTATTAAAAGACAAAAACAAGCACGTAAACGAAGTGAAAATTTTAATTCTATAGATTTTAAAATTGAAGAATATCTGGACGAAGTTAGAGAACACAACGTTAAAATCGAGCTGTAAAAATAAAATTTAAATAGTTTAATCAGATATCTACATTGTAGCTGTCTGATTTTTTTTGTGCCTAATGGGAACCATTTCTTTTCTACTTACTTTCTACACTTCATCATATAATAGATAATCTTACTGTCCTACTGTGTAAAAGGTGTGTAATTTTTTTACAGGATACACTATTGTATTACACACATTTCTTTCATTTTTTTAATCATTTTTTATTTGTTTTTCTTTTAAACCCGCGTGTTTACTACAGTGTTTAGTTGTTGGCTTACTTGTTTTATAGGCATGGCATGTTTATTTCATATTACTAATCAAAACAATTAAAAGAACAGTTTAAAATATATAGAAAATGAAGAATATTGTAATAGCATCGGCATTGGCATTAGGAGGGATATCTACCCAAGCGACATCTTCACAACCTCTATTTTTTCACGACGGAATTATGGACATCGTTTTTCAAGAGGATTTTACTCCAATTGAAATTAATCAATTGCCAAACCCGATTTTGGAAGCGGTGGTTAAAAATCATGGAACGGTTGAAATCTCTAAGGCCTACAAAAACGACTTAAAAGAATTTAAACTGGAACTAAGTATAGATAATTCTATAGTAACGGTTTATAAAGATGAAAACGGACATTGGATAAACAAATAATCGCTGATTAACGCATAATAAAAAAGACTGTTTTTATTGAACAGAGCACGAGTAGATTAAGCATTAAAGCGATATAGTAATAAATAATTGATTAACATTAAAATTTAAAGTTATGAGAAATATATTTTTAACATTAGCATTTTTAGCACTTATATTAAGTAATATTAGTTTTTACGCGGCATCACCAGTTCATTTAACACTTCAGGATGGAACATTTGTGTTGCAAGAAGAGTTTAAAGAAATTAAAACAGCAGAATTACCATTAGCTATTCAAGAAGCTGTTGCAGTAGATTTTCCTAATGCAACAATTCTAAAGGCTTATGTAAATGAAGTGAAAGAATATAAATTAGACCTAAGTATGTCGGGAACTACGCAAACAGTTTACGCAGATGCTACGGGAAAATGGATTAACAAATAGATAAAACCAATTAACCATTTTTAATCTATTTAGTTTGTTTTTAGTCTGTTAGTTGCGGTTGAGTAAAACTATTTTGCGGCATAAGATAATTGTTGTAAAATGAATTTACACCAATTACAGACTATTAAATTTAAATTTTAGTCACAAAAAAAGCTGAAATATAAGTTATTATTTAATTTTAAATTCAGAGGGAGAAAAGAGGGTGTTTTATTAAAGCACCCTCTTTTTTTTGCTTAATTTTAGGGTCTAATATTTTACTTTTTAAACACTACATGAAGTCAATCCTTTTAATAGAAGATGATGTTGCTTTTTCTAATATGCTTAAACGATTTTTAGAAAAACACGATTACACTGTAACGTTAAGTTATGGTTTCGAGGATGCTAAAACCATAATTATAAACGATGATTTCGATTTAATTTTTACGGATTTAAGGCTTCCCGATGGAAATGGATTAGAGTTGTTAGAAATCGTAAAAGAGCATAAAGCGAAAACACCCGTAATTTTAATGACGGGTTATGCCGAAGTTTCTACGGCTGTTAAGGCTATGAAACAAGGTGCAATCGATTATATTTCCAAACCTTTTAATCAGGACGAAGTTTTACATGTTATTACTAATGCTTTAAAATCTGAACAAAAAGTAGCTAGTGCTCCAAAAGAGGTGGTGAAGAAGGCGTCTCAATTAAATTCTGAATTTGTGACAGGAATAAGTTCTTCTTCAAAAAAATTGAACGAATATATTCAGTTGGTAGGCCCTACAGATATGTCGGTTTTAATCACAGGAGAGAGTGGTACCGGGAAAGAAGTTGTGGCAAAATCTATTCATAAAACAAGCTCAAGAAAAAATAAACCTTTTGTTGCTGTAGATTGTGGTGCGATTCCAAATGAAATTGCGGCAAGTGAATTTTTTGGTCATAAAAAAGGATCGTTTACAGGTGCGGTAAGTGATAAAAAAGGACATTTTGAATCGGCTAATTACGGAACTCTATTTTTAGATGAAGTAGGAAACTTATCTTACGAGAATCAAATCCAGTTGCTTCGTGCATTGCAAGAGCGTCGCGTTAAACCTTTAGGTAGTAGTACAGAAATAGAAGTTGATATAAGATTAATTACAGCGACAAACGAAGATTTGCTAAAGGCGGTAGACGAAGGGGAGTTTAGAGAAGATTTGTATCATAGATTGAATGAGTTTACAATTAAAATTCCGAATCTACAGGAGCGAAAAGACGACCTTATTATTTTTGCCGATTACTTTTTAGATAAAGCCAATGTGCAATTAAATAAAAATGTTATTGGCTTTAGTGACGACGTTTTAAAAATTTTCCAAAATTACTCATGGCCTGGGAACTTACGGGAATTTGGAAATGTGGTGAAGCGAGCCACCTTATTAACTACAGGCGATTTAATAGAACAGCAAGTCTTGCCCATGGAGCTAACTCAAGGCGCAGCATCTAAACAAGAACCTTTGCAAAAGAAAAGTTTCTCGACTAAAGACAACGAAAAAGATTTAATTATTCGTGCATTGGAACAAGCAAATAACAATAAAACACATGCCGCTAAATTGTTAAATGTGACTCGTAAAACATTATATAATAAGATTAAAGAATATAATATTAGTCTATAAATTGTTCCATTTCTATAACGGTTAAATTGGTGTTTCTTTTCAGATGCTCAAAGGTGGTATCTAACATATTATCATGTATATCTTCAAGCTTATCTAAATAGGTTAAATACGGAATTACACTATTAATTTCCAATTGTTTAAACATAGTAAGCATCTTGTGACTTGTGGCATGTATGCTTTCTAAATTCTTATTTTTAATAGCTTGTTCTAAGGTCTCCAAATTTAGTTCTGTCTCATTTAAAAACAACTGTAAGGTGTCCTTTAGAGACTCGATGTCGTTGTTAAGAAACGAACTAATAGGTGTTAAGTTAAAATGTTCAAACTTAAAAATGTCTTCTGAATTGTTCTGAGAAACAGGCTCTAATTTTACGCCAGGTAACCATTTACTTACCGTGTGTATTAAATCGTCTGCACCATACGGTTTAAAAATAATATCTACAAACCCACTGTCTTTATATACTTTACCTTTTAAATCCTTACGTCCAGTAGAAGCAATTATAGGCTGATTTTTATAAAAGTCCGAGGCTTTTAAGGTTTCCATAAAATGGAATCCATTCATATTTGGTAACTGAATATCTGTAATCACTAAATCGAAAGGTAAATTCTTCATTTCTTTTAGCGCTTTTTTAGCCGTTTCAAAAGCGGTGACATTTATATTCTTATCTTGAAGAATATCGGTTAACAATTGTCTTAAAGAGGCATCATCGTCTATTACAATAACATTTAAGTTAGAGGCAATGGTTTCGGTGTTTGGTTTAAGTTTAACAACCGGTTTAACACTGTAGGCTATGGGAAGTGTAAGGATAAAAGTACTTCCTTTCTTTTCTTCGCTGGTGAACGATAATTCGCCACCCAGTAGATTTGCTAATTTTTTGGAAATGGTTAATCCTAGTCCGAAACCTTCGTATTTCTTTTCACTATGACTTTCAATTTGAGTGAATTCTTCGAAAATTATAGATTGCTTTTCAATAGGTATTCCAATTCCTGTATCTGAAACCAAAATTTGTAAAAACGGTTTACGGTCTACGTTTTTAAAGGTTTTAGTTTCAATTTTAATTTCTCCAGACTCCGTGAATTTATACGCATTTCCTACTAAATTATAAAGGATTTGTCTCACACGAAAAGGATCTCCAAGAATAGACTTTTCTAGATTAGAATTATAATCAGTATTTAGGTTAATAGCTTTATCAGGATATACCGATTTTACGCTAACCATCACTTCGTCGATAATTGGATTGAGTAAATACGGAATGTGATCTATAGAGATGTTGCCACGTTCTAACTTGGAAAATTCTAATAAATCGTCTACTAAATCTTTCATGTATTTAGAAGCTTTAGAAATCCTATCGATATAATATTTAGGTTTACTGTCTTTAATAATTTTTGCCAGCAAATCGCTATATCCTGTAATGGTACTTAAAGGTGTACGTAAATCATGACTCACCATAGAAATAAGCTGTTCACGACTCTGTAGAAGTGAGCTTGTATACGCATTCGCTTTTTCTAATTCTTTTCTGTATTTCTGACTTTTCCAGAAGTCGTTTAAAATAATAAACGAAAATAAAATAACTAAAATGGTACCCACAATAGTGGCTAAGCTTAAAATTTTTGTACTTCTATTTAAAGCCGAATCGCGTTGCTGATTTATTTTCTCGGAATGTTCGAGTATTTCATGTTCTAAGTTATACAGCAGTTTTCTTAAACTTTGAGATACATTTAAATCACTTTTTAAAAGAGAATTCTCTTTGTTGGATAAATTGGTTTTCTGAATGAGTGCATCTCTCTTTACCTGTTTAAGAAGGTCTCGAGCA
This sequence comes from Formosa bonchosmolovskayae, assembly GCF_051016085.1. Lineage (GTDB taxonomy): Bacteria > Bacteroidota > Bacteroidia > Flavobacteriales > Flavobacteriaceae > Formosa. The sequence continues at coordinate 3,039,500 of NZ_CP174605.1, forward strand.
GCAACGACAATAGAATCTAATCGTTTTTCGCTTTTTTCTTCGTCTTGTTCTTTAGGGCGATATTTATTGACAATCGCAATATATTCTTCGATAGATTTTCGATGTGCAGGGGTCAATGCATCAGGATCTTCAGCGAAATCTAATATGGTTAATCGGCCCACAGAACTTTCTATAGCATTTATTCTTGTTAATGCATTTTCTATAGATCGTTCAGAAATGTCATCTTCCTTAATATGTTTAAGGGCCTTTATATTATTGAATTTTACAGCGATTAACTGTTTAACACTGTCTAATAATAAAAATTGATGTTCGTTGTCTAATTTAACTTTTAAACTATCGATATCTGCATTTAAAGTACTGTTTTTAGCAATATAGAGGTCAAACTGACTTTCAGATCCGCTTTGAATAGCTGCTCTGGCAAAACTCTCATTTTCATAGATATCTGCAATTAGGTTACCGACAGCAATAATTTTATTTCGATCACTTACATCATCACGTTTAAGGTTCAAGAAGTTTTTAATTTCCGAAAACACTAAAAAAGTAGTGGTAACAGCAACAACGGCTAATATAATATAGCCTACAATTACTTTTACGGTAAATTTTCTATTCGAATTTTCCATAATGTAAAATTAGTGAAATGTTCGTGATATAATTCGTCCAAATAATTTTTGAATGCGAATATTATGTAAAAATATTTCTCAATAGTGTTAACGTATCATATTTAGATAAGAGAAGAACGATGTAGTGTCTAAACCTCAATTTTAATTAAGCCAAATAAGTTTTTAGGAACGTATGGAATTATACACACTACAGATGAAGATAAATTGATAAAAAAAATAATAAAATTGTAACGAATTAGCACTTATTTGCCAATAATGCGTGTAATATGGCAGATATAAAGCGCTTATATATTTATTTTTCGAAAAAACAAAATTTATTTTGTAATCAAACAAATTGATTTTCAGGTTCTTAAAAAAAAAGATTACTGCATTACGGGAAAACCGTAATACAATTAAAAGGCTATACCTTATATTTGTTACAGCTATTAGTTAATTAGGGGGTATTACTAAGCGGTAATACAAAATAGGCACATGGTATTTCCATGTGTCTTTTTTTTATGCTCATTTAATATATTAGTTTTGTATTCATGGTTCGAAAAAAAGTAATTATTTCTTTAATTATAGCTTGTAGTGGTGTTCTTATATTTGCTATATATTACTTTAGGCTCGATTTAAGTATTTTGTATTATAGACTAAACCAAGAACCCAGTACTGCAAATTCTAAAAACGAATCTATTTTTAAGCGATATCCAAGGTATTTGTATGGCATAGACCTTTCTCATTATCAAGGAAAAATAGACTGGAATGAAGTTAACTACATTAACGATAGTATACCAATTGCATTTATAATTATTCGAGCAACCATGGGAATAGATGGATTGGATAGTGCATATATAACGCGTTGGGAAACTATTAAAAGTAAACAAGTGGTTCGTGGTGCATATCATTACTACAGGCCAAACCAGCACTCTCTTACTCAGGCCGCGCAGTTTAAGGCGCATGTGACTTTAAATCCAGGAGATTTTCCTCCAATTTTAGACATCGAAAATTTATCGACTATTCAATCTGTAGAGAATTTAAAACTCGGTATTAAAAAATGGTTGGTCGATGTAGAACTACATTATGGTGTTACGCCTATAATTTATACTGGAGATCACTTTTATCGCAAGCACTTAAATACCCCAGAATTTGATAAATATCCCATATGGATAGCTAATTATGGGAACTATGCCGAGCCTTTTACGCAACCGTGGAATATCTGGCAATTTACAGAACGTGGCCAAATTGATGGTGTAGAAGGATATATTGATTTAAACGTATTTAAAGGGACGTACCAAGATTTTAAAGCATTATTGATTAAGTAGTCCTAATTTTCGAATTCAGATTTTATATTTTCGAATTTAATTTCACTAAAGTCAGAAATTAATTTATTCGCTAAAGTATAGGTCTGATTTTTAGAGTGTTCGCTCTTGTAAGCCACGCAATAAATTCCTGCCGCATGCGACGCTTTTATACCACTAGTAGAATCTTCAATAACCATACATTCTGAAGGCTTAAAACCAGCAATTTCAGCCGCACGTTCAAAAATTTCTGGATGGGGTTTCGAGGCTTCAAGATCTGCTCCAGAAACACGACCTTTAAAATATTGATCTAATTCGAAGCGTGAAAACACATCATGAATGGTAATTTGCGATGCGGAAGAGGCCAAAACAAGTGTAAGTCCGTTGTTATAATAGTTCTGAATTAAATCGAGTACACCAGGAAGTAAATCTAAATCGGGGTCGTTTTTAAAAAGTTTTTGAAATGCTTTACGTTTTAATTGTACCAGTTCTTCAGGATCGTTTTCTAACCCAAAATGTTCGCAAATTCCTTTACAAGTACTAATAGTAGAACGACCAGTGTAGCTCTGATATAAAGCCAAAGGGACTTCAATACCAACAGTTTTAAACATATCGTAATAGGCTTTATAGTGTAGGGGTTCTGTGTTTACAATAACACCATCCATATCGAATAAAACTGCCTTTAACATATCCTTTTTTTTAGATTACGAAGATATAAAAGCATTTTAGCTTAGTTGATAAGAAATCATTAAAATTAATTGAATTTATTATTCGGTTTATAGAATGCGAGCATGTTTAAAATCGTAATTTTGAATTGAAATTTTGGAGTAATGGCTAAAAAAGGAAAAGAGAAGAACACAAAGAATAAGGCGAAACATTCTAAGTTAATGGATCGTAAAAAAAATAAATTACGTGCCGAAAAAGAATTGCACAAGGAGCGTTTAAAAGCTATAGTTAAAAAATCACAAGAAAATCAATCTAATACTTAAGCGTTATGAAATGTCCTTGTTGTAGTGAAAAATTGTATAAAGATTGTTGTGAAATCGGTCATAAACATATTAAAAAAGTAAAAACGGCCGAAGATTTAATGCGCTCTCGCTATGCCGCTTTTGTTTTGGCTAATGGCGATTATCTAATGGCGAGTCACCACGAAAGTACGCGACCTTCTAAGGAGAAAAAATCTATTGTAAAATGGGCTAAATCTGTAGATTGGATTAAATTAGATATTATAAAGACGTCAAAAGGATTGGAGACAGATACAGAAGGAACAGTAGAGTTTAAGGCTATTTTTCAAGATGATGGCGAATTACAAATGATACATGAAAACTCCAGATTTGTTAAAGAGGATGGTTGTTGGTTTTATATCGATGCGCTCTAAGCCTTTTTGCAAATAATTACAATCTTATTTGAATTTACATCTGTAGTAAAAAACAAATAGTCGTCTCCACCATCTTTAATTTTTAGTTTTTTTCTTAAATCGGCAACAGAGTCTTGGAAATTTCTAGTCGTAATGTTGGCTTTCTTAATACCTTCCTTTTGGATTGCTTTTTTATTAAAAGGTATTGTTTTAATAATTTCAAAGGTACGCCCTGGAAAAGCTATTTTTTCTTGCGAAGTATATAAATGAGCATGTTTTTGAAGCTTAAATACACCTAATTGATGGGCGACAGAATTGAAAGCTCCCGCTTTTAATATTGCCGAATTGGGTTCGTAAAGAAATTGTAAAGGTGTGCTGTATTCTATGAATAACTCACCTTCTAAATCAATAGGGAAATCGAAAGTTTCTACCGTGTTTTTAGTAATATTAGCAGTATGTATTGTAAACGCATTTGTGGCATTGCGATCAAGTACCCACAATAATTCTTTAACGTCGTTATTTAAAGCAACCACGTATAAAGCGTTTACATATTTTAACTCTTGGCAACCTACAGAAATATCTAATAGGGGAGAAGTTTTTACCAATATATTATTGGCGTGTTTAAATAAAAGATCTAAATGTTCAGGTACATTGGGTAGGCAATCGTTAAGAAAAAACACTTTCCCTTTACTATCGTGACGTCTAGAAGGGTCTACATAAATCCAATCGAATACTTTTGTTGTGCGTTTTAAATAGGTAATTCCATCTTCAGAAATAGTCTCAATTGTATCCGCATTTAATTGCTGAAAATTATGAGTTACAATATCGCTTAAATGGGTATTAATTTCGCAATGCGTAACCTGTTTAAACTGTTTCGAAAAAGCATAACAATCTACTCCAAATCCGCCAGTTATATCTAAAATTGAATCTCCCGAAATTAGGGACGCTTTATAATTGGCCGTGCGCTCCGATGATGTTTGTTCAATATTTAGTTTGCTCGGATAATAAATATTAGGTGTGTTGTACCAACTCGGTAGTTTACTTAAACAACGTTGTTTGGCCTCGATTTGCTCAACAATTTCTCGCGTTTCTACTCCTTCAAAAGCGGTTCCTTTTAAAAGTATAGCGGTGGTATCTGACTTTAAATTAGATGCTATAAAATCTTGAATTTCAGTATTTAAAATTAGTGTATTCAACGCGTTGCTATAAATCTTTAGTAAGGTGTTTTACGATCTTATTTTCAGAAAGAAATTCTTTCAAAATAACTTTTAATGCGGTGTAGGCTGGCACTGCTATTACCATACCAATAATCCCGAAGAGTATTCCGGTAATAATTATCACTAAGAATATCTCTAAAGGATGCGATTTCACACTACGTGAGAATATTATAGGCTGACTGAAAAAATTGTCGATTAATTGAGCAAAAGCAAATCCGATTAAAACATAAATGGTAGTGGAAAGTGCCACACTAAACTCATTTTGCAGGTTGCTAGACAGGGTTAAAACAATCATTAAAATTGCACTAATTAATGGTCCGATGTACGGGATTAAGTTTAATAGCGCACACAAGAAGGCAATGACAATAGAGTTTTTAATTCCGAATATAGATAGCACTATGGCATAAATCACAAATAAAATTAAAATCTGAATAAGTAAGCCAAGGAAGTATCTAGATAATAAATGTTTAATGGTGTATAAAGATTTTTTTACACGATGCTTTTTACTTTCAGGAACCACAACCATAAAGCTATTTTCAAGTAGTTTTCTATCTTTTAAAAAGAAAAAAGAGATAAATAATACCGAGAAAAAAGCGATACTAAAGGTTCCGAATCCGCTTAAAATAGAGTTTAAAAAATCGGGAATTACAGAATAATTAATTTTTGAAAGTAAATGATAATCCTCTAACGATTTCTCCAGATAAATATGTTTTCCTTCCAGATAGTGGGCCACCTCAAGGTATACTGTGTTAAAATTATTTTGAAGTTTGTTTATGTTTAAAAGCGATAAATTGTGACCTTGTTCTATAACTAAAGGGATAAAAAGTAAGATTAATCCAATAAGTGAACCAACAATTATAAGCATGGCTAAAACAACAGATAAGGAATCGTTAAATTTAAAACGGTCTCTAAAAAGCTGAACTAACGGAGCACCCGTTAAAGAAATAACTGCAGAAATAACAATATATACAATAACAGATTGTATTTGATACAGAAAATATAAGATAAGAGAAATAAATACTAATGTAAATATTGCCCTTAAAATGCCGTTTGCTATGGTTCTAGAATTCATAATGTAAATATAGATAAAAGGATTAAAGACTTTGTTTGGTTAGTTCGTATAAAACAATACTCGTGGCTTGTACCACATTCATACTGCTATTTTGTCCAAACATATCTATATGAACTACCATATCCGAGGCCTTTAAAAGAGCTTCTGAAACTCCAAAATTTTCATCGCCAATTAGTAGTGCTATGGGTTGAGATGTAGAAAAGTTAGCCTCTCTTAGTGGGATGCTAGTATCTGTAATTTCTAAAGCAATTATTTGATATCCTTCAAATTTTAATTTAGAAATCACCGCGTGAACATCGTCTTGCAATTCGAAAGGGACTACTTTTTCGGTTGCCCGAGATGTTTTGGTCATTTTTCGTCCTAATGGAATATAAGAACCACAAAGCATAAGTTTTTCAACACCAAAAGCATCGGCGGTTCTAAATAAACTTCCAATATTTGGTGCATTGGTAACGTTGTCGCAGACCAATGTAATTGGAAATGTTTTTTTACTGAATTGCGTATTATAATGATTGAGTTGAGCCATTTAAACCTTAATGATTAAAAACGTAATAAATTATATTTGCACCCATTTTTAGTGCTTTTTCGCGAACATCTTCGGGGTCGTTATGTACTTCCGGGTCTTCCCAGCCATCTCCTATATCGCTTTCGGTTGTAAACAAAACAATCAAGCGTCCGTCGTGAAACAGGGCAGAGGCTTGTGGGCGTTTGCCATCGTGTTCATGAATTTTTGGTAAACCATCAGGAAACGGATTAGGTGTTTGAAAAATCTCGTGTGTCGCAGGTAATTCTATTAAATCTTGTTCAGGGAATACGTCTTTAAGGGCTTTAGTAATATATGGTTTTAATCCATAATTATCATCTATATGAAGAAATCCGCCAGAGATTAAATAATTTTTAAGATTGATTTTATCATTATCGTCAAAATATACATTTCCATGTCCCGTCATATGTACAAAAGGAAACTGAAAAATATCGAGGCTTGCTGTTTCTACTGTCTGAACTTCAAAATTTATTCGTGTATTAATGTGTGTGTTGCAATATTTTACCAAATTTGGTAGAGAAGTCGGGTTACTATACCAGTCTCCACCACCTTTATAATGTAAAACGGCAACATCTTGAGCAGAGGCTAAAGAACTAATTACAAATAAGGTAAGGACTAAAAAATACTTCATATGTAATTATTCATTAATTAATGCTGCGGTGTGACAAGCCACAATTGCGGCTGTTTCGGTGCGCAATCTGGTGTGGCCCAAAGTTACAGGAATGAAATTGTTTTTAAGAGCTAACGAAATTTCTTTTGTGCTAAAATCGCCTTCTGGACCAATTAAAATTGTAAGATCTGTTTTTGGAGTGATGAGCTGTTTTAGTGATTTTTTATCGGTTTCTTCGCAATGGGCAATAAAACAAGTTCCGGTATGTTCCTGAGTGATAAACGATTTTAAAGCTACCGGTTCGTTTAGCTTAGGCATATAATAATGCAAAGACTGTTTCATAGCCGCCTGTAATATTTTATCGTACCGTTCTAACTTTACAACTTTGCGCTCGCTATGGTCGCAAATAATAGGAGTAATGCTATCAATACCAATTTCTGTGGCTTTTTCTAGAAACCATTCGTAACGATCATTCATTTTTGTAGGTGCTACAGCAAGGTGAATGTTGTAATCTCTAGCATTTTGAAACGTTTTCTCGGTAATGGTTGCTAAGCAATTCTTAACATCAGCTAAATTTAATTCTGCAGTAAACAACCACCCTTTACCGTTCGTGACGAATAATTTATCGGCCGTACTTTTTCTTAACACTTTTACAATATGTCTGCTTTCTTCTTTGGAAAAGGCAATTTGCGTGGTGTTTTCAGTAATATCTGGATTGTAGAATAGTTGCATAATTTAAATAACTTTGGATATTAAAAAACCTATATTTTTAAACGGGCAGAAGCTGTAATATTGGCTTCTGAAAAATCGTTTTCTAAATATTTTAAATAGCCAACAATGGCAATCATAGCCGCATTATCGGTAGTAAATTCAAATTTAGGAACATAAGTGGTCCAATCAAATTTTTGTTCACCATCTTTTAATGCTTTTCTAATGCCTGAATTTGCCGACACACCGCCACCAATGGCTATGTGTTTAATTCCAGTTTGTTTACTGGCAAGTTTTAATTTATCAATTAAAATACCAATAATGGTATACTGAATGGAAGCACAAATATCGTTTATGTTCTCTTCTATAAAATTAGGATTGGCTTTGACTTCCTTTTGTATAAAATATAAAATGGCGGTTTTTAATCCTGAAAAACTAAAATTTAAACCGTCTACTTTGGGTTTCGTAAATTTAAAGGCTTTCGGATTTCCTAACTGTGCCCGCTTGTCTATTTCTGGTCCAGCAGGATAGCCTAAACCTAAAATTTTTCCACTTTTGTCGTAAGCTTCACCAACAGCGTCGTCTATAGTTTCTCCAATAACTTCCATGTCGAAGTAGCCACTCACTTTAACTATTTGTGTATGTCCTCCAGAAATAGTCATGGCCAAGAAAGGAAACGGAGGTTTGTTAAATCCGTCTTCATCTATAAAATGCGCAAGAATGTGACCTTGCATATGGTTAACATCGATAAGCGGAATATTTAAACCATAAGCTAAAGACTTCGCAAAAGAGGTTCCTACCAATAAAGATCCCATTAATCCAGGACCACGAGTAAATGCTATAGCCTGTAGTTGGTCTTTAGAAATCCCTGCTTTTACAAGGGCTTGAGCAACCACGGGTACAATATTTTGTTGATGAGCTCGAGAAGCAAGTTCTGGAACAACACCTCCAAATTCTTCATGAATTTTTTGGCTAGCAACAACATTGCTTAGTATTTTTCCGTTGTGTATTACAGACGCTGCAGTATCGTCGCAAGAAGACTCAATTCCTAAAATGTAAATATTTTCTGAATGCATTAGAATGTATTAGAAGTATTGTTATTTTTGGGCTCAAAGTTATAACTTTAAACCGTATCAAAAAATTTTTAAAAATACTATCCAAACTAGCAGCCATCATTTTTCTGCTATTCGTTATTTTAGTTGTGATTTTGTCGATTCCAGGGGTGCAAACCAGATTAGGAAAATACGCCACATCTAAATTAAATGAGTCTTTCCACACGCACATAAATATCGGGGCGGTAGGTCTTCATTTTAATGGAGAAGTACAGGTTAAAAATGTTTATATAGAAGATTATAAGCAGGATACTTTAATTAGTGCAAAACTACTGCAAACACATATTGTAAATTTTCGAAACTTATATAATGGTAGGTTGGTGTTTTCCGAGATTGAGTTAACCGATTTAGATTTTAATATAAAAACATACAAAGACGAGGAGCAAACCAATTTAGATGTTTTTGTAGCGCGTTTTGACGATGATAATAACGACGATACACCAAGTAATTTTTTACTATCGTCTAGCGATGTATCTATTTACAATGGGCATTTTACCTTTACTAACGAAAACTTGGAAACGCCAGAAGTAATGGTGTTTAAAGATATTACCATTAATGCTTCTAAATTTTTAATTCACGGACCTAAAGTGTCTGCGCGAATAAATACGTTAGAGTTAACCGATAGTAGAGGGTTACATATAGATAATATGAGTACTAATTTTGCGTATACATTAAACGATATAACGTTCGCAAATTTAGATTTAAAAACAGATGAGTCCTCCTTAAAAGGAGATATTCGATTTGAATTTGATCGTGAAGACCTTCAGTTTTTTACAGATAAAGTTCAGGTGAATGCTAATATAACCTCGGCAGATTTAGCCTTGCGAGACCTGAATTATTTTTACGACGAATTTGGTGTTAATCAATCGGCGGATTTTTCGGTGTTGTTAACGGGAACTTTAAACGATTTAAATTTAGATAATCTTGATCTAAGAACCAATAGAGGGTCTAGGATTATAGGAGATTTAAATTTTAAAAACTTGTTCAATAGAGCAGATGATAGTTTTTATATGAAAGGTGATTTTACCAGATTGTCTTCAACGTATAAAGATTTAATCACACTATTGCCTAATTTATTAGGACAAACCATTCCTTCTAACTTCGATCGGTTTGGGTACTTTAATATTACGGGAACTTCCGAGATAACGACTAATAAAATTATAGCCGATTTAAGGATGAACACGACCTTAGGTCTAATAGAATCTGATTTAGTTTTAACCGATATTAATGATATTGATAAAGCTAAATACAAAGGAAATGTAGTAGTTACAGATTTCGACTTTGGGGCGTATATAGATAATACACAGGTAGGCAAAACATCTCTAGATATCGATATTGAGGGAAGCGGATTTACAGTAGACAATGTAAATACTAAAGTTAATGGGAAAGTGTTTTCATTTGAATTTAATAACTATGCGTACAGCAATATCTCTGTTTTAGGAAACTTTAAAAAAAGTATTTATAACGGAAATTTAAAGATAGCCGATCCTAATTTTAAACTAGAATTTAACGGCCTAGCCGATTTTTCTAAGCAAACCAATATGGTCGATTTTGTTGCCGATGTGCAATATGCCGACTTAAGAAAGTTAAACTTTGTAAAAAGAGACACCCTTTCCATCTTTAAAGGCGTTGTAGAAATGAGAGCTTTGGGAACATCCATAAACGATGTAGAAGGTCTTATTGCCATGACAGATGCCAATTATTTAAACGAACATGATAACTATGTGTTCGATGTATTTACTATTAATTCGGTGTTTAGGGATTCTGTAAGATACGTTATGATTGATTCTCCAGATATTATTGAAGGAGAAATGAGTGGTATTTTCAGGTTTAGAGATATTGGGATTATGTTTAGAAATGCCATTGGGGGTATTTATAGTAACTTCGAACCAGATCCGGTGAAACAAAATCAATATCTCGATTTTAATTTTAGTATTTATAATAAGATTGTAGAAGTTTTTTATCCAGACATCAAACTCGGTAAGAATACGTTTGTAAATGGTCACGTGCAAAGCAATCAAGAATTGGTGAATTTTAAATTCAAGTCGCCAGAAATTAGATTGTTCGAGTATTTTGCGAGTAATATTGAAATTGATATCAATAATAAAAATCCACTATATAATACGTATATAGAAATCGATAGTTTTTACACCAAGTTTTACGATATCTCAAAATTTAGCTTAGTAAATAAAACCATGAACGACACCTTGTTTATGCGTACAGAATTTCAGGGAGGAAAGCGTAATGATGATGTATTTAACTTAAATTTTTATCATACCATTAATGCCGACAATAATTCGGTTTTAGGTTTTAAAAAATCTGATGTTACTTTTAAAACCAATACATGGACGATTAACAAGGACCGAGATACGTTAAATAAAATTGAAGTTTCTCGCGATTTACAAAATATCAATATCGATAAGCTTGCCATGTCTTTAGGTGATGAATTAATTACCCTAGAGGGATTTTTAAAAGATTCTTTAAATAAGGATTTGGTGCTAAATTTTAATAAAGTAGATTTAGAAAAAGTAACACCTACATTTGATAGCCTGACCTTAGGCGGGATTTTAAATGGTAAAATCGATATTCTTCAACAAAAAGGAAATTACACACCTAGCTCGGATGTAACTATAGATTCCCTTGAGGTAAATAATTTTAATTTAGGTTCCTTCTCCGGTAATATAACAGGAAACGAGAATTTAACGCGATACTTCGTAAACGCAAAAATTAAGAACGATGTTACCAACTCGTTTGCGGCGATTGGGTATATCGATGCTATAAATAATGAATCGCATATAGATGTTGATTTAAAATTTGAGAATTTCGATTTAAAACCTTTTAGTCCGCTAGGAAAAGATGTTATTAGCGACATACGTGGCTTTGTAACTGGAGATGCTAAACTGATAGGAGATTTAAAAAAGCCTTCAATAGAAGGGGTCTTAGACTTAAAGGAAGCTGGATTACTCGTTCCTTTATTAAATACGAATTTTAATTTTGCCGAAGGTTCTCGGGTTTTATTAAAAGATCAAGAATTTCGTTTTGACAACATCAAGATAACCGATAACGCTTTCGATACAAAAGGCGTTTTAGGCGGTTACATTAGGCACGATAATTTTTCTGATTGGGAATTAGGCATAGATATTACTACCGATCGTTTGCTAGTACTTAATACAGATTATACAGAAGATGCCTTATATTATGGTACAGGCTATATAGGAGGGAGGGCAACTATTTATGGTCCAACAGAAGAACTTGCTATTTCTGTGGTTGGAGAGACCAAAAAGGGAACGGTTTTTAAAATCCCAATGAACGATTCCGAATCTTTTGGAGATAATACGTTTATCCATTTTTTAAGTGCAGAAGAAAAACAAGCAAAGCTAGAGGGGAAAGAACTTATTGTTAGAGACATTAAAGGTTTGGAGCTAGATTTTGATTTAGAAGTGACCAACGATGCCGAAATAGAAATTGTAATGGACCGAGATTCGGGAAGTACAATTAAAGGGCGTGGTATTGGAGGATTACTTATTGAAATTAATACAAACGGGAAATTTAATATTTATGGTGACTTTTCGGTATTTAAAGGAGTCTACAATTTTATGTATGGCGGTTTAGTACAGAAAGAGTTTACGGTAGAACCTGGAGGAACATTAGCTTGGGATGGTGATCCGCTAGGAGCAAGGATAGATTTAAAGGCGATTTATAAAACGCAAGCAAATCCATCACCTCTATTAGATAATCCTATAAATAAGAGTATTCCAGTAAATGTAGAGATTAATTTAACGGAGCAATTGGATAAACCAGAGGTTAATTTTGGTTTTCAATTTCCGAATGTAAATTCTACAGTAAAATCGGAGTTAACATATAGACTAGAATCTAAAGAAGATCGCGATAATCAGGCATTGTATTTATTAACTACAGGAGCATTTTCAAGCGGATTAACAGGAATTAACCCTTACGGAACTTTAACCGAGCGATTAAATGGTATTGTAAACGGATTATTTTCTGAAAGTGATAACAAGTTAAACATTGGTTTAAATTACGAATTGGGAGAGAATAATCCAGAATATCAAACAGATGATCGTTTTGGGGTAACGCTTCAAACCCAAATTAGCGATCGTGTAATGATTAATGGTAATGTAGATGTTCCTGTGGGTGGTGTAAGTCAAACTGTGATTGCAGGAGATATTGAAGTCAATTTTTTACTAAACGAAGAAGGGACGTTAACCGCAAATGTGTTTAACCGAGAAAACAGCATTCAAGACTTTGGTGAAGAAATAGGTTATACTCAAGGTGTAGGTATTTCATATAATGTCGATTTTGATACGTTTAGAGAATTGCTTTTAAAAATATTTGTTGGCGAAAAGACAAATAATGAAGATGAAAATTCTGAAAACGAAACACCAAAACCTGTAAGTCCACTTCCGGCATATATTAATATGAAATCGGAAATTTCGGACGAATAAATCCATCCATTTTGCCTATTTAATCAATTTAAAAATAAGTTTTTAACTTTTTTGTTAATTCAAACGTTATAGTGTTATAGGGCCTGTTAAAAAGTTTTAAAAGGGGTTTTATATGTTGATTATCTTTAGTAGCTTTACTAACAAATCAATAAAACATGTCAAAAACCATTAAAAAAATAGGTGTTTTAACATCAGGAGGAGATTCTCCAGGAATGAATGCCGGGATTCGTGCGGTAGTTAGAACATGTGCTTTTCATAATATTGAATGTGTGGGTATTGTTCAAGGGTATCAAGGTATGATTCGAGGTGAATTTATTCCTATGGATGCACGTAGTGTAAAGGGAATCATCAATAAAGGAGGTACCATTTTAAAAACTGCGAGATCTAAAGAATTTAGAACGAAAGAAGGTCGCCAAAAAGCTTATGAAAATTTACAACAAGAAGGCATAGATGCTTTGGTTGTTATTGGTGGAGATGGTAGCTTTACAGGAGCAATGATTTTTAGTTCGGAATTTGATATGCCAGTCATGGGAATTCCAGGAACCATAGATAACGATATTTTCGGAACTACACATACATTAGGATACGATACGGCATTAAATACCGTAGTAGAAGTTATCGATAAAATTAGAGATACTGCGAGTTCTCACGACCGTTTATTCTTTATAGAAGTAATGGGTCGCGATGTTGGGCATATTGCGCTTAACGTTGGTGTAGCTGGGGGCGCAGAAGAAATCTTAATACCAGAAGAAAATTTAGGATTAGATAGATTATTAGAATCTTTACATAGAAGTAAAAATTCTGGTAAATCTTCTAGTATAGTAGTTGTTGCAGAAGGCGATAAAATTGGTAAGAACGTATTTGAACTAAAAGATTATGTCGACGAGCATATGTCGGAATATGAAGTGCGTGTATCTGTTTTAGGACATATGCAACGTGGAGGTTCACCATCGTGCTTCGACCGTGTATTGGCAAGTCGTATGGGAGTAAAAGCAGTAGAAAGTTTGTTAGAAGGAAAGTCTAATTTCATGGTCGGTTTATTAAACGATGTCATGTCTTTAACACCCTTAGATCAAGCTATAAAAGGTCAATCAAAAATTAACTTAGAATTATTACGTGTGTCAGATATCATGACCACTTAAACATTAAATTTAGAATATGTCAAAATTAAAAATTGGAATTAACGGATTTGGTAGAATAGGTAGAATTGCATTTAGAATAGCAGTTTCAAGACCTGATATTCAAATAGTAGGAATTAATGATTTATTAGATGTAGATCACTTAGCTTACTTATTAAAATATGATTCTGTACACGGAAGATTTGATGGAACAATTTCAACAAACAACGGAAACTTAGTAGTAAACGGTAATGAAATTAGAATTACTGCAGAACGTAACCCAGAAGATTTAAAATGGGATGAAGTAGAAGCTGAAGTTGTTTTAGATTGTACAGGAATTTTTACTTCATTAGAAGGTGCACAAAAGCACATTACTGCTGGAGCTAAAAAAGTAGCAATCTCTGCACCATCTGGAGATGCACCAATGTTTGTTATGGGAGTTAACCATAAAGAAGTAAAAGCAACAGATACAATTGTTTCTAACGCATCTTGTACTACTAACTGTTTAGCGCCTTTAGCTAAAGTTATTAATGATAAATTTGGTATCGTAGAAGGATTAATGACAACTGTTCACGCTGCAACTGCAACTCAGTTTACAGTAGATGGTCCATCTAAAAAAGATTTCAGATTAGGTCGTGCGTCTTTAAACAACATCGTACCTGCTTCAACTGGAGCGGCTAAAGCTGTAGGGAAAGTAATTCCTGAATTAAACGGAAAATTAACTGGTATGGCTTTTAGAGTACCAACTGTAGATGTTTCTGTAGTAGACTTAACTTGTCGTATCGAGAAAAAAGCATCTTGGGATGAAATTAAAGCGGCTTTAAAAGAAGCTTCTGAAAACGAATTAGAAGGTATATTAGGATATACTGAAGAAGGTGTTGTTTCTCAAGATTTCGTATCTGAACCAAAAACAAGTACTTTCGATGCTAACGCAAGTATGGCGTTAAATGATGGGTTTATTAAATTAGTATCTTGGTATGATAACGAATATGGTTATTCTTCTAAGTTAGTAGATTTAGCACAACACATTGCAACAGTAAAATAATTTTTTTTAATATAACTCCACAGAGTTCTTGTGTTTATCGCACAGTACTCTGTGGGGTTTTTTTATACCTAACCTTATGATTTTAATTGTTGATAGTGGTTCTACAAAATCCGATTGGATTGCAGTGGATAAAAATGGGAAACAACTTCTCGAAAAAGTAAGAACTAACGGATTAAATCCTGCCATTCTTTCTGAAAAGAAATTAAAAAAAATTATAAAAAAGAGTGAAGTTTTAAACGAGTACAAAAAAGACGTAACTCATGTGTTTTTTTACGGTGCTGGTTGTGGAACAGATAAACCTAAACAGCAATTAAAAGACGTTTTAGAAGGCTTTTTTGAAAATGCAGAAGTGACTGTCGATGAAGATACAATGGCGGCTGTATATTCTACAATAAATACACCAACAGAAGCTGCTGTAGTTTGTATTTTAGGAACTGGATCTAACTGTAGTTATTTTGATGGAACACAAATACATCAACGTGTAAAGTCTCTTGGTTGGAGTTTAATGGATGATGCTAGTGGTAATTACTACGGTAAACAATTAATCCGTGATTACTATTTTAATAATATGCCCGAAACCATTCGTGTGGCTATGGCAGATAAATATAATTTGGAAGCAGATTATATTAAATACAATATTTACAAGCAACCCAATCCAAACGCATTTTTAGCATCGTTTGCAGAGTTTATGTTTTTAAATAAAGATTCAGAATATATTAAGAATCTAATTAAAGATGGAATTAGATTGTTTGCTAAAAATCAGATTTTACAATTTAAAGAAGAAATCAAATCAGTACCAGTTCATTTTGCAGGCTCAATAGCTTATTTCGCTAAAGACGAAATATTAGAAGTTGCAAAAGAAATGAATTTTACTGTTGGTAATTTTGCCAGACGCCCAATTGAAGGTTTAGCGAAATTTCATACTCAGGATATAGAATAATGGAAATAGCAATTATCGCTCACGACGGAAAGAAAGCTGAAATGGTTCAGTTTTTAAATGAACATAGAGATATTTTAGATCAGAAGAATATCTCGTTAATTTCTACGGGGACTACAGGAACTAAAGTAGAAAAGGCAGGATTTAATGTAACACCTTATTTATCTGGCCCTTTAGGTGGAGATGCGCAAATCGCAGCGCGCGTAGCAGAAGGATTGTGCCATATGGTTTTATTTTTTAGAGATCCTCTAGAAAAGCATCCGCATGAGCCAGATATTTTTATGCTTATGAGAATTTGCGATGTGCACGATGTGCCACTAGCAACTAATCCTGCAACCGCAGAGTTGTTAATCAAAGCATTATAAAAACTAAAAAATCTCTTCTAGAGATTTTTTTTTGTTTTTAGTATAAAAGCATCTTCTTTATCAAAAGAAGTTTATATTAAAACAGAGACCAATTAAATTTAAGCGGTTACTCCATAATAGAACCATAACATATGTTTAGACATCAAGGAAAAAGTCGAACTAAAAAGCATAACCTCCGTATTGCGACTATCTTATCTTTTGTAGCAGGTATTGTAAATGTTTCCGGATTTCTTGCGTTTAAACAGCTTACAACCAATGTTACCGGTCACTTTGCACTATTTATATACGACGTCTCAAACCTTGAGTTCTGGATTGGTACCATTTACTTCCTTTATATATTTTCCTTTTTATTTGGGTCTTTCCTTTCGAGTTTTCTCATCGAAAAATTTAAAGAAAGTAAACAACTCAATGTTTTCGTTATACCCACACTAATAGAGTGTTTGGTATTGACGTCTATTGGGTTGCTTAGTAATTTTGTAGAGATAGATTATGCCGACTTTATTGTTTGTCTACTGCTTTTTGCGATGGGCGTACAGAATTCATTCGTAACAAAAATTTCAAATGCAGTGGTTAGAACAACGCATTTAACAGGACTTTTTACAGATTTAGGAATAGATATCTCGCAATTATTTTTTCCAAAACTATATCCCAACCGTGAAAAGTTAAAATCTCAAATTAAATTACGAATCTACATTATTTTGTTCTTTTTTGCCGGCGGACTTATAGGAGGATTCTTGTATTCTGAAATGCATTTTGGTTTAAATACATTAATTTTTGCAACTCTAATATTACTTGGTAGTTTGTTTTTTGATGATTTTAGATATAAAATTATTAAAACGAGAAGGAAATATACACGCAAAAGGATAGTGTCTTAATTTTATATTTATCTACGCTCAAGCACATTTTTAAAAACAGTGCAAAACTCAGAATGTTCATGAAATGTCGAATGTTTTTTCTGCCACTAGGTATTAAAATGAAATCTTATGATGTGTGTAAGTTGTTTATTTTAAAAAGGTTTATTATCTACTTAAAGTTCTTCATGTTTTAGAGTATTACAAAATCTATCACAGTTATATAATCCTTTTGAGTTAAAAATAACAAATGGGTGTATCTAAATTTTACTTAATTTAGATTGTACGAAAGCATGTAATAAATTGGTTTTCTTGTTTTTAAAAAAAGGTATCATAGATAAAATATTTTGGAGAGACTTGAAACTAAATATTTGGAGACAAGTTCTATGTATCAACAGGATATTAGGTTATAGCTCTAATCCTACATTATCGAAGAATTACCTTTAGAAAAATGCTTTTTAGACACCTTGAAATGGATTTTTATTAATAAAATAGAGTGTGCTTATGACCATCGAAATAGTTATCATATTTGTTATTTTGGGATTAAGTCTTATTTTCTTTGCGCTCGAGCTTTTCTCTATAGATAAAATTTCCATTTTCGTATTGGCCTCACTCTTACTTGCTGGTTTTCTTTCGCCAGAAGAAGCACTTACAGGATTTAGTAATACAGCCACAATTACTATTCTTATGCTCATGATTATCGCTACTGCTATGGAGCAAAATGGTGTGATAAATATGCTATCCGAATCCATGACCAAGTTAAAAGGATTGCCTCTATTACTACTTATTCCTGTTATAATGTTTATAGTCGCGGGTATATCTGCGTTTATTAGTACTACCGCAGTGGTAATTGTATTTGTAAAGCTTACCAATGAGTTACACCAACGTTATGGGATTTCACAATCTAAATTGTTATTGCCCATTTCTTTTGCTGGTATACTGGGAGGTAGCTGTACATTAATGGGAACGTCTACCAACTTAATTGTAAATGCAATTGCCGAGCAAAGTGGTGTACCAAAATTGTCGTTTTTCGAGTTTACTAATTACGGACTAATTTTTCTTGGAGTTGGCGTGGTGGTGGTAACCGCCTTGTCGTTCTTGCTACCTTACGATTCTAAAAAGACCAAAAATTTTCAAAAGGAACTTCAAGATTTTATTACAAAACTATGTATTAATAAGGAGTCTACGTTAATAGGTAAGACTATTGGAGAAACTTTCTTATTTACAAATCCGAACGTGCAATTACTTAAAATGACACGAGATGGCATCACTACAAATGCGCCAGGAAAATACATCACACTAAAAGAAGATGATATTTTACTAGTAAACGCGAGTATGGATAATTTATTGAAAGCGAAAGAAACAGAAGGCATTACTTTATTTAATGAAGTTATACCGGGAGAACATGAAGATGAAGATAATCCAGATCAAGTAAAACGAGAGGTAAAGAAAGACACTCACATTGTAGAGCTTTTAATTCTTCCTAATTCTAATTTGTTGGGGTTACGTTTAGGGGATATAAAACCGGCCATGATTATGGAGGCTAATCCGCTAGCTATAAAAAAGCGGATTAATATGCGCAATACCAAAGAGCGGCTTATTAGAAAACGTGAAGATAAAATCAGGTTAAAAGTAAGCGATCGCTTGTTAATTCAAATCGACGAGGATGAAGTAGATAAATTAGAAGGCATAGAACATGTGGTAGTTATGCAACAACTATCAAGTAGCACGTTCCCTAATGCTCGTAAAAAGTATATATCGCTAGCTATTTTAATCCTGACCATCGGGTTAGCAGCGACGGGTCTGTTTCCTATTGTTAAAAGTACAATTATTGGCGTTTTTCTTTTACTCGTATTCAATTGTTTAAAATTAAATACGGTGTATAAAGATATTAATTGGGAAGTTATTTTTTTATTAGCGGGTTTGATTCCTATTGGGATTGCCATGAAAAATACTGGAGCAGAAGTATGGTTGTCAGAAAATTTAATTGGTATGCTTCAAGGTCAAAGTCCGATGCTAGTTATTGCTGCACTGTTCGGAATTACAATGCTGTTTAGTGGGGTGATTTCTAATAATGCAACAGCTATTATAATGACACCCATTGCACTTTCTGTTGCTGCGGGTTTAAATTTAGATCCTAAATTTTTTATCCTATCTGTATTGTTTGCTTCCAACTTTAGCTTTTTCACACCTATGGGGTACCAAACCAATACCATTATTTACGGACTTGGTATTTATTCCTTCCGCCACTTTGCAATTATAGGTGGTGTGTTATCCGTTATATTATGGGTGTTGGCCACATTTTTGTTTTCGGCTAAAATATAAGGAAAGACATTATCTGTTTTTAGTTTAGCTCTAATCAGTTAAAATAAGGTATAACAGTTTGTCACGATAACACTTTTACCATCTTTTAAAGGAAGAGATGCTAAGAAAGAAACCTCTTTAACCTTAAAATTAAAGGGTGGCTCTAAAATGTTGACGCCACTTCCATTTTTCAATCGAATACCTTGGCCGGAAATTATATCTATGTTCGGTGAGAAATGAGACGCTGGTAAGTGTTCAGTGAGTATAACATATTTAAAAATTGTTAGCTTATTTAAGATGTTTTGAATTTCTGAATTTGAGAGATGTTGAAGTACTTGTCTTAAAATAGCACAGTCTCCATGAGGTAACTCGTCTACAGCAAGATCTAGGCATTCAAATATTAAATTATCCGTTTTAAATGTTTCTTTGTTATGAATAATAAGATCCGAAACAATATCTACTCCAATATAACGGCTTGTATAGTGCACTAATTGTTTCCCAATGTTAAAATCGCCACAGCCTAAATCACATACCTGTAAAGCGTTGCTGTGTTGTTTTAAAAAAGAGATTACTGCTTTTATATACGGATTAACAAAATCGGGATGATGAGAACCTTCTCCAGAATAAAATGTTGTTTGATTATCTCCCCAAAGTTTCATTTCATAAACCTGTTCCATAGCCGCCTTTGTAGGCCACGGTGTTTTTTTTCTTTTTTTGTTAGACGAATTTTCAGTCATTGGTTTTAATCTAAAATAGGTTTAAATATAATACTAATATTTAGGTTATATATGTATTCAAATTTAGGTGATGACCATAGTTAGTATACTTTCATATTATTTTTTTAATGTATGTTTGTAATATGAGATACTTAGAGAAATTTACACCGATTTATTTTATACTCTTTACTTTTGTGTTGTGCTTAGGTTGCAGTTCTGATGATACGAATGGAGATTCTGATGACGACGATATTGCAGAAGAAAAAATAGCCCTGACAAGCTTTGATATGCTAACGAAAGACCATACATTTTCTGTTATAAAGTCGGATGTTTTTTCTGTAGATTCTTTGGTGGTATGTCTTTTTCCTGCGCCTGTAGATTATGCTAGCATAAGTCCTCTAGTTAATTTTGAAGGTACCAGTATTTCGTATCGCATAAATAACGAATCGTTTATTGAATACTCCGAATCGGTAAACAACAATATCGATTTTAGTTATCCTAATGTTGTAGATTTTAAAATCTCAAATTCAGACGATACAGAGTCTAAAGTATATAGAATTATTGTTGATACAGAGCAACCTATTTTATTTGCGAATTCTGAAATTACGATTCCAGATTCTCCGGTAAGTAGTAATTATAACGGTTTAAATATAGATACGTGGAGAAATGTTGGAAATTACCCAATTAGACTGACGTATAGAACTACGGAATATGTAGATGTTGAAACCCCGGAAACAGGTTTAAATAATATTTTTAGTACAACCTTAACCACTGCATCTGATATTATCAATCCGAATGAAGAGGGGCAAGTTAACGTTTTTACAACAAATGCTACGATACCTGGATCTTACGCTTCTACGGCTTTATTTAACCTGAATTTTAATGAAAATTTAGGCTATATTGTTTACGATGACACCACAAATACATATGTGAAGGATATCGGATATGCAAAGGCGACATTGAAGTTAAAAGGGACCATGATTTAATCGGTCTTCACAACTTGTAAAAAGCTCATGGTAATCGGTTGCCATTTCAAAATTTATTTTTTGAAGAATCTGCCAGATTATAATCCGAGTTGTATTCTTCAAAAAATATTAGAAGTATTATTCTTTTTCAATAACTAATCGCGACAAGGCTTCTGGGTAACCGCGCTCAATAGCGAGTTCACGCGCCAAAATATCAATGTCCATTTTAGAAATACTATCTAATAAAGTACTTGAATTTAAAAGTGTTTTAATTGCAGGAATAATATCTTCTTCTTGCATTTTTGTTAAAATCTGATTGGCTACCGTTAATGCAGAAGATGCTTTAACAATTTCACTTCTAGCATAAGATTTGCAAGGGAAACTAACTTCACCAACTCTTAAACTTGGATCGTTCCCAGGTATTTGCTGTGCGCCATATAAAGGCGGGCCACCAACTTGGGCAGATTGAAACGACGGGATGTATTTAGCGACTGAATCGATGGCGTTTTCAGTTCTGCTTTTAATTTCTTCAGTGTCCCAACCATAATCTAGTTTTTGGGTAATGCCGGCGTCAAATTCGGGTTGCGACATATTATCTTTAGATTGTACTAAGCCATGTTCAAATAAGGTAATATCGTTAGTCATACCGTGAATCTGATAATAATCGTCGCAATAGGGCGTAAGTTGTGTCATGCCGTGCGGAGTTCCGCGTTCTCCATGAAAAATAAGTTCTGGGATTAATCCAGGAATGGGTTGCCATTTTGAAACATAGGCCGCTTTAAATTCAATTAAACGTTCAGAGTTAAGATGTAAAGATTCGTCGAATGTCCCTGTTTTAAAACCACATGAATTCACCAAGTATTTCACTTTGTATATCTCATCTTCCGTGTGTATTTCCCAGTTGTAGCCTAAATTATCATGACTAACATCTTTAATAGACGAAACGTTAGTATTGGTTTTTAAAGAACACTTCTCGGTTTTAGACAATGCTAATTGTGCTTGAGCGCCTAGTCTAAATAAGTTCCAACCAAATTCTTGGACAAGGATTACAGGTGTTTTTAATTTAGTATAATCAATTAAATGTATCGTATTTATCATCCATTCATCGGCTGATTTTGGACGAGCAATCGCTGGACGATTTGCTAAGGTGGCTAAATCTTCCTTAGTGTATATTTTATAGTATTCTTTAGGAGCTCCAAGGATGGCGTTAGAAGGATCTTCAGCAATCAATTCGGAGTAATAGGCCACTAGCATCTCAAGACGATGTTCAATATTATCTAAGCTGTATTTTTCCGATTTAGGAACACTAATAAATGTTGGTCTTTCGTCTATAGATTGTGGAAATAATTTTGCCATTTCTATAGATTGCTTCATTAGTATTCTACATTGTGCTTCAGAAATATCTGGATATAAATTTCCGCCGGCATGTAAATGACAAAAAGGAGGTCCGTTTACAACACTATTTTCTTGTTCGAATAAAATAGAATCGATGCCATTTTCGGCCAATTGCAAAGCGGTTACTACTCCTGAAACACCGCCACCTATAATACCAACATTGTAAATTTCGCTCATATTAAAAAAGCTTTTGAAGTTCCGAAAATTGGTCTACTACTTGTGTCGGGTTGTAATCTGCTATATTCTCGTTATAATTGTATCCGTAACTCACACCAATGCTGTGCATATCTGCATTTTGGGCTGCAAGAATATCGTTTTTAGAATCGCCAACCATAATAGATTTTTCTATAGTGCTTCCTAGTTTATCTACTAAATGAAATAGAGGTGTAGCGTCTGGTTTTTTCTTAGCTAAAGAATCTTCACCAACCCATAGGGAAAAGAAGGATTTAATCTCTAATTTATCTAAAATAGGTTCTATAAAACTAAATGGTTTATTGGTGCAAATAGCCATTTTATAGCCTTTTTCCTTTAAATAAATTAGAGTATCATGTACACCGGGATACATAAAAGTGTCTTTGCAAGTCATCGCTTTGTAGGCTTCAAAATATATTTTAAAGGCTTCTTTTAAAAAATCTTCAGAAATGTCTTTATCAGGCATAGCAAATTCCAAAGCGCGTTTAACAAGTGGTTGGGCTCCATTTCCTATAAATGGAGTTACTTGAGCAATGGTTAAAGCAGGTGCTTTATAATGCGATAACATTTTATTTACGGCTAAGGTAAGATCTGGAATACTATTGATAAGCGTACCATCAAAATCGAATATGATAAGTTCTTTGTCTTTAAAATTCATCATGTGTATTTTAACACAAAGATGCGGAAGTTTTAATACAATAGTAAGTGTTTAACATACTTTTGAATACAATAAACGGTTAACGATCTATTTTTCAATTTATGATAATAAATGAATGTATACGTCATGATTATTGCTAGATTCTATGCCGTTTTTTAAGACTCCTTAATTGGTAAATGATCAAATATTAGGATGTTTTAACGTATTTAATTCATTTTTTAAAGGATGTATTTTAAACTAGGTGTATTTTTTCTTTAAGCCTATTAAAATGTCATTGTCGTTCTCACATTAAAAACTCTCGGCGTTAGGTAATTTGGAATGGCATATTGGCGTTTGCTATAGACATCGCGTACCCAAGTATTGGTGATTGAGTTTTGAGCATCAAATACATTGAAAATTTCGAAGCCTACAGATAGATATTTAAATGGCTTTTTCCATCCGCTGTCAAAGGCTTTGCTTTCATCTACTATAACGTACTGTAATCCTAAATCGGCTCGTTTATAATCCGGTAATCTGTTCTGGTAGTCGTATGGGTCTGCGTAACTCGGTGAACCTCCAGGTAAGCCAGTATTATAAACTAGGTTTAAATACATTTTCATTTCTGGCATATTGGGCACATAATCCTGGAATAACGCCCCAAATTTTAAACGCTGGTCTGTAGGTCTAGCAATAAAGCCACGATCATCTATATTTTCTTCAGTTTTTAAATATCCGAAACTAAACCATGATTCTGTTCCTGGCACAAACTCTCCGTTAATACGTAAGTCCAATCCGTAGGCATAGGCTTCAGCATTATTATCTGCTTGGTAGCGTATACGTACATTTTCTAAAGTATACGGATTAACATCTGTCATCTTTTTGTAATACGCTTCTGTGGTTAATTTAAAAGGACGTTCCCAAATTTGAAAACTATAATCGTTTCCTGCTACAAAATGAATGGATTTTTGCGCTTTCACATCGGGATTTACGGTTCCTGTAGAATCTCTTAATTCTCTGTAGAATGGAGGCTGATAATATAATCCTCCAGAGACTC
Source organism: Formosa bonchosmolovskayae (assembly GCF_051016085.1). GTDB lineage: Bacteria > Bacteroidota > Bacteroidia > Flavobacteriales > Flavobacteriaceae > Formosa. The sequence continues at coordinate 3,064,062 of NZ_CP174605.1, forward strand.
TAAACAGCATATCGTGTTTCCAATTGGGTTTTATTGCGAATTGTCCACGCGGACTAAATACGGTTTGAGACGATTTAACGATATCATCGCCATTTACAGTCCAAGAGTGGGAGCGGATTCCGGCATTTGCCCACACCTCGTGCTCACCAATTTCAAATCGACGACTCCATTGTACATACGCTTGAAGTCTATTTATAGTTGTATTATTTGTAGCGCGTACATTTTGAAAAGCAACCAATGGTCCTTCATAAGCTTCGTAAGGCTGATTGTTTGGGTTTCTAAATTTTGGCGGATTTATAGAAAAACCAGCTGAATCTATAATTTCCCATTCTACTAAGCGGTCTCGAATATCTTCATTTGTAAGTTTAACCGACCAGTCGAAATCATTTCCGTTGGTTGTGTAACTTCCTTTGTGTTCTATGGTCGAAATTAAGGCGTCTAAATCGTTACGTCCGTGATTTAATTGGCCGCCAATTCCTTCACTGTATTCCACTTCTCCTAAATCTTCGTCTCCAATATTGCTATTAACTTCCCCTAAGCGATATTGTGCTAGAATATCGAAATACTCTTCTTCCGTAGTATGGTAAGAAGATCCTATAAGGTGCAATTTTAAGTCATCACTAACGTCGTAAGTAGCTTGTAACGCTCCTAAAAGGGTTTGATAAGCATCTTTTTCTTGTCCGTCGTAAAAAACTAATAAGGCAAGCGGATTATTTATAGTTCCAAAATTAGTCTGGCGCGTTTCGGGTTCGTAATTGTATTTATTTATAGAGGCATTTCCTAAAAAGTTTAGACTAAATTTATCTGTAAACTGATAAGTTAAATAGGTTTGTATGTCTGCAAATTTCGGATCGTAATTGGTTTGAGTTTCTTTGGCATCTACCAATAAACTATTATCGCGGTATCGCATTCCAACCAACGCGGTTAGTTTTGAATCTTTACTAACGCCTTCAACGGTTAAGCTTCCTCCAAGTAGACTTAAGTCGGTATTAATAGCAAAATCCACAGGTTTTCTATAGGTAATATCTAAAACAGAGGATAATTTATCGCCGTATTTTGCTTGAAATCCACCAGCCGAAAAATCTACATTCTGAGTCATATCTGCATTTACAAAACTTAAACCTTCTTGCTGTCCTGAACGTACTAAAAAAGGTCTGTACACTTCTATACCATTTACGTACACTAAATTCTCGTCGTAATTTCCACCACGAACCGAATACTGAGTACTTAATTCGTTATTACTACTTACTCCTGGCAGTGTTTTTAAAAGGTTTTCAATACCTGGATTTGCCCCAGGTATTTTACGAATTACAGCAGGATTTAAATTTACAATACCTTGAACATCTTTACGTGTGGTTCCCGATAAAATAACCGTTTCAATTTGTTCTACATTGGGATTCATTACTGGATTAAATTCAAATAACTCACCGTTTTTTAAATTAAAACTAGCAGTAATAGACTTAAATGATACATGTGAGTAGGTGGTGGTAATGTTTTTACTATCAGGTATTTTAATGGCATAAAATCCGTTTTCGTTAGATTGTGTTCCAATATTATCTGCGGTAATGTTAACGTTAGGAATAGGATGATTTAATTCGTCTAAAATAACACCTTGTACCGTACCATTTTGAGCTATGGAAAACAAGGGAATTAAAAAATATAATGCGTTTAAGAGTAAACGATTGTAGTTGTGAGTTGTGTTCATTATTTTCTGTGAAACCGAGCTTCAAAAGTAGAACTATTTCCTACATTATCGGTAACTATTAGTTTAAAATCGTTGTGGGGCTCTGTGCTTATTTGGTCGTTAAAATCGTAAGTTAAGGAATTCGATTTGTATTCGTATTCCATTAAAATCCACTTTCCGTTAATTGTAGCTCTATAATCTGAAATGCCAGATAAATCATCTGTAATTTTAACCTTTAGAGTTTTAGCATTGCTAATCCACTGCTCGTCTTTAAAATTAATTGGAGTGATTTTGGGTGCAATAGTATCCGAAGCAATGGTATAATATCCTAAACTTTTAGTTAATGTACTTAAGGTATTTTCTGCTCTAGTTGTAGTCGAATATTTTGGCCATTTTTTATAACCGACTAATTCTGCAATAAATAATTTCTCTTTGTCTGCCTCGTTATATTTAGTAATGTCGAAGGTTATATTAAAACTTTTTCTTGCGGCATGACCTATAGGAAGTAACTGTAAGGTGTCGTTAGTACTTTTAAAATCGATAAAGAAATCGTCGTAAAAGGTGTCCTTGTAAAAGGTAACAGTGGCGTTCTCTTCGGCTAAAGTTGTGGCCTGGTTAGCGTATATATAATTTGGGGTAACTTCGTAAGCCTTTTTTAATACGTCCTGACTGAATTTACCGTCGATAGGTACGGTAACCCAACTTTCGTTATTACGAAAATCGCTTACTTTTATTTTGTAGACACCCGAAGTACTGTCGGTAATAGTTAGATATCCCTGATCAATAGTGTTTTTGTATAGACTTAAGCCATTGTTGGTATCGATAAATAATTTCTGAATTTTATCTTTTTCAGTTTTGTAAATATCATAATCAATTAAGCGATTAATATCGTTAGTTTCGTAAAAAGAAAAGGTGCTAAAATCAATTTCAAAATTAGTACTTCCATTAAACTGTGTGTGTATGTTATACACACCATTTTTATTATTCGCTAAATCCTGACGGTCTATGGTCTCAATACCGAAACCAATTTTACCAACTGCAGTAATAGATTCTGCCATATAGTTTCCATCTGCTAATCTAGTAATTCTGATAGGTTGCTTATTAGCCGATTTATTAATTTGGGCGTCTTCGCTAATGGGGTAGGCGTACAAGCCACTAATTAATGGTTTTGTGGTGTCCTTGGTGTTAATTCCAAATAACATCGGATTCATAGGATGTTCATTCTTATCTCTTATTTCGAAATGTAAATGAGGACCTGCAGAGCTTCCTGTGTTACCGCTATAGGCAATAAGTTCTCCTTTTTTAACAACCAACGCTTTAATAGGAGGAAACAATTCGATGCCATAAGTTTCTTGCTCGTATTGGCGTTCTTTTAAATACGCTTCTATTTTTGGAGCGAGTTTAGAGAGGTGTGCATACACTGTTGTATATCCGTTAGGATGTGTAATATAGAGTGCTTTACCGTAACCAAAAGGTGAGATTTTAATACGACTTACAAAACCATCGGCAGAGGACAAAACTTTTAAACCTTGACGTTGTTGCGTTTTTATATCCATACCCGAATGAAAGTGATTGGATCGCAACTCTGCAAAAGTTCCTGCAAGCACAATTGGAATCTCTAACGGATTCGCAAAATAATCTTGAGGATAAGGATTTTGTGAATACATTATAAGCGGAAGAAAAATAAATAAGAATAAGGGAATTCGCATATATGAAAATTGAGGCACTAAAGTAATTATTTGATGCCAATATGCAAAGTATAAATTTACATTAGGCTCACATCATATTGAAAATGAGAGTTAACGAAGTATTTTAAATTTTATAGGCAAAACAATTGTTATTTTTCCCAAGGTATCTTAACTTTGTGAGATAAGTATGGTAATTGCAAATGAGTAATATTGAAGAAATTGTAGATGCTCTAGAAGTTAAAATTAGCAAGATGCTACGCAAAGTTAATGCGTTACAGCAAACAAATGCTAAGTTAGAAGAGGATTTAATTCAATCTCAGAACAACCTTCAATTGAAACAGCGAGAAAATGAAGCTTGGGAAGAAAAATATGAAGCGCTCAAAATTGCAAAAAGTATGCTTGGCAGTGACGATAATACAAAAGAAACTAAGCTTAAAATAAATTCATTAGTAAGAGAGATAGATTATTGTATTTCACAACTCTCTGAATAATGTAATCATACATTGATTTTATGTCAGAGATGCTGAAAATTAAACTTTCTATTGCTAACAGAGTATACCCGTTAACGATTGCTCCAGAGCAAGAAGAGGGTTTGCGTAAAGCGGCAAAGGAAATAGAAGCAATGATTAAACAATTTGAGCAAAGTTATTCTGTTAGAGATAAACAAGATGTTTTAGCGATGTGTGCTTTACAATTTGCATCTCAAGTAGAACAAAAACAAATAGATAAAGAGTCTGTTAGTGAGCATGTCGAAGAGAAGTTAGTGGCTTTAAATCGGTTGTTACACGAACAATTAAATTCTTAACGTTCTTTAAAATAAACACAGTTACTGCCTGTATTGGTCATTTTTTTTTGATAAACTCAACGTTAATTCTTTAAAGAGGGTGAGTTTAAGTTGTAAAAGCATGCTGCTAGTATTGAATACGTTCAATATTTGGGCAGATCCTTGATCAGCTTGTTAGCCCTAAACTTGTTTTTAAGGAGTTTATACAAAACTATAAAACCGATACAGGCTTTTTTTATATATAATAATTACTAACCTTAACCCATGGATAACTCAATTATATTGATTGCAGGAGGGGCGCTACTTGGCGTCATCATAGGCTTTATCATAGCCAGAACATTAGAGAAAAGCAATGCCGCTAAAGGTATTTCAAGCGCAAAAGCAGAAGCGCAACGAATTATAAAAGAAGCTACTAGCGATGGAGAATCCATCAAAAAAGATAAAATATTACAAGCTAAAGAAAAGTTTATAGAGCTTAAATCTGAGCACGAAAAAGTAATTTTAGCACGTGATAAAAAAATGGCTGATGCCGAAAAACGTACTAGAGATAAGGAGTCTCAATTGTCTAACGAGCTTTCTAAAAACAAAAAACTAAATTCAGAGATAGAAGTTAAAATTAAAGATTTTAACTACAAATTAGATTTCTTAGATAAAAAAGAAGCAGAGATAGAGCGCTTACATAAGAGTCAGATTGATCAATTAGAAGTTATTTCTAGTTTATCGGCAGAAGAAGCAAAATCACAATTAGTAGAATCTTTAAAAGGTGAAGCTAAGAATGATGCTTTAGCGTTTATACAAAGTACGATTGAAGAATCTAAGCTTACTGCACAACAAGAGGCAAGAAAAATTATAATCAACACCATTCAACGTATCGGTACAGAAGAAGCAGTAGATAATTGTGTATCTGTATTTAATATTGAAAGTGACGATGTTAAAGGACGTATTATTGGTCGTGAAGGACGAAATATTCGTGCTATAGAAGCCGCTACCGGAGTGGAAATTATTGTAGATGATACGCCAGAAGCTATTATCTTATCATGTTTTGATTCTGTTCGTCGTGAGGTTGCACGTTTATCGTTACACAAATTAGTAACAGATGGACGTATTCACCCAGCACGTATCGAGGAAATTGTTAAGAAAACAAGAAAACAAATTGAACAAGAAATTATTGAAGTTGGTAAACGTACAGTAATCGATCTTGGAATTCATAATTTACACCCTGAGCTTATTAAAATGGTAGGACGTATGAAATACCGTTCGTCTTACGGTCAGAACTTACTACAACACTCGCGTGAAGTTGCTAAGCTTTGTGGAATCATGGCCGCAGAATTAGGCTTAAATCCTAAATTAGCTAAACGTGCTGGATTATTACACGATATCGGTAAAGTGCCAGATGCCGAGGCAGACATGGAAACACCGCACGCTATTTTAGGAATGCAGTGGGCTGAAAAGTTTGGAGAGAAAGACGACGTTATAAATGCTATTGGAGCACACCACGACGAAATCGAAATGAAATCGTTATTAGCACCAATTATTCAGGTTTGTGATGCCATTTCAGGAGCAAGACCAGGAGCAAGACGTCAAGTTTTAGATAGTTATATCCAACGTTTAAAAGACTTAGAAGATATCGCTTTCGGTTTCCCAGGAGTGAAGAAAGCTTACGCTATTCAAGCTGGTAGAGAATTACGTGTTATAGTTGAAAGTGAAAAAGTAACTGATCAAAATGCATCGGATTTATCATTCAACATTTCTCAAAAAATCCAAACGGATATGACATATCCAGGTCAAGTAAAAGTGACTGTAATTAGAGAAACAAGAGCAGTAAATATTGCAAAATAGTACGTATAGTACATATTTTATACAACAAAAAAAATCCAGCTATTTAGCTGGATTTTTTTTGTTTAAACACTACCGGTAAATATTTAGGAGATCTACATAATAATATCTAAACGGTTTGCCAGACATTATATTTAGAGTGGCTATTTTGGTTTAATTCCTTTAAAACATCGATCTACTTTTATTAAAAGGCTAATGTAATTTTAGATATGTGCGGACATAAAAAAACACATTAAATGTCGTGACTAGATCATTTTAATGTGTTTTTATTTTATGAATATGAGTGCTTCTAAATCTTTTTTTAAGATTTTAAGAAGGTAAGTAGCGGTTTAATAAAACGCTCAAAACTTTCAATATGCGGTAAGTGTCCAATATGATCTAACTCGACCAATTGTGCATTTGGTATTGCATCTCGTGTCTTTTTACCTAACTCATTATACAGTCCCATGGTTTTTCTTACAGCCTCAGATACTAAAGGCTTTCCTAAAGCAGTTCTATCTCGAGTCCCTATAATAAGTAAGGTTGGTGAACTTATTTCGCTAAATTCGTACACTACTGGCTGAGTAAAAATCATGTCGGAGGTTAAGGCTGCATTCCAAGCAACGGTTTCATAATCAGAATTTAAAGTCCAACCCGCTAATAAATTTACCCACTGGTCGTATTCAGGTTTCCAATTATTATCGTAATAACTAACCAACTGATATTTCTTTATGCTTTCGTAACTCTTCTTTAATTCACTTTTATAATTCTCTTCAACCGATTGGTAAGGTGCTTTCAATTTCCAATCTTCTAATCCGATTGGATTTTCTAAAATCAATTTTTCGGTAATATCTGGATACATTAAAGCAAATCGGGTAGCCACCATACCACCCATGGAATGACCTAAAACTGCGGTTTTTGTAATATTTAACGTGTCTAAAACAGCTTTTGTGTTTTGTGCGAGTTGCTGAAAGGTATAGTGAAAATGATCTGGTTTAGACGATTTTCCGAAACCAATTTGGTCTGGAACGATCACTCTAAATCCGGCTTGCGTTAAACTTTGGATGGTTGTTTTCCAGTACGCTCCATTAAAATTCTTACCATGCAATAGCATAACATTTTTACCATTGTAATTAGATGGTTTTATATCCATGTAAGCCATCTCCAAATCCTGATTTTGAATATGAAGATCAATTTTTTTAACCTCGTATGGATATTCGTAATTAGATAATTGTAAATCTAACCATTGTAAATCTTCACCTTGTGCTTGGATGAGATTTTGAGACATTATAAGTATTGTGAAAAGTAAAATTGTTTTTTTTATCATAATCTTAATTACTGTTTTTTGTGGGTATGCTTTTTATAAAATAATCGTCTAAGACTTCTAGTTTTACTTCGGCAACCCCTTGATTTATTAAGTCTAATTTTTTTGCGGCAGCTTCAGAAACATCTATTATTCTACTTTTAGTATGTGGACCACGGTCGTTGACTCTAACGACTACAGATTCACCATTGGTTAAATTTGTAACGATTACTAAAGTGTCGAATGGTAATGTAGGATGTGCTGCTGTAAGATAATCTTTATTGTATTTTTCTCCGCTTGCTGTATTTTCTCCATGAAACGTATTACTATAATAAGACGCAACTCCTGTAGTTTGTGCAAGTGCGAACTGACTAGAAAGTGCAATACATAAAATAGATATAAATTGAATTATAATTTTCATATTGGAAAAGATACAACAATAGGTTTAAATAATTTTTTTAGCGCTTTATAGAATTATTCTTCAGTTTTAGTCGGGATAGGTTTTAGGATACCGTCGTAACTAATACTATTTCTATTACTACTATAAATAGTTAAAGATGCTGACTCGAGACTATATACTTGTAGCGTAACTGTTATTTTTTCATTTTTATTGGAGGTCGCATATTCTATAGTAGCTCTTCGTTTTTTATCGTTATAATTTACTTTGTAATCATTATATGTATTATCGAAAGAAATACCACCATCGCCACCATAGTTAGCTATTTGTACAATCCCAAAATAAGGTAATTCTGCTTTAGTTTGTGTACTATCTACAACTAAATAATTTGGGTTTCCAATTAAACTGATGCGTCTTCCTTTTTGGGTTGTGGCCCATTCGCCTTCAAAAGTAAAATGTTTATCTTCAATTAGCGATTTTACCTCTGCATATTCATGTTCCTGCTGTTCTAATTTTGCAGCTTTTCTTTCAGCTTTTGTTTGGGAGAAGGTGAACTGTATTCCAAAAACTAAAGCAATAATTAAAAAGATGTGTTTTTTCATGATATTTAATTTATTAGTAAGTAACAAATGATGTACCAAGATAAAAAATATGCTTTAATTTTATTTTTTAAAGATTTAAAATTAAGAGAATAAGAGCGTTAAATTCAAAAATTCTGGGTACAAATGTGATAAAGTATGGTGTTAAGGTATCGATTTTAAGCAGATTAACGTTTACTTAGAAATCGTTTTAACCATAAACCCGATTTTTTAACGGTGCGTTTCTGAGTTTTAAAATCTGTATAAATAATACCAAATCTTGGTTTAGTACCTTCTGCCCATTCAAAATTATCGACCAATGTCCATATAAAATAACCCTTAACAGGAATATTATTTTCAATAGCTTTAAGCGTGTATTTAAAGGTCTTTTTAAAATAGTTAATCCGATTTTTGTCGTTTACTTTTCCCTCAATTAATTCATCTTCAAAACACACACCAGATTCGGTTATGTAAATGTTTTTAATTCCCGGATAGGCATTGAATTTCTCTAAGACTTTATATAATCCTTTAGGATATATTTCCAAATTCATCGCGTTTATTTTGACGTCCCTTTTTTCGGCAGGGACTTCTTGAGCAAATAGAATAGGAGGGAGTAAGCTGAATTTTGCGACAATTTTAAAGTAATATTGCAGGCCAATAAAATCGAAATCGAAAGGCATTAATTCCTCATCTCCAGGTAAAACATATTTTTCAATTCGATTTAAACCAGGAATGGCATCCATGGGATAGCCTAAACCTAAAGTGGGTTCTATAAAAAATCTGTTGACTAAGGCATCTATCCGAGCGGCCGCTTTTTTATGGATAACACGGCGGTTAAGTGGTGAAACATGTGAGCATGAAAACGTAGTGCCGATAATAGCGTCTTTAACATTTTTACGGACAATTCTTCCGCCCATGGATTGGCAAAGTGTAGCATGATGTGCGGCGGGTAAAAAGTTTTTAAACCCTTTTTTACCTGGAGCGTGCATGCCTAAAAAATAACCTAATCCAACAAAACTCATAGGTTCATTTAAGATAATCCAAGTTTTTACTGTGGCGCCGTATTCTTTAGAGCAGAATTCGACATACGTTTTAAACCAATTTAAAATCTCTCGATTTGTCCATCCGCCCTGATCTTCTAGTGCCTGTGGTAAGTCCCAATGGTACAAGGTAACCCAAGGCTCTATATTTAAGTCTATACAGGCTTGTATAAGGTCGTGGTAAAATGCTACGCCTTCTGGGTTGATTTCTCCAATACCGTGAGGAAATATACGAGACCACGATATAGAGAACCTAAAGCAATCTAAATTAAGGGCTTTAACTTTTAAAAGGTCCTCTTTATAGGTGTTATAAAAGTCTGTTGCTGTATTTCCATTTCCTTTTTTAAATGATTTACGATTTGTGAACGTATCCCATATTGAAGGGCCTTTACCATGTGTGTTGTATTCACCTTCATTTTGGTAAGAAGAAATTGCTGTACCCCATTTAAATGATTTTGGAAAATGTTTAGATTTCATGAGTTATAGGTATCTCATAATTAATTTAGTAAGTATATGTTAGCCTAAAAACCCTAAAATTAGGGTTTCCCTAGATAGCTTACCACATTTAAACTTTAAGAATAGATTAAGTTTAACTTAAGTTTTCTTCCTGTAAATCTTCATAAATTTGCTCTTTATAATACATTACAATTTGTAAGCAATATAATTACAATATTAAACCTAATTTATAGTCGTATGAGTGCTAAAACATTAAATAATATAAAATATTCAGTATTAGATTTAGTTCCTGTTACTAAAGGAAATTCTGCGCAACATGCCATGAGAAATGCTTTAGATTTGGCGCAACACGTAGAAACTTTAGGATATTCTAGGTATTGGATTTCGGAACATCATAATATGGATAGTTTGGTAAGTTCTGCAACCGTGGTTTTATTAGGTTATATTGCTCAAGGCACGACTAAGATTAGAGTGGGTTCTGGAGGAATAATGTTGCCAAATCATGCGCCATTAGTTGTTGCAGAGCAGTTTGGAACATTAGCAACCCTGTATCCGGATCGTATAGATTTAGGTTTAGGAAGAGCGCCAGGAACAGACCAACGAACAGCCATGGCTTTGCGTCGCGATCGTCAGGAAAGTGTTCAGGATTTTCCGAATAATATTCAAGAATTACAGAATTATTTTACAAATGAAGATCTAGGCGAACCTGTAAGAGCGATCCCTGGAGAAGGTTTAGATGTACCTATTTACTTACTGGGTTCCAGTACATTTAGCGCAGATTTAGCCGCAAAAAAGGGATTACCTTATGCATTTGCGAGTCATTTTGCACCAGCACAATTATTTGATGCATTACATATTTATAATAATGCGTTTACCTCATCGTCGGCTTTACAACAACCTTATAGTATGGCTTGTGTAAATGTTATTGCAGCCGACACCGATGCCGAAGCGCATGTATTGGCTACCAGTTTATATCAATTAGCTATGGGAATTATTACTAATGTGCGTCGCCCGTTACAACCTCCTGTGGAATCTATGAGTGGTGTTTGGAGTGAGGAGCAAAAAGCTATGATTACCAATATGCTACATTATACATTTATTGGATCTAAGGAAACCATTGAAAAAGAACTCAATGCGTTTGTATCCAAAACTCAAGTGCAAGAACTTATAGTCGTGTCTCATATATACGACCATGAAGCACGTAAAAAGTCTTATAAAATTTTAAGTGAAGTATTCACCTCTTAAAATATTTGGTAGCAAATCTTAAGAGGTGATGTTATCACTATTCTTCAAAAAAGAAGTTATGGATTTCAATTATGCTTCCCCGACCGATTTGAATTAGATAATATCTGATAAATTTTACGGCCTTTCGTATTCAATGAGTGTATAAGAGTTTAATCGATTCGTTTTAAGTTAAGATCTTGAAAATCGAAACTAAAATCTATATTAGGTGATATGCCTTTCATTTTAATTTGCATGGCTTTTCCTTCTTCATCTAAATTAAAGATGGCAAAGGCATCGCAAGGCATTTCGGTATATTCCCACTTTACAGCAAATGTGGTCGCCTTATAAAAATACATTTGTCCGTTTAATTTAGGAGAGCGCATAGAGGTAAACCAAAGAGATCCATTTTTTTCTGTAATAGTAATGTCTCCAAACCAAGGATCGTTATAAGTTCCGATATAATTTTTAAAATCGATTTTAATCTTTTTATTAGCCTCTACAGTTTTCCAAACAGCTGTGGTTACTTGATCTCCTTCTTTTTCTTGAAGCTGACTGTAATTTGATAATTCCGTAATCCAATCTTTTTTATCAATTCCTAAATACATATCTAATATGGTCTCTGGAATGGAATAAAAGGCATATCCTCCAGGGTCTGAGTTTGTTAATACTACAATACCTAAATTTAGTTCAGGAACTAAAATAGTTCGCGATAACATGCCCGGTAAACCGCCAGTATGTTCTGCAATTATTCTTCCTTTTTTATCCGAAATTTCCCAACCTAGTCCATAAGCAGAAAAGTGATTTTCAGTTCTCTTGTCGGCATATAATTCGAATCCTGTCATGGTGTGTGGTGCCCACATTTCTAATTGTCGGGCTTCAGTAAACAAGGCTTTAGACAATTCTGGACCATATTTACCCGCATTAAGTTGCATTAACATCCACCGACTTAAATCGTGTACACTCGCATTAATACCACCAGCGGCGGCAACAAGCTCACCACCATCGTAGGCTTTTATTTCTGTTATTTCATTATTATAAGAACTATGTGGTATCGCTATATTGGCCTGCGATTCGATACGGTCTACAATAGGGACACTATTTTCCATACCTAGTGGATTGAAAATTCGGGTTTGAATAAAATCAGACCAAGATGTTCCAGTGATTCTAAAAATAACTTCTCCTGCTACGAGGTATAATAAATTGTCGTAATCGTATTTGGTTCTAAATGCTGAAACAGGTGTTTGGTATTGAAAGCTATTAATAACATCGCCTATCTTGAAATCACCCCCACCAGGAAATATCATTAAATCTCCTGCGCCTAATCCCAAACCACTTCTATGGGTAAGTAAATCGGTAATTGTAAAATTTGAAGTAACATAGTCGTCGTACATTTTAAATTCAGGAATATAATCTATGACGAGATCATTCCACGATAATTTACCTTCATCTACCAAAATAGACAAGGCTACCGAAGTAAAGGCTTTAGAATTCGAAGCAATGGCAAATAAAGTATGTTCATTTACTGGTGCTTTGGTAGATATCGATTTTACACCATATCCTTTAGAATGCAAAACTTTTCCATCTTTTACAACAGCAACAGCTAAACCTACATTATTTTTTAAATTCATAGATACAGCCACTAAAGAATCTATTTGAGAATTACTTATGCTCTGGGATTGGGCAATAAAGCTGTGTAAAACAAAGATTAAGAGTAATGTGGTGATTTTTAATTGAGACATAATAAATGATTTGTTGCGGTGCATATTAAAAAGGATTTAAAAGTATAAAAAATTACGTTCTATATCCTATTTTTTTACTGGGCTTGAGTGGACTTTAAGTAGTATAAATAATTCGAAATGCATAGTCTAGATAACTACAATAAAAACGAAGACTAGAATTTATAAAATGGATCGAAAAAGTTTCAAACGTTTGAAAAACAGGTGTCTCAATTAGTTGTTTGATAGCGTGTTATGGTATTTGTATTTAATCACTTGTTTTATTGATGAAAATGTATAAAACGACCATTTTTAACAGTTTTTAACACTTCTTTAATTGGTTTCATTAAAAGGTTCTTAATTCGATGTAAAACTGTCATTTGTCATGTTTTAAATCTTCTTTAAATCTGAACTTTGAGTTATCGATTTAGAACATAGATTTAATATACAATAATATGAAAGTAGCAGAGTTAAAAAATTCAGACTTAAAGACTAAAGGCTTCCAAGGTGGAGATTGGAATACAGCTATTAATGTACGTGATTTTGTGTACAGAAATATAACACCGTATACAGGAAATCATAACTTTTTAATAGGGCCTAGCGAACGTACTAAAAAATTATGGGACGTTTGTAAAGATGCCACTAAAATAGAACGCGCAAACAATGGCGTACATTCTGTAGATACAGATATTGTTTCAGGAATTGCAAATTTCGAAGCAGGATATATAGATAAAGAAAACGAAACAATTGTTGGTTTACAAACTAACGGTTTATTAAAAAGAGCTATGAAACCTTTTGGAGGTTACAAAGTAGTTCAAAAAGCATTAGATGAGATTGGTTTAAAACCAGCTAATCAAGTAGACGAATTATTCTCTAAATATGTTAAAACCCATAACGATGGTGTGTTTGATGCCTATAATGCTGAAATTAGAAAATTTAGATCTTTAGGATTTTTAACAGGATTACCAGATAATTATGCGCGTGGTAGAATAATTGGAGACTACAGAAGAATTGCTTTATACGGTATTGATACTTTAATTGCCGCTAAAAAACAAGATTTAGCAAACATTAAAGGCCCAATGACAGATGCTGTAATTCGTTTAAGAGAAGAAGTTTCTGAGCAAATTAAAGCGCTTAAAGAAATGATTACCATGGGTAATGCTTATGGTTTAGACCTAAGTCGTCCTGCCGATAATGCTCAAGAAGCTGTACAGTGGACATATATGGCCTATTTAGCTGCAGTAAAAGAACAAGATGGTGCTGCTATGTCTTTAGGTAATGTATCTACGTTCTTAGATATTTTTATCCAGAGAGATTTAGATAATGAAGTTATTGGAGAAATAGAAGCTCAGGAATATATCGATCAATTCGTAATGAAATTACGTATGGTGCGTCATTTAAGAATGTCAGCATACGACGAAATTTTTGCTGGAGATCCAACATGGGTAACAGAAGCTATTGGAGGTATGTTTAAAGACGGACGTACTAAAGTAACCAAAACGGCTTTCCGTTTCTTACATACATTATATAACCTAGGACCATCACCAGAACCAAATATTACAGTTTTATGGTCGCCTTCTTTACCAGAAAACTTTAGAAAATATTGTGCTAAAGTCGCTATTGATACGTCTTCAATTCAGTTTGAAAATGATGATTTAATGCGTACTCTTAGAGGATCAGACGATTATGGAATTGCGTGTTGTGTGTCTTACCAAGAAATTGGAAAACAAATTCAATTCTTTGGGGCTCGTACTAACTTAGCAAAAACATTGCTTTTAGCTGTAAATGCTGGTCGTTGTGAGATCACAGGTAAAAAAATGGTTAAAGGTATTGAAGTAGATAACGATGAGTATTTAGACTTCGATAAAGTAATGGCTAATTTTAAATTAGCAATGAAAGAAGTAGCTCGCGTGTACAACGATTCTATGAATATTATTCACTACATGCACGATAAATACTACTACGAAAAAGGTCAGATGGCTTTAATAGATACTAACCCCGATATTAATATCGCGTACGGTATTGCTGGTTTATCTATCGTAGCAGATTCTTTATCAGCTATTAAATATGCTAAAGTTAAACCAATTAGAAATGAAGAAGGATTAACTGTAAGCTTCGAAATTGAAGGTGAATTCCCTAAATATGGAAACGACGATGATCGTGTAGATATCTTTGCTCATGATGCTGTACAAGACTTTAACAACGAATTAAAAAAGCTAGCAGTCTACAAAAATGCAGAACCAACAATGTCTGTGTTAACCATTACGTCTAACGTAGTTTATGGTAAAAAGACGGGAGCAACTCCAGATGGTCGAGCTAAAGGTGTGCCTTTTGCACCAGGAGCAAACCCAATGCACGGACGTGATACTAACGGTGCAATTGCATCATTAAACTCTGTTGCTAAAATAGACTATAAAGATTCGCAAGATGGTGTATCAAATACATTCTCTATAGTACCTAAATCTTTAGGATCTACAGACGAAGAACGTATAGATAACTTAGTAGCCACTTTAACCGGATACTTTGAGCATGGCGCACAACATTTAAATGTAAATGTATTAGATAAAGACACTTTATTAGATGCTATGGAACATCCAGAAAATCACCCGCAATTAACAATTCGTGTGTCTGGTTATGCTGTTAACTTTATAAGATTAACAAGAGAACAACAAATGGAAGTTATTTCACGTTCGTTCCACGAATCTATGTAAACGAAACTCTGTTTATTTAACTCCAAGAGGTATTCAAAAAACATAACGCACTAATTTTACTTCATTTATAAGTAATCTCCTTAAATTATTAGTGTAACTTATATTTTTGAATACCTCTTATTTTTTAATTAAAATCTTACTACTATTAAAACTACAGATATAACCTTAAGTGTACATTCTATCGAGTCCTTTGGGACGCATGATGGTCCAGGAATTCGAATGGTTGTGTTTTTACAAGGCTGTAAATTAAAATGCCAGTATTGCCATAATCCGGATACTATAGACACTCACGGAGGTACAGAATACAATATTGAAGATCTTGTAAAACGCGCCGTAAGAATGAAATCTTATTTTGGTGATCGTGGAGGAGTTACCGTTTCTGGGGGAGAACCTTTGTTACAGTCAAAGAGTTTAATTTCCTTTTTTAAACGTTTAAAAGAAGAAGGCATTCATACTAATATCGATACCAACGGACGGTTATTAAATCATCCAACCAAAGAGTTATTAGATGATTATGCTGATTTGGTGATGCTGGATATTAAGCACATGACAGAAGAAGGGTTTCAGAAAATTGCTGGAGCGAAAAATAAAGAGACGACTTTCAATTTCGCAAAATACCGTGAAGATTCAGGAAAGAAAATGTGGTTACGTTATGTTCTTATTCCAGGAATTACAAATACACCCGAATTGTTACATCAATTAGGATCGTATTTTAAAGATTATAAAACTATTGAACAAATAGAACTGCAACCTTATCATAAACTAGGTATTCATAAATGGGAAGCCTTAGGTTGGGAATACGAGCTTAAAGATGCGAGGGAGAATACTCAAGAAGAGCTAGATCAGGCGAAAGAGATCTTAGAAACGTACTTCAAAAAAGTAAAGGTGAATTAAAGCGGGTCTGGTTTTTAAAATTGAAAATATCATTATGAATACACCTAACGAAGGTATTAAAATAATTAACGAAATAGCTCTTAATAAAGAGGGATACACCGTAAAGAAAACATTAATTCTTGCGTTTTTAGCAGGTGCTTATGTGGCTTTTGGCGGATTGTTAGCCATAACGATTTCTGGAGGTTCACCCGAGATTATAGCACGAAATCCTGGATTTGCAAAATTTCTATTTGGAGCGGCATTCCCTTTAGGATTAATTCTTGTGGTTTTGGTAGGAGCAGAGTTGTTTACTGGGAATAACGCCTATTTTATTCCTAATATTTTAAGTAAAAAACAACGGGTTATAACCATGTTTAAAAATTGGGGGTTGGTGTATTTAGGCAATTTTATTGGCGCTCTTTTTATTGCATATGTTATAACTCATTTAACGCATCTTGTAAGTAAAGAACCGTATCTAGATATGGTTTATAGTATAGCACGAGGTAAAACAAGTCATTCGTTTTTAGTCACTTTTATAAAAGGTATTGGAGCGAATTGGCTAGTGTGTCTAGCCCTTTGGCAAGGTATCGCAGCCGAAAACTCAAGCGGTAAGATTATCGCTATTTGGTTACCTGTAATGGCTTTTGTAACTTTAGGATTCGAGCATAGTATTGCTAATATGTATTTTATTCCACTTTCAATTTTTGAAGGTTCAGGAATTACATGGAGCACGTTTATATTTAAAAATTTAATTCCAGCGACTCTCGGAAATATCGTTGGAGGTGCTTTATTTGTAGGGTTACCTTACGGATATTTATTTGGAAAAACGGGAACTACCCCACAAAAAATTAAATCTAAGCTAAGACAATTAAGCAGAAATGCTTAATACAAATGCTCTTGCGAGCAAACAACTATTTTACTAGTACTTAAACCTCAATTTATATTGGGGTTTTTGTTTTTTTAAGGGAGACTTAAATGTGCTTGTTTAAACGAATTATTAAAAACGTTATAAAACAGAGTCGATTAAGTAGGACGAAGCGTGATTTTTTTTTTAGGACTAAACTATTTTTATACGTTAACAGGATTCGGAATAAAACCAGTTTGGTTGATATAGGCTTTTAGATAATGACTAAAGATATTCCTAAATAAGTCAACTAAAAGTTTAAGATTTAACTAGTAAAGAATGGGGAGAATTAAGTCTCTGTATATAAAATAAAAGCCCCATAACATATTATGGGGCTTTTATTATTCTTAGTTTAGCGCTAATTTCTTCTCAATTAATTCATGCCAGGTATTAATAATCTGAATCTCGCCACTTAATTGCGTATTTACCGCTTCATTGTAAAATTCGAATTGTTGTTCTGGCGCCGATTTATCTTTAGGAATAAAGTCTAGTTTTAATCTTTCAATCGCATAAGAACTGCTTGTCGCGTGTAGGTCCTTTCCAAATTTTAATATTTTACAATCTTTATAATCCGATAAATCTACACAGTTTTCAACCGAGTTATCTGCTGTTTTTTTGAAGAAGAAAACCAGGTTTTTAATGTTGTCCATCCCAATAATAAAATCGGCTCCTACATCGTAAATACTAATTTGGGCATCATGTTTATCTGCTAAAGTTTCTAACGATTTTAGTAAAGTGTTTTTTCTTTTTCTGCTTCCGCGACTTGATAATATAAAAGGTAAAGCGCAAATTGCTATAAAGAATGCGCTAAGGATCATTGTTCCAGTATTCATTGTAATGTGTTTTAAAATTATTTCATAAAAAGTGCAGATTATATAATTAAATATAACCTTGCTGTAGTAAACGGGTAGTGCGTAATCACACTAAAAAGGAATGGTGTTTACCAGAAATAATGAAACGGGAAAATGGAATCGTTTTTACGATAATTAACCAACGTATTGGTTTGGTTAATTTTGTATTGTAAGAATTGTGAAGCTATTAATTGCTCACTAATTTTAGGAAACCAAACAGAGTTAAATAACGGAATCTTTAAAAAGTGACCTCCCGACGAAGGAAATGATATCACTACATTTTCAGGCACTGCAGTTAAACTGAAAATTGATTCAGAGACCTTTGAAACCTTCTGCTGTTGCTCTGGATTGTTTGGATGATACGTGAAAGTTTCAGGCAGAGGCTGTGTTACACTGTACAGTGCAAAACAATATAATAGGCTTAAAAGTAAGCCTCCCGAAAATTTAACAACTTTTTTCACGTCGCAAATTTAAATGTTTCTAAATAATAAAGAATAGGTTTAAGGTAATTTATCAAAAAATTATGATAACCTATCCAATAAAATACCAGCCGTGGCTTCCTGCTACCGCTCCAAAAATGGTACATAAACTAAGAATAAGCAAAATCCAATGTGCGCGATGAATAATTCTAAACGCTTTATCGGGATTTTTTTCAACTTCTTTTCTAAATAATTTATGAAGTAAAAGCGGTTCTAAAACATATAATACCAATGTGAAGATAATCCACATTATTGTCATGGCATGAATCCACCAAAATCGAATATCTAAATACCTGCTCCAAGCATCCATTTCGTACATCATGTAAAAACCTGTAATTCCTGTAAGTAAGGTCGTGATTTTAGCTTGGGTGGCGAACTTACCTTCAATTTGCTCGAATGTCTGCAATTTATCTTCCTTAGTTTTCATTCTTTTTACTGCAGGAATAATAACGGTAGTGACCATAGAAACGCCACCAATCCATAACACAACGGCTAATACATGTATAACTCGGGCAAGGGTAAAAGTTTCCAAGGTGGGATAGAATTTAGTTTGAAAAATGTTATACTAAGTTAAAACAATAATCACTTCTATTTAAATATTTGAGTGAATAAAAAAGATGATTGATGATTTTTATTAATCTAAATCTATAATATCATAATTATTGATGCCTTATAGATGATGGGTATTGTATTTAAAGAAATTTTCAAGTTTTAAAGTTTAATTTTGTAGTCTAAATTACAAACGTTAACCATGAATTTTACCACCTTCAATTCCTTTAAAAGTAGAAATTTTAGATTATTCTTTATGGGACAATCTGTATCGCTTTTAGGAACATGGATGCAGAAAACAGCGGTGAGTTGGGTAATTTACAGTTTAACGCAATCTAAATTTATGCTTGGTGTTACGGTGTTTGCAACACTATTTCCTACAGCAATTATGTCGCTTTATGGCGGTGTTATTGCAGATAGACATAATAGACACAGCGTATTATTAATTACTCAAATTGTCTCGTTACTTCAGGCTATTTTACTAACCATTTCTATTGTGTTTTTTAAAGACCATGCCGTTTGGACAATAATTGTGCTTAGTGCGGTTTTAGGTATTATAAATGGTTTCGATGTACCTGCAAGGCAGTCTTTGGTGCGTGAAATGGTGGATAATAAAGACGATTTACCAAATGCTTTAGCTTTAAACTCGTCTATGGTAAATCTGTCTAAATTAATTGGTCCTGCACTTGCTGGTTTTATTTTAGAATCTTTTGGAGACGAAGTGTGTTTCGGAATGAATGCCATGAGTTTTATTCCCGTTATTATATCGCTGTTATTAATGCGCTTACCAAAACAGGAATTAAAACCCAATGCCGATAGAAATATTAAAAATGAATTTAAAGACGCTTTTAACTATATAATCAGTACGCCTGAAATTCATTCAGTATTAATATTTGTAGGGCTCATGAGTTTATTTGTATTGTCGTTTACCACCTTAACACCAGCTTTTGCAAAAGATGTGTTTAATGGTTCGGCATCTACATTAGGTGTAATCGATGGTATCATTGGTTTTGGTGCTTTTGTTGGCGCTATATTTTTAGCGTCTTTAAAACCTGGAGCGAATTTGGTTAAGGTATTAGCTATTAATTCCTTAGTATTTGGAGTCGGGCTTATATTATTTTCGGAAAGCACTAATTATTATATGGCTCTATTTTTTGTGGCCATAGCGTCTTTCGGAATGATGTCTGTACGAACGATTACAAACACTATCATCCAAGTGAATGTACCTAATCATTTTAGAGGTCGAGTGATTAGTATTTACGTGATGACGTTAACCGGACTTTTACCCATTGGGAGTTTAGCTATAGGAAGCATATCGCATTATATCGGTGTACAGACCATGGTTTTAATTCAAGGTGTTTGTGCCATAATTATCGCTCTTATTTATGGAAAATATCTTAAAAAGCAAAAACTAAAGAAAGAGGCTATAAACTTACTAAAACAACGACCAGAGCAGGGCTTAGGAGTTAAATAACTTCTGTTATATATGTATAAAATCAGTCTTTAATCGCTTTTAACGAATAAACCATAGGTATCTTAGAATCTAGGTGTTTAATTCTGAATTGTTTCGGATTGACCTCAACAGTGTGTCTAAAACAATCGTAAGGCGAATAATCAAATTCTTCAAAAGAGTTTAATTGTAATTTATTCTGAAGTAAACTCCCAAGGACTTCTCCAAGACTATGATTCCATGTGATAGATTGTTGCGTAATATTTGCTGTTCTATCGGCATACGTTCCAGACTCTGTTTCAACAATTGCATCTTTTTTAAAGTAGCTGTAGATAATCTTATCAAAATCGTCATCGAACATCCAAACTGCAGGATGAAATTCAACAAATACAAACTCTCCTTTTGGTTTTAAAAATTTTGAAATTAATTGTGCCCATTGGTCTAAATCGGGTAACCATCCAATGGTGCCATAACTGGTATATACGATATCGAAAGTATCGTCTAAATAATTCGGTAAATCGTATAAATCACAACAAATAAAGGACGCATCTAATTCAAGTTGTTTAGCTAAACTGTTAGCATTTTTAATGGCCACATCAGATAAATCTACGCCTGAAACTTGTGCTCCTAAACGGGCTAAAGACAGTGAATCTTGACCAAAATGACATTGTAAATGTAATATCTTTTTGCCTTTTACATCGCCAAGTAATTCCAATTCAATAGCATTTAAAGAGGAGTTTCCGTTAATAAAACCTTCAACATCGTAAAAATCGGATGCTAAATGTGCTTCCGTTTTAATATTCCAAGTGGCTTTGTTTATGGCTTTATAATCGTGTTCAGGATTCATGGTTAGTTGAATTAAATACAAGTTGAAAGAACAAATTACATATAATTTTTAAAAGGAGTGATAAGTACATTAAATTAAGAGGATTGAGCATGAACTTTCAGATTTAAATCACACGATTAAACTTCGGAAAACAAATACATTATCTTTGCTCAAAATTTTGCATCTATTTTGAAAGACATCTTACTAATTACACCTCCATTTACCCAATTAAATACACCGTATCCAGCAACGGCGTATTTAAAAGGATTTTTAAATACTAAGGATATTTCTGCAACTCAAATGGATTTGGGGATTGAAGTGATTATAGAGTTGTTTTCGAAAAATGCATTTACGATGTTGTTCGATTCTGCTTACGAGAATGATACCATTCAGAGTGAAAATGCGCAACGTATATATGCCTTAAAAGACGATTATTTAAAGGTGTTAGAGCCTATAATAGAATTCCTGCAAGGCAAGAATGTAACTTTAGCAAGGCAAATTTGTACCGATAATTTTTTACCACGGGCATCACGATTCGATAATCTAGAAGATTTAAATTGGGCCTTCGGTAATATGGGAATGCAAGATAAAGCTAAGCACTTGGCAACCTTGTTTCTTGAAGATTTATCCGATTTTATTATTGAATGTATAGACGATAATTTTGGTTTTAGTCGCTATGCCGAACGTTTAGGAATGAGTGCCAATTCGTTCGATGAATTGTACGACAGTTTACAACAAGATATTACCTTTATTGATGATATCACGCTACAAATTCTGGAAGCTAAATTAGAAGAGGTACAACCTAAAATTGTTTGTTTATCGGTGCCGTTTCCGGGGAATTTGTACAGTGCGTTTCGTTGTGCACAGTTTATAAAATCTAATTACCCAGATATTGTTGTTGAGATGGGAGGCGGATTCCCAAACACAGAATTACGGTCTTTAAAAGATGTACGGGTATTCGAATTTTTCGATTTTATTACATTAGACGATGGCGAATTACCTATTGAGTTATTACACGATTTAGTAGTCAATACTAAAGACAAAACCACTTTCAAGTTTAAACGTACTCTGTTATTAGAAAACAATGCTGTGGTGTATAAAAATGATAGTCCGCTTCCGGATTACAAGCAAAGTGCAGTTGGGACACCCGATTATTCAGATTTGTTGTTAGATGAGTATATTTCAGTTATAGAAATTGCTAATCCAATGCACAGTTTATGGAGTGACGGACGTTGGAACAAACTCACCATGGCACATGGATGCTATTGGGGAAAATGTACATTTTGCGATATTTCTTTAGATTATATAAAAATTTACGAACCTATCGCGGCTAAGACATTAGTCGACCGCATGGAAGAGCTTATAGCGCAAACGGGAGATACCGGATTTCATTTTGTCGATGAAGCCGCGCCACCGTCATTAATGAAAGCATTAGCCTTAGAAATATTAAAACGTGATTTAACGTTAACGTGGTGGGCAAATATCAGGTTCGAGAAAAATTTTACTCAAGATTTATGTATCTTATTAAAAGCCTCTGGATGTATTGCGGTTTCGGGTGGCTTGGAAGTGGCATCAGACCGTTTATTAAAACTAATAGATAAAGGTGTCACGGTTGAACAAGTGGCGCAGGTGACTCGTAATTTAACCGAAAGTAACATCATGGTACATTCGTATTTAATGTACGGGTATCCTACACAAACGGAGCAAGAGACCATAGATAGTTTAGAAATGGTACGTCAGTTGTTTGAAGTTGGCGTTTTGCAATCTGGCTTTTGGCATCAGTTTGCATTAACAGCACATAGTCCCATTGGATTAAATCCATCTGAGTTCGGCGTTACGCCACATTATAACGACATAACTTTTGCAAATAACGATGTCGCGTTTTCGGATGTGACAGGAATTGACCATTCAAAATTTAGTAACGGACTAAAAACCTCATTATTTAATTATATGCACGGGATTGGGTTTGATTTACCGCTTCAGGATTGGTTCGATTTCAATGTTCCCGATACGACAGTAGATTCAGAATGTATTTTTAAAGCCTTACAAACCGAACCGAGTTTCAGTGTAAAACCAACCGCTAAAATTGTATGGTTAGGTAAAATACCGTTTGTAGAAGAGGTCTCGAAAACTAAAAAAGGAACGACCTATACGAGTCTGAAAATGACGTTCTACGATAAAACAGATGCCTATCAAATTTCAACACCTTTAGATGAAGGCGAGTGGTTATTAGATATGCTAGAACAACTTAAGCCAATTAGTGCCACCCAAAAGTCTTTTAATATGTTGAAGAAAGATTTTGAATCACATTTTGAAAATTTTGAATTGTTCTGGTTTTCAAAACCTATAAACACCTTAAAAGAAAACGGTTTATTGGTATTGTAATCCTATTGTTTTTTAAGCTTTTTATTTTGCAATGGCATTGCATACAATAATTTGTATATTTGAGTCGATGAAATTTTTAGCAGTCATATTATCCATTTATATTTTAGCATTAAACTTTGCGCCTTGTGAAGATATTGCTCCTATAGACGATGATATTACTACCGAAATTACGCAACAATCGGAAGCGAACCACGAGCACAACGCAACAGACGAATGCTCTCCATTTTGCCAATGCCATTGTTGCCATATTCACGCTACAGAATTTACACCTCTACAAGTTACCTTTACTGTACCAGAGATATCAACAAAAATATTTCTTCATTTCGATAGTCTAGGTCAAGATTTTAATCAGACGTTATTACAACCACCTCGGGTATAATGTGTCCTGTTTTTACAGGGTTTTAGTACATAATTCTTAAAGACCATTTAAGAATACGTTTTAATTTATAATCACATTATAACCCATTTTGTATGATTAATAAAATCATTGATTTTTCAATCCATAATAAATTTATTATTGGTTTGCTTACGCTTACCATAATAGGAGCGGGGATTTGGAGCATGACAAAAGTGCCCATAGATGCCGTTCCAGACATTACAAATAATCAAGTTCAAGTCATTACGCAAGCGCCTAATTTAGGCACCGAAGACATAGAACAATTTGTAACCTATCCTGTAGAAGTTGCGATGAGTAACTTACCAGATGTTAAAGAAATTCGTTCGGTATCACGTTTTGGTTTATCGGTAGTCACTATCGTTTTCGACGACGACATGGGAACTTATTTACCAAGACAATTAGTATCCGAAAAACTAACCGAAGTAAAAGAAGATATTCCCGAAGGTTTTGGTACGCCAACCATGGGACCAATTACTACAGGTTTAGGAGAAATCTACCAATACACGCTTAAAGTAAAGCCTGAATTTAAAGACACATATTCTATTTCAGATTTGCGAACCATGCAAGATTGGATTGTGCAACGTCAAATGGCTATGGTGCCGGGTGTTGTTGAAGTGAATGCTATTGGTGGAAAAATTAAGCAATACGAAGTTGCTGTAGACCCTTCAGAATTAAATGCGATTGGTTTATCCATTACCGATATTTTTGAAGCTTTAGAAGTTAATAATCAGAATACTGGTGGTGCGTATATCGAGAAAAATCATCAAGCTCATTTTATTCGTGGCGAAGGTTTAATTCGCAGTTTAGACGATATTAAACAAATTGTAGTGTCTCATGCCCAAGGCGTGCCCATTACTATTGGGTCTATAGCCGAAGTTAAATTTGGTTCGGCCATTCGTTATGGTGCACTTACCCAAGATGGCGAAGGCGAGGTTGTTGGCGGATTAGTCATGATGTTAAAAGGCGCGAATTCTAACGACGTGATACAAGCCGTTAAGGAACGTATGCAACTCATTCAGAAATCACTTCCGGAAGGTGTCGAAATTCAACCGCTTTTAGACCGAAGTGTTCTAATTGCGAAAACAACCTCTACCGTTGGGTTCAACTTAGTTGAAGGTGCCCTAATCGTCATCTTTGTCCTGATTTTTCTATTAGGAAATTGGCGTGGTGGACTTATAGTTGCATCGACCATTCCGTTATCATTACTGTTTGCATTTATATTAATGTATGTGTTCGATGTTTGGGCAAACCTAATGAGTTTAGGTGCGATAGATTTCGGAATTATTGTCGATGGTGCAGTTATTATCGTAGAAGCCACCGTATTTATTTTCGCCTCTCAAGTCCTTAAAAAAGGAAAACTCACATCCGAAAACCGAGATAAAATTGCTTCAAAAGCATCAAAGAAAATGATGAATGCCGCGTTCTTTGGTCAGCTTATTATTCTTATAGTTTTTCTTCCAATTCTTGCTTTAGAAGGGATTGAAGGAAAAATGTTTAAACCTATGGCGTTAACTTTTATTTTCGCGATGATTGGTGCCATGATTTTGTGTTTAACCTACGTCCCAATGATGTCGGCTTTAATACTTCGTGCGCCTAAAACAGATAAATTATCGTATGGCGACAAGTTTGTGCACTGGGTAGAGCGTAAATACCAACCGTTATTAGATGGCGCTTTAAATAAAGGAAAATGGATTATCGGACTTGGGGTTTTGTTATTCGGAGTCGCGGTGTTTATGTTTTCTAGAATGGGAGGCGAGTTTATTCCGCAGTTAGACGAAGGCGATATTGCATTTCATGCCATTTTAAAACCAGGTAGTTCGCTTACAGAAACCATTGAAACGACAACAAAAATTGAACAAGTTGTAAAAGCTAACTTTCCCGAAGTCGATAAAGTTGTGAGTCGTATTGGTGTGGCCGAAATACCTACAGACCCGATGCCCATGGATTTGGCCGATGTTATTGTTATTCTAAAACCTAAAAGCGAATGGGTGTCAGCCAGTTCTAAAGACGAATTGATAGATAAAATGAAGGAGGCAGTCCAAGTAATTCCGGGTGTAAATTACGAATTTACGCAACCCATGGAAATGCGTTTTAATGAATTGTTAGAAGGTGTTCGTGAAGATATTGCTATTAAATTATATGGTGAAGATATATATGTGCTGTCGGAAAAAGCTGAAGAAGTAACCAAACTTATAGCAGGAATAGAAGGGATTGGCGATATGAAAGCTGAAGCCACCACAGGATTACCACAAATGACCATTACGTATAACCGACAAAAATTAGCGCAATACGGATTGCAAATAAATGATTTAAATCAGATTGTGGAATCTGCTTTCGCAGGAGGAAAAGCAGGAGTGATTTTTGAAGGTGAAAAACGTTTTGATGTGGTCGTGCGACTGCAAGAAAAAAACAGAATAGATATCACAGATGTTCAGAATTTGTTTATCAAATTACCAGGCGGTTCTCAAATTCCGTTAAAGGAAATAGCAGATATTTCGTATAAAGCTGGGCCTATGCAAATAAGTCGAGATAATACCAATCGCAGAACGTATGTGGGTGTTAATGTACGTGGTCGTGATGTGAAATCTTTAGTGACAGAAATTCAGGCGAAATTAGATGCCGAATTAAAATTACCTCCAGGATATTTTATCCGTTATGGTGGGGCATTCGAAAATCTAGAACGCGCCAGTTCCCGATTACAAACTGTAGTTCCAATTGCATTATTATTGATTTTTGTACTCATATATTTTGCCTTAAAATCATTTCCTCAAACACTTATGATTTACATTGCCATTCCCATGGCGACTATTGGTGGGGTCTTTGCGCTTTGGTTGCGAGATATGCCGTTTAGTATTTCGGCTGGTGTCGGATTTATTGTCCTCTTTGGAGTCGCCGTATTAAACGGACTGGTCATGATTAGCGGTTTAAACGAACTGAAGGATGAAGGTGTCGTCAATTTAAAAGACCGCATTTTTGAAGGGACTAAACGCCGAATTCGTCCGATAATGCTTACTGCATTTACAGATGTGTTAGGATTTCTGCCTATGGCTATTTCGTCATCAGCAGGAGCAGAAGTACAACGTCCCTTAGCCACTGTCGTTATTGGAGGTTTATTAACCTCAACGTTATTAACCTTATTCGTACTTCCTATTTTATATCATTGGGTTGAGGAACGACAGGATAAAATCACCTTAAAACGTTCAATGGGACCAGCAATTGCGATAATGGTGTTGTGTTTAGGACTTCCACAACTAACATTTGCACAACAAGTACCCAATCAAAGTCAGGAGATTTCTTTAGAAGATGCAGTGCAATTATCTAAAACGCAATATCCATTATTAAAACAAAAAGCGTTGGCTATAGATAAAGAAGAAGCAATAAAAAGTACGGCTTTCGATTTAGGGATAACTAATTTGTCTACAGGCGGTGAAGAACTCAGAGGCGGTGAAGGGATATACACTACCGTTCGGGTCGCACAAAATAATATTGACGTATTCGGAATTGGTGCTAAAAAGCAGTTGCAGGATCAGCGTATTTTACTAGCCGAACGGGCGTATCAATTATCGGAGCTTCAATTGGCATTGGAAGTCAAAAAGGCGTGGGCCAAAGCGTATCAGACTAAAATGCAGTATAATTTGTATTCAGAATTAGATTCTATTTATACCAAGTTTGAACAAGCAGTTGCTCTGAATTATGAAGTTGAAGCCATTTCGAGATTAGAATATGCGGCGGCAAAAAATCAGTATTATCAAATTCAGAATACAAAAACAAAAGCTTTTACCGCATATAGTGTTGCCTTGCAACAGTTAAATTTGTGGTTAGCGTCCGATACATTTTATACCGTTCCTGATACTTTTGATGGTCATGATGCTTTAATATCAGCATTAGACATTGAAAAGCATCCGGCGTATCAAGTAGCCGAATTGCAAGTAAAAGCTTCAGAAGCCCAATTAAAAGCGGCCAAAGCAAACAGTCTGCCCAAATTTAGTGTGCAAGGTGGTTTGCAAAATGTCGATGGTCATTCTGGTTTTTACAGTTTTCAAGGTGGGATATCAATTCCGTTTTTATCCGGTAGTAAACGCGCCGATATTAAGACAGCCAAAATAGATAAACAGATTGCAGAATCTAATGTGCGCTTAAGACAAGAACAGGTGAGATCTGAATATTTTCAAGCTCAGGCACAGTACTCGCAATGGTCGGAATCTTGGATGTTTTATAATTCTAAAGTGTTGCCATTAGCTAAAGAACAGCGTCAAGGGGCGTTATTGGCCTATAAAGAAGGCGCTGTAGATTATAGCGGATTTTCACAACTTATAAAAGAAGCGATTCAATCGGAATTGGATGCACAAGAAGCGCTTTTAAATTACTTGAATAGTTTATTCGAATTACAATATTTTAATCAGAATTAAGATGAAAAAATTAATATATATCAGTGTGTTTACACTTCTTACAAGTGTTTTAAGTTGTGGGTCTAAAGACACAAAATCAAACGAAACGGTTAATGAAGTTGAAACTTCTGAAGCAAAACATGAAGACCATGGCGATCATGAAGAGGCAGATGGAGTGCATTTAAAGGCGTCTCAATTTCAAGCCTTACAAATGAAGGTAGATACTTTGTCTAACCGTTTGATGAGCGGTTATGTAGAAGCTAACGGAACTTTAGAAGTGCCACCCCAGAACGAAGCTTCGGTAACCACTATTATTGGTGCTAATATTGCTTCCATAGAAGTGATAGAAGGTGATAAAGTTGAAAAAGGTCAGGTTGTGGCCTATTTAACGCATCCGAATATTATTAAGATGCAAACCGATTATTTGAATGCTTATAGCAATAGTATGTATTTAAAAAAGAATTTCGAACGTCAGAAAAAGTTATATGATTCGGGTGTGGGGTCTGGCGCTAATTTTCAGAAAGCAGAAGCCGAGTATGAGGCATCGAAAGCATTGGCAAATGGCTTGGGTGCGCAATTGCAGTTATTACAATTGAATCCGAAAAGTATTCAGAATGGCACCATTTATCAGCGTGTAGGATTACGCACGCCTATAGAGGGGTTTGTGCAGAAAGTAAATGTAAAGACAGGCCAATTTGTAGCTCCAGAAACAGAAGTGTTCGAAATTGTAAATACGCATCATGTGCATGCCGATTTAATGGTGTTTGAGAAAGATGTACAACATGTGAAAAAAGGTCAGAACGTTAGATTTACAGTACAATCATTTCCTGATGACCAATTAATTGCCGAAATTTATTCAGTGAGTAAAACTTTTGAAGAGAATCCGAAAGCCGTTCATGTGCATGCCGAAATTAAAAACGACAAAGGCCATTTAATCCCGGGGATGTATATTAAAGGGAAAATTCAGATTAATGAAGTTGCATCATTAGCCATCCCGGAACACGCTATTTTTAAGGAAGGGAATCGCTTTTTTGTATTTAAGGCAGAGCAAGAAGCCGAAGAATGGAAATTTGAACCTTTAGAAGTTATTCCTGGCGCAAAAGACGACGGTTGGCAAGCGGTTATATTTTTAGAAACCCCAGAAAAAACCACCAAATTTGCTTTAAACAATGCGTATTACTTAAGTGCGGAAATGAAAAAATCAAGTGCAGGACATAGTCATTAAATTATGCAAGAAGTAGAAACCTTTTTAGAATCTAAAAGTATTCGTGTCACTGCGATGCGAATACTTATTTTTAAATTCTTATCAGAAAAGCAGGAAGCTGTCACCTTAAGTGATATCGAGAATGCATTCGATAAAGCCGATAGGACCACATTGTATCGTACCATTAAAACTTTCGAGGACAAGGAAATTGTGCATCAAATAGACGATGGTACCGGAGTGACTAAATATGCATTGTGCGAACCCAACTGCCATTGCGATTTGGAAACAGATTTACATCTGCATTTTCATTGTACGGTCTGTGAGACAACCATATGTTTAACCGATCATAAAATACCCAAGATTAAAGTACCTAAAGGTTTTATAGCAGAACATGTTAATTTGGTTGTTAAAGGTGTGTGCGACAAATGCAGTGACCAATAATGCACTTCCATTGCATCAATTTATTTGTCAACTTTGAAGTATTGTTAAGTTAAAGATTATTAAAAGATGAACGATAATAAAATAGAGCAAATACAAGATGGAGACGGATGTTGTAGTAGTGGGCATTGTCATGCGCAAGATCCTAGTGAATCATCAAAACTTAAAACATACAGTCCTGCAATAGTTAGTTTTGTGCTACTCATATCAGGTATTGTTTTAGATTACTACAATGTGCCTTTCTTTACAAATACCATTCGGTTAGTTTGGTTTAGTGTAGCGTATATACCTGTTGGGCTTCCTGTGATTAAGGAAGGTTGGGAAAGCATTAAAAACGGCGATGTATTTACAGAGTTTTTATTAATGACTATTGCAACACTAGGAGCATTCGCAATAGGCGAATATCCCGAAGGCGTTACTGTGATGTTGTTTTATACCATAGGAGAGCTGTTTCAGGGACAAGCCGTAAGCAAAGCAAAAGGAAATATTAAGGCCTTATTAGATGTGCGACCTAAAGAAGCTAATGTTTTAAAGCATAATACTGTTGTGGCTGTAAAGCCGGAATTGGTAAGAATTGGTGAAATAATTCAGGTTCGGGTTGGAGAGAAAGTGCCGTTAGATGGTGTCTTATTATCTAAAACGGCGTCGTTAAATACATCGGCATTAACAGGAGAAAGTAAACCAGACACCATTACCAAAGGAAAAAAGGTTTATGCCGGAAGTATAAATTTAGAAGGTGTAATTGAGGTTGAAGTCACAAAATTATTTAAAGATAGTTCCATATCTAGGATATTAGACTTAGTACAAAATGCAACTACTAGAAAAGCAAAAACAGAATTGTTTATCAGAAAATTTGCTAAGGTTTACACGCCTATTGTAGCTTTGTTAGCAGTTGCAATTACAGTCTTACCTTATTTTTTTGTGTCCGATTATGTGTTTAGAGATTGGTTGTATCGTGCCTTAATTTTCTTAGTGATTTCGTGTCCTTGTGCTTTAGTTATTTCCATCCCTCTAGGGTATTTCGGCGGACTAGGTGCTGCGTCTAAACACGGAATTTTATTTAAAGGTGCTTCCTTTTTAGAAGCTATGACCAAAATTAACACCTTGGTTATGGATAAAACAGGAACGGTTACTAAAGGTGTTTTCAAAATTAAAACCATAAAATCATTTCAGCTAACAGAGCAAGAGTTAATGACTTATGTTATGGCGATGGAAGCAAATTCCACACATCCCATTGCTCAAGCCATTATGAAGTACGCATCAGATAAACCATTAAAAGCAACAGAAGTTATAGAAGTTGCGGGACAAGGTTTAAAAGGTGTAGTAGATAATAAATCGGTTTTAGTGGGGAATGCTACCTTAATGACATCTAATCAGATTGATGTGCCTAAGGAAACAGAAGATATTGTGGAATCTATTGTTTTGGTGGCTGTTAATAATACTTTCGCAGGTTATATTGTGATTGCCGATGAGCTTAAAGATGATGCCAAAAGTACCATACAGAAACTACTAGACGTTGGAATATTCAAAATTAGAATGTTATCTGGAGATAAAGATAGTATTACACAACAAGTCGCTTCAGAATTAGACATTACAGAAGCTAGAGGTGGATTATTACCAGAGGACAAATTACACGATGTTGAAATGTTGAAGAAAAACGCGGATGTGAACGTAGCTTTTGTTGGGGATGGTATTAACGATGCGCCTGTACTTGCAGTAAGTGATGTAGGAATTGCTATGGGAGGTTTAGGAAGTGATGTCGCAATAGAGACAGCCGATGTGATTATTCAAACCGATGAACCTTCTAAAATTGTAACCGCAATTAAAATCAGTAGATCTACACGAGCCATAGTCTGGCAAAATATTGCTTTAGCTTTTGGTGTAAAATTAATCGTTATGATTTTAGGCGCCTTCGGAATTGCAACCATGTGGGAAGCTGTTTTTGCAGATGTGGGGGTCGCATTTTTAGCCATTTTAAATGCCATTCGATTACAACGCATGACTTGGGATTAAAAGCTATTATCTTTAAACAATACATGGCACAAAATGTAATATTTATAAAAATCGACCTTGAATAGTATTCAAGGTCGATTTTGTGTTTATGGTATTTTAAGTCGTGTCATTAGAAGCTATGTCATTTATTTTGGGTCAGTTAATTGTATTATTAAATTATGCATGCATAATAAAATCTATTATATTTGTGTTAACCGTTATCTTTAAATCATGCAAACAAAACTAACAGAACTTCTAAATATTACGCACCCTATTATTCAAGCACCCATGTTTTTAGTCTCTAATGTGGCTATGGTAAAAGCAGGTATGGAGAGTGGAATAGCAGGATGTATTCCTGCATTAAATTATAGAACACTACCTGAACTAAAAGCGGCTATACACGAGTTAAAAGTAGCAAAAGTTAATGGTGGAGCATTCGGATTTAATTTAATCGTAAATAAATCTAATATGAAGTATAAAGATCAGTTAGAAGTATTATGCAAAGAAGGATGCGACTTTATTATTACATCTTTAGGAAGTCCAGAAGAGACTATTAAAAAGGCTCACGAAGTGGGCATTAAAGTATTCTGCGATGTCACCGATTTAAAGTTTGCTAAAAAAGTAGAGGCACTCGGAGCAGATGCCATTATAGCCGTGAATAATCAAGCGGGTGGACACCGTGGGGAATTATCGCCACGAACATTAATTCAGGAACTGACATTAAACTGTAATATCCCCATAATATCTGCGGGTGGTGTTGGTAAAAAAGAAGATGTAGATAGCATGATTACATTTGGTGCAGATGGTGTGTCTGTGGGAAGTCCGTTTATTGCTTCTGTCGAAGCTGGAGTTACCGACGAGTATAAGCAAGCCTGTGTAGATTATGGAGCAAAAGATATCGTGATGACAGAACGTATTTCCGGTACGCCATGTACCGTTATAAACACACCTTATGTTCAGAAAACAGGAACAGAACAGCCGTGGTACGAAAAATTACTTAATAAAAATAAAAGTCTTAAAAAGTGGGTTAAGATGATGCGTTTTGCCATTGGGATGAAGGCGACAGAAAAAGCCGCCAAAGAAGTAACTTATAAAACAGTATGGGTTGCGGGACCAAGTATAGAATATACCAATGCTATTCTACCAGTAAAAGATATTGTTTCTAAACTCGTACATTAGTTTATTTAGCTTCAAAATCTTTGAAAACGGTGACTTTTAATGCGTCCCATTCTGTATTTAAAATACCATAAATACAGGTGTTTCGCTTAAAACCGTTAAGTAAATAAATGTTTTGTCTTAACACACCTTCTAATGTTGCCCCTAAATTTTCAACAGCTTTTCGAGAGCGCATATTTCGTTCATCAATTTTAAATTCAACTTTTTCAATCTTTAAATTCTCAAAAGCATACTTCAACATTACATATTTCATGTGCTTATTTAAGCCTGTTCCTTGAAATTCGTAACCAATCCAAGTCGACCCGATATCTAATATTTTATTTTTAGTGTCAATATTCATAAAACGTGTACAACCCGCATAGGTGTTCTTAGATTTATCGAATACTAGAAACGGAATACAGGTTTTATGGTAGTATCCATCTACAGCCGTTTTTACATAATTTTTTAAGGCTTCAGGTGTTGAAATATGCGATGGTGAATATTGTACCAAATCGACCTGAGACGCAATCGATGTTACGTACTTATAATTACTTAAACCTAAAAGTGTGAGTTTTACACGACTATCTTCTAATTGTTGAATGTTCATGAAGTGAATGAATTTATCTGAAACACGTTTTGTACTTTTGTATATCTAAAAATATATGTTTAATATGAAACCAACAAAAGAAGATGTGCTTAAACAAGCCAATGCGGCTTGCAAGAACACACTAATGGAAACGTTGCAAATTGAAATTGTAGATTATACAGAAGATACGTTAGTGGCTAAAATGCCGGTAAATTCTAGAGTCTATCAGCCAGATGGTGTATTACACGGAGGTGCAACAGCGGCTTTAGCAGAAAGTGTTGGTAGTTTTGCATCTCATATTTTTTTAGATACTAATGCTTTTTTTGTGCGCGGTCTAGAAATTACGGCCAATCATTTAAAAAGTGTCACCTCTGGACATGTATATGCTACGGCATCATTTATACATAAAGGAAGAACCACGCAACTCATTGATATTCGTGTAACAGACGACGATGATAATCTCATTTCCTTATGTAAATTATCTACTATTACTTTACCTAAAAAGCAGTAAATGCATCACGATGATTTTTTTGAATGTCTGAACGCACAGTTTCAAGACGCTTTGCCCTTTGTTGCTTATAGAAAACCCAATGAAGATCGCATAAATGCTGTGTTTCAAAATGATGACACACTTTACGATACCAAAGAGTTATCGGAAGCTGGATTTGTTTTTGCGCCTTTCGATGATGCTTCAAAAATGGTTTTAATGCCTTTAGACCATGCTGAAGTAGATTATTGCGATGATTTTGAAGGGGAGGACTTGCTAAATAATACGTCATTAACATCTTCATCAGATCAGAAGGTAGCCTATATTCAGACGATAGAACAGGCGATATCTACCATAAATGAATCTGATTTAAAAAAGGTGGTATTATCCAGACCAGATTACGTCTCTAATGAAGATTTTGAGGTTCTTGAGGTCTTTAAACGCTTATTGTCGGCTTATAAAACCGCTTTTGTATATTGCTGGTATCATCCTAAAATCGGATTGTGGTTAGGGGCAACACCAGAAACCTTATTGAAAATTGAAGGCCAACGCATGTCGACTATGGCATTGGCGGGAACGCAAGTGTATAAAGGAACTACCGATATAAGTTGGGGAACTAAAGAAGAACAGGAACAACAATTTGTAACCGATTATATTGTCTCAAATTTAGAAGCTGAGGTAGATCAGGTTTCAGTTTCAGAGCGCCGAACCGTAAGAGCAGGTGGATTATTGCATTTACAAACTCAAATTTCTGCACGTCTAGGCAAAGATCATACAGGATTATTACAAATTGTACGTGCGCTACATCCAACGCCTGCGGTTTGTGGTTTACCTAAAGCAGAAGCTAAGGCTTTTATACTGAAACATGAGGGTTATAATCGTGAGTTTTACAGCGGATTTATGGGAGAGTTGCATTTTAAACAGCGACAAACACGGAATACCAATCGTAGAAATGTAGAAAATAATGTGTATGCAACCGTAAAAACAGTAAGTAATTTATATGTCAATTTACGATGTATGCAAGTACTGCCAAGTAAGATTGCTTTGTATGTTGGAGGTGGCATTACTAAAGATTCTAATCCTGAAGCAGAATGGGGGGAAACGGTAAGTAAAACATCAACCATGAAAAAAGTGCTTTTTTAACATGTAGATTGTCCGTTCCTGACTTAAAATAATGTCCTAAAAAGGACTGAAAATTTATGATTTATTAAGAAGAAGTATATCGGCTTATTTACGCCTATAAATTTAAGAATGCTTAATTTTACAGCAAATTGAATTTAATTAATACTCCATGATATATTCTGCGATTCCGCTCGCGCAAACGGTAATAGAACTTTGTAAATCTAAAGGTTTAAAACATATAGTTATTTCACCGGGAAGCAGAAATGCCCCTTTAACTATTGGCTTTACACACGACTCTTATTTTAAGTGTTATAGTGTTGTAGACGAGCGATGTGCTGCTTTCTTTGCTTTAGGTATAGCCCAGCAATTAAAAGAGCCTGTGGCGGTACTTTGTACTTCGGGAAGTGCATTGCTAAATTATTACCCAGCAGTGTCCGAAGCTTTTTACAGTAATATTCCTTTAGTGGTTTTATCTGCCGATCGTCCTGAATTTAAAATAGGAATTGGCGACGGACAAACGATTAATCAGCCTAACGTATTTAAAAATCATATTTTATATTCTGCTAATTTAAAGCTTGATATAAAGGAAGAACATCGTCATTTTTCATCGGAAGAATTTCCGATTTTTAAAACTATAGAACTTAAGTTAGAGCATTTATTTAAGCTTCAGGAGAACGTTCAAGATACCAATGAAATAGAGATTAATAAGGCTTTAAATATATCGAAGATTAAGCAAGGGCCTGTGCATATAAATATTCCATTGGATGAACCTTTGTATAATCGTGTGGATACGTTAAAAGTTAACCCAAAGGTTATTACTGCTACATTGCCTGAATTGGAATTGGATTTTGAAACGATAGAATTTTGCGCGGACGATTGGAATGCTGCAGAGCGAAAATTAATTCTCGTTGGTGTTAATGATCCTAATGAAATAGAACAAAAATATCTTGATCTTTTAGCAGAAGATGAAAGTGTTTTGGTATTTACAGAAACCACATCTAATGTACATCATGATAATTTTTTTACCAGTATAGATAAAATTATTACACCTTTAACAGAGGAGGAGTTTAAAGCACTTCAGCCAGATATTTTGTTAACTTTTGGAGGCTTAATTGTCTCAAAGCGAATAAAATCGTTTCTTAGAACTCATAAGCCTAAACAACATTGGCACGTTGGTTTAGAAAAAGCAAACGATACATTTTTTAGTTTGAACAAACATATTAAAACCACACCTAATCAGTTTTTTAGTCAGCTTACCATACGTACTACTATTGTAGAAAGTGACTATAAAAACTATTGGAATCAAATTAAAGAGCTTCGAGAACAAAAGCACGAAACTTACGTTAAAGATGTACTTTATAGTGACTTTAAAGTATTCGATATCGTTTTAAAAACGTTGAGAAAAGATTCGGTTTTGCAATTAGGGAATAGTTCTACTGTGCGATATGCCCAGTTATTCAAATTGCCGTTCGATGTTGAGGTGTTTTGTAATCGCGGTACCAGTGGTATAGACGGAAGTACATCTACAGCTATTGGTTGTGCCTCTGCTACTCCAAAACCAACGACTTTAATTGTTGGTGACTTGAGTTTCTTTTACGATAGTAATGCCTTGTGGAATAATTATATACCTGCAAGTTTCAGGATTATTGTTATAAATAATGAAGGTGGTGGTATTTTTAGAATTTTACCTGGCCATAAAGACACTCAGAATTTTGATTATTTCTTTGAAACAAAACATCATTTGTCTGCCAAACAATTGGCCGAAATGTATAAATTCGACTATCAAACAGCTTCTAACGAGGTTGAATTAGAAACGGCATTAGATACGTTTTATAACGCCTCTAAAACACCTAAGCTTTTAGAAATATTTACACCCTCAACCATAAACGATAGTATTTTAATCGATTATTTTAAAGCTTTAAAATAGTTTCATATTGCCGACTAAGTTTTATTATACATACAAACACTAATATTATTATCTTTGCGCCATGATACATTTAGGAGAATACAACACATTAACCATATTACGCGATACCGAACCGGGATTGTTTTTGGGAGACGACGAGAATAACGATGTTTTATTACCAAATCGTTATGTTCCAGAAGTTTTTGAAATCGGAGACGAGATCGAGGTTTTTGTTTACTTAGATAATGAAGAACGCATCATTGCTACTACCGATAAACCATATATTAAAAAAGGAGATTTTGCTCTTTTAAGATGTAATCAAGCCAATGAGTTTGGAGCATTTTTAGATTGGGGATTAGTAAAAGAATTATTTTGCCCATTTAAAGAGCAAGCCTTTAAGATGAAAAAAGGTGGCTGGTACTTGGTATATTGTTTCGAAGATGAGGTAAGTAATCGTTTGGTAGCGTCTAGTAAAACCAATCACTTTTTAAGTAATAAAGAATTAACTGTGCAGGCTTTCGATGAAGTGGACCTGATCGTGTCGCATCCCTCGGACATTGGAATGAATGTAATTGTAAACAAATTGCACACCGGACTTATTTTTAAAGACGACATCTTTCAAGATTTAAGTGTTGGAGACCGATTAAAAGGGATAGTTAAGAAAGTACGTCCTGACAACAAATTGGATATTATGTTAGGTAAAATTGGATACAGAAGTATCGAGCCTAATGCCGATTTAATTATGAAGGAACTTGAAGATAATAGTGGTTACCTTAATTTAACTGATAAATCTGCACCGGAAGCGATTAAAGAAACCTTACAAATGAGTAAGAAAAACTTTAAAAAAGCAGTGGGAACACTTTACAAAAAGCGCTTGATTGAAATTAAAGATGATGGTATTTATTTAGTTGAATAAAACCGTTTCTATATAATATAAAAAGCCTCAAATTTTAATTAATTTGAGGCTTTTTATTGGCTTAAATATTATAGTTTATAACTTTAAATCTTTCTGAATAGAACGTGGTAAAGCATCTTTATGTACCATAATAGATATGGTTTTTAATTTAAAGTAAGCTTCACTCATATAAATATATCCATCGTTAGATACACGGTCTGAGTTTCCGCCCCAAGAGTTTTTTACCTTATAATATGTGTTCCCTTTTTGGTCTTCTACCAAACCAACAATGTGCATTAAATGATCGTCTGTAGTATCGAAGTTTTCAAATTCTTGCTGACGATATTCAGGAGTTACTTTAAATTCCTTTTCAATTTTTTCTAAGATAGACTTATTGTCTCTTTCATCTCTAGGAATAACAGCGATTCCGTATTTAGAAGAAAAGGTGCTTTCACTCACATCGCAATCCAATTCAATAGTAAATCCTTTTTTTAGCGCATCGTTAGTAATGTCTACTAATTCATCTAATTCCACATTGTAAAAGCTTCCATTAGAAAAATTATCAGGAATATCTAATATAAATGACGTTTCGTAAGGCTGATGTGTAAAAGAGGTAATACTTACATAGTCGCTAGCTTTTAAACCCGTCATGGCAAGAAAAGATTGCGGTGTGTACGATACACCTTCGTACGTAAATGTTTTTACATTTTCTCCTAACGACTTATCTAAAACCTTAGAAACATCAGCTTTCCAATCGCCATCATATGTTTTAGGATTTTTAATGTAATCGTCTAAAATAATTTTCAATTCACCCACAATTTTAGAGTGATCGTGTTCCGTTTCACGTTTTAATAAACCCGTATACGCTTCATTTGGTACTAAACCGTGAGCACTCATGCTGTTTATTACGTCGTGTGCTAAACCACCTTCACTAAATTGAGCTTTACCTTGGCGCATTACATAATTCCACGATTTTACAGGATACGTTTGTCTAACGTTGTACATTTCAGATAAGTCGATGTGCTTTCCTGTGGTTCTTAAAATCTCACTTTCTAAAAAAGACGATGTAGAAAAGCTCCAACATGTTCCTGTGTTCCCTTGACTTATTACGTCTAGGGCACCTAAATCTACTTTCGTTTCAAATTTGTAAGTCTGCGCAAAACCGGTTGCAGTTAGTACGAGTAGTAATAAGAAAATACTATATTTTTTCATTATGAAGTAAGGGTTTATTTAAAATGATTTATTTTTGGTAAAAATAAGAAAAATGGAACAACCAAATTGGGTAACTGTCAAAGAATACGAAGACATTACTTATAAAAAATGTAATGGTGTAGCGCGTATTGCTTTTAATAGACCAGATATTAGAAATGCATTCAGACCAAAAACAACTAGCGAATTATACGAAGCCTTTTACGATGCAAATGAAGATGTAAACATTGGTGTGGTATTGCTTTCTGCCGAAGGACCTTCATCTAAAGATGGTGTCTATTCGTTTTGTAGCGGAGGGGACCAAAATGCCAGAGGTAAACAAGGTTATGTTGGCGAAGATGGATATCACCGATTAAACATATTAGAAGTGCAACGTTTAATCCGTTTTATGCCTAAAGTAGTTATAGCAGTAGTTCCGGGTTGGGCTGTTGGTGGTGGCCACTCGTTACATGTTATTTGTGATTTAACGTTAGCAAGTAAAGAACACGCTATTTTTAAGCAAACAGATGCAGATGTTACTAGTTTTGATGCAGGTTATGGGTCTGCCTATTTAGCTAAAATGGTGGGACAGAAAAAGGCAAGAGAGATTTTCTTTTTAGGTCGAAATTATAACGCTCAAGAAGCCTACGATATGGGCATGGTTAATGCTGTAATTCCGCATGCCGAGTTAGAAGGTACAGCTTACGAATGGGCTCAGGAAATACTTGCAAAATCGCCAACCTCTATTAAAATGTTGAAATTCGCTATGAATTTAACAGACGATGGAATGGTAGGGCAACAAGTTTTTGCGGGAGAAGTTACGCGTTTAGCCTATATGACAGATGAAGCTAAAGAGGGTAGAAATGCATTCTTAGAAAAGCGTCAGCCAAACTTCGAGAAAAAATGGATTCCATAAAATATATTTATGAGTAATTTTTCAAAATGGATATCGGCCATGCGTTTAAGGACCTTGCCGTTATCTATTTCAGGTATTATTGTGGGCGGGTGTTTAGCAGCATTCGACGGTTTTTTTAATTCGTTAATTTTTACACTGGCTATTCTTACCACATTGAGTTTACAAATCTTATCTAATTTAGCAAACGATTATGGAGATGGTGTAAAAGGAACGGATAACGATGATAGAATTGGTCCTATGAGGGCATTGCAAAGCGGAGCTATTTCAGAAAAACAGATGCTGACAGGTATTAAACTTAATGTTTTGATCACTAT
Source organism: Formosa bonchosmolovskayae (assembly GCF_051016085.1). Taxonomy (GTDB): domain Bacteria; phylum Bacteroidota; class Bacteroidia; order Flavobacteriales; family Flavobacteriaceae; genus Formosa. Next base: position 3,104,762 of record NZ_CP174605.1, read on the forward strand.
CGTTTTAGCAATAGCTCTAATCTGGGTATCGTTTGGTTCGGAAAACTTTTTAATGTCGTTGCTTTTCTTAGTGTTAGGAGTTGCAAGTGTTGTGGCTGCTATAAAATATACCGTTGGAAACTCGGCTTATGGCTATCGCGGTTTAGGAGATCTTTTTGTATTTATATTTTTTGGATTAGTCAGTGTTATAGGATCTTACGTGCTTTTTGTTAAGCAAATAGATTATATTACTTTTTTGCCAGCGATAACTATTGGGCTTTTAAGTGCTGGTGTTTTAAATCTGAATAATATGAGAGATATAGTCTCGGATGCCAAATCGAATAAAATTACATTGGTAGTGAAAATGGGGGCAAAAACATCTAAAATATATCACTACTTTTTAGTTGGAGGTGGTATGGTTTTGGCGCTGGCATTTGGAATAATATATTATAACTCACCGTTTAATTTACTATTCTTAATTGCATTTATTCCCTTACTAAAGCATCTAATTACAGTTTATAAAAATGAAGTTCCTAAAGATTTAGACCCAGAATTAAAAAAGCTAGCATTAAGTACTTTTTTGTTATCGGTATTATTAGGAATCGGATTGTTAGTGTAGTATAATTCTGTATTTTATTGTTAAAATATTAGAATAAACCGTGTAAAATTATAAATATCACATATTTGTGGTATATTTAAAAATAAGTTAATATAAGTATTAATAGTAGACTTAAAATTAGCTTCATTTTTGGGGATTTAAAACTCAGACAAATTAATTTAATATGTCTGAGTTTTTTTGTATTTTAATTTCAAAATATTAAAATATGAAAATTACATTTTACGGACATGCTAGTCTAGGGATAGAAGTAGATGATATATCCATCTTAGTCGATCCATTTATTTCTCCAAATGAAAAAGCATCTCACATTAATATTAATACCTTAAAAGCCGACTATATTTTATTAACGCATGCGCATGAAGATCACGTTGCAGATGTTGAGGCTATTGCAAAACGTACAAATGCAGTAATTGTTTCTAATGCAGAAATTGTAACGTACTATAGTAATAAAGGGTTTGAGGGGCACCCTATGAATCATGGCGGACAATGGGATTTCGAATTCGGAACCGTTAAGTACGTTAATGCTATTCATTCTTCAGGTTTTGCAGATGGTACCTATGGCGGAAATCCTGGTGGATTTGTGATTGAAGGCGAGCGGAAGAATATTTATATTGCTGGAGATACAGCCCTAACCTTCGATATGAAGTTAATCCCACTTCATACCAAATTAGATTTAGCCATTTTACCCATAGGTGATAACTTTACAATGGGGGTAGACGATGCGCTTTTAGCCAGTGATTTTGTAGAATGTGATAAAGTTTTAGGATATCACTTTGATACATTTGGCTATATTGAAATAGACCATGAAGAAGCAAAACGAAAATTTTTCGATAAAAATAAAGATTTAATGTTACTTGAAATTGGAGAGAGCATAGAGCTTTAATTTTTTTATACTTAGCCTTAAAGCCTTAAAAGATTTATAATAAATTTTTTAAGGCTTTTTTATGCGCTTTTATCGGGGTTATAGTATCTGTTTTGAGAAAATAATTGACTATTTTTGATCTTATGATTTTAGCAACATATCGCAAATACATTTTAAATTTTAATACGCCAAGTGGCACATCTAGAGGGGTGCTTACAACTAAAGAAACATGGTTTATTCATTTAGATAATTCTGGTAAGACAGGTGTAGGGGAGTGTGGCGTTTTTAGAGGTTTATCTGCAGATGATCGACCAGATTATGAAGAAAAATTAAATTGGACTTGTCAGCATATTCATTTAGGTTTAGAAGCGCTATTAGTCGAGTTGGTTGAGTTTCCGAGTATACAATTCGGATTAGAAATGGCGTTTAAATCTTTGGCAGGTGCACATCCGTTTTTATTATGTCCTTCAAAATTCACAGAAGGAGAAGATGCCATTGCTATTAATGGATTAATTTGGATGGGAAGTGCGCAGTATATGAAAGCGCAAATTAGGGAAAAGCTTGATGCAGGTTTTAACTGTATAAAAATGAAAATTGGAGCTATAGATTTTCAAACGGAAATTGATTTGTTAAACTCTATTCGTAAAGAGTTTTCGGCTTCGGAAATAGAATTGCGTGTCGATGCCAATGGGGCTTTTAGTCCGAGTGAAGCTTTGGAAAAGTTAAAAAGATTATCAGATTTTAGTTTACACTCTATTGAGCAACCTATTAAAGCTGGTCAAATTGAAGTTATGGCCAATTTGTGCGAACGTACACCTTTACCCATTGCTCTGGATGAGGAGCTGATAGGTGTCTTTAATCAAAGCGATAAAGACATACTTTTAAATAGGATTAAGCCACAATATATTATTTTAAAACCAAGTTTAGTTGGTGGATTTCAAGGTAGTGATTCTTGGATCTCTATAGCCGAAAAGCAAGGTATAGGTTGGTGGATTACTAGTGCTTTAGAAAGCAATATTGGTTTAAATGCTATTGCGCAATACACCTATAACTTACAAAGTCCGTTGCCACAAGGTTTGGGGACTGGCGGTTTGTTTACTAATAATTTTGATTCACCATTGCACGTTAAAAATGGGACGTTGCAGTACCTACCAGAACATAGTTGGAAGTATAATTTAGAATAAAAAAACATGTATATAAGTCAAGCATATAAAGGATTAACAGATTGGTGGAGTTATATTATTGGTGTCATCATAGCTATCGCAGGAGTTTTTATATTTTCAATTCCACATCTTGTGGCAATTAGTATAAAAACCATGCAAGGCGATGTCGATTTATCTAAAATGGAAGATACCAATTACCTCATGGGATTATTCGAATCGAATTTGAATTTAATTTTTGTGATGTTGCCCTTTTTAGGTGGATTAATATTTTTATTTGTCGCCGTAAAGTATGTACATAAATTACCAATTTTAAAATTAACCACAACCCGATCTAAAATTGATTGGAAACGTGTGTTCTTTTCGTTTTTTGTATGGGGAGGACTATCGTCTTTGTTTATTATAATTGATTACACTATGTCTCCTGAAAATTACTTATATAATTTTCAGCTTAATAAATTTTTAATTCTACTTGTTATTGCATTGGTGTTAATACCGTTTCAAACCAGCTTCGAAGAGTATATGTTTAGAGGTTATTTAATGCAAGGAATTGGAGTGATTACTAAATCGAAATTGATTCCTTTAATATTGACATCTTTAATTTTTGGAGGCTTACATATTGCCAATCCAGAAGTAGCTCAGTTAGGCTATACCATAATGGTGTACTATATTGGTACAGGATTGTTCTTAGGTGTTTTAACGTTAATGGACGAAGGAATGGAGTTGTCTCTAGGCTTCCATGCTGCCAATAATTTATTCACGGCCTTATTGGTAACTTCAGATTGGAGTGCATTACAAACATATTCTATTTTTAAAGATATTTCAGATCCAGGAGAAGCAAGTTTTATCGAAATATTTCTTCCTGTGTTTGTTATTTTTCCAATTTTACTTTTTATCTTTTCAAAGAAATACAAATGGACAGATTGGAAAGAAAAATTAACAGGACGTGTTATAGAACCCAATTCTGAACCGGCTCTAAACGAACATCTATAAACAAATAATTAAATTACTATAAATACTATTTCTTATGATAACAGCAGTAGAAAGCAAAATACCGACTTATGATAAAATTCATTTAAAATTTAAACTAAATGGTCGCTATTACGATGCAGAAGGATTAAAGACAGTTGCTTATTGTTTTATAAAAGAAGGAGAGCCTCACCAAAAAAGATTAGGTGATTTTTTACAAGCTTGGCTTGATAAAAATGATTTTGTTTCCGTACAAACTTCGGGGTCTATTGGAGAACCTAAAATGATAAAAATAAAAAAACAAGCGATGGTAAATTCTGCTATTGCTACAGGTGATGCTTTTAACTTACGTCCAGGAGATAGTTTATTACATTGCTTGCCTTTTAACTTTATCGCAGGCCGTATGATGCTGGTTCGTGCCATGATTTTAGGATTAGAATTAGATGTTGTTCCTCCTAAAATTACACCGGTTTTCGATACTACCAAAACTTACCATTTTGGTGCTATGATTCCGTTACAAGTCGAAAATTTATTGCCTAAACTTCATCATTTTAAGGCTTTAATAATAGGTGGAGCTGCGGTGCCACATAAATTATTGGAAGATATTCAAGGTGTAGAAACAAAATGTTATTCAACTTATGGAATGACAGAAACAGTTAGTCATATTGCGTATAGAGCATTAAACGGTTCTGACAAATCAGATTGGTATACAGCAATGCCTAATGTAAAAGTGTCTGTTAACGACAAAGATTGTTTAGTTCTAGAGGCAGATTATTTATTTGATGGTGCTTTAGAAACTAATGATGTGGCTGTAATGCGTTCTGAAAATGAATTTAAATTGATTGGTAGAATTGATAATGTGATTAATTCGGGCGGATTGAAATTATTTGCAGAACAAATTGAAAAACATTTAACTAGTGGTATTTCTGAACGCTTTTTTGTTGCAGGACAAGCAGACGATAAATTGGGAGAGCGTTTAATCTTAGTCATTGAAGGGGAAGAAAGAGATATAGATGAAAGCATTTATGCCAATCTAGAAAAGAATGAAATTCCTAAGGCAGTCTATTTTGTAGATAAATTTGTAGAAACGCCAAATAGAAAAATTCAGCGTAAAAAGACATTAGAGTTACTTAAATAACTTACTTGATATAACTTAAAAAAAGCCACAAATTCACGAATTATCACGTGAATTTGTGGCTTTTTTATACTAATTAGAGCGCTTACTTTCTATTTCTTAATAAAAGCAACACGTCTATTATTTGCTTTTTCTTCAGGTGTACTGTTTGTGTTTAAAGGTTGTGATTCTCCTTTACCAATTACATTTAATCGATCTGCCGCGATACCTTGATTTACCATTTCTTCCTTAACTGCATTAGCTCTTTCTTTAGACAGTGTTAAGTTGGTTGCATCTGTGCCATCACTATCTGTATGCCCTATAATATCAAATTTCCAATCTGGATTGTCTTGTAAAATATTCACCATTTGATTTATAATTCCTAGTGAGCTACTTTTAATTTTAGATTTACCACTGTCAAAAATAATACCGTTAGTTACGTATTCTCCGTCGGCCACAATTCTATTATACATTTCTCCTCCACCATGAGCAATTTTAATATTTTTTATGGCTAAATATGGATGTTTAGTTTCGTTTTTAGAGTAACACATTAAGCCAATACTGAACATACTTGGTTCCATATCGAACCTTGGAATATTAGAGACACGCTTAGAGTCGTAATACATTTTAAACTTACCTTTATAATAAGATATAGCGATGTGGTGCCAAGCGTTTTGCGTACCTACAGAAATACTTTCCATTTTAAAGTTACTATTCGCGGCCCATCCTTCTATTCTTGCGGCACTTTTTATTTCAAATTCAGCATCACTATTTCTAAAAGCGTCATTAAAATGTAATTCATGTTTCATATACCAAATTTTTTCTTCCTCCAAATTTGGTATCATAATATCATATTCAATGGTAAATTCATCTCCTAAATAATCTTTAGTTGTAAATAAAGGTGTTATAATATTACTAGTTTCAGCAACCAATATAATTGCTTTTTCGCCATTAATTTTAACCACTTCAGCACCACCTCTAACAAGGTCCCAACGCGAAGGAAATTCCCCAACCTGTTCAGAGCTTAAGTCATCGTAAAAAATCACCTTTTCTCCGGAAACGAATCGAAAGTCTCTCCAAACTTCTGGACTGTCCAGGCTTAAATCTTCATTACTATCGTTTTCAACAGTAGTCTTACTTTCAGTATCATTTTTTTCTACACCTTGAACGTCTTCATCATTAGAAGATGAATCTCCATTAATGGTTTTGTCTATTTCTTTTTCCGCGCTTTTTACAATAACATCTTCGGCTTTTTCTTTAAGTTTTTTCCACAGTTGTGCATTACAGTTATCTGTAAAGGCAATAAGCATAAGTGCAGTAAGTAATAAATTTGTAGTTTTTTTCATAAAATTATAATAGTTCCAATTGAATTTTAATAAATATTGAAGTTGAATTCTAGTTTAAACTTGAATTACACCTAAATTAAATGGCTTTTCGATAGGTGCATGGTTAGCGGCTTCTATACCCATAGAAATCCATGTTCTGGTATCTAATGGATCTATAATGCCATCTGTCCATAATCTAGCCGCTGCATAGTATGGAGATACTTGTTTGTCGTATTTCGATTTAATTTGATCAAACAATTCTTGTTCTTTCTCCGGAGTAATGGTTTCTCCTTTTGCTTTTAATGAAGCGGTTTCGATTTGTAGTAATACTTTGGCGGCGGAATTTCCACTCATTACAGCAAGCTCTGCACTTGGCCAAGCCACGATAAGTCGTGGATCGTAAGCTTTACCACACATGGCATAGTTTCCAGCGCCATAACTATTACCAATAATAATAGTGAACTTTGGTACCACCGAATTACTTACGGCGTTAACCATTTTTGCACCATCTTTTATTATACCACCATGTTCCGATTTAGATCCCACCATAAATCCTGTAACATCTTGTAAGAATACTAAAGGAATTTTTTTCTGATTGCAATTGGCAATAAATCGTGTTGCTTTATCCGCGCTGTCATTATAGATAACGCCACCAAATTGCATTTCGCCTTGTTTTGTTTTTACCAATTGTCGCTGATTTGCTACAATTCCCACGGCCCAACCATCGATTCTTGCATAGGCGGTAATAATTGTTTTTCCGAAGCCTTCTTTGTATTCTTCAAACTCAGAATTATCTACCAAACGCGCAATGATAGCTTTCATATCGTATTGGTCAGATCGGCTTTTAGGTAAAATTCCGTAAATATCTTGTGGATTTTCTTTGGGTTTTATGGCGTCTTTTCTGCTAAATCCAGCAGTATCATAATCACCAATTTTATCAATTATAAATTTTATTTTATCTAGAGCGTCTTTATCGTCTTTAGCCTTATAATCGGTTACACCACTAATTTCACAATGTGTGGTTGCTCCACCTAAAGTTTCGTTATCTATAGATTCGCCAATAGCAGCTTTAACCAAATAACTTCCCGCCAAAAAAATGCTCGCAGTTTTATCTACAATAAGCGCTTCATCACTCATTATGGGCAAATACGCACCTCCAGCAACACAGCTTCCCATGATAGCCGAAATTTGAGTAATGCCCATACTACTCATTTGTGCATTATTTCTAAAAATCCGTCCGAAATGTTCTTTATCAGGGAAAATTTCGTCTTGTAAAGGCAAGTACACACCTGCACTGTCTACTAAATAAATAATAGGAAGTTTATTTTCTATTGAAATTTCTTGGGCGCGTAAATTCTTTTTTCCGGTTATGGGAAACCAGGCACCAGCTTTAACGGTAGCATCATTTGCTACGACTATACATTGCTTGCCTTGTATATAACCAATTTTTACGACAACGCCGCCGGAAGGACATCCACCATGTTCTTCGTACATATCTTCTCCGGTAAAAGCACCAATTTCAATGCTTTTGCTATTGGAATCTAGTAAGTAATCAATACGTTCTCTAGCCGTAAGTTTACCTTTGCTGTGAAGTTTTTCTATACGTTTTAAGCCACCACCAAGACTCACTTTGGCGAAGCGTCTTCTTAAATCGGAGAGTAAAAGTTTATTGTGATCTTCGTTTTTGTTGAAGTTGATATCCATGTAAAATCAATTTGTGGCTAAAATACGAAAGTTTCAAATTTAATAATCAGAAAATTAATTTTATGTCATTTATGTTACATGGAAATATATTCCTAGGTAAATATAAATATTTTGTTGTATATTTGTCTCTCATTAAAACCAATCAAGATGAAAAGAAATAAAATTATTTTTTATGTATCCACGGGATTATTAACATTAATACTGTTGTTTTCTGTGTACATGTACTTTTTTAAACATGAAGCTGTTGCTAAGATGTTTACTAATTTTGGATATCCAACCTATATTATTTATCCGTATGCAGTGGCCAAGTTACTTGGACTAATGGCGATTTGGAATTCTAAATTAACAACTTTAAAAGAGTGGGCATATTCAGGCTTTTTCTTTGCCTTTATTTTAGCATTTTTTGCTCATTATATGATAGGTGATGGCGGCCAAATGACAGCTCTAGTCGCTTTAATCTTATTAATAATCTCTTATATATTTAATAAAAAAACACAACAGTAATATGAAACATGTAATCGCATTTGCAGGAAGTAATAGTAAACAATCTATTAATAAACAATTTGTTAGCTACGCATCTAGTTTAGTCGAGAAAGCAGAAGTAACTGTTTTAGACTTAAATGATTTTGAATTACCATTGTACAGCGTAGATCACGAATCTGAACACGGTTTTCCGGAACATGCCAATCGTATGATTGACTTGATTAAAAATTCTGATGGTCTATTAATTTCGTTGGCCGAACATAATGGTGCTTATACAACGGTGTTTAAAAATATGTTTGACTGGCTATCTAGAGTCGAGGCTAAGACCTTTCAAAGTAAACCCATGTTTTTAATGGCAACGTCTCCAGGAGCGCGAGGCGGACAATCGGTTTTAGACATGGCAAAGGATAGGTTTCCACGTCATGACGCGAGCATAGTGGCTTTTTTTTCTTTACCATCATTTTACGACAACTTCGCCGAAGGTAGAATTAAGAACTCAGAATTAAATGCATTATTTATAAAAGAGGTGAAGGCGTTTGAAGCCTTTTTATAGACCAGTTACTAATAGCTGTTTAAAATAAAGAATACTATGGGAGATTTTTCTAAAGACATCCATTCTACTTTTCCAAACAATAAAGTAAAAGCGATGCTAAATATAATGTTTACAGCAAATTGGATTAGTAGTTATCAGAATACATTTTTTAAACCTTTTAAAGTTTCGGCTCAACAGTATAATATTTTACGCATATTACGAGGTGCAGATCAACCTTTAAAGGTTCAAACTATAAAGGAGCGTATGGTAGAACGTTCTCCAAATACCACACGGTTAATGGATAAGTTATATGCTAAGAATTTAATTGATCGTATACCTTGTTCAGAAGATAGGAGAGTTGTTTTTATAAAGATTACTGAAGACGGATTAAAGCTATTAGAAGAAATTTCTAAAGCGCAACGGAAAGATGTTTTAAAGAATTTGTCTGATGAAGAAGCTAGTCAATTAAGTGATTTGTTAGATAAGATAAGATGAATTAGGTTGAATAATAATTTGAAAAATTTAAAAAGATGAAAACGATACTACATAAAGCAGATTCAAGAGGTTTTGCAAATCACGGATGGTTACAAGCGAATCATTCTTTTAGTTTTGCAAATTGGTATAATAAAGATCGTATGAATTTTGGAGCATTACGTGTTTTAAACGACGATATTATTGCTCCAAAGATGGGGTTTGGAACGCATCCGCATAAAAACATGGAGATTATAACCATCCCTTTAAAAGGTGAGTTGAAGCATAAAGATTCTATGGGAAACACTTGGGAATCTGTCTTGCCAGGTGAAGTCCAAGTTATGAGTGCAGGATCAGGGGTAGAACATTCAGAAATTAATGGCTCTATAGACGAACATTTAAATTTGTTTCAAATTTGGGTGATGCCTAATAAAGAAAATGTAGCGCCACGTTATGAACAGAAGACATTTGATGTGTCTAACCGCCAAAATAAACTACAAACGTTAGTAACTTCTATAGATGAAGATCATGACGGTTCTTTGAAAATTCATCAGGATGCTAAAATTTCTAGAATAGATTTAGATGCAGAAAAAGAATTTTCATACAATTTAAAAAGCGAACATCATGGTGCCTATGTGTTAGTTATTCACGGCACGATTGAAATTGAAAACACCGAATTAGAAACAAGAGACGCCATAGGTGTTAGTGAAACGGAAACCTTTAAAATAACATCAAAAAGCCAGGCGTCAGTATTGATTATTGAAGTACCTATGCGCTTCTAAACTCATAATATCTAGAAGGCCTACGAATTCGAATTTTCTAATTTCTCCTGTTGTTTGTTTCGTTTTCGTAGCATAATAATGACTAAGGCGATTAAAACACCGCTACCCGCCATGGCTGCTCCAACCCAATCGGCAGATGTGTAACCGTATCCCATGGCAATAGGGATGCCGGCAAAATAGGCGCCAGAGGCATTACCTATATTAAATGCACTCTGATTAAGTGAAGATCCCAGAGTTTCAGAACCTTTAGAGGCTTTTATAATAAGCATTTGTATTGGTGTGGAAATACAAAACGTTACCGCACCAATAACAAATGTCATAACTAAAATCATGACTTTATCTGATGCAAGAACTGTGTTTAAAGCCAAACAGAAAGTCATACAACTCAGAATAATTATTATCGCATGAATGGGAGAAAATCTTTCAGCGAGTTTAGCACCTATAAAATTTCCAATTACCATGCCGAGTCCAGCTAAGATCATGGCTACAGATACCATTTCTGGAGCATGTCCGGCAACATCGGTAATTAATGGCGAGATATAACTATACCACGCAAAAAATCCACCTGTACCGATAGTCGTTAAAAGAATAATTAACCAAAGTTCTACGCGTTTAAATATTTTTAGATCCTCCAAAAAGCGAGTTTCCGAAGATTTTTTCAATAATGGCATCCATAATTTTACAGACAAAACAACTAATACGCCAACCAAACCAACTAATAAAAACGATAAGTTCCAGCTAAAATGTTTTCCCAAATAAGTACCTAATGGCACACCTAATAGATTCGCGAATGTCAGTCCGCTAAACATAATGGCTATACCTTGAGCTTGCTTTCCGGGTTTAGATAATTGTCCTGCGACTACAGAACCAATTCCAAAAAAGGCACCATGGGGTAGACCTGATAAAAAGCGTAACGTGATAAAAGAATTATAGCCTGTTGCAAACGCCGATAACGTATTAAATACCGTAAACCAAATCATTAAGGCTAGAAGGACACGGTTGGCTGGGTATTTACTACCAATTCCGGTTAATACAGGAGCACCTACAACTACTCCTAAGGCATAAGCAGAAATAAAATGACCGGCAGTAGGAATACTAATGTCGAAAGCCGTAGCGATTTCAGGTAAAATTCCCATAATAACAAACTCGGTTAAACCAATTCCAAAGCCACCAATAGCTAATGATAGTAATGCTTTATTCATTTATAAATAATCTATAAGAGTGATAAAAAATAAGGTGCAAATGTAAGTGGACTTTTAGATTATTTATGGTTTATAGACGTGAAAAATACGTTAATTCTCATTTTTTTAATAATCGGTTGTAAAATATTGTAAAACAGATATATAGCTTTTTTAGTTTTTTAATATGCGGTAACACCATGTGTTTTTGGCAAAAGGTTGTTAACAGGTTAGAGTTTAAGGGTTTTAAATGTCGTTTTTCTTGGGAGAGTTTTTGATTAATAAACTGATTATTAGTTAGTAAGTATAGTGATTTAAAGTTGTCGTAAATTATACGTTACGGTTGAAAATTTATGACTTATTAGAATTCATTTAATAATGTTATTATAAATAATTTAGAATTAATCTTAAAAATGCGATATTTGTAGTTGAACTTGCGCAAAAGAGAGAGGAGGCATCCTTTATTATTAAAAAAATAATGGATAACCTTATGTTTTTATAGCTTTTGCTATATACATGTGCGCACTAATATTAAGAATTACAAATTATGGCAATGAATAAAAATACGGTTTTAGCTTGGGCAACAACCATTATGATTGTAGTAGGATTAGCTTTAATCGCTTTAGGAGCTTTTAGATATGAAGATGTCGCAGGTTGGGGATTTGCGGCTGTTGGCATAGGTTTTTTTGCTATTGCTTGGGTATTTAACGCATTAAAAGGTAGAGTATAATTATGAGTGACGATAAGAAAGTTATTTTTTCGATGTCTGGGTTAACCAAGACATTTCCAGGTGCGAATACACCTGTTTTAAAGAATATTTATTTAAGTTTTTTCTACGGAGCTAAAATTGGGATTTTAGGTCTTAATGGTTCTGGAAAATCAACTTTATTAAAAATTATTGCTGGCGTAGATAAGAATTTTCAAGGAGATGTTACATTTCTTCAGGATTATTCTGTGGGCTATTTAGAGCAAGAACCAAAGTTAGACGAAGATAAAACGGTAATGGAAATTGTTCGTGAAGGTGCTGCGGAAACGGTAGCTATACTTGACGAGTACAACAAAATTAACGATATGTTTGGATTGGAAGAAGTGTATTCTGATGCAGACAAAATGGATAAGTTAATGGCACGCCAGGCCGAACTTCAAGATCAGATTGACGCTTCGAATGCTTGGGAACTAGATACTAAATTAGAGATTGCTATGGATGCGTTACGTACTCCAGATGGCGATAAGAAAATTGGAGTACTTTCTGGTGGTGAGCGTCGTCGTGTAGCTTTATGTCGTTTGCTTTTACAAGAGCCAGATGTATTGCTTTTAGATGAGCCTACCAACCACTTAGATGCCGAATCGGTACATTGGTTAGAACAACATTTAGCGCAATATAAAGGAACTGTAATTGCAGTAACGCACGATAGATACTTTTTAGATAACGTGGCAGGATGGATTTTAGAATTGGATAGAGGTGAAGGTATTCCTTGGAAAGGAAATTACTCATCTTGGTTAGATCAAAAATCTAAACGTATGGCACAAGAAAGCAAAACAGCTTCTAAGCGTCAGAAAACGTTAGAACGTGAATTAGATTGGGTACGTCAAGGTGCAAAAGGACGTCAGACTAAGCAAAAAGCACGTTTGAACAACTACGATAAATTAATGAGTCAGGATCAGAAACAACTTGACGAAAAATTAGAAATCTATATTCCTAATGGTCCACGTTTGGGAACCAATGTTATTGAAGCTAAAGGCATCAGTAAAGGTTTTGATGATAAGTTATTGTATGAAGATTTAAACTTCAATTTACCTCAAGCAGGAATTGTTGGAATTATCGGTCCGAATGGTGCTGGTAAAACCACGATTTTTAGAATGATTATGGGCGAACAAGAGCCGGATAAAGGTTCTTTTGAAGTTGGTGAAACTGCGAAAATCGCTTATGTCGATCAAAGTCATACCAATATTGATCCTGAGAAAACCATTTGGCAAAACTTTAGCGACGAGCAAGAATTGATTTTAATGGGCGGTAAAGAAGTAAATTCTAGAGCGTATTTAAGTCGTTTTAACTTCTCTGGAGGAGAGCAAAATAAAAAGGTGAAATTACTTTCTGGAGGGGAACGTAACCGTTTGCATTTAGCGATGACACTTAAAGAAGAAGGTAACGTATTACTTTTAGATGAGCCTACTAACGACTTAGATGTAAATACATTAAGAGCTCTGGAAGAAGGTCTTGAAAACTTTGCTGGTTGTGCTGTAGTTATTAGTCACGACAGATGGTTCTTAGATAGAATTTGTACGCATATTTTAGCTTTCGAAGGCGATAGTCAAGTGTATTTTTTTGAAGGAAGTTTTAGTGAGTACGAAGAGAATAAGAAAAAACGTTTAGGTGGTGATTTAATGCCAAAACGTATTAAGTATAAGAAACTAGTGAGATAATAATTACGTTATCGGCTATTATATAAAAAAGAACAGCCTGCTAATAGCAGGCTGTTTTTTGGTTTTTAGAAATAAACATATTAGTTGTTATTGTATAAATGTCCCTCTGTGAAATCTTTATATTTTTTCTTCTCATCGTCTAGTTCTTCTAGATTAGATTTTTCAAGACGTTTACTTTCCGCTTTGAGTTTATAAGTTGTTCTAAGTCCGAAAAGTAATAAAATTATAAAAATTCCTACGGTTATAGATAAGCCAATAACGATACCTTTTTCTATAAACAATAGCCCTAAGTTACTACTGAATAAAACTGTATGTAAACCTGAAAACGACATGGGTTAATGTTTAATTTAGGTAATTGAATATGTAAATATAAATGTATTATCTTAAATTCGTCTTAATTTATTTGTTAATTTTTTGAATACCAGTCAAGTAAAGTAACCTCTATTTCGTTATCTTTCGATTCTACTAGTCTTTTAAACGCATTTACATCACTCATACCGTCTGTCCCGCGGTAATGATAAGGAATAACTTCTTTAGGTTTAAATTCTAAAACAGCATCGGCGGCGCTGCTTACTGGCATAGTATAAGGTAAATTCATACATACAAACGCAATGTCAATATCTTTTAAAGCTCTCATTTCAGGGATATCTTCAGTGTCTCCTGAAATATAAATACGCTGGTCTTGGTTGTTTAGTACATAACCGTTTCCTCTACCTTTCGCATGGTACTTAAGAGCTTCGGGACGTAAATTATACATCGGGATGGCTTCAATAGTTATATGCTTGAAAGTTTTAGTTTCTCCGTTAGTAATCAATTGGGTTTGTAGTTTTAAGTGATCGGGTAATTTGTCTATAACTGCTTGTGGCGCCATTAATGTGGTATGAGACTTTGTAACGCTTTCTAAAGTTTCAATATTTAAATGATCCCCATGAATATCTGTGATAAGAATAAGGTTTGGTTCTTTTTGATTTTTAAAAGCTTCTAAGCCACCAACTGGATCTACATAAATAGTAAGATCTTTAATTTCTAAAACAAAAGTAGCATGCGATATCGGAATTATTTTAGTTCTGTTTTCCGTTTCCGAAATAGAGGTTTTAGGCACTACATCGGCAGAATTAAACGATTTAAAACTAAATAAACTGACAGATATTAAAAGAATATAAATGATATGTTTCATGATTTAAAATATTGATTAATAGTTAAAATATAAATTTATTTTAAATTCGCTTGCATAAAATCTGTAATTAAATACGTAATAAGTTTACCAATCTGATCTGCATTCGATTCGGTTGGAGAGGCCTCACATATATGTAAATATTGGGCGTGGTCTTGCTTTCCGAAAACATGTGTAAATTGTCTCGCTTTTTTAATACTAAATCCGCTTGAAGACATGGAATTGCTACTAATATTTTCAATAGCATTGCAGTCTATTTCTATACCAAAAGGTTTGTCTTGAATAAAAGTTAATCCATTTTGTATTTCCTTTTTAAATGAAGACGATTGCTTAATCTCCATATTTTCGTACGAACTGTATTTAATATGATTCAGCTTTTTAATGGTCTTTAAAATGGTATGAGTTATATAACTTTCATGTAGTCCAAAGATGTAGTAATTCTTTAAAAACCCTTCTGTAAACGCATACGTAAAACCATTACCACTATGTCTGCCTTCCTCGGATCTAAAATTTGTTTGCGAATCAAAATTTATAACATTAATAGGTGCGTTTAAGGCGAGAGCGGTACCTTTAATATTTCCGTAGCTATTGTTTTGTCCGCCACCAATAATAATAGGTTTTTTACCAGCCTTAACAATTGTGTAAATTAAATGCGAAACATGTTTATCTACTTTAGATACAATTTTTCTAGATTTCGCAAGTTCTTTATCTATAGAGCGGTCTAACAGACCGATTTTCTCAAGTTCTTTTTCAAAATTTAAATAGCCTAGTATTAAAAGACGTTCTGGAAAGGTGTAATCATTTTTCTGAACATTTAAAATGCTTTTCAGAGTGGTGTCCCAAGTGCTTGAAGCGCCCCGCGTCCCATGATTAGCGAATACCCCAATATCTTCTGGGAGTCCGACTAACACATAGTCAACGTCTAAATGCTTTATATGCTCGTATATATTACAGTCTGGAGGGAGAAGATTTACGTATTCTCCAAATTTAGATTCGTATGGGCGAATGCTTAAAAATCTTAAAAGATCAGAATTATCAAAAACAACTAGTTTATCCATTTTTAATACGGTTAATTAAATCTTAAAAGTACAGTTTTTTTTGTTTTAAGAACTTATATTTAATATTATTAGAATGGAATGGAACTATTAATAAGTTAACCAATTAGATACTATCATTTTACAAACAACTATGGAACAGAATACATCAAATAACGGATTAAAAATAGCTTTAGGTATCGCTTTAGTTTTATTTTTAGGAACAGCTTTTTATACGTTTGATCTTATGAAAAAGAAAAACGAAACGGAGGCGCATTTAAAAGAAGAAAAACAATTAGTGATGACAGATTTAAGCAACATGGCCAAGCAATACGATGTGGCTATTAGCGAAAATAAGGTTGCTAATAATAATTTAGTTGAAGCCCGAACTCGTATACAAGGCTTAATGGATTCGCTTCAGATTTCTGAAACTAATGTGAAAAGTTTATGGAAATACAAGCAACAATATCTGAATTTACAAAAGGAAATGGATATTTTGCTAACCGAAAACAATCAATTAAAAGCGAAGAACAATCAGTTAGCAACGTCTTTAGACAGTACACGAACACGATTAGAAGAGCGTAATGTATTTACAGATTCGTTACTTATGCAAAATACGGCATTAGCCGAAGTTGTAGAAAGTGCAACGGTTTTAAGTGCCGATAACTTAAAAGGATTCGGTGTTATAGAACGTAATTCTGGTAAACTTATTCCTACCGAGCGTGCTAGACGTACAGATAAACTTAGAGTTTGTTTTACTGTAGGGAAAAACACTTTAGTGCCTGCGGGAGATCAAGAATTATATATACAAGTAATCGACCCTAAAAACAATGTGCTAGGCGTAAATGAACAAGTTGTTTTTGGAGAAAAATTCTTAAATTATAGTACTATTAGTCGTTTTAACTATGAAAATATTAGTTTAAATGTGTGTGAATTTGTCGCGCCTAAAGACGATGAAAAGTTTGAAGAAGGTCGTTATATTGTAAATGTTTATAATGATAAAAATTTGATTTCTTCTTCAGATTTTACGCTGAAGTAAAAATAAATAACGCATAAAAAAATCCCGAATGGTTTTAAATCATTCGGGATTTTTTTATGTTTAATTTGATTTATTCTACAATTATTCCGTTAATAATAACTGTATCAATGTTATTTTCTCCAAAGGCATATGGTAAATATTTGTAATCAGGTATCTCTTTGGTAATTATGACGTTAGCTTTTTTACCTCTAGTAATACTTCCAAACATTTTATGAGCGCCCATAGCATAAGCTCCATTAATTGTCGCGGCATTTATAGATTCTTCCGGAGTCATTTTCATTTTAATACATGCTGTACTCACTACAAAATTCATGTTTCCACTTGGGGAAGTTCCTGGATTATAATCACTAGCAATGGCTAGAGGTAAACCAGAGTCTATTATCGTTCTTGCTGGTGTGTATGGCGCATTAGAGAAATAGGAGCAGGCCGGTAATGCAACAGGCATGGCGCGACTATCTTTTAAAGCTTTTATATCTTTAGGTTTAATTTGCTCAAGATGATCTAAAGATCTTGCATTATGTTTAATTCCTAAGGCAACACCTCCAACGGCACTAAATTTATTAACGTGTAGTTTAGGTACCATACTGTGTTTAACACCAGCTTCCAAAATACGATCTGTTTCTTCTAAAGTAAAATAACCTTCATCGCAGAAAAGGTCTATATATTTAACTAATTGTTCTCTGGCTATTTCTGGAATTATGGTATTAACTACTTCATCTATATATCCCGCTTTATTGTCTTTATAGACTTCTGGGATTGCTAGAGATACCAAAAAGGTCGGTCTAACTAAAATATTGAAATCCTGTTTTAATCGTTTTATAACACGAAGTATTTTTAGTTCCGATTCTAAAGTTATGCCATATCCGGATTTAATTTCAATAGCACCCGTTCCTAATTGCATGACATTTTTTAAACGGACTACAGCTTGATCATAAAGATCGTCTTCTGCAGTGTTTTTTATTAGCTCTGCCGCATTCAAAATACCACCGCCTCGACTGCTAATTTCTTCGGCACTCAAACCTATTATTTTGTCTGCAAACTCTTGTTCTCTACTTCCTGCATACACCAAATGCGTATGAGAGTCGCACCAGGCGGGTAACACAATTTTCCCGGTAGCATCAATAGTTTTTTCGGCAATAATGCCACCTATATTTTTCATCGAGCCGTATTCTACAATAGTGTCATGCTCAATTAATAAATAAGCGTTTTCTATTAAAGGTAGTTCATTCATTTCTTCACCAGAAACTTTAGAAATTCCGTGAGTTCGTGTTTGTACTAGCTGTTTTATGTTGGTGATAAGTATAGACATGTAATATAATTTTTTTTCCACCATAAATTTATGAAAATATATTTAGTATAGTTAGGCGATAGGGCATTGGTTTTTAAGAATTCAACTGTTTTTTGATACTTTTTTCTTTTAATTATTAAACTATAAGCTTTGAAATAATTATTCTGACTTAATCAAAAGAAAAGTTTATTTTTATTTAAGTTTTTTTCTTGTGATAAGGCCTGTAGTTTTAGAAATTAAAATAGGTTCCTGTCATTAAAATAAGAGACCATAAAACATATTAGAATTAGGCGTTGAAATAAGATGAAATTCATAAATTTAGCATTCCTAAAAAAGTAAAATTAGTAAGTGATACATGATTGAAATCAGAGATTATATAGAATCTACAGTATCAATAAGTGATGCCGATTGGAAATTGTTTTCTTCAAAACTTAAAACACGAACATTTAAAAAGCGCCAACGTATTTTAAATGTGGGCGAAACCGAACGTTATATTTCTTTTATCGGGGAAGGGATCGCTCGTTTTTTAATTCCGAATGAAGACGAGGAAAAGGATGTTACCTTTGGATTTTGCTTCGAAAATGAATTTATAAGTGCTTACGATTCTTTTTTAACCCAAAAACCGTCGTTATACGCCTTAGAAGCCTTAACAGATTTAACCATTTGGAGTGTTTCTTATACCGACTTGCAGGAAGTTTATGCTAAGACCGAAGTTGGGAACTTAATTGGTCGTTTATCTTCTGAACGCTTATTTTTAATCAAGTCCAAACGAGAGCAGTCTTTATTAAATGAAAGCGCAGAACAACGGTATTTAAATTTATTTACAGAACGCCCAAATTTGTTAAAAGACATTCCATTAAAATATATAGCCTCCTATATTGGAGTCACCGCCCAAGCGTTAAGTCGGATAAGAAAACGAATTTCTTAACCTATGTTCAGATTTTAGTCCTAATAATTTTGGTTCTTTGCTAGTATAAAATTTAGCAAATGACAATTATTATCTTCATGATTATTCTGTGGTACTCTGGTTTGTTTTTTCAGACATTTTTTCTTCACAGATATGCAGCACATCAAACCTTTAGAATGTCTAAACTTGGTGAGAAAGTCTGTTATGTTTTAACATGGATCTGCCAAGGATCTAATTACTTAAGCGCTTATGGTTATGGTGTAATGCACAGAATGCATCATGCTTATGCCGATACCGAAAAGGATCCGCATTCTCCTAAATACGACAGTAATGTGTTTTCTATGATGTGGCGTACAAAAACAATTTACCAAGATATTAATCAACAACGTGTTCCTGTCGATGCTAAATTTACCAAGAACGTACCGCAATGGAAACGTTTCGATAATTTTGCAAGCTCTCGCGTATCTAGATTGGTTTGGGCTGGTTTATACACTACATTTTTTATCTTTTTTGCAACCGAATGGTGGCAATGGTTATTTTTACCCGTAGCCTTTTTTATGGCGCCTATTCACGGTGTAATTATTAATTGGTTTGCTCATATTTATGGTTATGTAAATTTTAAAGTGAGCGACACTTCTAAAAACTTATTGCCTTTCGATTTTTTAATGATGGGAGAGGGGTATCATAATAATCACCATAAATATGGTGGACGTGCTAATTTTGGCGGCGTACGCTGGTACGAGCTAGATGTAACTTATGCGATTATGAAAGTCCTTAATGCTCTTGGCTTTATTCAGATAAAAAAAAGTGCGCTAGTTCCCGTTAAACGCGAGGTATAATTAGTAAGATATGGTCCTGTAAATCCGCTTTAAACTATCCGTTAACGTGTGGCGTTGTTCTTTAATAATGCAATTGTTCTTAACATCAGATTTCAAGCATTTGGTAACAATCGAGTCTAATACGTTATCCGATTTGTCTTTGATCACTATACTCTGTAAATCGTCGTTTTTATAGTTGTAATAATGCGTATTAAATGTTTTAAAATGGTCTACACTTTTTAATATTTTTCCAGTTTTAGAATAGTGCACAATCTTTTCGTTCTGTTTATGTTTCTTTTGCGAATAGCAACTTATGCGCTCTCTTTGATTGGTTTTCCATCGCGTTTTACAATAATAATTCGGTAAATTGGGGAAGGTTTGTTTATCGAAAAATAACTTCTTTTCAGTGGTTTGTATAGTGTCTTGATCGGCGTTTAAGGTGTAAGAATATTCTACTCTACCATTTTTAGTGAATTCGAAATATTGTTCTTTTAATAGTATGGAGTCTCCTGCAGTATTCAGGAAATAGGTGTGTTGGTCCATAGTATTTACACCTTGTAAATCGTTTTTCTTAAAATAAGAAATAGAGCTACACGACTGTAACAAGATAAAAAGTCCTAGATAGATTCCCCAAATATGTAAACTGCTTATTTTCATTCTTATAAAGATAAAATAATTTACTAGATACTCCAAGTGAGCTAGTTTTTCAACTAACAACTATATATACTTTAATTTGGGCATTCTTTTTTGTTAAAAAAGTCGGGCTATCCACTATATCTTTTTATGTAAAAAGCACATAAAAAGGATGCCGTTTCTATCCCTAATGCGAACGAAAATTAAGTTTTCGATATAATATATGACGTTTCATTACGATAAAAGTTGCCAAAGATAAACTGCCACAAATAGAAAAACCTACAAATAGCGGTAATGCAGTATCAGTCATAAACGAACCGATAAAGGTTGCAATCGGAATGGCAATTAAAGTAGATATAAATCCTGTAATTGCCGCTCCAATTCCTGCAATATGCCCAATAGGTTCCATGGCAATAGCTCTTATATTTCCAAATAGAAAACCTAAGGCAAAAAACAAACTTCCTAAAAACGGAATAAGCACAGTTAAACTTGGATTTGGTTTTCCCCAGAATAAAACGACATATGTGGTAGAGACCAAACTAAATACACAAAGTGATAAGAAGGCTAATCTTCGCATCCCAATCCGCACCACTAAAGTACCGTTTAATAAAGTAGATATTCCAATGGTAGTTGCTAGGCCTGCAAACACATACGGGAATTTATCGCCCATACCATATTGATCTTCAAAAACATGGTGAGACGAACTTAAATACACCATAAACGCACCTGTAATAAAACCGGAAACCATAGTAAATGCCATGGCTTCTTTATATCGAATTAATTCTTTAAATCCGTTTAAGTACACCTTGTTATTAAAAGGTATTTTAAATTCAGGATGCAAGGTTTCTGGTTGCCGTTTCCAAAACCAAAACGTAACTATAATGGCAAAAAAGATCTGTGTATAAAAAATACTTTGCCAATTAAAGTGATGTAATATAAATAATCCTAAGGCAGGAGCTATTACAGGAACAAGGATAAAGAATGCTGTAACAAACGACATCATTCTTGCCATATAATCGCCTTTATGAGAATCTCTAATTATAGAGATACAAATAGTTCGCGGTGCAGAAAGTCCGATACCTTGAAAAACACGTCCAATAAGCATAACTTCTATCGACGTAGAATAAATACAGACTAAACTTGCAAATATAAAAATTGCAAAGCCAGAATACATAAGCGGTTTTCTTCCAAAACTATCGGAAAGCGGACCTAAAATTAATTGTCCGACACCAAAACCTAAAAAGATCATGGTGACTAAAGATTGTAAATCGGTGCTGTTTTGGTTTCCTATGGTTAATCCAATTTGCGGAAAAGCAGGTAATAAAGCGTCTATCGAAAGTGCGACTATAGACATTAATGAAGCCATTAATGCCACAAACTCGAATTGAGATTCCTTTTTGATTTTTTGCATGCGTCAAAAGTAGCATTTCCAATAGTATAATCTCATTAATTTAGGGTTATAAATTAATGAGATTATAATTAATAAAATCTATATAAAGATTTAAATCTTAATTTCAGTCTAAATCTAATTTCACCTGATTTAGATGCTTGTTTATAAATTCTAATTCTTCTGAAGATAATTTTACATCTATAGCTTTGGCATTCGAGATTGCCTGATCGGCATTTCTCGCCCCAGCCAATGCTATTGTTATTCCCGGCTGTTCGATAGTCCATCTCAATACCAGTTGAGAGAGTGTTGCGTGTTTATCCTCGGCAAGAGGTTTTAATTTATCTAAAAATTGTGTCGTTTGTTTTAAATTTTCATCCTTAAAAAAGGCCAAGTTTTTTCTGTGATCTCCTTCAGAAAACTGGTGTCCAGCCTTCATTTTTCCTGTTAATAGTCCACGTTGTAACGGACTGTAAGCTAAAATAGACGTGTTATTTTCTAGTGCATAAGGTATAAGATCCGATTCTATACCACGATTTACCATACTATATGGCACTTGATTCGATACAATATCGACATACTTTTTAGCCTCCTTTAACTGGTCTACACTATAATTAGAAACTCCTGCATAACGTACTTTACCTTCTTTAATTAATTGGGCTACCGCTTCCATTGTTTCCTGAATTTCGGTGGTTTTATCTGGCCAATGGATCTGATATAAATCGATATAATCTGTACCCAAGCGTTTTAGACTGTCTTCGCATTCTTTTATAATACTTGCCTTTCTTGCGTTTTTATAAATAGCAATGTCTTTACCATCGTTATCTTGAGAGTTTACATAAAATTCACCATCGGTGGCATCCCAACGTAAACCATATTTAGTCACAATCTGAACTTGGTCACGAGATAAATCTTTAATGGCTTCACCTACAATTTTTTCACTGTGTCCCATACCGTAAATGGGAGCAGTATCGATGGTTGTAACTCCGTAATCGAATGCCGATTGCATGGCTTTAACCGCATCGTTTTGTTCGGTTCCTCCCCACATCCATCCTCCAGCGGCCCAAGCTCCGAAAGTGATTGCTGATAATTTTAAATCTGAATTTCCTAATGCTCTATATTCCATAATATGTGCGTTTTTTTAAGAGTGTTCAAGTTAATAATTCCAATATAAACACGTAAACGTTTTATGAAAGTCTTAATATTAATTTTCTGCTTTAATGACCAATAGTTTAGTCAGTAAAATTATCTTTACACCCTAAATAAAATTATGAGACATTATAAGCAACCCATAAAAGGGGATAAAAAAAAGGCTTCAAAGGTAAGTATGGTCCAAGCCTTTAAAACCATTATTTGGCCTAAGCGTAATCTAGTATTTATAGGCTTAATTTTAATCGTTTTTAGCCGTTTAGCAAGCTTAATTTTACCCTGGAAAAGTAAAGTGCTACTTGACGATATTATTCCAAACCGAGATTACGATCAGTTATATTCTATGTTGGCTGTAGTTGGTGGCGCCATATTAGTACAGGCCGTAACTTCGTTTTTATTGACCAAAATTTTAAGTGTACAAGCGCAATATTTAATATCGGAATTACGAGCTAAAGTGCAGAAAAAAGTGCTGTCTTTACCGATTAGCTTTTTCGATAATACAAAGTCAGGCGTTTTAGTATCAAGAATTATGACGGATGTAGAAGGTGTTAGAAATTTAATTGGGACTGGTTTAGTGCAATTGGTTGGTGGGACATTTACCGCTATTATTTCATTAGTTTTATTAATTAGAATTAGTCCGTCTATGACGCTGTTTGTTCTAGTTCCTGTTGCTGTATTTGGGGTGCTAGCCCTAAAAGCTTTTAAGTATATCAGGCCTATTTTTAGAAAGCGTGGTGTAATTAATGCCGAAGTTACTGGACGTTTAACAGAAACTCTTAGCGGTGTTCGAGTGATTAAAGCGTTTAATGCCGAAGATCAGGAAAATAAAGCCTTTGAATCGGGAGTCGATAAATTGTTTCAAAATGTAAAAAAGAGTTTAACAGCAACTGCAGTTATGACCAGTTCGTCTACATTTCTTTTAGGAATTGCTTCTACTGGTATTATGGGAATTGGTGGTTATAAAATCATGCAAGGCGAGTTAACTATTGGAGATTTTATGTTCTTTACGTTACTGCTAGGATTTATGATTGCACCAATTGTTCAGATGAGTAATATCGGAAGTCAGTTAACAGAGGCATTGGCAGGTTTAGATCGTACCGAAGAACTGATGAATATGGAAGCTGAAGACGACAACGAAAATCGCAATGTAGATATTGAAAATATGAAAGGCGATTTGGTTTTTAATGATGTCTCTTTTGCTTATGAAGAAGGAAAAAACGTCCTACATAATATTAGTTTCGACGCACCATCGGGTTCTGTCACGGCTTTGGTGGGGAGCTCTGGTTCTGGAAAATCGACTATCGCTGGATTATCTGCTACGTTTTTAAATCCGAAATCAGGTGTGGTATCTGTAGATGGTTACGATTTATCTCAAGTGCGATTAAAAAGTTTTAGAAAACATTTGGGAGTAGTATTACAAGATGAATTCTTGTTTGAAGGTACCATTCGAGAAAACATTTTATTTCCGAGGCCAAACGCTACGGAAGCAGAACTCTTACAAGCTGTAGATTCTGCTTATGTGAGTGAATTTACAGATCGTTTTGATGATGGATTAGATACCTTAATAGGGGAGCGCGGTGTTAAATTATCCGGTGGTCAACGTCAGCGTATCGCTATTGCAAGAGCTATTTTAGCCGATCCGAAAGTGATTATTTTAGACGAAGCAACTTCTAATTTAGATACCGAAAGTGAAGGATTTATTCAGAAAAGTTTGAATGAATTAACTAAAGATAGAACCACCATTGTAATTGCACACCGATTAAGTACCATTCGTAGAGCAGATCAGATTTTAGTGATTGAAGAAGGGCGTATTAAAGAGCGAGGAACTCATGACGAACTTATAGCATCTCAAGGTCGATATTACGATTTGTATACGTATCAAGCTAAAATATAAGAACAGATATCTATTAGAAAAGCCTTTAAAACAGTAACTGTTTTAGAGGCTTTTCTTTTGACTATAATTATTTATAATGGAATATTACCGTGTTTGCGTTTTGGTAAGTCTACTTTCTTTTCTTCGAGCATACTAAATGCTTTAAGTAATTTCCTTCTGGTATCTTGTGGTAGAATAACTTCATCTATAAAGCCACGTTCTGCAGCACGATAGGGATTTGCAAAAGTTTTAGCATATTCGGTTTCTTTTTCTGCTAACTTAGAAATGGGATCGTCTGCTTCGTTAATTTCTCTTTTAAAAATAATTTCGCTTGCCCCTTTGGCACCCATAACGGCAATTTCGGCATTTGGCCATGCAAAATTCATGTCTGCTCCTATGTGTTTAGAATTCATAACATCGTAGGCACCGCCGTATGCTTTTCTTGTGATTACGGTAACACGAGGTACGGTAGCTTCGCTTAAAGCATACAATAATTTAGCGCCATTAGAAATAATGCCATTCCATTCTTGATCTGTTCCAGGCAAGAACCCAGGGACATCTACTAAAACTAAAAGCGGAATATTAAAACTGTCACAGAACCGTGTAAAACGAGCGGCTTTCTTAGAACTGTTTACATCTAAAACACCCGCTAAATATAATGGCTGATTGGCCACTATACCTATACTTCTTCCTCCAAGCCGGGCAAAACCTACGATTATATTCTGTGCATAATCTTTATGAATTTCAAAAAAGGAATCCGAATCTATAATACCGTGTATTACCAAATGCATATCGTATGGTTTGTTGGCATTTACCGGTATTATATCTGTGAGTTGTGTTCTAATTTCATCGCCTAATTCTGTTGGAATTTTAGTTGTTGTTTTTGTGTTATTTTGAGGTAAATAAGTTAGTAGTGATTTAATAGCCTCTAAACATTCCACGTCGTTAGTAGAAGTGGTATGTGCCACACCCGATTTAGTTGCATGGGTATGTGCGCCACCTAATGCTTCTGAAGAAACTTCCTCATTGGTTACCGTTTTTACCACATTTGGTCCTGTAACAAACATATAACTAGTGTGTTCTACCATCATTGTAAAATCGGTAATGGCGGGAGAGTACACGGCGCCACCAGCACAAGGTCCCATAATGGCAGAAATTTGAGGGATAATACCAGAAGCTTTTACATTTCTATGAAATATTTCTGCATATCCGCCAAGAGAACGAACACCTTCTTGTATTCGTGCACCACCGGAATCGTTTAGACCAATTAACGGGGCTCCCATTTTTAAAGCGAGATCCATTATTTTACAAATTTTCTCAGCATGAGTTTCTGAAAGGGAGCCACCAAAAACTGTGAAATCCTGAGCAAAAACATACACTAATCTATTAAGAATCGTACCGTAGCCTGTTATAACACCATCGCCGTAATATTGCTCTTTCTGCATGTTAAAATCGGTTGTACGGTGGGTCACTAATATTCCGATTTCTTCAAAAGAACTTTCGTCTAATAAATAATTAATGCGTTCTCGGGCAGTTAGCTTTTTTTTGCTATGTTGTTTATCAATGCGTGCTGTACCACCTCCAAGATGTGCTTTTGCTATTTTATCGGATAGAATTTTAATTTTAGAATCCATATAATTTCAGTTTAACTATGAGGTAATCTTACTTTTTTGAGGTCGGTTTGATAGCGTTTCAACGCAAGCAAAGCAGCTAGTTTTGCTTCGTTTTTAGCAATATGTTCTAATATTTCGGGTTTATAGTACAGGTTAACAAAATTAGTATCGAAGTTTCCTTTTCTAAATGCCTTATTTTCAAATACAAATTTTCCAAAGGTTAAAGTGGTTTCTATACCTTCAATTTTGTAGTTTTCAATGGCATCGAGCATGGTCACTATTGCTTCTTCTCGCGTATTTCCATAGGTAATTAATTTTGCGAGTAACGGATCGTAATAGATAGGTACGTCCATACCTTCTAGTATGCCATTATCTACGCGTATGTTTTTTCCTTCAGGAATACGGTAGGTTTTTAAATGACCAACACTTGGAAGAAAATCATTCTGAGGATCTTCGGCATACACGCGCAGTTCTATGGCATGACCTTTAATTTCTAAATGCCCTTGGATTAAACGTAAAGATTCTCCTCGTGCAATTTTAATTTGTTGCTCTACAAGGTCTAAGCCCGTGATCCATTCTGTTACTGGATGCTCCACTTGTAAGCGTGTGTTCATTTCTAAAAAATAGAAATTATTAGAGTCGTCTAAAAGAAATTCTACGGTACCAGCGCCTATATACCTACATGCTTTTGCTACTTTTTTAGCGGCTTCTCCCATTATGTCTCGCAATTCTGGAGTTAATATGGTGGAAGGCGCTTCTTCAATTACTTTTTGGTGACGGCGTTGGATACTACATTCCCGTTCGAAGAGATGGACAGTATGACCTAAACTATCTGCCAAAACCTGAATTTCTATATGTCTTGGAGATGCAATATATTTTTCGATAAATACGGAGCCATCTCCAAAGGCATTTGTTGCTTCACTAATGGCACGTGTCATCTGGTCTTCTAGCTCATTTTCATTCTTTACAATACGCATGCCTTTTCCACCACCACCGGCAGAGGCTTTTATTAGTATAGGAAATCCTATTTTATGTGCTATTTTTTTAGCTTCCTCAACATCTGTAATGGCTTGGTCCGTGCTAGGAACCATGGGAATGTTATAATGCTTCACAGCTTCTTTAGCGGCTAGTTTGCTCCCCATAATTTTTATGGATGCGGACTTCGGGCCAATAAAAATAAGGTGGTTTGCTTCAACTAATTTTACAAAGTCTGCATTCTCACTTAAAAAGCCATACCCCGGATGTATTGCATCGACCTCTAAAGATTTAGCAATTTCAATAATTTTTTCACCTAATAAATACGATTGATTAGACGGTGGTTCTCCTATGCATACGGCCTCATCTGCAAAGGTAACATGGGGCGATTGTCTATCTATTGTAGAATAAATAGC
This sequence comes from Formosa bonchosmolovskayae, assembly GCF_051016085.1. GTDB lineage: Bacteria > Bacteroidota > Bacteroidia > Flavobacteriales > Flavobacteriaceae > Formosa. Next base: position 3,132,670 of record NZ_CP174605.1, read on the forward strand.
TACCGTTTTAATCCCCATCTTTTTAATTGTCTTCATAATCCGTAGGGCAATTTCCCCACGATTGGCAACAAGTATCTTTTTCATAGTATGTTATTCAAATTCGATAAGGAGATCTCCTTTATTTACTGTAAGTCCTTTTTTTACTTCAACAGATTTTATGACACCGTCATGAGGAGCAATTATATTGTTTTCCATTTTCATGGCTTCTAAAATAAGTAGTGAATCGTTGGCTTTAACCTGATCGCCTGGCTTTACGTTTAAATCTAAAATGAGTCCAGGCATGGGGGCAATAATAGAATCTATTTTTTTGGAACTTCCAATATGTAATCCCATAGCGTTAATAATAGTATCTGTTTCATTTAAAATATTAACGTGATACTCGGTGCCATTAATTTTAACCGTATACACTCTATGCTGAAAATCTTCTTTAGAAATTTCGGCATAAAATGTTTTGTGATTTTGAATAATATGAAATGAATTTGGACGGGTTTGAACGCAATCCAATAGATTTACATCTTCGTTAGAAAGACTGAATTGATGTAAATCGTTTACGGTTACTTTGGTGGATTTACTCATAACTGTTTGTTTGTCTAGTAAATATAATAAAATAGACGAGGATGAGTAACCTTTGGAATAGAGATATTTACAATTTAAGCAGATCTTTTAAAGTGTATGCTTTTGTTTTAATCAGAAAATGAATAGACCTAATAAAAGCTATTGCAGTTATTAATGCATCGCCGGAGGCCGTATGTCTGTCGCTTAAATCGATGTCGTAAAACTCTGCAACTTCATCTAGCGAATATTTTTTATTTGGATCTAGGAGATTAGATTTAATACGCGTCGCACGGAAAATAAGCATGGTATCTAAAACCTTATTTTTTAGTTTAGGAAGCTCTAATCTAGATAAAGCCATGTTAATCATGTTAATATCGAAAAACGCATGATGTGCAACTAGAATAGAATCTTTGATATATTCTAAAAATAAAATTATAGCATCCTCTTCAGATAGGGTTTCAAATTTATCATTTTTAAGAATACCGTGTATTTTCACGGTATTCTTATCGAAGTAATCTTGTTTTAAATATATTTCAAAAGCGGTACTAACATCAATTACGCCATCAATAATCTTTACAGCACCAATGCATAATATTCTGTCTTTATCGTAATTAAAACCGGTAGTTTCGGTATCCAAAACAACGTAAGTAGACGTGTGTATGTCTTCTTGCTTTGCTGTGGTAAAAAGGGATTCATATGTTGTCCAATACTCAGGATATGATTTTTCTTTATTACTGAAAAGCCATTTCATTAAATGAAATTCTTTAAATTAAATTTCAGTTTAACCAACTCTTGAACTTTATTGATTGCTTTAAAACAACGTTTTAATTTCATTTTTTCTTCTTTCGATAGTTCGGCTAAGGCAATAAAGCGACCACTATCGTGATGGCGGAGTCCGCGTTTTGTTCTAAATTTTAATAGAGCTTTAGATGCATAGGCACAAGAGTAAAACAATTCTTGGTCTTCCGGTAGCAATTCTGCTAACTTTTCGAAACGTTCGGCGGTGTTATTTATATGCTTAATTTGATAATGTAAGGCTAATAATCTACCAGCATCTGTTACCGGCATAATCGCTCTTTTCTTTAAATCGAAATGATCTTTGTGCTCACCATCCTGTTCTACTAAAAATTGTCTAAAAAATCCTAGTGGCGACGGACTTCTAAGCGAACTAGCACCTAATTTAGATTGAAAGATTAAATTTCCTTTTGTAATCTCTATAACATGATCTGCCAACTGGTTAGTAAGGCTCATATCTCCATATGTGAAAGCAAAATCGAAAAAGATAGAACATAAAAGAAGTTCGTCGTCTTCGGTCTCTCTGGTCCAAGATGAAAATTGATTTTCCCATTCGTCTATACTTAGACAATATTTTGGGTTTTTTGCCATCATTTCGCCAGGGCAATAATCGAAACCAATCATTTTTAAACGCTTATTCACTTTTTTAGCAAGCGTTAAAAAATAGGTTCTAACCTCTTCAATATGGTCGTCGTCTGTGTTTTCAAAAACAATAGCGTTATCCTGATCGGTATGCAAAAGTTGTTCTTTTCTTCCTTGACTTCCCAAAGACATCCAAGCAAATTTTACCGGAGGGACTTGATCCATTTTTTCGATACAACGTTCTACTACACGTTTTATAGTGGCATCGTTTAATTCGAAAATGATATTATTTATATGAGTAAGTGGAATATTTTGTTGAATATATCCATCTAAAAGCATCATTATTTTTTCACGAATACGCTTTAATTCTTTTGTAGAATTAGAACGTTTAATCGCTTTCATTAAGACTGAAGGATTTGTTCCTTTCATTACGATAATATCGTGTTCCGAAAAGACACCTAAAATCTTTGTGCTTGGAGTTCCATCTTTAGTTACTACAATTTGATTGATCTTATGCTTCATCATGGTGATTTGAGCCTGAGCAATCGTAATATTTTTCTTATAGCACTTTACTGGAGAAATCATGATTTTGGAAACATCGTCGTTTATCGAGTAGTTACCCGTAGCAACATGTAGTCTTAGATCTTTATCGGTAATAATTCCGATAGGGCATTCCTTATCTTCAATAATAATAGAACCTACATTGTTCTCTGTCATTAACTGTGCCGCTTCTTTAATACTCGAAGTTTTCTTAGTAGTAATAACATTTTTAATAAGACGCACTGGTTGCATTTCGAACATGTCTTTTGTGAAGTCTAATTTCACATCGTCCTCAAGCATCTTTTTCTGAAATTCGTTTGAAAATGGATTTTCGGTATTAGACGCGAAACTCTCAATTAAATATTGTCGAACATTCTTATTGTTATCTATAAAGGGGCTGAAAATTTCTATTGGAATACAATACAAAATAGTCTCTTCTTCGGTGATAGAAGTAATGGCATAATTCTCCTTTGCAAATAAAGGACGCAATCCGAACACATCTCCTTCATCAAATTGGTCGATGGTTTCAAGCTTTTCATTGATATATTTCTTAAGCTTAACAGCTCCTTTGTATATCATATAAAATTGATCGTGTAGCGGATCGTTAATATTGTAAACCGTACTTTCTTTGTCCAAATAACTGATTTTAACTTCTTTAGAAAGTTCTAGTAGTTGACTCTTATCGAGTAAATCGAAGGGTGGAAAGTTTTTTATAAAATCAGCGACGCGTTCTGCTATCGTGTTCTTCATCGTATTCATTTAATGAGCGTTTTCGAAAATTAAAGATAGTATTATTATTTAAAATATGATTTTTCTTGATGATTTTTTATTGCATTTCTTGCCAGCACTATTGCAACACCAAGAGAAATAAAGGCACCTATCCAAATGCCTGGTACAAAATCAATAAAGAGAAAAAAATCGTAACTTCCATGGAAGATTACTGCAAATAATAGCCCTAGTAAATTATGCTTAATTCTATGATTCGAGAATTTGGCTTTTCCCATAAAATATCCCATTAATATTCCAAAACAAGCGTGTGCAGGAATGGCTGTAAATGCTCTTAAAATTCCTGATGCAACACCACCATCTAGTACATAAAAAATATTTTCGGTAGCGGCAAAGCCCATTGAAACCATAACCGCATACATAATCCCATCGTAAGGTTCGTTAAATGCATTATTGGGCTGTGCAAAATAGCGAATTATTAGATATTTACTAAATTCTTCGGTAAAAGCCACAACAAAAAATGCTTTAATAAATAAATGCGCTATGCTGGACTCATCTAATGGTATAAAGTAATTTAATATAAGGGATAAGATTGTAGTAATTAATATACTTACAATAGCACCGAGTACGAAATTATAAAACAAAAATAGTTTTGGCTCTTTTTCATATTTGTCTTTGTTGTAGACATAAATAATAATTGCTAAAACAGGAGCAAGAGCAAGTAGAAGTAGGTGCATATGTTATTTTTGTTTTGAGAAAAATAGCTTCGATGGTTGAATGATAATTGTAAGAAAGGATAAACAATATTGGTTATAAAATGACTTATTAAAACGGCCAAAGCCGCTCCGTTTATGTAATACAATGGAATTAAAATATAGCAGAGTATAAGATTACATATACATCCTACGGTAAAGCGATACACCTCATGTTCTAATTTATTTATGGTTAGTACATGTTTTTCGTATAACATGCCCATAAATATAAATAACGGAGACCAACAAAAGATTTGTAAAGGCGATTTAGCTTCTGCATATTGGTCGGAGAAATACGTGTTTAAAATATAGTTTCCAAAAATTATATAGAATACGGCAATCCCTAATCCCAATATAATCATGGCTATGGTTAACTGTCTAAATTTTATCTTATAGGTACTATTATCCTGATTGTAAGATTCGGCTAGAGACGGATATAATGCATTAATTATGGCAAAACCTATGGTCCAACTTAAACCAATAACCAAATATTGAACGCTACCGAAAACTCCATTGGCATGATCGCTAAAATAATATTTTAAAAATAGTTCGTCTATACCTATATATAGCATAATTAAACCACTGGATATCATGAGCGGGAAAGACATAATGAGTAATTGTTTTCCTAAGGATATAGAAATAGATAATTTTTTAAATGAGAAGCCTTTATTAATTAGCAATGCTAGGCCATAAATAGCGCCTTGAATAAGAAAGTCTAATGCTAAAACTTTAGCAAAATAAAGTACATCTAGATGGTGTGTTACGCCATAATATTGAAGTAATAATATAATTATTAGACTCGTAATTTTACTTATAAATATAAACTTGGCTTGTTTCTTTGCTAAGAAATAGAATTCAAACACATCGGTGAGCCGAAACAAATACCCGAATAACAAAATTAGGTATAGACTAAATAATGCTACGTTTTTAGTAAATATTAAGTAGCATAATATACCAATACTAAGAATAATCCAACTTAATAAACGCATTGTAAATGTTGTACCAATTATTTTTTCGCATGTTTTTGGGTGTAAAACCATTTCTCGTATGGAGATGGCCGAGAGGCCAAGAAAAAATAGAGGTGTAAACATCCCCAAAAGTGCCTCTACAAAATGTAGCTTGCCAATGTCTATAGTGCCTAACGTATTAAATATTTTAGGTATAATAAATACACCTGCAAACAGTTGGATGCCTTTTTCTAATGAAAACCAGACGGTAGAATTTAAATCTTTTCTGCTAAAAGCAATTGGCATAGACATATAAATAAGGAGCCAAATATATAAAATACTCTTGTGTAAAGAAGTTTGCTTCTAATTTATTATTTTGCAAAACAATAAACCTCCTTTATGACTTCAGAATTTCTTCGACGCTACTATGTTTTACGTATTATTAAAAATCCAGAATTGTATGGTCTTTCGAAACCTTATATAACATACGAAGAATTAAAAGGTGCTTTGGATTCTATTGTAGAAAAAAATTATGAAGATAGGCTCTACGAAAAACTTGAATCGAATAGTAAAAAAACAATCAAAAGGGATTTAGAAGATATTAAATCTTTTCACCATATTGATATTAGGCTTAAACGTAATCATGGGTATTATATTCTGGAACAGGATTTTATTATGTCGGATAAGCTTAAAGAAGTGTTTGAAAAAACAGAACTTTATTTATTACATCATCATGCCCATGCTTGGAAGCAATTTGTGAGTATATCGAGAACGTCTTTAAGTGCGTATGTGGACATGGTTGCGCTAATTAATGCCATAGAATGTAAGTGTCTAATAGAGATAGATTATCAGGGTTGGTATGACGATAATAGATTTCAGAAAGTAAAAAATGTTTTTCAGCCATTACATATTAAAGAAATAAATAACGCCTGGTATTTAATAGCTCATAATTCTGAAGTAGGTATTTACTCGATGTGCTTAGATAGTAGAATTAGTAGTTTATTTATAACCAATAGAGTTTGTAAAGATCCAGTTGAATTTAACGAAGCTGAATATTTTAAGAATTCGATAGGAATTTTAAAAACGGATTTACAAGCTGTCTGGATTCATATAAAAGTAGCGAATCATCATTTTAAATATGTTGAAAACAATCCTTTACATCACTCTCAAATTATAACTGCACGACCAATAGATTTAGACACTGAATATTTAGATTACAATAACGAACGGATTTGGGGAGAACTAAAACTATATGTAGAACCTACTTATGAGTTTTTTATGGAAATTTTAAAATACAACCGTTGGGTAAAAATTGTTTCTCCATCTCAAGTTGTAGCCGATATGAAGCTGTTATTAAGCCAGATGTCTGCGTATTATGAATAATTTGTACGAGTTATAATTGGTCTCTCTCGGGAAATTAAAACGATATTTTATTCATTAGATTTTTAAAAGGACATATATTGTCTGTTTCGCAGATATATTTGGATTATTAAAATTCCTACTTTTTTCACACATAAACGACAATATGTGTGTTTGGTAGGATGCTAACCAATAATCAACCTATAATATGCCTACGTTTAAAATTACTACCAAAGAAGCACTAAATGTGCAAGGAGAGTATGTTGGAGTGTAGCCTATCCCATTTTAGGACACCTCTAAATTCGACAAAAAATTGTTTTCTTGCTCGGATTTGGGGATTAAATTTATTTCATCTTCAAATCTGGGCATAAATTCTACAGGGGATTTGTTTCCCAAGGATTTATGCGGATGATTATTATTGTAATCAAGTTTCCATTGATTGTTTAACTTTTGTAACTGATAGATGTCATCAAAATAATAAGCATCCAGTATATCTTCCCTATAATGCCTATTAAATCTTTCAATATATCCATTCTGCATTGGTTTGCCTGGTTGAATATACTTGATTTCGATAAAGTTTCTTTCACACCAATTAGCAAAGGTCTTTGATATAAACTCAGGACCATTATCACATCTAACGTACTTAGGAACACCTATTTCCTCTTTAAGTTGCTCTAAGACCTCTACAACTGCTCTGGCAGGAAAGGACAATCCAGCTTCTACCAGTAATGCTTCTCGATTGCAATCATCTATAACGTTCAACACACGAACCTTTCTTCCATCACTAAGAACATCACTCATAAAATCCAAACTCCAACAAATATTCAATGATACTGGAGCTTCTAAAGGCTGTTTGACTCTTGTTGCTAAACGTTTCTTGTGTTTACGCCTTAGTTTAAGTTTCATTTTTCTATATACTCTCAGAACACGTTTTCTGTTCCATTTATGACCTTCGCGACGGATTCGGTTATAATACTCGTCAAAACCTCTAGTAGGCAATTGCTGGGCAAGTTCAGAAAGCTTGTCAATGACTTCTTTGTCATTTTTCTTCCTTTGGTAATACCACATAGAGCGTGTCAACCCAATAACTCCACAAGCGCGCTTAACGGACACTTCGTACTGTTTTATTAGATATTTGACACGAAATCGTTTGTCGGAAGGTCTTAGAACTTTTTTGATAATACGTCCTTTAGCATCCGAATATCAAGAGAAGCATCCGCATACATTTGCTTAAGCTTAAGGTTTTCTTCTTCAAGTTCCTTTAGTCGCTTTAAATGGCTCGCTTCCATGCCACCATATTTCTTGCGCCAATAATAAATGGTACTCTTGTCGATTCCTAGTTCTCGGGCTAGTTCAGGGACGCTTCTTCCTTGTTCATTCTCCTTTAGGATCTTCACAATCTGTGTCTCGGTAAATTTGCTTTTTTTCATGTGACAGTTTAAAATTTAAAATTAGTAAATTCGAATTTTATGCTGTCCTATTTTTAGGGAAGGCTACAGGAGCAGGTCTTTCTGTCCAAGTAACCACTATGATTCCCTATTCTTCCCATAATGTTGAAAAAGTTCAAAATGCCTTTCTACGAATACATGGCATAGATTTTAGAGCTGCAGGATATTTAAATCCTGGGTATTTTAATGTTGAAGAGGTTTAAAAGTTAATTAAAAGAAAAGATTATTATAAAAAGTTATAAAACAAATGGGGTTATTTAAAATTTTAACAGCAGCAAAAGCAATTGCAGATTTTGCTACAGATGAGAATACGATTAAAGCGGCAAATAATATTAAAACTTTATCTGGAGAAGTATCAGAAAAATTTAGAGACATCAATGGAGATGGAGGTTTTGATATGGATGACTTTAATTGGCTATTAGAGACTTCTTGTATGTACTCAAGTATAATAGGGCATATATCTACAGTGGATAGTAATGAAATAAGAGAAGAAGAAATGGATGTCGCTATTGAAATTATTAATAATATCTGTTTTTCTGAAGATGGACTTTTAAATGATGAAGTAGTAGAATTTTCACAGTTATCTAAAAAACAAATAAGAAATAAGGTGTATGATAAATTTTCTACTCCATATAGTCTAAAAAAAATATCTAAGTATGCTATTAATATAGAAAAGGAAGAAGAATTTTATTCAATAGCATATAGTATAGTTATGGCAGATGAAGAGGTGTCAGAAAATGAAAAAGAGTTTTTAGATATTTTTTCAAAAGAATTAGAATTTTCAAAATTTGATGTAAGAAATATAGAAAGACAAATCAAGAAATTATTATGAAAAACATAAGAGAATTAAAAGAAAATATTTCTGATTTAAAAAAAGAAAAGGAAAAGTTATTATTAGAATTAAAAGATAAATCTATTGCAAATAAAAAGGCAATTTTATTTGCATCACATTACTCTTATTTGAATAAAGGTAGTAGACAGGTAGTATTATTGATTTCTACTTTCATTTTAGGTATAATTTTAATGAGTATAACTGGAAGCGGTTTAATCTTTTTTATGCCATATTTTTTATGGATTGGTTTGGATATTTTTCGCATGGATGATTTAATAAAAAACGTGAATGACCGCATAACTACCAGAATAAATGAAGTTGATAGTTTATTAAACTCTCAAGTTAAGGAAAAAGAAAAGCACATGAGAGTTAAAGAAGTGATGGGGTATAGCAAAAAATTTCTAGAAAAATTTAATAAAAAAGCATCATAATCATGGCATTATTTACAATTTTAACTGTAGCATCAGAGATAGCTTCAAATGAAAAAGCAATGGATGGACTTTCTCAATTTGCTAAAAAGGGATCTAATCTAATAACTGATTTTTTAAGAGATGAAGATGATTTACCGGATATTTCGGCTAATGATTTTCAAAATATTATTGAATATATTGAGATGTTATCAAGTTTATTAGGACAAGGGGCTAAGATTGAAGAAGAAGTTAATTTAAGTAAAATGAAAGTTATTAGTGATATCATCAATGAGTTATGCTTTTCAGAAGCAGGAATCACGCAGGAGCCTTTTCTAAATTATATAAATTCATCTGTAGAAGAATTAGAAAGTTTGATTGCTTATAAAATTCAGAATCCTTCTACAATAAAAAAAATCAGTAGATATGTTGATAAATTTGAATTGGAAGAAGAATTTTATGGGTATTTATGTCGAGTTATGTTATCAGATAGTAATCTTGATAATGAAGAACAGGAATATTTAGATATTATAGCTGAATCATTTGGAATTAATAAATTTGATAAAAAATCCATTGAATCGAATCATAAACAGATTTTCCTCCAATTCTAATCTATGCAAAACCCAAACCGACCATACCACCGTACAGAAATAGATTTATTATTCACTAAAATTAAAGCACAAATGCAAAAAAAAGCTTTGGTTAGGGGAGGTGATGGTAGAGCACTTTATACAGATTGTTATACAGGAAAGACTTTAAGAGGAGGCGATTGCTACGATTATGAACATATACGTTCTGCGGAAGATGTTTTTATGACGTATCGCGATCGCTTAACTAATGTAGAAATAGCAGAAGTGGTTAATTGCCCGGAAAATGTTTCTGTTACATTAAGAACAATCAATCAATCGAAAGGAAAAAGACGAATGGAAGACTGGTTAAGTAATGAGATAAATGTCAATGTATATAACATTGACAGGAAAGTAACTCTAGAGACTTTAACTAAAGCAGACTTCGGTATTTTACAAAAGGTAAATGATCTCTTGAGTATAAAATTAAACTCAAAGGTAGAATTGTTATAAATAAGTATTAAAACGTGTTTTAAGTATTACAAAATCAGTCTTTATCTTGCATTAATATTTAAATAGACATATTTTGTCCGTTTCGTTCTTATATTTGAAGTATAATAATTAATTGATACTAAGTTGATAATCAAATAGTATTGAATTGCTATTAAACCAACCAAATCCTCCTAAAAATGAAACATATCTTACTACGTGTTGTTTGCATGTTGTGCGCCAATATTGCTTTAGCTGGCCCAGCTTTCTTAGAGCATACTAATACTACAAAAGTACAGTCACAGGATAAAGTGCCTTTTAGGCCTATTTTAATAGATCAACAATATATTTCAGAACAAAGTATTCAATTTATTAGTAAAGAAATTAGTTTTGTTAGAGTTGTAGAAGAAGCTTCAAAATTTTGGCAAACTGATACAGAAAGAACTAAGCGTTGGGAGCCAAGAGTTAAGAAATATTTTAATCATGCCACCTATTCTAAATACGAACTTAAAAATGTGAATAGGAAATTTAATTTAGTGCATTCCCAAAGCGATATAAATAAGCTTATTAGTATTATTACATCAGAAAGTATAGCAGAGTTTTCTAAAGAAATTGCTGTTATGGGGTGCATTTGGGTAATTATGGGTATCATTGTTTTAGGTACAAAAGGGAAGTTTTTTGTACTAGATATTATATTAACAACTTGTATTTGTGTGTGGTTTGGTTTAAAAAATCAAATGATTAAAGACAATTTAGAAGATTTTATAGTCTTGAAAAACGACCGGTTAAGTGAAATGGTTTCTGGCAGAGTTCCAATTTTAAATTCAAATTCAAAGAACGAATTTAAACTGTCTAAAGAATTAAGTGGTTTTATACATTTTCTTGAATAGCACTTAAAACTTGTTCGTAATATGCCCTATTAGACGGTACAAAATAATCATTAGTTTCACTATTAGCTAAGTGTGATTTAAACGTTTCTATAGATACTAGTTGAAGTGCTTCAACTTCTTCGGGTTGTGGTGTTAAGTTCTGTAATGATTCTCTTAATATAGCGATATATGTATGGTGAAACTCATTGTCCCGAATTCCAGAATCGTAACTTTGAAAACATTTAAATACCCCAATTTTTTTCAAATCAGTTGCTGTTAAAGTTAAATTGAGTTCTTCCAAAGTTTCTCGAATGCCTGCTTCTTCTATCGTTTCTCCCGCATCTACATGACCAGCTACCGAAACATCCCACATGCCTGGGCATATTGCTTTTTTATAACTACGTTGTGCTAACAAAATCTCACCACTACTAGTATATAGCCATATGTGAGCTGTATTATGGTAATAGCCTTTATTATGTATTTCGGACTTTAATGCCGTTTTTCCCGTATAAGAGCCATCTATATTAACAATATCTATAAGTTCGTCCATGTGGATATGGTGTATAAAAAATATTCCCGCCAAGTTTATAGCGGGAATAGGGTAAATATCTATTTAAAATAACTAAATGTTTCTCCGTCTTCTATATTTAAAAGCGTCTCATAAATTAATTTTATAACATGCTCAACATCTTCACGGTGTACCATCTCTACTGTGGTATGCATATATCGCAGTGGTAAGGAGATTAAGGCAGAGGCAACACCTCCATTACTATAAGCAAAAGCATCGGTATCTGTTCCTGTGGCTCTAGACAATGCAGAGCGCTGAAAAGGAATTTTGTTAGTTTCTGCTGTGTCTGTAATTAAATCTCTTAATTTTTGTTGTACGGCAGGAGCATAAGCGACCACAGGACCAAGACCTAACTCTAAATGACCTTCTTTTTTTCTGTCAATCATTGGCGTTGTTGTATCATGAGTCACATCGGTAACAATAGCAACATTAGGTTTAATGGTTTGAGTAATCATTTCTGCACCACGAAGTCCAATTTCTTCTTGTACCGAGTTCGTAATGTACAGTCCAAACGGTAACTTTTTCTTGTTTTCATGAAGTAAACGCGCCACTTCTGCAATCATAAAGCCACCCATTCTGTTATCTAGAGCGCGGCATACAAATTTATCACCATTTAAAATATGAAATTCATCTGGATATGTAATTACACAACCTACATGAACACCCATATCTTCGACTTCTTTTTTAGTTTTTGCTCCAACATCAATTGTAATGTTGTCAGGTTTAGGTGTCTCTTCTTTAGATTTATCTCTTGTATGAATAGCCGGCCATCCAAAAACACCTTTTACAATGCCTTTCTTAGTATGAATATTAACCAATTTACTTGGCGCAATTTGATGATCACTTCCTCCGTTTCTGACAACATAAATAAAACCTTCATCAGAAATATAATTCACATACCAAGAAATTTCGTCTGCGTGTCCTTCAATCACAACTTTGTACGGGGCATCAGGGTTTATCACACCTACAGCGGTTCCATAAGTATCTGTTATGAATTCGTCTACATAAGGTTTTAAATAATCCATCCACAGCTTTTGCCCAGTCCATTCGTACCCAGTAGGTGCTGCATTATTTAAATATGTTTCTAAAAAATCTAGAGATTTTTTATTTAATATACTCTTGTTTGCCATTTGTAATAATTTTGTATAAAAATAATAATATTAATATGATTTTAGGGTTTAAAGAGGTGTAATTTATTAATTTTGGAATAGTTTTTGGCTTCAAGATTTATATGAAAATTTTCCTATTCTTTTTATTATGTTTTCCTTGTTTTGCGTGGTCTCAGGTTTATGAGATTAGTCAGGATAGTATTCAGGACACCTATATTATTATCGAAGGAGATTCTGTGCCACGAAAAAGCATTGATTTAGATGAAGTTATGATTCTGAATAAAATCGATTTTGTCGATAAAAAGGAACATATTCAATACCTTATTCTTCGTAGAAAAACCCTTAAAGTTTATCCGTATGCTAAAATGGCTGCCGATCGTTTACAAGAACTCACTATAAGGTTAGAGAAATTAGGTAAAAATCGCGATAAAAAACGTTACACCAAGCAAGTACAAAGATATTTAGAAGATGAATTTTCGGCAGAATTAAAGAAAATGACACGTACCGAAGGTCAGATATTGGTTAAACTTATTCACAGACAAACCGGAACAACTGCCTTCGATTTAATTAAAGATTTAAGAAGTGGCTGGCGTGCATTTTGGTTTAATAGTACAGCGAGCATATTCGATATTTCTTTAAAAGAAGAATTCGATCCCATGAACTCTAAGGAAGATTATTTTATTGAAGATATCTTGGAACGAAATTTTCAGAATCAGCGTTTAGAACGTCAGAATTCAGTTTTAGATTTCGATTTTTATGAAGCAGAAAAAAAATGGAGCAAACGTTTAGTTACTGTGCCATTAAAACCTGTTAATCCTTCTAAAAAATGAAAATTCAATCGCCTTTCGAAGAAAAACTAAACACCATTACACATGCTATTGGTGCGGTTTTAGGAGTTTTAGGTTTGGCATTGTTAATTTATTATAACGAACAGAAAACGGGGTGGACCTTATTTAGTGTAGTGGTTTATGGCATATCGCTAATCGTTTTATTTTCTGCTTCTGCTTTATATCACTATGTTTCTAATGAAAATAAAAAATACTATTTAAGAATTGCCGACCACATTAGTATTTATCTTTTAATTGCGGGTACATATTCGCCTGTATTACTAATCTCTTTAGAACAGAGTTTAGGCTGGACCTTGTTTTTAGTTGTTTGGGGTATTGCAGGATTTGGATTGTTATTAAAACTTTTTTTTACAGGTAAGTTTGAAGTGTTTTCTACACTTTTATATTTAGTAATGGGCTGGTTAGTTGTATTCGATTTTTCTAACTTAGCAAAAGTGATAGGAGAAAACGGTGTGTATTTATTGTTTGCCGGAGGATTGTTTTATACTGTGGGAATCATTTTTTATGCGATTGAAAAGATTCCTTACAACCACGTAATTTGGCATCTATTTGTTTTAGCAGGTGCCATCAGTCATTTTTTAATGATTTTTTTATATGTAATATAATGGTAATGGACGTTAATCGTCTTTTAAGATATCTGAGTAATCCTCGAAAAACGATTCGAATTTAGACATGTTTTCATTTAAAAACACCATAACCTCTTGCCAGGTGTTTTTATTATGAATAGATACCTTTTGATCTAACGGTACATAAATTCTTGAAATCTCCTTGCCGTTATCAAGTAAAAATTCTTCTTCAAAAATAGCTTCAGGTAAATAATCATCTCTTAAAATAGACTTTAAAGATTCTAATTTTTCCCAATGTTTAATTCTATTTTCTAAATCGTGTTCAACGTCTAAAGTCACAAAAGCCGATTTAGTATCGAAATGAAATTTAAAACTAAACCCTTTTATTTTAGTATCATAAAGTATCCATTTTCTTGGAAAGGACTTTCCGAAACTGGTCCAAAATAATTCTCTTAATTCTCTAGATTCTTCTTTACTAAACATAAATTATATGGCATAAGCGGCTGCAACTCCAGCGAATATTGAAATGAGTTTGGTTAAATTAAATTTATGGTCCTCGTTACTTTCAAATAAAATGGTTGTCGAAATATGGAAAAATATCCCGATAACAAGGGCATTAATAAAATGTATATAGTCTTCTACTAAACTTACATGGTTAGAAATAAACGTCCCAATAGGCGTCATTACAGCGAAAAATAAAAGGAAACCAAAAGTTTGAATTTTGCTATAATGAGACTGAATTAAAAACGTTGTAATTAAGGCCGCGATTGGGATTTTATGAATTAATACCCCATATACCATATCGTTGTGATGATGGATTGGAAAGCCTTCTAAAAAGCTATGAATACATAAACTAATAAATAATAACCAAGGAAAAGTGGTGTCGTGTTTATGTATGTGTACATGTCCGTGTTCTGCACCTTTAGAGAAGAATTCCAATATAATTTGTAACAAGATTCCAATCATAATAAACAGCCCGGTTTGTCGTGCTGGTAAATGATGATAGACCTCGGGAAGGAGCTCGAACAAAGTTAATGCTAATAAAAACGCACCACTAAACGACAGTAGTAACTTAGTGTTTATGATTTGCTTAGATTTACCCAAATAAGCTAAACCAACACCCAAGATTACGGCAACAAAAGGTAGTAGATACGAGTTCATTATTTAATAAGCATAACTAATCTATCTGATGTTTTAGCATCAAATTTCTGTAATTTATAATTTCCAAAAACTTCTAATAAGTGAACGCCTGCAGCTTCAAAAAGTGTTTCAAAATCTTTTAAGGTAAAAGCTCTTACGCGTTCCTGATAGTTGTAATCTTCACCTTCATAAGTAAAAGAGATGTCTTTGATAATATGGTTATCTTCAACATAGCGTTTTAAATGAAAGGTAATGCCGTCTACAGTTTTAGTGTCTTCAGGAACCAAATTTGCAATAACATGGTCGGAATTCATAAAATCGATAACTCCAATGCCGTATTCGTTCAAATCACTTTTAATAGCTTTTATCGTGTTTAAATTATCTTCGTCTTTATCGAAATATCCAAAGCTGGTAAACAAATTAAAGACAGCATCAAAAGTTTCAGGAAATGGTTGGCACATATCGTGAACTTCAAACTTTAAGGTGTCATTTTCAAATTGTTTGGCGTATTTTATACTGTTCTCAGATAAATCTGCACCTGTAACATGATATCCTAAAGAATTTAAATACACAGAGTGACGTCCTTTTCCACATGCTAAATCGAGAATTTTACCTTGCTCTTCAATATTTAAATATTGTGTAAGATTATCCATGAATATTTGCGCTTCACGGTCGTCTCTATTTTTGTATAATATGTGGTAAAAAGGGCTGTCAAACCACGATACATACCAAGTTGTTTTATCTTTTATCATTTCTAAACTATGTAGGGTGCAAAAATACTGTATTTTTGTAATCTATTTAAAGTAAATAATGGAGAATAATTTTAAAATGGTTGCCAAGACCTTATTTGGCTTTGAAGAATTATTAGCAAAAGAATTAACTCAGTTAGGCGCACTTGATGTTGAAATAGGTGTAAGAAACGTGAGTTTTGTTGGGGATAAAGGCTTTATGTATAAAGCTAATTTAGGGTTAAGAACAGCTATAAAGATACTAAAACCTATACGAAGTTTTCGTGTAGTTACCGAGCAAGATATTTACGATAATGTCTATAAAATGCAATGGGAAGACTATCTAAAACCAACAGGGACACTAGCTATAGATGCCACAGTTAACTCTGATGTGTTTACGCATTCATTATATATTGCACAGAAAACTAAAGATGCCATAGTTGATAAATTTAGAAATACTACGGGTACAAGGCCTAATGTAGACTTGAAATTTCCAGATTTAAAGGTTAATATCCATATTGATAGACAAAAATGTACCATTTCTTTGGATAGTTCTGGAGATTCTTTACATAAACGTGGTTACAAAACGGCTACTAATATTGCACCTATAAATGAGGTTTTAGCTGCAGGATTAATTATGCATTCTGGTTGGGATGGACAAAGTGATTTTATGGACCCGATGTGTGGTTCTGGAACTATTTTAGTTGAAGCCGCAATGATTGCATGTAATATTCCGCCAAACTTAATGCGTAAGGAATTTGCTTTTGAGCGCTGGGAAGATTGGGATGTTGAGTTGTTTGAAAAGATAGAAACGTCGTTGTTATCTAAAACGCGTGATTTCCATCATAAAATAATGGGTTACGATAAATCGCCTTCGGCTGTGACTAAAGCTTTAGAGAATGTGAAAAATGCACATTTAGAAGAATTTGTTTCGGTAAAGCATGAAGATTTCTTTAAAACTAGAAAATCTGGAAGTGAGAAATTACACATGTTATTTAATCCGCCTTATGGTGAACGATTAAATATTGAAATGGAAGAATTTTACGGAAGTATAGGGGATACGTTAAAGCAGAATTATCCTGGAACAGATGCTTGGTTAATTACATCTAACTTAGAAGCATTAAAGTGTGTGGGATTAAGACCATCAAGAAAAATAAAACTTTTTAATGCCAAATTAGAGTCACGTTTTGTAAAATATGTGATGTATGAAGGTAGTAAGAAAGCAAAAAAGCAAGTGTAAAACACTTGCTTTTTTTTTTATCAAAATTGAAAATACGATTATTTAAATGGTTTAAATTTAAATTTTTGACCTCCAACAGAAGCATCTGCCATTAATCCACCTTTTGTTTGTGTAAATACGGCTACACCTTCAGAATATTTTGCATTAAAAGATTCTCCAGACTTGATTGCCGTTGCCGAAGCACCAGCATCAAACTTAAATTTACCTTTTTTAAATTCGTCTAATTCGGTATTCGTTTCAAAGAAAATAACCTCAATAATAGCTTCTCCTCCAGCTTGAAGTCCGATATTTACTTTTTTAAGACTCGCCATTCCTACCTTAGCACCACCTTTTTCGTAAACGACTCCATTTCCAGAAGCACCACCAACAATAAATCCACCTTTACCTACATTAGGAAAAATAACGTATCCGGCAGCTTTATTAAAGAAATCTTTTAGTGCTTCGTTACCATCCAATAAGGTTTGTTTGGCCATTTCTGCATCTTTAATAATTTCCTGATCCTTATCACTTTGTGCGCTTACAGTACATGCCATAAGCCCAATAGTGAATACCATTACTAATTTTTTTAAGTTGTTCATGATTTAATTCTTTTAGATTGTTTTTATAATTAATTGTACTTGAAAGTTAAGTATAATTTAATTACGTTTTTTGTGCAATCCACTGTTGTTTTAACTCGTATACAAAAAGTGTTGTGAGTTAAGTGGTTGTAAAACAGTTTATTTGTCTTTTTTGTAAAGCGGAATTAAATACGAAATAGAGTAGCCGTACCCAAAGCCAAGTCCGATGCTATCATAAGTTTTATAAAATCCAGGGATATAGAGATTCTCGAAATTATCAGGTTCACTTTGTGCCAGTAATCCTTTAAATTCTATGTGAGCTCCTAAATATAAATTGTTAGCGACTTCTACTTTAAGACCTACAATTAGTTCTGCCCACAAGGCGTTTAACCCGTCGTAATCTTTAATATCGGTCGATGAAAATTGTGGTGTCCAATATTGATTTTCAGAATAAATGGAATAACTATTCAGCGTCTGACTAAATGTACTTGCACCAATCCTAAATCCGCCATAAATCATGTTTTCCATGTCTAACCAATTACGGTAGGCATTATAATCTACTCCGACTTTAAAATAAGATCCTTTAGTTGTTGCATTATAAAAATCGTTGTACTCGGTGATGTTTTCTGCACCAAATTCTCCAGCGACGTAAATAAATTTAGTTAATCTATAATCTCCAACCACTTCAAAACCTTCATAATCATCTTCCAGAGCAGTTCGTAATAGCTTACTTAATTCGATACCTACACGTAAACCGTATTTTTCTTTAATTGCAGTAGAATCTTGAACTACAGCTACTATGGTATCTGAGGTTGGAACTAAAGGCATTTCTGTTTGAGCGAAAAGCGTTCCACTAAAACAAAGTGATATAAAAAGTGTTTTAATGATATAATTTAAATTGTACTTCATTTTCATCCTCTACAGATTGGTTATCGTTTACTGAGCGTATTAATTCAATCCAATTTTCGTCGTCTTCCACTAGATTTATACTCACATTTCTATATACTGTTTTATACCCACAGGCACGAGACACATAAACTTCTTCCATGTCGTATGTTATGGTAATAACATCTTCATTACCTGTTATGGTATCGTCAGAATCATCATCTGGTGTATCATTATCATCATAAACATATTCTTTATATAAAGAATACTGGGTAACGTTATCTGTGGTTTTTAAAGGCACCGCAATAGAATCGGTAGCTACAACATCGTAACCAGGGAGTACATCGTCGTTGCCAATACCTTGAACTCTTAAATTAGTTACGCTATTTAAAACATCGATATTAGGATTTGTTACGTCGTAAAACCGAATAATTAAACTTGGCGTTGTAGGCGTGTCGTTAGAGCAAATATCGTCTTTTTCACACCCAAAGAAACTCAGTGCGACTAAAAGAATAATGACAAATGAATATTTCATAAATGATCTATCTTTTTTCTAAAAGTACTATGTTTTCTACGTGATGTGTTTGTGGGAACATATCTACAGCTTGGATTTTAGTTACCTTATAAACGGCATCCATTAACGCTAAATCTCTAGCTTGGGTTGCGCTATTACAACTTACGTATACAATTTTTTCTGGCGATACATTTAATAACATTTGCACCACATCTTTATGCATTCCATCACGTGGCGGATCTGTAATTATAACATCTGGGTGCCCATGAGTTTTGATAAATTGGTCATTGAATACATTTTTCATATCACCAACATAAAAATCTACATTGTCTATTTTATTAGCCTTTGCATTTTCTTTAGCCGCCAAAATAGCATCTGGTACAGCTTCTACACCAACTACTTTTTTAGCATTCTTAGCAACAAACTGAGCTATTGTACCTGTACCGGTATACAAGTCGTAAACCAATTCTTCTCCTGTTAATCCTGCGAAATCGCGAGTTAATTTATATAATTCGAACGCTTGATCGGAGTTGGTTTGGTAGAATGATTTAGCATTAATCTTAAACTTTAAGCCCTCCATTTCTTCGAAGATATGGTCACGACCATTAAAGCATATAATGTCCTGATCGTAAATGGTATCGTTCGCTTTTGTATTAATTACATAAAGTAAAGACGTAATTTCCGGGAATGTTACAGCAAGGTAATTTAGTAATAATTCACGCTTTTCTTTGTCTTCTTTAAAGAATTGAATTAACACCATTAATTCTCCTGTAGATGCAGTACGTATCATTAAGGTACGTAACAATCCTGTTTGATTTCTAGTATTAAAGAATTCTAAATCATTTTCTACAGCGAAAGCACGTACTGAATTTCGAATGGCATTAGAAGGATCTGCTTGTAAATGACACTTATTAATATCTAAAATTTTATCCCACATTCCTGGAATATGAAATCCTAATGCATTTTTATCTTCTAAATTTATATCCGACTGAATTTCTTCTAACGTTAACCAACGGCTATCACTAAATGAAAATTCCATTTTGTTTCTGTAAAAATACTGTTCGGCCGATCCTAGAATAGGAGTCACCTCAGGCAATTCAATATGACCTAAACGGCGTAAGTTGTTTTCAGTTTCTTTCTGTTTGTAATGCAATTGCCATTTATAATCCATGTCTTGCCATTTACAACCACCACAAACCCCGAAATGCTCGCATTCTGGTGTGGTGCGTTTATCAGACAATTTATGAAAAACGGTTGCTTTACCTTCATAATAAGCTTTACGCTTTTTATAGGTTTGAATATCTACGACATCGCCAGGTACTGCATTTGGCAAGAATATAACTGCTCCTTCTGGAGATTTTGCGATGGTTTTCCCTTTTGCTCCTGCATCAAGGACTTCTATATTTGTAAAAACTTGTTTTCTATTTTTTCTAGACATGGGGCAAAAATAAGGTGTTTTTAGCTTTTGTTTTGTATGTCTTTACATATTTTTTAGAAAAGGAATAAGATTTAAAATGAATATAATCTAGAATGATTTTAAAAATCTAACTATTTATTTCAATCCGCTTTTAATATTTAGTAATTTGCAAACAGTTTTATGGATGATTTCTCTCCATCTCAAAATTCATATATAATTAGAGACAAGGTAGGAATAGCTAAGTATCAATTTAAAATATATTAAAATGGCTGTTTTAAACCCATTAACTTCACAACAAGCAATAGACCTAGAAAATAAATATGGTGCACACAATTACCATCCACTTCCTGTAGTTTTAACTAAGGGAGAAGGTGTTTTTGTTTGGGATGTTGAAGGAAAAAAATATTACGACTTTTTATCTGCTTATTCTGCAGTAAACCAGGGGCATTGTCATCCCAAAATTGTTGGAGCTATGATGGAGCAAGCACAACAATTAACATTAACGTCTCGCGCATTCCACAACGACATGTTGGGGAAATACGAAAAATTTGCATGCGAATATTTTGATTTCGAAAAATTGTTACCAATGAACACAGGAGCGGAAGCCGTAGAAACAGCGCTTAAATTATGTAGAAAGTGGGCATACGAAGTTAAAGGTGTTGAAGAAAATGAAGCAGAAATAATTGTTTGTGAAAATAACTTTCACGGACGTACAACTACTATCATCTCGTTTTCTAATGATCCTATAGCTCGTAACAATTTTGGTCCATTTACCAATGGATTTATAAAAATTGAATACGACAATTTAAAGGAGTTAGAAGCTGCTTTAAAAAACAATCCCAATGTTGCAGGGTTCTTAGTAGAACCTATTCAAGGAGAAGCGGGAGTTTACGTGCCAAGCGAAGGTTATTTATCGAAAGCTAAGGCGTTATGCGAAAAATACAATGTATTATTTATAGCAGACGAAGTGCAAACTGGTATTGCACGAACTGGACAATTGTTAGCCGTAAATCATGAAAATGTAAAACCAGATTTATTAATCTTAGGTAAAGCATTAAGTGGAGGAGCGTATCCTGTAAGTGCTGTTCTAGCAGATAATGCCGTTATGGATGTTATTAAACCAGGAAACCACGGTAGTACTTTTGGAGGGAATCCAATCGCGGCAGCTGTTGCTATTGCCGCTTTAAATGTTGTAAAAGACGAAAATTTAGCTGAAAATGCTGAAACTTTGGGACAACTTTTTAGAAGTGAATTAGATAAATATATAGAGACAAGTTCTATTGCCAATTTAGTAAGAGGAAAAGGATTATTAAATGCTATTGTAATAGATGAAGATGAAGACAGTGATACTGCTTGGAATATTTGTTTAGCACTTCGTGATAACGGTTTATTAGCAAAACCAACACATGGAAACATTATCCGATTTGCACCACCTTTGGTAATAAATGAAGAACAATTGTTAGATTGTGTGTCTATCATTATAAAGACGTTAAAGCAATTTGAGAAATAATTCTTTTTAAAACATAAATCAAAAAAGTGATTCTTTAAATAAAAGAATCGCTTTTTTTTTATGTCTATTATTAAATAAATAAACAACTATTCTAAGTTTCTGTTCATCTCAGTTACAATTTAAATTGCATTCTGAGACGTACCTAAATACTGATCTAGTGGCTCTAAAAAGTTTTCAGTTGCACTCGCGCTCATTTGATTTGAAAGTGTTTGCGCTTCAGAAATCATTTCAGGAGTTAAACCTCTAATGGAAGAAATATTTTTCTTCGCCTGATTTTCTGGAGATGAATCCATAGTGGTAGACATGATAAGCAATGCTATACCTGCAACCTTGTTTTCTTTAACACCGTCCCCACGTATATATAACATCCCTAAATTACCAACTGCCAGGCCATCGTCTTGAAGAGATGCCTTACGGTACCACGCATTTGCTTTTGCGAAATCGACGGGAGTTCCATAACCATTTTCATAACAAACACCCAGATTAAATTGCGCAGCTGAGTTTTTTTGAGTTGCAGATTTCGTGTACCAATTAAAAGCTTCTTCTTGATTTTTCGCAACTCCTAAGCCTTGCTCGTACATCAATCCAATATTAAACTGAGCGTATTCGTGTCCTTCTTTAGCGGCTTCCATAAATTTTGTGAATGCCAATGGCATATCGTTAGATTCTGCCGCTTTAATACCTGCTTCGAATTGGGCTTCGCCACCAACCAAATTTTCTTGCGGTTCCGCTTGTTCTGTAGTTTGCACTTTATCTTGAGTCTCGACCTCTGTTTTGTTTTCTTCCTTTATACGTTTTGAAGCATCTTCTTTACATGATACCATGGTGGTTAAACATGCGCTTAATAGAAGAATACGACTTGAAACTGCAATTATTTTAAATGATTTCATTATTAATTAATTTTAAAAGATAGGCTAATTGGTTAGTAATAGGTTTAAAGTATCGTGAGTTAAAATATTATAAAAAGTAAAAACAACTTCGTTATATAGTTAGTACTAATCAATACTTTGTGATGTAAGGCATCAAAAATATCATTTCCAAGTGGTAATAACAAAAAAAGCGATTTGAATATATATTCAAATCGCTATTAAAACTATTCTTTTATAACTTCCAGGTAATGTTCCAAATTCTGTTTATCACGTTCGTCATTGTCTCCATATTTGGTACGCATGTTTTCTAACTGATTATGCATGTCTTCTTTTACACCTGCATATTCAGGATTGTTATATACATTATGCATTTCTGAAGGATCTTTTTCCAGATCGTATAATTCCCATTGATCGATATCGTAGTAAAAATGAATTAATTTATAGCGGTCTGTTCTTACGCCATGATGACGTTTTACATGGTGTTCGCCAGGAAACTCGTAATACGTATAATAAATTGCATCTCTCCATTCACTAGCGTCTCCTTTTACTAATTTTCTAAAGGATTCTCCTTGAATGTCTTTTGAAATATCTACACCAGCATAATCTAAAAACGTTGGGGCAAAATCTATATTCTGAACCAGCTCATTTATAACAGTTCCGGGTTTAATTTCTTTTGGATACTTTACTAAAAGTGGCGTTCTAAAAGATTCTTCATACATAAAACGTTTATCGAACCAACCGTGCTCTCCTAAATAAAAACCTTGATCGGAAGTATATACTACTATGGTATTTTCTTCTAAACCATTAGCCTTAAGGTAATCTAAAACTTCACCAACTCCATCATCTACAGATTGTACTGTTCTTAAATAATCGTGCATATATCTATCATACTTCCATTTAGCAAGAGCTTTACCTTGTAAGTTTCTAGATTTAAAGTCGGCTATAATCGGATCGTAATAGGCATCCCAAGCTACTTTTTGCTCGTCTGTCATACGATCATATTTTTTCTGAAAGTAAGGTCTGTATTTTGTTTTTATTTCACCTTCCTTATCTAGCATTTTAAGATCGTAAACCACATCCATATCTTCAAATATGCTCATTTCCTGTTTAGCAGCAGCTGGTCTTCCTTCATAATTGTCAAAGAAATTAGCAGGAGGATCGAAAGTTACACTATCCATTAGTGTTAAATACTTTATTTCTGGCATCCAAGTTCTGTGAGGCGCTTTTTGATGATACATCATTAAAAATGGCTTTTCTTTTTCTCGCTTGTTTTCTAACCAATCCAAAGCGATATCTGTAGTCACTTGAGTAATGTATCCTGGATACGTTTTTTTCTCACCATTTTCTATAAATATGGGAGAATAGTATAAGCCTTGACCCGGAAGTACATTAGAATAATCGAAACCTTGCGGTAAACCATCTAAATGTATTTTACCAATCATAGCGGTTTGATATCCTGATTTTTGAAGTGCCTTGGCAAAGTTATCTTGGTCCCAGTTAAACGGACTTACATTATCTACTTTACCATTTATAAAACTATGTTTACCAGTTAAAAGTACGGCTCTACTAGGTGCACAAATTGAATTCGTTACAAAACCTCTGTTAAAAATAGCACCTTCTTTAGCAATTCTGTCAATATTAGGCGTGTGGTTTAATCCTTTACCATACGCGCTAATGGCTTGATACGCATGGTCGTCACTCATTATAAAAATAATATTTGGACGTTCCTGTTTTTCTGAAACTTCTTCTTTTTTATCTTCTTTACAACTAAAGAATAACATTAATATAGCTATGACTATTAAGCTTGTGTTTTTCATTTTCTATTTTTAGTATTACTTTTCTTTTTTGAAATGATATAATTCAAGATATCATAGCTTTTAATTATTCTAAACAGCTTAGAACAATCGATTCTGTTTTTGCAATTAACGTTTTAATGCTCCTGATGTGTCACCACCCATTAAGCTTTTTACGTTTTCTAATGTCGCCATATTAACATCGCCAAGGATAGTGTGTTTTAAAGCACATGCTGCCGAAGCAAAATTAAGGGCATCCAAGTCGTCGTCGTAATGTAAGAGTCCGTATATTAACCCCGCAGCAAAGGCATCACCTGTACCCACACGATCTATAACATGAGAAATCTCAAAAGTTTCTGTCTTAATATATTCGGTTCCATTCCAGATTCTTCCTTGTATTTCTTGTTCGGACGCACTAATCGATTTCCTTTTTTTACCTACTACATTCTTAATTCTTGGATAAGCATCCATAAGAGCTTTCGCAGAATCTTTAAATTTTCCACCAATTTCTCCTAATCCAAACATTTCATTAATGCCGCGAGGGCTGGTTATTACAATGTCACAGTGTTGCACGAGAGTGGGCATGACCTCTTGCATGGTTTTCCCATATTTCCACATATTTTTTCTAGAGTTAATATCACCAGAAACCATAATACCCATTTTGTTTGCTGTTTTTATAGCTTCTAATAGGCACATAGCCGCTCCATCTGAAATAGCCGGTGTAATTCCTGTCCAATGAAACCAATCGGCGTCTTTTAAGACATCTTCCCAGTCTATCATTCCAGGCTGAATTAAAGAAAACGCAGAACCTTCTCTTTCGTAAACCACAACACTTGGTCTGTGTACAGCTCCTTTTTCTAGGAAATACATTCCCAATTTGTTATCGCCATATATAATTTGATCGCTACTTAGCCAATTTTTACGTAAAAACTGAGTCGCAGCTCGGCCTATGGCATTATCGGGAAATCGTGTCATGTGTGCGGCTTTCATGCCAAGATAAGCACATGAAATGGCGACGTTTGCTTCGCCACCACCGTAAACAAGTTCGAAAGAGTTTGCTTGCGAAAATTTTAAATATCCTGGAGGAGATAAACGCATCATTACTTCACCAAATGTTACCAGTTTTTTTGCCATAGTTTAAGTTGTATTATAATTTGTTTTATGATTTTAGTCTATTTTATTTACTGTCTCTTGATCAGTTATCAATTTAATATTTCACTTAAAAAGTACAAATTATTTTTAAGTGAAACGAACGATTACACTACGTTTATGCCGATTCTTATTTTAGAGCATCTTTTATAATGTCTAAATTTCCATCGATAGACGTTGGAGTTTTAAGATCTAAAAGTTTGCACATTAAAGGATAAATATCAATGTTTTTAAAGGATGGTATTATGTAATCCGATTTAAATGCAGGTCCATTAGCATAAAAAATGCCGTGCATGTCTTTGTGTCTGGTATCGTAACCATGAACACCTACGGCAGTAACTCCATTTGTTTTCATACTCTCTATTCGCGATGGATATGAAAAATAATATCCAAAATCAGGAATAATCTGGATTGGACCCCAATCTTTATTTTTAGGTGAATATTCAAAGCCAGGAGTATCTTTTGTTTTGTAGACTTTAAAATTATTTTCTTTCCGTTTTAAAATCTTTAGAACGGAATCTATAGTGACGTTAGCTTTAGGATGAATATTTAAAATACTACCATTATCTATAAGGGTATAAAGTTCTGGATTTGCCACCTCGTCGATAGAGATGAAATTTTCAGCTTCAACTGTAGTCATTCCATGGTCGGATACTATAATAATGTTTATATCCAAACCAGTCTCTGCAACGCCTTTAAATAATGCTCCCAATTGGGTGTCTAAATTAAGGATTGCTTTTGTTAGTTGTTCATCGTTGCTAGGGCTGTATTTGTGACCGATATCATCTATATCCGAGAAATACATGGTAAGCATGTGCGGTCTTTCGGCTTCAGGTAACTTTAACCATTCTAGAGTTTCCGAAATGCGTGTTTCATTTGTAATTGATCCATCATATTTACGGTAGTAAGTTGGGTGTACTCCTTGGATATCTGCCTCCGATCCAACAAAAAAGTAACTTGACGATACCATATCATTCTGGTCTGCCAAAACCCAAATCGGAGTCCCTCCATAAAACGTACCATCTTCCACCATGTCTCTATTTCTAATGGCATACGTGACATCTTTTTTATAGCTGTAAAAGGCATTCCCAATTAAACCATGATTTTCAGGATACATTCCTGTTACAATGGTGTAATGATTAGGAAACGTTTTAGAAGGATAAGACGGTATTAAAGACTCTGCTTGAACCCCGTTTTTTATAAAATTAGAAAGATGCTTCGGTTTATATTTCTCGACATAATCCCAACGGAAGCCATCTAAAGATACCAATATCACATAAGGTGCTTTTTCAGATTTCTTAGAGTTTCTAGTTATTGTAGAATCTTTTATTGTAGAACTTGATTTACACGAAACCATGAAAAAGGGTAGAAGTGCTATAAAAATTAATGCGTAGATTTTATTTTTACTGAACATACTCTTGTCTTTGCGGAGAACTAAATGAATTGTTTTTTGTCTATTAAAGCCTAATTGAATTTTCAATAATTTAAGCGCTATAGTGGTTTTGTTTCATCACACCCTAAGCGCTTAAATTTTTTGAATTGTATCACTATTGCATAAAAGTACTATTTCTCCTGCAATTCATAACCTTGATTTATTCCTTTTTCTAAAGCAGGGACACCACGTTCCATCCACATTGGTTTTGGAGCGCCTTTTAAGTAATGATCAAAATATTGAGACATTCTTAGATTAAAATCTTTTCGGTTTTGTAGTTTTCTAGGCCAGTGTGGCTCTCCGTTATAATTAAGTAACCACGACGGTTTTCCTAAACGACGTAAACTCACAAAAAACTCAATACCTTGGTACCATGGCACATGTCCATCGGCATCATTATGCATAATTAACACAGGTGTATTTATTTTATCGAGATTAAAAATAGGTGAGTTTTCTATATATCGCATTGGGTATTCCCATGGTGTTCCTCCAATTCTACTTTGGGTATGCTCGTATTGAAACTGTCTGCTTAAACCAGTACCCCAACGGATACCTCCATAAGCACTTACCATATTTACTACAGGAGCCCCAGATTCTACAGCCTTAAATAAATCGGTTTTAGTAATTATATACGCAATTTGATATGCTCCCCAACTATGGCCTTGAAGTCCGATATTATCTTCGTCTACAAATCCTTTTGCGATAAGAGATGTTACTCCGGGCATTAAGCAATTGTAGGCGCTTTCTCCAGGATAACCATCGCGATATTCTATATCTGGATTAAAAATAAGGTAACCTCTACTGGTGTAAAAACTATAATTAATAGTAGAAAGTCCAAAAGATGGTGCTTTATGATCGTATAATCTATCTGAACTTCGTTCGTAGAAATTAACAATCATCGGATACTTTTTAGATGGATCGAAATTTTCTGGCTTAATCAGCATTCCTTTTAAAGGCTTACCATCTAAAGAGGTCCAATTTACTAGCTCTGCGGTTCCCCAATTGTAATCTTTTTGTTGCGGATTGGCATCACTAATTTTTATTTGTTTTTTAAAACTTAAATCTGAATATCTAAGGTCTGGAAATTCCGTAAAAGAAGATCTAGTGAATATCACTTCTGTACTTTGCTGTGCCATTCTTGGTGTAGAATACTTGTAAGGGCCTTCTAAAATTTGGCTTCCCTTTTTTCGTTTAGAATCGTACTTAAAATATCCTGAATGTTTTGTGTCTTCATTAAACGTAGAAAATAACCAAGTTTTATCTGTGTCTAAATGGCGTTCTTCTTCATCTAATTGAATGTAACGATATTGCGTATGCGTTTCTCTTCCATTGGTTAGTCTTGACATTTCGCCAGTATCTGGATTTACAGACCAAACATCGAACCTGTCGTAAATTAGTACTTCCTCATCGTTTGTTGTCCAGCCGGCAACACCGTAGGATCTAGGATATTTAGGAGAATCGTTAAGTTCGTCGTAAAATACTTTGTCTTTCGTTAGATTAATTAATTTACCCGTACTTACATTATAACTTATCCAAGTACTATCTATTTGATTGTATCCATAGGCATATTTAGCCTTCGGACTTAAACGCATACCTCCAGGCATATTACTTAAAACAGGCTTAGTTTCTCCTGTGGTTGTATTTACCAAAGCGTAATCTGAAGCTCTAATTCCTGTCCACTGACTTTCTAAATAGTAAGGTTCTGGTGTGCTTATTAAGGCTATATTAGAATTTCCTTCGTCTCCAATATTAACATTTGGATACGTTAAGCTTCCCAATTGAGTGATTTTATTAGTGTTTAAATCGAGAACCGTTTCGTAAGATTTTTTTCGATCGCGGTCCATAGCTAATTCCTGAACAGTGTATAATCTAGATTCGTTATACGTCCACACTTCTACACTTGAAATTTCCTCAGCTAATAGCGTAGTATCTTTAATTATACTTGGTGCGCCTAAACCAAAATATAACTTAGACTCGTTTTCTGAAAAGTTTAATCGTCCGTCTGCAGAAACGCGATAGCCTTTTGGCGCAGTATCTTTATTCAGGATTGGATTCGCTTTAGTATCTCCTGTTTTCCAAACGTATAATTCATTCGGTCGCTCTTGTACTTTTGTAGAATCTAAATCGGCAACAAATCCTAATTTTTCACCAGAATCACTAAAATTTAATTGATAGTATTTTACCTTTTCATGGCCTTCAAAAATTTGAGTTTGTGTGTTGTTTTCTATATTTAGAACATAAGCACCAGCTTTAAAGTTGGCTGTATCTCCAGTAGTGGTATAGGCAAGTCGTTGTCCTTCTTTTGCAAAAGTGTAATGGGTTACAAACTTTATGGTATCTTCTTTTTGAGTATCTAAATTTCTAAGAACAAGATGGTATCCATTTTTCTTGTTTACTTTTTTACCCTTCTTTTTCTTTTTGGGTTGACTTAAAGTATCTTGTTTTTTATCCTCAGAAAGGCTGTCTTTTGGTTTCTTTTTTGCTTTTACTTCTGCCAGCATATAAGCAAGATACCCATCCCATTTTTCAGGCGTTTTATACGAAGACACGTTTGCTATTTTTAATAGGGATTTATTTTTAAAACTATAAATACCTAGCGTGTCTTTAGGAAGATCTTCTTTTTTTACTTTATCTCGTTTTAATTCTACAATACTATCTTTCCAAGCATTTATAGTAAAAAGAGCCATTTCAGAATTATAGGTGAATGTTCCGTTTTTAGCACGATCATGCTCAAGAATAAGTTTGGCTTTAGAATCTTTAATTTTTAAATACGTATCCTTTTCGCCTTGTTCTAAGGTATACATAACATAATTTCCATCAGGAGAAATGGCTTCAGTTTTTATTTTATTCCAAAGGGATTTGTCGGAATGCTCAAGGATTTTTTTTTGAGCAAAGCTAAAAATTGAAGTTAAGAGAAAAACTAGGGTAATTTTAATTTTCATGAAGTTGTTTTTTTTTTGGATGTCAATATACTACAAATCAAAACAACTCTCGATGTTATCAAACGCCGGAGGGCCCTTAAAGCCTTATAAATAAATGTTAATTATTAATAACGGATTTTAAGTCAATTAAAATGTAAAATTGATGAATAATCATGGGTTTTAATTCATTTATTTAAAAAGTAATTTCTTAAAATTAAAATATTACAATATGTGCTGTTAAATTAATACAATGATTTATTTTTAGAGTAAATCAACCCAAGTGAAATTAAAATGCTTTTCAATGTCTGTATTAGTACGTTAACAGCATCTATATTTTACTTCTAATTAGAAATATTATGAATGTAAAAAAAGGTTTTTCGTTGTTATTTGTGTGCTATTTTCTGTGTATACAAGTCAGTTTTGGATGTACTGGAATTATTATTAGAACAGAAAATGGTAGTGTTATTCCTGCGAGAACTTTAGAGTTTGGATTCGATCCGCAATCTAATATTCTAGTTATTCCTAAAGGAACTTCGATTAATTTTTTAAGCTCTGTAAATAATAAGGATGGTTATAAAATGAAAGCGAAATATGGCTTTGCCGGTATGAATGCTGTCGGGAAACATATTGTGGTAGACGGTATTAACGAAGCAGGATTATATTTAGGAAGCTTTTATTTTAGTGGTTATGCTGTGTATGAGGAACTGACAACAAGTAATCAATCTAAGGCTGTCTCTAGTGAAGAAATGGGGAATTTTGTTTTAGGAAGTTTTGCTACAGTAGAAGAAGTAAAAGCTGGTTTAAAAGATAT
This sequence comes from Formosa bonchosmolovskayae, assembly GCF_051016085.1. Classification (GTDB taxonomy): domain Bacteria; phylum Bacteroidota; class Bacteroidia; order Flavobacteriales; family Flavobacteriaceae; genus Formosa. The sequence continues at coordinate 3,163,594 of NZ_CP174605.1, forward strand.
TACAGTAGTGGGGACTTTTATGAAACAAATTCAGGGCGTAGCTCCGTTTCATTATACAGTTACCGATAAATCGGGGCAATCTATTATAATAGAATACTCTAAAAACGGTTTGCAAATATTTGATAATACAGTACAGGTTATTACGAATAACCCATCTTACGATTGGCATCTTACTAATCTAAGAAATTATATTAATCTGACTCCAGATAATGTAGGTGGTATTAAATTAAATGGAGAAACTTATGCGCCTTTAAGTGAAGGAACCGGAATGGTAGGATTGCCAGGAGATTTTACTTCGGCATCTCGATTTGTAAGAGCATCGGCGTTTGTAAATGCGGCCGAGCCATGCAAGGACGAGGAGGAAGGTGTGTTTAGAGCCTTTCATATTTTAAATAACTTCGATATTCCAATCGGAATTGTAAAACAAAAAGAAAAAAACACATCCATGTCCGAGTATACCGTTTGGACTTCTGCAGCAGATACTAAAAACGGTGCGTATTATTATAAAACTTTTAAAAATCCAACCGTAAAGAAACTAGATTTACAAGTCGCTTTAAAAGAAGCGAAAGGCAAAATTATGGTTATTACTGCCGAAACGCCTAGAACGTACGAAACAGTAACATCTAAATCTTAATATTAGATAATTTTATGTTTTTTATTTTCCAAAAAAATGAGCTGTATTCAGTTACACCTTTCTAATAATAAGTAAGCCATAGCAGTTTTCGCTATGGCTTTTTGTTGGTTTAAATATTAAAAGCTAAAATTCTTTTTATTTATTTAAATTTGTAATCAATTAATAAATCCATTCCCTATGAAACATATTATTTTTCTTTTAGCAATTAGTTTGAGCATCTTGTCTTGTAAAAATGAATCTAAAACTGCTGAATCCACTTTAGAAGCGGACGGACCAGAAATGATTTATGCATCGTTTGGAGATGAAATCACTGTTGATGATGTATTAGACTCTGAGCGCATCACAGAACTGTATCAAAATTTAAAAGTAGGAGATACGGTTGATTCTAAGATGAAAGGAAAAATTATTAAAGTGTGTCCTAAAAAAGGATGTTGGATGACTTTAGATATCGATGGAGAAAATGACGTCATGGTAAAGTTTAAAGATTATGGTTTTTTTATGCCATTAAATGCAGTGGGTGATGTTGTAATTAACGGTAAAGCATTCGTTACAGAAACGTCTGTTGAAGAATTAAGACACTACGCGGAAGATGCAGGTGAATCTGAAGATCAGATCGCAGCCATAACAGCTCCAAAATTTGAATATCGTTTTGAAGCTGATGGTGTTTTATTAAAGGAATAACAAAAAGTTATTCGATCATTTTTAAGATTGGCAATTTAAATGGTGTATCCAATTTTAATACCACCAAACCAATTTCTTGGCATGCCCGGATAATAATATCGTGGTTCCGAATTTCCGAAGCCTACAGCATTTATAAGTATAGAAGATGCGTAGCTTTCGTCGGTAAAATTGTTTAAGCCTGCGTTAAGTCCGATAAATAGGTGCTCCGTAATATCTTTAGTATAAGAAAGTTTTGCGTTAAATACGGTGTACGGATCGGAGTTAAGGGTGTTAGCATCGTCTAGAGGCATATCTCCAACATGAAGAAAATTGGTATTTAAAACTAAGTTTTTAAATCCAATATGTATACCACCATTTATCTTAGTATCTGGAACTCCTGTGAGTTCATTTCCTGAATAATCATTATCATCATCTACAAAATTGATAAATTTATTATCAGATAATTCTGCGTTTACATAAGGCGAGATATAAAATCCGTTTGAAAACATATGGGTGTATAAAACCGACAATTCAATTCCTTTATGTTCTGTTTTACCGGCATTTCGGCCAATGTACTGATCTTCGCCAACACGATCGGCTACTAATAAATTGTCTATATCGAGTAGGTAAGCAGAAAGTTGCATATGCAATGCACTATTAAATAAATAGATTTCACTACCTATTTCGTAATTAAAGCCTGTCTCAGGACCTAATTCAGGGTTTACCACACCTTCGGGTGTTAGGGTTTCTTCAATAGACGGATAATTAAAACCCCGACTCACATTGGCATAAGCACTTAAAGTTGGAGTAAATTGATATACCACATTTAAGTTGGGTGCAAAAATAGGATCGAAATCACGGTCGGCATTTTTGTTGTTTTCGTCCAAATTAAATTCATCTTTAAAATTTTAGTTGGTAGTATTCATATTTATACCCAATTGCGCTTTTAATTTTTCAGTAAATGGTAAAGTCACCGTGGCAAAAACATTCAAATTATTTCGTTTTTCTATATTGTCACTTAAAAGTTCTCCTTCTAAACTGCCGTTTCCATTATTATCCTCGTAACGATTCTCTATGGTTTTCCAATGGTATTCATCTTTATAAAGTTCACCTCCAAAACTTAAATTGGCGTTAGATTCTAAAAACTTAAAATCTTTTGCAAATAGTGTTCTAGCACCATAACCATTAGTGAATTCATCTAATATATTAAAAGGTCTCGGCTCGTAATGATCTAAATAGCTGTAAAATAAAGACGTGGTGTTACTAAAGGTTTCAGAAAAACGATGGGTATAATTTATACCTGTTAAAATTTGTTTATTGTCTTCGTAACCTTGAGCAGATCCCCAAGTAAACGCGGCTTGCGACGGATCTTCTTCAAAGGCAGATTTGCTAATTGAACTTGGAATCTGTGCATCATAATCGGTGTAATTTACTAAAACACCAATCTCGTTCTTCGCATTGAATTTATAACTCGATGTTAATAAAAACGCGTTTCGATTGTAATTGCTATTGTCACGAAAGCCATCGGTTTCTAAGTGATCGTAATTAATATTGAATGTTAATTTTTCATTAGCGGTTGCAAGCGACAAGCTGTTCTTGATTAAACCATAGCTTCCTACAGTAAAATTATTTTTAATATACGTTTCGCCTTCTAATGCCGTTTTAGAATTTAATAATAAGGTACCACCTAAGTTTGTGCCGTATTGTGTAGCTTTTGGCCCCTTTACAATTTCTAAATTTTCTAAATCTTCAGGATCAAAAGCATCTATTGCCGTTTCTCCGGTTCCATTGGTTATTGGAATTCCATTAAAATAGGCACGTATTTTATTAGTCCCATACAGTGTTCTCGAACCAACACCACGAATTACTATTCTATTGGTGTTTAATGCACCACTCTGAATATAGACACCTGGAGTTTCATTTATAGCCGATACTAAATCTGTAGGGCTATACTCATTAAATTTCTGTGACGATATTTTAGTTGTGGGAATTATAACTTTACTTTCTTTCTGATAGGTTGAAGAAATAATTACTTTTTCTAGATCTTCCGTTTTATCTAAAGCAGTTAATTGAAAATCGCTTTTGTATTGCGATAAGGTTACGGTTTTTATATAATAATCGGGATGCTCTAATTTAAGATTTAAAGGAAGTTCATACTGTTCAGTTAACGTAAAGTGACCTTCGGCATTTGTTTTAGCAATCACTTTGTAGTTTAATACAATAGAAACATCGGAAATAGGGGCGTGCTCAGAATTAAATATTTTACCGTTTATATTTTGAGCATATAATGGATTTATAATGGCGATTAAAAAAATAATCGCCATTATTTTAAAGGGTGTAAATTTCATAAAGTTAAGTTGAGGGGATTGACTTTAGATTTTAAATGTTCTAGTTGGTGTAACTTACTTTCCAAATGGTGTTACCAGAATCGTCGTTTACTAACAAGTCTCCTGCAGGAGTAACAGTAACGCAAACAGGTCTTCCATAAACATCTGTTTCACTATTTTCGGCTATAAATCCAGTTAGAAAATCTTGTGGTTCTGAAGTTGGTTTACCGTCTTTAAAAGGAATAAAAACGACACGGTATCCAGAAAGTACAGAACGATTCCAAGATCCATGTTGTCCAACAAACACCCCATTTTTATACTTTTCAGGAAAACTATTTTTGTCGTAAAAAGTTAACCCTAAAGATGCTGTGTGCGGTCCTACGGACACATCTGGCACTAGCGTTTTAGCTACCAATTCTGGTGCTTTTCCAGCTAGTCTAGGGTCTTCTATAGAACCATAATAGGCATATGGCCAGCCGTAAAACCCGCCTTCTTTTACACTTGTTACATAGTCGGGTACGAGATTGTCGCCAATTTCGTCACGTTCGTTTACAGCGGTCCAAAGCTCGCCATTAACCGGATTCCAATCCATTCCTACTGGATTTCTAAGTCCACTAGCATAGATTTTTTCGTTCTCTCCGTTTAAATCTACTTCCAAAATATTGGCACGTCTAATTTCTTCATCCATACCATATTCTCCGACGTTACTTGCCGAACCTACAGAAATATAAATTTTGTCTTCAGCGGAATTGGTAATAATATTACGCGTCCAATGGTTATTATACCCACCAGCAGGAAGTTCTACAATCTTTTTACCTTTAGTGGCATCTAGTTTAGTTTGCCCCACTTTATAAGGGTATTTATATAAACCATCGGTATTGGCTACATAAAAATGCTCGCCAATAATTAACATGCCTAGCGGTTGTTTTAATTCTTCTAGAAAAGTTTCTCGCAGTTCTATTGTACCATCGTTATTTTGATCTCTTAAAACTGTAATACGCCCAGCGCTTTTTTTAGTATTGGCTTCGCATACAAACATATCTCCATTCGGACCAATGTAAGTCCATCTTGGATTATTAAAACCATCGGCTAGTTTTGTTACAGTAAAGCCTTCAGGAGCAGTTGGCATTTTACCTTCTGGCCAATCTACTAGATTATTTTCTTTTCTAACAGATTCTGTGGCATAGGGTTTTGGTAAAATAAGTTCTCCAATGGCAGTTTGCACAGTGTCTGCAGGTTTTTGGGAAATCATTTCTTTCTTTTCTTCGGAAACCTTCATTTCTTTTTCCTCCTTCGTTTTACAAGCAACGAACGAAATCAGAATAAAAAGGAGTAATAAGGGTCTGTTTTTTCTCATAATTATAGCTTTTTTATGAAAATAATGGTTTCGCTAGAGCATTTTTAACTCAATCGATTTTTTAAAATAATTTTAACATTCTTTAGAACATGAATGTAAACATCCATAGTTCTAATAAAGTTGATTATTTAAAACCAGAATTTTGCCTAAACTTATCATTAATTAAGCCATGTGTAATTGTGAGATGAATTAAATATTGAAGCTATTTAGGCATTGTAAAAGTCGCAAACCTTGTCGAAAACCATATTAAAATCATTCATAATTTGATCTTCACAGTCTGTATTGATAGGGAATGGGTTTTCGTGAGTATAGTCGCGATCAAAATCTATTTCATCTACCTTTATATTTATATCTCTGTAAGCTCCTTTTAAGGTGTTAATGACTTCAAAAGAGGGGATGACTTTGTCTTTTTTTAGCGTGATCCCATAAATTTGATCTTCGTAGGTTTTTAATAGCCCTTCTCTAAACTCTCTTTTTTTCTGATAGTCTAGCATACAATTAAAGACTTCTCCTTCCATATGGTCGTTTAAAATATAATGACTCAATATTTCATCTTTCTTTAAAAATTTATCGAAATGTTCAATTAAAAAAGAGTACAGCGCAACATTGGCTTCACTATCTAAAATAAACTTTGATACCGAAGAGAGGCGATTAAAGGTTGTACCGCTACAGAATAAACACATTTTGGTATCTGAAAAATAATTGTTGTAATTGGTTAATTTTAAAATTTGAGCAAGAAAACCACCTATAGAATAGCCGAAAATATCAAACTTAAAATCTTTGCTAATTTCCGGGTTAGAGCCTGATCTAAAATTTTCGATAAGTTGAATAAAATCGTAATAGGTTTGTAACCCCGAATAAATGAAACGCTGTGGCATGGCATGCAATCTCATACTTATTGCAACATTGGATAAGGTAGAATGCACCACGTTAGGATAACGCTTTTTTCTGTTTTCACTTAGGATATACATGGCTCGTTTACTACTCCAATGTTTAGGAGCTCGTTGCATATGGAACGCTAACGGAAATAAAACAACGTGGCTCCCAGTACCTATACATATCGCTTGTGCCCATGGCAAATATTTAGTCCAATCTCTCTCGTTAAAACCGTGCAACAAAAAGATTACGTTTTTAGCCACTGCTTGGCCTTTGGGTTTTATAATTTGGTATTTAAAAAACCGATTCTCATCTACACAAATATCTTTAATATGGACATTGTCGTTTATGGTACCAACTTCGGTATGGAACTTCGAAGTACTTTTTAATTTTATATGGTGTTTAGCACATTCATAATCTGAATTTCCAGGTAGTATTTTATGTGATAAAGATTCAAAATCGTACTCTAAAATTTCTGTTTTGGTATTCATGAAATTGATGTTTAAAATACTAATAATATAGTGCTATACAGGTGTAAATAGGATACCCTTCAACAGTATGATTTATCCTGTGTTTTTACGCCTAAATGAAGTATAAATTTAACCAAATTCCATGTAAAAATCACATTAATCCTATTGTAATTTGATTGTGTTTATATGAAAAATCTAATGTTCTAAACAAATGTATCAACAAGGATTTACTGATAGCTTTTAACTAGAAATAGTACTCTATTCAAGTGATGGATGTTACTCCCAGTCATAGAATAAAAAAGCGTAAGCCTGTTAAGACTTACGCTTTATGTATAAAAATATCCAATAGCCTATTTGGTATATGCTCCTGAAGAATATGTTAACTCGTAACTGTGGGTGTAAATTTCAAAAACAATCCCAAAAGGGTCTTCTACATAACACATTTTAAATGGTTTTTCATTCGGGTAATATTCCCGAATTGGCATACGTTGTTTACCACCATAGGCCACTATTTTATCAATTAAATCTTCGATGTTTGGATCTTGAATACTAAAGTGAAATAATCCTGTGTTAAACGGACTGAATTCTGGTGCTTCTTTTACGCCGTGTGGGAAACAGAATATTTCGACACCAACACCATCTGAAGTCGATAAATGTGCGATTTCAAATTCTTCCCAGTCTTCACCAAAAACATCGATACACATGATACCAATGGCAGTTTCCTTTTCTTTTTTTATGGTCGAGGGTTCCATTATGGTATACCAGCCCATAACTTCTGTATAGAATTTTACAGCCTTATGAATATCTGGAACGGTGATTCCAATATGTGAAAATGATTTTGGATAATCTTGTTTTGTTGACATAATATCTTATTTAGATTTCAAAATTAGTCTATATTTGCGTGTTTGGCAAGTACATACTAAAAAGTATTATAGTTACCTAAGTGAGTAAAATAATAATTATCAGTAATATAAAATTTTGATTTTGAAGAAAGAAATTAAATGTCCGCTTAATTATACGATGAATTTAATAGGAACCAAATGGAAACCTCTCATTTTATTCCATTTATTAGAAGGCGGATTACGTTCGGGAATTTTACAAAAACATATTGAAGGTATTTCTAACAAAATGTTTACTCAAACCGTTCGTGAATTAGAAAAAGACGGTCTTGTAGAAAGAACTGTATTTCCTGTGGTGCCACCGCATGTAGAGTATAAATTAACGGCTAGAGGCTTGTCTCTTGAGGCTATTTTAAGAGGTTTAGATGCCTGGGGTTTACAGGACTCCAAATAGTTTAAGGTTTTAGCGCACTTCCTCTTGGAGCATCCCCTTTTTTAAGTACAATGTCTGAATGTAAAAACTGTGCCGCTGCAGCCGAATCTTTAACTTTAGAAGCACTTCGGGATAACATTTCTGTTTCAAATGGGGTTAGTATTTGTTTTCGGAGGCCTTCAGTTTTCCATGTACCTGAAGACAGACAACTCTTTGTAATACTTCTGGCTAGAGATAATGCATCCAATAAAGCTTGATTAGCTCCTTGTCCTTTAAAAGGACTCATAGGATGGGCAGCGTCTCCCAAAAGGGTGATTTGATGCTCTTGTGCTAATTCTTCAGTCGTAAGTAATTTACGGTCGTATACCGGATAACCAGAAATCTGAGAGTCGTGGGTGGCTTCCATAATCTCAGGAATAGGGGCGTGCCAAAGTGTTCTTTTACAAGCTTCTATTTTAAGGGCTTTAGATCCTTGCGAGCTTAATGCTTTGGCATCGGATTCTGACATAGGGAAACTGAGTTGCCACATGATAGAATCTGGAGAAAATGGCATCATATAAATGCGTTCGTTACCATTTGCTGTTTGAAATACAGTGGCAGAATCTAATAAATCACTTTCAATATGTTTAAACTTTTCTAAAGGACAAATCCCTAAAATAACGATACAATTTAGATAGCGTAATGGAGAATGAGCTTCGCCAATAAGGAGTTCACGTACTGTGCTTCTGATGCCATCTGCGCCAACAACCAAATCTGCAGTAGTTGTTATTATATGGTCGTCGACCTGAAATTTAAGTTCGGTTTTTTGACCTTCAGTTATATTATAATCTATTAATTTATGTCCCCATTGCACGGTATCTTGATTCGAAAGCTGGTTTAGAAGTGCTAATCGGAGCGATTGTCTAGGAATATGAATATTAGTTTTCTTTCCAGTGGTTTGTGATTCTGATTGCATCCATTTTCTGAAGCCCCATTCGCCAATCACAGTACCATTGGTAGTGTGTACAACATGGCGTGTGGATACTATACCTGCTTCTAATTCTAATATTCCAAATCCCGACATCGCTTTGCTGGCTTGTTGTAATGTTAAACCATAGCCTTGAGATCGAGCATTAAAATCTGAATCGCGCTCAAAGAGAGTAAAAGGTATGTGTCTGTGTAAACAGGCTACAGCTAAAGCTACGCCTCCAATGCCTGCGCCAATTATAGCGACATGCGGATATTTATCTGTATCGGGAATAGGTTGGTATGTATTAGGAAGTATTCCAGATCCATGACATGACGTGCAAGGATAATAACTGGTTTGTAGAGGTTTAGGTGGTTTTTCCTGATGTGTTGATTTATTAAATGCGTCTAATGCATTTTGATATCGAATTCGATCTTTTTTGCGGATTCTACGCTTTTTTTTTCCAAGTCCTTGGCAATCCAAGCACATGGTCCAACACGATTTATTTTGTTCTGTTGTTTTCAATACGGATTCTTAAATAACAATATTACAATAACCCTTGGTTTTGGCTAAAATGGAAACCCTATTTTTTGCTATAAATTTTGAACATTCGTATTAGCAATATATACGGAGCTCTAAATTACTTCCTTAGTTTGGGCTTTAAAAATAAATTCATTGTTTTCTAAGTGAGTAGGGAAGTGGATGTTCTAGAAGCATTTTGGCGACTTTTAAGTTGTCGCCAAGCTTCGTGAATTTTGACCATTTTTAACTGGTTTTATATTTAGAGTACCGAAAAATAATTATGAAAGACGATTAAACTGCAGTTTTAATCCGAATACATTTTATCGATAAGCTCTTTGTATTTGTTATGGATTACCTTTCGTTTTAATTTTAAAGTCGCTGTAATTTCTCCAGCTTCTATACTAAACTCTTTAGGTAACAAGGTGAACTTTTTAATTTTTTCAAATTTTGAAAATTCTTTCTGAAGTTCTTCGAAACGTTTCTCAAAAAGATCTATAATCTGATTATCTAAAATAAGGTCTTCAGCATTTTTAAAGCTAATCTTGTGTTCTAATGCGTATTTTTTTAAATTTTCAAAACTAGGAACAGCCAATGCTGTTACATATTTTTGCTGGTCTCCAATCACTGCAATTTGTTCTATAAACGAATCTGTAATTAAGGCATTTTCTAGTTTTTGAGGTGCTATATATTTACCACCAGACGTTTTCATTAAATCCTTAATTCTGTCTGTAATAATTAAGTTTCCTTTTTCGTCTATTTTACCGGCATCTCCAGTTTTAAACCAACCATTTTCAAAAACTTCGGCTGTAGCTTCTGGTTTCTTATAATAGCCTTTCATAACTCCAGGACCTTTTACTAACACTTCGTTATTGTGACCAATTTTAATTTGAGATCCTTCTATGGGTTTTCCTGCCGAATTAAATTCGAAGTGGGTATCTCCAAATAACGTCACGGTTGCAGTTGTTTCTGTTAAACCGTAGCCACATTTTATATTTAAACCAAACGAATGGAAAAACGATACCATTTCTGGAGCTAAAGGCGCACCGCCACAAGGCATAAATTTTATACGTCCGCCAAATACATCTCGTAATTTACTTAGTACTAATTTATCGGCAATTTTATATTTTAATTTAAGCGAAGTAGGGACTTTCTTTTCTAGGCGTTTGTGTTTGTTATAGTAATTATTTCCAATACCTAAAGCCCAACTTGCTAATTTCATTTTAGTAGGTGAAGCCTCTTTCCTTTTATCTTGGATGGCCGCAAAAATCTTTTCGAATATGCGGGGAACTGTACACATTAAAGTAGGTTTTACTTCTTTAATAACATCTACAATTTTTTTAGGATCTTGGTTAAAGTAGACTTCAATTCCTTTTTTCAAACAGAAAAATACCCAACTACGTTCGTAAATATGACTTAAAGGAAGAAAACTTAGCGAGACATCTTTTTCTGAAACGTCTAACTCGTAATCATGTCCAACTAAAGATCCGCCAAAATTGGTGTAATCTAACATAACACCTTTTGGTTCTCCTGTAGTTCCAGAGGTATAAATAATACTTGCTATATCTTCGTAGTCACACTCGTAATACCTTTTTTGAAGTTCGGTATCAATCGCTTCAGAAGGTTCAAAATCGATGAAATCTTCTAAATAAATAGAGTTTCCTGTTGGTTGAAGTTTAATGGTTTTAGTTAAAGCAACTATTTGTTTTAAATAGCTAGAGCTTTCAAGAAGTTCGTAGGCTTTATCATATTCATTCTGGTCTCCTGCAAAAAGTAAACTTACCTCGGCATCGTTTACGACATATTCAACTTCTTTTTTAGAATTTGTAGCATAAATGGGTATAGTCACAGCTCTAACTCGCATTATTGCGCAATCTGCAATAACCCAATTAGGCATGTTTTCGGAGAAAATTGCGATGTTTTGTTGCTCTGTAATACCGTAATTTAATAGGGCTTTAGATAAGATTTCTATTCGAGACTCAAAATCTAACCAAGATATGCCTTCCCATGTATTACGCGTATTGTCCTTAAAATAAACCGCATTTTTATTTTTAAAACGCTGACTATTTTCTTTTATCTCTTCTACTAAGTGTTTATAATTCATTACACTGTTATTGGTTCCAATATTAACCTAGAATTTTGCCTAAATTAAAGCAAACAAAGTTACGAATAATTGTACGGTTATTCCTTAAATAGAAAATTTTAGATGATAATAGGTATTCAATAGTATTTATTCTGAAGTGTTATAGTTAATACTATTTAGAAAATAAGAAAACGCTAAAACTAGAGTTTTAGCGTTTTCTTATAGAATATTAAGTTTTTATTTTATTTACAACATAGAAACGGTACATACTTTACTATTATAATTGCTCTGTTTTTAATGCTTTAATATCAGTTATTAATTGCGCTATAGAAGCTCTGTTTAAGCCATTATAAATACCTCTAATATGTTTGTTTTTATCAATGAGTAAAAAGTTTTCGGTATGAAGAAAATCGTCTAAACTTTTTGGTACACCCAAGTCGTTTTCTACAAAATACTGATTTCTGCCTAGGTCGTAAATTTCTTTTTTATCGCCGGTTACTAAATGCCATTTGTTATTAATAACATTATGAGATTTAGCGTATGCTTTTAAAACTGGAACAGAATCTGTTGAAGGCATTACTGAATGAGAGAGCATAAGAACATCAGGATCATCTTTAAATTCGTCCTGAACTTTTAGCATGCTTTCGGCTAATTGCGGACAAATTCCAGGGCAAATAGTAAAGAAAAAATCGGTTACATATATTTTATCCTCGAATGTCTTTTGGGTAATTGTATCACCTAACTGATTCACTAATTTAAAATCTGGAATTTTGTGAAATGTCTGTTCTTCTTCAGAGCCTGGAGTGATCCAATTGGGGGTGAAAGATTCATCTTCGTAATATGGAAGGTAATCGACTCTGCTCGTTTCTACAGTTATAGTCTCTTCCTTTTTTTGATCAGTTTTACAGCTGGTACTAAATACTAGGAGTAGGCCTAATAAAGGTCTATAATTTTTTATCTTTTTTAATAACTTCATTTTCTAGTTTATAACATGAATTCGCTCTTTTCATACCAAAAATTCGTCCGTTTTTGGCTTCATAATTTACATATAAGGTTCCGTTTTTTAACCAAGCCTTTTGTAATCCGTTCTCTTTTCCATTAACAAGTTGTCTGTGTTTTGCCAATTGCCCTGTAGGATACCATTCTTTTTCAGAACCCTGTTTTACGCCATTTTCGTAATAGGTTTGCGAAGACAGAACACTGTTATCCCACCACGTTTTATACGTGCCGTCTAAACGGTTGTGTTTGTAAAATAATTCAACTCTAAGTATACCTTTGTCGGACCATCTTCTAGCTATGCCCTCTCTTTTTCCGTTTACAAATCCTATTTTTTCTGCCAATGTATCGTTAGAATGATAGGCTACTGAATAACCAAAATAGGGTTTGTCTTTATAATACCATCGGCCTTCCACTTGATTTAAAACTAAATCTGATTTTAAAACTTCTATGCTGTTAATGTCTAAAGAAGCATCGGTAGAAATCTCTTTTTTATTGGCTGTTTTGGTATTACAGCCAGTAAAAAAGAATAAAGAGAACACAGCTATAAAATAATATGTTTTCATGAATTAATAACCTTGAAACGGACCTGCAAAAGCTAAATACGATCCTGTAGTCGAGTATATTTCGTTAATAATATGGTAATGGTATTCTTCTGCGCCATCGGTGTATTGCGTTGCAGTTGTATGTCCTCCAGACGCGTCTAAATCTGTTGGATACGTGCCTGTAGAAAAACATTTTCTACCGTATAGAAAGACACCGTCTAATAGAATTCCAGCTAAGCTATCGTCATCATCTGTAAATGCTACAGGTTCTAAATGATAATGATAAACGCCTGGGCCAATATGAGCCCCGGTCCAATCTAAACTAGCAGCGGCCTGATCTAAAGCACCACCACCTTCTTGGTCGTTAAATATTGAAGCACCACTAACTGCGATACCTATGGTGTTTAATTCTGTATCTACTGTATTTCCGGTTAAATCAGGAGTCGCATCTACGGTAATTGTTACGGCATTGTTATTACTAGACATAATTGACGGCGTGGTGGCTACATCAGATTCTTCTCTGTATAATTCATTGCCTTCTCCCCAGTATACGGTTTCGTGATCTGGTAAACCTGTAGTTTCTATGACCACTTTCGATCCGTCCAAATAAATAGTGGTAGCTTCGGTATTAAATGCTTCAAAGGCAGCGTGTAATTCTGTGACAGTATCATCATCATCATCATCATCATCATTATCATCCCCCTGATTTGTGGTGTCGTCGGTAGAACTTGAGTCACTACTCGTAGAAGATTCATCACTAGAGCAACCTATAAATAAAGAAATTGCCAAAGTTGTGAATACTAATGTTCTGATTGTTTTTTTCATTTTTTTGTGTTTTTCTTGATTGTTAATTGAATCGATTTAAAATAATCTCAGTTTGTAGGATAAAACTAAAGATTACAAACACATGAATTTGTTGCAATCAATTAATGGGGGTGACTTTTAAGTAAACGGGCAATTGTATTCAGCCAATAAGATTTGACTATTTTTTAAATGCGTTGTTTTTAGAACTAAAATGGTTTCAAATTAAATATGGAAACTGTTAATTTCTTGTAATAGCAGAGAGGGGTGTATATGGAAATAATCCCATTAAAAATAAAAACAATTACTATTTTACCAATTTAAGAGCATCGCGTTGTGCTTCGTCTGCTACACTTTTCTGATTCCAATAAGGTTCGTGCAAGCTAGATTTTAGGGTTGCCGTAGTAATTAAGTCATCTCCATTATCTTCTGTCCATTTCATAATTTTATAAGGAAAAGTATTTTCTACATCAATAGTTAATGTGCGCTCTATCGTGGTATATGTAATAGTATATTGTAGTGTGTTTGCTATAGTTTTCTTACTAATAGTAGCTGTTTCAGGTTGCATATTTTTATGAGAAAAACGACTGTAAATAGTCGACGGAATTAAAGATGTTTCACCTAAAGCTAACGCTCCATTGTTAATACGAATACGTGTCATTAAATCTTCCTCTAATAAGGTCGCTTTCAATGTTTTTTCTTCATCTCCATCCGATTCAAGATAAGAGAATTGCTTAAATTGGTAGTTGTCACCATCAAGATTGAGTTGTGTATAGGTTTGTCCGCACCATTCCTGGATGCTGGTAGTAGATTTTAAAGTTAAGGGATGGTTTTTAGAATCGATAGGCGTGAAGGTGGAAGTTAGTATAGAATAATCGTAAATACCTGTATTAAATTTACGGACATTATTCAGTTTCATAACAGAAACTTTATCTTCTCCTGCCTCTTTAGGCCGATCTAACTTTACTTGTTTGCTTAAGGAGAACGGTTCTGTAACAAAAACTAAAACCACTTCGGCATCCCTCATTTCGCCATATCTGGACTGTTTTACATCATAACTACTAATTTCTGCCTTGCCAGAATACCAATACGAATTAAAGTTTTGTGGTGTAGGATTTTCTTCTTTCTGTGTTATAACTGCTTGAGCAATGGGGGCTTTTTTTTCTCCCGATTCACATGCTAAAAATGAAAAAATAATGGCAAAAAGTAAGCTGCTTTTAATAGTCATACATCGAGATTTTAAATTTAGAATAAGAGTATAGATATAATAGTCTTGAAAAAAGTCCTTTCCTAACTCAGTATAAAGATAAAAAAACAATCAGTCTCAATTAAATTGAAATCTAATTTTAATCGATGTTATAATAATAATATATTCATTTTGTTCCATGTTTGGAAATTATTAAAGGACGTGTAATGTTGTTTTTAATCCATTTTTAGCGGGTATGGTCCAAGGTTATCTATTTAAGACTATACAAACTTTATTATTTAATCTTTAAAATATAATTAAGAATAAATTGTATGTAATTGGTTTACAAAGCATAAGGTTTTGTTGGAGGGAAATTCATCTAATAATGATGTAAAATAAATATATATCTTATTTAATTTTATTAGTAAAATTCTTTAGATGTGAACGCAAGTTCATTATTTTTGCCAAAATTTTAATAAATGCCACGTCGAAGAAAAATAAGAAAAGTCGATTCTCCTCCAAAGATGAAGGGCTTTAAGCCTTTCGGAATACTTGGAAACGACAATGAGCATATTTTAATGCAATATGAGGAATATGAAACCATAAAATTGGTGATTCATGACGATCTTTCGCAAGACGATGCTTCAACTAGAATGGAAATTTCGAGACCTACACTAACTCGAATTTATAATTCTGCGTTAAAAAAAATAGGACGCGCCTTTGTTGAAGGAAAGTCTATTATATTTGAGGGTGGTGAATATGAATTCAATACAGTCGATTTAAAATGCGATACATGTTTTGGAGACATGTCTCATACCGAAAATGGAACTATGTGTAAGGATTGCAAGTCTTAATGTATAGACTTTTAAATACATTTAAATGAATATAATTTGTTTAAATAAACTTAAAATATTAATTATTAACTGATTATTTACGCCGTAAAAAATCGCGATTGAAGATAGCGTTCACAGGAACGTTTTTAATTTAACTACCTATGCTGAATAATTTACCTATTGAGGATCAATATAAAAGAACTCATTTGTTTGAAAAAGAGAATGTAAATGATCTTGTTCACGTTTTAAAACGTTTTAATACAGTTCCTAAACTCAATAACATCCACATTATTACGTCCGAAAAGGAACCTAGAATATTTAAAATTATACCCAATAAGGCCATTGTAATTGGTTCGTTATATTTAAGAAAGCCGGTTCTAGCTTTAGTTTATTTAAGATATGGTATTGAATGGCAATTGTGGTACAAAGCGTTAAATGATAAAGAAGAGGATACGGTATTATGCGATATCGCGGCCTTTGAAGTGACTAGAATTTTCTATGAGTTATTACCAAAAGAAGATAAAGAAAAACTGGAAATATCGGGTTATACGTTACTGGATTTAATTAAAAGTGATGCCGATTATAGTCCAGAATCATTATTAGCTAACGAAGAGTTACAGGGATTTCATGGTATTGATAACTCCAATAAAGCATTTCAAGAATCTTGGAAACCAATAGTCGAAAATCTTGCTAAACCAACCGAGTATCTATTGATGTCTGGTGGAGATCTTAGATTAAATATAGACGAAATTGATTTATTAAATAAATATGGGTGTCGCCCATTTCCAAGACCAGATGCATTTACTTTTGCGTCTTCTACAGCGACAAGCGTTTCTAACTTTGCTTTCGATAAAGCGGCAAAAGTAAGAAGCATTTTAATTAAAGATAGTTTAAAAAATGGTTTTAAGGACACGACGATGTCTTATGCAGAATCTTTAAAAAACAATCTTAAAAATTTGTTTGAATTAAATGATGAGTGCCAAATTATCTTTTCACCATCAGGAACAGATTCTTCGTTGCAAGTAGCAGCAATCACCCAAATTATTACAGAAAAAGAAATTACCCATGTTTTAATTGCATCGGATGAAACAGGAAGTGGTGTCGCTGGCGCTTTAAATGGATGTCATTTTGAGAATACTACGGCATTAAATTACCCTGTTAAAAAAGGTGATAAAATTGAAGGTTTCAGACCTGTAGATATCATTAAAATCCCGTTTAGAGATGAAAGTGGAAAGTTAAAATCTGCAGATCAATTAGATAAAGAAGTATTTAATGTTATTTCGGAAACTAATAAACAAGGTAAACAAGTGGTGTTGCATGTTATGGATCACTCAAAACTAGGATATCAATCGCCTAGTGAAGAGATGATGCAGAAATTAAATAAATCGGAAGATTTGGCATTACAAATAGTTGTAGATGCGGCACAATTACGATTAGATCCTACCGATATTCAAAATTATTTAAATAATGATTATATCGTTTCTATTACAGGAAGTAAATACTTTACAGGACCTCCGTATGCAGGAGCTTTAATTATTCCAGAGCACATTGGTAAACAAATTGAATCTGCGAAAATCCCATTACCTTCTAGTTTAAATCAGTATTATAATCGTTCAGATTGGCCAGCAGCTTGGTCGTGTTCTAAAAACCTGTCAGATGGCTTTAATTATGGCTCTTACATGCGTTGGAATGCGGCTATAGTAGAAATGGATAGATATTACAAAACGCCAATTTTATATCGCAACTTAGGAATAGAGATGTTCTGTAATTTTGTAGAGGACTCTATTAAAGATGCACCATTTTTAGAACAGTTATATAGTGACTTAACAAAAACGGACAGTACCACGGTTCATGAATTTGGGATTAGAAACATCCGTACCATCTTTCCATTTTTTATCATAAAAGATAACGAAGCCTTATCGGTGGAAAACGTTAAAAAATTATATAAATTATTAAACTCAGACATTTCAGAGCAGTTTGAAGGGTATCCTTTAGAAACGGTTAGGTTAGCGGCTCAAAGATGTCATATCGGACAAGCTGTAAATGTAAAATATGGTAACGATCTTCAAAGTGCCATTCTAAGAATTAGTTTAGGAGCTAGAGTGATTTCAGAAAGTTGGGTTAATAGAGATATAAGTATCTATTTTAGAAATATAGAAGCTCAAATGAATCAAGTCATTGTTATTATAAGAAAAATAGAATTAATACTTAATACGCCTGATTTACTGGATTAGAGTTATTAAGTTAAACGGATTAAAAAACACACAAGAAGAAGCATTTTAATGGTTCTTCTTGTGTGTTTTTTTTTGCTTATTTTTTATCTGATTTTAGTTATAATAATCGTTTTCAAGCGGACTTTCGTTTTATCCTAGTTTATTGTTTAGTGATAGAACAAAGGAAAAAGACACTTTACTTGGTTTTATCAAGGCTATTTTAATCTTTGTTTCGAAATACATAAAAAACCTCACTCATTTTATAAAAACTACATTCTATTAAGTTAAATGATGATGATTTCACTATAAATTTTCAACTTATTTAAACTTTTTATTTTATAGGATTTTAATGCGGAAAGTCGTTATTTTTATTAAAATATTTAAATCCAAGAAGTATCATCTATTTTCCTCAAAATTTAAAAATGGTATTGAAGAGATTAAAATTAACATGTTCAAAGTAATTCTTTTGGTGAAATACTTGAATAATATAAAGAAAAATTAAGGATTCCTAACAGTCTTAGCTTAATAGTTGATTTAATATGGTTTTAAAAAGAAGAAAGTTTATTAAAAATTTAAGTTTAGCAGTTCCTATGCTCGCTATTCCTTTTCAAAGTGTTTTTGCAAAAGAGTCTTGGTTTAATTTTGAAAATAAAAATACAAAAGTACTTTCATTCGAACATGATTTTAGTAAAGTTAACGATCGGATTTGGATTGGCAATTCTTTTTGGAGTGTACCTATGGAAGATTGGGAAATAAAGAATAAGCGCCTGGAGTTTTCTGGAATTATGAAAATGGCTCGTCTTCACCTTTTAACACATACACTTAATAAAGATGAAGGACAGTTTGCGATGACATGCGAAATGGGACTTCTTAATAAAAATGAAAATATCGGTTCTGCTGGTTTCTCTGTAGGAATTAAAGACGATACTGACCCTGAAAGTATAAAAGCTGCCTGTTATTTTGGGAAAGGGATCTCAATGGGAGTTTCTTTAGATGGGAAACTTTTTGTGGCAGAAAAAACAGTTCAATTACCTGCTGGTTTCGATTATCAAAAATTTGTATTGCATTTAGAGGTGTCTTCAGAAGTCAACAAAAGTGAAATTTTACTTAAAGTGACCGATCAAAGTGGAAATAAAGCAGAGGTAAATTATACCCATAACGGAGATATTCATGGTTTGGTTGCCTTGGAAAATAACTGTAATGAAAAAAATGGTAGCACTTTTTGGTATAATGCTTTAAAATTACAAGGAAATAAATTACAACATGTCCCAGATAATAGTTTTGGTCCTATTCTTTGGGCTATGTATACGCTTTCTAGAGGGACTTTAAAATTAAGCGTACAATTACCTCCAATAGGAATTAAGGATTCGCAAAAAATCGAGTTACAACTAAGTAAAAATGGGAAATGGAAAAAGGAAGCAGTAAGTACAATTGATTCTGCTTCTTATTCGGCGCTTTTTACTTTAACTAATTGGGATGCTAATCAGGACATTCCTTATCGTTTGGTTTATACTATTGATGGAGAGTTGGATAATTATACAGGTGTTTTTAGGAAAGAGCCATTAGACCGTGCTTTACTATTTGGAGGTCTCACTTGTCAGCAATGGCAAGGTTTTCCATACCGACCTTTGGTTGAGAATCTTGAAAAATCTAATCCTGATATGTTATATTTCTCAGGAGATCAGATTTACGAGGAAAATGGTGGTTACTTTATAAAGAGAGAACCTGAAGATAAGGCGATTCTTAGTTATTTAGGAAAATGGTATATGTTTGGTTGGGCATTTGGTAACGTTATGAGAGATCGACCAACCGTATGTACGCCGGACGATCACGATGTGTTTCAAGGTAACCTTTGGGGAGATGGAGGAGCTTCTATTTCTTTTGAAAAATGGAAAACTGATGGAGATGCCAATGGAGGTTTTGTACAAACGCCAAAGATGATAAATGTGGTTAATAAAACCCAGTGTGGGCATTTGCCAATGGTTAGTAATCAGGAGGTTTTGCCTTCAGGTATTACCACTTGGTATAGCCATTTAGTGTATGGTAGAATAAGTTTTGCTATTGTTAGCGACCGTGCTTTTAAATCCGGTCCAGAAAAAATAAGACCGGGTAAAGGACGAATCGACCATATTACCGAACGTTTAAAACCAAATGAATTGGAATCGGAGACGTTGAATTTCATGGGACAGTCTCAATTAAATTTTCTTGAGCATTGGACAACAGATTGGGAAGGTGCAGATATGAAAATAATGCTTAGCCAAACCCTTTTTGCAAATGTAGGGACGCATCATGGCGGACAAAAACAATTTTTGTACGGTGATATGGATTCTGGAGGCTGGCCAAAATCGCAACGTGATGCTGTTTTAAGGGTAGTGCGAAAAGCGTGTACATTTCATATTAATGGGGACCAACATTTACCATTTATGGTGCAATACGGTATAGAAAAGGCTAGAGATGCAGGATGGACTTTTTGTACTCCAGCGATTTCTACAGGTTATGCCAGATGGGGACAACCAGATTTGGTAAATAATCCGTGCGTGGATAGACCTGAGCATAATTTGCCAAATACGGGATGCTATCGAGATATCTTTGGAAATGAAAATTATATTTATGCTGTAGGAAATCCGGATGATGATTTTAATAAAGAACCAAATAGATACGTAAAATGTCAGAAAAAATCTTCAGGATACGGGTTAGTAACTTTGGATCAAAAAGAGCGGACTATAAAAATGGAAGCTATTCGATTTTTAGCAGATTTAAGTATAGATTCTGACGAAAATAGGTTTCCAGGTTGGCCTTTAACTATTAGTCAGTTTGACAATGATGGTAGAAGACCATTTGGGTATTTACCTCGTCTTACATTCGAAAAACCCAATCAAGTTATAAAAATAGTTAACCAAAATACCCAAGAACTAATACAAGCTATACGTGTTAAAGGTTATAATTATGTTCCAGAAGTTTATGAGCTAGCAAGCTATACTTTAGTTATAGGTGAAGGAGGAGAAGAAAAAACAATATACGATGTAGAAATTTCGTCAGATCCTCAAGCGGTTTTAATGGTATAAAAAGTATAGACTGTGTTAAACTTAAGTAGTATTGTTAGTATATTTAAGTGTTTATTATCAGGCAGGTAAATCGTATAAGTTAGGCTAATTAAAAATAAAATTGAATACAGTACATAAATTCTAAAAATGAAGCGAAATCTTTAAAATGTTTATGCTTTTATTTTAGAGCTACTAAATAAATAAACTAAATTTGTTTCAATAGAATAAACAAAGCAAAGCATGAATTTAACTATTGAAAACATACTTTTAATCGGTTCTCTTTTACTTTTTATAAGTATTGTAGTTGGTAAAACTTCTTACAAATTTGGGGTGCCTACTTTAATCTTATTCTTGTCTATTGGAATGTTAGCCGGTTCCGAGGGAATTGGAGGAATTCTTTTTAACGATCCTAAAATTGCTCAATTTATAGGGGTTGTATCGCTAAATTTTATTCTGTTTTCTGGAGGTTTAGATACTAATTTTAATGCTGTAAAACCCATTCTAAAAGAAGGACTTGTATTATCTACTTTAGGTGTTTTACTTACAGCAGTAACGCTTGGAGGCTTTGTTTGGTATATAACCGATTTTACCATATTCGAAAGTATGTTATTGGGATCTATTGTTTCGTCTACAGATGCGGCGGCAGTCTTTTCTATTTTGCGTTCTAAAAATTTAGCTCTAAAAGAAAATCTTAGACCGACCTTAGAGTTGGAAAGTGGAAGTAACGACCCGATGGCTTATGTGCTTACTTTAGCATTTCTATCGTTAGTTATTAATCAAGATCAGGATGTAACAACCATAATCTTTATGTTTTTTCAACAAATGATAGTTGGAGGAATTGCAGGGTTTGGATTTGGAAAATTGAGCAAATTAATCATCAATAGAATCACTTTAGATTTTGAGGGACTATATCCTGTTTTAGTAATTGCTCTTATGTTTATCACGTTTTCTGCTACCAATGCCTTTGGTGGAAACGGATTTTTAGCCATTTATATTTGCTCGGTGTATTTAGGTAATCAAGATTTAATTCATAAATCTACAATACTAAAAATGTTCGACGGTATGGCGTGGCTTATGCAAATTGTCTTATTCCTTACTTTAGGTTTATTAGTATTCCCGTCTCAAATCATCCCTTACATGGGAGTGGGATTATTGATTTCAGTATTTCTGATTCTTGTAGCCCGACCAATAAGTGTTTTTATTAGTACGATGTTCTTTAAAATGAGAATGAGAAGACGTTTTTACATCTCTTGGGTGGGTTTACGCGGGGCAGTACCTATCGTATTTGCCACCTATCCGCTTTTGGCCGGAATAGATAAGGCTAATATGATTTTTAATATTGTATTCTTTATTTCTGTAACATCCATATTAATTCAAGGAACTACACTGTCTGTATTTGCTAAGTGGTTAAATGTAGGATTGCCAGAAAAAATTAAATCGCCATCGGACGACGAGCGTTATATATTGGACTTGCCTAAATCGGGAATGGAAGAAATTTCTATTCCTAAAAATAGTTTTGCAGTAGATAAGCGGATTATAGATTTACACTTCCCGAAGTCTGCTTTTATTGTTATGATTAAACGCGATGGTAAATTTGTTCGTCCAGGAGGTTCTACAACAATAGAAGCAAACGATATTTTAGTAATTCTATTAGATAACGATAATAGCTTAGAAGAAGTGAAAACTTTATTGGCTAAAACCGAAAATGATTAATTTTATACAAACCACAAATTTTTTTTGAAATGGTGTTTTAATTGTTAATTCATGCCAATAATACTTAAGTTTGCACCCTAATATTTTGAACATGGCGCATACTTTAGAAGCATTAAAATCAGGGCAATTAAAAGGAAGTAAAACACTTAAATTAGCCTGTGGTTTAAAAACATTTCCGGAAGAAATATTAGAACTTGCCGACACTTTGGAGGTGCTAGATTTATCAGATAATCAGTTAGCCTCTATCCCAGAGTGGATTTCTCAATTTAAAAAATTAAGAATTATATTTTTTGCACGTAATGCATTCACTGAATTTCCTATTGTCTTAGCAAAATGTCCAGAATTGAACATGATTGGATTTAAAACAAATCAGATTCAAACGGTGGCCGAGCATGGGTTTCCTCCAAAATTAAATTGGTTGATTTTAACCGATAATAAAATCGAAAAATTACCTAAAAGTATTGGTGACTGTACATTACTTCAAAAATGTGCTTTGGCAGGGAATCGCATTGAAGCGTTGCCTAAAGAAATGTCTAATTGTAAAAATTTAGAACTTCTTAGGATTTCGGCAAACCGTTTAAAAGTCATTCCACAATGGTTGTTCGAGTTGCCTAAATTATCATGGATTGCTTTTAGCGGTAATCCGGGCACTTACCAATTTCAACTAGATACTAATTTGGAATCATTTCATTGGAGCGATTTCATCATAAAAGAATTGCTAGGAGAAGGTGCTTCTGGTTATATTTCAAAAGCATTGTGGACTTCTAAAGAACAAGAGGTAGCGATTAAAGTATTTAAAGGTGATGTGACTAGTGATGGATTGCCAGAAGATGAAATGAATGTTTCTATAGCCGCTGGCGCACACGAAAGTTTAATAGAGGTTTTAGGACAAATAAAATCGCATCCCGAAGAGAAAAGCGGATTAATAATGAAACTTATTTCCGCAGAATTTATCAATTTGGGGCATCCGCCAAGTATGCAAAGCTGTACTCGAGATGTTTTCGATGCACAGTCGGTATTTACGGAGGCGGAGTTATTAAAGATTGCAAAGAGTATGGCATCTGTATGTGATCAGCTACATGCTAAAGGCATTAACCATGGCGATTTTTATGCGCATAATATTCTGGTAAATCCTAATGCCGATTGTCTTTTAGGCGATTTTGGAGCCGCTACATTTTATGATAAAAATTCAATTTGGGCAGATTATATACAGCGTGTAGAAGTCCGCGCTTACGGTTGCCTAATTGAAGATATTTTGAGTCTAATCCCAGATAATTCTATTAAAAGTTCAACTCGACAGGCTTGGGAAATATTAATTTCGGATTGCTTTAACCCCAATGTAAAATCTCGACCTAGTTTCTCAGAGATATCCATGAGGTTGGGTGATGATTTATACATTTAAGATTATAATGTTCGGAGTTTTCGTTTAAATAGGGCCTGTAAAAGCTTTTTGTAAGGCAATAAAGTTATACTAAAAAAAGCTAAACAGTTTTTAGACTGCTCAGCTTTCATATTTCTATACAATCATTTGTAAGACTTAACTATTTGGGCCTAGATTGCAGATCAGTTTTTCGATTATTTAAACCTCATACCGATTCTCATTCATAATTTCTTGAATTTGCTCAATTACTATTTCCCAATCTGCTGTAGAGACGGCGTAAATGGTATATAACAAATTTAAGGCGCATATAATTAAAATAATTAATGCTACCGTTTTGGCGTCACTCATACCTTTTACGTTGTCGTAATTCTCAGGATAAAGTGCAACTTCTTTTAATTTGGTGTGTGCCATGTAAAATGCGATTCCAGCAGGGATAACACCTAAACCACCAAAGCAACAGCATAAAAGACCTAATCCGGCAAGTACATATATTGCTGTGGTTTTTAAATAAATTCTTTCCATAGTATTAATTAAGGTTAGTAGTTGATAGTTTTATAAAATAACTGGTTATAATAATAACAATATTAATAATAAATAGCCATTTTTTTATAGCTTCTTGATGCTTAAAAGTTCTAAAAATATTAACCATTATAAATACAGCTAAAATTATTAGCGTATAAATTGCTGGATACATTTTAAACGCTTCTATTAATTCACCATTAAAAATTAAGGATATAGAACGTTGTAGTCCGCAACCCAAGCAGTCGTAGCCAAATAGTTTTTTAGTAAGACATGGTAACATGTAATCTTCTATAGAAGACATATAGGTTTAATTTTTGCTTTGCAAATATAGTATTATGCATTTTATACGTAAGAAAATGAAACTACTTTATTAAAAATTGTAATTTTGATTTTTAATTCGAAATTCAAATTATGAAAACGTCTCAATCATTAAATTATATCTTAGTTGTTTTCGGAATTCTTGTGGCTATGTATGCCAAAGTAGACGATTCCGAAAATACGTATCTCCTAATTTTAGGTATATGCAGTTTGTTATATGGCGCATTTAAAATATCGCAAACCATACCGAGTAAGACAGAAAAGGAAGACGAAATTAATACAGAAGATGAATAATATGAGCTTTAAGAAAGGAGATACCATCTCGGTTTTAGATGAAGATATATCTGGCACAGTTTTAAAAGCTGAAGGCACTACAATTTCTGTGGAAACTGAGGATGGATTTGTTTTAAATTTTGAAGCTCACGAACTTATTAAAATTAAATCGGAAAAAGAATTGGAATCCGATTTGTTATTTAACAACCCTACGTCTCATGTCATTTCAGAAAAGGAAGAATATAAGCCTAGAAAATCGGTGCGTGTGAAACCTAAAGAGCGTTTTGAACCCACCATGGAAGTCGATTTACACATTCATAATCTCACCAAATCGACACGTAATATGGGGAACTACGACATGCTGACATTACAATTGGATACAGCGAAACATAAGTTAGAGTTCGCTATGAAAAATAGAATTCAAAAGGTTGTGTTTATTCATGGGGTAGGAGAAGGGGTGCTAAAAATGGAATTGGAATACCTATTTAATCACTACGATAACTTGAAGTATTACGATGCTAATTATCAAAAATATGGTGTTGGCGCTACCGAAGTTTATATTTTTCAGAATGTAAAATAATTAAACTTCCTTAAATTAATATATAATGGTTACACAAAGGTTAGTTTCTAACTTTGATACAATTTTCAGAGCAAAAGCATATTTTTTCCTTAAAAAGTCAATTTGGAAATATTTATTATTTACACTTATTATGGGATATGCTCTACCTATAAACGAGCTAAGTCCTATAAGTTCTGGTCTAATATATTTTGTTGCTGTTATGATTTTACTTTGGCCCTTGCAATATTTAAGTGCTAAACGCTTCAGTAAGTTAATTAATTTTGACGCAATAGTAGAGTTTAATGAACAGGAAATTAAGCTAAATCATAATAATAGTAACACTGTTGAAGTTAAGGATTGGAATTGGGTAAGAGTTATAGAAATAAAGAAAGAACGCATTTGGTTAGCATTAAACGAAGCTAGACCTTTTGCTATTTCGATACCCAAATCAAAATTATCTCAATCTGAAATCGAGTTTTTTAAATCTAAAAAATAAAAATACAGCCTTTAATTTTTGAGGCAGTTGCGTAAATATTTTCTGTTTCAGTTGATTGTTTTCTTAAATTAAATAAAAAAAGCGACCAATTTTTTAGTATGGTCGCTTCTTCTTATAAGATAATTTTATTTATTCTTTAATCTCTTTTACGCTGTCATCAGACACACAACTAAATAAGCATTTCTGTTTTATGAGGTTAGAAACCCCTTCAGGTAACATGGTTTCCCATCCTGGTTCGTTATTCGCAATCATTCGTAACA
This sequence comes from Formosa bonchosmolovskayae, assembly GCF_051016085.1. Taxonomy (GTDB): domain Bacteria; phylum Bacteroidota; class Bacteroidia; order Flavobacteriales; family Flavobacteriaceae; genus Formosa. Next base: position 3,189,878 of record NZ_CP174605.1, read on the forward strand.
CCTCTCTAGAAAACACAGAAAGGATGGTTTGGTCGTAATCTGCAATATCTACCACTTTACCGTTGTATTTAAAGAATTTGTACAATTCTTTCATACGTGGGTGAACTTTTAAGTTCTCACTATCTGTTAAGTGTCCGTTCTCATCCGTCATCGGATACAGATAAACACGAAGATCTTTAAAGAATAATTTTCCGAAAGCTTCCAAAATTCCACCACTTAAATGTCGGTAATATTTTTCATCGAATATATCGACTAAATTATTTACTCCCATAGCTAGTCCCATACGGTTCTTAGTATACTGAGAGAAGTATTCTACTAATTTATAATACTCTTGAAAATTAGATATTAATACCGTTTGCCCTAAAGAACATAACAGTTTTGCTCGATCTAAGAAATCTTGTTCGTCAATTTCACCTTCGGCACGTAAATTAGATAAGGTAATTTCAAAAATAACCTGGGTGTTATTCTCATCTACCTTATTCTCTTTAATAAACATTTCGTAGGACTTATGATACATATCCATGTTCACTTTCGTTACTGGTCTATAACTACCACGAAGTGCCAAAATGTTTTTCTTATAAAGAATACGAGCAGGTAAAACGTTATTTCCAGCCGGATCAAACATAACAGCATCCGTCATGCCATTTTTTACCAATTGCAAACTCATTAAACGATTGTCTACATTTTCAAAAATGGGTCCAGAGAAATTAATAGTATCAATTTCAATCTGGTCTTTATCTAAGTGATCGTATAAATAACGCAGTAATTTTTTAGGCTCATTATATTTATAGAATGCGCCATAAATTAGGTTTGTTCCTAAAACACCAAGGGTTTCTTGTTGCAGTCTGGCATCCGATTCTTTAAATCGAAGGTGCAATGAAATTTGGTTGTATTCTTGGTCTGGTTCTACTTGATATCGTATACCCACCCAACCGTGGCCTTTAAATTGTTTTGCAAAATCGATTGTTGTTACCGTATTCGCAAACGAAAAGAACATTTTATTAGGATGCTTATCTCTAGTAATTCGTTCTTCAATTAAACGAATTTCATGATCCAGCATTTTCATTAAACGCGCCTCGGTTACATATCTACCATCTTTTTCAACTCCATAAACAGCATCACTAAACGACTTATCGTAAGCAGACATGGCTTTTGCTATAGTTCCTGAAGCACCACCAGCCCTAAAGAAATGACGAACGGTTTCTTGTCCTGCACCAATTTCAGCAAACGTACCATAAATATTTTCGTTTAAATTAATTCGAAGTGCTTTCGTTTTTAGTGAAGGTATGTCATTAACTTTTCTGTCTCCTTTTAGGGTGATTTCCATGTTTAAATGTAGATTTGTATGTGTTTAACAAAGATATCAAAATAGCCTACTTAACAAAAAAATAACCATATTTTTGTACTAAATTTTTACACTTTTGAAAATCACTTTTTTAGGTACCGGAACATCGCAGGGCATCCCAATAATAGGGAGCAAACATCCTGTTTGCTTAAGTGAAGACCCTCGAGATAAACGACTTCGCGTCTCTGTTTTAATCGAATGGGATAATTATTGTTATGTCGTAGATTGTGGCCCCGATTTTAGGCAACAAATGTTAAGTAACGCTGTCGAAAAAATAGACGGTATTTTATTTACCCACGAACACTCAGATCACACCGCGGGCTTAGACGATATTCGTCCGTTTTTCTTTCGTCAAGGAGATATAGACCTGTATGCTCATCAACGGGTTTTTAAGGAATTAAAAAAACGTTTTGATTATATTTTCACTACAGAAAACAAATATCCTGGCGCACCTAGCGTAGATGCTCATGTAATTACAAACACACCTTTTAATATTGGTAATATAGAGGTGGTTCCTATAAATGGGCAACATTTTAAGTTACAAGTATTCGGATTCAGGTTTCAGGATTTTGCTTATTTAACAGATATGAAAACGGTAGAGGAAGAAGAAATTGAGAAGTTAAAAGGGGTTAAAGTTTTAGTTATTAACGCCCTTAGAAAAGAACCACATATCTCACATTTTAATTTAGATGAAGCATTAGACTTTATTAATAAAATAAAACCCGAACGTGCCTATTTAACACATATTAGTCATTTGTTGGGCTTTCACGAAACCGTTCAAAACGAATTACCAAACAACGTATTTTTAGCATACGATAATCTCCAAATTACAATACAATGAAGCAAAAAATTTTCATGTACCTGTTTATATTTTCAGTACTTCTTATTTTATTTCAATATGTAAATTCGAAAAATGTATTCGAGGATGACATACGAACTATCGAAAAGAGTAAAGCTAGGGTTGAAATGTTGACAGATTCGATAGCGGTTTTAAACGATAAGAATTTAGATTTGTCTTATTTTAATATCGAACACAATGAAGATGCCTATACTTATTTTGAAAATAAAGGTTTAGATGTCCCTGCCTTAATTCCTTTTATTAAGGACGAAATTTACAAGCAAAACGTAAAAGGAGGAAACCCTTTAATTCCTTATGCGGCCAATGAAGGCAAGTCAATGCTGATAAATTCTATTAAAATTCTTAATCATAAATGGATTATCACAGATTTTTCCGACGGTGTATTTTGGGGAGAACTACTTATTAAATACGAAGTCATTAATCAGAACGACGTAAATTTTGAAGTTATAGATTCTTTATTGTATCCGCTTCAGTAATACATTACAACGTTTTATATCATACTAAAAGTGTCTTGGACGTCATATGGCTTATGATTTTCAAGACACTTTTAATTTTAAACTATCTAATGCTTATATTCTGGATTAGTTTCTATAAATATTATTAGGTAGATTATGATTTTCCTTTGTTCAAGGATTTATAATAATCATAGAAAAAAGCAAAAGTTATAGCAGACCAAATTAGCCTATAAAGCCAAATGTTTAATTCGAAAGTTAACATTCTACCTGTTGTGGCAGAGCTTAAAAAGCTATAAACAACTTGTATTAAAGCTATAATACCTAAAACTAAAGAGAATGTTTTATTTTTCATAGTTACATTTATAATTTGCAATTTCTATTTTAGTGCTTAAATTAATTTAGATAACCATTGCTTTAAGTCATAGAAATTTTGTGGCGCAACACCATGTCCTACAGGATACTCTTTATAGTCGTGTTTAACCTCTAAGTCTTCTAATATTCCAGGCGTTTTTCTGGCCCAATCTACAGGAATCACTTGATCTACACTTCCGTGAGAACAGAAAAAATGTAAATGTTTGTAATCTTCAGAATTATGGTTTTTAGGAATAATTTCTAAATTAATATAACCACTTAAGGCAATAATATTGTTAACTTTTTCAGGATAAGTTAATGCCACGGCATAACTTAGTATACTACCTTGACTAAATCCTAAAAGTGTAACATTATCATTATTTACAGGATAATTATCTACAGCTTCATCTATAAATTTTGAAATTAAATCTCTAGATGTTCGGGCTTGGTCGTCGTCGCTCCATTTGCCATTTACTTCATCAAAATTAATAGCATACCAAGCATTTCCGTAAGGTTGCATAGCGAAAGGTGCACGTACCGAAATTATAAAAAGTTCTTCTGGTAATTCTGATGCAAACGAAAACAAATCGTTTTCGTCGCTTCCATAACCGTGAAACATAATTAAAAGTGGTGCGTTTTCCTTTAATGTTGAAGGTCTTGTAATATGATATAAACTAAGGTCTTTCATTTATCTAACGTTTTTAAACCATTCTTGAAAATGTTCTCCTACATAGGGAACCAATTTTGCTTCTCCTTTAATCGCATGAAAAAAGGCATAAAACCAACAAAACGCGGTAGCTATCCAACATAATGTACCTACCCAGCTGTTTAGGTATTCTTCAATTAAATTAGATACTAATAACATAATTAGTAATCCTAACATTTGTCTGATATGAAAAGACGTAAACGGATTACGTTTTTCAAGATTCATTATTACGGCTATAATTAATCCGATAAAAGTTAAATAACATACAATAGCTAAAGTCTTACCTTCATTTACAGTCTGGTTTATCATTATTTTTGATTTAAAATAAGTTGATTATTATTAAGAATTCCGTAGGCTTTTCCTTTCAATTTGGCACCTTCGAAAATGGCATTTTTAGATTTTGAGAGTATATGCTCTTTACCAAATGTATATTTAAGGTCTGGATTAAATAATGTTATGTTGGCAGAATTTCCAATGGCTATAGGAGTGCCTTCTGTACTAAAACGTTGTTTCCCTTTAGTTAAAATATCGACTGTTTTCTTTAACGAAAAGATAGTTTGTAAGGCACCAAAGGCACTTTCTAATCCGATTGTTCCATAAGCCGCATAATCGAATTCTACTTTCTTTTCTTCGATGTTAAATGGGTTATGATCGCTAGTAACCATATCAATAGTGCCATCTTTTACACCTTCAATTAACGCATCTATATCACTCTGAATACGGAGTGGTGGTAACACTTTAAAATGGGTGTTGAAATCGTTTAATGCACTATCGTCAAAAAATAAATTATGAATGGCCACACTACAACTTATATCTAGTTTTTTAGCTTTCGCTTCACGAATAAGTGCTACTGACTTTGCTGTAGATATGGTAGGAATATGAAGTTTACCGCCAGTATATTCCAATAAAAATAAATCCCGAGCAATTTGTAATTCTTCGGCGATAGAAGGAATCCCTTTTAAACCTAAAGATGTACTAGTTACATGTTCATTCATTACACCTTTTCCTGCAATTTTATTGTCTTGCGGAAACGAACATACCAATCCGTTAAAATTACTAGCGTACTGCAAAGCAATTTTCATAAGATTAGCATTAGTAATGGGTTTCATATAATCGTAATACGCCACCGCTCCAGCATTTTTCATATCGTATAACTCGGCTAAATCTACACCTTCACTTTCTCGAGTTAATGCTCCTATAGGCAATAATGTTACAGCGTTGTTGTTAGATTTACTAGTTACAAAAACAATATCACTATTGGTATCTATTACGGGATGGCTATTTGCATTCATGGCCACTGTTGAAAAACCGGAATATGCTGCTGTTTTTAATCCGTTTGCAATAGTATCACGCTGTTCTAAACCCGGTTCTCCAAAACTTACACTGCTATCAAACCAACCTTGAGAGACATGAAGATTATCTAGTGAGATTTCGTTGTAGTTTTTAGGGTTTTCTAAAGATTTTCCAATGTTGGAAATACTGCCTTTTTCTACTAAAATATCTAGAGTTTGGTTGTGAAACTCACTTTTAGTATCAATTATAGTAGCAGATTTTATAAGTACGTTCATTTAAAAAATTTTAAGATGAGCATTTCAATAATCAAAAAGGCTAGTGCAAAAATAGTAAACCATTTCCATAGCTCATTAATTTTTGTATTACTTTTTAAAGTGTCGAAAAGGCTCGGTATAGAATCACTGATAGTTACATTTTTAAGTGTTGAAAGCTCCTGATATGCTAAATTGCTTTCGTCGCGATTGTAGTTAAAACTGATATTTTTAATGGTGTTTAACTTGTTTTCTATATTAAATATTCCGGCAGATTCAGTTCGCTCTTTTGTAATTACACTCACTTTATTATTAAAATAGTGTTGTCTCGGAATAAACTGTTCTTGCTCATTTTTTATTGAAATAATATCGTCTTGATGTAATGACACATCCACATCAAAGCTGTTTTGAGTTCCGATAGTGTAGTACAGTTTTGGATGCTGTAAACTGCTCACTGCCATTTTATAAAACGAAGGCACAATGAGTGCCCAACTTTTAAAATTGGAGGCTTCAGCATTTATTGGAGATGTAAATAGAAAGACATTCGAGAATTGTGATAAAAAAGGTTTGCTGTCTTCAAAACTTAAAGCAATACTTCCTGTATTCTGGCTCAGATTAAAATACTGATTCACTTTAGGGTATTGAAAATTTTTAACCTGTTTTTCAAAGACATCACTCTTGTAAATAGGGTGAGCATAATTTATGGTAGTTATTCGCTTTTCAGATTTTATTAGCGATTCAAACTTAGCATTGTAGTTAATAAGTAATGTATTGTAAGCGTTTATATTAGATTGTTCTGAAGGAATTATAATTAAATTTCCGCCTTGATCTGTAAACGATTTCAGACTATTTATAAGATTTGCCGGTATATCTTTGAGCTCATTTAAAACAATGGTATTTTGATTTTCAATGAGGTTATAATCTAATTGATTTGCAGAAACCGAAGTGAATTTAAACTCGTCTTCAGAATAAATTTTACTCAAATATTGGTCATCGCCCTCAGATATGCTTAAAACGCTAACTTTAGATGGTGTATTAATATTAAAGTATAAGGTGTTGTCAAATTGCAGTCCCGTGTCTTCAATACTAAAGGTTCCATTTATTACGTCTTTACTTGGCACGGTAAACTGGACCTCGGTTTTTTCGGTAAAAGACACTGCCGACTTAGCTATTAATTTGTCGTTATTATGTAATGCGATAGATAAATTCTCTACAGGAACTCCAAAGTTTTTTAAAGTTAATGTGAGTTCTGTTTGCGACGGACTATTTTTAGAGATAAACACGCTGTCTAAAGCGACGTTATTTGTATTTGCCGGTTTTAATTGTACTAAATTAACCTGTGTTGTAGAATCAGCCTCAGCAGTAAAAGGTTCTTCCATTTGCTGAAAATCCGATATAAATATAAGTTGTTTATGCTGAGTTGAAGTGGCGTTGAATAAGGACTTACTTTTTAAAAGTGCGGCCTTATAAGATAACGGATTGGACGCATAAGGTAATTGTAATAATTCCTTTTTTAAGGCTTTTATAGAGGTGTTCTTAAACACTGCATTATGCGTTACTAAAGTCAAAGTTTTGTCAAAATCGGCTTCAGAAATTAAATCTTGTACAGCGCGTTTTAATAAATCACCTTGAGGTCCTTTTTGTTGTAAACTAAAGGAATTATCTAAGAATATAACTGTGTCTTTAGCGGTTTGCACACTGTTATTATTGGCTGTAAAAGGTTGCGCAAAAGCAAGAATTATACAGGCTAAAAGTAATAAACGAGTAATTAAAGTGAGCCACTTTTTAATTTGAGAACTTTTTCGGGTTTGTTGCGAAACTGTTTTTAAAATGGCAACATTGGTAAAAGCTTCTTTTTTAAAGCGTCGGAGCTGAAATAAATGAATAATAATAGGAATAAGTAATAAAAATAGAGCGTAAAGAAGTTCTGGGTGTTTAAACTGCATTCCTAAAATATGTTTGTCAAAGATAATAATTGCATGCAGAATTAATAAGAATATTTTAAAATTCAATCAAAAATTTAGTTTTGGCTAGATTTATCCCAATTTCTTTTAACAAAACGTTATATTCATTTTTTTGTAACAGATTGTACCTTTGATATACATATAGAAAACCAAACAACAATTCATGAAAAATCAATTTTTGGCCTTAGCAATTGCAAGTGTAGTACTTGTAGGTTGTGGCTCTACTAAAAAAGTCTCCAAGGACGATTCGGCCCTAAAAACACCGATTGCTACGTCTATTAATTTAACAAAAGTTGTAAACGATAAAGCCCCAGTGGTTGTAAATCCTGGACGTTTTGCTCAGGATACAGTAATTTACAGATTGCCTCGTGTAGTACAAGGAACTTATTCTATAAGTGATTTCGGAAAGTACATAGACGATTTTAAAGCTTATGATTATAAAGGCGTTGAAATCCCTACAAATAAATTAGACGTTAATTCTTGGTCTATAGCAAATGCCTCTAATTTAGATTATATTACATATTACGTAAATGATACCTTCGATATTGAAGAAGAAGGTGGAATAGGAGGAGAGCAACCCTTTTCTCCAGCGGGAACCAACATCGAACCAGATAATTACGTGTTGAATTTACATGGATTTATAGGATATTTCGATTCTTTAAAAAATAACCAATATACCTTGGATGTTACTGCTCCAGCATCGTTTAAACGTACTTCTGCTCTAGAAAAAGTTAAAGATACGTCTAGTGAAGATGGTAAAGTAATCACTACAAGTTACGCGGCACCTAGATATTTTGATATTACGGATAATCCAATGATGTATGGCGATTTGGATGTTGAGGAATTTCAGGTAGGTGACATTAAAATTGTATTAAGTGTATACTCGCCAACAAAAGCGCATAATGCGAAAAGGTTGCGTGAGACCATGGAAAAAATGATGCAAGCTCAGAAAGCATTTTTAGGCGATATTAATTCTACTCCACGTTACGATATCTATTTATATTTAGCAGGTGAAGGCGAAGGACAACCAAAAGGTTTTGGTGCCTTAGAACATAATACATCTACTGTGGTTGTATTACAAGAATCGGAATCTGAAGAGTCTTTAGACGAAAGCATGATTGATGTGGTGTCTCACGAATTTTTTCATATTGTAACCCCTTTAAGCGTGCATTCTGAAGATGTGCATTATTTCGATTATAACAATCCAACGTTCTCTAAACACCTTTGGATGTACGAAGGAATCACAGAATACTTTGCCACTTTATTTCAAGTACAGGAAGGTCTAGTCGATGAGTCTAAGTTTTATTCTACTATAGTAGACAAAATTAGTATGTCGTTACGTATGGACGATACTATGAGTTTTACTAAAATGAGTGAAAATGTTATTGATGAGCCATATGCTACTAACTATTATAATGTATACCAAAAAGGAGCATTAATAGGTATGTGTCTTGATATAATAATGAGAGAAGAAAGTGACGGACAACGAAGCGTATTATCTTTAATGAAAGAATTATCTCTTAAATACGGAAGCAATAAGCCGTTTGACGATGATACCATTATAGACGAAATTGTTGAAATGACATATCCAGAAGTGGGCGAATTCTTAGAAACACATGTTGTAGGAACTACTCCAATAGATTATAACGTATATTTTAATAAAGTAGGATTAATTGAGGCTGAAGCTAAAGTTGAAACAAATATTTTATTAAATAACGGAAACTTAATTTTAGGTGGAGATCCTGTTAAACGTGTAATCTTTTTTAACGATTTAGTAGCAGATAATAGTTTTTGGAAAGATAATGGTGTGTTACCAAACGATGTTATTAAACGTGTAAATGGTGAAGAAATGACCATATTAAACGCGAATGAAATGCTACAGAAATTAATATCGATACAACCTGGTCAGGATATCGAAGTAATTTTAGATCGCGAAGGAAAAGAAATTATTGTGAAAACAAAATTAACAAAGACATATACAACAGGAACTGTATTACAACCTAATCCTGATGCAACTGCAAAACAAAAGGAATTACGTAAAGCATGGTTAAAAGGCTAAGCGTATTTTATATTAGTATAAGAAAGGTTCATAGCATTCGTGTTATGAACCTTTTTTTTGTTCCGGTAAGGCGATGTCTTTTATCCAAATACAATACCAAACAACAGTTTATTTTCTAGGATGATATTTCTCAACAACATCGCTTAAATGCTTTTTATCAAGATGCACATAAATTTCCGTCGTAGTAATACTTTCGTGTCCTAATAATAACTGAATAGATCTTAAGTCTGCATTATTTTGTAATAAATGTGTGGCAAACGAATGTCTGAAGGTGTGAGGCGATATTTTCTTATTCAAATCAATTTTTACCGCTAATTGTTTTATAATCGTAAAAATCATGGCCCGTGTGAGTTGTTTACCTCGACGGTTTAAAAACACAGTATCTTCATGTCCTGCTTGTATGTTTAAATGCGGACGTATTTGCACCAAATAAATGGTAATATACTTTATGGTAGATGGTACAATAGGTACAAAACGTTGTTTATCGCCTTTACCAGTAACGTTTATAAAACCTTCATCGAAATATAAATCAGATATTTTAAGATGTGTTAATTCGCTTACACGCAAACCGCAACTGTAAAGGGTTTCTAGCATGGCTCGGTTGCGCTCTCCTTCGTTAGTCGATAAATCTATAGCAGATATTAAACGATCGATATCGTCTTCACTTAAAGTATCCGGCAGTTTTCGTCCAATTTTAGGAGATTCAATTAATTCCAAAGGATTGTCAGGACGGTAATCTTCAAAAATAAGGTAGTCGAAAAAGCTTCGTAATCCCGAAATTAATCGGGCTTGAGATCGTGCATTTAATGATTTAGCCGATTCGTAAATAAATTGTTGAATAAGATCTGTTGTAATGGAAGTTGGAGAACTACTTAACGCTTTATGCTCTAAAAATAAAACTAATTTCTTAACGTCTAATACATAGCTATTAACCGAATTAGTAGATAAACCACGTTCAATTTTTAGAAATAAACTGTAATCTTTTAATGCGTTTTCCCATTTCATGCTTAAAAGTAGAATAAATATCACAATCTAGAATTATTAAACAGATATTTTTAAGAGGTAGAATGCGATGGATAAACGTCAATTAACGTCTAATAAATTATTAGATTATGTTTTTTTTATTAAAGTTGTAGGTATCCTATTTTTTAAACGACTTCTTAGCCCAAGAATTGCAGTTGGGATTACAATTTTATTAGTCATTGCGCTATCCGCTTGGCATTATGATTGTTATCAGCCTTAAATTCTTAAGTTTGCAAACCTTTTTTAAACGCATTTATTTTTTACACATTCTTTTAAATTAAATCTACTTTTTAATGTGACTTTAATTAAAAGAGTGTGTCTTAATTGGTATATACAACATAACCTAACCTTGGACGAATTACAAACAGATAATCTATTAAGCGACGAGCAACTTGTTGCTGAGATCGTTAGAACAAAAAGTTCTGAGCTGTTTTCGGTGGTGTATGATAGATATTCAGAAATAATATATAATAAATGCCTCAGTTTTGTAAAAAATAATGAGGAAGCTCAAGATCTAACGCACGATATTTTTGTAAAACTATTTGTTAAGATTAAAACCTTTAACAATCGTTCAAAATTCTCGACTTGGTTGTATTCATTTACTTACAATCATTGTGTAAGTTATTTGCAACGAGATTTAAATAAAAGAAAACAAAAAATTCTATTTACAGATGATGAAAATCAACTTGATTATTTGCACGATGAGATAGACGATGAACAAATTTTTAGTTTGGACTATGAAAATTTTGAAAAAGCTATTGACTTAATCGATCCTAATGACAAGATTATATTGTTTATGAAATATCAAGATGATATGACGATAGAAGAGATTGAGATTGCCTTAAATTTAGGTAAAAGTGCGGTTAAAATGAGATTGAGTAGAGCCAAGAGTAAATTAATAAAAATTTATAATCAGTTATAATTTTGGGAAATCCATTTAAAAAAGTAATTCATAATGAAAAACTTCCTGATTTAATCAAGAAGAAGGTGCTTGACGACATAAATGTTATCAAGCTGGCATTAGATGTTGCAGATTTAATAGTCATTAAATTTCCTGAAACAATAGGAGATATATTAAAGAAAAACGACAACAAAAAAGAATACTAATTATTAAAAATAAATCGAGATATGAATACAGAAATAAACTTTAACCTTTTAGACAAATTGCTTGAAAATATATATACTTTTTTACCGAAGGTTGTTTTTGGTATTCTGTTCATTATAATGAGTTGGTTACTTTTAAAACTCGTTCTATTTGTGGTGAAAAAATCATTAAAATTTGCAAGAATAGAGACGTTAACAAAAAAAATAAATGAATTACCGCTATTAGATTCTGCCATTCAAATTAAGCCTGAAAAAATTATTCTGGTCTTTGTGAAGTTGTTTTTGATCTTAGTTTTTATCATTATAGGAGCCGAGATTTTAAACTTAAGTCTAGTATCTCATGAAATCGGAAAACTGATTAATTATCTTCCTAAATTTTTTAGTGCTTTAGTTATTTTAATATTCGGATTATTCGGTGCGAATTATTTAAAAAAAACCGTGCAAACCTTCTTAAAAGCAGTCGATATTAATGGTTCTAAAGGTATTAGTAGTATTGTTTTTATAATCGTGTTTTTAATGGTTGCTATCATGGCTCTCAATCAAGCGGGCTTTAATACAGACGTAATTACGAGTAACTTATTACTCATTTTAGGAACCATTATGGTTTCGTTTGCCATTGCTTTTGGTTTGGGGGCAAAAGATGTTATTTACAGATTGTTACTGGGTTTTTATAGTAAAAGAAATTACCATGTCGGACAAAGAATTGTTCTAGACGACAAAGAAGGAGTCGTTTTTAGTATGGATAATATAAGTATCACTATTAAATTTCAAGATAAAAAAGTTGTTTATCCTGTTAAGTATATAGCAAATAATAAGATAGAAATAATTGACTAATTTTTTTTAAAAAACATTAAATTTTTGAGTGACTATTTTGACTCTTTTGTGTCATAATGATATATACCTTTTTTAATGAATCATATTACTATTATAAATTATTTGCAGATATTCTATATTGCTATTTTAGTGATTGGAGTGGTTTTAATTTCTCTGCTTTATTTCAAAGTATTTAAAGATAATAAGAGGTCTACTAAAGACTACAAACTTATCTTAAAGGAATATACCATAAAATCTAAGAATGGTGATAAAATGAATTAAAATCACTTATGTATGTATATGTCTTATTTTTTCAAATAGCTAAAGCTAACTTGTATTTTTTAGTAAATTTAAAACAAGTATTTGTTAAGGTCTGTAGGTTAGATTGAATCTAGATCTTAGTTGAATGACAATGTAATCTCATTACTATTATTCTTAAAACTTCATAAATTTCTTAAAGGAGTAGAGGCTAGGTCCGTAGCTTAAGGTCTTTAGATCTCTAAAGATTAAGCAGTGTATAAGTGTTAACTCTTTAATTGTCTTATCGTTATAAAACCAATGGAGCTCAGTATGTAGTAGTATTATATTCATTTTTTGTTATATTCTTATAAGCCTAATACAAACCATGATTCATATTATTAAAGTGATAATTCGAATGGTGGTTTAGTGTAAATTTCGTAATTTTATTAGTCCCGAATTAGCTGTAAATTAATTTATTATCATGGGAAAAAAATTACTGACTTCTGTTGTATTATTATGTTTTTCAATTTCAATTATTGCTCAACCTCTTGTTCCCGAAATTACTGATTCGAGTACCACAGATTGGGAGCTTATGGTTTTGCCAGGTGCGTTTGGTGGAAGTAATGTGCAAGACGGAATAAATTTTGGTTTAAGCTTGTCTTCACCCATTAATCAAGCCAATAAAATAGTTCCGGTTGGCTTTTTTTTAGATGCTAATATGTTATTCCAATCAGGTAGAAACATCGCGTTTGGTATTGCGTTTGGTTATGGCTGGTACTTTGGTCAAGATACAGATGAGACTTGGGGACCGATAACCGAAGACTCTGAATTTAGATATGTACCTTTTGCAGTGGCCACACGCTATGCTTTAGATTCAGGATTAATTATAGGTGGAGATGTGGGGTACGCTTATGTGTTTAGTAACGACTATACGGGAGGTGGATATTTTAGGCCTTTAATTGGCTAAAATTTTTCAGAAAACATTCAATTTAATATGTCGTATACTGGTATTGCAAACGATTGGTTGTGGTCGGCCATTAACGTTGGGGTTACTATAAATATTAGTGAATAATCTTTGTTTTTATTCTTATTAAATAGATTCCATAACACAACTTTATTTCTTCAATAAATAGGAGTTTTCTTTAAATATATTATTTTTGGTGCAAAATAACCATTTAAAATAGGTCAAAATTTTAAATCAATAATTTAAGGTATTATGAAAAAAATTTACTTTGCAACCGTTTTTACGGTATTAATGTCGCTAGGTGCAATTGCTCAAACAGTAGTTCGTACAACAACTACAACTCCACAAACAACGTATAGAGCCTTACCAAACGGTCACAACGGTTTAAACGTTGGAGCAAGTTTTATGCTTCCAATAGATGTGTTAAACGATTATTCGTCTGCAGGTTTAGCTTTAGATATTAATTATTTATACCCTGTAGCGCCTATGTTTAATATGGGTATTGCTTCTGGTTATAGTGTGGTTTACAATGATTATGATGGAGGTAGAATAGAGTCTTGGAGAACAGACGATGTACAATTTATTCCTGTTTCAGTTGCAACGCGTTATATTCCTACAGAACAAGTAGAATTTGGAGCAGATTTAGGATATGCAATTTCACTTACTGATAGTGATTTGTTTGATGGTGGTTTTTATTACAGACCTGTAATTGCTTTTAATGTAACGGATATGGTTCAATTAAACTTGTCATATACAGGAGTAAGTACAAACAGAAGCTGGGTAACATGGTCTACACTTAATTTTGGTGTCATGTTCAACTTGAACTAAGACAAGCACACAACATATTTTAAAAGGTGAAATTAAGTTTTCGCCTTTTTTTATGTCTTAATCTTTTTTACATTTACTTTATGAAGAAAATTTTAATTATAAACGGTCCTAATTTAAATTTATTAGGAAAACGTGAACCCGCTATATATGGAAGTTTAACGTTTACAGAATTTTTTGAAACCGTTAAGGAGAAGTATACAGAGGTAGAGTTATCATATTTTCAATCTAATGTAGAAGGTGAGATTATTGATAAAATGCATGAAGTTGGTTTTAGCTTTGATGGCATTGTATTAAATGCAGCGGCTTATACACATACGTCGGTGGCCATTGGTGACGCTGTTAAAGCCATTGAAACACCTGTAGTAGAAGTGCATATCTCGAACACCTTTTCTAGAGAAGAATTTAGGCATCAATCTTATATTTCTCCTAATGCTAAAGGCGTTATTCTAGGTTTTGGTTTGCAAAGTTATGAGTTAGCTATTAAAAGTTTTATATAATACAAAGGGCACTTTATAAAGTGCCCTTTGTATTTTTTACTATAAATAAATATTTAATCCCAATCTAAAAGTCGTTTCGGACCTTCTAGCTTTTTAATAGTGGTGATGTCTTGAGAAACTTCAAGCACACCTTTATATATTTTGTTGTTATCTCGAATGGCGAAATATCTTATGTATATAATCTGTCCTTTCATATCGAATCAAAAATCGGCTACATCTTGTCGACCAGATTTAAATTCTTCTAAAATTTTTAGAACGGTATCTACACTTTTTTGTTGGGGGGCAAAATTTTACTTTACGACCGATTATTCCTTTGCTTCTTGGAAATACACGATTGTCTCCACAATTATAAAAAATCACTTTATCATTTTCGTCCACATACGTCACATCAAAAGGTAAAACGCGAAATAACAAATTTACTTGCTCTGGCTTCATGTTTTTCCAAATAGGGAAGATTAATTAAAGCCATTCTACTTTATCCTCTATGGGTTTAGGGCTACGTTCTGGAGCGGTGGCGTCGTAATATCCTAAATAGAAAAAGCCAATACACTTTTCGTTATCTTTTAAATTAAAGAATTCGTCCATAGTAGAAATTAATCCAGGAGAACTCCAATAAGCTCCTAATCCTATATCTGTAGCTGTAAGCCACATATTTTGTACAGCCATAGCAGTAGATGCAATTTCTTCCCATTCAGGAATACTTTCCTCTGGATCTCTTTCCATGCAGATGGCAATAATAGCACCCGCCTTTTTACAATTTCTCTGAATTTTATTGTACTTAAATTCTGAAAATTTGTCGGCAGTAGCTTTAAATTTTTCAGATAAAAATTCACCTAATTCTTCTTGAGACTCGCCTTGTAAAACTTTAAAACGCCAAGGCTCCGTGCGCTTATGTGTTGGTGCCCAATTCGCGGCTTCTAAAAGTAAATTAATTGTTTCTTTAGAGATGGGCGTAGCGTTATATTGATCAGGAAAAACTGAGCGTCTATTTTTAATAAGGTCTTTTAATTCCATGTGATATTCTTTTTTTCAAAAGTATGAATAGAGATGCTTATATCTTCATTAATTCGAGAAATATCCTTCAAAAGTGATTTGGTTTTAATCTTAAGATATAATTTAAGGTTTTATGTAGGGGTTAGTTGTTTAGAATTTAAGTTCACTTTATTAAATATTTGAAGGATTTTTCGGTCTTATAAGATTTTGTTTCAATGTTAGAAATTTCTTAAAACAGCGCAAATTTTTACAAAGGAGTTAACAATTATTTCAATAGAGTTGACCCTTAAATTATATAATTCCGATTGATTTTTTGAAGAATTAATCATCTTGTTAATTTGATGTTAAGCCCTATTGTCAGTTGATTTCCGGCCTTTAGATTTGTCGTTATAACCCAAATAAAACATTAAAAATTATGAAAAAATTAATTGTATTTACAGGAGCATTATTATTTACTTTAACATCGGTTTACGCGCAATCAGATTCGAAAGCAGTTCAGTTTGGAGCTAAGGCAGGAGTTAATTTCTCTAAGCTAATTGGAGATGATTTCGATGACGTAGATTCAAGAACAAGTTTTAATGCCGGTTTATTAGCAGAAATTCCTATTTCTGAAAGATTCTCTTTCCAGCCTGAGGTATTTTATTCTGGTCAAGGTTTTGATGTTTTAGAAATAGATCAGGATAATATTTTTGATACCGATCAGAACGTAGAGTATCAATTAGATTATATTCAAGTACCATTATTAATTAAAGCTTATATCGTAGAAGGATTGAGTGTTGAAGTTGGTCCTCAATTCGGATTTAAAATTCATGAAGAATTCGATTCTGAGCCAAATTCTGATGGTGGAGATTTAGAAATCGATAGTAACGATTCTTATGTAAAAGATTTTGAAACAAGTTTAGCATTTGGTACGTCGTATAAATTTGACGGTGGTTTATTTTTAAGTGCACGATACACTTTAGGATTAACCAATATATTTGAAGACGATACCATTTTTGAAGATGTAGATGGTAAGAATAGTGTATGGCAATTTGGTGTAGGTTACATGTTCTAAACCTATCTATTGCGTACAATACATAAAAAAAGTCTCAGATAAATTCTGAGACTTTTTTTATGCTTTAAAGTTTTCTAGTTGTTTATACTGTAATGGGATCAAGAGCGAATGTTATATTTTTATGTTCTCGAGTCTTCTCGAACACCATAGAAAACACGGGGTTTTCACAATTTAAAATACAATCTAGAAGAGTTGTTAAAAATTAAACTTTGACAATTTAAACGGAGTCCAGAATCCCATACAAGCTTCCATTGCTTTAATTAATAGTGTGATTCATGATTATAAAATAATCTATAAGCAACACTGATAGTTTAAGAATGTCTAATGATAAATTCAATGCGTTTATATTTAACAGAAAGGAAGCTATTTATCAATTCATACACAACTTTTAAGAATAATCCCGTTTATGTATAAATGTAAATAGCACAAAAAAAAGGAGATTCAAATTGAATCTCCTTCATATATTGTAATAAAATCTGAGTTTTATTAGATGTGAATTACTTCGTCATAAGCCGCCGCAACAGCTTCCATTACCGCTTCACTCATAGTAGGGTGAGGGTGAATAGTTTTTAATACTTCATGACCAGTAGTTTCTAACTTACGTCCTAAAACAGCTTCAGCAATCATATCGGTAACACCAGCACCAATCATGTGGCATCCTAACCATTCGCCATATTTAGCATCGAAAATTACTTTTACAAAACCATCTTTGTTTCCTGCAGCACTTGCTTTACCAGAAGCAGAGAATGGGAATTTACCAATTTTTAATTCGTAACCTTTTTCTTTAGCTTGCTTTTCTGTTAATCCAACACTAGCAATCTCTGGAGATGCATAAGTACAACCTGGGATGTTTCCGTAGTCGATTGGTTCAACGTGCATTCCTGCAATTTTCTCAACACATAAAATACCTTCAGCAGAAGCTACGTGAGCCAAAGCTTGACCAGGAGTAACATCTCCAATAGCGTAATATCCAGGAACGTTAGTTTGGTAGAAATCGTTTACTAAAATCTTATCGCGATCTACAGCAATTCCAACATCTTCTAATCCGATGTTTTCAATGTTTGTTTTAATTCCAACTGCAGAAAGAATAATATCGGCTTCAAGAACTTCTTCACCTTTAGCGGTTTTAACTGTAGCTTTAACGCCTTCCCCAGAAGTATCAATAGTTGTTACCTCGGCAGATGTCATAACATTAATACCAATTTTTTTGAAAGAACGTTCTAATTGTTTAGAAACGTCTTCGTCTTCAACAGGCACTACGTTTGGTAAATATTCAACAATAGTAACATCTGTTCCCATAGAATTGTAGAAGTAAGCAAATTCTACTCCAATGGCTCCAGATCCCACAACAATCATTTTCTTTGGTTGTGTAGGTAACGTCATAGCTTCACGGTATCCTATTACTTTTTTACCATCTTGTGGCAAGTTTGGTAATTCGCGAGAACGTGCTCCAGTAGCAACAATAATATGGTCTGCACTATACTCAGTACCATCTACATCAATTTTCTTTCCAGCTTTTAAAGTTCCATAACCTTTAATGACATCAATTTTATTTTTCTTCATTAAAAATTGAATACCCTTGCTCATTCCATCGGCTACCCCTCGGCTACGTTTTACAACAGCACCGAAATCTTTATCGAATTCTTTAACAGTTAAACCGTAGTCGTCTGCATGTTTTAAATATTCGAATACTTGTGCCGATTTTAAAAGGGCTTTGGTAGGAATACATCCCCAATTAAGACATACACCACCTAAGTTTTCCTTTTCTACTATAGCAGTTTTAAAACCTAATTGAGACGCTCTAATAGCGGTTACGTAGCCTCCAGGACCACTTCCAAGAACAATAATATCGTATTTACTCATGATTAATTCATTAAATCGTTTACAGCTACGAATTTACGAAACCTATTCCAAATATTGTATTTAGTTCCGATAAAAAATAGATCTTTTATTACCTTTGTTTTGTAACAGACTATATATGAATATAAACAGAACGAGTAATCCGCGCATTGTAATTGTTGGTGGCGGATTTGCTGGTGTTTCCCTTGCTAAGCAACTCTCTAAACAAGACGTGCAGGTCGTTCTGCTAGATCAGCATAATTATCATAATTTTCAACCATTACTCTATCAGGTATCTACGGGAGGTTTAGAGCCAGATTCTATTGCTTATCCCATTCGAAAAATCCTTAAAGATTACTCTAATTTTCAGTTTAGACTCGCCAAAGTGCTAGAAATTGATCCGATAGCATCTAGAGTTATTACGGATATTGGCGATTTAAAATATGATTATTTGGTGATTGCTTCGGGATCGGAAACCAATTATTTTGGAAACGCATCTATTGAAGCACATAGTATGGCCATGAAAACCATACCGCAAGCTCTAAATTTAAGAAGTCTAATTCTTGAAAATTTTGAAGAAGCTTTACTAACCACAGATTTAAAGGAACGGAATGCTTAAATGAATTTTGTTATCGTAGGTGCGGGGCCAACAGGAGTAGAGCTTGCAGGAGCTTTAGCCGAAATTAAAAAAGGCATTCTACCAAAGGATTATCCGGATTTAGATACGCGATTAGCGCAGATTCATTTAATTCAGTCTGGAGATCGTATTTTAAAAGAAATGAGTGATAAAGCTTCAGAAAAAGCTGAAGAGTTTCTAGAAGAATTAGGTGTTAATGTTTGGAAAAACTTACGCGTGTCCGATTACGATGGCAAAACGGTAACCACAAATTCCGATACAACTTTTGAAACTGCCACCATGATTTGGGCTGCAGGAGTAAAAGGTGCTAATATTAAAGGTATAGCAGGCGCCGATTTGGTATCGCGAAGTAACAGGATAATTGTAAATGCTTGTAATCAATTAACAACATATCCCAACATCTTTGCCATTGGAGATGTGGCACAAGTAGTGACCGAAACCCATCCTTTGGGTTACCCTATGATGGCACAACCGGCCATACAGCAAGGTAAGCATCTAGGGCGTAACTTAAAACGATTATTAGAAGAGCAACCAATGGTTCCTTTTGTTTATAAAGACAAAGGCGCAATGGCTACGGTAGGAAGAAATAAAGCAGTGGTAGATATGCCCAACTTTAAGTTTCAAGGCATATTTGCGTGGTTTGTTTGGATGTTTGTGCACTTGTTCTTTTTAATCGGATTTAGAAATCGGATGATTGTATTTGTGAATTGGGTATACAATTACATCCGATTTGATAGAGAGGCTCGATTAATTATCCGTCCGTTTAAAAAGAAGTTAAAATCTGATGTTTAATTAGATTCAGGTATAAATTTTAAGGCCACACCATTAATACAATGTCTTTTTCCTGTTGTTTTTCTAGGACCATCAATAAATACATGTCCTAAGTGGCCACCGCAGGTTGCACAATGCTCTTCGATACCGTACATGGCACTTCCTCCAGGAGAAGCAAGTACACTACCTTCAATAAACCTATCGAAACTTGGCCAACCTGTACCGGAGTCGAATTTATCTTCGCTTTTAAATAACGGGGTATCGCACGCGGCACATACATAGGTTCCTGGTTCGTAATTTTTGTCTAGCGGACTAGAAAATGCACGTTCTGTACCTTCTTGTCTTAATACTTTATATTGTAAATCGGTTAGTTCTGCTTTCCATTCCGCTTCAGTTTTAGAGACTTTATATGTTGTAGCCGTTTTAGATTCTTTTTTTTGAGAAAATCCTTGGCACGTAAACAAACTAAAAGATAGGCATAATAATAAAATAGATTTCATAATGTATTTGTTTTATTTATATTGTCGTTTTATATGGTTATACTTACGAAAAAATTATACTATTAGTTTTTAGAATCACAAAGTTTTAAAATTTTGTAATTTTAATTTAAAAATAAATATTTATGAAAATAACTCTTCGTGTTTGCTTTTTCGCGGGCGTGTTAGCCTTAAGTTCTTGTGCAACTAATCCGTTTACAGGAAAGCAAACTATGGCACTCGTATCTAACGATCAATTATTTCCAACGTCGTTTCAACAATACGACGAATTTTTAAAATCCAATAAGGTTGTAGAAGGCACAACAGATGCTGCGCGGATTAAGCGCATCGGGCAACGTATTGCTAAAGCAGCAGAAACCTATTTAAACGCCAATGGCTATGTAGGGTATTTAAAAGGCTATAAATGGGAATATCATTTAATAGAAGACGATCAGAAAAATGCGTGGTGTATGCCAGGCGGAAAGATTGTGTTTTACACAGGTATTTTACCCGTTGCTCAAAGTGATGCAGGTATCGCGGCTATAATGGGGCACGAAGTTGCTCACGCCTTAGCAAATCACGGACAGCAACGTATGAGTGCGGCGTATATACAGCAAGGTATTGCGATTGCTGGAAATGTAGCAATAACAGATGAACAAAGTCGAGATATGTTTAATCAGTATTACGGTATTGGATCTAATGTAGGGGCGATGCTACCTTTTAGTCGTAGCCATGAATCTGAAGCAGATAGAATTGGAATTGTACTAATGGCCTTAGCTGGATACAATCCAGAAGCAGCACCTGCATTATGGACACGTATGGAATCGTCTGGTACACCCGAAATTTTAAGTACACACCCTGCTAATGCTAGTCGTATTTCTTCCTTAACGTCTTTAGTACCTAGCGCTAAAGCAGAAGCAAAAAAGTTTGGTATAACATCGTTTACTGAATAAATTTTGTAATGAGTCTTTCATTTATTTCAGAAGACATTCAACCTTAGATTTTATATTTTTTTACGACATGAAAAGTTATCCAAAAGGCAGTAAAACGTTATTAAATGCCTGGGCGTTTTACGATTGGGCAAATTCGGTGTATACCTTAACTATTGCTTCAACGATATTTCCGATATATTACGGGGCTCTATTTCTAACAGCGAATAAACAGGTTCATGTTTTTGGAACAGATATAAAAAATACGGCGCTTATTTCGTTTGTCACCGCATTTGCCTTTTTACTCATCGCTTTTATGTCTCCAATTTTATCTGGTATAGCCGATTATATTGGAAATAAAAAAGTGTTTATGAAATTCTTCTGTTATACAGGAGCACTCGCTTGTATAGGATTAAATTGGTTTAGTCTAGAGTATATCTATATAAGTTTAGCATTTTATTTTCTTGGGTTAATTGGGTATTGGGGAAGTCTTGTATTCTATAATTCTTATTTGCCAGATATTGCGTTTCCGGAACAGCAGGATAGAATTAGTGCCAAAGGCTTTTCATTAGGTTATGTGGGCAGTGTTTTATTATTGATAGTGAATTTAGCTATGGTAATGAAACCCGCACTGTTTGGCATAACAGGAACAGAAGGTGAAGCAGCCATGAAAGCTATGCGCTATTCCTTTATTATGGTAGGAATTTGGTGGATTCTTTTTAGTCAATACACCTATTATATATTACCCAAAGGTGTTAAAACCGATAGGAAGGTAACAAAAGATGTGATTTTTAATGGTTTTAAAGAATTAAAATCTGTTTTTGGAGACATCAAAGAAAACCTTAGATTAAAACGATATTTAAGAGCATTCTTTGTGTACAGTATGGCTGTACAAACCATTATGTTAGTGGCGACCTACTTTGGAGAACAAGAAGTAGAGTGGGGAGGCGATCAGGAAAAAACAATGGGACTTATTGTGAGTATATTGGTGATACAAATTGTAGCGATTTTAGGTGCGTTTTTAACCTCTAGAGCTTCAGAGAAGTTTGGAAACATTAACACACTTATTGTAATTAATTTTATATGGATGTGTTTATGTTTCTATGGATATTTTGTGGAAACACCTACACAATTTTATATCACGGCCATGTTTGTAGGATTAGTAATGGGAGGTATTCAAGCTTTGAGTCGATCGACCTATTCAAAATTTTTACCAGATACAAAAGACACCACATCTTATTTTAGTTTTTACGATGTTGCTGAAAAAATCGGAATAGTTATCGGAATGGTAATTTATGGTACTATCGATCAGATTACGGGAAGTATGCGAAACTCGATATTGTTCCTTTTTGTGTTCTTTTTAATTGGGATCATACTGTTGTACAGAGTTCCTAAGGATGAAACTCAGAAACTTTAAAGCATTAAAAAAGCATCCTAATGAGGATGCTTTTTTTGTTCTATATATTGGCTTTTATTCCATTTCTATACTTCCAGAACCAGACACCTTGGTATCTTCCTTTTTAGGATTTCCTTTATAATCTATATCTCCCGAACCAGATACACGGGCTTTAAACATTTCAGTACTTACAACCTCTGCATCTCCCGAACCTGTAACAGATGCGTCGGTGTTTTTAGAATCTAATCCAAAGCCGTGAAAATCGCCTGAACCCGTAACATTTACCTTTAAATTCTCAGTTTTACCTTTTAAGGTTAAGTCTCCAGAACCTGTTACACTACCTTCCGCAGATACGGTGTTTATGTCTAAAATAATATCGCCTGAGCCCGTAAGGCTAACATTTAAATTTTCTGTTGTAATGATGTCGTTATTCATTAAATCACCCGAACCCGTTAACGAGACTTTCGAGATATCTTCAAAAGGAATGGTGATTGTTATGTCGCGGTTGTTACTCGGGTTTAAATTTACGCCATCCTCGGTTTTTACCGTTAAGGTATTGCCTTGTACTTCGGTTAAGATATAAGGTACTAGGTTTGATTCTCCTTCCACAGTAATTTGTCCTTCGGTTCCTTTAATTAAAATATAATTCATAGAGCCTGTGCAACTAATATTGTCGTAGGTAGACGTTGATCTATTATCGGTAATAAATTCTCCATTACCTTGAATTCCTTTATTGATGCTTACACAAGAATTTAAACTAATAATAGCAACGATGAGTAAACTGGCCTTTTTTAAAATAATGCTTTTCATAGGTTGATTAAGTATTTGTGGTTAATTTTTTATAAACGATACGCTTCCGTAATCTGAATTAATTTTTATAGTGTTGGATGTATTAGAGCTACCATAATACCCCTTGTAATAATTGTTGCTAGATTCTGTACGTTTCGAACTGAATTCAAAATCGTCTTGATCTCTTAAATCGGCGTAATCTAAATCTAATTCAAAGTTAAAATGATAATTTGGGTCGTAACCAATTTTAATTCCCACATAATCGGAATCGATGTTTACATTATTGGCATTGGCCGTCATGTTCTTTATTTTAATAGAACCATAATCGGCTGTAATATCTACCGACTTATACACATCACCAATAACTACAGTTAAGTAATCGCCATCGCCTTTAAAGTAGTTTACTTTATCTACAGTCATACTACCGTAATCACAATTGTAGTCGACATTTTCTCCGATTTCAACTTTACTATTGGTATAATCTGCTTCAATAAAAAGTTTTTTAGTTTTAGCCACTGTAAAGCCGCTATAATCAGCATTAATGGTACCGCTTTTAATGTATTCAAAATAAGAGTTAGAGGTGTAGTCAAATTCAATATCATTATTATCGGCCATTAATTCCTTGGTTGTAATCTTTCCGTAATCGCAATTAATTTTTGCCCGCCCTTCTAGCTTGTCCAAGTTAATCGCACCGTAATCGTTGGTTAAATCGACATTATTAGTGATTGGCATTTTTACGATATAATTAATTTTCATGTTCACGTTATCGGCGCCGTTCCAATCCCACCATTTCGATTTCGATTTACTAAATATAGTTTTGGCAGATACATGATTAGCCGATCCGTTAAATTCTACAGATATATCTTTTAATTTATTCTGTACCGCTTCCGAATCTTTACCATTTGTAGTTATGGTAATTTCAAAAACAATACGATTTTCTTTCCAAGTTATTATATCTAGATTTCCGTAGCTGTTATCAATACTTAAAGTGGCATTACTATTTACAGAAAACTCTTTTTTAATAACACGCTCTTCGGTATGTTTTTCCTTAAAGGGGGTATTAGCTAGCACTAAATAAGGAATGAGTAAGAGTAAAAATGTAATGTTATATGATGTTTTTATTTTCATGAGAAATATGTTTTAATTGTTTTACATTGTCTATAGTTTCCATAACACTTTCTAAAATTTCAATTCGACTTTGGAAATTTGCAATCATGGCATAGATTACGCGTTTATCGTTACCACTTTTGGTTAAGTCTAATTTTAATTTTTCATAATTAGCTTCAAGGACATTGAGTTGTTTTAAAGCATCTTGTATTAAGGACTGCACTTCTGGTGCATTTTCTTTCTTTAATTGTTTTAATTCTTGAGCAATGGTCGCTGTAAAAAAACTTTGTGTTTTTGCCATTTCTGGAGAAACACTGGCTAAATCTGCTGTGTTATTATCTTGGGTTTTAATTGTAAATGTTAAGGTGATAATTAAAACCACGGTTGCGGCAACAGCAAGTAAGGGTTTTAAAAACGAATGTGTTTTTTTAACAGGCTTAATGGCTACGTGATTATTTTTTAATTTGGCTAAAAACCGATCTTCGTGATGCGTATTTGGCGTTTCAACATCAAAATCGTTTTGTAACGTTTTAAAAAGATGGTCTAATTGATCTTCTGATTTCATAAACTTATATTTTAAACGACATGTTGTAATTTTTGTCTTAAACTTTCTTTTGCTCTAGAAATGGTTGTTCTGCAATTGGCATAACTTACATTCATAATGCTTGATATTTCTTCGTAATCGTAACCTTCAATTAAATGTAAGGTTAGTGCTATTCTATAATTGTCTTTTAGGGTATTCATGGTTTTTAAAACATATTTAGCTTGATCACTTGCATGCTCATCCTGAGCGGTGTCTACGTGCGTGTCTTCAACTTTATACATGACGGTTTCAAAAGGCACATCCTCATATTTGCTATTTTTATTAAAGTGATGAATACTGTTATTAACTACGATACGCTTTAACCAACCTCCAAAAGTTTTTGTGTCTTTTAAAGTTTCCAGTTTAGTAAAAGCCGATAAAAACGAATCTTGCATAATATCTTCTGCTTCGAAACTGTTTTTTACAATTCTAAACGAGGTGTTGTACATGGCTTTGTAGTATCTGTTATAAACTTCCAATTGTGCCGATTGGTTTCCAGCTTTACAGAGTTCTACAAGCGTATCTATATGTTGGTTGGTTAGTGACAATTACAATTATTATCTATTGGTTTATTATTAAGATGAAGGTATTAATTAATTGTTACAGTTTATTGGAATAAAGTTTTTCTATTTGTTATTAGCTTGGCATATTAATTGAAAAATATTAGTAACTATTCGAGTGTATATAGTATTAATCTTTTAATTTAGAGCTATATAACGGTTTGGTTAAGTAATAAATAAAACAAAACAACCTGTATATTCTTAATTGTAATGACAGATTGACCTAAATATATATATGAAAAAATCTAATTTTTTAACTCTAGACAATATGTCACTTCAAGAGTTTGATGAGAATTCAGAATTAATACCTTTAATGACTCCCGAGGATGAGGAGAAAATTAATAATGAAGAACTTCCAGAAACCTTACCTATATTATCTTTAAGAAATACTGTATTGTTTCCAGGCGTTGTTATTCCTATTACTGCCGGTAGAGATAAGTCTATTAAGCTAATTAACGACGCTAATAAAGGTGGGAAAGTAATTGGTGTGGTGTCTCAAAAAGACGAAAGCATTGAAGATCCTACTGGAAATGACATCTTTAAAACGGGTACGGTTGCACGTATTTTACGTGTTTTAAAAATGCCTGATGGTAATACAACAGTTATTATTCAGGGTAAAAAACGTTTTAAGATAAACGAAGTGACTTCTGAAGAACCGTATTTAACGGCAACTATTTCTGAAGTTCCGGAAGAAAAACCTGCAAAGAAAAATGAAGAATTTGCTGCGATATTAGATTCCATTAAAGAATTGTCGCTTCAAATCATCAAGGAAAGTCCGAACATACCAAGTGAGGCCTCTTTCGCTATAAAAAATATTGAAAGCAATTCGTTTTTAATCAACTTTGTGTCTTCTAATATGAATTTAACAGTTCAGGAGAAACAGAGTCTTTTAGAAAACAATTCGCTTAAAGAACGCGCTTTGGAAACTTTGCGTTATATGAATGTTGAATTTCAGAAACTAGAACTTAAAAACGATATTCAGTTAAAGGTTCAAAGTGATATGAATCAGCAACAGCGTGAATATTTCTTACATCAACAAATGAAAACCATTCAAGAAGAATTGGGAGGCGTGAGTTACGAAGAGGAAGTTGAAGAAATGAGAATGCGTTCTAAAAAGAAAAAATGGAACGAAGAGATTGCTAAGCATTTCGAGAAGGAATTAGCGAAAATGCAACGTATGAATCCGCAAGTTGCAGAGTATTCTATTCAGCGTAATTATTTAGATTTATTTTTGGATCTACCTTGGGATGAATTTAGTAAAGATAAATTCGACTTAAAACGTGCGCAACGTATCTTAGACCGTGATCATTATGGTTTAGAAGATGTCAAGCGTCGTATTATAGAGTATTTAGCGGTCTTAAAGTTGCGTAACGATATGAAATCTCCAATTTTATGTCTTTATGGACCTCCAGGAGTTGGTAAAACGTCTTTAGGAAAATCTATCGCTGAAGCTTTAGGACGAGAATATGTGCGTGTGTCTTTAGGTGGTTTACGTGATGAGGCAGAAATACGCGGACATAGAAAAACGTATATTGGTGCTATGTCAGGTCGTATTATTCAAGGACTTAAAAAGGCTGGTACGTCTAATCCCGTTTTTGTTTTAGACGAAATCGATAAGTTATCAAACTCACATCAAGGCGATCCTTCTTCCGCGTTATTAGAAGTGTTAGATCCGGAGCAAAACAATGCTTTCCACGATAATTTCTTAGAGTTGGGTTACGATTTATCTAAAGTGATGTTTGTGGCCACGTCTAATAGTTTAAACACCATTCAGCCAGCGTTATTAGATCGTATGGAAATTATAAATGTAACGGGTTATACTATCGAAGAAAAGGTAGAAATAGCGAAACGTCATTTACTTCCTAAACAGATTAAAGAACATGGTTTAACCGATAAGGATATTAAAATAGGAAAGCCTCAATTAGAAAAAATAGTTGAAGGTTATACTAGAGAATCTGGTGTTCGTGGACTTGAAAAACAAATTGCAAAAATGGTGCGTTATGCGGCTAAAAACATTGCAATGGAAGACGAGTATAACGTAAAAATATCTAACGAAGATATTATTTCTGTACTAGGCGGACCGAAATTAGAACGTGATAAATACGAAAACAATAATGTAGCAGGAGTTGTTACTGGTTTAGCGTGGACAAGTGTTGGTGGAGATATTCTGTTTATAGAATCTATTTTATCTAAAGGAAAAGGGAATTTAACCATTACCGGAAATTTAGG
Source organism: Formosa bonchosmolovskayae (assembly GCF_051016085.1). Classification (GTDB taxonomy): domain Bacteria; phylum Bacteroidota; class Bacteroidia; order Flavobacteriales; family Flavobacteriaceae; genus Formosa. The sequence continues at coordinate 3,217,993 of NZ_CP174605.1, forward strand.
AAAAGTGATGAAGGAATCTGCGACCATTGCTATGGAGTATATTAAAGCGAATGCAGACGAATTAGGATTAGATTCTGATGTTTTCGATAAATATAACGTACATATTCACGTGCCGGAAGGGGCAACACCTAAAGATGGTCCAAGTGCGGGTGTAACCATGTTAACCTCGTTAGTGTCTTTATTTACACAACGTAAAGTAAAAAGTAGTTTAGCCATGACAGGAGAGATTACATTACGTGGAAAGGTTTTACCAGTTGGAGGAATTAAGGAGAAAATCCTTGCTGCCAAACGTGCTAGAATAAAAGAGATTATGTTGTGTGAAGAAAACAGACGTGATATCGAAGAAATAAAGCAAGAATATTTAAAAGGGTTAACCTTTCATTATGTTTCGGAAATGAGTGATGTTTTAAAATTTGCTTTAACTGACGAAAAAGTGAAAAACGCAAAAACATTATAATTTAAAATATAAGTTTTATTCTTAATACTTTAAAAGCATCCACAAACTTGCGGTTTTGGATGCTTTTTTTGCGTCTAACAGTTAATAATTAATAATTTCACTCCAAGTTAACCCCGATTTTTCTAGTTTGCAGTAGGTCATATAAAAAGGTAGTTAAGTGTATAAATAACGTAAGTGTAAAGATTCTAGATGACTAAAAATATAATTAAGAAAACGACGTTTTAAACCTAAGATTTATTTAATTTGCACCCGTATGAGGCAAAAATTGGCATTATTATTTATTGGTTGTTGTAGTTACGTCGCGTCCGCACAGTTGGGAGGTGAGTCTACTTATCAATTTTTAAATTTAGTGTCGTCTCCACGTCAAGCGGCTTTAGGCGGAAAAGTAATTACAAATGTCGATTACGATGTTACGCAAGCCTTGTATAATCCTGCAACTATAAATGTTGAAATGGATAATCAGTTGGCCTTAAACTACACCAGTCATTTAGGAGCCATAAGTTACGGAACTGCTGCTTATGCTTATACCTACGACAGACGTACACAAACATTTCACGCAGGAGTTACCTATGTAAATTACGGACAATTTGATGGTTATGATGAAGACGGAAATCAAACCGGTACGTTTAGTGGTGGAGAATCTGCTTTGTCTTTAGGTTACGCTACGCAATTAGGGAGATCTAATATTTATGTGGGTGGAAATTTAAAATTAATCACATCCAAACTAGAGCAGTATTCGTCTTTTGGAGCAGCAGTAGATATTGGTGCGATATATATAAATGAGAGCATAAATTTTAATGCGGCTTTAGTGATAAGAAATTTAGGAACTCAGATTACGACTTACGCGGGGCAACATGAACCTTTACCTTTAGAAATCGATTTGGGATTTTCTCAGAGATTAGAAAATGTACCCATTCGTTGGCACCTTACGTTCGAGAATTTACAACAATGGCCCATTGCTGTGGCTAATCCTGCACGTTCTACCAGTGATTTAGAAGGAAATAATACATCGGAAGATGTTGGATTTTTATCAAATGTGATCCGTCATACTATTATAGGGGCCGAATTGTTTCCAGAAAGCGGATTCAATTTACGATTCGGATATAGTTTTAGACGGGGAGAGGAATTACGTATTGTGGACGAGAGAAACTTCTCTGGGCTTTCGGCAGGAATAGGAATTAAAATGAATAAACTACGATTTAGTTACACCTATGCGAGATACTCTAGCGCGTCCAGTTCTAGCTTTTTCGGATTAAATATAGATTTACAATAATGAAAGATATTACTATTGCTATCGACGGCTTTTCATCTACAGGAAAAAGCACCATTGCCAAATTACTAGCCAAATCATTAGGTTATGTGTATGTAGATTCTGGAGCAATGTATCGTGCAATTACATATTTTGCTATGAAACAGGGTAGGATTTCTACCGAACATTTTGATAGAGATGGTTTAATTTCAGATTTACCAAATGCTAATGTGTCTTTTAAGTTTAACGACGATTTAGGCTTTGCCGAAGTGTATTTAAACAATGAGAATATTGAGAAAAATATACGGACTTTAGAAGTCTCTAATTTAGTAAGTACCGTTGCTGCGGTTCCTGAAGTAAGAAAGCAGTTGGTTAAAATTCAGAAAGAAATTGGGAAGAATAAAGCTGTAGTAATGGACGGACGAGACATTGGTACTGTGGTTTTCCCTGATGCCGAACTTAAAATTTTTATGAATGCTTCGGCACAAACCCGTGCCATGCGTCGTTATAACGAAATTAAAAACAATGGAGAAGCCATTACTTTTGATGCCATTTTAGAGAATGTTCAAAAACGCGATCATTTAGATAGTACCCGTAAAGATTCACCACTGGTAAAAGCAGAAGATGCAATTGAAGTCGATAATTCTAACATTTCGATTGAAGATCAATTTCAGAATATTTTAAAACTTGTAAACGCTGTTTTAAACGCATAAAAAAAAGAGCAATCGTTAGATTGCTCTTCTGTATTATACCTTACTGTATATTATAAATTTGGAATTACTAATACTTGATCAGGATGGATTACATCCGGATTTTTAAGTATGTCTGTGTTGGCTTTAAATATATCTTGATATTTAGAAGCTTCTCCGTAATATTGTTTTGCTATTTTACCTAAAGTATCACCACTTTTTACGGTATGTTTGTGGAACACACTAGTATCGGCTACTTTAATATCTGCCATTATATCTGTTGGGTTTTCACCACCAATAGCTTTAATTTTATCCCACAATAGGTTTTTCTCGTACTGAGTTTGTGCTGTACCTTTTACTTTTAATACACCATTTTCTTCAGATACATCCCCATTTTGAATGTTAAGCGATTCTCCTAAGTCAAGAACGTCTTGATATTTTGATTTTACTGCCATAATTAAGTTTGATTTTTATGAATACAATATATTAATTTTCTTTTAAAAGTAGTTGAAATTTTTATTAATTAAAAATGAAAGTATAAATAACAATCTTAACATTCGGTGTAGAATTTGTAGTCAATTAATAGAGTGAACAAGGGGCAGTTTATAATTTAGATACTATATAATGTATTTACTGGTAACCTACTATATAATATATTTAAAAGTATATTGGAAAGATTAAGTTAGTATTATATCAGGTTAAAATCGTTTTAAGGTGTGCTATATGGTAACTTAGAAGAGAGGTAGTTTAAGTGAGATAATAGTTATAATTTATCTTAAATATATAAGTTGTAAACTTAACTTTAAGGAGATATGGAATTAGTTTAATAACTAACTTGTTTTCAGTTGTTTAATTTAAATAACAAATATTAGGCTATTTTAAAAAATATAATTAATTTTGCACTCCTTTTAGCGACAGTTGGAAAGATAAGAGGAACTGAAAAAATTATATATAACACTTCTATGTGTTTGTCGCTTAATTCTTCCAAGAACATATAGGATACAAGATGTAATGTCATTTGTGCGAAAGCAAAACAAATGCATTATTAATTTATTTTAAATGGCTGAAAAAGCAAAACAAGCTGAAGTTGAAGCAACTGAAGCACAAAATGTAGAAGCTCCAAAAGTATCTGAAGCTCAAGCAAACCCTGAAAAATTCTTAGCAGACTTTAACTGGCACAACTACCAAGAAGGTATTGACGAAGTTGATGACAAGCAATTACAAGAATTTGAAAAATTAGTAGCAGAAAATTTCGTTGATACATTAAACGACGAAGTGGTAGAAGGAACTGTAGTACACCTTTCTGACCGTGATGCTATTATTGACATTAACGCTAAATCTGAAGGTGTAATTTCGTTAAACGAATTCCGTTACAACCCGAACTTAGCAGTTGGTGACAAAGTAGAAGTATTAATTGATGTTCGTGAAGACGCAACTGGTCAATTAGTATTATCTCACAGAAAAGCTCGTGTAATTAAAGCATGGGATCGCGTAAATAACGCTCATGATACTGGTGAAATCGTTAACGGTTTTGTTAAGTGTAGAACTAAGGGTGGTATGATCGTTGACGTATTTGGTATTGAAGCATTCTTACCAGGTTCTCAAATCGATGTTAAGCCAATTAGAGATTACGATCAGTATGTAAACAAAACAATGGAATTCAAAGTTGTGAAAATCAACCACGAATTTAAAAACGTTGTTGTGTCTCATAAAGCGCTTATTGAAGCTGATATTGAAGAACAGAAAAAAGAAATTATTGGTCAATTAGAAAAAGGTCAAGTATTAGAAGGTGTTGTTAAAAACATTACTTCTTACGGTGTATTCATCGACCTTGGTGGAGTAGACGGATTAATTCACATTACAGATCTTTCTTGGTCTAGAATTAATCACCCTAACGAAATCGTTGAATTAGATCAAAAATTAAACGTTGTTATTCTTGACTTCGATGAAGATAAATCAAGAATCCAATTAGGTCTTAAGCAATTATCTAAGCACCCATGGGATGCTTTAGGTGAAGAAGTTAAAGTTGGTGACAAAGTTAAAGGTAAAGTTGTTGTAATCGCAGATTACGGTGCATTTATCGAAGTTGCAGAAGGTGTTGAAGGTTTAGTTCACGTTTCTGAAATGTCTTGGTCTACGCACTTACGTTCAGCTCAAGATTTCGTATCTGTTGGAGACGAAGTTGAAGCAGTTATCTTAACTCTAGATAGAGAAGAGCGTAAAATGTCTCTTGGTATTAAGCAATTAACTCCAGATCCATGGACAGATATTACTACTAAATACCCATTAAGCTCTAAGCATACAGGTATCGTACGTAACTTTACAAACTTTGGTGTTTTTGTTGAATTAGAAGAAGGTATCGATGGATTAATTTACATCTCTGATTTATCTTGGACTAAGAAAATCAAACATCCATCTGAGTTCTGTGCTGTTGGAGACAAATTAGAAGTTGTTGTACTTGAGTTAGATGTTGAAGGACGTAAATTATCTTTAGGTCACAAACAAACAACTCCTAATCCTTGGGATAAGTATGAAACTGAATTTGCTGTAGGAACTGTTCACACAGCTGAAATTTCTGAAGTAGTAGATAAAGGTGCTACAATCGACTTTAACGAAGATATCGTTGCTTTCGTTCCTTCTCGTCATTTAGAGCAAGAAGATGGTAAGAAACTTGGTAAAGGAGATTCTGCTGAATTCAAAATCATTGAATTTAACAAAGAATTTAAAAGAGTAGTTGCTTCTCATACTGCTATTTTTAAAGAAGAAGAGATTGCAAATGTAAAAGCTGCTGTTAAAAAACAAACAGCTCAAGCTTCTGAAGCTAAACCAACTTTAGGTGATGCTAACGATGCTTTACAAGCTCTTAAAGATAAAATGGAAGGGAAATAATTTTCCTAACTATTTATAACTTAAAAGCCTTCCATTATTTGGAAGGCTTTTTTTATGTTTTGTATTAAAGGCAATCCGTATTATTAAATTTTTACCTTACCTTTGTTTAGTAAATACGTTTGGAAACAATATGAGTCAAAAAGTGTTACTTAATGCAACAGAGGTAAACATCATTCTTCATCGATTGGCTTGTCAACTTATTGAAAAACATAACGATTTTTCAAATACCGTTTTAATAGGATTACAACCTAGAGGAAAATTTTTAGCAAAACGGTTAGCTAAAATTCTTGTAGAAGAATATAAAATTAAAGACCTTGAACTAGGCCTTTTGGATATTACTTTTTATCGAGACGATTTTAGAAGAAGCGACAAACCTTTGGAAGCCAATACCACAGAAATTAATTTTGTAGTCGAAAATAAAAATGTCGTTTTTATTGACGATGTTTTATATACTGGACGTAGCATACGTGCGGCACTAACTGCAATTCAATCTTTTGGTAGACCAGAAGAAATAGAACTATTAACGTTAATAGATAGACGCTTTAGCAGACACCTACCTATACAGCCTAATTATCGTGGCCGACAAGTAGATGCAATAAATAAAGAAAAAGTAATTGTACAATGGCAGGAACAAGCCGAGGAGGATGCTGTGTACTTAATTAATAATTAGAACTAAGATGAGCGAATTAAGTGTAAATCACTTACTAGGTATTAAATATCTTGATAAAGAAGATATTCAGTTAATTTTTGAAACTGCCGATCATTTTAAAGAAGTTATCAATAGGCCCATTAAAAAAGTGCCTTCACTTCGAGACATTACCATTGCCAATCTGTTTTTCGAAAATTCTACACGTACGAAATTATCTTTCGAATTGGCAGAAAAACGATTATCTGCAGATGTTATTAATTTCTCTGCCGGACAATCTTCAGTTAAAAAAGGAGAAACTTTAATCGATACAGTGAACAACATTCTATCTATGAAAGTAGATATGGTTGTAATGCGCCATCCAAATCCTGGAGCAGGTGTATTTCTTTCCAAACATGTTAATGCGAGTATTGTTAATGCTGGAGATGGTGCTCACGAACATCCTACACAGGCATTACTAGATTCTTATTCTATTCGTGAAAGATTAGGAGAAGTTAAAGGAAAAAAAGTGGTGATAGTTGGCGATATTTTACATAGTAGAGTTGCCCTTTCAAACATTTATGCATTACAACTTCAGGGAGCAAAAGTAATGGTTTGCGGACCAAAAACATTAATCCCTAAGTATATAGATAAGCTTGGAGTAAAAGTTGAAACAGACTTACGTAAAGCTTTGGAATGGTGTGATGTAGCGAATATGCTTCGCGTTCAAAACGAACGTATGGATATCAGTTATTTTCCTTCAACTAGAGAATATACTCAGCAATTTGGAGTCGATAAAGCTTTGCTAGATAGCTTAAATAAAGAGATTGTAATTATGCACCCAGGACCAATAAATCGTGGGGTAGAAATTACTAGTGACGTAGCAGATTCTAATCAAGCTATTATTCTTGATCAGGTCGAAAACGGAGTAGCAATTAGGATGGCTGTAATATATTTATTAGCTTCAAAAATAAAACAGTAATCATGATTTTAAATACAGAAGGTAACACTACAATAATTACTCAAGAAAAGGCTACGCCAATCGAGTTGGTTAAAAAAATTGAAGCGTTATACCCAAAGTTTAAAAACGATAACATTATAGTAAATCTGTCGTCTATAGATACATTAACTTTAGAAAGTGTTGTAGAATTTCTTCAGGTTTCAAATAGTCACAGAAAGGCGAAACATTCTTTTGTGCTGGTAACCGATAAGATTAAATTAGACGATACGCCAGACGAAATTATTGTAGTGCCAACGTTAAAAGAAGCCTACGATATTATTGAAATGGAAGACATGGAAAGAGATTTAGGATTTTAAATTATGCAATTAACAATTCTAGGTTGTCATAGTGCAACGCCACGTATTTCGGCACATCAAACGGCTCAAGTTTTAGAAATTAAGAATCATGTGTTTTTAATTGACTGTGGTGAAGGGACGCAGGTACAACTTAGAAAATATAAGGTTAAATTTAACCGGATTAAACATATATTTATATCACATCTTCATGGCGATCATTATTTCGGACTTATAGGATTAGTCTCAACGTTTAGACTCTTAACACGGGATACCGATTTACATATTTACGGTCCGAAGGGATTAGAAGAAGTGATTATGCTTCAAATGAAATTAGGCGGATCATGGACTAATTTTAAGTTAATCTTTCATGAATTAACGTCTAAAGAATCCGAACTCATTTATGAAGACGACACAGTAGAAGTGCACACCATACCACTTAAACATCGCGTATATACTAACGGATTCTTATTTAAGGAAAAAGTGGGTGAACGTAAACTGGATATGAATGCCATTCTAAATAATGACATTGATGTGGCGTACTACAGAAAATTAAAGCAAGGAGCAGACGTTATTAATGAAGCGGGAGTTTTAGTTAAAAATGAAGACTTAACCACAGATCCGACACCAACAAAAAGTTACGCGTTTTGTAGTGATACCGTGTATAATGAGTCTATTGTGCCCATTATAAAAGATGTCGATTTATTATATCACGAATCCACTTTTTTAGAAAAACACGAAAAAAACGCCTTTCCAACAAAACACTGTACGGCAAAACAAGCCGCTAGTATTGCTAAGCAAGCCCAAGCAAAACAACTTGTTTTAGGTCATTTTTCAACGCGTTACGACGATTTAAATGAATTTAAATGTGAAGCTCAGGAAGTTTATCAACCGGTAGATATTGCGGCGGCAGGAAAAGTATTTCAAATATAATCTGTAATTAGATTGAACTATGGAAGAACAAGATTTAAGTAACTATAGAAAAGTTTACGAGAAGCGTGAATTGCTTACAGAAGACACGCCCGAAAATCCGTTAGAATTATTCAGAAGTTGGTTTTTAGAAGTAGATCAACATTTTTTAGAAGATGAAACTAATGCGATGACAGTTTCTACCATTGGATTAGACGGATTTCCAAAAAGTAGAGTCGTGCTTTTAAAACGATACACTTACGAAGGTTTTATATTTTATACCAATTATGAAAGTGAAAAAGGTAAAGCTATTTTAGCGAATCCTAATGTATGTTTATCCTTCTTTTGGCCAAAAGCCGAACGTCAAATTATTATTAAAGGTAAAGCAGAAAAGATTCCTGAAAATATGAGCGATGGCTATTTCGAGTCTCGACCAAGAGGCAGTCAATTGGGAGCTATAGTCTCGCAACAAAGCGAAGTTATAGAAAGTCGCGATGTTTTAGATCTTAATTTAAAAGCTTTAGAAGAATCGTTTACAGGTAAAGAAATTCCTAGACCAGAGTATTGGGGCGGATTTATAGTGCGACCAGTAGAACTAGAGTTTTGGCAAGGAAGACCAAATAGATTGCATGATCGCATTCGCTATAAATTGGAAGATAATTACGATTGGACAAAAGAGCGTTTATCTCCATGATACCATAAAGTATTGGCATTAATGGTTAGTTCCATTTAAGTTTCAAAACATGGTTAATTTACATGCCATTAAGGGTAAATATGGCCATATTTTCGTTTTAACTTTTTCAAATTAAATTTAGATATTGATTTATTTATTAACTAAATTTAACACTTTAACTTTCTAAAATGCAACGTATGCTTTCTTTTAATAAGTATCATTTCATTGCCAGTGCTTTAGTTATATCGTTAAGTTTCTCTTCTTGTAACCAAGAAAAAAACGGAAGTGTAGCCGTAGCTCAACTAGCAGATTCTAGCTCGTCTACTATTTTTATTTCTAACGATAAAAAGCATGAATTTGTGGTTATTGCCAATCCAGGAAGTACCGATGGTAAAATTACAGTACATGATTCTAAAGAAAATAAAGAATATGCGTTACAACGTGTAGATAGTGGTAGTGGCATTAAATACCAAGGCGAAGATGGATATGCACTGTGGACAAAAGGTAGTGAGTTTGTTTGGAGCAAAAATGATGAAACTATTGCAAAAGGATCTTTAAAAACTACCGAAGTTAAGGTTGAAAAAGAGGTTGCAATTTCTAAATTTAATAGCAATCACTATGGTAATTTTGTAACTGGTGATTACGATATGAGGGGTGAAGGTAACGACTGGGTAGCTGTAATTGTTAAGCCCATTGATAGATTTAGAGTCAAGTTATCTGTCCGTTCTAGAGCCGACAAAAAAAGGGAGACCTGTACTTTTGATGCGATTGGATATGTTAGCGACGAGAATACATTAAAAGTTTCCGAAAATGGTATCAATATAGTATTCACGTTCACAGATAATGAGGTAAGCATCTCAACCATGTCTGAAATGGCTACAGACAAATTGGCCTATTTTTGTTCGGGTGGTGCGAGTTTAGCCGATACGTATTCTAAAATAGACGGTGATTTAGATCCAAAACAAATAGATAAAACAGGTTATTCTAAATCTTTAGAGTATAATAACATCTTATTTTTAATTGAAGAAAAAGACGGTATGGTAACCGTTACTCCAGAAGGCTTAGAAGCAGGTGCTTCAGAAACTTATACGGTAACTGGCGAAATTATTAATGCAGAAGTAGACGATTTAAATAACGATACTTTTCCGGAGCTATTAATATATACCAAATCTGGTGTGCATAACATTGGGGAAGTTATTGGGTTTTCTGTAAATAATGGAAAATCGTTAAGTAAGATTAATATCCCTAAGGTTTCAGATAGTGCAGAAACAAATCAAGGTTATCAAGGTTATGACGAATTTGCAATGGTTGAAGGAACCTTTATTCAGCGTTTCCCGATATATGAAAATAACGAGCCTACAGAGAAAATTAGACAAATTCAGTATAAATTAGAAGACGCCGAGGGCATAAGACAGTTGGTAGTTAATAAAATTATGAATTATTAGAAAAGTAACTATACAGGTTAAAACAAAAAATCTCGAGCGCATAGACTCGAGATTTTTTGTTTTAATTCCTATATCTGTTTGAAAAAAAAAGATATATAAATTATAAAGTATATACCTGATTTTCTTGTTCTGACACCCGAATAAATGTAGTACGCTTAGTAAGTTCTTTTAAACGTTTAGCGCCTACGTAGGTACAGGTACTCCTAATACCACCTAAAATGTCGTGAAGGGTATCATCTACCGGACCTTTAAAAGGGACTTTAACCGTTTTACCTTCACTCGCTCTATATTCGGCAACACCACCCACATATTTATCCATCGCAGTTTTGCTACTCATACCATAAAATTGTTTGTAAGGTTTACCTTCTATTTCAATTAATTTTCCTCCACTTTCTTCATGTCCAGCAAGCATTCCACCTAGCATAACAAAATCTGCACCAGCACCAAAGGCCTTAGATACGTCTCCTGGAACAGCGCAACCACCATCACTAATTATTTGTCCGCCTAAACCATGTGCGGCGTCGGCACATTCTATAATAGCAGATAATTGCGGGTAACCCACTCCGGTTTTTACTCGAGTTGTACATACTGATCCTGGGCCAATTCCAACTTTTACGATATCGGCACCAGACAGTATTAATTCTTCAACCATTTCTCCAGTAACTACATTTCCAGCGATTATAATTTTGTCTGGAAATTGTGCTCTTGTCTTTTTTACAAATTTCACGAAATGTTCAGAATACCCGTTTGCGACATCTATACAGATAAATTGAAGTTTAGGATGTTTATCAAAAATTTGTCTTAATTTCTCTATGTCTTTACTGCCTGTTCCTGTACTAACGGCAATATAATTTTCTATATGTTCTGGAGCATCAGTTAAAAACTGATCCCAATCTTGGAAACTATAATGTTTATGTATAGCAGTAAAAAGTTTTTGTTTTGCTAATGCTAGAGCTAAAGGAAACGTTCCTACAGTATCCATATTAGCCGCCATTATTGGCACACCCGTCCAAGTTTTCTGACTGTGTAAAAATGTAAATTCGCGCTCCAAACTAACTTGCGAACGACTTTTTAAGGTCGATCGTTTTGGGCGAAACATAACATCTTTAAAGCCTAATTTAATTTCATTTTCAATACGCATATAAATGGGGATTAGTGATATTATAAAAATACGGGTTAAGTTCTGTTTACGGAAGTAGATTTCAAAAAAAAGCTCAAAATTAATGTCGCATGTACATTAATTTTGAGCTTCAATTTAAGAAAAAATCTGTTCTATTTAGATGCTAAAAAGCTAATTTCAACATTAACAAATTTTGGTAAGTTGGCAACTTCTACAGTTTCTCTTGCAGGAGCAGTTGCTTCGTCGAAATACTGACCGTAAACTTCGTTTATTTGTGCAAAATTATTCATGTCGCTTATAAATATCGATGTTTTAATAATATCTTCAAACGTCATATCTGCTGCCTTTAAAATTGCATTTATGTTTTCCATTACTTGTTTTGTTTCCGTTTTAATATCGTCTAAAACCAATTCGCTAGTTGAAGGATTAATAGCAATTTGACCTGAAGCATATAACATTCCGTTTTTTAAAACAGCTTGATTATAAGGTCCGATAGGAGCAGGAGCATTAGGTGTTGTAATTATCGTTTTCATATCTATAATTTTAAAGTTGTTGATCTGGTTGTAAACGTTTATCGTATTTAAGGTCGCTTAAAATACTAGATTTAATTCCTATAAAGAAATACCAAGATTTTCTAGAGCTAAAAGGGACCCAACTAAAATTCATTCTCCAACTTTCTAAATCACGTTCTAAACGTAATTGGGTATACGTGAAGCCTAAGTTTTTAAAGTCGTATCCTGAAGATGCTCCAACGCTCCATTTTGGAGAAAGACTAACATCTCCAGAGAACATTAACGAGTGTGACGACACTTCATTTTGACGTTGCGTATTCGAATAATTTACGGCATACGCTAAGTTTAAAGTCCACGGAATTTTAAATTTATAAAACTCGTTGTCTTCCTTTTCTTCATCTTCTTCGTCATCATTATCAAAGAAACTTTGGTCGGTAAAATCTTGCGACACCCCAAACAAATCATCCGCTCGACCACCACCACGCAGATTTTCTTGTATACCACGTTGATCTTCTTCGTCTTTTTTCTCTCCACTAAATAAATCATTAGATAGCGAATAACTTAGAGTTAGGTTAGCAGATGTTAATCTAAATAAACTACCATTATTATTAATATTGTAAACGTCTACTTTATTATTGTTATTATCTAAAGCATATGGGTCTAATGTAGCCCCGAAATTAATATTCATTTTGTTATTCAAAATTTGAGTACCACCACTAACACGGACTGGGCTCCACTGTAAAGAATCTCCTGCAATATTATAAGAGGTAGAAAAATTTAAGTTATTAAGTAACATCACTTTTTTAGCTTCGGTAGCCGTAGTGTCTTTGTCTCTTACTTTGGCTTCGAAATTATTGGCAAGCGACAGTCCTATAGACGAAGAAAAGTTCTGATTAGGAGATCCAAATATACTTTCTTCAAATCTAGAATACGAATCTTGCGTAGTTCCATCGGCAGAAATTACATCGTACGTGTCGTAATACTGATCGAAAGACGGATTAATGTTATAACTAATTGCAGGTCTAATAACGTGTCTAATGGCTTGTATTTTTGGATTTTCGCCTTCTTTCTTAAAATCGAACATTCCATAAATAGTTGTTCCTAAACTGGTACTAAAATTATACGTTCTATAAGCGTCAAAGCCATTAACTGATTCGGTAATCACTTCATCTGTATCCTGATCGTAATATTTCTCAACGGTTTTAAACGTCCAGTTTTCTTGGAAAGTCGATCCTGCACTTAAACTAAAATGCTTAAATAATTTAAAGTTTGTGCTTAACGGAATATTGTGTTGTACCCCAGCTCTTGCGTCTTCGAACATTTCAGGTTTAAAGAACAAAGAGTCCGTTGTTTGAATTTGATTTTCGGCACGGACAGAGTATTGAAAATTTATATTTTGAATAATTCCTTTTGAAGAACCTGTTTTTGGAGCAAAAGGAAATACACGTCCTACACTTCCTTGAAAGGTTGGTAAGGTCATGTTTATCTGTTCGGTCTGTGTGTTTTGAGAGTGCGTTGCAGTAACACTTAAATTAACTTGTGGCTCTCCCGTAAAAGATTTTGAGTACGATACAGATGAAGACAGCGTATTATTTAAAAAGTTACCCGTGTTTATCTGATTTACAGACTGCTGATAGTAGGAACTACTACCTAAGTTTACCGATGCAGAAAAACTAGAATTAGGATTCGATTTAGAATCTTGACTGTGCGACCAGCGAATGTTATATACAGTAGATTTTGAGTAATCTGGAAACCCTTTTTCACTATTAATTAAGCTCTCGTATCTAAACGCTGCGCTACCTCTAAATTTATACTTCGTAGCGTAAGTGGTCTCTGCTCTAAATCCATAACTCCCATTGGTATAGTAATCTGCTAAAAGGGCTAAATCTACATAATCGCTTATAGCAAAATAGTAACCTCCATTTTGAAGAAAATATCCTCTGGTACTATCTTCTCCAAAAGTAGGTATTATAATACCAGAAGTTTGAGTATCTGTTAATGGGAAAAATCCGAAAGGCACAGCAATTGGTGTAGGCACATTAGCAATAACCATATGTGTTGGTCCAACAACTATCTTTTTACCTGGAACAAATTTAATTTTACTCGCCTTAAAATAGTAATCTGGATCTTCTACATCTTCAGAAGTCGTAAAACGAGCTTTCGCCATAAAAACGACAGAATCATTTTCCTTTTTTACTATAGGTGCTAGAATATTAAATCCGCTTTGTTCTGTTTTAGAATTAAAAATTAAAGCTTTTTTAGTATCAAAATTAAACCGAATTGAATCGGGTTCAACAACGCTTTGTCCTTGTGTAAATACTGGTTTTTGAGTTAAAACTCCGGAGGTATCTTGTATCCGACCAGCATAAACTTCATTTTTACTGTAGTCAATAACAATCACTCCTGCCTTAATATTCATGTCTTGATAATCTACTTCGGCCTCATTATATAAGTATAATTTTTGCTCTAAGCGGTTGAAAGACGAATAGTCTTTGGCGTGATATTTGACATTATCGGTTAGAAATTCTTTTTTAAGTTTTACGCTATCCAACCTTATAGTATCTTGAGCAGCCTCGGTTATGCTTTTTACAGCAACGGAATCTACACTTATACTTGGTGTATAAAGTGGAATGTCTTGAGTAATAGGTTGTATAACCTTAGCGCGGGTTGGTAGGTCTTGAGAAAAGACAGTCGTGTTTATGAGCACTGTAAAACTTAAAGCTAAAAGTATTTGAAAGTAGTTTGTACGCAATGCTTTTAAATGTATTTTTGTAAAGTCAGGTTTAGTGTATGAAAGGCCAAAATTACATATATTTTTTTGTGATTGATTAATATTCACTAAATTTTAATAATAAACAGATGCCTTAAGTGTTATAGTCTATATGAAAACAAAATCCATATTATTTTTTTTATCCTTTATCTCAATAATCTTATTAACCTCCTTTAAAAGTGATAAACCGCTCTATTCTAGTAAATTTGTAGTTGTTTTAGATGCTGGTCATGGTGGTCACGACCCCGGAAAACCTACCAAATATGGGTTTACCGAGAAAGAAGTGGCTTTAAAAATTGTTTTAAAAATAGGAGCAGAGTTAGAAAAAAACAAGGATATAAAAGTGATTTATACCCGAAAAACCGATGTCTTCGTTACTTTAAGAGGTCGGGCTCAAATAGCAAATCAAGCCGATGCCGATTTATTTGTATCTGTACATTGTAATGCTCACCATTCTCAAGCTTCTGGAACTGAGACTTATGTGGTAGGAGTTGCTAATACCAAGCGTAATTTTGATGTTGCCAAACAGGAAAACGAAGTAATTCTATTAGAGGATGATTACGAAACACATTACGACGGATTTAATCCTAACGCACCTGAATCATTAATTGGTTTAACATTAATGCAAGAAGATTATATTGATTACAGTATTATGCTTGCAGGAATGATTGAAAGTAATTTTGCGAATAAACTTAAACGTAAAAGTCGTGGGGTTAAGCAAGCCAGTTTATGGGTAATGCATAATACATATATGCCAAGTGTGCTTATTGAAACTGGATTTATTACAAATAGTGAAGAAGGCCGTTATTTAAACTCTAGTAAGGGGCAAACAGAAATTTCGACAGCTATAAAAGATGCTATTTTAGAATACAAAACATCGTTAGATTTAAACATTGGTGAAAATATTGGTGCACCAAGAGTGCAAGCCATTAGTAAAGATGATGATCTTGAAGATACGGAAACCTCGGAACCATATAGCGATGTCGTTTTTAAAGTGCAAATTGCAGCGAGCTCTAAGAAATTGGAAACAAAACCTTTTAATTTTAATGGTTTAAGCACAGTATCTAGAGATAAAATAGGTGCGATTTATAAATATTATTACGGTAATACGTCAGATTATTCTGTAATAAAAGATTTGCTTATTCACGCCAAAGCCAAAGGGTTTGATACAAGTTTTATTGTTGCATTTAAAAATGGTGAGCAAGTGCATTTGGACAAAGTGCTAAATTAGTACATCAAATTAAGTGTATTCTAATTTTATTATTTCTAATTTTGTTTATAAACTAAAATCATTGCTTTGAAGATATCAAGAGAAGTTAAAACAGCTATCCTAGTTATTGCTGGAGTATTATTTTTAATATTTGGGATAAACTTTTTGAAGGGTGTAAATTTATTTTCATCTTCCAGAACATTTTATGTAATATATGAAAATGTAGAAGGGCTAACACCTTCAACACCGGTAACCATTAACGGGTTACAAGTCGGTAATGTAAAAGACATTACGTTACAAGAGGATGCTAAATTGTTAGTGACACTAATAATCGATAATGATTATTCTTTTTCAAAGAATAGTAAAGCGGAGTTGTATGATACCAGTTTAATTGGTGGTAAGTCTGTGGCTATCGTGCCTGCGTTGGATAATGCAGAAGTCGCTAAAGACAACGATTATCTAATGGCTTCAAGAAAATCTGGTCTAACAGATATTGTTGGAGAAAAATTAGCTCCACTACAGGAAAAAATAGAATCGTTAACGAATAATGCAGACTCCTTACTTTTAAATGTAAATAGTATTTTCGACGAAAAGACTAAATCGAGTTTACAAAATGCTATTGCGTCTTTAGACCAAACAATTTCTTCGTTTCAAAAAACATCTAATAGTTTAAACGGTGTTATAGCAGATAACCGAGAAAATTTAAATACAACACTTACTAATTTTAGTAATGCTTCTACTAATATTTCTAAAATTTCAGATTCTTTAGCGGCGACTAACTTTTCTGCTGTTGTAAACAATTTAGAAGAAACCTTATCAACTTTTAACGGTGTTTTAGCCGATGTTAATAATGGAGAAGGTTCTTTAGGGAAATTGTTAAAAGACGATAAATTGTATAGTAACTTAGAAGGGGCATCGCTTCAATTAGAACAATTACTTCAGGACATGAAATTAAACCCAAAACGCTATGTGCATTTTTCTTTATTCGGAAAAAGACCAGGTAATTTTGATGCTGAAGAAAACCAAGCCGATGATAACGGTTTAAATGTAGACGTCCAGCCAACCACAACTAACTAAAACATATGAGCATCATTCCTAACATATTATTTGCAATACTATTAATTGTCGGAATCGGTTATTTTGCGAAAAACGTAAAAAAATTAGTCCGTAACATTAAGCTTGGTCAAGATGTCGATGTTAGTGATCATACTTCACAACGTTGGAAAAATATGGCCATGATTGCTCTAGGGCAAAGTAAAATGGTTAAACGACCTATTGCAGGTTTTTTACACATTGTTGTGTATGTTGGGTTTGTAATTATAAATATCGAAGTTTTAGAAATTATTATCGATGGGCTTTTTGGAACACATAGAATATTCTCTTCTATAGGCAGTTTATATGGTGTATTAATTGGTGCTTTCGAAATTCTAGCCTTTTTGGTATTGGTCTCTGTCATTATATTTTGGATTCGAAGAAACGTAATAAAATTACAGCGGTTCTGGAAATCTGAAATGAAAGGATGGCCAAAGCATGATGGAAACATTATTTTATATATTGAAATGGTGCTAATGGTATTGTTTCTTGTTATGAATGCTACCGATGCTCATTTTCAGGCCATGAATAACGGTAATGTAATCAGTCAGTTTATAGCTCCATTATTTAGTACGCTTTCAGAAACTACGCTACATATTATAGAAAGAAGCGCATGGTGGTTTCATATTATCGGCATTCTAGCCTTCTTAAATTATTTATACTATTCCAAGCACTTACATATTTTATTAGCTTTTCCAAATACGTATTACGGAAAAGTTAAACCAAAAGGTCAGTTAGATAATCTTGAAGCGGTAACGAAAGAAGTCATGCTTATGATGGATCCTAATGCCGATCCATTCGCGGCTCCAGCAGAAAGTGAAGCTGAAGAAGACATTTCAAAATTTGGAGCTAGCGATGTGCAATACTTAAATTGGGTACAGCTATTAAATGCATATACGTGTACCGAATGTGGGCGCTGTACTAGTGAGTGTCCTGCCAACCAAACAGGAAAAAAGTTATCGCCTCGTAAAATCATGATGGATACGAGAGATCGTTTGGAAGAAGTTGGTAAGAATATAGATGCTAATAATGGTGTCTTTAACGACGACGGGAAACAATTGTTGGGCGATTATATTACTAATGAAGAACTTTGGGCTTGTACTTCTTGTAATGCTTGTGTAGAAGCTTGTCCAATAAGTATCGATCCTTTATCGATAATTATAGACATGAGACGATATTTAGTTATGGAACAGTCTGCTGCTCCAGCAGAATTAAATAACATGATGACAAACATAGAAAATAATGGTGCCCCTTGGCCTTATAACCAAATGGACCGTTTAAACTGGAAAGACGAATAAGTATATTATGCTTAAAGTTAATATATACATTAAATCAGAATAGATAAATGAGCGAATTACTAAAAGTGCCTACTATGGCAGAATATATGGCTCAAGGTAAGCAACCAGATGTTTTATTTTGGGTAGGCTGTGCCGGAAGTTTTGATGATAGAGCAAAAAAAATCACCAAAGCATTTGTAAAGTTATTAAACAAGGCGAATGTAGATTTTGCGGTTTTAGGTACGGAGGAGAGTTGTACTGGAGATCCAGCAAAACGTGCAGGAAACGAGTTTTTATTCCAAATGCAAGCGGTTTCAAATATCGAAGTTTTAAATGCTTACGAGGTTAAAAAAATCGTAACAGCATGTCCGCATTGCTTTAATACCATCAAAAATGAATATCCTCAATTAGGTGGGAATTATGAGGTTATGCACCATACTCAGTTTTTGAAATCTCTATTAGAAGAAGGGAAATTAAGCATTGAAGGTGGACAATACAAAGGGAAACGTATTACATTCCACGATCCGTGTTATTTAGGTCGTGCCAATAATGTGTACGAAGCACCTAGGGATCTTATTAAGAAATTAGAAGCCGAATTGGTTGAAATGAAAAACTGTAAAAGCAAAGGATTATGTTGTGGAGCAGGTGGTGCGCAAATGTTTAAAGATGCAGAAAAAGGAGATAAAGAAGTGAATGTAGAGCGTACCGAACAAGCCATAGAAGTTAAACCAGATATTATCGCTGCAGGGTGTCCGTTTTGTAATACTATGATGACGGATGGTGTAAAGGCAAAAGATAAAGAGGCCGACGTAGAAGTTATGGATATAGCCGAGCTTATTGCAAATGCACAAGATTTATAGAAATTCTTAGCAGAATTCTTAACAAACAAATTACAGATTAAAACATAGTTAAAAAAAGATGTTAGTAGATTTTAATACATTACCAGAAACTTCAAAGATTTGGATTTATCAAGCAAATCGTTCATTTAATGATCAAGAATTAGAAGAGATAAAATCTAAATTAGATGTCTTTATAGAAAATTGGACCGCTCATGGTGCCGATTTAAGTGCAGGTTACGAAATAAAATATAAGCGTTTTATCATTCTTGGTCTAAATCAAGAAGTTAATAATGCCACAGGGTGTTCTGTAGATGCTTCTGTTCATTTTATTCAGCAATTAGAAAAAGATTACAATGTCGATTTATTAGACAAAATGAATGTGTCTTATAAACAAGGCGAATTTGTAGCTTACAAAACCTTGAGCGAATTTAGAAAAATGGCTAAAGACAAGGCGGTATCTAAAAACACTATTGTTTTTAATAATTTAGTAACAAATATCGCCGAGTATAACGAAAACTGGGAAGTTCCTGCTAGCGAAAGTTGGCATAACAGATTTCTTAAATAGTATATATTATTAGTTTAGGACGTAAAGTCTAGTTCGCTATAAATTTCAAACCTACAGAATCTATAATCAATATAATAAGGCCTTTCATGCTAAAAAGGCCTTTAATTTTTCATTTTAAAAACCAAACGATATTATGAATAATGAGATTTTCTTATTAAACATTTCGGGGCAAGATAAGCCTGGATTAACATCAAGTTTAACAGGTGTTTTAGCACAGTATGGTGCTAAAGTACTGGATATTGGTCAAGCCAATATTCATGATACCTTGTCTTTAGGTATTTTATTTGAAATAAAATCGAAGAAAAAATCGGCTGCTGTTTTAAAAGATTTACTGTTTAAAGCTTACGAATTAGGAATCACAGCAAAATTTACACCTATTACATTAGACGATTATGAAGACTGGGTAACACTGCAAGGTAAAGACCGCTATATCATTACTATATTAGGAGAGAAGTTGGCTGCAGAACAGATTTCTGAAGTCACTAAAGTAATCTCCGAAAAGAATTTAAACATCGATGCGATTAAACGTCTAACCGGGCGTTTGTCTTTAGTAAAAGAAGAGGAATATCCTAGAGCTTCGATTCAATTATCCATAAGAGGAGAAATTAAAGATAAGTCGGAAATTACGGCAAAATTCATGCAAATTTCACGTGAATTAGATGTCGATATCGCTTTTCAAGAAGATAATATTTATAGACGTAACAGACGTTTGGTGTGTTTTGATATGGATTCTACTTTAATTCAGACCGAAGTTATCGATGAGCTAGCAGAACTTGCAGGCGTTGGTACACAGGTTAAGGCAATTACAGAATCTGCTATGCAGGGCGAAATTGATTTTAATGAAAGTTTTAAACAACGTATGAAACTTTTAGAAGGATTAAGCGAAGAAGTTTTACAACAAGTTGCGGTAAAATTACCTATTACCAAAGGTGCTAGACGTTTAATTAATACGCTTAAAAAATACGGATTTAAAACAGCAATTTTATCAGGTGGATTTACGTATTTCGGGCATTATCTTCAAAAGGAATTGGGGATCGATTATGTTTACGCAAACCAATTAGAAATTATAGATGGTAAGCTTACTGGTGGTTATCTTGGTGATATAGTAGATGGTAATAAAAAAGCGGAGTATTTAAAAGAAATCGCAATTAAAGAAGGTATCGATATTGCTCAAACCATAGCTGTTGGCGATGGTGCTAACGATTTACCAATGCTTAACCTTGCTGGTTTAGGAATTGCTTTTCACGCAAAACCTAAGGTAAAAGACAATGCGCAGAGTTCTATTTCGAGTATTGGGTTAGATGGAGTTTTATATTTATTAGGCTATCACGATAGATATATTGACTTGGTAGAATAACCTCAAATTATATAAAGTATTTAAAAGCTTTGTTCAATTTATTTTGAATGAAGCTTTTTATATTTTAATTAAAATGAGTTTAAAAACTAAAATAAGTATTGATTATTAGTGGTTTAGGTTCATATCTTTATCTGACCTCATTTTTTAACGAATGGGATTTTTTCTAGATTTCAAACTGTTCATTAATTCTTTATAAATCTATCATAAAGTCTTTTTAACTTCATTTTAAATATGGTATTTTGCCTACAGTTTTACCCTCAAGAATATATTTACATTCAAACAGAATTTTCATGCGCAACATTTTATATATCTCTCTCATAATTTTTAGTATTAACTTTACTTTTAGTCAGAATACTACTAATCCTTTGGTTACAAAGGACGCTATTGCTCAACAAAAATGGGTAGATAGTGTGTATACAAAATTAACGCTTCAAGAGCGTATTGGGCAATTGTTTATGGTTCGTGCCATGACATCTGCAAATACAAGAGATGTAACCGCTATTAAAAATCTTATCAAAAACAATCATATTGGAGGTATCATTTATTCTAAGGGAGGTCCTGTAAAATTGGCAAAACTAAATAATACTTATCAAGGCATGTCTAAGGTGCCTATGTTAATCGGTATGGATGCAGAATGGGGATTAAGCATGCGACTAGATTCTACTTATGCGTTTCCATGGAATATGACTTTAGGTGCGATTAAAGATAAGGCTTTAGTAGAGCAGGCCGGAAAACATATAGGTGAGCATTGTAAACGTTTGGGGATTCATTTTAATTTTGGACCGGACGTAGATATTAATACAAATCCTAAAAACCCAATTATTGGAAACCGTTCTTTTGGGGAAGATCGAGACGAAGTTACTGAACATGCAGTAGCCTTTATGAAAGGGTTGCAAAGTGCAGGTGTCATGGCCACAGGGAAACATTTTCCTGGGCATGGAGATACCGAAACAGATTCTCATAAAGCTTTGCCAACCATCACTTTTTCTGAAAAACGAATAGATTCTATCGAGTTGTATCCGTATAAAAAAATGATTAAAAACGGGATGGAAAGTGTTATGGTAGCGCATTTAAATGTCCCTAGTTTAGAGTCTAGACCAGATTTTCCTTCATCATTATCTAAAGCCATCATTACCGATTTATTAAAAGAAAAAATGGGATTTGAAGGCTTAATCTTCACCGATGCTTTAGAGATGAAAGGGGTAGCAAATTTTAGTAGTCCTGGAGATATCGACTTAGCGGCATTCTTAGCCGGAAATGATATTTTATTAATTTCGGAAGATGTTCCAAAAGCTATGGCTAAAATTACCGAAGCTTATAATAATAAAACCATCACCGAAGAGCGTTTGGCTTATTCTGTGAAGAAAATATTGATGTCTAAATATAAAGTTGGTTTAAATAAATACAAACCTATTGAAATTACCAATTTAGTTAAGGATTTAAATAGACTTGAAGACGATATTTTAAATGAAGAATTATTTGAAAATGCCATTACCGTTGTGAAAAACGATAAGGATGTTTTGCCAATTCGTGATTTAGATAAAAAATCTATTGCTTACATAAAATTAGGAGACGACAGCGGAACACCGTTTTTTAATGAATTAAAGAAATATACTAAAGTACACGAAGTGCGATCGGATGCTTACCAATTTGTAAAAGGTAAATTAGACAGTTATAATACCGTTATAGTGGGGTTACATCGCTCGAATGCTAATCCTTGGAAAAGCTATAGTTTCACTTCTCAAGAAATTCAGTTATTAGATAGTATTGCCAAAAATCATACTGTTATTTTAGATGTTTTTGTAAAACCCTATGCGTTATTAGATTTACCTGCGATAGATAATATTGAAGGAATAATGGTAAGTTACCAAAACAGCGTCGTGTCTCAACAAAAATCGGCTCAAATTATTTTTGGAGCACTTCCAGCTAAAGGGAAATTACCCGTTTCGGTGGGTAATGGCTTACATGTTGGCGATGGAATCCCAATCAGTTCTATTTCAAGATTAGGATATACGGTACCAGAACGTGTAGGAATCGATTCCAAAAAATTACATAAAATAGATGCTGTTGCGCAACGTGCCGTAGACGATCATATGACGCCTGGTTTACAGCTTTTAGTGGCTAGAAAAGGTAAGGTGATTTACAATCAGAATTTCGGAAAACATACGTATGAAGCTAACTCCGAAGTTGTAAAATTTAATGATATTTACGATATCGCGTCGCTAACAAAAATTGTGTCCAGCTTGCCGTTATTAATGGAAATTGTAGAGCAAGACGATGAAATTTCAATCAACTCAAAACTTTCAGACTTATTACCAGAGTATGTGGGATCTAATAAAGCCAATATAACGCTTAAAGAAATGTTGTCGCATTATGCGCGATTAAAACCCTGGATTCCTTTTTATGTTGCAACACTAGACTCGGCCAAACAGCCGAGTTCTGAATATTATAGCAATGCGCCAAGTGAACTTTTTAATATTAAAGTGGCTAATAATATTTATTTAAAACGCGACTATCCGGATACCATTCAGAAGATTATAAAAGAAACGGATTTGTTAACTAAGACCGGATACCGTTATAGTGACTTACCTTATTATATTTTAAAGAAATTTATTGAAGTTTATTACGACAGAACATTAGATCATTTAATTCAAACTAAATTTTATGAGCCATTAGGGATGAATTTATCAACCTATAACCCATATTTAAAGTTTCCTATGAAGGACATTGTACCAACAGAAAACGATACATATTACAGGCATCAAGTAGTGCAAGGTTATGTTCACGATATGGGAGCGGCCATGCAGAATGGTGTCGGTGGCCATGCCGGTGTATTTAGTAATGCCAACGATATTGCCAAAATTATGCAGATGTATTTACAAAAAGGATTTTATGGAGATAAGCGGTATCTCAAGCCAGAGACGGTAGATATGTTTAATAAAACGTATTACTCTAGCAAAGGAAACCGACGTGGTTTAGGATTTGATAAACCACAATTGGGAACAAGTGGCCCGACTTGTGGTTGCGTATCTATGAAAAGTTTTGGGCATTCTGGTTTTACAGGAACCTATACTTGGGCAGATCCGGACGAAGAATTAGTGTATGTCTTTTTAGCAAACAGAACGTATCCGTCTGCCGAAATTAACATGCTTTTACGAGAGAATATTAGAACCGATATTCAAGAACTTATTTACGAAGCAATTATAAAATAAAGATGATTATAGGACTTGTTTGTTATCCAACATTTGGAGGGAGTGGAGTAGTTGCTACAGAATTAGGATTAGAGTTAGCGAAACGCGGACACGAAATACATTTTATTACTTATAACCAGCCCGTGCGGTTGGATTTATTGGGAAACAAAGTACATTTTCATGAAGTTAATGTACCTGAATATCCATTATTTCATTATCAGCCTTATGAGTTGGCCTTATCTAGTAAATTAGTAGATACGGTAAAACTTCATAAAATTGAAGTGTTACACGTCCATTATGCCATACCTCATGCATATGCCGCATATATGGCTAAAAAAATGTTACAAGAAGAAGGTATTCATCTTCCCATTGTAACCACGCTTCATGGTACAGATATTACATTGGTGGGAAGTCATCCATTTTATAAATCTGCCGTAACGTTTAGCATTAATAAATCGGATGCCGTTACAGCGGTTTCTGAAAGTTTAAAGTACGATACCTTTAGATTATTCGATATTAAAAACGATATCCATGTCATTACCAATTTTATCGATATCGAAAAATACAAACATAGTTATACCGATTGCCAACGTGGTATGATGGCTCCAGATAACGAAAAAATTATTACTCACATTAGTAATTTAAGACCCGTAAAACGGATTACCGATGTGATTAAAATTTTCTATAATATTCAGAAGGAAATTCCTGCAAAATTAATGGTAATTGGTGAAGGTCCGGATAAAGAAAAAGCCGAATATTTATGTCAGGAATTAGGCATATTGGATAAAGTGGTGTTCTTTGGACGAAGTAACGAAATTGATAAAATTTTATGTTTTTCCGATTTGTTTCTGTTACCGTCGGAAACCGAAAGTTTTGGGTTGGCAGCATTAGAAGCTATGGCTTCAGGTGTGCCTGTCATTTCTAGTAATACAGGCGGCATTCCAGAAGTAAATATTAATGGTATCACTGGTTTTTTAAGCGATGTTGGAGATATAGAAAATATGAGTGAGAATGCGATTTATATATTAAGTGACGAAGCCCGCTTGGAGCAATTTAAGCATAATGCAAAAGAACGTTCGTATGTCTTCGATTTACATAATATTGTGCCACAATACGAAAAACTATACGAGCAAACCATTGCTAAAGGTCCTCAGCAAGATTGAGTTTAATTCGAAATAAATACTATTAAAAACACTTCAGGTTTAGTAATAATCTGAAGTGTTTTATTTTTAAAGCTATGTCTATGTTGTAAGAAGTATAGCGATACCCTTGTTAGTCTTATCAACTATCGTTACATTTATTTGATGCCTATACACGATGTATTTTATTTTAGACTATTATGACCAAATCTGTTTCTACACATTTACCAGAATTACAAAACGCTTTAGAAGGGGAATTGTTTTACGACGACTTAATGAAGTCTATTTACGCCACAGATGCTTCAGTATATAGACGATTACCTCTAGCGGTAGCGTATCCAAAACATGAAACAGATTTAAAAGTACTTATAGATTTTGCAAATACTAATGACATTACTCTTATTCCAAGAACGGCCGGAACGTCTTTAGCGGGTCAGTGTGTAGGCGACGGAATTGTAGTTGATGTTTCGAAGTATTTCACAGAAATTATTGCCATAAATAAAGAAGCGAGAACAGTAACGGTACAACCTGGGATTGTGAGAGACTTTTTGAATCTTCAATTACAACCATATGGTTTATTTTTCGCGCCAGATACATCAACTTCTAATCGTTGTATGGTTGGTGGTATGGTTGGAAATAATTCATCGGGAACGACATCTATTCAGTATGGTGTGACGCGTGATAAAGTGTTAGAACTCAAAACCATTTTAAGCGACGGAAGTGAAGCTATTTTTGGCAATTTAACTTCAGAAGAATTTTTACAGAAAACAACCTTACCAAATCTCGAAGGACAATTATATAAAACCATTTACGAGGCGTTAAAACCTGATGCGGTGCGTTCTCAGATTCATGAAGCGTTTCCTAAACCAGAAATACATCGCAGAAACACAGGGTACGCTATTGATAAATTAATAGACTGTTCTGTGTTTCAAGAGTCTGCTAAACCTTTTAATATGTGCAACCTGTTGGCAGGTAGCGAGGGGACTTTGGCTTTTTCAACAGAGATAACACTGCAGTTAGATGTTTTACCACCAACGGCACGTATAATGGTAGCTGCGCATTTTAAAAGCGTAAAAGATGCTTTAGTAGCGACTACAACCTGCATGCAACACCATTTGTATTTATGCGAGATGATGGATAAAACCATATTAGATTGCACTAAAAACAATTTAAAACAGCAAGAAAACAGACAGTTTGTGGTTGGTGATCCGGAAGCTATTTTAATGTGCGAATTAAAAAGCACATCGCAAGCCGATGTTAAAATTCAGGCAGATGCTTTAGTAAATGCACTAGAATCAGAAGGTTTAAGTTATGCGAATGTGGTTTTATCTGACGATGATATTGATAAAGCTATTGAATTAAGAAAAGCGGGATTAGGGCTTTTAGGTAATATTATTGGCGATAAAAAAGCGGTGGCTTGTATTGAAGATACCGCGGTAGCATTACCTGATTTTGCTAATTACATAAATGAATTTACAGCCTTAATGAAAGATTATAATCAGAAAGCCATTTACTATGCTCATGCCGGAGCTGGAGAATTGCATTTACGTCCGGTTCTGAATCTTAAACTGAGTAAGGATGTAGTTCTATTCAGAAAAATTACAACGGACATAGCACATATTGTTAAGAAATATGGTGGTTCTATGTCTGGCGAACATGGCGATGGCATTGTACGTTCAGAATTTATTCCTTTAATGATTGGCGAGGAGAATTACAACATTATAAAACGGATTAAATCTGTATTTGATCCAAATCATATTTTTAATGCAGGGAAAATTGTGGATTCTTTTCCTATGGATGAAGGATTGCGCTATGTTCCTGATCGCATAGAACCTGAGATAGAAACACTACTAGACTTTTCTGCTTCAGAAGGTATTTTAAGACAAGCGGAAAAATGTAATGGGAGTGGAGATTGCAGAAAACCAGCCGAGCTAGGTGGTACCATGTGCCCAAGTTATCGCGCCACACGACATGAAAAAGATTCCACTCGCGCTAGAGCGAATGCACTTCGTGAATTTTTAACACATACCGAAGCAGATAAAAATCCGTTTAATCATAAAGAATTAAAAGATATTTTAGATTTATGTTTAAGTTGTAAAGCGTGTTTAAACGAATGCCCAAGCACGGTAGATATATCGACTATGAAAGCCGAATTTCTGTATCAGTATCAGAAGGAAAATGGATTTGATTTTCGCTCAAAACTGTTCGCTCATAATAATAAAATCAACGAATGGTCGGCACATGTCTCTGCCGTTACGAACTTCTTCTTTAAGACGAAAATTACATCAAATATCATTAAAAAAACATTCGGTATTGCCAAAAATCGTAGTCTGCCATTACTCTCATCTAAAAGTTTAAATAGGTGTATTCAAAACATTGATAATAAGGTGTGTGATTCAAAAACAATAAAGTCAATTTACTTTTTTGTAGATGAATTTACCAACTTCTTAGATACCCCAGTGGGTTTAGATGCGATTGCTTTATTACAGGAGTTACATTACGACATAAAGTTTGTGAAACACGAGGAATCTGGTCGTGCTTTAATATCTAAAGGCTTTCTAGATCACGCTAAAAAATGCGCAAATAAAAACGTGGATATTTACAAAAGTCTAATAACGGAAGAGACGCCTTTAATTGGCGTAGAACCCTCTGCAATATTTACGTTTAAAGATGAATATCTTATGCTGGCCGACGATAAAGATGGTGCGCGCCAAATTGCTGAGCATACTTATTTAATTGAAGATTTTCTGTTTTCAGAAATAGAAAAAGGACATATAAAAGCAGATCAGTTTCATACAGATGAGAAAATTATTAAGATACACTCGCATTGTCATCAAAAAGCAATGAGTAATCAGTTATCTACGTTCAAACTATTAAATCTGCCAACCAATTATAAAGCAACTATTATTCCTAGTGGTTGTTGCGGGATGGCAGGAAGTTTTGGTTACGAGAAAGAACATTATGAGGTGAGTATGGCGGTTGGAGAGCAAACATTATTTCCTGCAATAAGAAAGGCCAGTTCCCAAGTGGTTATTTCTGCAAATGGAACAAGTTGCCGACACCAAATTAAGGATGGGACAAATCGGGAGGCGCTTCATCCAGTTACCATTTTAAGGCGTGCTTTACTCTGATTTTTTCTTTTTAGATTTCTTCTTTTTATCAACTATGGTAATGGCTGCTATTAAATCCTGCATATTCATGTCTTTCAAATCTTCATCTACAAAGAAAGGCGATAGTTTGTCGTAGTTATAATTGTAAATTTTCCAACGCTTAAATTGATATTCTAAAGCCGTAAAGTTTTCTACCCAATCTCCAGAATTTAAATACATGGTTTTTCCAATCTTGTTTTCTTTAATAAGCATTTTAGGCTGATGAATATGGCCACAAACAACATAGTCGTAACCTTGCTCTATGGCTAGGTCTGTTGCTACAGTTTCAAAATCACTAATATATTTTACAGCACCTTTAACTCCGTTTTTTATACGCTTAGAAATGGAATATTTTTCCCTTCCCATTTGAGATAATCCCCAATTAACCACTTGGTTTATTAAGATTAAGAAATCGTAGCCATAACCACCTAATTTGGCAAGCCATTTGGCATTCTGAATAGATACATCGAAGATATCGCCGTGAAAGAACCAAGCACTTTTTCCGTTAAGTTCGGTTACATATTTATCGACTATAGAAAAATTACCAATTTTAGCACCGCTAAAGCGTCTAAGCATCTCGTCGTGATTTCCTGTAATGTAAATGACTTCGACACCATCTGATGCCATATCCATTATTTTTTTTATCACTTGCATATGCGATTTCGGAAAATAACGTTTGCTAAATTGCCAAATATCTATAATATCGCCATTTAAAATTAATTTTTTGGGGTCTATGCTATTTAGGTAGGAATAAAGCGCTTTGGCATGGCAACCAAATGTTCCTAAATGCACATCCGATATAACGGCAACCTCTATTTTTCTTTTGATTTTCAATTAATTTAAGGGATTTAAGTATTGTTTTAAACAAATAACACAAACACATGTTACTTTAACTTAAACTCCTAATTAATTAATAAATAGGTTTTTGTAAAATTAATGTTACCCATTTAAATACAGTTAATTTCGCAATTCCTAACATTCTATTTTATTATTCATAATAATACAGTTAAATTAGCAAAAAAATACAGGTTGTTATGGCAGGAAATTCCTTCGGAAAAATTTTTAAACTCACTACTTTTGGTGAATCTCATGGTGTTGCATTAGGTGGTGTAATAGATGGGTGCCCAGCTGGGATTACTATAGATTTTGATGCCATTCAGAATGAAATGAATCGTAGAAAACCAGGCCAATCTGCAATAGTTACGCAACGAAAAGAACCAGATGAAGTTAAATTTTTATCAGGTATTTTTGAAGGTAAAACCACAGGAACTTCAATAGGCTTTATTATTGAAAATTCAAATCAGAAGTCTCACGATTACTCACATATAAAAGATTCTTTCCGTCCGTCGCATGCCGATTATGTTTACGAAAAGAAATACGGTGTTCGCGATTATAGAGGTGGTGGAAGAAGTTCTGCAAGAGAAACAGCGTGTCGTGTTGTCGCGGGTGCTGTGGCAAAGCAATTTTTAAATCAGATCGAAATTCATGCCTTTACATCTTCAGTAGGAGATATCTTTATGGAAAAACCATATCAAGATATCGATTTTAAAGATATTGAAAGTAACATAGTTCGTTGTCCTGATACTGAAACTGCAGATAAAATGATTTCTAAAATTAAGGAAATTAGAAAAGCTGGAGATACTATTGGAGGAACGGTGACTTGTGTGATTAAAAATGTCCCTGTGGGGTTAGGAGAACCTGTTTTCGATAAATTACACGCAGAATTAGGAAAAGCAATGTTATCTATTAACGCTGTAAAAGGCTTTGAATACGGTAGCGGTTTTTGTGGTGCAAAGATGAAAGGGAGTGAGCATAACGATTTATATAATACAGACGGTACCACTAAAACAAATCTTTCAGGAGGAATTCAGGGAGGTATAAGTAACGGTATGGATATATACTTTAGAGTTGCTTTTAAACCTGTGGCTACCATTATGCAAACACAAGATACTATCGATAAAGATGGTAATATTGTAAAAATGGAAGGCAAAGGAAGACACGATCCTTGTGTTGTACCAAGAGCTGTACCTATTGTAGAGGCAATGGCAGCATTAGTATTAGCAGATTACTTTTTACTAGATAAAACATATCAATAAAATTAATACATAAATTTGTTTAAGGTTTTCTATTAGAATTCATAAATCGATATACTGTCGATTAAAATTCTAATAGAAAACCTTTTATTTTTTTACGCAAACGGCTAACTTAACCAACAATATAAAAAACACGATAATTTTACTATGAAGAAACTCGCATTGCATTGGCAAATATTATTAGGAATGATTTTAGGCGTTGTGTTCGCTTTAATTATGACACAATTTGAATGGGGAAGTACATTTGTTAGCAAATGGATAAAGCCATTCGGAAACATGTTTATTAGTGCTTTAAAATTAATAGCAGTTCCGTTAATACTAGGGTCTTTAATAAAAGGAGTTTCAGATTTAAAAGACATTTCCAAACTTTCTCTAATGGGTGGACGTACCATTGGAATTTATATTTTCACCACATTAATTGCTGTTACCATAGGTTTAGGCATTGTTAATATTATTAAACCGGGACATTCCATATCTGAAGAAACCAGACTGCAATTAGTAGAAAGTTATAAAGGAGATGCCGATTCTAAAATTGCCGCAGCAGCGAAACAAAAAGAAGCAGGACCTTTACAGGCATTAGAAGATATTGTACCGAGTAACATCTTTCAAGCAGCTAGCGATAACGGTAATATGTTACAAGTTATCTTTTTTGCTATATTTTTTGGAGTCGGTTTAATCTTAATTCCAGAAGAACAATCTAAACCCGTTAAAGATTTTTTCGATGGTTTTAACGAAGTCATTTTAAAACTTATCGATATCATTATGTTAGTGGCGCCATTTGGTGTATTTGCCTTACTTGCCGCTTTAATTGTAGAAGCACCTAGTACAGATTTATTTAAAGCGCTTAGTTGGTATGCGTTAAGTGTGGTTTTAGGATTAGCACTGATGATGTTGGTATATGCTGGAATCGTTTATCTGTTCACAAAAAAGACACCTACATTCTTTTTTAACGGGATTTCACCGGCGCAGCTTTTGGCTTTTTCAACAAGTAGTAGTGCGGCTACCTTACCGCTAACTATGGAGCGTGTTGAAGAACATTTAGGGGTAGAAGAAGAAGTTGCTAGTTTTGTATTGCCTATTGGTGCAACTATAAATATGGATGGTACTAGTTTGTATCAAGCTGTTGCGGCTGTTTTTATAGCTCAAGCCTTTGGAATGGATTTAAGTTTAAGTGCACAATTAGGAATTATAGCTACAGCGACTTTGGCCTCTATAGGAAGCGCTGCTGTACCTGGAGCAGGAATGGTTATGTTAGTTATAGTGTTAGCACAAGCGGGTATACCGGAAGCTGGTTTAGCACTTATTTTCGCTGTAGATAGACCTTTGGATATGTGTCGTACTACGGTAAATATTACTGGAGACGCTGCAGTTTCTATGTTAGTTGCTAAATCTGTAGGAAAACTTGGTGAACCAAAAGAAAAGCATTGGGATGATAATTATAAGAAATAATCTTTATTAAATATTTTGTATAAATAGATGACTTTAAGCTTATTATGAATCGTTATTTAAATAATGTGTTTAGTTAATTTTAAAACTGTAATCTATATAATAAGTATTAACCTTTCAACTTAGTTTCTAAATGAAAGGTTAATTTTTTGGTTATAACTAAACGATTGGTTAGTTTTGTACTGTATTTAGAAATTATGGCTAGAAGAAAAGAATATATTGAAGAAGAAGTTATCGAAAAAGCGATGCATGTCTTTTGGCGTAATGGTTATGAAACCACCTCTATGCAGATGCTTGAAAAGGAAATGGGTATAAATAAATTTTCAATCTATTCAAGTTTTGGAAGTAAAAATGGTTTGTTCCTTGAAAGTGTTAAGTGTTATAAAAAGAAATTAAATAAACTGATAGGTATTTTAAAATCCTCGACTAAAGGTATTGAAGGCTTAAAAGATTACTTTAAAGACTTTATAATATTTAGTAAAGATAATGAAATCGGCAGAGGGTGTTTAATTACAAATACAGCAAATGAGGTTTGCGAGAGTACCGATGAAGACATTAAAAAGGTTTTAGGAACCTTTACTAACGAAGTTAGAGATGTATTTAAATCTGTTTTAGCTCAGGACAAAACTAAAGAGGAATCCACTTTAGAAGCACAAGCCGATTATTTATTAATAGCTATGATTGGTTTATCATCTGCTTCTAAATTATTTAATAGCGTACAATTAGATCATTATATAGAACACGTTTTTAAAAACGTTTAATATTTTTTTACAACATAACTAAATGATTGTTTAGTTATAAATAACTTTAAAATAAAACATTATGACAACATTAAAAATCCAGAATAAAGAGACAGCACCAAAAGAAAGCATTGCTTTATTAGAAAAATCAGAAAAAGCTAACGGAATGATTCCAGGCTTACATGGGGTATTAGCAGGTTCTCCTCAATTATTTGAGGCTTACCAAACGCTACACGAATTATTTTCTAATTCGTCTTTCAATAAAGAAGAATTAACCGTTGTTTGGCAAACGATTAACGTTGAGCACGCTTGTCATTATTGTGTTCCTGCACATACAGGAATTGCTAAAATGATGAAGGTGGATGACGCTATTACTGAAGCCCTACGTAACGAAACACCTTTAGAAGATGCTAAATTAGAAGCTTTACGTACGTTAACATTAGCTATGGTTCGTAATCGCGGACATGTATCTCAAGAAGAATTAGAAGCGTTTTATGCTGCAGGTTACGGAGAAAGACAAGTGCTAGATATTATTTTAGGACTATCTCAAAAAGTAATTAGTAATTATACAAATCATGTAGCAAACACACCAGTAGATGCTCCATTCCAAAAATTTGCTTGGTCTAAAGAAAATGAGTAACCTCCCACGTTACCATTAACTAGTAGCTTGTGCACCTTTTGTATTTTTACAGAAGGTGTACTAATTTTATAAAAACATGAAATTATGATAAAAGTATCTGTAATGTATCCAAACACCAAAGATGTTAAGTTTGATACAACGTATTATAAAAACACTCATTTACCAATGGTTTCTAAAGCGTGTGGTGATGCTTTAAAAGGTATAGAGTTAGATTTGGGCCTAGTAGGTAGAACGCCAAACGAACCGGCTCCATACATTGCGATTGCACATTTGTTATTTGAAAATTTAGTATCTTTTCAAAAGGCTTTCGGGCCAAATGCCGAAACTTTTGCGGCCGATTTAAAGAACTACTCTAATGTTAAGGGAGAACTTCAAATAAGTGAACTTATAAAATTTTGAATATGAAAGATAAATTGAAAATAGATATAGTGTCCGATGTTGTATGCCCGTGGTGTACTATTGGATATAAAAGTTTGGAAAAAGCGATTTCAGAGTTGGGCATTCAAGATCAGGTAGAGATTGAATGGCAACCTTTTGAACTGAATCCGAATATGCCAGTTGAAGGTCAGGATTTAACAGAGCATATTGAGGAAAAATATGGATTGTCTTTAGAACAACAGAAAGAATCTCAGCAACACATGAAAGATGCTGGTGACGATCTTGGTTTTACCTTCGATTATTTCGATGGATTTAAGATGGTTAATACTTTCGAAGGACACGTGTTATTAGAATACGCACATAAATTTGGTAAACAAACTGAATTAAAAATGCGACTAATGACCGCGTTTTTTAGCGAGCGACAAGATGTATCGGATAGATCAATTCTAAAACAAGCCTTATTAGATGTTGGCTTAAATGCAGAAGAAGGTTTAGCCTTGTTAGATAATAAAGAAGCTCGAGAAGAGGTAAAGAGTAAAGAATTGTATTGGCAACAAATGGGAATATCTTCTGTGCCTACTATTGTATTTAATAGAAAGAGTGCGGTTACAGGAGCACAACCGGTAGATGTATTTAAAAATGTATTACAAGAACTTTTAGAGACATCTTAAAGGATTTATAACTTATTTTAAAACGTAAAAAAGCCTCATATAAAAATATATGAGGCTTTTTTAATATTAAGTACACTTCAATTTACTTTAAAGCTTTTTCTATTTTATCTGCGTATTCAGCAGCGTTTTTACTTACACTACTTGGATCTTCAATACTAGAAGTCACAACAGCTACAAGTTGTTTACCTTCTTCTGCATCTAAATTATAAGCTACAGTTTCTAAAACAAATGTTTTAACTGTTCTCGTTGTAGATGTTGCTGGCATATAGCTTCCAACACCAACGTATCCCATTGGGTGACCATAATAACCACCAAAACCACCGTAGTAACCAGGATACATTCCGTACATACCACCCATAGTTCCTCCAGCGTAATAACCACCATCGGTTGTAGTTTGTTGTTGTTCAGAATAATCTTTAATAACACTTAATACCACACCATCATATCCTTCTCTTTTAATAGTTTCAGCAAGAGCTTCAGTCTGTGTTTGATCTAATTTCTTGTCAGGCTCTATATGAGGCATTTCTTTGAAACTTTCTGTTGCTTTATAACCTTTCGCACGTAAATGGCTTGCAATCTCTTGTTCGAAAGCAATACGCGCTTGGTTATTATCTGTTCTTGCAATTACAAGAATGTTTTTATCTTTTATAGAAGATACATTATCTGCTTTCCAAGAGTCTAAAACTTTAACACTAGAACAACTACTTAAAACTAAAGTAATCATAAGTATTAAAAGTGAGTAATTTGATGTTTTCATAAAGTGTATTATTATTTATTTATATAAGATTTCAAAAGTAAATGGTTAAAAGTTGATTTGAAAGAAAAAACAATGATTAAGTTGTTAAATTATTCAAAAAACTTAGCTTTCAAGGCTTTAGTAGGTATCATACAGTCGTCTTTTTTACCATACCAACGGTATCTGTTCTTAGCGATATAATCGTAAATAACGTCTCTTATCCCTTTAGGAACGATTAAAAATATACCTAATACATTTATCGGGAAATTTAATTGGGTGGCGATTCTTAACGCCGCACTAGATTTTGTGTATAATTTATGGTCAGGTGTATATAGTAAAATAGAGTCCGTTTTACTGGTATCAATTTTAAAAGATTTTAGTATTGGTTTAGCTGTTTCACCTTGTAATGTAGTAAATTTAAAGATGTTTTTTTTATCGTGTCTAATTACAAATTGAACGGAATTATCGCATAAATTACAAACACCATCAAAAAGAACTAGTTTTTCGTTTTTAGCTAATGTTGTCATTATAATGTGATTAAAATTTTAGTTAGATTTAAAATGTATAGCCTAATGCAATACCATATCTAAAGGAAAATGCAGAAAACTGAGATCGTCTATTCACTTCTGATAATCTGAAATCTGAATTTATAAAGTCTAAGATACTGTAATTTTCTAGTGCTTCATTAAAATCATCATAAAACTCATTAGGCAAATCCTTTTCATTTTTAAATTTAAATTTATAGTGTCCAGATCCAGGGCCTGCAATCATAAAATCTATAGTAAAGTGTTTAGAAATAGGTAGTTTATAACCTACCATTAATCCGGCAGAGGCAATGCTAACACTAGTGTCGAATTCGAAATCATAAAGCTGATTATTGGAATTATTGTAGGTTCCTTCAACTTGACTTTTATACATAGAATACTTAAAATAGGCTCCCAAGTAAAATCCTGTTAGCATTTTTTTAGACGTCTGTCTTAAATAATAGCGTACTTCTGGGACAATTTGGTATCCTGTATAGAAAATTTCGTCGGTTTTAACTTTATTACCATCAAGCCCAGAAATTTTAACTAAACCTTCCTTTCCTTTATAGGCAAGCCCTAATGTAGCTGTAAAATTATTCCAAAGATAGCGTTCGTAAGACAGTTGGTATACGCCATTTATTAATTGTGGTAATTCTAAAGAGACTTCGTTCTTGTAATTGGTATTAAAGTCTGGATTACCTTTTTGGGAATACCCTAGTGTTACGACAAATAAAAGTAGAATGGGGATATATATGTTTCTCATGATGCGCTGGTTAGAGTCTTTAAATTACAAAATATCTATGTAATATGCATATAGGTTTTTAGCTATTTTTTAGCTTCAACAAGTTCTAATTGATCTAGGTTTACATTAGTTGTGAAAATACCATAATTTACAATGGCCTTAGTTTTCTCTATTTTATCGATGCTTCCAATAGATTTTCCATCAATCATACGCACGCGATCACCTAATTTTAAAGTCACTTTTGGTTTTGGAGCCTCAATTGCTTTTTGTTTCGCAATCTTTTTCTTTTGTCGGATTACCTCAACTTTCTTTTCAGCTTCTTCAACCACTTTTTTCTCTTTGGCTTTCTGAACTTTTTTCTGCTTTACAGTAACGCGCTTTCGTTTAGAGTTTTCAATCTGAACCACTTTAAATACTTCGTCTAACATTTCCTTCTTACGTTTATTCTCGAAGTACTTTTCTGAAATATCATTTAGTTTCTGACCTAAATAAATTAATCGCTGATTGCTGTCGTAAAGCTCCTGATAGCTTTCTAGTTTCTTTTGAATTTTAGTGTTAATCTCCTCTAATTTTTCGGCTTCAGAAAGCTTTTTCTGTTCATTAACTTTAAGTGAACGTTCTGTTTTTTCTAATTTATTACGCTCTTTTTGCAGTTTCGCAATAGTGGCATCAAAACGCACTTTACTACCTTCAATTTTCTTTTTTGCCTTGTTAATTAGGCTATATGGAATCCCATTTTTCTGAGCGACTTCAAATGTAAACGAACTTCCTGCTTGTCCTAAGACCAATT
The DNA here is from genome assembly GCF_051016085.1 of Formosa bonchosmolovskayae. Classification (GTDB taxonomy): domain Bacteria; phylum Bacteroidota; class Bacteroidia; order Flavobacteriales; family Flavobacteriaceae; genus Formosa. The sequence goes on from NZ_CP174605.1 coordinate 3,255,203, forward strand.
TAAAAATAGGCTCTAAAGTCTTATTATTAAATTGCATATTGGCGTTTTGCATATATGGCAATTCATTTGCAAGAATCTTTAAGTTGGAGTAGTGGGTAGTAATAATACCATACGCTTCACGCTCGTAGAATTCTTCTAAAAACGACTCTGCAAGCGCGCCTCCCAATTCTGGATCCGAACCAGTTCCGAATTCATCAATTAAAAAGAGGGTTCTGCTATTGCATTTTTTAAGGAAATAGTTCATCTGCTTTAAGCGATAACTATAGGTACTTAAATGATTCTCTATAGATTGATTATCTCCAATATCACTTAACACACGTTCGAAAATATACGTTTTACTACGTTCGTGCACAGGAATTAACATCCCACTTTGTAACATAACTTGTAATAATCCTACGGTTTTTAGCGTAATACTTTTTCCTCCGGCATTAGGTCCAGAAATAACAATAATTCTATTTCCTTCGTTTAAAGTAATGGTCTGAGGGTAGGTTTCCTTTCCTTTTTTTGAGTTTGTTAAAAACAGTAAGGGATGGTAAGCATCGCGTAAAAACATACTGCGTTCTTCTGTAATTTCAGGAAGAATAGCGTTTAACGATTTTGCATATTGAGCTTTAGCAGCAATTAAATCTATATTAATTAAAAACGTCTGATAGTCTGATAATAACGTAGTATACGGACGAATAAAATTAGTTAGATCTTTAAGAATTTTTACAATTTCTTCTTTTTCCTCAAACTGCAAGTTGTGTAATTCTCTTGTGTATCTTAACGTCGCTTCAGGTTCTATAAAAACAATACTACCTGTTTTACTACTTCCCATAATAGACCCTTTAACTTTTCGTCTATACATGGCTTTAACGGCTAAAACTCGCTTGTTTTCTACAACAGATTCTCGAATATCATCTAAATAATCTAAACCTTGGTACATGCTTAAAGCCGAAGTGAAACTTTGATTTATTTGGCCTTTAAGCTTATTCATAACCTGTCTTATCTCATAGAGTAGCGGTGATGCGTTATTCTTTATTTCTCCAAACCGATCTACAATAGTATTTATTTTTTCAATAAGGACTTTTGTAATTTCAATATGTGAAGCACTTTCGTATAAATTAGGATAGTATTCTTTAAACTTTTTTAGAAAGACAATGATTTCATTGGTCGCCTGAGAAATTGCAACAATCTTTTTTAAACTATGAACTTCTAAATAGGTGTTTTCAATTTTAAGCAGTTTGAGCTCCTTAATAATATCGTCGAAACCATGATTAGGAATACGGTTGTCGTTATCGTAAGACGACACATATTCATGTGTTAACTGAAGCTCGCGCAAGACGTCTTCTTTATGTTTAAAAGGTGAAATTTCTAGGGCCGCATTGTGTCCTAAGCCAGTGATGCAATATTCACTTACTTGTTCTAATACCGTTTGAAATTCTAAATCTTGTAATGTTTTTTTGTGAATGTTTATCATCCTAAATTTTGAAACTTTTTAAAGACAACAAATTTAAGGAAATAAAAAGGTTAAAGCCTCTAAATGTAGACTGAAATTGTTAATACTATCATGATGAAAATTAGTAGTATTCCAACCAACGGCATCACAAAGCGTAACCATTTATCGAAACCTATTTTAACGATCGCTAAAGAGGCTAAAATTAAACCTGTCGGATTAATAAGTGCAAATAGCCCCATTCCAAATTGATACGCGTTCACAACCAAATCACGCCCAATGCCAACACCATCGGCTAAAGGAGCCATTATTGGCATGGTTAAAACGGCCATTCCTGAAGATGAAGGAATAAAAAATGAAAGTCCGCTGTATATATAAAGCATCGCATTTATAAAAACACCTTTATTCATTCCTTCTGTTAACGAACTGGCGTAAAACAAAAGGGAATCACTAATTAAACCATCTTCCATTAAAACCGTAACCCCACGAGCTATACCAATAATAAAAGCTACACCAAGTAAATCGTTCGCGCCTTTTATAAAAGTATCTACGAATGTCGCTTCTTTAATTCTCGCAATAACACCGATTAATATAGCACCCACTAAAAAAACAGTGGTCATTTCTAAAAACCACCAATCCAGTTGAGATACGCCATAAATCATAACCACGAAGCATAAGGAAAATACAATTAATATTAGTTTGTATTTAGTGGTAAGCGTTGTAGCGGTATCTAAATTTGTTAACGGAAATCGGACTTCAATATCTTGTTTTTGGTCGAAAATTATAGACTTAGACGGATTATTTTTTACACGTTGTGCATACCGAATAATGTATATTAAACAGATGATTAATCCTAAAACAAACACGATCAGGCGGGTTGTTAATCCAGTTGTCCAATTAATTCCAGCCGCATCTGAAGCTATTATTGTACAAAACGGATTCACTGTAGATGCTAAAGTACCAATACACGAACCTACATATATAGAGGCTAAGGCAACCATGGCATCGTATTTAGCAGCGAGGAAAACCGGAATAAGAATAGGGTAGAAGGCTATAGTTTCTTCTGCGAGACCAAATGTTGTACCGCCAATAGCAATTAAAAATGTAATTACTATGATTAAAATATATTCTCGACCCTGCAGAGATTTTGCTAGTGACGAGATTCCAGCTTCAAAAGCACCACTAAAATTCATAATGCCAATAAAGCCTCCAATAATCAATACAAATAGAATAACGTCTATAGCCTCCATAATACCTTTAATAGGCGATTGTATAAAAGCCATTACACCTTGCGGTTGGGCATCTAAAGTATGGTATGTATTAGGAATTCCTATGGGTTTCCAAATGTCACCATTTGTAAATTTTTCGATGGGTATTTTAATATCGAAGTGCTCTAAGGTTTCTTGAGTTGCAGGAAGCACTAAAGTTTCCGATTTTTTTTCTTGAGTAAAGGTATTAGAATCGGAGTTGTATGTTAATCTATCGTATTTTCCCGCTGGAATAATATAAGTTAATAACGCTACTACACCAGCAATTATTAGTAAAACAGTTAGTGCAGTTGGGAATTTAATGGCTCTTAGTGAAGACATTTTTTTCGAATTTTATAAGCCGAAAGATAATACTATTTTTAAATTTGAACTTTCAAACCCCTGTATAAATGTCTAAAAACATAAATCCCGATTGGAGCCCTATTTTAAACCCTGAATTCGAGAAGCCTTACTTTAAAGGTTTATGGAATTTTGTTGAAGAAGAATATAATGCTGCGGTTTGCTATCCGCCAAAATCAGAACTATTTAATGCTTTTAATTCATGTGCTTACAACGATTTAAAAGTTGTGATTTTAGGTCAGGATCCGTATCATGGCCAAGGACAAGCAAATGGTTTATGTTTTTCGGTTGCCGATGGCACACCACATCCTCCGTCTTTAAAAAATATTTTTAAGGAAATTGAATCGGATTTAGGGTTGGATTATCCCACAAGTGGAAATTTAGAGCGTTGGGCTAAGCAAGGCGTTTTACTGTTAAATGCTACGCTTACAGTTCGCGAACATGCACCCGCTAGTCATCAAAAACAAGGATGGGAAACCTTTACAGACCGTGTGATCTCTAAAATTAGTGACGAAAAAGAAAATATAGTGTTTTTACTATGGGGAGGTTATGCTAAGAAGAAATCAAAATTGATAGACACTAGCAAGCATTATATTTTAACTTCTGGTCATCCTTCTCCATTGAGTGCGAATAGAGGATATTGGTTTGGCAATAAACATTTTAGTAAAACTAACTCCCTGTTGGAGCAAAATAATTTTTCTCAGATTGCTTGGTAGTGGTTTCGCGAATCATTTTTATTTGTTTCTGCTTATCAACTGTATGGTCAGTTAATTTATTGCAACTAAAACATAATAAAAAAATATTTATGATTAAAAGAACCACTATAATTAATGAAATGGTTAGTAGCATAATTTAGTTTGTTAATCGTAAATAAACTTAATAATTAGTTTTAAAATAACCTAATTATTTACAGTCATAATTGAATAATATGTAATTATATTGACTGTCATGGCTTATATTCATAAATTTTATTAAAACTTTTGAGCTTTTATTACATTTAGAATAAAAACTTGAATGTAAGATTTCTATTTTAAGTTTAAAATTCTGTTTAGAGTATATGTGATAAGGCGTTCGACAAGTTGACCTGGATCGCGACTAAATTCTCCCGTTGCACGATTTGCAATAATTGCATTTAGAGATAAGGCGTTATGACCAAGTAGAGCCGACAAACCATAGATTGCAGCAGTTTCCATTTCAAAATTAACGACTTTTAATCCTTCAAAACTAAAAGAGTGTAACTTATCGTTTAAGTCTTCGTCCTGTATAGATAATCGTAAAACGCGTCCTTGTGGCCCATAGAATCCGCTCGCTGTAGCTGTAACTCCAGAACTGGTTTCTTCCGAGGTAAATAGCGCTTCTAAAGTTTTGCTATTCGTGAACAAGACAGGTAAGGATTTATTTGAATTCCATTGCGTATGTTCGACAAAAGCCGATTCGAAGGCTTTATGTCTAAAGTTTTCAATATTATAAAAATGAAGCATGCCAGAGAAATCTAATCCGTAGGCGCTAATAGCAAAAGAATCTACTGGAACTTCTTTTTGAAGGGATCCCGAAGTCCCAACGCGAATAATATTTAAACTCGTGATTTCTTTTTTAATGGTACGCGTCTCAAAATCGATGTTAACTAATGCATCTAATTCGTTTAAAACAATATCAATATTATCGCAACCAATACCTGTAGAAACTACACTTATTCGTTTGCCTTTATATAAACCTGTTTCAGTTTTAAACTCACGCTTCTGAATGGAATATTCAACCGAATCAAAATGCTTTGTAATTTTACTAACCCGATCTTGATCGCCTACTAAGATAATGGTATGCGCAATATGTTCTGGTTTTAAGTTTAAATGATAAACACTTCCGTCTGGATTTAATATTAATTCTGATTCTTTAATCGCCATAATTAACAGAGTTTACTAGCTTGTTTAGCTTTACATTAAAATTGAAATCTTTTTTCTTTACCCCACCATAAACCAAAGTATCTCTAATATCGTTTTCGTAATTAGCTTCAGCATTTAGGGCTTTTTTTCCATCATCATTCAGTGTTAAACTATGCTCTTCTTCCTTATAAAACATACTTAGCCTGTTTATTAAACGCTCGAACTGCATATCTCCATACCCATAAAATCCTTGGAAATTAAGGGCATAACCCATTAAATGATTTCTAGAATGTATGTCTCTGCGATCGATTATTCTAAGGATATTTAGTTCTAATTCGCTCAGGCCGTTCTCGGAATGAGGGAAACGTTGCAGGTGCGCTTTTAAACAATTACTAAGATATTCGAAAGAGGAATGTTTAACAATATAAGGTTTAATAAGGTTGTGATCTTTGCCGTTATATAATTGCCAGATGGTACGTGCTAAATCTTTATCGTCTGCCGTTAAGCGCACGCGAGCATCATAATGATCTGTGAGTTGAGACGAACTTAATTCTGCTAATCCTTTAAGTTCGTTAACTCCATGAATACGTCCACTACACACTAAAAATAAAGGTAGATTAATTTTCTTCTGAAGTAGTAAATTAATCACACCTATAAGATTAATATGACAAAACAAATCATACTCGAACCAAAGGATAATTTCAGTATAGTTTTCGATATTATCTAGAACACTAATGTCTTTTCGTACTTTGTCAAAGTCAACTTCGACATCGTAAAACTCCTTTAAAAAATTCATTCGAATATCTAAAAACTTATCCGAATTAATGTGTTCAATAGTTGGTCCTTCGCAAAGCATTTCTTCCCAAGTTAATATTTCGCCTTTAAACTCTAATGCGACTAAATACTTGGTCAGGACGCTTCCGTTAGTGATATGTAATGTTGTGTTTTGATCCATATAATTATCCTCCAACGCGTTTAACATTAAACCCTTTTTCTTTTAAGATGGACATAATTTTATCTCGATAATCACCTTGAATAATTATTTTGTCATCTTTAAAACTACCACCAACACTAAGTTCCTTTTTAAGATCTTTAGCTAATAATTTAAAATCTTCAGTAGCACCGGTATAGCCTTCTAAAATTGTAATAGGTTTCCCTTTTCGTTTTTCGTATTTACAAAGAATAGGATCGTCCTGAAGCCATAAGTTAGAATCTTTTTCTTCAGATTCTTGAGGCGTTTCTTCGTGTTCGGGAAATAAGTTTTTTAACTGATCTTTTAAATCCATAAGGACGGTACTGTTTTATTTCTTTATTAAACCTAATTCAACTAATCGCTCGTATAAATAGTCTCCAGCTGTAATATCATCAAATTGTTTTGGATGATTATCGTCTATACAATTCTCCAACACATTTAGTTTCATATCACTAATAGGATGCATAAAAAACGGAATAGAATAGCGCGATGTTCCCCATAATTCTTTTGGTGGATTAATCACTCTGTGTATAGTAGATTTTAATTTGTTATTGGTATGTCTAGATAACATATCACCAACATTTATCATAAGCTCATCAGGCTGGGCAATGGCATCTATCCACTCACCATCATTATTTTGCACTTGTAAACCACGACCTTGAGCACCCATTAAAAGAGTAATTAAATTTATATCGCCATGAGCGGCAGCACGCACAGCGGCTTTAGGCTCGGAAGTAATAGGCGGGTAGTGAATAGGTCTTAAAATTGAATTCCCATTTTTAATATAGGCATCAAAGTATGTTTCTTCTAAATCTAAGTAAAGCGCCAAAGCACGAAGTACATATTTAGCCGTTTTTTCCAACATTTTATAAGCTTCTTCGCCCACAGTATTAAACTTAGGAAGTTCTGAAACCATTACGTTTTTAGGATACTCGGCTTCCAGTTTGGCATCGTTTTCTACGTATTGACCAAAGTGCCAAAATTCTTTTAAATCGCCTTCTTTTTTGCCTTTGGCATGTTCTTTTCCAAAAGAGGTGTAACCACGCTGACCACCAATACCTTCAATTTCGTACGTATCTTTTTTCTCTTGAGGTAAGTCGAAAAAGTGTTTTATTTCCGAATATAAATCAGTTTCTAATTGCTCGTTTAAAAAATGACCTTTTAAAGCAACAAAACCAATGTCTTCGTATGCTCTTCCAATTTGATCTACAAACTGTTTTTTTTTTATGGGATCGTTAGATATAAAATCTCTTAAATCTACGCTAGGAATGCTATTCATATTTCTGAGTTATATTAGGCTAGATTTACAAATGTACAAAAAACAATGCGAGTTAAATTGAAACAATTTTGAGAAATTCGTAGTTTTTGAGAGATATTTTTGTGATATAATAGATTTAAAGGGGTTGACGATAAATACATAAATATAGTTTTCTTACTATGGTGTATGTGATTTTCAAGAAGATAATATGAATGAATTGATATATCGTGTTTAATTGTTTGTTATATTTATAACCCACTAACAACTAAATAGATATGAAATTCACTTATTACTTTTTAGCTTCGCTTTTTTTTCTAGGATGTAAATCAGATTACAAAAAAGCTTCAGAATCAAAAATCCAACCTCCAATAGCAAAAATTCAGGCCGAGGAACTAACTGTACACGGAGACACGCGTATTGACAATTACTTTTGGATGCGCTTATCCGACGAACAAAAAAATGCAACTACTCCAGATGCCCAAACTCAACATGTTATTGATTATCTAAATGCCGAAAACGATTACCTACATAAGGTTATGGGACATACAGATTCGCTTCAAACCGTTCTATTTGATGAAATAAAGGGGCGTATAAAGAAAGACGACGAATCGGTACCTGTGAATCACAATGGGTATTCCTATTATTCAAAGTTTAAGGAAGGCAATGATTATCCGTTGTACTGTCGTTCTAAACTAGGTACGGAAACGGAAGAAGTTATGCTAGACGGACCGGAATTATCTAAAGGTTTAACTTATTTTGAAATTGGAGCTCAAGCGGTTAGCCCAAACAATACATTATTGGCCTATGCTGTAGATACTATTTCTAGGAGACAATATACTGTGCGTTTTAAGAATTTAGGAACAGGCGATATGTTAGATGATGTCTTAGAAAATACCGATGGTAGCGCAGTATGGGCAAACGATAATAAAACCGTATTTTACACAACCAAGGATCCAGAAACCTTAAGAAGTAATAAAGTATTTAAGCACAAGCTAGGAGATACTCAGGATTTGGATGTTTTAGTTTACGAAGAAAAAGATGACACCTTTAGATGTGCTGTGTTTAAGTCTAAGTCGGAAGCTTTTATATTTATTGGTAGTTTTCAAACCCTTTCTAACGAGTACCAATATATGGATGCGAATATTCCAGATGGTGAACTAAAAGTGATTCAGCCAAGAGAAAAGCATTTAGAATATTATGTCGATCATTATGCGAATCATTTTTACATCAGAACAAATAAAGATGGTGCTAAAAACTTTAAAATTGTGGAAACTCCAATACATGCAACAACACAAGAAAATTGGGTCGATGTTATACCACATCGCGACGATGTTCTTTTAGAAGATTTCGATTTGTTTAAAGAATACTTGGTTATTACTGAACGTGAAAACGGTCTGCGTAAACTTAGAATTAGAAATTGGAATGGAAATGAGCATTATTTACCATTTAACGATCCAACATATTTAACGTATACCACATCTAATTTAGATTTTGATACCAATGTCTTAAGGTATAACTATTCGTCTTTAACGACACCTAACAGTACGTTTGAATATAATATGAAAACAAAAGAACAGGTATTATTAAAGCAAGAAGAAGTATTAGATTCTAATTTTAATCCAAACCTGTACGCTTCAGAACGTTTGTTTGCGACGGCCACCGATGGTACTAAAATTCCAATATCTTTGGTGTATAAAAAGGGCATTACCAAATCAGGAAATAATCCTCTGCTTTTATTAGGCTATGGCTCGTATGGTATTAGTATAGATGCCAATTTTAATTCGAGCAGATTAAGTCTTTTAGATCGCGGATTTATTTATGCTATTGCTCATGTTCGTGGCGGACAAGAAATGGGAAGAGACTGGTATGAAGATGGTAAGCTGTTAAATAAGAAAAACACATTTACAGATTTTATAGATTGCGCAGAATACCTAGTAGACGCTAATTATACATCTCCCGAACATTTATATGCCGAAGGCGGTAGTGCAGGAGGTTTGCTTATGGGAGCCATTGTAAATATGAAACCTAATTTATGGCACGGAGTTGTGGCCGCTGTGCCATTTGTAGATGTTGTTTCTACCATGTTAGATGAAACCATCCCGTTAACTACATTTGAATTTGATGAATGGGGAAACCCAAAAGATAGTATCTATTACGATTATATAAAATCCTATTCGCCTTACGATAATGTTGAAGCCAAATCGTATCCCAATATGCTTATAACTACTGGGTATTGGGATAGCCAAGTGCAATATTGGGAACCAGCAAAATGGATAGCGAAATTACGAGCTACTAAAACAGACGACAATTTGTTAATTATGGATTGTAATATGGATGTTGGACATGGTGGTGCCTCAGGCCGTTTTGAACGCTATAAAATACAAGCCTTGAAGTACGCCTTTTTATTAGATTTAGAAGGTGAAGCCCATTAAAAGTAGCACATACATAATATATAAGCGCCAGGATTTAAGTTCTGGCGTTTCTATATGTACTGTAATTTATGAGTTAGATGTAATATGTTACGATTAAAAACGGTTCTTGATAGTTGCTAAAAAGAGGATATAATAGAATCCTTAATCTTCATATTGTAATTAAAAGCATAAATAGTTGTGAAAACCCACCAAACCTTAACAAATTTTAGGAATGATTTTTGCTTACATTAAAAATTATAAATTATTTTTGAGCTGTATAAATATCCCTATGAAGTATCTTTTTTTATTTATTACTTTTCTGTGCCTCTCAACTACGGCTTGGTCGCAAATAGATTCAAGGCAGGGGAACTCTCTTTTAATACCAGCTATTGAAAGTGAGGAGGGGAAAGCTACAGAAGTACATAGTTTAGATATAAAACCTTTAGAAGCGCCTTCTTTAAATGAGTCTATTGATTCTGATAAAGTAAATGGTTTAACCGTTACCAAGCATCCGAGTTTAAATGTTAAAGAGGAATTCTCGATGTTTAATAAAAAGAAGTTCGGCAATCCAGCAGAACTTTTTCAAGATAATTTAGATAACCAATTGGTGATGCCGGATTCTGAAGCTGTAAATCCCGATGCAACGGGAAGTTTAGTCGATCAGTACTTTGGGGATTTTAAAACCACCTCAGGAACTGTTAATATAGTGTATAGAGATCATCAGGCATTCGATGGCGACCGCATTATGGTATTTGTAAACGACGATATTATTAAATCTAATGTATTGCTAACAAATGGCTTTAGTGGCTTTACTTTCGAGTTGCAACCTGGACTTAATAAAATCGATTTTCAAGCTCTGAATACTGGAAGTTCTGGGCCTAATACTGCCCAGTTTAAAGTATTAGACGAAGATGGTAACTACATATCAGGAAATACTTGGAACTTAGCTAAAGGGGTTAAAGGGTCTATTATTATAGTAAAGGAGTAATATAATAACTTCAAAAAAATACTTCATATTTTTCATTAAAAGATAGGGCTTAACTATTTATTAAAATAGTTTTTTGTCTAGTGTTTATCAAATCCAAATACTTACATTATCTTTGTAAAGAATTGTAATGCGATTAATCGTCTTTTTAAAGACGTTAAGGTGTTCATTTCAATAAACTTAATTCTCAATTTAAAACAAGTAGTAATTTATGGCTAAGTCTCAACAGACGTACAATAAAATCGAAAAAGAAAAAGCACGTCAAAAAAAGCGTGAAGACAAACTAAAGAAAAAAGAAGCTCGTAAAGCTGAGTCTAAAGATTCTCAAGGTATTCAATTTGCCTATGTAGATCAATACGGAAATCTTACAGATACGCCACCAGATCCAGCAGATAAAATTAAAGTTGAAGCAGAAGATATTGTTATCGGAATTCCTAAAAAAGACGATAGTGATATTGAAGAAGTGGATCCAATCCGTAAAGGAAAAGTATCATTTTTTGATAGCTCTAAAGGTTTCGGATTTATTATCGATGCAGAAAATTCAGAAAAATATTTCTGTCACGTAAGTGGTTTAATTGATACTATTATCGAAAATGATAAAGTTCAGTTTGAATTAGAACGTGGTATGAAAGGTATGAATGCAGTTAGAGTTAAGAAAATTTAATCTTAAGTATAATTGCAATAAATTTTGTGATATCATTGTTGATATTCCTAGAAGTTAAATTTAACTTCTGAATATGATTTATAAAAAGACAGCTTTAAAAGGTGTCTTTTAACAATGATGATATTTCATGTTTTATACTAAAATTTACTCGCAGGAAGTTACTTGTTAGTTTTTTTTAGTGTAGAATAAATAAGATTATTTCTTTTCTTCAGATTCCATCTTGGAATCTGAATTGGTTTTAAAGGCAAGCGTTTCTATTTATTTGAATGCCAATTGGGCTATTCAACAGCTAAAAAGCCATTTTAAGTCTACTTTTAGTGTAGTGCATATTAAAGTTCGGTGCAATTTTGCTAATCTTCCGTTTGTATTCGGAATTAGGAATAACAAAATTGCAGTCTTTCTTTAGTATACAATTGATTTTTATTGAAACTTTCTTTTCTCAAACCAACGTCCAGCCAAACTAATGTTTAAAGTTAGCATATGGTAATTCTCTTTAATAAGACCATCGTAAATTTGACCTTTTTTTCCATAAGAGTAGGCGATGTTTAACATGGATACCGTATTGTAACTTACAGGTATTCCTAAACCAAGATTAAGAGAGTAATTGTTTATCTTTTTATCATTAATTTCTAAATTTCCACTGTCGTAACTTAGTCCTGCACGATACTGCATTCTGTTTCTAAATTTTAACGGATTCCCATTGGGATCAAATTCTATCCCGAATCCAAAAATATCTTGATCTACAAATGTTCCTAACTGATCGGTTTGGTCGGTGTCTGTCCAATATTTCTTTTTATAATCGAAAGCGACATTCACTTGCTCTAAAAATGTGGTTTGTATACCCACTCCAACTTCTAAGGGTAATTTAAAATCTTCTAAATCTTGTTCTAGACTAATATCACTATCGTACAATTGAGAAATATCTCTATATTGTATACCACTCAAATTAGTTGGTAAATTTACAGTGGCCCCTAAAGTTGTGTTTTTTACGGGTTTGTATTGAATTCCGGCTCCAAATTGTAGTCCCGAATAACTGTTGGCATCATAAATGTCTAATACATTAGTTCCGATATAATTCACTTCGTTTTCAATAATCTGACCGAATAAAACAGAACCCGTTACTCCAAGACTTAAATTGTCTAACACGGCGTAACCGTAATTTAATTTTAAATCGTTTAAACCTCCGGAACCATTAATGTCGCTATAAAATGAGCTTATAGAACCTTCAATATCCCGTTCCAAATTGGTTAAATTATACCCTACACTAGTATATGGAATAAGCGTCACACTCACTCCTGATTTTTTATTTAAAGGAAAAGCAAATGCAACGTTAGAAAAGTTAGCTATGTTTTTGTATTCTTTAACGCCACCCTCTATTTGAATTCCGTATTCCGATTTTAGTCCCACATCAAAAAAGAATGTGTTTAAAGGGATGCTGGACATAGAAGCGGGATTTAAATTATTAATAAACTCCGAAGAACTACCAGCAATTCCTGTGCCTCCTAAACTTATTGTTTTTCCTGTATTTGCTGTGTTAAATGTACCCATTCCATAAAGGGAATAAGGCGAACTCGATAACGAATTAGTCTGAGCAAATGCGGTCGAGACCATTAGACTTAAAGTTGCTGTAAATAAATTTATCTTAATACTCATTATATAGGGCGTAGTTTAATTCTAAAAATGTTTTCAAATTGTTTTCTTCGGAATCTTCTCCTTCCAAAATATAACGGTCTACAGAATCTGTAAATCCTTGTGATGTAATGCCTAAGAAAAGATTTGACGCATTGGTGGCGTTCAATTTTAAATCAAGAAAATATTTTAAAGAAATGACGTATGATGTGTAATTAGAATCGAATTCATCTGTTAATTTTCGGCCGTAAACTATACTTCCTGTATAATCTGTTAAGGTGGTGACGATCTCAGATTTCTGATCGATGATATAGACATTTAAAGAATCTCGGGTAGATAGATTATCTGTACTTGAATTCTTTTTAAGCGATATCTTTAAATTGGCATCCATTATAGAACCCGAACCGTTAAGCGTATTAATACGTTCTATAAAAGGAATATCTATTTTAGTGGCTAACCCACTACCAGCTTGAATAAAATTTAAATTATCTGCAAGCGTACTCGGTAGTTCGTCGGTTTGTTCTTGTAAAGTGTTAAACACAGTTGTCCCGTAATCTGAAGTCATGTTGTTAAAGCTATTATCGGTGTCTATAGCGATGTCGTAATACCCTTCTTCGGTGTCATCTTCATTAGCAATAGAATAATATAATCTTAGTTTTGATGTCGTTCCAATTCCTATTACAGCCGTATTGGCATCATCGGCTTCAATCATAATGCCTTTATATTTATCTAGAAATTCGGTGCTACTATTAATTTCGTTGTCTTGAATGTCTTCAAATATTTGCTTACCATAATCTGAATTTAAAGTAAAATGAATAGAGTCTTCGCGTATGGGCGTCGGACTAAACTGCACACTTCCAATAGAAGTGGGGTTCGTTTTAAAGGTGGTTGTGTTATAAAAGTAGTCTTCATCTGGTGTTATGGTTTCTAGTACTTCATAAACATTAAATTTTTGTGTCGGTATAGTATCGTTATAATAGTAATCTGTGTAATCTAATAAGAGTGCTACAGAGTCGTAAACGGCATCAGAATCTATATAGAGCGAAGAGCTATTTAGCTGAATGTATGGTGTGGTTTTTACATGTCCAAAAGTAGGATCGGTGTAACCACCTATTAAATAACGGCTAGGTGTTGTTACAATAATCGAGTCGAATTTATAGGTAGATGTATTTACTGTAAAGGTATCTATATAGAATACTTTTGTTCCATTATCTATCCAATCCTCTCCAATTACAGATGTGGTGTCAGAATCGCATGCTTGTAAAAGCATCATAAAACAACAGGCTCCAAGGAGTGTTCTAAAAAATATTGAGTTCATATGTAATTTTTAATATTAAGCGAACTTAAACGGTAAGCCTTTACTTTTAAAAAGAGATATACCAAATACACATTTACATCTTCAAACACCTTAAAATTCTCGATGTCTTTCATAAATCGTATTCATCGATTAAGAGTATGGGTTGGTATAGACAAATTCCTAACCTATCTACTTTATTTTCTAAAACTATAGTAAGCTTGTAGTTTTGGACTTGTTATTTAAAACATGCTGGCATATAATAAAACAGCAATTAAATTTATAAATGAATCTAAATATGAGTACAAATTCTACAAGAGTATTAATGTTGTGTGTATTAACATTAAGTCTGTTTAACTGTTCTAGCGACGATGATGGTGGCGACAGAGGAAACTGGAAACAACGTTCTGTTTTCGATGGTGTACCAAGAAGTAATGTTGTTGGTTTTGTTTTAGACAATATGGGGTATATGGGGACTGGTTACGATGGAGATGATTATTTGAATGATTTTTGGGAATATAATATAGACGGCGATTATTGGGTGCAAAAAGCCGATTTCCCTGGTACAGAAAGAAGTTCTGCTTCTGGTTTTGCAGTTAATGGAAATGGTTATTTAGGTATCGGTTATGATGGAACGAATGAATTAAGTGATTTCTGGGAGTATAATAACGATACCAATCAATGGACGCAGAAAGCAGATTTTATTGGCGGACCAAGACGTGCGGCTATAGGATTTTCTGGAAATAATATGGGGTTTATCGGAACCGGATATGATGGTGATAACGATTTAAAGGATTTCTATAAATATAATCCAACAACCGATGAATGGTCTGAACTTGTTGGTTTTGGAGGAGAAAAACGTCGTTTTGCAACGTCTTTTAGTATAGGAGATAAAGTATACATCGGAACAGGTGTTAGTAACGGCTTGTATAAATCTGATTTCTGGGAATTTGATCCCGCTACAGAAGTGTTTAATAGATTAAACGATCTAGACGAAGAAGACGATTATAATATTACACGATCTAATGCTGTTGGATTTAGCATGGACGGATTAGGATATATCGTAACAGGTTATAATGGTGGTGTTTTAGGGTCTACATGGGAGTATAATCCAGGAACAGATTCTTGGGATGATATCACAAGTTTAGAGGCTTACACACGCCAAGATGCCTTAGGATTTTCTGACGGTAGTAGAGCATTTGTTCTTTTAGGACGAAGCGGTAGTTTGTATTTAGATGATAATTACGAGTTGTTTCCACAGGAAGATTATGACGATGAAGATTAATTTGTTGTCA
The DNA here is from genome assembly GCF_051016085.1 of Formosa bonchosmolovskayae. Taxonomy (GTDB): domain Bacteria; phylum Bacteroidota; class Bacteroidia; order Flavobacteriales; family Flavobacteriaceae; genus Formosa. Next base: position 3,270,634 of record NZ_CP174605.1, read on the forward strand.
ATCAAATAAAATTACCCTTTAAATTAAATAATAGTTGTTTGTTTTTTTAATTAAATCCCCGGGTGTAATGCTGTATATCTGGGGATTATTTTGTTTACTTTATGAAGAATATATTAAAATTATTTTTAGTTTTCGGATCTATAGTGTTAATATGCGTAGTGGTATTTCAATTGAATAGCAATTCGGGTTATAATGTACATGTGTATAAAGTAAATACGGGGTATGGTTACGAGATTAGTATGGATAGTAAACTGTTAATAAAACAAGATCATGTTCCTGCGATTGATGCACAACATACATTTTGTAATTCAGACGATGCTCTAAAAATCGCTAACTTGGTAGTTCGTAAACTGGAACACAAGGAAAACCCTAGAATCACGAAAGCAGAATTAGATAAACATGCGATAGCACTAAACTGTTTAAATTAATAACAAATTAATAATGACTAAAAAAACACAACTTTTTAAAATTTTAAAAAAGGAAGGCTTTATACATCTCGTAATATGGGCTGTTTTTTTGTTTGTGTTTTTCCTTCAGGTGTATTTTAATACCGGAAGAATACCTAAAGCTTTTCTTAATTTCTTAATTGTTGGTATTTTTAGTTTCTATATTAATTATCTAATTTTAGTTCCGTACTTTTTACTTAAAAAAAAGAATGTAAATTACTTTATAGCCGTTATTGGTTTAATTGTTTTATGTGTTGTTTTGGTTGAATTTGTTTTTCCTAAACCAGAAATAATTCATCGTTTACCACCACCACAAAACGATATGAACGACCCTGGCGAACGTCCTAGTTTTAGAGGTATTCGTATTGGGTTTCCGTTGTTTTTTAATATCATTTTAATTCTTATAGGAACCGCTATTAAAATGTATTTAGAATGGGATAAAAACATACAACATCAAAAAGAAGTGGAGTCTCAAAAATCGTCTGCCGAGCTTCATTTTCTTAAAAATCAGTTGAGTCCGCATTTTCTATTTAATTCCTTAAATAGTATTTATTCCTTAACCAGTAAAAAATCTAATGATGCTCCAGAAGCTGTAATCATGCTTTCTGAGCTCATGCGATATATGCTGTACCAAGCAGATAATGAATTTGTAATGCTAAATGACGAATTAGATTATATTCAGAATTATTTAAAATTACAGCGTCTTAGGATTGCCAATAATCGCGACGTCACCTTACTGATTAGAGGAGGTATTTCACAACAAAAAATAAGACCTTTATTATTAATTGCATTTATTGAAAATGCGTTTAAATACGGTACAGACTTTAAAGGAAACACATTAGTACGCATTGAAATTATGGTTAATGCTAACGAACTTAACTTCAAGTGTGTTAATTTAATAGGTAACAGAAAACAAGATCCTGAAAATTCGGGTATAGGCTTGCAAAACACTAAGGATCGTTTACAGTTATTGTATCCAAACTTGCATACGCTTAAAATAGATACAGTAGACAATCAATATATCGTTAATTTAAATCTAAATCTTTCCGTATGAAGTGTATCATTATAGATGACGAGCCTTTAGCTATAGATGTAGTCGAATCGTACTTAAAACAAATGGGAGGGATGGATATTGTGGCGAAATGTACCAATCCGTTAGAAGCGATTACGCTTCTCAATAAACACAGTGTAGATTTAGTGTTTTTAGATATAGAAATGCCTAATTTAAGTGGTATTGATTTAGTGAAATCTATAGAAAACTTACCTCAATTTATATTTACAACAGCCTATCCGCAATATGCATTAGACGGATTTAATTTAAATGCCACAGATTATTTAGTCAAACCCATGCCGTTTCACAGATTTATAAAAGCTGTAACGCGAGCAAAAGAAAAATACGAATTGGAACACTTACAACCTGCAAGTGGAATGCCAGCAGCTATAGGCGCATTTCAGAAACAAGAAAACGATTTTATCTTTGTGAAATCGGAATATGAAAACATTAAAATTAAAACCGAAAACATTATATATGTTCAGGGGTTAAAGGATTACATTAAAATTCATATCGAAGGGACCAATAAAGCTATAATTACTTTATTAAGTTTTAAAGATATGATGGATAAATTACCAGGGAACAATCATTTTATGCGTGTTCATAAATCGTTTATTGTAAATGTAAACTCCATTAAAGCCTTACAAAAGACTAAAATTGTGTTACAAAACGATATGCGTATTCCAATTGGAGAAACGTTTAAAAAGGATGTTCTAGAACGTTTAGGCGTCTAAATTAAGTTCTCTTTTAATATCTAATAATTCCAAAGAATCTCCTGGTTGTAAGTCGTCAAGATAAATAGTCCCAACGCGAACTCGGACTAAACGGAGTGTTGGATACCCTACTGCCGAAGTCATTTTACGGACTTGTCTAAATTTGCCTTCGTTTAATATAATCGAAACCCAAGAGGTCGGCCCGTGTCTTTCGTCTCTTAATTTTTTCCAGCGTTCGGGTAAATTAGGAACCTCATCTAACTTAAAAGCAGGGCAAGGTTTGGTAGTGTATTTGGTGCCGTTTAATCCTATTTCAACACCATTTTGTAAAGCTTTAATAGCCGCTTCGGTTATGTCGCCATCTACTTGGGCATAGTACTCTTTATCGACTTTCGAGCTGTTTACAAAATCACTCATTTTACCATCGGTAGTGAGTAATAAAAGCCCTTCAGATTTTTCATCTAAACGACCAATTGACATAGTGCCTTCAGGGAATTCTCCCAACTCACCAAGCAACTTTTTACGATGCTGTTTTTGTCCGTTGTTTATAAACTGACTTAAATAGCCATAAGGTTTATATATTTTAAAGTGTTGATGCATAACTTTAAATTGATGCATTTAATATTTTAAATACCAAGGCTTTTGTAAGTTTTTCTCCAGCCGATTTTTCTCTAATCGTATCAAAAGTAACTTTAAAATCGCAACCCGATTTATAGGCACTACAACCATAAGCGGTCTTGCCTTTCATAACGGTGCCTTCTTTGCATTTCGGACACGTTAAAGTATCAGGAACTTCTGTTTTAGTTTCTTTTTTAACGGCGATTTTAGGTTCTAAAACCAGTTTAAAATCATCGTCAAATCGCAACAAGCCTTCAACAGTACCTTGCTCAGTTTTGAATCCTTTTAGGTTGACAGTCGATCCTTTTTGAAGTAAACGGATGTATTGTTTTTCAGAAATCTTTTTATCGCTAAAACTGAATGGCAATACGAATTTACAACCCGATTTAAATGCGCTACAACCGTAAGCCGATTTTCCTTTTATCAGGTTGCCTTGTTTACATTTCGGACAGTTCTCAGATAAAATACCTGCCTGTTTCTTCGTTTCAGCTTTGGCTGTCTTTTTTTCGGCATTTGCTTCATAAGAGATATTGGCACGTTTGGTTTCACTACGTACTTCGTACACCAACTCGTCAACCATGCGTTTCATGTTATTTATAAACGTTCCCGCATTGTATTCGCCTTTTTCTATATCTTTTAATTGCTTTTCCCACAATCCTGTCAGTTCTGCAGATTTTAATAAATCGTTCTGAATGATATCTATCAACTGTATTCCAGTTGTAGTAGGCAGTAATTGTTTTTTATTACGGACAATGTATTTTCTTCGGAATAAGGTTTCAATAATATTGGCTCGTGTAGACGGTCTTCCAATACCATTTTCCTTCATGAGCTCGCGCAAATCATCATCGTCTACTTGCTTACCTGCCGTTTCCATAGCACGTAGGAGGGAAGCTTCCGTAAATTGATTTGGTGGTTTGGTTTGCTTTTCTAAAAACGAGGGTTCATGAGGTCCTTTTTCACCTTTAACAAACGTGGGTAAAATACCTGATTCTTTTTTCTCTTTATCAGGAGATTCAAATACAACACGCCACCCTTTTTTAAGAATTTCTTTTCCAGTGGTTTTAAAATTTACTTCGGCCGCTTTACCAATTACCGTGGTATTAGATACCGAACAATCATCGTAAAACACAGCAATAAATCGCTTTACTATAATGTCGTAAACCTGTTGCTGATTGTATTGTAAATTAATCTGAATTCCCGTTGGGATAATAGCGTGGTGATCGGTTACTTTTTTATCGTTGAATACTTTAGCCGATTTCTTAATTTTCTTGCCTAAAAGCGGTTCGGTTAAGGTGTTGTATTTTGATAATTTCTGAAGAATGCCATGTACTTTTGGATACACGTCGTTCGGTAAGAACGTGGTATCTACTCTAGGATAGGTCACCACCTTTTGCTCGTACAGCTTCTGAACGATTTTTAAAGTTTCATCTGCCGAAAATCCAAATTTCGTATTACAATATACCTGTAATCCTGTTAAATCGAATAATTTAGGCGCATATTCTGTGCCTTTCTTTTTGGTAATCGAAACAATTTCAAAATCGTCTTCTTTAACTTTATTGGCGAGTAACTCACCATCTTCCATCTTTAAAAAACGCCCTTCTTCATAACTAAATAAGGTGTCCCGATACATGGTTTGTAACTCCCAATAGGGTTGTGGCTTAAAATTTTCAATCTCTTTAAACCGATTTACAACCATAGCCAAAGTTGGTGTTTGCACACGACCAATAGATAACACTTGCTTGTAACCACCATGTTTAACGGTATATAAACGCGTCGCATTCATCCCTAATAACCAGTCGCCAATCGCTCTAGAAAACCCAGCGTAATACAAATTATCGTACTGTTCAGACGGTTTTAAATGCTCGAAACCTTCCTTTATGGCTTCTGTGGTTAAGGACGAAATCCATAAACGTTCCACCTTACCTTTATACTCTGCTTGGTCTAAAACCCAACGTTGTATTAATTCTCCCTCTTGACCAGCATCCCCGCAGTTTATAACCACATCGGCTCTGTCAAATAATCCTTTTACAATATTAAATTGCTTCTGAATTCCGGAATCCGAAGTTACTTTTGTTTTAAATTTCTCGGGAAGCATGGGTAAATTGTTTAAATCCCAACTTTTCCAATGTGGCTTATAGTCGTTTGGTTCAAACAATGTACATAAATGACCAAAAGTGTAAGTTACCGCGTAGCCATTACCTTCGTAATATCCATCGTGTTTGGTATTCGCACCTAAAACAGACGCAATTTCACGGGCTACACTTGGCTTTTCGGCTATACAAACTTTCATTTTCTTTCCTTAAATAAGAGTCCGCAAAATATAACTTTTAAGGAGTAAAAAGAAGCAGAGTTATCAGGAGTTATTAACGAATAATTTGGTCTTCAGTTTTTAAGTTTTATACAAATTCCGGTTGCTTTTTCTTCATTTTAATCAGATTTGGATATGGAAATTGACTATCGAACCCATATTTGCTTTCACTTCATTTAATTAGCTATATTTAGCCTAAACCTAATTTAACTTGATAAACATTTTATGAAAACATGTAACATTACAAAAATCGGACTGCCGGTTTTACTTTTTCTACTAGTATTTGCTTCCTGCAAAGAAGAACCAAAAGCTGTCGTTAGTCAGAAAGCAGAACTGAATGCATGGTTTGATGTGAAGTACGAAGAGTTACTTCAAATGAGTCCGATGCACTTAACTTCTCTAGGTCGAAAAGATTTAAATGATAAAATCGACGACATGAGTAAAGAAGCGGAAGATAGAAAACTCGCTTGGTATACCGAAAGTGCCAAAATATTAAAAGAAACCTTTGATTATGATAATTTGGATGAAGCAGACCAAGCCTCTTACGACTTATGGATGTATCAATACGAGATGTTAAAGGAAAGCATGACGTATAGAGATATGGAATATGTATTTGAACAAATGCGTGGTGCACATACGTACTTTCCAAACTTCTTAATCAATTATCATAAAGTGGATAGTCTGCCAGACATGACGGCATATATTTCTAGAATTAAAGGTGTAGGTGTTGCTATGAATCAATTGTTGGTTAAAGCTCAAGACCAAGCCGATTTAGGTATATTACCTCCAAAATTTGCTTTCGAAACAGTTATTTCTCAAACAAAAGGATTACTTGATGGTAAAACAGTATTAGAAGATATGCATAGAAAAACCGATGCGCTTTTAGCTTCAGAACAAATAACTTCTGAAGAGGCTGAATCTTTAAAACAAGAATCGGCATCTGTAATTCAGGAAGCATTTATACCTTCGTATCAGAATCTTTTAACGTGGTTAGAATCTGAAATTGAAAATGCAGAAGCAACGCCTACAGGAGTTAGCAGACACGACAATGGTAAAGATTTTTACAACTATCAGTTAAAAGTTTTTACCACTTCCAACCTAACAGCAGACCAAGTGCATGAAAAAGGCTTGGAAGAAGTGGCTAGAATTAGAGAAGAAATGCTAGCGATTAAGGATAAAGTTGGTTTCGATGGCGACTTAAACGCTTTTTTTAAGTTTGTAGATAGCGACCCACAATTTTACTTTCCAAATACAGACGAAGGTAGACAAGGGTATTTAGATGAATCCACAAAATATCTAGATGCTATAGAGAAGAAATTACCCGATTACTTCGGAATTCTTCCTAAAGCCAAATTAGAAGTTAAACGTGTTGAAGCCTTTAGAGAGCAAGACGGTGCACCACAACATTATAATGCAGGAACTCCGGATGGCTCTAGACCTGGAACGTATTATGTTCATCTTTCTGATATGAGTATGATGGACAAAACCACAATGGAAGGTGTCGCGTATCATGAAGGTCTACCAGGGCATCACATGCAAATTTCTATTGCTCAAGAATTAGAAGGTGTTCCACAGTTTAGAACTCAAGCAGGTTTTAGTGTGTATAGTGAAGGTTGGGCATTATATTCGGAAATATTGGCTAAGGAAATGGGCGGATACCAAAATCCGTATTACGATTTCGGACGCTTGGTTAATGAAATATGGAGAGCCATCCGTTTGGTGGTCGATACTGGATTACATGCCAAAGGCTGGACGGAAGCAGATGCGTTTAAATATTTCAAAGAAAACTCATCGGTGTCAGATGGTGCTATTACCGCAGAAGTACAACGCTATATGGTAATGCCTGGACAAGCGACATCTTACAAAATAGGAATGCTTAAAATTCAGGAATTACGTAAAACAGCAGAAGACAAATTAGGTGATAAATTTGATATAAAAGGATTTCACGACACCGTGCTTGGTGGAGGCGCTTTACCAATGGAATTATTAGAACGTCGCGTTAATATGTGGATTGATTCGCAAATGAAACACTAACATTTTCATATATGCATTAAAGCATATAGTGAAGACATAAAAACGCCTTGTATCTTTATAAGATACAAGGCGTTTTCTATACATAAAGATGATATTTTAAAAAGAAATATCCCATTGAACTCTAAAACGTAAGCCGTTATCGTAAATTCCGGTCTGGTCTTGAAAGTTGAAGTATGTAACTTCAGACGTTAACTTATTTCTATGACCATTAAAAAACCAGTTAAATGCCAAAACAAATTCTTCTTCTAAATTATTAGATAAATGTGTATTCGGAATGTAATAAGCATAGCGCGCCGCAACCTCTAAGGGTTTTGGAAACTTAGGCCAGATACTATGGAAAAAATATCCAGACTGAAAATATGCACCTTTTAAATTAGTGGTTTGGTCATTTACATAATCGTAAATTTCTTTAGTATGAAATTCGTTTTGCCAAGATAATCCACGATACATAAAGGCAGTTTCTAGTAAAAATTGATTGACTTTATATTGTCCGTCTACACCATCTTCAAAACCAACTAATTGTCCGCCACCAGCTTGAGAAAAACGTGTGTACGGGCTTCGGTTGGTAGTTGCCGCTACAGCAATTAATCCGGTAAAGTCATCATGATAGGCCAAATCTGAACCCGTGAAACTCAATTCACGTCCCAAAAAATTATATTGTAAGCGCCCCACATACATTAAATGTTCGTCGTCATTTTCTGTGGAACCACGTCCCGTACCTGTTAAAATGGAAGCGTGATATGTAAAATCGGCAAATTTGCTCGGGTTAATTCTACCATAAAACTCAACACCTTGCTGTCTATCTAGAGTAAAAGGACGCGTTAAAATAGAACGGTCTGCCATTTGTTGTTTTCCAGAAGAAATTACGCGTTCTCGGTTGTAATAGGTTTTCCATTGCCCAACTTTAATTTTAAAGAACGAATACTTTTCAATCATAACTCTAAAATCCATAAGATTTCCAGCAGATACTTCGTATTCCCAGTAGTATTTTAACCAAGGTTTATAAGCGTGACCACCTACTTTTAAACGGGCTCTATTTATCTTAAAAACCGTTTCCTTTTCGGAATATATTTCATCGTAGGTTACCGGATTTAAATCACTTGGAGTGGAAAATCTAAATTGTAAACGCGATTCTATATGAAGAGCATATTTCTCATCAGACGTTTTAAACTCAAAACCTTCATCGGTATATTCAATTTCAATTTTTTGCTTCTTAACCGCCGTTGAATCTTTTAACGCAGCAGATTTGTCTTGTCCGTAGCTTAAAGCAGTCGACAAATAAAGACAAGACAGAAGTAAATAAAATAATGATTTGGTCGATTTTTTCATAAGGTATAAATAGTCGATACGAATTTAATAAACTCTAAATTATAAAATAATTTTTATTAGTTTAAATCTACTCAAATGCCATTTATCTAGCATTCTGTATGTCAATAAGTAATGTTTTATGGTTAGTAGATTTAGAAAACAATCCGAATTTAGTTGTCAATAACACTTAGCGCTAAACGAATTTTGAAGTAATCTAATTGTTCATCAAAGTAATCGTAATACGCTTTTAATGAGGTAGAACCATCTATGTTTTCTTTTGCTTTTTTTACATCTTCAACTTCGCGTTTAGAAACAAAATCATAAATATTAATATCTTTTCCGTCGCTATGAAGCTTAGCAATGTGCGAGTAAACTGTGGTATCTCTCAATTTACGTTGCATAGAAATTTCTTCAATGGAGAGTCCTTTTTTATACAAATCGTAAGTCACTAAATGGGTCGAACGTTTTTTCTCTTTCTTAGGTTTAGACCCCAGAAACTTCATGATTTCTTCAATAAATTCATCACCATACGTTTCTGCTTTATGCTGACCAACACCGCTAACATCCATTAAATCCATGATACTCATCGGGCGGTCGCGTTCCATTTCCATCAAGGTTTTGTCACTAAAAATAAGGTAAGCCGGAATGTTTTCCTCTTTCGAAATTTTATAACGCAATTGTCGTAAACGTTCAAATAACGAATCGGCAGTCGTTTTTGATGCACCACGTTTAACCTTCGTACGTTTTACTTTTTCTTTAACTTTTGGCTCGGCAATATGCACCGGTCGTGTTAACGATACTTTAGCGCCTTTAAACAATACATTATTAGAAAATTCGGTGAGTTGTAAGGCATTATTTTTATGAAATGCAATCTCGCAATACCCTTGATTCATAAGTTGAATAATAAAATGTTGCCAATCTTTCCAAGCCACATCTCTACCTATGCCAAAGGTTTTTAATTTATCGTAACCCTTCTCTAAAATATTAGCATTATGAGACCCTCGTAACACATCTAAAATAGTCCCTATCGCTTCTTTCTCTTTAAGACGATACACAGCAGATAATATTTTTTGTGCGATAATAGTACCGTCGAAAATTTGTGGCGGATTCTTGCACACGTCACAATTTCCACAATTTTCTTCTAGTAACTCACCAAAGTAACTTAGCAAGATTTTTCGTCGGCATGTTGTTGCTTCACTAAATTGTTTCATGCGTTCCAACTTCGCAATCTGAACATCTTCATTAGAAGCTCCAGACGCAAAACGACGTAATTGAATCACATCGGCATAACTATGAAACAGTAGAGCATGAGCTTTTAAGCCATCACGTCCCCCACGACCAATTTCTTGGTAGTATCCTTCAATGTTTTTAGGCATATTGTGGTGAATCACCCAGCGGACATTCGATTTGTCAATTCCCATTCCGAAAGCAACCGTAGCACAAACCACCTGAGTGGTGTCGTAAACAAAATCTTCTTGAACTTTGTTGCGTTCGTTAAAATTAAGTCCGGCATGATAGGCTGTAGCAGGAATTCCATTGCTGTTTAATTTCTTCGCAAGTTCTTCAGTGTTTTTTCTGCTTAAACAGTAAATAATTCCCGACTGATTAGGATGTTTTTTTACAAAACTGATAATCTGTTTTACTTTTTCAGTACCAGAACGCACTTCTAAAGAAATATTCTGCCTATCGAAAGAGGAAATAAATTGTTGCGCATTCGGAATTTGTAACTGATCTAAAATATCCTGACGTGTAGCTTTATCTGCCGTGGCAGTTAACGCTATAATTGGAATGTTGGGTAGCGATTTTTTTAAGAAACCGAGTTGTTGGTACGACGGACGAAAATCATGTCCCCAAGACGAGATACAATGTGCTTCGTCAATGGCAATACAACTCACATACCGCTCGTTTAAAACATTAGATAAACCCGCAAGACTTTCTGGCGCAACATATAGAAGTTTTAACTCTGCTTTTATAACTTGTTCTAAAATAGCTTGTTGCTCTTCAGACGACTGACTACTATTATAAAAATTGGCATCAATACCATTGGCTTTTAGTCCATCAACCTGATCTTTCATTAACGCAATAAGGGGAGAAACCACTATTGTTATGCCTTCAAAAAGCAAGGCAGGCACCTGAAAACACATCGATTTTCCGCCTCCAGTAGGCATAATTACTAGGGCATCGTTTCCTTCAAGCACATATTCTATAATATCTTGCTGTTGGGCACGAAACTGGTCGTATCCAAAATGTTTTTTTAAAGTAGGAAGTAGTAATTTTTTATAATCGGGTAGTGGCATGCTTTTTTTTTCGAATGGCAAAATTAAGGCAAACAACTCAGTAAACCACAAAACAATTTTTAAATTTCTTTCATAAAAATTTGTTTTCATGAATTAAAATCCTTTAAGTTTGTAAGAACAAAAAATAAACTTTAGGAGTAACTACTATGTAGTTTGAGAAATATCCTTTGAACCTGACGCTGTTTATACAGCCGGAGGAAAAAGTTAGCACTTTTCAAATCATTTCACTAGAACCGAGTTCAAATTCGGTTTATCCTTTAAAAGTTTATGGAAATTTATCTAAATCAAGATTATGATATCTATAAACGTAAACAATGTTATACATCAGGTTGCCGAAAATACTTCGCTTGCAACTATCGTTTCTAAACTAAGTCCCATTCAAAATGGTATTGCAGTGGCTGTTAATAATACTGTTGTGCCTTATTTTAATTGGGAAAAAACTACAGTTTTAAACAACGATAATATCCTGATTATTCAAGCCACACAAGGCGGCTAGAACTGTTTCTTTTTTTATATCACAATCTTATTTAACCTAATTAATTCGGTGTTTACACATGTTGTTTGCACTTTAATTTAATGAATAACCATGAAGAAAAAAGACACAGCACCGCAAAATGGTGTGACTAGAAATCCGTTTCCAAATTCAAAGAAAATTTACGTACAAGGCGAATTATTCCCGGAATTACAAGTGGCTATGCGAGAAATAGCATTGAGTGATACCGTAGATTCCTTAACAAAATCCCGAACTCCAAATCAGCCGATTACGGTTTACGATACTTCTGGACCATATACCGATCCTGATAAGGATATTAATGTGCATCAAGGAATTGAGCGCATTCGTGAACCTTGGGTTTTAAAACGAGGAGATGTTGAACAATTAGATGCGTTCTCATCAAAATACTGTAACGAGCGTATGAATAATGCAGAACTCGATCATTTACGTTTTGCAGATGTTAAAAAGCCATTTCGAGCTAAAGCAGGGAAAAATGTATCGCAAATGCATTATGCCAGACAAGGGATTATTACGCCAGAAATGGAATATGTAGCCATTCGTGAAAACCAAAAAATAGATGAAGCTATTCGCTTGTCTGAACAACATAAAGGTAAAGATTTCGGAGCGTCAATTCCGCAGAAAATTACAGCCGAATTTGTCCGAGAAGAAATTGCTCGTGGACGTGCCGTGTTACCTTCAAACATCAATCACCCAGAAAGTGAACCGATGATTATTGGTCGTAATTTTCTTGTAAAGATTAACGCTAATATTGGGAATTCGGCTACAACATCTAGTATAGAAGAAGAAGTTGAAAAAGCAGTTTGGGCATGCCGTTGGGGCGCTGATAACATCATGGATTTATCTACTGGAGAAAATATTCATGAAACTCGTGAGTGGATTATTCGTAATTCGCCAGTACCAATCGGAACTGTACCTATTTACCAAGCTTTAGAAAAAGTAAATGGTAAAGCCGAAGATTTAACGTGGGAGATTTTCCGTGATACTTTAATCGAACAAGCCGAGCAAGGTGTCGATTATTTCACTATTCACGCTGGTGTGCGTTTACGCTATGTGCCAATGACGGCAAAACGTATTACAGGAATTGTTTCTCGTGGTGGATCAATCATGGCAAAATGGTGTTTAGCGCATCATAAAGAAAGTTTTTTATACACACATTTTGAAGAGATTTGCGAGATTATGAAAGCTTACGATGTCGCGTTCTCATTAGGTGACGGATTACGTCCAGGATGTATTGCCGATGCCAATGACGAAGCACAATTTGCAGAGTTAGAAACTTTGGGCGAACTGACTAAAATCGCATGGAAACACGATGTACAAACCTTTATTGAAGGACCGGGACACGTACCAATGCACATGATTAAGGCCAATATGGACAAGCAGTTAGAAGCTTGTGAAGAAGCGCCTTTTTATACTTTAGGTCCGTTAACCACAGATATCGCTCCGGGATACGATCATATTACTTCGGGTATTGGAGCCGCTATGATTGGTTGGTTTGGTTGCGCCATGTTATGCTATGTAACACCTAAAGAACACTTAGGTTTACCAAATAAAGACGATGTACGCACAGGAGTGGTAACGTATAAATTAGCTGCACATGCAGCTGATTTAGCAAAAGGACATCCAGGAGCCCAACACCGTGATGATGCTTTAAGTAAAGCACGATTTGAATTCCGTTGGGAAGATCAATTTAATTTGGCTTTGGACCCAGAATTGGCTCGAGAATATCATGATGAAACATTGCCTGCAGAAGGTGCTAAAATAGCGCATTTCTGTTCGATGTGCGGACCGAAATTCTGTTCGATGAAGATTTCTCAAGAGGTAAGGGATTTTGCTGCAGTTAACGAAATAATTGGAGACGAAGTGTTTACAAAAGGAATGGAAGAAAAGTCGGAAGAATTCAAAAATAAAGGGAGTGAAGTGTATCTTTAAACCATATTACAGTTAGTAATGTATAGTTGGCTTGTGCTTGGCTTGCATTACTAATTGTTCACTTTTAATGAATTATAGAGATGATTGTACTCATAGCACCTGAAACGGATTTACCTAACGAAATTGAAATCTTACATCAGCTTTTTGAAGCCGGTTTGCAATATTATCATTTGCGGAAACCGAATAAGAATTACGAAGAACACGTGGCTTATTTAAATCAGATTGATACGGAATATCACAACAGAATTGTGGTGCATTATGTTCATGAACTGGTTAATGTATTCAATTTAAAAGGCATTCATTTTCAAGAGCAAAAACGTATTGATCATATCGATAATCCAGGACAGTATTTTAAAGGCTTAAATATGTTTGGTAAAACCATAAGCTCCTCGTTCCATGAACCCGAAGATCTAGCTAATTGTTATTTCGAATTCGATTACCACTTGTTGAGTCCGGTGTTTTCATCCATTTCAAAAGCAGGATATGAAGGTCGCGGATTTGATGTCAATCACATCGATAAAATCATTATTGGTATGGGCGGTGTGACAGAATTTAATATTGAAACCTTTAAAAAATTAGGTTATAAAGGTGTTGGTGTTTTAGGCGGGATTTGGAATAGCGAAAATCCTATAGATGTTTTTAATAAGATACAAGGTCAATTTAAATAATAAGGCGCTGAAATAGGTTCAGGGTATTGGTATATTCAACTTTTAGAAATAGAATGTTGTTTGTATCGTCATGCGGAACTTGTTTCAGCATCTCACAAATGGAAAAGTAATGCATTGACATCTAGTTAGCAACATCACTATAATTTGACTCTGAAATTGACGAGTCATGAATTATAGTTCTAATAACTTTGAGTCCACGAACTAAATTCAGGATAATATGAAAGAATTAAACAAACATTAATGAATAACAAAACATTCATATTAACAATTGCGGGACTTGACCCTTCAAGTGGAGCGGGAATCACATCCGATATTAAAACATTTGAAGCACATGGATTATATGGTTTATCGGTTTGTACAGCAGTAACGGTGCAAAACGATATCGATTTTAAAAATTGTGTTTGGATTGAAGCATCCATAATTATTCAACAAATCGAAACGTTGTTCGAGCGTTTTACTATCGATGTTGTTAAAATTGGAATTATAGAATCTTGGCAAGTACTTTCTAAAGTTGTAGACACGTTATTACGATTAAACCCAACCATAAAAATCATTTTAGATCCTATAATGCAAGCGAGCTCAGGATTCGATTTTCACACCGATTCAGATTTTGAAACATTCAATAGTGTTTTAGATACATGCTATTTTATAACTCCTAATTACGATGAAATTCAGAATTTATTACCAAATAAATCCATTTCAGAAACCATTGAGTTTATATCTCAAAAAACAAATATTTATTTAAAAGGAGGTCATCGTGCCGACAAAAAAGGTTGGGACGAAATTTACCACAGCGGTATTGTTCAAATTAATTTTAGACCAGGCGTTCAGAAAATCCATGAAAAACATGGCAGTGGTTGTGTTATTTCGGCCGCATTAGCCTCTAATTTTACGAAAAACATGGATTTAGAAGATGCGTGTAAATTAGCAAAACAATACACAGAACAGTTTCTAAATTCAAATGACTCGTTGTTAGGAACACATAATTACAAAAACTTATGATAAGTAAATTACAGTATATCACACAAGGAGACACGGCCGAACAACATTTAGAATATGTTCAAGCCGCATGTAGTGCAGGAGCAGATTGGATTCAATTAAGAATGAAGAATTTCGATGAAGCCATTGTTTTAGATACAGCTAAGAAAGCACGAGAAATCACTATGCATTTTCAGACTCGATTAATAATAAACGATTTCTATAAAGTAGCTAAGGCTGTAAATGCCGATGGTGTACATTTAGGAAAAGACGATGGTTGTCCGTTAGAGGTTCGGGAGTATTTAGGAAAATGGTATCGCATTGGAGGTACAGCGAATACGCTTGAAGATTGTAAAAACCTTATCGAAAAAAAGGTAGATTATATCGGTTTGGGACCGTTTCGCTTCACCACTACTAAATCTAAATTAGGACCTATTTTAGGAATTGACGGCTATAAATCTATTCTAAATTCAGTGCAATCGGACATCCCGATTGTGGCTATTGGTGGCATCACTCTTAATGATGTGTCCGAACTTATGGATACAGGAATTTTTGGTGTTGCAGTGTCTGGAGAACTCACGCAGAATTTTAATAACATTCCAGAGTTTAATAACCTTTTAAACGGACCAAGTACCCAAGAACAAGTTTATAAAATGAATAAAAAAGAAGATGATGAATGATTTTTTAACCATTGCAGATAAAACATTTAGTTCGAGATTATTTACTGGAACTGGAAAATTTAGTAATTCTCAGAATATGAGAGATGCCATTTTAGCTTCAGAAAGTGAATTGGTTACTGTAGCTTTAAAACGCGTAAATGCATCTGATTTAGAGGATGATATATTAACACATTTAAACCATTCATCGATACATTTATTGCCAAACACCTCTGGAGTACGTACTGCCGAAGAAGCTGTGTTTGCGGCCAATTTATCCCGAGAAGCGTTACAAACCAATTGGGTGAAATTAGAAATTCATCCCGATCCTAAATATTTATTACCCGATCCTATTGAAACCTTAAAAGCAGCCGAGATTTTGGTTAAAGAAGGATTTGTGGTGATGCCTTATATTCATGCCGACCCTGTTTTATGCAAGCGCTTAGAAGATGTTGGCGTGCAATGTGTCATGCCTTTAGGAGCACCTATAGGTAGTAACAAAGGTTTAAAAACGTTAGAATTTCTGGAGATTATTATAGCGCAAAGTAATGTTCCGGTAATTGTAGATGCAGGAATTGGGAGTCCATCTCACGCAGCCTTTGCTATGGAATTAGGAGCAGACGCTGTTCTTGTAAATACTGCAATTGCTGTATCTCAGAACCCTATAGAAATGGCTAAAGCATTTAAATTGGCAGTACAAGCCGGACGTATGGCTTATCAGGCTAAGTTAGCACCTGTTAAACAACATGCCGAAGCAAGTAGTCCATTAACAAGTTTTTTAAACGCATAAGTTATGAGCACTTTTAAAACCCTTTTAAATCAATATAATTGGAACGATACGTTGCAAAGTATTTATGCTAAAACCGAAAACGATGTGTTACAGGCTTTAGGAAAATCGACTCGGGATTTAGAAGATTTTAAAGCCTTAGTGTCTCCCGCCGCCGCGCCTTACTTGGAAGATATGGCGCAATTGAGTCAGCAAATTACTAAGAAACGTTTCGGGAATACCATACAAATGTATGCGCCTATGTATTTGAGTAACGAATGTCAAAACATTTGTACCTACTGTGGTTTTAGCATGACAAATAAAATACCGCGTCGAACTTTAAATGATGCTGAAATATTAAAAGAAACCGCTTTCTTAAAATCTAAAGGTTACGATCATATTTTATTAGTCACAGGAGAAGCCAACCGCACAGTAGGCGTGGAGTATCTAAAGCATGCCATTCAACTTATACGCTCTCAATTTTCTAATATCACCATAGAAGTCCAACCTTTAGATCAGGATGAATACGAACTCTTGATAGCACATGGTTTGTATGCCGTTTTAGTGTACCAAGAGACGTATCATCGCGACGAATATAAAAAGCATCATCCCAAAGGTAAAAAATCAAATTTCGATTACCGCTTAGAAACGCCAGACCGTTTAGGAAAAGCGGGGATTCATAAAATTGGATTGGGAAGTTTGTACGGTTTAGAAGATTGGCGTGCCGACAGTTTTTTTACAGCGCTTCATTTTAAATACCTTCAAAAAACCTATTGGAAAACAAAATACAGCATGTCCTTCCCGCGTTTACGTCCGTTTTCTGGTGGCTTAGAGCCTAAGGTAGAAATGACAGATCGGGATTTGGTACAACTTATTTGTGCGTATCGTTTATTAGATGAAGATTTAGAATTATCTATGTCTACTCGAGAAAGTGAATTGTTTAGAGATCATATTGTTAATTTAGGAATCACCTCTATTAGCGCAGAGTCTAAAACGAACCCTGGAGGCTATGTGGTTGAAAAACAATCACTAGAGCAATTCGAAATTTCCGATGAGCGACCGACAGAAGTCGTAGCAGAAATGTTAAAATCTAAAGGATTAGAAGTTGTTTGGAAAGATTGGGCAAACAATTGGCAATAATTATTAAATTTACGGCATGCTAAATAAGGAAGAACATTTACAATATAAACGTCATTTAACTTTAGAAGATATTGGCGAAGTTGGTCAGAATAAATTAAAAGACGCTAAAGTATTAGTGGTTGGAGCTGGAGGTTTGGGCTGTCCGATATTACAGTATCTAACAGCCGCTGGTGTGGGAACAATTGGTATTATAGACCACGATAGTGTAGATCAAACCAATCTACAACGTCAGGTACTATATGGTTATAATGATATCGGAAAGTTTAAAGTGTCCTGTGCCATTTCTAAGTTAGAACAACTTAATAAGTTTGTTAAATTCAAATCGTATATCGATCGCTTAACGAAGTCTAATGCTAAGAAGATTTTCAAGGCCTACGATATTATTGTGGATGGAACCGATAATTTTGGTACCCGATATTTAATCAATGATGCGGCTGTATTAACGGAAAAACCGGTTGTTTTTGGATCTATTTTTAAATTCGAAGGACAAGTTTCTGTTTATAATTATAAAAACGGACCGACTTATAGATGCTTATATCCAAAAACGGATGGTGGTAATTTAAATTGTGAAGAAGTTGGCGTATTGGGCGTTTTACCAGGCATTGTGGGCTTATTACAAGCCAATGAGGTAATTAAAATGATTTGCGAAATAGGAGAGGTGTTAACAGGAAAACTGTTAGTATTTAACGCCTTAAGCATGAGTCAGAATATAATTTCTTACGATAAAACAGTGCATGCTCATGTGACGTATATTGAAGATGTCGAGGAAGAATTCAACGTAAATACCTCTATGAAATCTTTAACTTTCGATGAATATTTGAAGCATAAAGACGATCTGTTTGTACTAGATGTAAGGACGCTTAAAGAGCACGATATGTTTCATTTATCTCACGATTATCATATTCCGCTCAAGGAAATAAGTGATCGCTACATCGAGATCGATACTAATAAATCCATTTTGGTCTATTGCCAAACAGGGAAACGTAGTATACAAGCTATTGAAATATTAAAAAGATTAAATATTAAAAACAAGCTGTACAATTTGAAAAACGGCTTACAACAACCTATTTAATCCATGCTATAAAATGTAAGTGCTACATTGTATTAGGGCCACCAAACTACAAAACATTTTGATAGTAATCCATTGGGCGACTTCATCCAACATAAAGGTGCTGTCTTGTTGTCGATTAAGGGTTGAAGTTTGTCTATAAACGCTACAAAGTTTAACCACGGAGTTTGTGTTTTAACCTCACACAGCCAATCCGTTTTAGCAGGCATGTAAAACTTACAATCTTGAAATTGATGTAAGGCGTTATAGTGTATATAAAATCCTTTTACACAATCTGGATTTAAGGTATTAAAACGGACAGTTTCGGAATTATAAGGGATAAAGAGTTGTGCTTTAAAATACACTTGCTGTTGCAGGTTTGCTGGCTCCAAATCTAAAGTCGTTTTTAAAAACGTTTCTGTCTCAGGACGATATAACAGCGGAAGTTGCTTATCTTTTAGTTTCGTTAATTTATCTACTAAACTATCCTTTCTATTAGGGCCAATCCAATGGTCGTATTCTGTGGTGCCTACATTCGGATCGTACAAATAAAACTTATACACAATCTCTAAATGAATGGGTGTACCGTCTTGTTTTAAAAGACAATCTATTTCTCCTAGTGTTATTTTGTCTTTCTGAATTTGAATGTTTTCAGTAAGAATCTCAATGTTTTTATGCCGACGTAATTCAAAACTTACAAAACGTTCAACGCGTTTTCCTAATCGCAAATTAAGTTCAATATTTATATTAATAGCCGTATCTGTAGTCGTTGGCATTACGAATTGTCGCAGGCCCCAATCATTTTTCTCTTTCCAAAGTGCAGGCGTGCTTAAATACCCTAAGTATTGTTGTGTATACGACATTTAAAAATCAGTAGTTAAAACAATAAAAGTAGTTAAATACCAATATAAAATAGAGACATTCTAAATTCTTTTTAAAGTGTAGCTCATTAAACATGGTAAGTGTCTTTACATTCTTCTCTATACTCATCACATCTTTTAGGGTTAAGTATTACCTATCGGGTTCATAATCGCAAGGAACAGTCGATCTGGTACCAGTTACTAAGTTTGTATGGGTGTTGGTGGCCATTGTTTGCATTATAAGTGCATTAGCATATTATAAATATGATATTAATCGTAGGAAAATAAAAAAACAGAATGTTATGAATTGCCAAACCACGAATTGTTCTTAGAGCATTGATAATTAAATGCTTAAAATTTTTAATGATTCTTATTTTTTTTTAATTATTTGTCAATAGAATTATAAAAATATGAGATTTCAATAATTTCTAGAGAATCATGCATAAAAACCCTAGAAAAGGCCTTATTTTTGCATTCCTTTAAAACCTATTATAAATGTCAGTTACAGCTACAGATTTAGCAGAGAGAAACGCCGGAAAAGATTTATATAGTTATCAGCAAGGAGCCATAAACAAGATATTTCAATGTTTTGAAGAAGCTCCAGAAGATTACCATTTATTATATCAATTACCAACTGGAGGTGGAAAAACAGTAATATTTTCTGAAATTGTAAGGCAATATTTAAAGCATCATAATAAGAAAGTGCTTGTGATGACGCACCGTATCGAATTATGTAAACAAACCTCTGGGATGTTAACAGAATTTGGTGTTACCAATAAGGTTATTCACAGTAAAGCTAACTTAGATGATCAAGCAGATTACAGTTGTTTTGTAGCCATGGTTGAAACGTTGAATAACCGATTAAACGATGGTAAGTTAGATATCTCTGATGTGGGTTTAATTATTATTGATGAAGCGCATTACAACTCCTTCACCAAATTATTCAAATTCTTCAATAAATCTTTCATCTTGGGTGTTACAGCAACGCCTTTAAGTTCGAATATTAAATTACCCATGAATGATAACTACAACGAGCTAATCGTTGGAGAAACCATTCAATCTTTAATTGAAAATGAATTCTTAGCACGTGCCGAAGTGTATTCTTATAATGTAGGATTAACTTCATTAGTAGTGGGTGCAAACGGGGATTATACCGTAAAATCTTCGGAAGATTTATATACTAATAGCGACATGCTTGGTAAGTTAATTCAGGCTTACGAAGAGCGCTCTAAACATAAAAAGACCCTAATCTTTAACAACGGTATTAATACGTCTTTACACGTTTACGATACCTTTAAAGCTGCAGGTTATAATGTAGCACATTTGGATAATACAAACACCAAAAGTGAACGTAAGAAAATATTAAAGTGGTTTAAAGAAACACCAGATGCGATTCTAACATCGGTTAGTATTTTAACTACAGGGTTCGATGAGCCTACTGTAGATTCTATAATCTTGAATCGTGCAACAAAATCATTAACCTTATACTACCAGATGATTGGTCGTGGTTCGCGTATATTAAAAAACAAGTCTAAATTTAATGTTATCGATTTAGGTAACAATTTCCATCGTTTCGGACCTTGGGGAGCAGATTTAGATTGGCAGAAAATATTTAGATCTCCTAATTTCTATTTAGATGGAATTATGAGTGACGACGAACTAGAGGAGAACTTTAGATACGAAATGCCAGACGAATTACGTGCTGAATTTAAGAAATCTAATTCTGTGTATTTCGACGTTAAAAAGACGTATATCGATTCTATTCGTAAAGGAGAATCTTCTAAAGTGGTACTAGAACGTTCTATTCATCATCATTCATATATCTGTATCGAAAACAGTGAAGATGTTTATGATGCCTTAGATCTTGCCAAGAAATTGGGAGACGATATCGACTATCGCATTCAGCGTTATACAAAATGTATCAGTAAGAGTACATTTAATTTTGTAGAGTGGTTGCGCGACGATTACCGCAAAAAATTAAGAGCACATATCCGTGAGAACTTCGATGATTTGTATGAAGAAATTAACGGATACCCACCAGAAGAATAGACTTCTCTTGCAACGTTATGTTGCTCGAGCGGAGTCGAAAGCGTTTTATACTGTATCTCGATTTCCGTAGATAACACTTCATAATCAAACATAAAAATAATAAGCGTATTCAATTTTATTTGAATACGCTTTTTTTTTGTAACAATAGGGCGCTCGAGCGGCGTTGAGAGCATTTTAATCTACATCTCGATGCCGCTAGAAGAGATTTATATTTAAGTATAAAGTAATAAAACCTCATACCAAATTTGTTTCAGTATCTCATAAGTAGCAACATAATTCTACTTAAAAAATCAATTTACGAGACTCTGAACTAAATTCAAAGTGATGATAATAATCAAAAGTATATAACACACTTACAGGGTCCTCGAGCGGAGTCGAGAGCATTTTAACCTACATCCCGACGCCGCTCGATAACCATTATGTTCAAGTATAAAGTACTAAAACCTCATACTAAATTTGTTTCAGTATCTCAGAAGTAACAACATAATTTTATCTAAGATATTCAATTTATAATTCCCTAAACTACATTCAAGGTAACGATAGTGATTTATATGAATATAATACACCTACAGGGCGCTCGAGCGGAGTCGAGAGCTTTTTAATCTACATCTCGACGCCGCTCGATGACTTTTATGTTCAAGTATAAAGTACAAAAACTTCATAGTAAACTAATTTCAGCATCACATAAGTAGCAATATAATTTTATCAAAGATATTCAACATATAGTTCCCTAAACGACACTCAAGGTAACGATACTAATTTATATGAATATCATACACTTACAGGGCGCTCGAGCGGAGTCGAGAGCTTTTTAATCTACATCTCGACGCTGCTCTATGACCTTTATGCTCAAGTATAAAACAAAAAAAAGCGTACTCAATTTTATATGAATACGCTATGCTTTTTTACGATATTGGAGTCGAATATTTTTTTACCTAAGACTCAGATTCCGTTTTAAACGTCCAAGCCAAAATTCTGCTTTTCTTGTTTCCTTGCTCCATAGAAATGGTTTTATAAGTCGCTTTTAATTTTTCTAATTGTTTTTTCAGTTTACTTAAGTTTTCCTGTTTAGAAACTAAAGTTGTAAACCAACCCACCTGATCTTTAAACGCGACACTTTGCTTAATCATACGTTTAATAAATAAAGCTTCGCCACCATTACACCATAATTCGTGTGCTTGTCCGCCAAAATTCAATTCTGCTGGACCGGATTTCTTAAGGTTTTTAAGTTTCTGTTTGGTTGCACGTGTCGCTTCTTCTTCAGATCCGAAGAATGGCGGATTACACATAGTAAACGTAAATTTTTCATCGGCTTTAATCACGCCTTCAAAAATATTGGCAGGATTAGCTTGCAGACGAATGTCTATCTTTTTAAGTAAGGCAGGTGTTAATCCCACATTATGTTTGGCACTTTCAACAGCACTTACACTAGTATCGCAACCCACCATTTTCCAGTCGTAAATCTGTGCGCCCAAAATAGGGTAGATGGTATTTGCACCCACACCAATATCAAGACCTTTCACGTGTTCTGCTAGTTTCTCGACGTGTAATAAGTCATTTATATAATGAATATAATCTGCACGACCAGGAATGGGCGGACATAAATAACCTTTAGGTATTCTCCAATCTGTTAATCCGTAATCGGCAATTAAGATGGCTTTATTTAAATGAAAAACCGCATCACTTTTTTCAAAATGAATGGTTTTTTGTTTGGTTAACGGACTAGTAATTACAAACGAACCTAATTTAGGATACGCTTGAATTAAGGCATCAAAATCGTATGATTTTTTATGCTTGTTATTAGAGTGCATAGATATAATTTGTGGCAAAGATAAACTAAAAATTAGCAACACATCAGAAATCGAAATTTGTATTAGAACGCAGTTTAAATTAGTATACCTTTGCAATCTGAAATTTACATTATGGCATCATTTAAACATTTAGGCGTAGAACCCGAATTTATACAAGCTTTAAAAGAATTGGGGATTAAACATCCTTCTGAAATTCAAGAGAAAGCAATCCCTGTATTATTAAAATCGAAAACAGATTTTATTGGGTTAGCACAAACAGGTACTGGAAAAACGGCCGCTTTTGGTTTGCCTTTACTTCAAAATATAGATCCAAAATTAAATCATGTTCAGACTTTAGTTTTAGCACCTACACGAGAACTTGTACAACAAATTAAGAAGCAGTTATTTAAATTCACGAAATTTAGTGAAGCTAAAATCTTTGTTGAAGGTGTTTATGGTGGTGAAAAAATAGATATTCAGATTCAGAATTTAAAACGTACCACACACGTTATTGTTGCAACACCTGGCCGTTTAAACGATTTATTAGATCGTAAAGTTATCGATCTTAGAAAAGTAAATACCGTGGTTTTAGACGAAGCAGACGAAATGTTAAGTATGGGATTTAAAGATGCACTAACCAAAATTTTAGACCATACACCAATGGCTAAAAATACATGGTTATTTTCTGCAACTATCCCGTTGGGAATACAACAAATTATCGATCAGTATATGTCGCCTAAGGCAGTGCGTGTGGTGATTAATAAGAATGAGCTAGTTAATGCTAACATTTCTCATACGTATATTACCACAACTATAGATCAGAAACAAAACGTTATTTTAAGTTTACTAGAAGCCAGACCAGACGATCGTGGTATTATTTTTTGTAGAACAAAAGCGGGGACGCAAGCCTTAACCGAATTTTTAAAGGAGGAAGGTTTTTCGGCTGAAGCTTTAGAAGGCGATATGCAACAACGTGATCGCGAAAAAGTAATGCGTGCCTTTAAGAAAGGAAATTTACAAGTATTAATTTCTACCGATGTATCGGCTAGAGGAATAGATGTAAACGATTTGGCGTTTGTATTACACCATCAGCTTCCTGAGCATATAGAATATTATACACATCGTAGCGGACGAACAGCACGTGCGGGAAAAACGGGACAGTCTATTGCTTTAATTTTAGGGAGTGAATTAAAACGTATTCACGAGATGAATAAAGAATTAGGGATTAAGTTTAAAGAGATTTCTATATAATACTGACGGTGCTCGAGGGCGTTGAGAGCTTTTAACTCTGCATCTCGACGCCGCTCGATGACCTTTTTAATGAAGTATAAAAGAAAGCGTATTCAATTTGATCTGAATACGCTTTTTTTTTGCAATTTTAAAGGGTGCTCGAGCGGCCTCGAGAGCCATAAAACTCCATCTCGACTCCGCTCGATGACCCTTGTAATGAAGTATGAACTTAAAATAATATTACTGAACTTGTTTTAGAATCTCACAAGTAACAAAATTATTCTTCTTGAGATATTAATTCTGCTAGTCTCTAAAATTAGTCGAATGTGCTTCTAACAATTAAATTTTATAGGGTGCTCGAGCGGAGTCGAGAGCTATACAAATTTCATAAAAACTGCATCTCGACTCCGCTCGATGACCGTATTTTTAAGTATAAAAGAAAGCGTATTCAATTTGATCTGAATACGCTTTTTTTTGCAATTTTAAAGGGTGCTCGAGCGGAGTCGAGAGCTTTTAATTCTGCACCTCGACTCTGATCGATGACCTTTGATAACATATATAGTAAAATAACGTACAGCTGAATTTGTTTTAACATCTCACAATTAATACCTAAATACCATTATAGATATTCAATTGTTGAAGCCGTAGTTTAAATTTAGAGTAACGCTATTTATTTGTATGTATACAATTTTCTTACATGGTGCTCGAGCGGCCTTGAAGAGTCATACAAATTTCATGAAAACTGCATCTCGACGCCGCTCGGTGACCCTTGATAACGTATAAAGTGAAATAAAGTATAGCAGAACTTGATTAATCCTATCTCAAGTTACATAATCATTTTACTTAAACTAATTATTTTGTTAGTCCCAAAAATAAGCTAAGAGTTAATGTCGTAATCAACTTGTTACATGGTGCTCGAGCGGCCTCGAAGAGCCATAAAACTCCATCTCGACTCCGCTCGATGACCCTTTGATGCAAATTTTATGAAATATCCATCTCGACAACACTAGCTACACATTATTATTATTATATTTTCATAAATTCAAAAAACAAAAGCCTCCAATCTATTATAGATTGGAGGCTTTT
Source organism: Formosa bonchosmolovskayae (assembly GCF_051016085.1). Classification (GTDB taxonomy): domain Bacteria; phylum Bacteroidota; class Bacteroidia; order Flavobacteriales; family Flavobacteriaceae; genus Formosa. The sequence continues at coordinate 3,296,123 of NZ_CP174605.1, forward strand.
TAATTCAATATAATCAGATAAACTAATCGTTTATTAAAGGCTTAATTACTTTTAAAAGGGTTTCGGCAACCAACTCAGACGATGCTGGGTTTTGTCCGGTAATTAAATTTCCATCTTGTAAAACATGTACAGCCCAATCGTCGCCTTTAGAGTAGATACCGCCATTTTCTTTTAGCATATCTTCTACTAAGAATGGCACCACGTCTGTTAATTGTACAGCTTTTTCTTCAGAGTTTGAAAATCCTGTTACTTTTTTCCCTTGTACTAAAGGTGTTCCATCTGCATTTTTTACACTTTTTAAAGCGGCAGGTGCATGACATACAAATCCGATAGGTTTTTGAGCGGCGTTAAAACTTTCAATTAATTTAATTGATGTTTCATCATTGGCTAAATCCCAAAGTGGTCCGTGACCTCCTGGATAAAATACAGCTTCGAAATCGCTAGCTTTTACGGTAGATAACGGCACGGTATTGTTTATTTTATCTTGGGTCTCAAGATCTGTTTTGAAACGAATAGTTGCAGGTGTTTGCGCATCTTCCGTATCACTTGTTGGATCTATTGGCGCTTGTCCGCCTTTAGGAGTTGCGATCGTAATTGTAGCACCATTATCTAATAAGGCGTAATATGGACTTGCAAATTCTTCAATCCAGAAGCCTGTCTTTTTCCCTGTATTTCCTAATGTATCGTGTGATGTTAAAACAAATAATATGTTCATAATCTTTGGTTTTTAAAGTTAATAATTAACGAGAGATACCACTTAGTAAGCCATGCGTACTATGTTCTCTGCATCTTCCGGTTTTAAGCTTTGATGTTCTCCTAAACCTAACCAACCACGTTCTGTAAAACGTTGTGAAATGGTTTCGGCTGTACCTTCGTAATCTTCTGTGTATTTAGATAATTTGGTTTCGATCCCCATCTGATTGAAAAACGTTTCCGTTTTTTCGATCGCTTCGTAAGCTTTATCTTCTAAAGTTCCTTCGGTAACATTCCAAATGCGTTCTGCATATTGCGCTAATTTCTCTTTTTTAGTTTCAAAATTATACTGGTAATGACTTGGAGCGATAATCGCTAAAGTACGCGCATGGTCAATACCGTAAAGCGCTGTTAATTCGTGTCCGATAGCATGAACCGCCCAGTCCGTAGGCACTCCTTTCTGAATCAATCCGTTTAATGCCATTGTACAACTCCACATAAAGTTAGAAGCCGCATCATAATCAGACGGATCTTTTAATACACTTGGAGCAACTTCTAAAAGCGTTTGCATAATACCTTCGGCAAAACGATCTTGAAGTAAGGCACCAGCAGGGTAGGTCATGTACTGTTCTAAAACGTGAGTGAAGGCATCGGTAATTCCGTTTACCAATTGGCGACGCGGAATAGAAGTAATCACTTGTGGATCTAAAATAGAGAACTCAGGAAATAAGCCAGCGCCACCCATTGCTAATTTTTCTTTAGTTTCTTTATTGGTTATTACAGCACCAGAATTCATTTCAGAACCTGTAGCCGGTAATGTTAATACCGTTCCAAAAGGCATACCTTTTAATGTTGGTTTTCCTCCGGTTAAAATCTCCCAAGGGTTTTCACCGTCGTATAAAGCAGCGGCAGATAAGAACTTTGTTCCGTCAATAACAGAACCACCACCTACAGCTAATAAATAGGTAATGTTTTCAGCTTTAATAACCTCTAGGGCTTTCAATAATACCGAATATTCTGGATTGGCAGGAATACCACCAAACTCTACATGTTCAACATCTTTTAAAGCGGTTTTTACCTGATCGTAAATACCATTCTTTTTAATACTTCCGCCACCATAAAGCACTAATACTTTGGCATCGGATGGAATTTCTTCGGTTAATTTAGCAATTGTATCTTTTCCGAAAATTATTTTTGTTGGATTCTTAAATTCAAAATTTTTCATCATCCTTAATTTTATATGTTTTTAATCCTATTTACTTTTTTTACTACAACTATTCTTGAGATGGGGTGTCATTGTAACTCACGTTAAAATAAATTCTCTAACGCTTTAAGAATATCACTTGGTTCTGCACGTGTTCTATAATCTACATCTACATAACTCCATTTTACCACACCTTCACGATTTAAAACAAACGTTGCAGGAATAGGTAACATCGTAGCATTACCATTATTAATTTTTTCTAAATCTAAGCCACGATCTTCACGCATGTGTTCAGCTAAAAACTCAGGGACTTCCCAAGCCACTCCATATTGAAAAGCAACTTTTGCATCTTGGTCGGATAACACGCCATAATGCATAGTACTAATCTCTTCATCAGATAAACTTCCGTCAGGTACTTGCGGACTGATAGCAACTAAGTTTGCACCCAACTTACGAATGTCGCCTAAAATTTCCTGTAATGCTCTTATTTGTAAGTTGCAATACGGGCACCAATCACCACGATAAAAGGTAACTACTACAGGACCATTTTCTAATAAGTTATCTAACGAAACAGATTTTCCTCTAGCGTTAGGTAATTTAAATTTTGGTGCTGTTTCTCCAACTTTTATTGCGTTTTCACCTTGTTCGAAAGCTTTAGCTTCTTCAATTGCAGCATCGACGCCTTTCATGAATTCAGGATTTTTTAATCGTCCTTCTGCTATTTTAGCGTCCGTTTGTTCTTTTAAGTTTTCCATTATATTGATTTATTTTGCTACAACTTATAGATGATCTTGCCAAACTTGGTTCTGTATTTTAAATACTTAAAACACCAAACCAAGTTCAGGTGGAACATAATTAACACACAATTATTTTTTCAATAATTAAGCTTTAACAATCATTTTACCTTTATTCTTTCCGCTGAATAAATCAATGAATGCTTGTGGAGTATTTTCAAACCCTTCCACTATAGTTTCTTTATATTTCAATTCGCCTTTACTTACCCATTCCGAAAGTTGCTTAATAGCTTCAGGGAATTTATCTGCGTAATTAGAGACAATAAAACCTTGCATTAATGCACTGTTTTTTACTAAAAATGGTTGTACGCTTACTCCTGTAGGAAGTTCTGTACTGTTATATACCGAAATCGCACCACAAATAATTAGTCTCGCAAAACGATTAATACTAAACAAGGCACTATCCGAAATCGATCCACCAACATTGTCAAAGTACACATCTACACCATCAGGACATGCTGTTTTAATGGCTTGCGTCATATCTTCGGTAGTTTTGTAATTAATAACATCGTCAAAACCGAAATCTGTTTTCAATAATTCTACTTTTTCATCTGTTCCAGCGATACCGACAACACGAAGACCTAAAATCTTTCCTATTTGTCCTACAACACTTCCAACAGCACCTGCCGCACCAGACACTAATAAAGTTTCTCCTGCTTTAGGTTTTCCTATTTCATGCAATCCTAAAAATGCTGTTAATCCAGTCATTCCTAGCACTCCTAAATATGCACTAAGTGGCGCTTGTTCTTCACTTACTTTTGTAAGTCCTTCACCATTAGAAACTTGTTCTGTTTTCCACTCTAAAGATCCTGAAACGTAATCGCCTTCCTTAAATTTGTCGTTTTTAGAAGCCTTAACTTGCGCTACAACACCAGAAGAAATCGGTTCATTTAAATTAAATGGTGGCACATATGATTTAGCATCACTCATTCGACCTCTTAAATACGGGTCTACAGAGATGTATTTAGTCTCTAAAAGGATTTCTCCTTCAGAAATTTGTAAATCTTTGTCTTCTTTTTGGAACTCAAAATCTGATAATTGAGGTGTTCCTTGTGGTCTATTTTTTAATAATATAGTCTGATTCATAATTTTTATATTTAGTCTAATGTGGTTATTAAATCTTCTGTACTTTTTCTTACTTTAACTTGGTTTGCTAACCAGTCGCTAGGTTCATCTCTGTAACCAATTGGTAATAAAATGGCACTGCGTAACCCTTTTTCTCTTAACCCTAATATTTTATCTACTGCGTCTGGATCAAATCCTTCCATTGGCGTAGCATCTACACCTTCAAAAGCAGCTTGTGCAATGGCCATACCAAAAGCGATATACGCTTGTTTGGCTGCATGTATAAAATTCTCTTCGGCATCTTTTTGCGGATAGGTACTTAATAACATTTGTCTGTAGTTTTCGAAACCTTCGTTTTCGTACCCACGAATTTCATTAGTTAAGTCGAACACTTCATTAATACGTTGTGCTGTATAGGTATCCCACGCTGCAAAAACTAGTAAATGAGAACAATCGGTAATAACAGATTGGTTCCAAGCTACAGGCTTAATTTGTTCTTTTAATTCTTTATTGGTGACTACAAAAATTTCAAAAGGTTGTAAACCACTAGATGTCGGAGCTAAACGTGCGGCTTCTAAAATGCGATCCATTTTATCTTTTGGCACGACGTTTCCATTCATTGCTTTAGTAGCATATCTCCAGTTTAATTTATCTAATAATTCCATAGTTGTAAATTTGTGATGTTATAATTATTTATTTTTTTATACTTGCCCAAGCCGCTTGGTAGGCATCGTCTAAATGTTTTTTAGTTATTTTAAAATCGCCCCGTTTGTGTGCATTTAATATAAAGGCTAACGGATAAATACTGTACGCATACAGTAAATGATGCGAGAATGGCTTAATAATGTCCGCTTTAATACCACGATCCCAAAGGTCGAGTAGGGGCTGTAGGTTAGCCACACCTTCTTGTCTGCTAGCTTCATCTATCATAGGTGTGTTTTCACACTGCGATAAGAAAAACCCTTTTTCAATATCGTTTAATTTGTATGTTGCCATACGTCTCCAAACCACTTCAAATCCAGATTCTACAGACAATTCTGTCTTATATGTGGCAAAAGCGAATTGCATATATTCAGATTTTACTTCTTTATATACCTGGTTGATTAAGTCTTGTTTATTTTCAAAATACAAGTAAATCGTAGCAGGCGACACGCTCGCCATTTTAGCAATTTTAGCCATAGGAGCAGCATGGAACCCCTGATTGTTCACCAACGAAATGGTGGCTTCTACGAGGGCAGCACGTTTAATTTCACTCTTTTTTAAAACTGGCATATATTCTAATTTAGAGTACAAAGGTATAAAAAAAGAATAAACATTCATTTTTTAGGTGCTTATTTAAGATGAGTTTAACGTAATTCTCTGTAGTAACCTTTTTAATATTTAAACAATACTATATATTTATAGATAAAAACATAACAAACCACACACATGAATAAAATAGTAACCTTCGGCGAAGTCTTAATGCGCCTATCTCCATTAGGAAATAAGAAAATGAAACAGACCAATTTATTAGAATATTACTTTGGTGGTACAGAGATAAATGTGGGGATTTCTTTAGCGAACTTCGGAAATAAGGTGAAGCATATATCTTGTATTTCAGACGATTTTATAGGGGAAACTGCTATAGGATATTTAAGACAATACAATGTAGATACCCGCGATATTTATAGAACTCACCGCCCAATGGGGATGTATTTTCTAGAAGTTGGCGCTGTTATGCGTCCGAGTACCATTGCCTATAACCGTTCTAATTCGGCTTTTTCAGGAGTGACTCCAGATATGGTAAACTGGGAAAAAGCTTTAAACAAATGCAATTGGTTTCATTGGACGGGCATTACACCCGGATTATCGCAAGGCGCGTACGATACTTTAAAAGCCGGATTAATCGCGGCGAAAGCAAAGGGGATAACCGTGTCTTCAGATCCGACATACCGCAGTGGCTTATGGAAATATGGTGTAGATGCCCAAGACGCTATCCAGGATTTAATGCAATATGTCAATATTTTTAATGGTGGTATAGACGAAATTAACGGGATTCTAGGAACCAATTATGGTTACGATAACGAAGATTTTATTACAGCCAGTAAAGAGCTTATAGAAAAGTATCCAAATATTGAAAAGGTATTCGATAAGATTAGAATCTCGATAAACGCATCATGGCAGAAAATTAAAGGCCGTATGTGGAATGGAATAGAATTTAAAGAAACAGACGCCATAGAAATTACGCATATTGTAGACCGTATTGGAACTGGCGATGCATTTGCTGCAGGATTAATTTACGGACTTTTAAACTTCGACGATTATAAAGCTATGGAATTTGCGAGTGCAGCCTGTGCATTAAAACATACATTTCCTGGCGATATCAATTATGCCACAGTAAAAGATGTAGAACATTTACTATCTGGAAATACTGGCGGACGTGTTAATCGCTAAAACAAAAAGGGTACGAGCGTACTCTTAATTTTCTATTTTACATAATATAAATTATAGAACACATTATAACAATTAACGTAATAGCGCATTTCAGCGCTATTTGACATCATCGCAGATATAACAACACCTAAGTGTTTTATATCGTTAGTGATTATGTACAAGTAAATTGTGGGTTCTTTTTCTAGAAGTTGGTTATACGATTACAACGGTGTTAGAGCGTAGTCGAGAACAAATATACTTTCCTAAACCATTCGTGCTATCTAAACGATTACAACGTGAAAGTTCTTACATGTGTATAAATCGTGTATTCGATAAAATGTACGTAATAAAAAATTTTAGACGATTCTCGTGGATTGCCACAAGAGCATAAATTTTAAGAAATCGCCTTTTTAGGAGATTCACGAACACATTTGAAGTTTCTGCAAATAATTAAATATGTGAGTAAAAATAAAATTCTATGCACTTGTTATATGTAGAACTTCAATTAATCTTTTTTTTATTGATTCATTATCTTTTGTCTTGAAACAAAAGAAACAAAAATTCAGGCTGCATAAACTTTTGGAAACAATTTACGGCTTATTCGCTATATTTTAGGAAACCTTGTAACTGGTTAACATTGTTTGAAATCCCTTGTATAATTGAAATTATTAAGAAACTGTATTACTAAACCCCTAAAATATAGACGTTCATTTCTCCTATTGTTTTAACCAAAATTCTATGAGGCCAAGTCCAACATCGAGATTCTATTTTACATAATGTTTAGTAAATTATGGAAACCACAATAATGTTATGATTTGATTATAGGCTGCTGCATGATAACATTGTTCATGCATATCTCTTTCAGATTTTCCTCCCCAAGTCTCAAACCAATCATCTGATAAAGAATCTTCTATTATATTTGATATACCATTAACGTGTTTATTTGCCAAAGCGTTTTTAGGTAATTTTTCACCACGCTTAAATTTATGTTTCATACGTGGGAAATCATCACTAATTATAAACCATTTTATTATAGAATTTTCAGAACCTATTATAAAAACTTCGTGTTGAATAACATTAATAAACCTAATTAATGTTGCGAATCTACTTGTCTCAAATTTATTTGATAAATCTTCAATTAAGTTCCAATTAAAACTTCTACCTCCACAAGCATTGTAAAATTTATCTTTCGGCATTAATATATTTGCGGCAAAATAATCAGCTTCGTTTTCATAAACATCTATTTGCGTATTTTTTAAAAATGATGGATGTGGCTTTAGTTTCCCTGTTCTTATATCTGCATGATGTTCATCTATTAAGTAATGGCCTAATTCATGCGCTAATGAAAATCTTCCCCTACCCGACTTTTTATAATTCCCTCTAGCGATATTTAGATGAATATGGTGTTTACCTGAATCTATTAAAAACATCCCATCGAATGCGTTTTCATAATCATCATAATGCACTATTATTCCTTCATCTTCAACAATTGAGTCAAGATTAATAGCATAACTAGTTGAATATTCTAAATGTAAATAATTAGTTAGTAATTCAATTCTCTTAACAACTTCAGGTCGTCTTATCACCATGATTTTTCTTCATCTTGTCAATTATGTGTTTTGGTAATTCACCATAATTTCTTGCTGCCATTTTCCAATTATTATCAACGTGGTAATCAAAAGATTCTTTTTCTTCTTCTTCACATTGTTTTATTAATTTTAAAGGATCAATTTCTTTACCTGATAACTCATGATTAAAATCATTATACAATTTATCAAATAATTTTTCTTCAGCTTGATTTCTTGGGAATGAAAAACCTAAACTACTTATCCAAGTATCAACATTTGATTCTGTTATATGTCTACTTTTTTTGCTTGCCATATATTTTTAAATAATCATTGATTGTATCTGTTATTTCTTTTAAATATGCATTGATTGTATTTTGACCAAGTCCTAACATATTTCTTAACTCCTGTAATAATTTTCTTGGTAATTTATAACCGTCAATTTTATGAAATTTATATGTCAAATAAATTACTTGATGTTTCCACGAATGCCTATCTAAAGCCATTTGAATAACTTCTCTTTCTATTTCTAGTTGTTTTCTTGATATAGGATTACTTTCGTAATCTTCTGAAATTTCAGGGAATTCTGTAATAATTTCTTCGTCCCCAGTATAAGGAGAAACACCAATACCATTTTTTTTGCAGTATAATTTTGTGCATTCACGCTGTGCTATACCAAATAAATAATACTTTAAGCCAATATCACAGTCTTTGTGTCTCTCACTATCAAATTTACTAGAATACTTATATAATCTTTTAAAGGTGTTTTCAGCAATAATAATAGCATCTGTACTGCTTAAACCTTTTTTTTTAGCTATTATTTCACATTTTTTGGTTAAAACTTCACGAAATCTATTACAAATAATAACAAAAGACTGTTGTGCAGCTTCTTTGTAGTCAGGGTCAGTTCTCCAATTCAAATATTGAATTAAGTCCTTAGTTGTTTCTTTTATATATGATTCTGATATCAAATTTAATACATGCCTTCATATACGTACCTAAAACCATAGGTTAGCTTTTAAAGTACTGTTTTTGAAGGGCTTGTTAAAAAGCATAAATATAATAATATGATTGAAATAATTTCAGAAAGGAGGTGTAAAATATGGCAAAAGATTCAGAAGGTAGAAAATACAATAGAATTCCTGGTTATACTAAAAAAGTAGATGGTAAAACAATAAAAGTTAAGCCTCACGTAAGAAGTAACAGAAGTGATAGTAAAGGTAAATTATAGTAACCTTAAAATCATATCTAAATCTGTCTATAGATTAATTTCTATAGATGGATTTAAAATAATTTTTATAAATTTCAAACAACACAACAAATGGTAAAATTAGAAACATTTAATGAACATTTTGGTATTAAAAGTAATACCACAGAACATCTAAACATTTTGATTGAAAATGATTTAGAAGCATTTATTGATCCATATCATATCGCAAATAATATGAGCAGTATGATAGCAAAAAGGTTATACTTAAGAAGTAAATCATTTTTAGAAACACTAAATAGAACCTATATTATTCCTAATGATAGAAATAATGGTTTAAAATTCTTGTCTTATTTGGGAGAAGCTAATGAATATCATTTAGGATATTCACACAATAATAAAGGCAAAGGTATTGGTTCTACAAAAGCAGAAATTGTATTTGACTCTTTAAGAGCAAATAAATTAGTCAAAGCTGGTGTGACAATAACAAATGAAGCACACAATGTATTGTTATTAGTTAAAGGTATTGGACAAGATAATATGTCAGATACATTAGCAAACGTATGTAGAGATATATTGGCTGAATTTACATTGAAACAATGTATAAAATATAATATTCAGGTTACGGAAACAAAAATTGAATATTATGACCACTTAACTAAAAAATGGAGTACTAAAAAAGTAAAACTTCCTTATTATAAAGGCAAGCATATAATTTTAGTGCCTCAATTTTTAACTAGTGGACAAAGAATATATACTAATCATTATAATTGGTTTGTTTCTAGTAATTATATCTCTAAAGATATTTTGGATGGAAAGATAAAAACTAACAACGATAGTTTTATTAATGAGTTAAAAGATGGCACTAAGAAAGCGATAATTAAGAATATTAATAGACATTTTAGAAAGCCAAAACATGAATTAATTAAATATGTGAAAAGCTATAGTGGTTCGCTTATTGATTTTCAAGATCATGTAAAATCTCATTATCCATCAATAGATGTAGATAAATTAATACAATTATATGGTAAGGCGTCATAGGTAGGAAACTCTTTAAGAAAAGGGTTTCCTCCTTTTCTTAAATTAATACCAGCCTGATAGTTGTAAGTAGCAACCATGAGGTACTGCATAATCATCTAACTTGTCTTTCGGAGGCCACCATTTAGCTAAAGAGACTCTGATTAAAGTTCCTTTTGGAATAGTTTCTATAGGTTTTTCCATGCCTACCCATTTCAGACTTTTGCTAATAGTAATAAGACCCATTAATTTATACTTGTAAAAATATCTACTATCGCTTAATGTTATATCAATATCACTTATCCAAAATCCAACACTTTGTACTGGCATTTCTTTAATCGTTTCTGGTAAATAACCGCTACCATTTCCTAGCCATTCAAGTTTGCTTTCAAATGTATTTGTAATATTTCCTTCCCAGATAGTAACACCAGATTTTTTTATAAAATCTGCAATATCAGAAACTTCAGAAACCTTTTTATTAATTTTAATAAAAACATCTTCTAAATGTGGTTCAACAGCATTTGGAGAGTCATTAAAATCAATATCCCAAATATCTCCAATATTAAGTGGTGTATCTGCAAACTGATACCAACCTGATGGATTCCTTGCTCCTCCTCTGTTTAAAAGTCTAATAAATCTATTTTCTTTTACTACTAAACCTCCTACGCAAACATGGTTCTTACCGAATTTTGTTTTTGATGTAATTAAAACTTCCAAGATTATATATTTTTGAAGTTAAAATTATATTCATTGGATAACTTTTCAGCAACTATAGACCTATGACATGCTTTATGTGATTCTTCAACACAAAAAAGTACAATGTTTTTTGCATTGAAATTTTCTAGTTCATCTAAAAACTCATTGAAATTAAATTGGCTTACAATCTGATTATTATATTCTTTTATGAAAACTTGGCCTAAAGTCTTCCTGTCTCTTTTAAGTTCCGTATTATTCAAATCTGCTTGCTTTTGTAACTCTCTAATTTCTTTTGTTGGAGCTAAATCTAAATAATGAATATAATTAATTTCTAAATCTTGCAATTTGCTTTGAAGTCTTTTACTATTAACGAAAGAGTATTTTGAACCTCTAACACCACGTCTTTGTCGGATATCACAAAATGTATCAATATTATTATTTAGTAGTTTATCGAAGAATTCTTTTTCTGTAGAATTATAAACACCAATTGTATAAAAGTTCATAAATAATTAGATGTAGGTTTTTCTTGAAGTTAAGCCTTCTTCTCCAAATAAATTATCAAGACCTTTACCTTTAGTTAGTTCATCTATTACTGTTTTTTGTTCTTTTATTTTATTAGATACAATATGATTAATTGAAATGTTATGCTTAAGTAATTCTTGTCCAATTAACTTACTTCTATGACATTCACTAGGATTTGATTCACTGCACATAAGAGCAATTTTCATGTTAGCTTCACTTGCTTCTACTAAAACTTTAATAGCTTCTTGAAAAAAAGCTTTTTTTGTTATTTTAGAATAATCAACTTTACCATTTGTATAACATGTTGGGTCTTTTGGTAATCCGCCTAATTGTTCACCTGCAAATATGTATGTAATCAAATGTAATTTTAAATCTTCTTCTAAAAGAGGCCTATTAAATTGATGGTTATATTTTGACATTGGAGATGATCTTACATCAAATAAATATTCAATATCATGCTTCTTTAATTCATCAATAAATGAATCAATTTTTTTATTTCCATGTCCAATTGAATAAATTATACTCGCCATAATTCAAAGTTAAGCTTTATTATTTTTATATCAAAACCCATTCCACACACTTTACGCTTCCCTCCTACGTCGTCGCATAAAAAGTGTTCCATTAACATCGTGGAAGAAACTTTTGAGAACAAATTTTTTCAAAAAGCTGTAGTAACAACTTTCGCTTTTAACCAAAGCTCAAGTTACATAACGCAGAACATTATAGAACATATTATAACAATTAACTGAATTGCGCATTTCAGCGCTATTTGACATCATCGCGGATATAACACCTGAGTGTTTTATAGGTTAGTGATTATGTACAAGTAAATTGTGGGTTCTTTCTTGAAGTTGGTTATACGATTACAACGTGATAGTTCTTACTTGCATATAAATCGCGTATTTGGTAAAATGTGTAGGGAAATTTGTTTTAAGCGATTCTCGTGAAATATAACTTATTAGTTATTAAATAATCCAATACTATGTAAAATGATAATGAAAGAAACTATTGTTAAAGGTATTGCTCCAAGTATTACGAACCTATATATTCTTAATCTATTATTTGACCATTTTATTAATGATATATTTTTTTTAAATATGTAATCTATAGATTCTTTTAAAACAATTTGTGATTTCTTTTCTTTAGCTAAAAGTGATATCTCAAAAATATTTTTTTTAATAATTCTTCTTCAGATATCATCTCTACATTAGTCATATATGACATGAAACTCTTTAGTCGAAAATATTTATCTTCAATAACTAATGATAATATTTTTTCTTTATAAGCATATATTATTAAAAGAATAACACTTACAAATATCCATATTGTCAATATAATGTAACAAACTTTAAAATAATTAATTTCTATTAATTTATAAAATGTATCTGAAGGATTCAAGCTATTCTTTAAAATGAAAAATAATATTGCAAAATTAATACCTAGTAGCCAAACGTTAATTGTGTTACTCCTTTTTGTAAGTTCCAAATAACTGAAAATACCTTTAAATGTATTTGTATTCATTCTTAACTATTTTTTATAGAAGTTTTTTTATTCTTATTTATTAATTCTATTTTATTAAAAACTGATTAAACTTTAATCACATGCGCCACAACACCCTGAACTTTAAAATCGGTGGTTAAAATAATGGGCTGATGTTTCAAATTCGTGGAATGTGGTTTTAACACCACCGTGCTTCCGTTATGTCTAAATTCTTTAACCGTGGCTTCGTCGTCTATTAGGGCGAGAACCAAATCTCTAGTTTCGGCAGTCTGTTGGCGTTTAATGAGTAGTAAGTCGCCACTATCAATGCCTTTCGTATTCATAGAATCTCCTGTTGCTCTTAATAGAAAGTAATCAGATGGGGTTTTAACCAATTGTGTTGCTATGGGGATTTGAGCTTCTATATGCTCTTCTGCAAATACAGGCAATCCGCAGGCTACCGCTCCGATTAAAGGAATGTTTACGGTATCACTTTCAACCGTGTTGGGAAATACTGCTTTGTTTACATCTAATAAATCTCTGGCCTCAACGTGCAGAATATTGGCAATCTCGTACAATAATTCTAAGCTGGGTTGCCTCCTATTTTGCACATAAGCATTCACCATATTATAACTCTTATTTAGCTTTTCGGCCAACCAGGTTTGCTTGATGCCTTTATCTTCTAATACCTCCTTAATACGATTCATAATCAATGGGTTGATTTCCAGATACAAATATACATAATTACATAATAATATATCATATTACGAGATACTTATTGTTACTATAATGCGATTATTTTAATAGGCAACACCTTTTTTATAAGATTAAGTTGTAGCTTTGCGCCTTAAACTTAAACACTTAAGTATGTCTTTTGAACGTGTACAAGAAAAGTTAAATATCCTTGCAGATGCTGCCAAATACGATGTATCTTGCTCCTCTAGTGGTAGCAACAGAACCAATACCAATAAGGGCTTAGGTAATGCTTCTAATTCGGGGATTTGCCATACGTATACGGAAGATGGTCGTTGTGTGTCCTTGTTAAAAATACTACTTACCAACCATTGTATATTCGATTGTGCCTATTGTGTCACCCGAAAAAGCAACGATATTAAACGCGCGGCTTTTCAGGTTCAAGAGGTTGTGGATTTAACCATAAACTTTTATAGACGAAATTATATTGAAGGCCTTTTTCTGAGTTCAGGGATTTTTAAAAGTGCTAATTATACCATGGAACGTTTAGTGTCTGTGGCCAAAAAATTGCGATTAGAAGAAAACTTTAATGGCTATATTCATTTAAAATCTATTCCCGGAGCCAGTGACGAACTTATGCGGGAAGCGGGTTTGTATGCCGACCGCCTGAGTGTGAATATTGAAATTCCGACAGAACAGGGGTTAAAACTTCTAGCGCCAGATAAAAATAGAGCGGATTTTATTAAACCTATGGAAAAGGTTAAAAATGAAATCATTCAATATAAAAGCGAAAAGAAACTGATTAAAAGTACGCCTAAATACGCGCCTGCTGGGCAAAGTACGCAAATGATTGTGGGTGCAAGTGGCGAAAATGACATGCAAATCATGTACACCTCCAATTACTTTTATAAAAACTTTAATTTAAAACGGGTGTACTATTCCGGTTATGTGCCTATTAGTTACGATACGCGTCTTCCGCAAATTGGCACACCTGTGCCCATGTTACGCGAAAACAGACTGTATCAGACCGATTGGTTGTTGCGCTTTTATGGGTTTAATATTGAAGAAATTCTTAATGAACAGCATCAGCATTTAGATTTAGATATCGATCCGAAACTGGGTTGGGCATTACGCAATTTACACGAATTTCCGGTAGATGTGAATAAAGCCGATAAACGCATGTTGGCAAGAATTCCGGGATTGGGAATGAAATCGGTATTTAAAATATTACATGCCAGACGTTACAGACAGCTTAATTGGGACCATTTAAAAGCCATTGGCGTGTCCTTAAATCGTGCGCAATATTTCCTGATTTGTGCTTCCAATAAATTTGAAACGCGGGATTTAACTGCTGAAAAAATTAAAGGTTTAATCTTACAAAACACCAAGAGTAAATACACCAGCATGCTTAGCAACCAATTAAATCTTTTTTGATAGTCGCATAGTATGGAAACCACTCTAATATACGATAGCTCGTTCGATGGCTTCTTAACAGCGGTATTTACCGCGTTCGAGATGAAATTAAAAACAGTGACTATAGTGACTGCAACACGATTTCAGCACCCTTTATTTGGTAGTTCTGAAACAGTGATTACCGACCAAGAAAAAGCAAATCGGGTGTGGCATGGTTTAAAAAAGAAAATGAGTACGAACGAGTTGCGTCGCTTTTATTATGCCTTTTTAAGTGAAAAACTCACGGTGGAAGACACTTTATTTCAAGCTATGGTATATGTGTTTGCATCTCCTACCAACGTGGCATCAGATTTTACAAACGCGCATATTTTAGAAGTCTCCAAACTCACCAAAAACGTCGGACGAGAAAAACATAGAATGGAAGCGTTTGTGAGATTTAAACTGACCAAAGATGGGATTTATTTTGCCAATATAGAACCCGATTTTAACGTATTACCACTCATTAAAAATCATTTTAAAAAGCGTTATGCCGACCAACAATGGCTGATTTACGATTTAAAACGGAAGTACGGTATTTATTACAACTTAGAACAAGTAGATATAATTACGTTGGAGTTTGATGCGGATTTCGATCCGTCTAAAACTTCGTCGGATCTATTCGCCGACATCGAATTGGAATTTCAGCAATTGTGGAACGACTATTTTAAAAGCACCAACATTGCATCTCGTAAAAACATGAAACTACACATCCAACATGTACCGAAGCGCTATTGGAAATATTTAAGTGAGAAGCAGTAGCGTTATATATTTCAATTGTTTTTCGTAAATATGTAAATTTTGTACTTGACAAACTTCGTTTGCTAGTTTCTCTCGAATCTTATTATGCTTTCTCACTAATGCTGGAACACAAGGAAAATAAATTATGATTTAATCGGTCTTCGAGGAGCTTGTACTGAACACAGTCGAAGTAGAGTCGAGAAGCTTGTATTGTCTTAAAAAACTAAGAAGCACTAAAGTGGAAACATCTATAATTTTAAAAACAATAAAGTAATGCATCATCGGAATTATCGTTCTCGACTCCGCTCGAACACCCTGGAACAAGACATGGGATTAATAATACAATCTAAAATCCAATAATTTACAGAGTGCATAATGTTTTTGGTGCAATTCTTCCACCACATCAAACATATTATCGTCTTCATTAAATAAATTAAAAAACGCTTGATCCAGGTTTAAGCTATCTATGCCATTATAAGCATTACCATAGCCAGAAACTCCTTTGGCACCTGTAATATCTATAAAGTATTGCGCTTCTTCTTCGTCTAAATCTAGAATTTTCGCATTTGAAAAATGTAAAATTTTGCCTTGTAAACGGCCTTCAAAAAGTTCGGCTATTTCCTGGAAACTGTAGTAATAGTCATTCAATCGAATGTTATTGGCTTCACCTTCCATAACCAAATAAATGATTTCATAATCGGTAAAATGATGATCGTCTAATACCAAACTATTTAAGCTCTCCTCTAGCCCTTCAATAGTATCGCATGTTTTATAGATACTGGCTATACCAAATTTCTGAACTAAATGTTCCAAGCTTTCTCGCGCTTTAGTACCGGTGTCGGTATCAATATCATCCACGCCTTCTAAGCAGTAAATAAAATACTCTGAATCTATTAATTGGTGATGTGGATTTGACTGTTTTTCTAACAAGTTTTATGAATTTATGCGAGATATATGGTCTGCAAAATTAAAACAACAGTTTTAATCTTTAACACTTTTAGCTAACTTTTCTTTTAACAAGTCAATATCTAATGACTCTAACAAAGGAATTAAATTAGGATACATCTTCTTGTGATAACCAAAGCGTTTATCGGTAAACTCGGCAATAGCTTTGTCTTTACTCCAATTCTCGAAGACCATTCGAGATGCTGCTACTATGGCTCCTGTGCGATCGGAACCGTGCCAACAATGGATAAGTACTGGTTTCTGCGCCTGTTGTAAGGTTTGTAAGACGGTAAAAATATCATTGTCATCTAACGTCCCTGCTTTTAGAGGTATATTATATAAATCTAAATCAAGGGCCTTAAGCTTATTTTCATCGGTGTGTTTTCGTCTTAGGTTTATAACGGATTTAATACCCAAAGCTTGCACCTCTTTCATTCCTTTTTTAGAGGGTTGTTCTGAGCGGTATAAATCAGCATTTAGCTGATATAAATTATGAAAATCACAGGTTTCGATGTTCTTAAAAGCTAACTCTTGTGCCTGTAATTGTGGTGCACTTAAAGTCAGATATAGAAATGAAAAAAGGTGTAATAATGGACTTTTTAAGGAAATTTGCATGGGAGTAATTTGTGTAGCTTATGCAAAGATAAAAAAAAGCAAGGCAAGATAGTGGCATGCAGTAGGTGCTTAATGAAGAACTTCGTTCGCTAGCTTTGTCAGCACCTTACCATTACTTCTCGACTCCGCTCGAAGACCATTTTAATCATATTTTGCTTTACAGGGTGTTCGAGCGAAGTCGAGAACTTAGACTGCTCTTTAGTATTTCTAAAGGGTTTATGTTTTTCAGAATAAATCTACACTCTAAAATATATAATCTTCTTCTCGTCAAACTTCGTTTGCTAGCTTCGTCAGCATCTTACTATTCTTCCTTGCTAATGCTCGAAGACCGTTTCAATCATATTTTGTTTTACAGGATGTTCGAGCGGCCTCGAGAACTTATATTGCTCTTTAGTATTTCTAACTGGTTTATGTTTTTCAGAATAAGTCTACACTCTAAAATATATAGTCTGCTTCTCGTCAAACTTCGTTCGCTAGCTTCGTCAGAATCTTACTATTCTATCTTGCTAATGCTCGAAGACCGTTTGAATCATATTTTGTTTTACAGGGTGTTCGAGCGGCGTCGAG
This sequence comes from Formosa bonchosmolovskayae, assembly GCF_051016085.1. Taxonomy (GTDB): domain Bacteria; phylum Bacteroidota; class Bacteroidia; order Flavobacteriales; family Flavobacteriaceae; genus Formosa. The sequence continues at coordinate 3,313,787 of NZ_CP174605.1, forward strand.
AACTAAGAATTACATTCATGTAAAACCTCTAACTACATAATTTTATCTATATACGATTTACTATAAAAAAAGCCCACCGCAATGGTGGGCTTTGATATTTTGAAGGAAAACAGATTTTTATTCGTCTAATAATAAGTTTAACGTCACCGTAATATTATCACGAGTAGCTTTACTAAACGGACACATTTCGTGAGCTTTTTCTATTAAATCTTCTCCAGTTTTTAAATCTACACCTGGAATGTAAGAATCTAATGTTGCTTCTAATAAAAAGCCACTTTTACCTTTACAGAATCCGATGATGGCTGTAACGCTTAATTCGTCTTCATCAATTTCAATGCCTTCACTTTTTGCAACGGCTTGAATGGCCCCACCAAAACAAGCTGCGTAAGCGGCACCAAATAATTGCTCTGGATTTGCTCCAGAACCGCCATCGCCTCCCATAGACTCAGGTACTGATAAGTTAAAATCTATCGGACTATCTTCTGATACGACGTGCCCTTTTCTTCCTCCTGTTGCAACCGAAGTTGCTTCATATAATGTTTTCATTGTTTACGTTTTTAAAATTTCCAAATTTAAATATAAGACCATATCCCATGCTAATAAAGAGATTTGTCTTAAAATTCTATTAAATTACATAAATCTCTACCTCTCAAATGGTATAACTATAAAAAAAGCAACACTCATATTGGATATTGGCAATACAGGTATTAAACCCAAAACTCTACTTTGCATTTAAAAGCGCAACGGCTTGAAGACCACTGTGAATAGCACCATCCATATATCCACCACTTATTGTTGCTGTTTCTGTACCGGAAAACACTAATTTCCCGTGCATATATAACTTTTGAAATACTGGATTTCCGTACGACGGACTCATATACACAGAATTTAAGTGATCGTTAGACGTATTGGGATCGGCCGCCCAGTCTTTTTCTTCGTAATGAATATAGCCCCTAATTTCTGGACCTAGGTACTTTTCTAGGTATTTTAAAATGCGCTCTTGTCTATCGGATACCGTTAAGTCTCGTAGTCCTTCGTTAACAAAGCCCATAAGACGGAATTCGTTTTCTGAAGCATTACTATGATCGTACAATTCGGTGACCTCACTAATCTGACTAATTACTGTTCCCGACAGTCCTTGTTCTCGCCAAAAGGGACGCTTAAACGTTAGTCCCACCTTAATCGCATTACTCATCCATGTATGAGTTTTACCTAAAACTTGAGTGAGTGATTCGGGTAATTCAGGATCGAAAACGATATTTTTAACCAACTTAGGTGGTATGGTGACAATTAATTTGTCACAAGTATAGGCTGTCTTTTCGGTTTGTATATGAATTTTGTCTTCATTTTCGGTAATCTTTGTCACTCGCGTATTCAAGGTGATTTTATCTTGAGCCCCAGAGGCCAATGCCTGTATTAAAGCTTCGGAACCATTTGCTATACGCTGTGCCGCAGGACTATTTTGGTCGCTTTCAAAATAATGTGCCGGTGCCATGGAATTGTAAACTAAAATACTTTTACCAGCGCTAAACTGAGAAAATGACTTTAGTTTTAATTGTTCTAAAACGGTTAACATATACGTATGATGATTCTGAAACCATGTTGCGCCCAAATCAATACCTTCTTTAGTATAAATCCGACCTCCAATATGTGCTCTACTTTCCAGAATTTTAAAATCCTGTACGCCACGAGCTTGTAACTGATTTGCACTGGTTAAACCAGATAAGCCAGCACCAATTATTATGTATTTTGAATGTAATGTAGACATGAAAAAATTTAAATTAATTAAAACAAAATGGTATTTAAAACTAAGGGAACGTTTCTCCTACCAAGGTAATTACGAGTAGGTTTTCTAAACCGTATTAAATATAAAGATCTAAGGTTGCATTAATGGGATGCAGACTGACAGTATCGTCTGTTTCTTTTTCAGAAGATTCAGACGCTTGTTCGGTTTTTATAAGTGTAGTTAGATGGCTAATCTTATCGGTTAAGGCATCGATATCTTTCTGTAAACGCGAACTATTCGTATTGATTTTAGATCCCTGAAGGAGGAGTAGTAAGATTATAACAATAGACAAAAAATATTCCATAAGGTCTTAAATTAAGGCGCTGTTAAAAAGCATACTTGCAATGTAGTATTTTTTTAGAGTTCTTACTTAATGTAACATGGGAAGACTAAACGGATAGCTGTTGAACCCAAGTCTTGTCTGCCTATATGGTTTCAATATCATGTATGATTGAATCGCATTTAATGGACTTGTTTATAATATTTTTTTTAGCTAATCTATATTGGTATCTAACTTCTCGTAAAGGTGTTATCAACGAGGTTTTAATAGCTGATTGTAAATTGTTTAAACAAAAAAAAGTTACATGATTCTGAATACTATTTTCGGTAAGAAAATACTATAAATGAATCATGTAACTATCTATAATAGCACAAAACCAGAGTTGGTTTTTAAAAGATGCTAGAATCTATTTGCTTTGTAATTTTAGCTTTGTATTTAGCGTATAAGACGTTCCTGCTTTGGTGTTAGATTCCCAAGTTTTACCGTTGTAAGTCACCTTACAAGGCAACCCAAACTCCGAATGAATAACCACTTGTGTCAGTTTATTATTCTCCCAAGTCATATCAATTTCGAATCCGCCACGAGCACGAATACCTTTTACAAAACCGTCAGGCCAAGCCGAAGGCAATGCAGGAAGTAATTGAATTTGATCGGCATGACTCTGCATGAGCATTTCTCCGTATCCTGCCGTTGCACCTAAGTTACCATCGATTTGAAATGGCGGGTGAGAATCCAATAAATTAGAATAAACCCCTCCTCCACTTTTTCCATAAATGGTTTTGGTTTCATCTACTAAATTTATAAGGCTACGCAATAGTTTATAAGCGCGATCTCCATCGGCTAATCGTGCCCAAAAGTTAATTTTCCATGCACGACTCCAACCTGTACTTTCGTCGCCCCTAGCATTTAGAGAGACACGAGCGGCTTCTGCCAGTTCTGGCGTTTGAGCCACGCTAATCTGACGCCCTGGATACAATGCAAATAAATGAGATACATGACGGTGATGATCTTCCGGATCGTCCTTATCTATTTCCCATTCTTTTAACTGTCCCCAACGTCCGATGGCCGGTTTTAAAAGATCATCTCTCATCTTCATTAATTTCTTTTTGTACGCCTCATCATGTCCTAATTCATTTGCTGCTTCGATGGTATTGGTAAATAAATCGTAAATTATTTCTTGATCGTAGGTAACCCCTTCTTCAGGTTCGTATTTATATTGTTCTGGCGACCATCCGTCTGGAGTGACTAGTGTGCCATCGGGACGACGAATTAAATGATCTTCCCAAAACTGACAAACTTCTTTAAGTACTGGATAAGCCGTTTCGCGTAGATACGCTTTATCTCGGCCAAACGCGTAATGCTCCCATAGGTGTTGTGCGTACCAAGCACTACCAGGTAAATTCCACTTCCAAAATGAAATACCTGTTGGATTATTCATAGTTTGAATGGTCCATCCGCGAACATCGCCATATTCTTTTTGGGTATTTAATGCACTCACTTCTCGTAAGCTTGTCACATAATCTATAAAAGGCACATGACACTCGGCTAAGTTTGACGTTTCTGCTGGCCAATAATTCATTTCTAAATTAATATTAGAATGATAATCTCCAGCCCAAGCAGGTCGGTTACTATTGTTCCAAACGCCTTGTAAGTTTGCAGGTAAGGAATTAGGACGTGAACAACTAATTAAAAGATACCGTCCAAATTGGTAGAATAAAGCCTCTAGTTCTGGATCTGTAGATTTTGCTGTGGTATAATCTCGAAGTCGGTGTAATGTACTCTTTGCTCTAAGATTGTCTGCGGTTTTTCCTAAATTTAAATCGACACGACCAAAAAGATTTTGATAATCTGCCAAGTGTTCGGTAAATAAGGTGTTTACACCTTTAGTAATCGCTTCATCTACATTTTTAGTGACTTTTGCATGAGGATGTTCTCCTAGCCATTCCGATTTAAAATCTTGTTTAAAGTTTGTGCCAGCACTTAGTATTAAAGTTACTGCATCGCACTTTATTAAACGCAACCCTAAAGTAGGCATAAGCGTTCGCCCAGCAAATTCTGGTTTAGAGCTTTTTATTTCTCCACCAGTGGTTAGCACCTGTAATTGCGCTTCATATTCGTATCCGTTTTTCATGTCTCCAACCGAATAAAAGCGATTTTTATTTATCGTAATATCTGCTCCATGCATATCTGTTAGCCAAACATCTCCATTAAAAGCTTTCGGTTTATCTGCTGTTAATTCTACTACAATCACATTTGAAGGATGATTAGCAAAAGCACGCTGTACGTAATGTATTCCTTCGTAATCGTATTCTACACGGTGAACAGCCTTGCTGATATCAAGTTCGCGTTTGTAGTTGGTGACTTTAGAAAAATCGTGACCTAAACGAATAAACACATCACCAAAAGCTTGATGCGCTCCCATGTTTTCTTCAGTTACATCTTCTCTTGCCATACGATCGCCACTCCACAGACTAATCTCATTAAATTGAATACGTTCTATATCCGTACCACCAAATAGCATAGCGCCCATCGGACCGTTACCAATAGGTAGTGCTTCTGTCATCCAAATCTCAGCAGGTTGCTCGTACCAAAGGGAGAGCGGATTATAATCGGGGCTTGTTTGCGCATAGGCACAGTTAATGGTCGTGACACACAGGACGGTGAACAGCCAAAATAATTTTAAAGTAAAAATGTTCTTCATTGTATTTAATTATGGTTAGTAAAAAGGGGTTAAATGCTAAGCTAAAATGATTTTATTATGAGACAGAATACAGCTAGCCGAGCGTTTAAGGTCTTGAAGATAGCAATTTTATACGTGGTAGATAAAATTAATTTCCTAGAGTTAATAAGGCCTAAGGAGGTGTTTCGACTAGGAATTGAGAATTGCATATTCTTAACGTAATATAATTAATAGAAAATACTCTAATGAATACGTTGATTAATAAACAATTAACTGTAAATGGTTTTATTTAATCTGCTTGTTATCAGTTAAATATAAAATTCATCGAATTGGTAGTCTATGTATTTAGAAGAATCTTGTGCTTAGTGCGCTTATAAATTCGTTAATTTTACAATGACTTTTAATACTAATAAAAATATGAATATCCCAATACAATCGATTCCAGTAAAAGACTTAGACGGCGTTGCAGTAGAGCTTTTAGAGAGGTACAAAAATAAAATCTTGTTACTTATTATCTACAATAATGATTGTTTGGGATGTACAGGTCGGGCGCTTCCGCTAGCATACGAATTGCAACAGACGTACCCTACGATTCAGGTTGTAGGGATTCATGCCGACTTTAGCAACAGAGTTGGTACAAAAGAGAACATTAAAGGTGTGTTTACCAATGGAGAGATTCCGTTTCCAATTTATATAGACCATGATCATAAAGTCTACGATCAGTTTAAGTCGGAAGGTACACCACAATGGTTTCTAATATCTGAAACGGGGGAATTGTTTCGCTCTATTTTTGGCTCGCAAGCGAATGCAAAGAATCGTTTATTTTATGCTTTGGAAAGTCTTGTAGGTGGCGATATTTAACTTAAAGATTGCTTAGGTTTATTGTATTAAAAACCTACTATTGAATAATTATATACACTTCTATTGTATCTGTATATGATTATAAATATCTTTTAATTTTACGGATTAATCTTCTATAAAGCTTTTTATCTGAGGCGACATTTTTTTTAGGAAAAGGAACATTAGGAATTGGCACATTTAGAAAAGGGCAAAGGGTTTCCCAACCATCGCCGTTAATGACATCAAAGACTAAAAAATTGTCTGTTCTTCCTTTAAAATAGGCATTGGCCTCTTGGTAGTGTTTTTTAAATTGAGTCTCCCAAGCTTCCCTATCAATATCCAACCAAACAATATCGGCTTGCGGATCTTTCCGTTTTTTAATCTGATTGTTTTTGACATGTTTTTCGCGACTATCTAACCAACCTTTTAAATCTCTTGTGTTTAATATAAATTTGCTCCCTGGATACTGCTCGTTAAATGCTTTAAATATCTCTATAGTATATTGCTCCTGATCCCAATCGGAAAACGCATCATAAGCCTCTAAACCCTTCAAAATATCATGTCCTGATAGGTAGTTATTTAGAATAATTTCCTTGATATCGTTACCATGATCATCTTTGTAATGGACGCTTTTTAACCCTAGAATATTAAAAGCTTCATGCAAGGACGATGTTCCCGTTTTATTTAAACCAATACAAAATACTTTATTACTCATTTTTTATACGTTCTAGCAAATAACACAGTTTGCTTTAATTATACTATATATTCAAATATAATATATATTCAATCTGTAACATCCGTTTTCATTATTTAAAAAGGCTTGCTTCTAGGGGTTCGTTTTAACTAATAACAAAAGATTTTATTGTTTATAATCTTGTTTTAACCATTGCGCTTTAGTGATTTCGTAAGTTCTGTCGGTGCAATTATCCCGTTCATTAAAGAATTCTTTTACGGGTGTCATAAACGTGTTTAATATTTTAACCGATCCTAAATTTGCTATATTAACATCTGCAGTCACTTTGTTTACATGCATGTGCTCAAAATAATATCTCAGCATGCCTTTAGTGGTTTCTTTACCATAACCATGTCCCCAATAGTCTACTCTAAACCGATACCCTAATTCTTTTTCGTTATCCTTATTTATAAGGAATAAAGCCAATCCAATGAGCTCCTTTTGCCCTTTTATAAAGATACCGCAAGCGCATTGCCTATCCCTTAAATCACTTCGTTTTAAATGTAGGTTTTTGGTAAATCTTTCGGTTACTTGATTTTCGGTAAAAGCGTTTTGAGGAATAAGCTCCAAGATTCTTGGGTCTGTTAAGAGTTCAGAAAAACAGTGCTTATCCCTATTCTCTAGACGCTTTATTACTAATCTTTCGGTTTCAAATATCTTCATGATTGCCATGGGCTTGATGGTACCTATAAATCTGGAATAAACATTTATTAAGCTGAAAAAATGTAACACTTTATAAATATTATGCCCTAACAACTACAACATAAAACTGAATCTGAGATGTTTACTATTAGTCCTTTTAAGCAGGATTACATGCCAGATTGTTTTGCGCGATGACATCAGAAATTGCATTCCAAAGTTCTATTCGTTTTTGTAACGCTTGTTTGGCTACATCTAAAGTTTCCTCCCATTTTTGGTCATCTTCCTGGCATAATTCTGAAATCATTTTAAGAGATAACGGACCGTGTTCATCGCCATCCAATTCGATATGGCGTTCCAGGTAGTAATTTAATTTGTTATAGCGTTTATTTTCAGAATCTGATTTTTTTAGAATTTCGATAAACATATCAGGAATTACATCTTCTCGTCCGAATGTAAATGCCGAAGCTACAAGGTGAGGTTTATTGGTGTCGATAATGGAAAATGAAAATTTCACAAAATCGGCTACTCTGGGATCAATAGGCAATTCGTTTAGAGCATATTCAACCGAATTCCCTTCTGCTATTAATGCTATAAAATTATTAATTTCATCTGTACTTGCATGCAGTTGTTTCATGGCATCTAAGTACATTTCAAAATGACTTTTTGGTTCGCCCAATTCATTTATATCGCTTTCTTCTCCGTGAACAATTTCATTTATAAATCTGGCTAAAGTGGCATTTTTTGGTGGTGTCCACGGTGTCTGTACGCAAGTTAGATTGATTTGAAGATTCTTTAAAAGCGACATGAAATCCCATACTGCAAATACGTGATTTTCCATAAACACCTTAATATCGTCTATGCTATTAAGATTATTATACAGTTTATGGTTTTGTAATTGATTTCTTAATTCAGAAATTTCACTTTCAATGTATTCTACTTTATTCATTCTATTTTTTTCTTTTATATCGTTTCTTTAACCCTGTTGTATTAAGTATATTAATATGTTATGTATTTAGAACATGCTTTCATGTAAGACGCCTTCTACAAAACAAGGGTCTAAATTACTAAAAATTGATAGAGTGTCCGAAAAATCCTAAAAATTCAGCAGATACGCCAGCACAATTAAAGTTCTAACTATGATTTAGAAATTCTATAAAACAAAAAACACCGCTTTATATAAAGCGGTGTAAGTTAAAATACAAATGTCTAAGGTGTGTTATAATCCTTTTTTTAATTCTTCAATAGTTTTAGCCATAACAACTCCCGGTAATTTTACTGGAGCCGCCACTTCGGCTAAGAATGTTCCGTTAACTTCTCCTGTTTTGTAGGTTGTAAAACCAATACGGTATAAACCAACAGTTAATGCTTTTGTTGGGTTTCCAACTTCACTTTGGTATCTTAATAAAGAATTATAGCTACTGCCGCTTGGTTGTTTTGGCATTTCAGTACTATCGTCGTTACTCGCAAGTTTAGTCCACGTAGCACTTTTTACAGCCTCTTCAGAAATCTCTTCTTTAGTAAAAATAGTAGAACGTTCTAAGGTAATGTACGTGTCAAAATAATCGCTAGATGATGCGTTGTCTTGATAAGCCGCAGATTCTATAGCATCTTTTACTTTTGTTTTAGCTACAGGCGATAACATTCTAACGCCAAGTTCTGGTGCTACAGCAGGAATCCATAAGTATATGTAATAGAATTTCTTACCATCTACCACTTCATCTTCATTACCTGCAGCCGCGTAGCCTAAATAAGAGATAACGTCTGTGTAAGGCACTTGAATGGTTTTAGGTCCAACTTTTTTCTCTATTGAACTTCCAAACTTTTTTAATTTTTGTGCTTCTGCGTTAAAAACTGAACAGACAGCGAATACTGATAATACTAGTAATTTAAGTTTCATTTTTGTGTTTTGGTGTTATGTTAATATATAGACATTTGTAATTTTATAGTAATTCGAAAGACACCGATACACTATGGATTTGTGTAGGTAAAGTACCATAACTTTGCACATATTGTTCACTGCTATTTGTATCGTTGATGCTAACAATTTCCCCAACTTTTTTGTTTAGTTGTTTAGCCATAGCCTCTGCTTTTTCTTTTGCATTAGCGATAGCTTTTGTAGAAAGTGCTACCAATTCTTGACTTGTTAAATCTTTAGTTTCTACATCGACATTGACTACAGACATTCCAGCAGATTTTAATTTTACTATTTTTCTAACTTCAGCTTCGTCTGAGGTTTTTAAATAGTAACACGCAGTTTCCCTGTTTTGTGAATAAGACATGGCGAATTCATAATGTGTGTTCTTTTTAAATTTGTTAAAATCTATGCCTGCTTCTTCTGTCTTTTTTATGTAATTTTCTCTTACCACATCTAAAGAGGTCGCTTCAACTTCGCCTTGTCCCTCGTACACCATAACTTGTTGTAAAGCTATTAGAATGGTATAACTGTCGTCGGTCACATGTTTTTCTGTTTCTCCAATAACCGTAATTGTGTTTTTACTGTTTTGCGCCATACTTGGCACTGTAATCAATAGGAGCATTAAATAGATAATCTTTTTCATAATAATTGAGTGTATAACGTTTAATTTTTTAAAAGAATAGAATGTTAGCGATTATCATCCAAACCCCAACACATAAGCCAATAAGACCTAGTTTTCCTTGTTTTGGGGCCAATTTTTCTCTAAGAATCACCGCTTTTTCTATAGCCATTTCGTTTTTAGATAAAACATACTTGTTAATTAAGCTAAAGCCAAGCATAAAGCCTAAAACCGCTTGAATGATATTTCCTGCCAATAAGGTTCCCCACCAGATTGGAAATGTAGAAATCCAGCCTAAGTTTAGTATGGAAAATACTATACCCCAAACGCCATAAAAGCAGAATATTAATCCAATCCAACCTTGATAAGGTTCTATTTTTTCTAAGAGTTCTTTGGCATTAGGTTTTTTTGATAATAATAAAGAAGGTACTGCAATAATGCTTAATAAAATAAGTGTAATTCCGAAAATCATAATGTGTTTTTAAAGGTTAAATGTTGTTTAGTTTTTTGAATAAACACATCATCTATTATTGTGATGCGTTTCAAATTCTGAAGCAAAATTAGACGAATAGTCTCTGCTGTTTAACCCCTTATTAGGTGAAATTAAATATCCCTGAATACAGGGAGCACAACCCTTATTTTGCTGATTTTAAATACACTATTTGTGATTGGTTATAGTGCAAAAACTTGGATATTCTTACTTAAACTGGATTTTCAATCTACGGACAGATAAAATAAAAAAGGTACTATTTAAAATAGTACCTTTTGGTGTCTGATTTAAGTATAATTTTTAAGAAACATACCCTTTTTTAATGGCGTATTTGGTGAGTCCTGCTAGGTTTCTCACATTCAGTTTAGTAATCAGGTTTTTCCGGTAACTCTCAATAGTGTGTTTACTTAAAAAGAGCTTATCGGCTATTTCTTGAGTGGTAAATTCTTCTGCGATAAGGGAGATCACTTCCACTTCTCGCTTTGTAAGTTTAATATCCTGATCTTTATTTTTTTCGAATTTGTTTTTAAGATAGATATCTTTAATTTCTCGAGAGAAATATTTTTCTCCACCCAAAATGGTTTTAATCGCTTTTAGAAATTCTTCTTTTTGTGCATTTTTCTGAAGGTATCCGTCTACATCATTCGCGATAAGATCGTCTATAATATCGGCCGAGTTATGCATACTCACCACTAAGGTTTTTATATTTCTGGAGCTGTTTTTAATCCACTTATTAAGAGCGATACCATCAATTTCGGGCATGGTTACATCGGTAATAACCAAATCTATTTGTTCTTCGGTATTTATAGAAATATATTTCTGCACGTCGCCTCCATGTTTTCCAGTGTATACAATATGGTAATCACTTTCTGTGCTTAGTATACTTAATAAACCATCTAAAAACATTTTATGATCGTCGGCTATGATAAGATTATGCTTCATTTTAATTATGCGTTTAAGGGAATTTCTATATTTATACTTGTACCACGATTGGGTATAGAATCTATATGTAAAGTCCCATTATAATTTTCTACTCGTTGTTTTATATTGGTTAAGCCAATACCTAATCTGGTTTTCGATACATCAAACCCAATTCCATCGTCTTCATATACAAAAAAGATACAGGCATTTAAAAGGTCTAACTGAATATCTATGGTTTTGGCTTGGGCGTATTTAAGCGTATTGGTGGTTAATTCTTGAAATATGGAAAACAATTCGTTTTGTAAGTTTTTATTTAAGGTGTTAATTTTATCCTCATCAAAAAACGACAGATTCACACGTATGTTACTCGCCTCTTCTACCGTGTAAATATATTCCTTAATTAAAAAGACAAGGTGTTTTTCTCTAATTTTCTTAGGTAATAAATTATGCGATAGGTTACGCACTTGTTCGTAGGTATCGTCTAACTGACTGTAAATTAAAGCCATTTTTTCAGGATGATTTTTAAGCTGACTGAATTGTAATTTTATCGCCGCCAAATTACCTCCAACACTATCGTGCATTTCTTGCGCGATCTTTTTACGTTCCTGATTTTGTCCTTCTACGGAGGCTTTAATAAGCTTTAATTCTTGATCTTTTTTTAGTGAATTAACGCGCTGTTCGTTAATCTCTTTTTCTTTTAAATTAAGCAACCCCTGTGCTTGTAGTTTTTGGTAGTAGATAATTAAAAGCGCCACAATAGGTACAAGAAGAATGAAAAATGCAACTAGTACCACGTATTTAATGGTCTTTTCTCGATCTAATTCTACCGCCTTTAAGGCTTCCTTTTCTTTGAGTAAGGCAATCTCGTTCTGACGTTTTTCAGCTTTATTTTGAAATTGTAAAACCTGATTCTCGTTTTGTTTGGCAATTATGGCTTGTTGCAGTTTGTACTTCTCTATATCTGCATCTTTATTTTTAATATTTAAACTCTTGTTTAAGTTTTCAATCTCCAATAACTTAATTTTTTTCTCTTTTTCAAGGGTTTTAAATTGGACTTCTAACCTATTAATTTCTTGCTCTTTTTGAGAGTTTTCAATAGAATCTTTTATCAAATAATAACGTTTACCGTAATGGTAAGCATTCTTAAAATCGCTATTTCTAGCCGAAATCTTTTCTAACATAAAGTAGGAATGCATTAAAACATCTAGCGACCCTAATGTCATTGCTTTTGGTAATGCACTGGTGTAGATTAAAAGGGCGTCGGTATTTCGTTTTTCATTATATAAAACGGTACCAATTTTATCTGAAATAATAAGATCTAGATTTTGGAAACCATTTTCATAACTTATTTTTTTGGCTTCGTAAAATTGAAGCAAGGCGTTGTCGGCTTCGCCAATACTCACATAATTATCGCCTATATTTATTAAGACGTTAATTAAGGCTTGCTTTTGATTCGGGTCTTCTACGCAAATCTCCCTTGCTTTTTGTAAATACGTATTAGAAATTTTATACTGATTTAATGTAGAATAAATAGAACCCAGGTTAATGTAGCTTCCTAAAATAATTTCTTCATCCTTAGCATTATTAATACATCTTTTAAGTAGTTCTAAGGCTTCAGTGTTCTTTCCTAAGGCAATATACGTACTTGCTAATCCGTGTATATGGGTGTAGTATAAATTGGTTTCGTTATGGGTTTCACTTAGTTCTGCTCCTTTAATATGCCATTTTTTACTTTCGTGATATAAGCCTTTATTTTTGTTATTTATAGCGAGTAATTGATAAGCTAAAATAGTTAACCGTATGCTTAAAGAATCGTTTACAGTGGTTCTGCTTTTAAGAGCTTTTTGGGTGTAATAAATAGAAGAATCTATGGCCGCATATCTGTTGTGATAGTAAGCCAAAAGAAGATTTGTATTCACGATTGCCTTATTAGTCTTAAACGTAGGCAATAACCGGTGAGCTTCATGATATGCTTTTTTATCCGAACCGTTATTTAAATAATAGAATAGCGAATCTATACTTTTATTTTCGGCTTCAATAACCGTCGCCGTTTGTGCCATACATAGAGACGTATAGCAGAGACACAAAAAGATAACTATATTTTGGAGCTTAAAAAGCATGGGCAAATGTAGGCAATGTAGCACATATAAGTATCCCCGAATACCGTGGTTTAAACGTTTTATAAAAATGATAGCGTTTTACAATATATGTTTGGTAAATCATAGATATTCTAAACTATTTACTGCGGATTCTTAACAACCAATGAGCCTAAGATTAAAAATAACAAATAAGCCAACGCCATATAACCAAGATAACTATAAGAGCCAAACGTAGAAAAACAGTAACTAAATAAACTCGGGGCTACAGCACTTGCAATAACCAAAAAACTCATCACTTTTCCAGTTATGGCACCCAAATGTAATCGGCCATAGTATCTAGGCCAGGTTACCGCATTAATTACTGCAAATAATCCGCTTAAAAGTCCTAAACCAGCTACCAACGCATACACACCCATCGGGTGAGATAAAAACAGCAAACCACAAGATGCCAATACGCCTGCGCCTAACATGGCGTACAAATATATTTTATGATTAATGTAATCGCTTAAAATATTACATAGGGTAGATACGGATAACGCTATAATGGAAATGGGAATAAAAATAGCAATGGCATGTGCTCTATCATACCCCTGAGTTTCAAAGATAGAAACCACATGAAAAGTAAACCCAGTGGCAAAGAAACTATTGAAAGCTAAAGTTAAACCAAACATCCAAAAGCCCCGCGTTTTCTTAGCTTCATCTAAAGTGAAATCTTTAAATACTTTTTTGGGTGCATCGACCGCTTTTTTTATTCGTTTTTGAACACCATCGGGCACCAAATTAAAATCTTCTGGCTTGTTGCGATACAATTGTAAAATGCAAAAGCTAAATATAAATAAACACACGGCCAAAATCTGCCAACTGCGCTCCCACCCGTGACGTTCTATCAAGTAATTAAGTACCAAAGGCGAACTGGAAAATCCTAAGGATACAGTAACACTACTTATGGCGTTAACTTTTCCTCGGTTTTTATCGAACCACAACATAATCATATTTCTAGATGCCATGGTTAACACACCTTGTCCGCTAAAACGGATAAAGAAAAACAAGATACACATCACCCCAAATGGCACAATCCACGTGGTTACATTAAGCATGCTTTTAATGCCTTCGCTAATTTGAACGGAAACCGCACACAGCATTAACGAAATTCCTAAAACCAAGGTTGCAAAAAAGGCCACATAGCGTGCACCAAAGCGGTCGAATAAAATACCCGCTTTCGATACAAAAAAAGCACTAAGTAAAGTCCCAAACATATAGGCGTTACTAAACTGATTACGACTTAGCCCCAAAGCATCTTTTACCGGATCTGTAAAAACAGACACACCTACTGTTTGCCCAGGAATACTTGCAAGAACGCCAATACTTCCTATAAAAAGGACGATATAACCATAGAAAAAAGGAAATTTATTTGGATTGATAAACGAAAATTTATTGGAAACTGACATGATATAATTTAAGGACCTTAAAAGTAACCGTTTTAATTTAGTGCAAGACATGAAATACTCCTTTTTTATGCAATCGTGAACGAGGCATTATTTCATTTATACCATAGCAATTAGTGCTTAAAATCAGTAACATTGATCAAAATACGAGTTAATTTTAGTAAATTAGGTAACGCGAAAGCATCTACGTTAATAATCGTATTAAATGAAGCAACACGTGGTATATACAGGCCTTAACTTGTAAATCTTTGAAAACGTAATTGGTGTTGAAAGGCTTATTGATGTCAAATTATTTTAGTTAGTCATTCAACTAATACGGAACATACAACTCAAACAAAACCATATATAAATCATGAAGAAAATAGATTTTAGCAACTTAAAAGCCGTATTTGTAAATTGTAGTTTAAAGAAATCCCCCTCGATAAGTCATACTCGAAATCTTATGGATGTGTCCATAGATATTATGAAATCTGAAGGTGTTTCTGTTGAAACTATACGCTTAGCAGATTACGATGTTCCTGCTGGTGTACAACCGGATATGACTGAAGAAGGATACGATTACGATGAGTGGCCGGATATTTATAAAAAGATTATCGATGCCGATATCCTTGTAATCGGAACACCAATCTGGTTGGGAGAACGCTCTTCTATTGCTTCTAAATTAATCGAACGTTTATATGCGATGAGTGGGTATCAAAACGATAAAGGTCAGTATGTATATTATGGAAAAGCTGGAGGATGTATCGTAACAGGAAATGAAGATGGTGTAAAACATTGTTCTATGGGTGTACTCTACGCATTGCAACATTTGGGATACAGCATTCCGCCACAAGCCGATGCCGGTTGGATTGGTTCTGTAGGTCCTGGACCTAGTTATGGAGATACCGAATGGAAAGGCGAAAGTATCGATCCGCCTGTAGGTCACGACTCCGAATTTACCAACAGAAATACAACCTTTATGAGTTACAATTTAATGCATTTAGCTAAAATGTTAAAAGCTCAAGATGGTTACCCAGCTTACGGAAATTCTAGAGAAGCTTGGGACGATGGAACCCGATGGAATTTCTCTAATCCTGAATATAGATAATACTTTTATATAATATGTGAAAGCTTTAATGCGGTCTGTACAGATCACATTAAAGCTTTTTTTTTGCGTTGTTATTTCCTAAAATATAGAGTCAAAATTATCTATAGGTAGTGGCAATATTCTTAAGATGAAATCTTGGCATTGAAAATTAACGTAATTTAATAATGCTATATGGATTTATATATTACTTTTGCCGGCTTAAAATAATTATCAAGAATCTCAATAAAAAGAGATAGCAACCTGCATTAACAAGCAAGGTGCTAAATAGATAGGCCAATTATTTGGAACAAATGTTAAATCATATTTTCTACTTATTTGCTCCTATGCTCTTTTTAAAACGACTATAAGATGGCAAATATTACCAAAAGAACACCTCAATTTTCAGCGTTAATTCCGCTTTTTGTATTCATACTTACGTTTTTAGGTGTAGGTATTTATCAAAACGATTTTTATGCACTACCCTCTCCAATAGCCGTTATTGCCGGTATTATTGTTGCCTTTTTAATGTTTAGACAATCCATAGATTCTAAAATTAAAACCCTACTAAAAGGATGTGGCGACGATAAAATATTAACCATGTGCCTTATATATTTACTTGCTGGTGCTTTCGCCGCAGTGGCCGATGCCACAGGAAGTGTAGATGCCATTGTAAATTTAGGATTAGATTATATTGCGATTCAATACATCTACGCGGGCGTTTTTATTATCGCTGCTTTTTTATCCTTATCTACAGGAACTTCGGTAGGATCTATTGTTGCTTTAGCTCCAATAGTTGTGAGTTTTGCCGACAAAAGCACAGCCGATTTAGCCATTTTATGTGGTGCTCTACTAGGAGGTAGTATGTTTGGAGATAACTTGTCGGTAATATCAGATACAACCATCGCAGCCACCCAATCTTTAGGTTGTAAAATGAGTGATAAATTTAAACAGAACATTAAATTGGCCATACCCGCGGCCGTTATTACGCTTATAATTTTAGTTGTTCAAGGTTTAAACCTGAAAGCAGATGATACAGCACTGGTGGTTTACAATTATTCTGTAATTAAAATTCTACCTTATATCCTAATTATTTTACTTTCTATTATTGGGATCAATGTCTTTGTTACCTTATTAATTGGAACACTTTTTACCGGAGTAATTGGAATTATTTATGGCGATTTTACACTGTTAGAAGCTACTAAAATTAGTTATGAAGGGTTCACAAACATGACAGAAATTTTCTTATTGTCCTTACTTACTGGCGGACTAGCAGCCTTAGTAGAAAAAAACGGAGGAATTGATTTTATTTTAAGCAACATAAAAAAATTCATCAAGAATAAAAAGTCTGCGCAATTTGGTATTGCGGCCTTGGTAAGTAGCATTAATATGGCGATTGCCAACAATACCGTTTCAATTATTATATCTGGATCTATCAGTAAAACCATAAACGACGAATACCAATTAGATCGTAAAAATACGGCATCAATTTTAGATATTTTTGCCTGTATTACTCAAGGGCTGTTGCCTTATGGAGCACAGGTATTAATGATTTTAAGTTTCTCCAACCAAGATTTAAACTACATCGACTTAGTAAGCAACACTTGGTATTTACTCTTTTTATTTTTGTGCACAGTAGCCTTTATTGGCTTGAAATCTGTTTCAAGATAGCAAACGGAACCGCTTTAGAAATTGGGATTGGTTTCTCTTTAATATACCTTTTTACACGCCGTTTATTGCAGTCAATATTATAAGCGATAGCGCTAAAGATTGCAAGACTCCTGTGTTACATTGTGCTCTAATTGAAAAAACAGATCACATGAGAACATTAACAATCACTTCACTACTATGTTGCGCATTCTTTTTAGTTTTAGCTTGTAACGACGACGACGATAATAATGGAGAAATTCCGAGTAATGATGTCCCAGAAACCGCGGGTATTGGTTACACAGAAACGAATGAAGATCCCACCAACACATACAACGCTTTAATAGCGACTTTAAATGCGAATGATAACATCGGGATTGTAGCCGAGGTCAATCATACTGCAAATGCCGAAAATGCAGGTTTAACTTTAGATTATACCAGAACCGTATATTTCGGAAATCCAGCACTGGGTACACCACTTATGCAAGATAATATTCAAGCGGGATTAGATTTACCACAACGTATTTCGGTTTATACAGATGAGGATAATCACACTGTTGTTACATATAATTCCATAGATTATATTATTAATAGACATGGTCTAGGTACAGTGTCGACCACCGATATGATTGGAAATGCATTGGCCAATATTGTAAATGCATCTACTGGAGAAGAGGTGACTTTAAATCCGATAGAAAATTCAGCTTCAAAAGGAATTATTTCTGTGTCTAGTCCGAACGATTTCGATACCACCTACTCCAACATCATAAATACACTGAATAGTTTAGAACCTATTTCAATTATAGCAGAATTAGATCATCAAGCTAATGCACAGAGTGCAGATTTAGATTTAGGTCCTGCTAAACTTATTATTTTTGGTAATCCTGCTTTAGGTACTCCATTAATGGAAGACTCTAGAACCATGGCTTTAGATTTACCTCAAAAAATGTTAGTCTATCAAGATGCCGAGGGTAGCGTACATATTATATACAACGATCCGTATTATATCGCCGATCGTCATGATGTAGATGATAACGACAATACATTAAGCACTATAGCTCAGGCTTTAGAAAACATCGCAAATTCTGGAGCTTCAGAATCGTAATTGTCATTTAAATAAATACCATTATGGACAGTAAATTAAAAGCATCAGATGTCTTTGTAAAAGCCTTGGAACATGAAGGAGTCGAATATATATTTGGACTTCCAGGCGAAGAAAACTTAGATATTCTAGAATCTATTCGAAAATCTAAGCAGATAAAATTTATACTCACCCGGCACGAACAAGGTGCCGGGTTTATGGCTGCCACTTATGGTCGTCTTACCGGAAAACCAGGCGTGTGCTTATCTACTTTAGGTCCTGGAGCTACTAATTTAATGACGCCTGCGGCTTACGCACAATTGGGTGCCATGCCTATGCTCATGATTACGGGGCAAAAACCCATTAAGAAAAGTAAACAAGGGAAGTTTCAAATCATCGACGTGGTCGAAATGATGCAACCTTTAACTAAATATACCAAGCAAGTTACGCATGCCAATCATATTCCTTCTATGATTCGGGAAGCATTTAGACTGTCTCAAGAAGAGCGTCCCGGTGCTGTGCATATCGAGTTACCAGAAGATATCGCCCAAGAAGAATTGGACGAACTTAAATTATTTAAGGTTGTAGACGATAGAAAACCGATACCCGACCAAAAGGCCATAGAGCAAGCCGTAACGTTAATTAAAACAGCGTCTAAACCATTAGTGCTTATTGGTGCAGGAGCTAATAGAAATCGGACAAGCAAAGCACTTACCGATTTTGTAGATACTATTGGAATTCCGTTTTTTAATACCCAAATGGGAAAAGGTATAATTGATGAACGTCACGAGTTATATCTCGGAACCGCCGCATTGTCTAACGACGATTTTCTTCATGAAGCCGTGAATAAAGCCGATTTAATCCTAAATATCGGACACGACACTATTGAAAAGCCACCTTTTATTATGGAAGCAGAACGCGACCAAAAGGTGATTCATGTGAATTATTTCGCCGCTGAAATAGATCAGCTATATTTCCCTCATTTAAATATTATCGGAGACATTGCAACAAGTGTCAATCAGCTTACCGAAGCTTTAAAGCCAATCGCAAAATCTTGGGATAACTCGTTTTTCCTTAGAGTTAAAGATAATGTGTGCAAACACTTAACCACCTACGAAGACGACAATCGTTTTCCTATACTTCCGCAACGTTTAGTGAAAATAGTGCGGGATACGTTGCCTAAAGATGGTATTGTAACCTTAGATAATGGCATGTATAAATTGTGGTTTGCTAGAAATTATAAAGCATATATGCAAAATACCTTAATTTTAGATAATGCCTTAGCTACTATGGGCGCTGGTTTACCATCGGCTATGATGGTGAAAGAATTATATCCAGATAAAAAGGTGATTTCTATTAATGGAGACGGTGGCTTTATGATGAATGCTCAAGAACTTGAAACGGCCTCTCGACTACAATTAGATCTTATTGTTATTATTTTAAATGATAATGGATATGGTATGATTGAGTGGAAACAAGAAGACGAAGGTTTTCCTAAATATGGTCTGGAGTATACCAACCCAGATTTTGTTAAATTAGCCGAAAGTTTTGGTGCCGTTGGGTATAAACCAGATTCGGTAGACGCATTTAAAACAGCATTAGATAACGCATTACATTCTAAAGGCATTCAACTTATCGATTTAGCTATCGATTATTCGTTAAATCATGAGATACTAAATGTACTTATTAAAGAATTTTCTGAAAAATTAAAATCTTAAACACCATGAATAAATCAATCTCAATAAATCCAGCGACAGAAGAAAAAATTGCCGTTTATAACCGCTTAACCGTAGAAGAAACGCAACAAAAAATAGAAAAAGCGCATCAGGTTTTTAAGGAATGGAAGCATACATCCTACATAAAGCGTGCACAATTAATGAATAAGTTGGCAGATGAATTGGAAAATAACACCGATTATTATGCAGAAATAGCCACTTCAGAAATGGGTAAAACCATTGGACAATCGAGAAAAGAAGTCGAAAAATGTGCATGGGTATGTCGTTATTATGCAGAAAATACAAAAGATTTATTACAAGATAACACAGTTAAAACTGAAGCCGAAAAAAGCTATGTCACCTTTCAGCCGTTAGGTGTTGTTTTAGCCGTTATGCCATGGAATTTTCCTTATTATCAAGTCATTCGGTTTTTAGCTCCTGCACTTATGGCCGGTAATACGGGAGTTTTAAAACATGCTTCTAATGTGCAAGGTTGTGCTTTTGCTATTGAAAAAGCGATAACTAAGGTTGGTTTTCCTGAAGGGATTTTCTCGAACCTTAATGTAGCTTCAGATGCTATAAAAGCCGTTATAGAACATAAACATATTGTAGCCGTAACCCTTACTGGTAGTGCGCCTGCAGGACAGTCTGTTGCCTCTATTGCTGGTAAAAACTTAAAGAAAACGGTATTAGAATTAGGAGGAAATGATGCTTATATTGTTTTAGACGATGCCGATTTGGAAGAGGCTACAGATTTAGCCACTTTAGGACGTTTACAAAACAACGGACAAACCTGTATTGCGGCAAAACGTATTATTGTACTCGATAAAATTTACGATGCGTTTTTAAAATTGTATAAAGAAAAAATGGAGGCCGCCAAAATGGGAGAACCTACCAATGAAAATACATATTACGGCCCCTTAGCCCGATTAGATTTAAGAGACGAGTTACATAAGCAAGTCGAAAAAACTATTGAACAAGGTGGTACGTTAATTTTAGGTGGTAAAATCCCTAATCGCAAAGGGGCTTACTACCCTGCTACTATTTTAACGGATTTAAAAGATGGTATGGAAGCCTTTAATGAAGAATTATTCGGACCAGTGGCCTCTGTAATTCGCGCCAAAGATGAAGCACATGCTATTGAGTTAGCCAATAACTCTAAGTTTGGTTTAGGAGCTGGAGTAATTACAAGCGATAAGAAAAAAGGTGAAAAAATAGCCTTACAATTAGAAGCCGGAAGTTGCTTTGTGAATAAACTGGTGGCATCCGATCCGCGATTGCCATTTGGTGGTATTAAAACAAGTGGATTTGGTCGTGAGCTTTCTGGTTACGGAATCAAGGAATTTGTAAATACCAAAACGATTTGGATAGATTAACTTAGAACCTTTAGAGGTTTAAAACATGTAGTCTATATTTATATAGATTATAATACTACTTTACTGAAAACATCAAGTGCATTGAACTTGGGTTTTCAGTAAAGTATTTTTTTTACTAGAATTTTAGCCTTCAAATCTTGCCAATCGTATTAGGGTGTTTCAGTGGTGTACGTCAAGGTTTCGAACAGATCGCCGTTCGTATCGTAAATGCTCCAAGTTCCAACATTTTTAAAGTTTTGCTTACTTCCTTCTTTATGGAGATTACCGTTTGTGTGATATTGTCTATACGGTCCGTTTTCTTCACCGTTTACAAAGTTTTTTTCCGAAGCTAACGTGCCATCATCGTAATAATAACTCCACATTCCCTCTTCTTTGCCTTCCTTCATGTTTCCGCTACTGTTTACGTTGCCATTTTTAAAATAGGTAGTCTGTATACCATGAGGCTTATTATTTAAATAGTGCTCCACATTATACAATTCGCCACTATCGTAATAACTTTTCCATTCTCCTGAGGCATTACCCGCATCATCGAATGCTTTTATATATTTTATACGGTTATCGTCCTTAAAATAACTGTTCCAAATCCCAACTTTTATTCCATCTTTAGACTCACCTTCCATGTAAAGCTCTTGAGAATAGTCCATTTTTTGATGGCCATGGAAGACGTTGTTTTTGTAATGGTTTATAGCCTTCTGTTCCCCATTTTCGTAATAAGAAATCCATTCTCCTGTTTTCTGATTCTCGCGCAGCTGTCCTTTAGTTTTTAATGATCCAGATTTATAGTAGTCCTTAAATGGGACTAATGCGTTTGTATCTATTTCGGTAGAATTAGTGGCGTGCAGTGTATGAGTCTGTTGCGGTTGCTCTTTGCAACTTGTAGCAGACAGCATAAACGAGGCACTTAGTAGCGCTAAAAAAGCTGATGTAGTATAGGTCATTTTTGAGAAATGTTTAGGAGGCATGAGTGATATTGATTTACGCATAGCAGTTATACATTATAAAGTTTGCTAAGTTTTATATTTATAGCCATAAATAACAAAGTTAGCACCTGGCATTTCAAAAGGAATGCTATTGGTAACTAGAGTGTCTTTAATTGGTTCGGTCATATCTCTGGTTATTGCTGTTACTAATTTCCCCATGTATGTTGAGTTTTGATATAATAACATATTCAGAGTCAAAACCAGTGGTATATCTTCCAAGAAAAGAGGCAACACGCTAAACATAACACATTATTTTAATACCTAAAACTCCGGAAGTCTTTTATTCATTAAGCGTCCAAATCATCGCTTTTTCTTTTGTCGCTCTAAAAATCGTACTATGTTGTTCTTCGGGTTCATCGGCGTATGTCCATATTAATCCTAGATCTAATTGCTTTAATTTTCATTTAGGGTTCTAGTATGTGTAGAAATGTCTTCAGCATCAGAACCAGCAAACCAAAGTTTCTTTTGTTGTCCGTAATCTGCTTTGGCTAGTGTTTCAAAATGCTTTACCAGATATTGTTCGTTATACCACAGCGATGGATCTACGGCCATATAATAGTCGAACATATCATTATCCAAAAGAAAGGTTTCCATAACAAATAGTCCTGCGACAGATTCTCCAATGATCGCCCTTTTATCTGTGGTGCGATATCTGTTATTGATTTCAGTAAAAAGCTCATGTTTTATGAATCCTCTAAAATTATTAGAGCCTCCTGGATGAGGTACTATGGTAAGATCGTATTCTACTTCTGTCGGACCAGTAAGATCTCTTCTACGCTCTGTATTTTCAATGCCCACTAAAATATACGGCGGTATTTTTTCTTCACTTATAAGCTTGGAAAGCGTATTTGCTATATGCGGAAAATCTTCTTTTATGCCACCGTCCGGCATATAAAGTACCGGAAAACGGTCTGTCGAATTATCGTAGTTTGGGGGTGTCCAGATAGTAATAACACGGTCTTCGTTTACAATCTTCGAACTTATGGTTAAACTGTCGTGTTCCGGAATGGGGTCGTTATACACTATGCCTTTATTCTTACAACTCATGGTAAAAACAGTAAGACACAACAAGAGTATGAGATTTTTCATAACATGGTATTTTAAATACATACCAACGATTTGAAGATTAAAAAGTATCTATCCCTAGTGCATAAAACGATAAGAATTAGATGCCATACACCAGTACTTCGCATTGGTAAAGCACTAAAATAAACAATTTTTAAATACTGTTTATAGTTGATATACAATATTTTAGAGGCGACATAAAAATTAGATAGTTTATTGTGATAAGACTAGTCGTACAAAGAATAAAATACA
Source organism: Formosa bonchosmolovskayae (assembly GCF_051016085.1). GTDB lineage: Bacteria > Bacteroidota > Bacteroidia > Flavobacteriales > Flavobacteriaceae > Formosa. The sequence continues at coordinate 3,337,416 of NZ_CP174605.1, forward strand.
GCGTGTAGAGACTTTATAAACATTTATAAAGTACGTATTAAAATTTAATAATTGTTAAACCTATGGCTTAAGATGAGCGGTATTCATAGCATTGAAACTTGTACAAGTTAATACTTTACACCAACAAGAGCAACTCACATAGCTGTCCCAAAACCAGGTCAATAAATAAACAGTTATAATTTATAATGTTGTGAGCTGTTTGTCAGTTCAATCTATTTGGTACAATGCTATCCCTCCTAGATTGATTTAAGAATTTTAAACGTTTTCAAAATGATTTTTAACAAAAGCGAGTTGTTCATTATCGGTAATGTTTTCTGAGGATTCCATATTGATTTCAATATTTTTAAAATGTGAATCCTTATTCAAGTGATTGTGCAGTTCTACTTTTGCGTTTGTAGGTCCGAATAATAGGACGTGTTTATATTTTAAAATCTGAGCCCCAATTCTGTCATAATACTTCTCTTGCATTTGCTGTCTTTTATTGTGCATAAGACTTTCACTGCGGTTTAAAGCGTTTACTTTGGTTTCTGAAGTAAATTGCGATACAATAGATTGATCTTTGTGTTTCGAATTTATATCAATCAGATTTGCGACTGAATGATCCATCCATATTCCTAAATTGCTATTTGTTTTCATGATCTTAAGATTTAATAATTAAAGTTACTACCCATATTTATTATAGACGATTTACCTGATCTAAAGCTCTTTTTCCACCCGTATGTCGACTGTTTACTTGATTCGTAATTGGAATTAGTTGCATGTGTTCTAGTCTCCCATTAAAAAAACACGAGATGTTATTAAATCTGTTATTTTTTTTATCGAAGTCTTTTAAATGCATACTTATACTGTTTATATGCGATTCTAATCTTTGTAAGGATTGGGTGATTTTAGCGGTAAAAAATTAGTGTTATTTTTTGCGCTTCTTTGTCCTTTAATTCTATTTATTTGGATTGTCATAGTATGTATTTTTTAATGTTCTTTTTCGTAAGATTCTAATAAATCGTTTAATGTCTTTAAATAATCTTTTAGCTCTTTATTGTTTACTCCTTTTTCGTCAGTAGATTGAAAACTTATTGGTACTTCTCCCATAAATTTTATCAATTCTGGACATTCTTCTCGAATTTTTGTAGTTGCCAGTACAATTTGCTTACTTAAATCGTTACGATCTTCCTTATCTATTGCTTTTTTTTAAGGTAGCCCTTATATTCTACAATACAGGTTAAATACAGATTAGTTTTAGGTTTTTTATAAAAGTAGGTCAATACAATTATTAATTTCATGTCTAATCAACAACTCAAACTATAGATGTAGAGTTGAAAATAGTACTGTTAATCATCCTTTTCATGGCATGTTAACGGATACAATACTAGCTTATGACGCTTATATGGACAAATTCATAGAATATAGCACAAAAAAAGCTTACAACATCAATCTCTTGAACGTGTAAGCTATTGTTTTAAAATCCGCTATTTTCTTACTGACAAATTGTATTTCGTTTCTCAGTGTACCTTTAATTTATCATCGTTAAATTACGAATGTGTCAGTCTAAAACATCTATAGCATTAGCTATAGTTTCGACTTTTATATTATTAAAAAAGACACCTGTCCAGGTGCCATCCAATTCTAAACGTTCTCCAGTAGTGGTTTCTCTAAAAATAGCCAAGATGGTTGCTGTATTTTGTTTGAAAAAAACCGTATAATTAGAAGTTAAAATACTTTTTCCATTTAGCGCATAGGTACTCGTAGAATTATAGGAAAAAGGAAACACCGATGGTTCTTGATTGAAAGGGACTTCTGTACCCCCGTATAAAGTACCGTAGGTTTCCGATAATAGGCTTAATTCGTCTGGAATAAAGACCTGTATTTCTGGGTAATTAAGTTGAGCAAACCTCAAAGAATCATTAAAAACAAATTTGGAATTACCTAAAAGATTTTCTAACGGATTTATAACAACTTGCATGATAGTGTCTGAATCATTTCTAAAATAGAACTCAGGAAGCTTTTCTTCTATTATGGTTTGTCCGTTGTTGGTGTCTAATTTCCATTCTAAAGACATTAATTCGTACGCTTTTAAACTGTTTTCTTGTTCCATGGTGATGGTCTCGTCGGAGCTACAAGATATCACTGCGAGGCATAAGCATAAACCAATTAATAAAGTGTGTAGTTTCATAGTATTTATTTTACCTCTTAACCCTACGTTTTTACAACGCTTCTATGCTTTTAATAGTGATCCCCACAAAACAATCGTCTTGACATGATTTCTTAACATAACCAGACGTAGAGATTAATCCCTGGTTTTCGGCCTCAAAATACGAAGTAGCATCCGTTCTTTTTAGTAACCAATCGTGTTCAGAGATATTATAGACTTCGTCTAAAGTTCTGGCCACAGTAGCACTAGTATAGTCGTGTTCTGGACTATTAATTTCGTTTTCATGTTCGGTCCACTCTAAGTCGACTAAGGGAATATGCTCCTCTGCCCCTGCCGTAAATTTAAAATCACGTTGTATAATAATCCCGTCCGATACGGTAATAGTGGTCTCCCAACCATAAGATGTAAATACAGATCCGCCATAAGTCACGTAGATATACGAGTTATTGGACGCTGCTTTAAAATCATTCCATGCGGTTTTACTAGTTTCAAAATCAGATTTATAATCCATATCGTCATCAGACGCACATGAAACTACAACTGAACTTAATATTAGACATGCCAATAGATATATGGTGTGTTTCATAGTGTGTCTTTTGCGTTTTTTTTAGTTGATAATCACAAATATAACTTTTTTCCCGTTGTTGGGATAATTATATGTCTTTTTATTATTACACTTCATCCTGCAACCTTATATTTAGTAATTAATACATATTTTTACGTTTTATTTATCGAATACGTTTACCATGACAAGAAAAAAATACCAAGGCGAAAGCAATAACAAAGAGCGCTCTAAACAGAAGCTTATTCAGGCTGTAGGGAAAGTACTTAAAACCAAAGGATACACCGGATTAACGGCTACCAATATTGCAAGAGCTGCAGGTTTAAGTCGTAGGTTAATTAGTACGTATTTCGAGTCGGTTGAAGATTTGGTAGAGACTTATGTAAGACAGAAAGATTATTGGACTACCGCTTCTGGGAAGGTCGCGGACATGATTGCGGACAATCCACAAAGAGATACCAAACAAATGATTGATGAGATACTCCAAAATCAGTTAGAGTATTTCTACAATAATGCCGAAATGCAAAAAATAATACTTTGGGAAATTAGCGAAAAGTCTCAGATTATGTACGAAGCTTGCGAAGAACGTGAGCGTTTAGGCTCTAAAGTCTTCGCCTTGGCCGATAAAGAGTATGAGGGCAAAGACATACGCGCCGTATCTGCCATACTGGTTGCCGCAATTTATTATATGGTGCTTCAAGCAAAATCTACCGACACCCTGTTCTGTGAAATCGATATCAATCAGCCTGAAGGCATGCAACGCATTAAAAACGCTATTAGCGCTATACTTCAGAAAATGTAATGTATTGTAAATTGGTAGTACGCAGGGACGTCCTGTTTCTGTAGTACACGTTAGTATTTTTAACTCCGTTTTATAGTTTCTACTGCTGAGCCGAATATTTACGCTAAACTCCCTAAACAACTAATCCTGCGAAAAGGAAAATCATTAAAATAAAACCTAAAAACGAGATTACAAGTCCTGCAATGGCAAATCCTTTTGGATTTTTAAACATGCCCACAAAGGATAAAATAAACCCAATTATCCAAATAAACCAACCAAAAATAGGAATCCACCCTAAAAACAGACCAAGTAAAGCGATCACAAATCCCGCTATGGCCGTTCCGTTAGATTGATTTTGGTTGACTATAAATGTTTGTCCGTGTTGCTCTGTGCTTTGGTTTTGTGGAGGCGTTATTTCATTCATATTTTTGGGTGTATTATTTTTTGAGCCTAAAGTGGCTACCCTATTACTGTTTCGTTTTATGCGCTTGTAAATAGATATGCTTAACAAAGAGCTGTTACAAAGGTGCACAGACTCCATGATTATTCACTAATCTAAGACATATTTTTATACTTTATGCGTTGCACTTCATTATATGGCGCATAAACTGTTTTATTTTATTATTTCAATCATGCTTTTAGCGTCGTGGGTTTCCCATACTAGCACATCGTTATACCATACTTTAGTTATACTGGTATTGGAATGACTTTGGTCTATTTCGGTTTTAATGATATCGGAATCCGATGCTGAAAATTGAATTTTAGTTTCAGACTGCTTGTTTTGGTCTAAGGTGGTGCTTGGTGAAAGCGACAAATACGTCCCGTGGGCTCCATCGACAACGGTAATTCCTTTTGGAGCATCTAAATTGCTTTTATAATAGACTTCCCATTCTCCGTTTATTTTATGGTAAACCGTAATATCCGATGCATTATACCCCTGCTCTATTTCAAATAGGTTAAGACCGTCTGCATTTAGGTATGTAATATCCAGAGAAATGTCTGCGTTAACACAACAATCGGTCTCTTCCGAGCAGGCAATCATTGGAAGTATAATGATTAAGAGCATAATTACTTTTTTCATATTTAAAGTCTATTTATATGCAATTTCGTTTTGATAGCTAACCTAAGAAATCGCGTTCCAACATCTTATGTGTATCAGTAATCAAAAACCTAAAATAGCAATAGATTTAAAACAAATATAAGCTATAAGCACTTATACTTTAAGGATTTCAACATTTTTATACTGCTGTTATACTCTTCCTGTTCAAGGTATTACCCTAGACAAATTGGGTGTTTATATTACGCAATTTACAGCATGATTTTGGCATGCCCGTCACGTGATTTATGTGCGTTTTATAGAGTTGGTGACTAAGCCAGGTCATGGATGCGCATAAATAAGGCCTACGGTTGCGCGTATGTAGTTGAGAAGGTAAGCACTTTACTTAGCGTATTAACACAGGCATTTTTGTAGCACGTTTTTAATTTATTATTATTTCAACACTCAATTCTTGTTCATTTTCAAGTTTTGGAATCAGAGCGTGATATGTCAAATTAGGAGCTTCAGTTGTATCCTTTTGATAGAACGTAACGATTAAATTTTGTGTTCCAGTCTCACAATTTTCAACTAATGTATAATCAATAGAGCTATTCCCATTCCCAAGTCCTTTCTTTCCAATAATTAAATCATAAATAGAAAAATCAATAGTAGGCTGACAACTTCCTGATACCAATTCAGTAAAATCAAGTTGATTCCTAATAATCATATGATTTTCAGACAAACCTATATCCATTTGATATTTTGTATTTATACAACCGTATTCATTTTCGAGACTTGTAGTTTTTAAAATTGTGTCAGTACAATCATCATTGCTGCAGGAAATTATTCCAAGAAATATAAGGGATATAATTAAAATTCTATATTTCATACATTTAGTTTTTATATAAGACGTTCTTTTTTAAAGATGGTTTGGTTAAATGTGCTAGAACCTATTATATCAAAACAAATATAAACCATAATCACTTATGCTTTCCAGGCAGTTGCACATTTTTCTATCTTATGTGTCTGATTTACAATTGCTTGCTATTTATATACAGTGTGAGGTTATATGACGATATAATTAGACTTATGTTGGTAATAAAAAAAAGGTGTTATAGTTGGTTGTTATTATAGTACGTTGTTGTGTGTCGTTTTATTCTTTATGTTTATGAGGTGAACTTTTAACTATAAAATCCGAATTGTAATTTTTCCTGAATTTAACTCTAACATTTTGAATTGAAGCAGATGATAAAGGGCTTCTAGTACAAATGACAAATGATTTCTTTTTTTTAGTTTTAGGATTACTACTTAGTTTTTTAATTGTAGCTTCTAATTGCTCAATAGCGTGTTTAATATCTTGTCCTTTTAATTCTATATATATTTCTGTATCCTTAATAATGTACATAAAATCACATCTAATTCCTTTAGTAATTTCACAGCCATCTACTGTCACTTTTATAGCTTCAACTTTATCAATATTTTCAATTACTAACCTACTACGTGTTTCTTCAAAAACTACTAATTTATTATTATTGATATCACAGCATGAATCCTTCATAATTAAAATTCAATATCTAATAGTTTTCCAAAATCGATAGCTAAATCATCTGAAACAGAATCCAAAATATTTTGAGAAATTAAGTTTGTTTCATCATCAATAAGAATTTTCTTTTGACCATTAAATACAGAGTATGCAATTAAATCATTAGGGTTAAGTATTTCAAGTTCAGGAATTACCTCACTTACTTTGTATTTCTTGTCTGGTTCATCTCTTATTATTTTTCCAGCTTCAAGAAGATTATTGAATGATGATAATATATAAGGGCTATGAGTAGTAACTATTATTTGAAAATTACCATTTTTACTATTAAATGCCCTTGCTAGTAGTTGAATTATTTTTTTTTGTGCAGTTGGGAAAAGGTGAGCTTCTGGTTCCTCAATATATAAAGTTGCACCATTATTAGCGAATGTAAAATTGCTTAATGTTTTTAGTACTAGAACTAAAGGTAAGGTTTCTTGTTGCCCAGATGATGCGTTTGATAAATTTACTTTTCTAGAATCATTATGGATTATATAATCTTTCTCTTTTTCTCTTTTAAATGAGCCATTCATTATTTCATTGATAAGCTTATCAAAATTCTTATTGAATTTTTTATCTTCTTTAGAAGAATCTTCATCATTGTGGTTAAATGCAAATCTCTTAAAACTTTCATAAAATGAACCAAATTCAATTAAGAATGGGTCTAATGATTTATTATTACTTAGAAAAGAAAATATACTAGTTTGAATATTAGCAAAGAAACTTCTTCCTGCTGGTACAAAAAATTGATTGTATGTAGAAATATTAGAAATCTCCTTAGCACATTCATTAAATCTTTGTCTTATATTTCTATTAAGTTTAAAAGAAGAAACTCTAGGTTCATTTTCAATCCTTTTCTGTTCATCATTAAAAATTTTTCTTCCTTTTGATAATAATTTTTTGAAATCATCAGAATAACTAAAAGTTAAGGATTTCGTTGATTTTCTTTCAATTATTATCCAACTTTCGTTTATGAAATATTTTACTTTGAAGCTATCTTTGGGCCAAGCTTCTTTTGGGAAATATGTAATAAATGTTTCTTTTTGTCTGGAATCTAACTCTCGTTTTGTTTCATTGTTTTCTATAGATTTGAGAATTTCAGATACAAAATTTTTAAAAAAGTACATTAGTTTAACGCTAATGCTTTTTCCTGAAGCTTGAGGTCCTATTATAATATTGATACTTTTTAATTCAAAGTCCAGTTTTTTTAATCCACCAAAATTTTCTATTACTATTTTTTCTTTCATTTCTGATTTAGATATCTAAATGTAAAGTTACTAGTTTTTTTGAAATCTCGGCTAATGATAAAATTTTGTTCATAAAAAGTCTTTAAAATAGCGCCCTCTAGCTTAATGAAAATCGGGTTCTTTAACAAACGGTCACTTATAACCGTCAGTTACCGGTTAATATTCGTTAATTTTCGGTTTGGCACAAACTTTAGCAAATCCGTGTGGATTCAGACGTAGTCGAATCCGCCGTAATTGCTATTATATCTAGTGGGGCGTAGTTTTTTTAACTCATTATCCCCCAAACTATTCCGATTACTGTAACAATTCCGACTATCAAAGTTATTATTACATTGGCTTTATTCCAATTCGATTCTTTAAGCTCTTTTTGATTTCCAATCGATTGTTTTTTTATTTTACTCTTATTATTTATGATTACGGTTTCTGCATTTAATATGCTCTTTTTTTCTTCCTTAATTATCATTTTCTCATTTACCCAATCGATTAAAATTTGCTCCAAGCTTTCATAGTCAAAGTCCTTCTTTTTTAATTTCTTTCGTTTTTGGACTACAAATAAAATTTGGTATTTAATGTGTTTGCAAAATTCCGTTTTGTCTCCTTTGAAATAGTTAAGATGATATTCAATGAAACTTGTGCATTTATATAAAGGGTTAAATCTTTCTAAAAAATCAACAAATTGATTATCTAAAAAATTATTAATTGTTTGGAACTTTTCATTTTCCGAATAGTCTAGTTTATTCGTAGCGTAGAGAATAGATGGATAAAGGCTTATTTCAAATTGGTCTGTTTTTGGGTTTTTGGCAGTATAGTTTTTAGTCCATTTTCCATTAGAAGCCAAGTGAGCTTCTTCCATCAAAATTTCAGCTAATTCGTCTACACTTTCTCCGCTATACTGTTTGTTCGGTAAGTGAACTTTATAATAATTATGATGCTTTATCATTCTGATACGATTTTTCTCAAATTACGCCCGACAATTATATGAACGATTGATTTTTTAATTAAATAATGTTTAGCATCAATTTTATTTAAATTGGCACTATACCAGTTTACTTCGAAAAATATTCCATTTCAGGAAACATTTTATATCACAACAAACATAAATTATAATCTTACGCTTCCTAGATATCGTTTACATGCCTCAAAGATAACCCATTAGAATAATGTTTCTCTATCGAACTTATTAGAACTTATTGACAAATAAGCATTTAAAAACTTCTGAAAAAAAACTAGAAAATCATATATATAACACAGGTTCCAGAGTAATGTAATACACTCTAGAACCTGAATTATAACCGGTTATATATTATCCTTAATGTCAGCCTATCTTGGGAAATATCGTTACGCCTTAGACTTCTTTCCGAAGCACTTCTAATGGCGAGCTTTTTAGTACCGTACGGATGTTGCTTAAGCCTATAACCAAAACCAACAGCGTAATGCCGGGAAGTAAGATTATAAACGGAATAATGGAGGGTACAAAAGGTTCTTTAAACACTAACAATGCCAAACATAAACTGCTTAATAAAGCCAAGAGTAAACCAACCACACTTCCTAAAAGTCCTAAAAAGAGATATTCTAAGGCGGTTATTTTTAAGATTTGGGTATTCTTAGCGCCTAGCGTTCGTAATAATACGTTTTCTTTAATGCGCTGGTATTTACTGGTGCGTATAGATCCGATTAATACAATAATCCCCGTGAACATACTAAAGAACGCCATAAAACTAATTACCCAAGAGACCTTTTCTAAGATGTCTTCGACCACCGTAAATATTTGTCGTAAATCGATAATAGAGACATTCGGGAAACGGCTCACCAAATCTTGCTGTAAGGCGGCCGAACTGCTTTCGTCGGCTACCAAGGTGGTTAATACATTAAATTGTGGCGCGTCTTCTAACACACCAGCAGGAAAAACCACGGTAAAGTTTAGTTGCACTTGAGACCAATCGACCTGACGGATACTTCCCACCGTAGTTTCAATAAGCACGCCTTGTACATTAAAAACTACGGGATCGCCTACCTTTAAATTGGCATCGTTGGCGAGGTTGTCGGAAATGGAAATCACTACTGGTTCGCCGGCTTCTAATCTCGGCGTCCACTCCCCTTCAATTATAGTTTCAGAGTCGATTAGGGTATCGCGATAGGTGGTTCTAAATTCGTGGTTAAGTACCCAACCGCGCACTAGGCGTGTGCTGTCTTGGCGGATGTCGTTTACCAATTGTCCATTAATCTGTTGCATGCGCATGGTCACTAACGGGATGTCACTAAGCACACGTAAATCTTTGGCGGTAATACGTTCCGAAATGGCCACACGCTGGTCTGGTTGCACATCTAAAATGATAATATTGGCACTATCGGACTGGGCGCCGACTTCGGTTTTTGTCAATAAAATATCTTTGGTAAAATATAGGGTACTAATTAAAAATGTTCCTAATCCAATAGCAATTACCAACACGACGGTCTGATTGTTAGGTCGGAATAAATTCAGAACACTTTGTCGGGCTGTAAAACTCCAGTGTTTTGGGAAATAGCGCTTGATTAAACGTGTAAATCCGATGGCAACACCTGCTAATAAGGCAAAAGTTAACATGGTCGCGCCTACAAAAGAGAGCGCATACAACGCATCTTTTATCAGCCAAAACGAGAATAAAAACAAAAAGACTAAAATGGCGGTGAATACAGAAAGACGTACCCATAATGGCTCTTGTGCACCATCTTCACTCACCCGTAACACATCTAAAGGCGACACAAACCAGGTGCGTAATAAAGGTAAGAGTGCAAATAATACTGACATAAACAAGCCGAGTAAGATCCCGATTAAAATAGGCACTGCCGAAATGGAAATCTCTAATGTAAAGGGTAAAAAGTCTTGTAATAAATACGGGAATACCAACTGTAGTCCCACACCTATTAAGGCGCCTATAGCACCACCAAGAATCCCGATACCTCCTATTTGAATGAGGAAAATAAGAAAACTTTGCAGTCTAGACGCGCCCATACATTTTAAAACGGCAATGGCTTTAAGCTTCTCTTTAATGTAAATATGTACCGAACTTGCAATCCCAATACATCCCAATAACAAGGCGATAAAGGCGGCCAGATTTAAGAAATTCCCCACATTTTCGTAACGCTTTCCTAAACGTCTAGAGGTTCCGGTATGCGTATCTAAATCGGCATTTTCTAAATCTAATAAAGGTTCTATACGGTCTTCTAAACGTTTTAAATTAACGGTGTCCGATACCTTGTAATAATACTGATACTCTTTCCGACTTCCAAACTGTAGCAACTTGGTAGCGTCTACTAAATCCTGTGGCATAATCACCGGAGGTGCCACAGAACTGGAAATGCCCGAGTTCCCCGGCATCGATTTTAAAGCCCCTACAATGGGTAATGTCAGTTCCCCGATTTTAATGGAATCGCCTGTTTTTACATTGAATTGTATCATGAGTGTGGCATCAACCAACACACCACCTGAAGACTGATAAGTGCTTGATGCAGAAGCAGGTTCGGCATCGATTTCGCCATAAAACGGAAAATCTCCTGCAATCCCCTGAACTTTAACCAATTTGGTCCCGCCACTTTTAGGGAAGGCAATCATGGACACAAAATTCACTTCGGAAGCCTGCGGTTGTAACGAATCGATAATGGCTTGTGCCCGAGCGGTTGGTTCTTGTTTGGAGTCGATTATAAAATCGGCACCCATTAAAGTTTTAGATTGGCTCTTTAAATTATCTTGTAAATTAGAACTGAATAATTGAATGGAAACCACCGCAGCAATTCCCAATATAATCGAGGCCATAAATAATAGTAAACGGACTTTACTCGCTTTGGCATCTCGCCAAGCCATTTTAAAAAGCCATGACAGTTGTATGTTTTTTGAGGTATTAGAATCTATCAAAGCGCAGTAGTGGGTTGGTTCGTAATAATTTTTCCACCTTTAAGTTTTAAGATGTGTTGGGTACGGTTGGCCAACTCCAAATCGTGAGTAATAATCACTAACGTAGTGCCGTGTTCGGCATTCAATTCGAAAAGCAACTGGATGACTTTTTCTCCGGTTTCTTCGTCTAAATTCCCCGTAGGTTCATCAGCAAATAATATCGCTGGTTTATTGGCAAAGGCACGTGCTAAAGCGACACGTTGCTGTTCGCCACCAGACAACTGCGACGGATAATGATGTACTCGACTTCCTAAACCGACTTTCTCTAGCAAGTCTAAACTCACTTGAGTAGCCTTTTTATCGCCTTGCAATTCCAAAGGGACACTCACATTTTCCAAAGCCGTTAAGGTTGGTAAAAGCTGAAAATTCTGAAAGATAAAACCGACGTTTTTGTTTCGTAATTGCGCGCGTTCATCTTCATTCAACGTCGCTAAATCTTGTCCGCATAATTCCACTGTACCGCCGTTGGCCTGATCTAATCCTGCACATAACCCCAATAAGGTGGTTTTTCCGCTTCCAGAAGGTCCAACGATCGAAAATATTTGGCCTTGTTCGACAGCAAACGAAATGTCGTGTAATACCGTTAATTGTTTGTTACCGCTGGTATAAGTCTTTTCTAACCCAGTTATCTTTAATATATTTGACATCTAATCTTTAATTTAAATCACTATTTATGTGCGAGGCTCAAAATAAACAATTGCAATCAAATCACCCCGGGTTTAGGATCTCTAAACTCTTAAAGTTTTGTTATTTTATTTTAGCCCTAACACTCTATTCTTGTGGTGATGGAAAAGCTAAAAAAGCCAAAGACCAAAATGCTGAAACGACTACAACAGCATCGACTGAAGCTGAAGTGACCAAAGACAAAACCATTTTATGTTTTGGAGATAGCATTACTGCCGGTTACGGATTAGATAATACAGATGATGCCTATCCAGGTATTATACAAGACACTATAGATGCATTAAATTTGGACTATACCGTGATTAATTCAGGAGTTAGTGGCGAAACCAGTGCAGGTGGAAAAAGCAGAATTGATTGGGTGATTAAACAAACCCCAGACATATTTTTATTAGAGCTAGGAGCCAATGATGGTTTGCGTGGTGTGCCAGTAAGTGAAACACGAGCTAACCTACAACATATTATAGATGTGGTTCGTGCTAAAAGTCCGCAGACTAAAATTATACTTGCGGGTATGCAAATGCCTCCAAATATGGGAACCGCATATACTACCGATTTTAAACAACTCTTTATAGATTTGGCTTCGGAAAACAATATAGCCTTCATTCCGTTTATTTTAGAACAAGTTGGAGGTAAACCAGAACTAAATCAAGGTGATGGTATTCACCCTAATGTTGAAGGTCATAAGCTAGTTGCAAATACGGTTTGGGATGTACTTGGTCCTATGGTGAAGTCGTAGATAGCCTACTAGTTTTTAGAGGGTTTTGCTAGTTTTCTTATTAATGATTGAAGACCGATAAAAGAAAGCATGCCTCTAGTCAAACTCCGTTTGCTAGCTTCGAAAGAATCTCACTATTCTTTCTTACTAATGATTGATGCCGAGTATTAATTATAACTTCTCGACTCCGCTCGAAGACCGTTCAAAATCAACATACGTGTCTAGGGTGTTCGAGCGGAGTCGAGAACTAGAATGTATAATTGTAAACTTATTACATTTTAATAAGACAATTTACAAGACCTTTTTAAACTTTCAGTTCTAGATAACAATATAAACTTCTCGGCAAACTCCGTTTGCTAGCTTCGTCAGAATCTTACTATTCTTTCTCACTAATGCTCGAGGACCGATTAACCACGTGCTTCTCGACTCCGCTCGAAGACCGTATAAAATCAGCATACGTGCCCAAGGTGTTCGAGCGGCGTCGAGAACATAATTCGTATTATTTCCCGGGGTGTTCGAGCGGAGTCGAGAACAAAAATTACTTTACTTCCTAAAAAGCTCAAACACTACCCTCACGATATGCCTTTTGCAATCACATCCCGATCAATCTGATGAACCAGGCCTCTTAAAAAATTACCCGGACCAATTTCGGTAAAGGTTGTAGCACCATCTTCAATCATGTGTAACATACCATGTCGCCACATGACGGGTTGTGTTAGCTGATCGATTAAATTTTGTTTAATGAGATGCACATCTGTTGTAGGGCGCCCTTTAATGTTCTGATAAATGGGACAACGGGGTGTTTTAAATGTAGTTTGTGCAATCGCTTCGGTATAACTTTCAATTATAGGTTTCATAAATGGGGAATGAAACGCACCACTCACCGGCAAATTTACCACACGAATGGCACCCGGTTTTAACTTCTCGCAGGCTTCGTTTAAAGCACGTTCTTCTCCAGAAATCACCACTTGTTGTAGCGCATTGTAATTTGCGGGCACCACTATACCCTGCACTTGTTTGCATACATCGTTAACAATAACATCGTACAGTCCCACTACAACCGCCATTCCGGTATGTTCCAATTCACAAACTTTTTGCATGGCAGTAGCTCGGGTGTTAATGAGTTTTAAAGCGGACTCAAAATCTAATGCGCCTATAGCCGTTAAAGCCGATATTTCGCCTAACGAATGTCCGGCAACCATATCTGGCTGAAAGGCTGTTCCTAGGGTTTGGGTTAAAATATAGGAGTGTAAAAAAATGGCAGGTTGCGCGTACTTGGTATGTTTTAAGTCCGCTGCCGAGCCTTCAAACATGATATCTGTAATAGAATATCCTAAAATGGCATTTGCTTTTTCAAAATAATCTTGCGCTATTTTAGAGGTATTATATAACGCCTTTCCCATGCCAGGAAATTGGGTGCCCTACCCCGGAAATAAATATGCTTGCATAAACGGTTGATTTAGTATCTATTAATTTACAAAAAAAATATAGGACTAAAACATGGACCTTAAGTAATTTATTTGCACTTATATACAGTAAGAATTAGACCATACGCTCTCACTACATCTTTACTTTTCTCACCGTTTTATGTTAAACCAATTGGACTAGCCACTTTACTTTAATCGCTTTGGTAAGTATAATACTCACAAGTAAAAGCATCAATTATTAAATGATTTAAGTCAACCCACACGCTATTAAGATCTTACTTTTGAATAAACCAAAAACACATAAAACATGTCATTACTTACCATTATACTTAGTATTCTTTTACCACCACTAGCTGTGTTTTTAAAGCACGGTATCGGAACCGCATTATTAGTTAGTGTTTTACTTACACTTTTAGGCTGGTTGCCAGGAGTGATTCATGCTTTTTATGTTAACAGTAAATAAATAATATTATGAAAAAGGAAGATAATAAAACAGATTACAATTCGGACATTACCGAAGACGACAAAAAGATATTAGGCGATAAAGCTGGAAACTTAAGACAAGATGGTGGCGACGATCGCTTACTTAAAAAACGTAGAAACGAACCCGATTTCGCAGCCGATAACCTAGACATTCCAGGTGCAAGTCCGGCAAGACCGTTAACCAATGGGAAACCACCACGTGACGAAGAAAACGAACATCATAGTTTAGGAAGTGGTCATAACGACAACCTAGAACAGCATATCGATAATAAAACAGATCAGTAATTCGTATTACTTTTCAGCATAAAAAAAACCACTATAGCGTTATTGTTATAGTGGTTTTTTATGTGCGGTTAATCTACACGATGGACTAAAAATTCTAACTCGTTGGTTTTAATTACAAAACCTAAACGCACCATACTGTAAAACTTATCATAGTCTATTAAACTCTCTCCATACCCAGCAAACCACTCGAGCATGAAATACTGGTTCTTAGATTTAAACGGATTGTAATATAAACGCGAACGCACAGAGCCATTCCAATTGTTCCAATTCAGACCTTTTTTAACGGCAATTTCAAAATTAAGTTTTTCAGGCACAATATCGTAAGCATAAGAAATTTCGGAGATTCCGATATATTCCATTAAATCCGGATTAGATTCTTTATATATAAACGGCGCCCACAGCTCTATACTCATTATACTTTTACGACTTAAAGCCATAGAATACTTTAAATTTAAACTGTTCCAACTTCTTGAATATATACTGTCTCGTCCATTAGATTCGTGGTTTAAAGTTAATGACGCTATACTTTGGGCTTGGTCTTTTTTATCGTAAAACACTTTTCTTAAACCTACAGTAGGATTAAAGTTAAGCTCCTCAAACGGACTCGAAAACTTATAAATGTTCCAAAATGCTTTTTGAGTATAAGTTAGATACAAATACGAGTCCCACACAATTGGATTCCGACTTAGTAATTGTTTGAAACTAATTTGATATTTAATATCTGCAGTTTCAGAATCGACATGCGTATTGGTCGGTATTCCTGTTATAATATAATTGTCGTCGTGGATAGAAAATCTAGGATCTTCTTCTATAGATCTATTCACTTCTTCTCGCGTATAGGTTTGTGAAAATACAGGAGATACTAAAAATAGTAGTCCCCACACTAATAATTGATTTTTCATGAAATGCATTGAATTGTAGAATTAAACCGATTGTTCTTTTTATGCTTAGAAACCGTGGTGCAAAGGTCTTACATTAATAAGACTTAAGTTTATTTGTTTGTATATAATTTTAACGCTATCCCAATTTAAATGTATCATTTCACACTTATAACGTGACATGAGAAGTTTTACCGGTTTTTAATCGTTCGTTTTCATTGTTAATATTCAAGACCGGTTCAATACACCTTAAATCCTTTAAGAATAATGAAGAGTTTGTAGCGCAATCATATACTATGTAACGTTTACGGATTGAAGCGGATACTCATGCCGACAACCACTTAAAATCAACGTATATGCACCTGACAACTTATAAAACCTTATAAAAAACACGAAAAGTGTTAATATCCTACAGTATTCTGCCAACATTGTCCCATAGCCCGGTAAATTTTATATTAATATTGATTAAAATAAAGTAACAGTGAAACATATTCTTCTTAAAACACGGCTTGATGCACAAATAGCTATGGCGTTTAAAGCCTTAATAGTACTATACATTGTGCTAATGGCAACAGGTTTACACGCCCAAAATCAGTATCGCGGTATTACCATTTACATTGACTTTTCTGATATTCCAAGACCAGAAAATGAAACGCCAGAGCGCTTAGATGCGCTTTTAAACGATATGGATTATTCCGAAGAGAACATTCACAGATCGGTGTGTAAATATTGGTACGAACAAAGTTACGGTCAAGTGATATTAAAGCATGATATTTTTTATTACCGTGCGCCACTACCCGCTTCACACTACGCGAAATTAAATTATAAAGAAGGTATACTATTGTGGAAAGAGGCTCTAGAATATACCGTGGCAAATAACCCAGATTACGATTGGAAGCGTTTATCTACCGACAAAGATGGCAACCTACGTTCGGTAATGTTTTACAATAGCGATAGTTTTGTGTCATGGATTGCCGCCGCACATCATGGCGGTTGGACACTGTCTAACGGCGTAAAAATAAAATCGGTGTATGGGTCCTATCTCATTCGGAATGGAGAGCCAAGCTTATTTACACCTATTCACGAAAGTGGACATGCATTTTTTAGTTTCCCCGACACCTACGATACAGGCTACGATTCTGGTGGCACGGGAGCTTACACGGTAATGAGTGGCGGAAAAACTTCGTTAATAGAACCCGTGGGTGCCCCGTTTAGAGTAGAAAAAAACTGGGGTAAGATTATAGAAATTAAACGTAAACCTGGTAAACAAACCCTAACATTAAAAGCAGATGGCGATGCTGTGGCCGTATATAAAAATCCGTTAGATGGCAAAGAATATTTCTCTATCGAAGCCCGCAAACAAAGTACCTTAGGAAATGAGAAATTTCCTGTAGATCTGGGATTACTACTATGGCACACCGATTTAAATGTAAAAAGCAGTAATAAAGAACAAGCGATGACTCCTGAAAAGCATTATAAACATGCTATAGAACAAGCCGACGGATTATACGAATTGGAGAGAAATCCTGCTAAACCCACCAACCGAGGCAATGCTGGGGATATTTTTGTTCCAGGTAAAACATTTTCGGATACCACAGTTCCTAATTCTAAATGGTGGGATGGTACAGCATCTTATTTTAACATTACAAATATTGAATATATAGATGAAGAAACCATAAGTTTTGATGTGGTGTTTCTGGAAGGTCTTTAAGTCTACTACAACCCAATTCGAGGCAGATTTAACCTATTAAATTCCATTAAAAAACCGTGATAACTTTTCCGATTTGGAGCTGTTATCACGGTTATTTTGTTTTGAAACAATCAAGTTATATTATTCTGTGGCTTTTGGGTAGTCTGTGTATCCTTTTTCGCCTGTAGTATAAAATGTATCCTCGTCCCATTCGGCAAGATCTACATCCTGTTCAAAGCGTTCGACTAGATCTGGATTCGAAATAAATAACTTTCCGTAGGCTACTAAGTCGGCATCGCCATCTTCCAGTACTTTATTTCCTTTTTCCTTATCAAATTCATTGTTAATCATAAGCGTTCCATTGTATAACGGACGGAAATGTTTAGCAATTTCCGATACAGCAAATGGCACATCACTTACATCGGTAAAAGGTTCAGACAGGTGAACATAAGCTAAATTATAATCATTTAGTTTTTTAATGATGTATTCGAATGTTGGTATTGTATCTTCATCTACCGTAATACCAAATACATTATGTGCCGACGGATTAAAACGTGCCGCTATGCGTTCTTGAGGAATTACTTCTTTTATAGCATCTAATACTTCGAAAAAGAAGCGCGCTCTGTTTTCGATAGATCCTCCATATTCATCTGTTCGCGTATTTGAACATCCGTTAAAGAATTGTTGAAATAAATACCCGTTAGAAGAATGAATCTCCACACCATCAAAACCTGCTTCTATAGCATTTTTAGCCGCATTCTGAAAATCTTTAACTGTGCGTTTAATATCTTCAATGGTCATGGCTTTAGGCGTAACAGTATCTTTAAAACCTTCAGGTGTAAACGATTTGGCTTCTGGATTTATCGCTGAAGCCGATACAGGTAACGCTCCATCATGAAAATCTGGATGCGAAATCCGTCCCACATGCCACAACTGAATAAATATAGTACCGCCTTGATCGTGGACACGCTTGGTGACTTTTTTCCAACCTTCTACTTGTGCCTCGGTATAAATTCCTGGCGTATTAATATAACCTGTGGCTTCGGCAGACACTTGCGAACCTTCAGTTATAATTAATCCTGCAGAAGCACGTTGCTCGTAATACAAGCCGTGTAAATCGTCTGTTGGCACTTTGCCTTCATTGTCTGCTCGACTACGCGTCATAGGGGCCATTACGACTCTGTTTTTTAAATCAATATTTTTATGGTAGGGTGTTAATAGATGTTGTTTACTCATAACAAGGATGTTTTTTTAATTCGTATTCTTATCAAATTTACAATTCAGTATAGGCAATATAATTGACCTATATCAATTAGGAAATTTTTAACTTTTTTAAAGTATTCCTTACCCGACTAAGATTTTCGGCTGTTACGCCTAAGTAATTTGCAATATCATAATTGGCTATTCGATTTTGGATGGTCGGATAGGCATCACAAAATTCTAAATAGCGTTCTTGGGTGTTTTTTTCTTGCGTAGATAAAATGCGTTTCTGTTGAGAAATGAAAGCTTTAGTCACCAAAACACGAAAATACCGCTCGAATATAGGCGCTTCGCTATACACCGATTGTAGTGCTTTGTAGCTTAAGGACAATAATTTAGCATCTTCAATGGCTTCAATATATAATTTAGAAGCCGACTGATTATAAAACGCTTCAAAATCTCCAATCCACCAATTCTCTATTGCAAACTGAAGGATGTGTTTATTACCTCTGGCATCCATATAGTAGGCTTTTAAACACCCGCTAACCACAAAGTACTCCTGATTAACAACAACGCCTGGTTGCAGTAAAAATGCACCTTTTTGAAGAGACACTTCGTTTAAAGTCGATAGAAAATATGCCATATCATGTTCCGAAGGATTAATAATGTCTCGGACGTGTTGTGCTAGGGATGCATACATAGGTGCTGTTCTTAATATACGGTTTTATCCATTTTTGTAGACCAATCCTGGAATGGTTTTAATGCAATATCGCGTCCAAATTGCTCGAATGGAATGCTACGCTTATCGTAAGGCAACGGAATTTCTTTATAGATAAACGCATCGTCGAAACCAATATTCGCCGCATCTTCTTGATTGCTTCCGTAATATACTTTATCCGGTCTCGCCCAATAAATAGCGCCCAGACACATCGGACAAGGTTCGCAAGACGTATATATTTCGCAACCGTCTAATTGAAATGAATCCAGGTTTTTACAAGCATCTCGTATAGCCGTAACTTCGGCATGTGCGGTAGGATCTTTGGTAGAGGTAACTTTATTATTTCCACGCCCCACAATCTTGCCGTCCTTAACAACAACACAACCAAATGGGCCACCTTCGTTATTATTCATTCCTTTTAATGCCGCATCTACGGCCTCTTGCATATATTTTTCTTTACACATAGTATCTTATATTTTTATAATGTCCGCACATTCTATTTGGCTTTTTAAACCTTATAATAAGTTTAGACATTTATTATATGTTATTTATATATCCGACTAACAATCGTAATATTCTTTTGCGAAGGTTACTGGTTTATGGGTTACACGTTCTAAATCTTCCTTATAGGTATCGAAGGTTTTAAAACGGCCTGAAAATACGGTATGTTTTGTTTTATTTATGAGTAAAACTTCAAGATAAGCTCCACCACTACCTTTAGCCGGTAGCATATTCTGAATACTAAACGACTCGATTTCATCTAGGTTAAATAGCTCAGCGTAGCCATGAGCAGAGAATCCGATTTTATCATTCTTGACATCTGTCCAAATTACGGGTTGGTCCATAAACCGTTCAGAAACGGCCCGCGGTCTGTATGTAATTCTTTCATTTTTCATGTAATCTTTAGAGACTTCCAAATCGCCTTGTAAAGGCAATGCCTCCGATATATCAATACGCGCTTCATACTCTTTGTCCGTTAACAATTCGGGATATTCTCTATGGTTTTGAATAGTTACAGCTGTATTACCAGCATCGAACAAATAGCGAGAATCGTAAGTATAACATATAGAAAGGGCTATCCCTTTTAGATCGAAAATTAGATTTTTCTGATCGTCTCTTTCGTAACCATTAAGCGCTTCATCTCCCATTAAATCGCAAGTAAGCACATGTTTTAAGTCGTAATAACTGCCGTCGTTTCCCATATCATTATAGCAATCACTATAAAAATATAATACCGGAACATCGGTTCTTTTATTATCAAAGTACGCTTGTAAATCATTAAAAATAACGTTCCCAATACGTACAGGATACTTAAATTTTAGTAGCTTTTGTCCGTATGGTGAAGTTTCAAAATAAATGTATTGGTGGTTCTCTAATTCCCGATACGTAATCTCCCAAGATATAAACTGTTTGGGTTGGGATTGAATCTCAAAACCATCGTGATAATCGTGATGATTTATATCTAAAACCGAATAATTTTTTGGATGTTTACGCCTCCATATTTGCTTAATTAATGGTGCTTCGCTATTTACATGTGACAAGAACACCTCATCATCAAACCCGAACATGCTAGACAACGTTTCATAAACGCCTTGAAAGCCTTTAAATGTCACCGGTATATTATTTTGGTGATGGTCAAATAGAAACAAATACCGCTCTTTAGAGGGTGTTATTTTAATATAAGCATATTGTAGCTCGGTTAAATTTACAACGCAACTATGCATCCCTTTAACACCTGTGCAAATAAGCTGTTTATTTTGAATGCTTACTTCGCCATCATCTGTAGGTTTTGGAAATAGTGTTTGATTCGTGTGTTTGTCACCAAACCATGTATTTAGAATACTCATAGCAGTTTTGAAATAAATAAAAGACTAAAAAAAACAGATTTTAAACCACTAAAATACGAATGAAACTCGCGTCTTATACGGTTATCTCCTATTTATTTCTTGTGCTGTTGTTTTCTCCAGTACACATATAATATAATGGCAATAATAGGTAAAATGATAAACACCACGATATTAAACGGATCTGAAAAATCTACCGGCTGATTATCGTCTGGATTAGGAGTTCCTAAAGGTAATTGTGCGAATAATGCAAGGGTTTTATGTATCATGTCTATATGTTTTATGGATAATAAATATCCTTTTCACTTGAGTTTTAGGTGCTAAAAGCGTGTTCTCTATTAGCGATCTTCTTTCAATATTACATTAAATAATCCAAATATTTTAACCCTTAATTCATATGGGTTAACATCTATAATATTACAGCAAATAAAAGCTTTACAACCAACCTAACTTTACCCAAAATTAGGCAAAATGATTCGCCTTAAACTAAAACATATATCATTATGGATACGACAACAAAACAAGATACTTTTGAAACCATTAATCCGAGTACAGAAAAACCCATAGCCTCATATACATATATGACGGATAGCGAGGTTGAAAATAAAATAAAACAGTCTCACGATGCCTTTTTAGACTGGCGTTTCGAATCGTTTGAAAAACGTGCAGAAGTGATTAAAGCTATCGGGAAAGCCTTACAAGACCACAAAGAAACATTAGCCAGCTTAATGACCGATGAGATGGGAAAATTATATTCTCAGAGCGAACAAGAAGTCGATACATGTACGGCCATTTGTGAATATTGCGCCACACATGCTGCCACCGAGTTACAAGATGAAACACGAGAATTAACTTTGGGTGGTAAAGGGATTATTACGCACTCGCCTATTGGAATTATTTATGGTATTCAGCCATGGAATTACCCGTCCTACCAAGTGATTCGATATACCATTGCTAATTTAATGGCAGGGAATAGTGTGCTATTAAAACATGCGTCGAATGTAACGGGAACAGCTAAAAAGTTAGAGGATATCTTTAAATCGGCTGGATTACCAGAAGGATTATTTACGGTATTAGTTATCGGTCACGAACAGTCTGATGCTATTATTAATAACAAATTAGTACGCGGAGTAACACTAACCGGAAGTCCGAAAGCTGGAAAAATTATAGGCGAAAAAGCCGCTAGTGCTTTAAAGAAATCGGTATTAGAATTGGGAAGTAATGATGCTTATATTGTTCTAGACGATGCCGATATTGAATTGGCGGTAGAGCAAAGTGTAAAAGGAAGAATTTACAATAACGGGGAAACCTGTATTGCTGCCAAACGCTTTATTGTAGTAGATGCTGTTTACGATACCTTTAAAAAAGCCTTTGTAAAAGCGATGTCTGAGTTAAAACTAGGCGATCCTAAAGACGAAAACACAGACCTCGGACCTATGGCACGAAAAGATTTACGTGAAAAATTGCACGAACAACTTACCGAAAGTGTAATTAAAGGCGCAACCATATTATGTGGAGGTAAACCAGATTCTGGATCAGGATACTTTTATCCAGCAACTGTGTTAGAAGATGTAAAACCTGGACAACCTGCTTACGACGATGAGCTTTTTGGTCCGATAGCCTCATTAATCAAAGCCAAAGATGGCGAAGACGCCATGCGTATTGCAAACGATAGTCGTTTTGGATTAGGTGGTGGAATCTTCTCTAAAGATGTAGATAAAGCTACGCAACTCGCTAAGAAACATTTTGATACCGGAATGGTGTTTATAAACAGTTTTGGATTGGCAGATCCGAAAATGCCTTTTGGAGGTGTTAAGGATTCTGGATTTGGAAGAGAACACGGTGGCTTTGGAATGAAGGAATTTGTGAACGTTAAATCTGTTATGATTAGCGATCCACAATAAGCACTAAATATAAAACGCATAAAAAGCGCCCCTAAACAAATAATTTAGGGGCGCTTTAATTATATATATTGACAACTAATCTCTAAGCTTCTCCTCGAGCAGGATAATCTTTATTGTTTACAAAATCAATAGACTTTATAAGTTCAACAATTTCTGGTCTTGCAAAAGGCATGGTCTGAATAGATGACGCATATAGCGTACGATCTGGACGGATTAAAAAGATAGCTGGTTCTACAAATTCTTCAGGTTCGTCTTTGATTCCTTTAGAAACGTAAAGTCCCCATTCACGAGCTTCTTCAATTGGAAACTCATATCCTAATGGCACATCTTTAATATCCCATTCCTTATAAGAGGCTTCTGCTTTGGCTTTAGTATCCGAACTGATAGCGACCACATTCACGCCTTTGTCTTTAAAGTCGCCTAAATGATCTTGTATCGTTTCTAAATACTTTTTACAAACGGGACAGTGTTTACCACGATACACCACCACTAAGGTGAAGTTTTCTGGTTTCTGCTCACTAAGCATCCACTTCGTATCGTTTAATAAATTTATTGATAAATCGGGTGTTTCTGTTCTTGGTTTAATCATAATACTTGATTTTAAAATTAATTATTAAAGTGTCGTATTTGGAAATATGGATTGCAATTAGATGGTTCTAAACGCTTCTTCTATAGGTGTGTCTCCTTGTAGAATTTCGAAGGTTGTTTTATCTGTTGTATTATCGCGTAGCGCTTGTACAAGAGTCTGCGCAACATCGTCGCGAGTAATTTCGCCATGTTTAGAAAAAGACTTGGATATCGCTATGCGCCCCTGACCCGATTCATTATTTAATGTTCCTGGTCTTACAATGGTATAATTTAATTTTGAGTCTTTTAAAAACACATCGGCATTATGCTTAGCTTTTAGGTAATCTTGAAGTTTTTCACTCTGTTCTGGATTATCTGCGCCCATAGAACTTAGCATTACAAATTTCTTAATATTTGCACCTTCCGAAGCTTTAATCATTTTTATAGCGCCATCTTGGTCTACAGCCTCTACTTTCTTACCACCAGATCCGGCAGCAAAAATAACATGATTAGCTTCTTTAACCGTTTGTGACACATCATCTTCCAGATCGCCATATACGGTTCTTATATTGTGCTCTTTGAAGCTTTTCTCCTGCTCTTCATTTCTAACCATGGCAATCGGTTCGAAATCTTGAGAGGTTTTTAAATGATGCACTACTTTATTTCCTGTGGTACCTGTGGCACCAACTACTAATACGTTTTCCATTTTATTTGTTTTCATGCAATTTACGCCTATTGCCTAGTACGCATTGACTTAAAAACATATAAAAGTAACGCTATTCCACCGCTGGTCAACGGACGTACAATGTCCATACCCTATAAACCAAATAGCAAATAGGCCGTATAATGAAGAACTAAAACGGTGTAAACACAAAAAACCGATACTTTAGTTTGGTTGAACGCGTATCGGAATTATTGTATGAATGATAACTCTGCACTTGGACGTTTAAGCCTATATGAGGTGGAAATTTAACGAATTGAAAACTTTTTTATTCTTCTATAGTATATTGCGTTTTAGCCACCACTGGAATCCCGGATGCAGTAACCCCTTCTATAGTCACTTTTACAGTCGTTTCCACAGCACTGTTATAATAATCGGCTTTTACAATTCCCGTTTTATCGGGATGCATAAACGGATTCCAGTAAAGTGTATTTCTAACATCCTCTTTTTGATTTTCAAAGGTGATATCTTTTGGATCTGGCGTATAAAACACACGTGGTTCGTAAAATCCTTCTACCTGCTGTTTTATGGTCTGTAGTACTATTTTCTCGTTGGTGGTTGCCCCTTTCTTCAAGTAAATTAAAATCGCTCCATTTCCTCCGTTAGATCCTAAAATAGTGGCACTCGCCCCATTTAAAGTTTCTATCTTAACCACATCGGCTGGTTGTAAGAAAGAAAGTTCGTCCGGTTGCCAGATAATACCATCTACAATAATTACCGCCGGTCCTGCATTTCTAATAAATCGGATTGACGGTTCCTCTATAACAACACTTGGTATGGTAGTTTGTATTAGGTCGTAAATAGATAAGAAAGTTTCCACTTCGTCTCCGAAAACAAATGTCCGATCGGCTGGACCATACATGGATAAAGCTTCTTCTTTTTTAGGAGCTATAATCTCCACTTCGTCTAGAACATTTTCTTCCATAATGCCAACAGACTTATATTTCTCTAATACTGTAGATTTTAAAACAATATCTTCAAAATGGGCTTCTTGTGTAGGTTGTGGTGTAAAATTAACTGCTAAAGTCGCGTGGGTGTCTTCGTCTAAAGACAGCATTCCTCTAGATTTTCCATTATCGTCTTTAGAACTTAAAATCATTTCTGAAGTTCCGTAAAACATTATATTTTCAAATTTAAAGTGCCCTAAGGAATCCGTTTCGGTATTCAACATCTTAATCTTACCCTTGTTAAATAAGGTTAATGTGATATTGTTTCCAGCTTTTCCTTTATTTCTAAGTACTTGCGTAAGTTGACCGCTAATATTAATCCCAGATTCGGCTGTAAAGGGCAAGGTTTTATCTGCTAAATTTGGATTATCTTTCCATATAAAATCTCTCCATCCTTGGGTTAGTAACAATACATCTAACTTTTCAATCCGCCACGGATTATCGGTATTAAAGTAGAATCCTGGATTATAAATTGGTCCTCTAATATCCGATTCCATTAAAAAATATGAGGAAATATTGGATGCCAGACCTGTGTCTTCTACCCCATTCATATCGATACTGCTTAAAGAATAACTCGCTAGTTCCGGCGAACCATCTTTGGTTTTAGAAGAGACCGTTACTGTTACTTTTTCATCAGGTTTATAGGTTTGCTTATCTGTAGCTAGAGTAACGTTTAATTTATCGCTCTTATCTATAAAAATGAGACGCTCACTTTGTGGCTTCTGGTTGGCATCGTACAAGGTAATATGATTAATACCGCCGGGCAATTTATCCTGAGGGATTTCAAATTTCACAGTGGTGCTTGTTATAGGCTGGTCGATCTCGAAATATGTAATATCCTTAATTTTGCAGAGAATATTTATATTTTGGTCTGGTTGACTGCTTAGTGTTTTCTTATTGGTTTTAACGGTAAGGACTCGAGTTGCATCGCCTTTAACAGGTTTAGAACTTAATACAAATCCTGTTTCTCTGGCCTTAGGTAAAGTAAATTTTATGGCTTCTCCGCCCTGTACAGCAGATGTTTTAGCATAATACTGCACTCCGTTTTTTGGATTTAACTGAAAGGTTCCCATACCATCATGAATGGTTTCGAAGAAGGTAACCAAAGTATCATCTGCCGTGTAAATTTCTCCTTTTACTTCTATGGGAAATCCCTTAGAATCCACAGCTTTTAACGCCACAATATTTATAACATCTTCGACAAGGGATCCGCCTTCCGGAAAAAACTGCACTTTAAAAGCCTCTTCGTCAGCAGTTGTACTTTTCGCTTCTTTAGTATGCTTTTTAACCGTATCATTGGTTTCTGAATCTGTAAAAACGTTCAGTATTTTAATGTCTTTAGTAAAAACAAACGCGTCGTCGAAATTACGGTTCCAATTGGTATAGGCACGCAACTGATAGGTTCCTGCCGTTTTAATGCCTGTAGAATCTGTAAGCTTGAAGTCCCCGAAACCTAATCCATTTTCTAATCTTGTATGCTGCCGTGCAATTATCTGTTTATTTGGAGCTATTAACTCTACATACAGCATATTACTTTTATTGTACAACTGATTGTTATAGGGATATATCGCATAAGCTTTATACCACAACGATTCGCCAAGCGTATATTGATTTCGGTCGGTGTGTAAGTATATATTTTCGACAGTTGGAATAATGTCTTTTTTATCTTGAGCGCTTACCGCAACAGTACTAATAAGGATAAAAAAGAAGCTAAGAATTACAATATTTAATTTTCTATACAATACAATGGACATTATAAATAGCGGGATTTAAAATAGTAAAAACGAAAGTTAACACTATTCAGACTATAATTAAACACAATGGTTTAATTACTTCCCTAATAATTACGCACTTAAATTACACGTCTTACCATTCGATAGGTCTGTAATCTTTAAGAAATTTACCACACCAATGTTTTCCTGTGTTAATTCCGTCTAATAGCGGATCCATTACACGGGCGGCGCCATCTACAATATCTAAAGGGGGTTGAAAATCGTATACCTCCTGTTTCATTCTTGCTAAAGCAGCAGGATCTTCGTCTGTTACCCAACCCGTGTCTACGGCATTCATAAAGATACCACTTTTAGCCAACTCCCCAGATGCTGTATGCGTTAGCATATTTAAAGCAGCCTTGGCCATGTTGGTATGCGGATGTCTGGACTCTTTGAACACACGATGAAATTTACCTTCCATAGCAGTCACGTTTATAATATGCTTCTGACCGGTATTTTCTTTTTTCATCATCTCGGCCAAGCGATTACATAGTACAAAGGGTGCTACAGCATTAACCAATTGTACTTCTATCATTTCTGTGGTTTCTATAGCTCCTAATTTTAAACGCCAACTGTTCGTTTTTCTTAAATCTACTTGCTGTAAATCCGCATCTAATTTCCCTTCAGGAAACACCTCTTCTGCCACTAACGAATTATCGAAACTATACGGAATTTGAGATAATTTTGCCGAGGCTCTCAATCCGATTCCAGGTTCAGGTCCGTGCCAAGTCACCGGCATATTTTTGTTTGAAGATGCGCCAGATGTTAATGATTTCAGCTCGTTTAAACACGTGGTATGATCTGATAATAAATCTTGAACCGTTTGAGGAAGCGTATCTATAGCTTGCTCTTCCTTCCCCATTAAATGCGCATAAAAACCAGCCGGCCGTCTTACGGTTTGTGCTGCATTATTGATTAAAATATCTAAGCGGTCATACTTTTGTTCGATGTAATTACAAAAAATTTCTACACTCGGTATGTGTCTTAAATCTAAGCCGTGGATATGCAAGCGATCTTTCCATGTGTTAAAATCGTCTTCTTTAGCAAACCGAATCGCAGAATCTACGGGAAAACGCGTTGTTGCCACTACGGTAGCTCCGCCTCTTAACAACATTAAAGTAATATGATAGCCAATTTTTAAACGAGAACCTGTGATTACAGCTACTTGCCCATTAACATCTGCCGTTTGAAAGCGTTTAGCATAATTAAAATCCCCACAATCGATGCACATGGTATCGTAAAAATGATGCATTTTGGTGAATGCTGTTTTACACACATAGCAATTTCTAGGTGTTTCTAGCTCTATGGTTTCCCTGTTTTCTAATTCT
This sequence comes from Formosa bonchosmolovskayae, assembly GCF_051016085.1. Taxonomy (GTDB): domain Bacteria; phylum Bacteroidota; class Bacteroidia; order Flavobacteriales; family Flavobacteriaceae; genus Formosa. The sequence goes on from NZ_CP174605.1 coordinate 3,365,864, forward strand.
TGCGCAAGCAACAATTTAGGCGCCATAAAAATAGGTGTTTCACGCGCATTTCTAATACCTGTTTCTTTACGAGCGACACGATCTTGGACTTCCTTTTTACGCTTTGCATTTTTCTTAGCGTCTTTTTTTCGGCGTGCAAACTCTTCTCGACTAGGTCTTGAAAACGTCCCTGTCGCTTTAATTAAAGCAATTCTTTTATCCTTTGGAATATCGAAAATAAGATTGGTATCGGCATTTAATTGATCTAATACACGTAAACATTCGTCTATTTCCTTCTGAGACAATTGTCCCTGTTCACCTTCACTCTTGGCGTGCATAGTATATGATTTAGGCAACGAATATACTTTATATTTTTGGTATTCATGGATCCTCATTTAAACTTCGTTTTATAGTAACGTTTTAAGATGTTCTGTAAAATAAAGGCATAAAAAAAAGCTCATCTTAATCAGATGAGCTTTCAATATTTTGTTTTCTATAGAAGCGGTTAATTTACATCGACCAATTCTATATCGAATATAGTTACTGATCCCCCAGGAATCACAGAATAATCGTAACGACCATATCCTAATGCAGACGGAATTAATAATTTCATAGTTCCACCTTCATTTAATAATTGTAAACCCTCTTGCCAACCTTCTAAAATGTCTTCAATTTCTAAATTTAGGTTAGCACTTCTTTCAGCAAAGATTTCACCATCGGTAAAGTAACCCTCGTAATTCACTGTTACTGTAGACGTACTCGTTGGTCTTACACCTTCCCCTTGCTCTTCTATTACGTAATATAATCCAGATGCTGTACTCATAGCATTTAAATCATTTTCAGCTATATAGTCTTCAATTTCTTGTTTGTTTATTGCGTTATAATCGATAATCTCGATTTCGAATACTAAAACCGAACCTGCAGGTATTCCACCATAAGAATTACTTCCATAGGCCAAGTGTGCAGGAATAATTAACAAACCGCTACCTCCTTCGTTAAACATAGGAATTCCTTCTTGCCAACCTTCAATAACACCTTGTAAATTGAAACTCACAGCGCTTTCTGTATTTTCATCGAAAACGGTACCATCTGTAAAATAACCTTTATATTTCACGGTTACATCTGAAGTTGATGTAATTGCATCACCTTCTCCCACTTCGTCAATAACATAATACAATCCAGATTCTGTACTTTCTGCATCAATATTATTGGTTGCGATATACGATAAAATTTCCTCTTGGTTTTCAAGACTATAATCTTTGTTCGAATTTCCATCGTCTGAACTACAAGAGACGAAAAGCACTACTAAAAGTGCCATACATACTGACTTCATATTTATTTTTTTAGGTACGCAAAAATATGAAATTGAAGTTGCTACACAACATGATAAACGTTAAAAAACTTAACATTTTGGTAACAGAACGTCCATAGCATTTGTTATAAACTGCTATCTTCAATAGTAAGGAATTACTAGATGACTTTAAGTCCGGGTTATATTTTAAGGTTTTCCATAATTTTTAAAAGGAAACAAAAGCTAAAAATGTCTAAAAACCTATATTTGCCACCATGTGGATGTATTTAGGCTTACTATCGGCCGTATTTTTAGGATTACATAATTTATGTAAAAAACATGCCGTTCAAGGCAATGAAGTCTTTCC